>NZ_JAYMYY010000001.1:0-1845016 GCF_039889165.1 Pseudocitrobacter cyperus | reverse complement strand
CTCGGTGAATCGGGCTTTGCGCATGGTGATCTCCTCACAGGACATAATCAGTATGTCGGAAGATCTCTAAAAGTGAATGGTTCGGTTTACCGGGATGCTTACAGTTCACCCGGTAGCATTTTCAATGGACGATCAGGGTGGCGGGCAAGGCCGCCTGTTGACGTTATGAAAATTAACGTATCAATCAGGAGGCATGCTCTTTTAGAGGAGGACCAGGATCCTTTGCGGCTGTTGATAGAGGATCGATAGGTATATACAAATCAACTCTGTATCCGTTTGTTTTTTATCAGTATTCTGAAGTACGGGCACTTTCCATTGATAGACAAATCCTTTTCATCGTTCCCCTTTCTAAATTTTATTATTTCAAATTGATCAGGGTTAAATTTATGTAAAAATGTTATTGGTACCCCCATAGCTCCACTGTAATCTAATGGAATATCTTTTGTTTTGTTTACATTAATCGCATCATAATTGTCATATTTTGGATAATCACTTTCATTACCATAGTATTTCCTGGTAAGTACAATATCCTTATGACGAATATAAGTATCTAAGTTGGTCAACCATAGACAATTATTTGGCGATACTATTCTGTTACCAGAGTCATCAATCCTGGCCTCACTACCATATAACTCGTAGTGTTCTGGAACAATAAATCCAGAAACACCTCTACCAAGGTTTATTCCAAGCCACGCTTTGTTTTCTTTAATTAGTTTAAATATCTCTTTGTATGTTATGGCATTCACGTTTCCAATAATTAAAAACTTTTTGTCATATTTAACTAATTGTTGGACATACTCTCTGAACAATGAAAATGGTGGGTTAGTAACCACAATGTCAGATTTTTTTAATAACTCTATACTTTCCTGGCTTCGAAAATCACCATCGCCTTCAAAATGAATAATGTTGGGATGGAAATCGCCATCTCCCTTATTCATCGCTGCGGTATATTCAGAGAAGAAACCATTTTCCAGTTCCTCGGAAGAAAATAAGCTATCATTTTTTTCTCTATAGCAAGATGTTAGTATCTTCTTTAATTTCAGTTCTGAAAAATTATTAACGAAATATTTAAAGAAATTACTTACTTTAGGGTCATCACAGTTGCAATAAACAACTTTGCCTTCAAAGTGTGGCTTATAATATTGCAACTCACTTTCTATATCGCAAAGCTGTGTATAAAATTCATCACTTTTCGATTTTTTTGCTTTTTGTAAAAGCTTGTTTGTTGCCAGCCTAGCCATTTAAAACCCTTGTTTTGGTAATTTAACTTTGTATATCAGTATGTTATTTGTTGGTGATTTGGTTAAACAAATCTCTTCCCAACACCTTAAGCGAAGACTTAGAAATATCCATCATGACTTCGAACATTTCTTCTGGATCCCAACGTTCACCCGCGCCTTGAGTATATATAGATGCGGCCTGCAGCATAATGACTTTATCTCTGTGCGTGACAAATTTATTCACACACAAATTATTATTTATTGGCATGCCATAGTTCGCGGCTGTTAACCTATCCAATCTATTTAATATACCTGAATTATACTCAAGAACCACTTCTCTTCCATCCGGTCTTGTTACAGTGATCGTTTGTGTTAGAAAATTAGAACCCTCAAGGAACAAAACATAAGGAAAGTGACTTTCAGATAACATAAAATTAGCAATTTCTGATATGTTTTTATGTGATCGTTCAATTGCATTACCTGCAGCCATCAAATCCTGATTACTACCCTTACCGACCAGAACACCGTTCCTGATATTTATAACATCTTTGCCCTGATGTTTAGCCTCCGCGACAAGTATTACTCTCCAGTCACCGTTGTCATCTTTAACTTCTACGATCCCACCATCAGGTTTGATGCTGGAATTTAATATAAAAAGAGTCTGCCCAAGGTTCTCATCAACCTTTTTCATGGCTTCATTTATTTCTTCTTTTTTATAGACTCGCGGTATCTAAAAGATAATTGAGGGTACTCAAGTTCAAGCTTAATTTTAACTGCTTTAGATACAGCTCCAACGGCAACATCATGTGATTTTGCACTGTCACCAAATATCCCTACTACTCCCTGAGATATTTTGTGCTGACTTGTTAATCTATTTGATTGATTTTTGGTAGACATAATGACTATTCTCTATTTTAATCATTCTAAGATAATAACCACAACGTTAAGCAGCCTTTCTTATCCCGTTAAACACTGCCTACAACGATGATCTTGCTGCAGTCATATGCTGGCATTGTAACATAGTGCGCCGTAAAATCGATTTACCATAGTGTTGTATTACACGGACAACTGAACCCTGCTCAAGGCGTTTTTGACGTATAAATTATAAAAGATGCGGAGAGCCTGCAGGGATACTGACAGTAAGCCAATGAGGTGGGGGAGTGACAGGCAGATTATGCCCGTCGTACCCGTGAGTTACTGGAAAAGGCATGTGTTAATGGTAGCGGTGCCAGTGATGGCGGCACAGCCCTTTCGGGCTATACCGCCTGTTCCAGACTATCGCGGCATTAGCGCAAACACGCCCCAACCCACATATTCCCTGGTGTATGTGACGTGGCGTTTAGGCGCTAACGTCAGCTCCGCCCGAACTTCATGCGCAAAGTCATCGTCAGGGTTTTCCTCCATCCAGTGACGCAGGGTCATCCATTTTGCTGCTTCATATCTGTCCCAGCCTTCCTGATCCGCCAGCACCATTTCGACCAGGTCATAGCCCTGTTCGTCAAAAGATGCGACAAGCTCGGGTAGGGTGAGAAAGTCTGCGATGGACGAGACGCCGCAGGATAGCGCTATCTCTTCCGTCGCGGGTACCTGACGCCAGTACGGTTCACCGATAAGCATGATCCCACCAGATTTCAGACTCCTGGCCAGCAGAGCCATCGTCCCGGCGACACCTCCCGCAATCCAGGTTGCGCCGACGCAGGCCGCCACGTCACATTTTTCATCCGCGACATAACCGGCCGCGTCGTTATGGATGAAATGCACGTGGTCGCTAACGCCCAACGTTTGCGCACGCAACTTTGCCTGAGCGGTGAAGAGGGGGCTCATGTCGATGCCGGTGCCGGTAATACCGTAATCACGAGCCCAGGTACAAAGCATCTCACCGGAACCGCTGCCGAGATCGAGAATGCGCGAGCCTGGCTTCATGCGTAACACGCGGCCCAGCGTGGCGTACTTTTCCGGAGTGAATGGGTTATGAATACGGTGTTCGCTTTCGCTAATAGTAAAAATACGTGGGATATCCATCATCCTCTCCTTAACGGTTATCAGGCTGAGCGCGAACGTTGTTCAACCCCGTGGTATTTATACGGTAGGGTTGGCCATTAACGGATTTGATCAGCTTTTTGGTTTTGAGCTTTTTGAAGACAGTAAGCGTACAGTCGCTGAGCAGCAGCCCTTCGCGGCTGTAGCATTCAACGGAAGTGATGCGGCCAGACGCATCGCGAACGTGCGCAATACGGCCACCTTTGGCGAGAACGTGTAAGGTACGTTGTTCCTGACGGGATAAATTCATACTGGAAAACCTGTTTAATCATCATGTGCAAAACGTGCAAACACACAGCGGTGTCCGCATTCGATTTCGGCGCATTGATAATCAGTCCGGCCTGAAAAGGTCGGGGGGCTGATTATCAGATGATGACATTCTCCAGCATCAAAGCCTCGGGTTGAGTTGAAAGGTATTTACAAAATGAATGATAACACAGCGAATTTGCGTCGCTATTTTTCAGACTGAAAAATGTGATCCAGACCATTTTTGAATGGATGTCAGGAAGCCCGATTTCTTTGCCTGGTCGATTGGCGCAGTTAAGTAAGGGTTTACATCGTGATGCGTTTCGGGGCATCTGCGGTTATTTTCACCAGCAAGCTAACCACTGCCCCAAAATAGATTACTTATAAATCTCCGCGGTGCCATGCAGCTTGTTATTTCCCGATGCTGACAGCACTTTGAAGGCGGTCGCCCCTTTTTCATCGGCTTTGTGAGAGAGGGCATCCGTTAGCTCATCAAGTGTATAGGCATTGCTGGCGGAGACGACGCCAATTTTTTCTTTTCCATCCGCGTGGTTGACTTCCTGTGCTGCAGATACGGTGTTTACGGAAATGAAACCCACAAGTAGTGTCGTAATAATTAGTGCTTTCATGGCTAATACCTCATTTATGATAGGTTGAAACCTGGCTTATATCAGAGGATGTTTCCTCTGTCGTTATAGAGAAATATACAGACCGAAGCTGACATAAGCCTGACCGCGATATGACAAAATTGTCAGGGTAATATATTGGTCATATCAACGCTCTAGCGAAAGGAGAGATATTCCGCCGGGAGTGGCCTCAACCCCCGCCTTCCTCGCCAGACTGCCAGTAAAGAGGTGAGCCGAACACTCCAACGTAGTAATCAATAACCGATCTGACGTTGAGCGATGGGTGCCGGGTATTTGGGTATATAGCCGAGATGCTCTGCAAATCTGTTTTAATGGAAACCTCCAGATCCGGCATAAGCGCAATCAGTTCGCCATTCTTTAATTTTTCGCCGATTAGCCAGTCCGGGAAAAGGACGATTCCCATGCCGCCAAGTGCGGCTACAAGCAAGGTTTCTGCATTATTGGATGACATCAGTGGAGAGACAGGGTAGTGGATCCACTCTTCACCTGGCTTGCGTAAAAGCCAACGATTTGGCCCGGATGAGCCTCTGTAGACGAGGCATTTATGGTGACAGAGATCGTCAGGTCTTTCAGGTATGCCGTATTTGCTTAAATACTCAGGCGATGCCGCCAGGTGATAAAACTGCTGCCCAAAAACACGGGCGTGGAATGAAGAATCAGTCAACACACCAATACGAAATATTATGTCAGCGGCATCTCTGTGCGGGTCGATATAATCATCCGTTAGCGTCAGTTCGACGTTAAGTCGAGGGTACAGGTTAATTAACCCTGGAAGGGCGGGGGCGACATGATGCTGGCCGAAGAATACGGGGGCATTAATCCGTACAACCCCGGAAGGCTCCTGCGAGCGTTCATTAAGCTCCCTGCGTGCATCCTCAAGATTAGCAACCATGGCGCGCGCATAGCGAACAAACAGATCTCCACTTTCAGTTGGGATGATCGCCCGGGTGTTACGGTAGAAAAGCTGCTGGCCGAGCACATCCTCTAGCTGATGAATGATACGTGAAACCTGCGAGGCTGAAATCCCTTCACGACGCGCGACGACCGAAAAATTCTGCGTATCGTATACGTCAATAAAAATAAGGAGAGAGCGAATACTGACGCTTCCAGGATGATTCATTAATGCGATTCCTGCACAGGTGTTTACTACATTATGGCATTTTTCTCATCACTGAACAGGCGTAGCTTTAGCCGCCTGATCAACAGGGGAATATTTGCTATGCAATGGGTACTCATTTTTATGGTCATCGCGGGTGGCATGGGGCTATCGGTAGAGGCCGGGCTATTGGGGCCTCTGGGAGAAAAGGTGGGGGATTTATGGGCTACCTTCAGCGTGTTCGGCGTCGGTGCGGTACTGACATTTCTGCTGATGCTTTTTTTTAGTCCGCGCAACAGCCCCTCTTTCTTTTCACAACCCTCCTGGAAACTGCTGGGCGGGGTACTCGGCCCCATCTACGTCATTATTCTCACCGTCGTCACACCGGCGATTGGGGTTGCCATGACGATGATTGGCATCCTGGCCGGACAGGTGTTTAAAAGTCTGATCATCGACCACTATGGCCTGCTGGGTACGCCGCGCCGAAAAATTAACAATAAACGCATCATCGCGCTGATTTTTATCATCGCAGCACTTATTTTGGTTGCACAAGGTTAAGGTAACGACATGACTATTATTATGATTTTATTAGCTGTTATTGGCGGTTCCGTACTGAGTATTCAGGCCGCGATCAACGGACAGCTTGGTAGCAAAGTGGGGGTATTTAAGAGTGCTTTCCTGACGTTTTCAGTCGGAGCACTGCTCACCGGTTTTCTGATATTTTTCTTTGAACCAAAGCATACCATCACTCTGATGGACGTACCTAAATGGCAATTATTAGGGGCCATGTTTGGGGTGCCATATATTGTCATCATGGTGCTTGCGGTTCAGCGAATTGGGACAGCAGTAGCAACAGTCGCTGTTATTTTTGGTCAATTGACGATGAGTATGCTTATCGACAACTTTGGCTGGCTGGGCAATGAGTCTATTCCCTTTTCGCTAAGCCGTCTGGGCGCGATTATTTTCCTGGGGATCGCGTTATATTTCATCTATTCCAGTAGTGAAACGAAAACCACCTCCAGTGGAGGTGGTTCGTTGTGACGCATCAATAAAAAATTATTTACGGATGAACTGTAAGATATCTTTATTGATAACATCGGCATGCACCGTGTGCATACCATGCGGATAGCCAGGATAAATAATCATAGTGCTGTTTTTAAGCAATTTATCCTGCATCACTGCCGCATCTTTATAAGGAACAACCTGGTCGTCATCACCCTGCATGACCAGAACCGGAATTTGAATGGCTTTTAAATCTTCGGTTTGATCGGTCTCGGAGAATGCTTTGATGCCTTCGTAATGGGCTTTTGCACTACCCATCATGCCCTGACGCCACCAGTTTTGAATCGTTCCCTGAGAGATCACCGCATCTTTGCGGTTAAATCCATAAAACGGCCCTGACGCGACATCGATATAAAATTGCGCACGGTTAGCTGCAAGTGCGCTACGGAATCCGTCAAAGACCTCTACAGGTGTACCCTCCGGATTATTTTTTGTTTTGATCATCAGAGGGGGAACGGAACTTATCAGCACAGCTTTCGCAACCCGCCCCTGTGGCTGACCATATTTTGCAACATAGCGAGCAACCTGACCGCCACCGGTTGAGTGACCGATGTGGATGGCATTTTTCAGATCCAGCATTTCAACAACCGCATTAACATCTGCAGCATAGTGATCCATATCATGGCCTTCGCTCACCTGATCAGAACGGCCGTGGCCGCGACGATCGGTGGCAATAACACGGTAGCCCTGTGCCAGGAAAAACAACATTTGATTATCCCAGTCATCAGCGGTTAATGGCCAGCCATGGTGGAAGACGATAGGTTGAGCGTTTTTATCTCCCCAGTCTTTGAAGTAAATTTTAACGCCGTCCTTTGTAGTAGCAAATGCCATGTTGAATACTCCTTTATTGCCGGCAACACCCTAACATATATCGATAAGGGTATTGTCTGTGCAGTGAATCAATATGGTTGACAGGGTTCTATTTATTTCCCCTGTTGCAAAACTACGCTCCCCGAGTGGATGGCGTAAAGAAGAAATTACCTATCGATAATATAAATAAATACAACACATCGGATCTCTTTGTGATTTATCTGAAAATGATTTCTGTAGTAAGAAAAGGAAATATAGTTTGCCTGGTAATAATGTCTCTGCGCACTGTCATGTGATTGTCATGTGATTGTCATGAAATTATTGTAGGCATTGAGTTTGTTGGTTTTCCAGGGTAATTCTGTATTTTTACGTCATTCCGTGTACCTGTATCTGAAGAAATTATATGGTGTTTATGGTAGGCACATAATGCTGGTGGTCTAATTTACCGAGTGCCAGTGGATGTGTTTATCGTTTTTTTCTATTCCTGTTTACAATAAAGAGAAAGTTATGAAAAAAAAAGGATTAACAACAGGGGCGGGCTGTCCGGTAGTCGACAATAATAATGTTGTCACGGCAGGGCCTCGCGGGCCGATGCTATTACAGGATGTATGGTATCTTGAAAAACTGGGGCATTTTTCTCGGGAAGTCATTCCTGAGCGCCGTATGCATGCCAAAGGATCGGGGGCGTATGGTACTTTCACCGTAACACATGACTTAAAAGCTTATACCCGAGCGAAAATTTTCTCCGACCAGGGGAAAAAGACCGAAATGTTTATCCGTTTCTCGACGGTTGCGGGTGAACGAGGGGCTGCTGATGCCGAGCGTGATATTCGTGGTTTTGCCATGAAATATTACACCGAGGAAGGTAACTGGGATCTCGTCGGGAATAACACGCCGGTCTTTTATCTCCGCGACCCTTTGAAATTCCCGGATCTCAACCATGTCGTTAAGCGCGATCCGCGGACGAACCTGCGAAATCCAACCTATAAATGGGATTTCTTCTCCCATCTGCCCGAGGCTTTACACCAGTTAACCATCGACTATAGCGATCGCGGGATCCCACGTTCATATCGAACCATGCATGGCTTTGGTAGTCACACCTACAGCTTTATTAATGAGAAGAATGAACGCTTCTGGGTGAAATTCCATTTGAAATCTTGTCAGGGGATCCAAAACCTGATGGATGATGAAGCGAAGGCAATTATTGCTGAAGACCGCGAAAGCTCGCAGCGCGATCTCTATGAAGCGATAGAATCAGGTAACTATCCTCGCTGGATTTTCTACGTGCAAATTATGCCGGAGGCTGAGGCGTCTAAAGTTCCTTATAATCCTTTTGATTTGACCAAAGTCTGGCCTCACAAAGATTATCCGCTGATTGAAGTGGGGGTTGTCGAGCTCAATCGCAATCCGGACAACTATTTTTCTGAAGTTGAACAGGTTGCTATGTCTCCGGCAAATGTCGTGCCTGGCATCAGTTTTTCTCCCGATAAAATGCTACAGGGAAGACTTTTCTCATACGGTGATGCGCATCGTTATCGTCTTGGCGTAAACCACCATCAAATACCGGTTAACCAGCCACGTTGCCCTTTCCATAATTATCATCGTGATGGCGCGATGCGCGTTGATGGGAATAGCGGTAATGGCCCAACCTATGAGCCGAACAGCTATGGCCTGTTCCAGGAGCAACCGGAGTTTAAAGAGCCGCCATTGACCCTGGAAGGTGCCGCCGATCACTGGAATCAACGTGAAGACACGGACTATTTTAGCCAGCCGCGTAAACTCTTTGAACTTCTCAGTCAGGAAGAGCGCAACCGAATGTACGGGCGTATCGCCGGGGAGCTTAATAACGTTCCTGAGGAGATTAAAATGCGCCAGATTGATCTGTTCAGTCAGGTTCATCCAGACTACGGTGCAGGTATTCTGGCTGCGTTGGCGTTGCTAAAATAGTTTGACCCGCAACAAGGCTGCTTATCAGCGGTGATATGCAGCCTGATCGTAACCCGGCGTTCTGTCCTGGGTAAAATTTCCACCTGTAATGTGATTTGATATCTACTGATGTTAGGGCTGTTGACTGTACAAGAAGGGCGCGGTGATAATCGTGGAAATATTTTGATGATATGAGATTTCAGGAAAATAACGCGTCAGTAAAAATAATAAGGCAGAGAAATCTGCCTTATTATTGCGCGAACTAACAACGATGCAATTAGATGCTGCTGTTAGCGGTATTACCTGGGCCGAATTTGTCACGGTAATCAGCCAGGAGTGTGTCGACCTGATTTTCGTCAGTCATTGCGCCATACACCAGACCCAGGGCCCCACCCATAACGGTAGGAACAATCAGGCCAACCAGTTGAGACAGTGCGCCGAAACCGAAGCCGCCTGCGCCGCCCCATTTACCGCCGATTGCCATCCCGGTCGCCATACCATCAACCAGACCAAACAGAGCACCATCCGTTGTACCACCGCTAACCAGTGTCATTTCCGCTTGAGTTAATTCTTTCATCATTTTTCCTTTTTAATATGTAGAGAGCAATGCTCGTGAAGAAAAATAATACTTTTGATGTTCTGTTAATATAGAAAAAAGAATGAAAACAGATAACTTCCTTCGTTTTCGATTTAATTCGATATTTTTTATTTAATTTAACTGGTGGGATGTCGATACCGTATCTGCTTATCATTGAGGTATTACTGTAATCGCGCTCATTATTGCAATGCCCCTGTAAACGTCATGCTTACAGGGGCTGGCAGGTTAGAAGCGATATTTTATACCAAGCATGGCCTGGGTTGAGGAATAGCCTGCGTCCCCCAATTGCTGGGTGACGTTACCCCACATATCAACTGCTGGAGCAATATGTCCTTCGACCCCCACTTTTAGCTCCGCAATATTGCGTGAGCCATCAATATAGTGGGTTGTATCATCCATCCGGATGCTCCAGTTATGAGTATTATGCAACCAACTCGTTTCGACAAAGGGCTGGAACTCACGTCCGGTGTCGGCATCATACGCACTGTGGCCGCGTAACCAGGCGCGAACCCCAAGGCGAGTCATAACGTTCGACTGCGTTTGCTGATGAACGCGGGTACCGTTAGCTTCCGTGTGATCGTCAGCGGTGATATTTGACCAGACGATTTGCATTTTGGGTTGCACCCAACTGCTCAGAGCGCCGTTATCGGTGAGTTTGATGCTATAACCACTCTCCAGTGATGCCTGTACGCCGCGTGATGTGTAATTTTCCCGTGCGAGATCCTGCCCGGAAACGGTGTTGTCAAATGTGTTATAGAGTAGCCAACTGTCGACATAGGCTCCCTCACGCGTGGCGATGTCCTCATACCAGGTGGCATACGGGCCAAAGCTATAGCCGCTGACGCGACCTTTCGCTGAGTAGCCGGAAACACCAGAGTCGGTACGGCTGTCGCTATGACCGTAGCCTGCCATCATCCCTGCGTAAAGGCGGTCTTTCGCAGTGAAATTCCACTGAGCAAGATCGGCACCGATCTGTACCGTGTAGCGATTTGACTGGGTTTTCAGTTGTCCGCTGCTGTCGTGGGAGCGATTATGCTCACCGACCTGACGCAGCCACATCCCGGCACCATGATCGTTCTGGCTTAAATAACGAGCGCCTTCGCGGTCATGAAGTTGCATCATAAAGAGCGTGTTTGCGGCCTGCTGGTTTGCCAGCCATGCCCCCATTTCAGGGCGGACGACAGGGGTTATGGCCGTGCCGCCGCCGTTATCACTGCCGCCGTTATCACTGCCGCCGTTATCACTGCCGCCGTTATCACTGCCGCCGTTATCACTGCCGCCGTTATCACTGCCGCCGTTATCACTGCCGCCGTTATCACTGCCGCCGTTGTCACTGCCGCCGTTGTCACTGCCGCCGTTGTCACTGCCGCCGTTGTCACTGCCGCCGTTGTCACTGCCGCCGTTGTCACTGCCGCCGTTGTCACTGCCGCCGTTATCACTGCCGCCGTTATCACTGCCGCCGTTGTCACCGCCGCCGTTGTCACCGCCGCCGTTGTCACCGCCGCCGTTATCACCGCCGCCGTTATCGCCGCCGCCGTTATCGCCCGGATCGGTTTCTTCAGTACTGCTTGTGAGATACCAGCTCTGTCCCTTTTTAACGATATCGTAATCATAGGCCCCGGCGACAATACGGCCCGCTTTGGTAAATTCCCCCCAGGATGTCCCGGAGACGCTGACAATTTCTATGCCTTCAACGGTTTGCGCGCCTGAACCGCCAAGGTTATTAATGGATGTCGCCGTTGTCCCGGCTTCTACATCGCCCAGAACAACCAGTTTATCCGTTTGCGAGCTATCGTCTCCCAGCACGGTATTCAGCACCAGCGTCCCGCCATCGCCTGCGTAATTTCCCGAAACGGTGATCGTTCGGGCCTGTCCGTCGCTGCTGTAGTTAATCGTGCCGTTGTTAGTCAGTGAAGCCAGTGTGGAGTCCGCGCTGACATTCCAGACGCTGCTGCTATCAAGGGAGAGGGTGGAGATGTTTTGGGTGGCGCCATTAAGCACGGTGTTATTGGCAGTAACGCTGACGGTGCTGTAGTAGCTCGCGTCGTCATCCTGCGAACTTTGTACGGTGATAGCCTGTTGATTTCCCCCCGTTAAGGTGGAGTCCTGTAGATCGAGATTCAGTGTTGTCGCTGATGCGCTGACTGCCTGAGCTTTTTCGCTGCTCAGTTGCACATTTTTCAGCGATACGTCGTTACTTAACGTCTCCGAATAGCCGTTGGCATACAGACCGGCACTGTTACCTGTGGTGCTGACGGTGCTGTTCGATGCATTGATTGTGCCAGCGTAATCCCACAGCCCATATGCGTTGTCACCGTAGGTGGTAACGGTAACGTTATCCAGATTCACGGTTGATTGTGGATAAGCCAGTGCGCCGGCTGCGCCATCGCTGTGGGTGGTTATGGTGCTGTCAGTGAGCGTCGCGCTCCCACCACGAGCGGCCATCATGCCGATCCCATTATCGCCATAAGTATTGAGGGTTAACCTGCTGCCTGTAACGGCGGTTTCACTATATAACGCATAAGCATCATTACCGCTGGTGGTCAGGGCGCTGTCGCTGAGCGTTGCGCTACCTTTTTGCACGGCGACTGCATGTGCGCCTTCGCCGGTCGTCACGAAGGAAGCATCCTGAGCCGTCAACGACGATGCTTCGTCCACTACCCACGCGGCAAAACTTTTACTGCCCGAAGTCTGGAACGTCCCGCCGGTCACATTCATTTGTGTGGCCACATTGACATCCAGCGCATGTGCCGCGTCGCCGTGCGTTTCCACATTTGTATTATTAAGCGTGATGTCGGAATACATGCCCCTTATACCGGTGGCGTTTTCCGTAGTGATTTTACTGTCAGTAAGGCTGACCTGCGCCAGCACATTGGCGTTGCTCCCGGTTGCGGCGATCCCGGTGGCGTTCCCCTGCGCACTGATACTGCTGTTATCAAAACTGGCGTTTGAACCGCGGTTGATTAATACCGCAGAGTTGCCGTTGGATGTAATCGTCACGTCCTGGGCCTGCAGCTCACTGGATGCGAGCGAAATAGCTGCGCCGGAACCACCGCTGGTATAGGTTAGCCCCGTGCCATTGAGCGTCACGATGGAGGATGACTGGGCATTGATACCCCATGAGGTACCGCTGCCGTTGCTAATAATGCTGCCACCGGTGACATCGAGGGTTCCCCCCTGCGCTAATAACACCGAGGAGGAGGCGCCAGTACTCTGGAGTATCGCGTCGGTCAGTGATATTTCGCCCCCTTTAAGCGCCTGTGCAACATTGGTACTGGCATAGCTGGAACTAAAAACCAGACCAGGTGCCGTCGTTGTGAGTTTGCTCCCATCGCCATAGCTGTAAAGCTCATAATCACCCTGTTGCGTAGCGCGATAGCTACTGGTGACATCAAGTGCTGAGCCATCGCTGACTTGCCAGGGTGAATACGATACTGCAAACGTCGACACCGGTATTAAACAAATGCAATTCAGTAAGCTGATTTTATTTAATAGCCGTTTTTTATTTCTCTTGAGCATATCTCGTTCCTTATATACCTGCCATTAAAGGCGATGGCTGCATGCCAGGTTTTTTTATTCAAAAACGGGTGAAATAGCAATAATTCTATTTATGCTGATGGATTTAGTAATAATTCTAAAAATATTAGACTGGTATTATTACTTAGTTTCAGTATACGAGTACACGGAAATCAAAGAAAGCATATTCACAGCGCAATATTTATTTGCGGAGTTTTTACCGGGTCGCTTTTACATTTGACTGCAATCCAGAACCATTTCCATTGATGTCATTTAATGAAATTCTATTGATTCTCACCTTTGCAGACGTAATGACTGCAAAAGAAAAGCATGGCGATATAAATCGCCATATTAAAAGATAACCTTTTAAAATCAATTAATTATATGGATTCTTTACCCTGGGTCTGGGTAAAACATCTCGTATGGTGATGTTATTGGTCATTTTTTAACTTAATTTTAACATGTTAGATCGCAAAAAGATCATATCTGATTATTTCGATTAACTATTTTATATCTACAATAAAACCTTTGATTGTTTTTGTTATCTTTTGTAGGAATTATTATCCACTTTTTTTTTGTGCGATTGCGGGTCTGCTTCGCGTTAATAATGTCATTGCAGTTAATTAATTTAGTTTTTATTTAATAGATCGTATTAATTCTAATTTTTTATCAAGCTTAAAAAGTTGCATCTTTTAGTCTTATTTACAAAAAACAACATGGGTGCAATTATATTTACGTCAGCTTGCGGTGGCGATGCGATGAATAAAGCATTAAAGGGCAGCTTTCATATATCATATAAGTTTGAGTTCAAGCGCTCCAATAGCGAGCGCAATCTAATACATGGAGTAATAAAAATGAAAAAACTGGTTATTGCATCAGCATTAAGTGTTCTGTTCGCGTCTCAGGCTTTCGCAGCTTCTGATAACACCATTACTTTTAAAGGTGAAGTCGCAGACGAAACCTGTTCTGTAACCGTAAATGGTAATTCCAGCTCTCCGCTGGTGCTTCTGCCAACTGTAAGCACTTCAGACCTGGCTGCTGCGGCTGATACTGCAGGTCAAACGACTTTCGATATCGCTGTAACTGATTGCCCGGCTGCGCTGGATGGTAAAACCATCTCTACGCGTTTTGCAGGTAATAACGTTAGCACTAACGGTAACCTGGGCAACATCGCCAGCGATGCTGCTGCAAACGTTGAAGTTCAGATCCTGGATACCGCGAATACCGTTATTGACCTGACTTCTGAATTTACTGCTGATGGCGACCTGTCTCTGGCATCTGGCGAAAGCGAAGCTTCTGCAACTTATACCGCTCAGTACTATGCAACTGCTGCATCTACTGCCGGTGAAGTTGAAGGTACTATGCAGTATGCCGTTGTATACGAATAATTTGCATGATGCAAAAAAAATGGAATGGTCTGAATAAGCATTAGCTTTTATCAGATCGCCAGGGATGGCTCTTTAATATAAAAATTCGCGAGAAATATTATGCAGCGTAATGGATTTGTTCGGGCTGTAGTGGCTGTCGCTTTATTGGTTTCACTTTTCGTCTATAAAAATGCCAGCGCTACTGTAATTATGATTGGCTCGCGGGTTGTCTATCATGCAGAAGATCAATCTGTCGATATTCAACTGCGTAATCGTGACAACTTTCCTTATGTTATTCAGGCATGGCTGGATAGCGGTGATGCCGAGTCAACACCGGCTACAGGCAAATCGCCATTTATGATTACCCCGGCGTCGTTTCGAATTGCCGCGAATGAAGGCCAGGTACTTCGTCTTTCGAAAATGGGTAATCCGCAACTACCTACAGATCGTGAAAGTGTATTTTATTTTAATTTCTTACAGATCCCGCCGTCAAATCTCGGGGGAGAGAAAAAGAATAAGATAGTACTTATGCTGAAAAATCGACTGAAGGTTTTTTATCGTCCAGCAGAAATAACGGCTAACCCGAAAAAAATAGGCGAGATGTTGTCGTTTGTGTCATCGAATGGCGGTATCACTATTAAAAATAACTCACCGTTCTTTGTGTCGCTCACGGATGTGCAAGTTGATGGCAATGCGCAGAAAGGAAAAATCCCGATGATTTCACCTTTCGAATCGCAGGATATTTCTCTTAATGGCGGCACGGCGCAAAAGGGCCGGCAGTCGAAAGTAAAAGTAACGTATATAAACGATTACGGAGCCAGGGTGGCAAATGAATACGACGTTCAACTCTAATGCACATGAAAAAGGATATTCTGTCGCCTTTTACCTGAGCGCCGTCGCGTTCTTTTTACAGCTCGCGATGCAGAACAGCGCGCGGGCTGAAGAATACCGCTTTGACTCAAACCTGCTTACCGGTACTTCCCTTGAGCACCATATTGACCTGGATAAATTTAGCCAGAAAGAGGTGGCTATCGCTGAAGGTAAGCAACTGGTCGATATCTCACTGAATGGTGAAATCCTGGCAACGGAAATGCCGGTAACTTTCAGGAAAATCACTCCGGATGCCGCTTCCGCATCGCCTTGTCTTGATCCGGCATTACTAAAACTCCTGCAGTTAAAACCGGATGCCGACGCGAGTAGCGCCACGGACGAGTGCATTTTTCTGGCGCAAAGGGTCAAGCGTGCAAACTGGCATTTCGACACCGCAAACCTGGTTCTGGAGTTTGTTGTTCCACAGGTTTCGCTTTTCCGTCAGCCACGAGGCTTTATCCCTGTTTCCGAATGGAACAGCGGCGCCCCCGTGCTTTTTGCTCGTCATAGTACAAACTATTATCACAATGAAAACAGCGCCAGCGGCAGCACCTATAGCTACCTCTGGAGCATGATGAACATCGGGGCGAATGCGGGCCTTTGGCAGGCTCGCCATCAGGCTAACCTGCGTTATATGGACAGCAATACCGCCGGAAGCGCCTATAAATGGAATGCCGTGCGGACATGGGTACAGCGTCCGCTGCCGGATATTTCCAGCCAGTTGAGCCTGGGGGATAACTACACCAGCACCAGTATGTTCGGCGGGATCTCATTTAACGGGATCAAACTGGAAACCGATCAGCGCATGTGGCCGCAGGGTAAACGCGGATATGCGCCAGAGGTGATTGGTACTGCCACATCAAACTCACGCGTGGTGATCAAACAGCAGGATCGCGTCATTTATGAAACAACTGTGCCGCCGGGGCCGTTTGTTATCAGCGATCTGTATAACACCAAAAGTAATGGCGACCTTCATGTTGATGTAATTTCCGCAGACGGGAAAACCTCGTCTTTTACCGTGCCATACGCGGCGGTGCCGGATTCCGTTCGCCCGGGAAATCTCTCCTATGAATTTGCCGCCGGGCGTGTGCGCAATTACTACTCGGTGGATAACGATTTCACGGAAGGTGTATTGCAATACGGTGTGAATAACAGCCTCACATTGAACAGCGGGATGCGCCTTGCCCATGATTATGAAGCACTGCTCCTCGGTGGGGTTTGGGCTTCTCAGGCAGGGGCGATTGCGTTGAATACCACCTGGTCTCATGCAAAAGAGGCTAATGATGAGACCAGTACCGGCTGGCGAGCTGAGTTGTCTTACAGCAAAAGCTTTGCGACCCGCACTAACCTCGTGCTTGCGGCTTACCGGTACTCAACCAGTGGCTATCGTGATTTGCAGGATATCCTCGGGATGCGCCGTGAGAATAAAAATGGCGAAACCTGGTACTCCGATACGTTGCAGCAGAGAAATCGCCTGGCCGCGACGATGAGCCAGGATATGTTTGGCTTTGGTACGTTGGGATTCAGCGCGAGTACCACCGACTATTACGGAAGCCGTCCGCGCGTCAGCGAGTTGCAACTCACCTATGGGAACAACTGGGGAAAAGTGAACTACAACATCAGCGCCGGACGTCAGCGCACCAGTTGGGATAATGGCAATCTTTATAGCGTTAATGATAGCGACTACAACACGGATAATTATAAGAAAACGACCGAGAATATCATCTCAATAAACTTCTCTATGCCGCTTGAATGGCGTGATACCTCATCACGCGTATCCATGGATATGAGTCAGGATAAATACAGCCGCACCACCACCGCGACCCTGTCCGGGTCGGCCGGGGATGACAGCCGTTACTCTTATTCCATCTATGGCAGCTACGACCAGTATCGCGAGAACGCGAGCGGGCATGATACCTCGTGGGGAGCTAACGTGCAGGATCGCACATCAGTGGGGACGATGAGCGCCTCCTGGTCCCAGGGGCAGGGGTTCAAACAGTTGGGGCTGGGCACCAACGGCACGTTAGTTGTTCATGAGAAAGGGGTGACTTACGGGCCTTATGCCAGCGAGACCTTTGCGCTGGTTCACGCGGATGGGGCGAAAGGCGCGCTGGTACGCAACGGGCAAGGTTCCCGCATTGATAGTTTCGGCAACGCGATTTTGCCTTCTCTGGTGCCGTATCGGAAAAACCAGGTCAGCCTGGACACGCGTACCATGAATCAGAACGTTGAAATCAATGGCGGTAGTGCGCGTCTGGTGCCGTATGCCGGTTCTGTCGCGCGAGTGGATTTTGAAACAGTCTATGGGCGCCCGGTTCTGATTATTGCCAAAACGCCGGACGGTACGCTGGTTCCTATGGGGGCGGATGTCCTGAGCGCGGAAGGTAAAAATATCGGGATGGTCGGCCAGGCCGGGATGGCCTATGCGCGCCTGCCAGAACAAAGCGGGGTACTGCTCGTTAAGTGGGGAGATGCGGCGAATGCCCAGTGTCGGATCCGCTATCAACTGGATAAACCTGTTGATGAAGAGGCTGAGCCAGTTCAGCTAAACGCGGTGTGTGAGGAAGATAAGTCATGACGTTGAAACCTGTTTATTTTGCCGGATTGCTGGCGTTAATGCTGGCGCCCGTCGCAGGGGCAAATTGTATAAAAGTGACCGCAACGACTCAGCTTAGCACGAGTGCTATCAACGCCGGTTATGTTGCGAGCAGTTGGACAGGCGCATGCGACGGCTGTACGGCGCAATTAGGCTTATCCCCGATGATAAGTATCGGTTCGGGAGTCGCATCGTTACCCAGCGGAACGGTTCTCTCCGCGGCGACGGGCAATTTTATTACTCAAGCTGTAAAAGATTCAGATTATAGTGCGAATCGTGTACTTTTTCGCTGCGCTAAAGCAGATGAAGATAGCCTGTATGAAATGTATGCGACTGCAGGTAGTAACCCCTACGCGGGTCAATATCCTGTAGAGGATATCGAGGGGGGTTATTACACCTATGCCAAAAACGTTGCTTTACGAATTACTAACCTTAAAACGGGGCTTTACTACACGAACCGTTGGCAGTCTCGTAAACTCTCATCTTCAGAATGGTATGATGACGGAACGTATATTTTTATTCCAGCTTCTGCATTCAGTGATGCGTTTCTTGAACTGATTAAAACCGATCAGACCTCTTACTTTTCAAGCGGTGCGAGTACCGTTGTTTACAAAAATCCGACGAGTAATGGTTATTTGGTCTTTAAAGGGCCCGGTATGGCGACGGCAATAAGTGAGGGCGGTGACAGTGGGAGCCAAAAAGATGGCTATTATACGTATTGGCCAGGAGCCTGGAGCTTGTATAATTCGATTACCGTCACCCGTGGTGCAATGTGTATTCTGAAAGATTACACCGACCGGGTAGTATTCCCGAAAATCGGCACCGGTGAACTCAATAGTGGCGGTGTGAGTCAACAGCCATTCTCCATAACGCTGGATTGCGATAAAGATGCGGTATCAGGGGTAACAAGCTCCTCCAGTAATCCAAATGTCGCCGTCGGTTTTTTGGTTAATCAGCAAATAGCTGTGGAGGCAGCGGAAACGTTGGGCCTTAAAAATTCCAGCGGCGGCATTACCTGGCTACTAGATAATAACTACGGTGCAGAAGGGGTGGCCAGTGGCGTAGGTATTCGGGTTTATGACAGTTCGATGAAGTTAATTAATTTGTTGTCTTCCCGTGTCACAGGGGGCGGCGAAAGTGCTGGCTGGTATGCCTATAAAGATATTACTGAATATGTTGGTGACAATGAAGATACGACACTTAAATATACCGGTGATTTTATCTCTGCCCTGGAAGCTCTCCCTGGCAATGAAGCAACAGCAGGAACTGTCGATGCGCAACTTCAGGTGGTGGTTAGTTTTCAGTAAATCGGTATTGCTTATTATGGCCCTGGCTGGGGGGATTCCCCCGGCCGGGGCTGTCGTGAGTCCCGATCGTTCACGCGTTATTTTATCGACCGATCCCGCTGAAGAATCTCTACTGTTGACGAATGCCGACACGATCCCGTCTTTAATTCAGGTATGGGTCGATGATGGCAATCTGCTGGCATCACCCGATAATTTAAACCTGCCCATTGCGATTTTGCCGCCAGTATTTAAGCTGGCGGCGGGACAGCAAAGGGATGTACGAATTAAACTGCTGCGCAAAAATTTTGTAGAAAATGTGGAAAAACTGTACTGGATTAATATCTATCAGGTTCCACCGAATACAAATCGTAAAGCAGGCACAATGCAGCAGATCGTAATGCCGCTGCGGATACGCATCAAACTTATTGTTCGCCCTGTAGCGATGAAGGCTCTGGAAGAGAGCGAAGGAGAAATAATTAATGCCTCGCTGGTAAAAGGTGAAAATGCCGCGCTGCTTCTTTCGAACCCTGGAAAGCGTGTGCTCTCCCTTTCCGGGATTAAATTTAGCAATGTTAATTATAACGGTGTGACGTTATTACCCGGTGAAACAAAAAGAGTTAGCCTTACCAATAAGGATATTGCTGGCGGAAGGCAGACAATATACTGGTCAATTGTTAACGATATGGGTATAAATTGGGAGTATAAACGTGAAATTTAACGTCTAACTGTCAGTGAAACTGCTCATTTGATGGTTTTAGGATTAATCCCTCCAGCGGGTATACCACCCGCCTTAGATAAGCGATGCAATCGGTTTATTCGATTTTTTTAAGTTTAAAAATAATATTTTTAAAATTTATCGGGTGTTTTTTGTGCGATTTTAGTTTTTTTTATAAAGACGCTGTGGTTTTTTTATATGAAAGCTGTGTTTTTTTAATGTTTCAGTTTTTTTGACGTTTGAGTTTCTTTTTAAAATTATGTTTAATTCATTGTGTTCGTGACTTACGGGAGGAAAATTCGATGATGGAAATGCAAAACATAAATATTGTTTTACTTTATCGATTCAATGTTTTTCATGATTTCCTGTTGGATTACTTCCAGAGGGTGTTCCCAACGTCTAATGTGACAATTAACATTTTTAAGAACGATAGTGTCTTGTTAAAGGCAATGGAGGTTGAAAATCTCGACCTTATCATCACCGATCTTGCAAGCTGGTTTAACCTGATGAATCACCTGCAGGTGAATCAGCCCAATATGCGTGGTGAATTGCCGAAAATTAACAGCAAGGTCGCTCTGATTTTACAGGATTCGGACATTAACGTTATCGATAAAATCCTAAAAATGAATGTGAATGCCATTATTAGTATGACTGACGACTCCCGAGAACTGAAACAGGCAATTATGCATGTCTTTGATCAGGACAAATCAGATAAGTACATTTCTGATTCTATTCTGGAGCAATTAAACAGTAACGCACAGGCGTTGCCGCGTGAAAAACTCTCTAAAAATGAGTGGGAAGTTATCAAAATGTTTTCTGATGGCTATAGCCTGATGGAAATCGCTGAAAAAAGATCGCGGGCAATAAGCACGATTGCGACTCAAAAAACCAGCGCGATGAAGAAGCTGAATCTTCATAACAATGGTGAATTGATGAAGTATGTCTACATGCACAGTATTTTATAAAAGAAAAAACATGAAACGAACCTGCATTGCAATAAGCCTGTTGGTTAATGCATTAAATATCGCGCATAGTTATGCACTTAATATAGAAGAGTCCGTATTAGCCGCCAATAGTTTCGACCCGGAAATGAATGCGGCTCGTAATGAGCATGATGCGGACAATGAAAAACGAAACCAGGGTTTTGCCGGATTATTACCGACGGTCTCCCTTAATGGCTCGTGGTCTAAAACCGATCAGCCGGATGCCAGCTATGCCGCTGGTGTTACCCGGCATAGCGCCACGGTTAATCTGACGCAGCCTGTATTTGATCTTGCCAAATATGCGGCCTGGAAAAAGGGGGATGCGATTGCCGATCTGGCGGATGCGAAACTGTTACAGGCGCAGCAGAAACTGATTAAGAGCACCATCGTGGCGTGGACGGATGTGGTCTATCGCCGGGAGTTGCTGAACAGTAAAAAACAGGTTTTGCAGCTTTATCAGCAAAAGCTTAATCAGGCGAAAGCGCAGCTATCGTTGGGGGAGTCAACGCGCCTTGATGTCAGCGATGCCCAGGCCCGCTTTGATAAGGCACAGGCTGATATTGTGAATGCGGAAAGTGACCTCAATGATGCGGCATTAGTTTTTATCAGCCTGACCGGACACGATGCCAGTGAAATTAATGAGGCGACTCTTTCCTGCATACCTTCTTTGCGCACGACTCCGCGTGAACAACTGCAGGCAGCGATGATGAAAGACAACCTTGATATTCGCGCTGCGCAGTTTTCCGTCAGGCAGAGTGATGCCGATGTGCTCACGGCGACCAGCGCCCATCTGCCGGTAGTTAATCTGCAGGCCGGTTACGGCACAAACTGGAGCCGGGCGGAGGACAGCAATGAGCTGGATGAACTTTTCGGTACGACGAATAAAACACGCGACACAATGGTGTCGCTGAATGTTTCCATTCCTCTTTTCTCCGGAGGCGGCGCGGTATCGCAAAGTATTGAAGCGGCGAAACGGCGCTCACAGTCGAAAGATCTGCTGGCGCTGGCGCAACTTCGCGCAAAGCAGAGTCTTAATGGCTCTCTGAATGCCCTGAAGAGTGGCTTTACGCGTCTGGCCGCGAGTGAGCGTTTACTTCACTCTGCCCATGAACGCCTTGATTCCACCCGCTATGGCAGGGAGATAGGTATGCGCACGCTCATTGATGAGCTCGATTCCCTGAATGAATACGCCTCTGCCTTGAGTGAGAAATCTGAAGCGCAGTTCGCCTTAATCCGCGCCCACACTGAACTGGATGCCACGCTTGGCGAACTGGATATGTCGGCGCTCAAAAAATATCGCTGCGCACAGTAAGGATACGGAGCCGAAAAATGTCAGAACCTTTATTTCGTCAGCAGGCGATCGATAACAATCGCGCAAAATCTATCGGCACGGTGGTGTTATATACCCCACCCTGGCGCTGGCTGTTGATTGTCTTTGTCGGCGGCATCGCGGCAGCCATCATCGCATTGTTGATTTTTGGCAGCTACACCAAACGCGAGTCCGCAAAGGGCACACTGGTGCCAGAGCAGGGGATACTGGATATCGCCTCGGTTGGCGGCGGTACGCTTACCGGCATTTTTGTCCATGAGGGGCAAAGGGTAAAAAAAGGCGAGAAGCTGGCTTCTCTTTCCAGCGATATCTCAACCTCTCTGGGGGAGACGCGCGAGCAAATCGCCAGGCAGCTTCACGATCAACGAGAAGTCCTTAACAGTGAGTTGCAGAATCTGGAGGCGATTAACACCAGCACGATGCAGGGTCTTAACGATCGCATCGGGCTGCTGAAAGAACAAATCGCCCAGTTGCAGTTAATTAATAGCCAGCGGCGAAGCCAGATAGGCATTGAGCAGGAGAAGCTCAAAAACCTCAAAGCGTTGCTCGCTGAAGGGTATGCCTCAAACTCGCAAATCGATCAGCAGGACTCCGTGCGCCTCGAAGCCGTCGTGCGAATGCAGGATGTGGGGCGGCAATTGCTGGAGCTGAAACAGCAACTGGCGCAACTCCAGCAGCAGCGCATTGAACAACCCATCAACTTTCTGAAACAGAAGAATGAGGTTAACCAAAAAATAGCCGAACTCAATCAATCCTTACTGGAAAACGAGTCGCGTCGGGCGACGATCCTGACTGCGCCTGCGGACGCGATTGTAGGGTCGGTACTGGTGAAGAGAGGGCAGATCGTGGCGAGCGGGCAAACGCTGGCGTCGCTTATCCCGCGGGAGGGAGACCTGCAGGCTCGCGTGATGCTCAGCAGTCGCGCGATTGGTTTTATTAAACCGGGGCAGAAGGTGGTGTTGCGCTATGAATCCTTCCCATATCAGAAATTTGGTCAGCAGTATGGCAGGGTTCTGGAAGTATCTGAGTCGGCGCTTACACCAAAAGATGTGGCTTCCGTCACCGGCGATAACCAGGCCCAGGAGCAGTTTTATCAGGTCAAAATAGTGCTGAATAAACAGTCCATTAGCGCCTACGGCGAAAAGTATTCTCTGCCGCCGGGCAGTGCAGTCAATGCAGATTTTATTGTCGACAAGCGACATCTCTATCAATGGGTTCTTGAGCCGCTCTATGCGCTCGGTAAACGCTTTTAACCTCAGGTATGCAAATGGATTTTATTGAAAAACTACGTTTTTCCGGGCGAAAAACGTTACCGGTATTACGCCAGACGCAGGCCGCGGAATGCGGTCTGGCCTGCATTGGCATGGTGGCCGGGTATTATGGCCATAAAATGGATATGCTGACGTTGCGAAAAAAATTCGCGATGTCGCTGAAAGGCAGCACATTAACGGATGTGATTAATCTTGCGGGCAACCTTGGGCTGGTGTGCCGCGCGCTGCGCCTTGAGGTGGAAGAGTTAAGCCAGCTTCGCCTGCCCGCTATCCTGCACTGGGATATGAAACACTATGTGGTGTTAAGTGAAGTTCACGGCGATAAAGTCGTTATTCACGACCCCGCTCGTGGGCGACGCGTACTGAAAATGAAGGAGGTATCCGCCTTCTTTACAGGGATTGCGCTGGAGCTGGTGCCGCAGGCGAATTTTGAAAAACGAGAAGAGAAAGAGTCTCTCTCGATGCTCAAACTGCTTGGCAACGTGTCGGGTATTAAGTCGGCGTTTGCTCAGCTCATGGTATTGACGCTGGCGCTGGAAATATTCGGCATTATTAGCCCGTTCTATATGCAGTGGGTACTCGATCAGGTGCTGGTTTCTGCCGATTACGATTTAATGACCCTGCTGGGCTGCGCATTTATTATTGTTGTGCTGTTACAAAATGGGATCACCGCGCTAAGAACCTGGGTGACGACATGGTTTTCCAGCCTGCTGAGCGTACAGTGGTCAAGCAATATCTGTGCTCATTTGCTCAACCTGCCGCTCGCCTGGTTTGAAGAGCGCCATATGGGCGATATCGTCTCGCGTTTCGGCTCTATTAATAATATTCAAAGCACCCTGACAACACGTTTTATTGCCTCGGTCTTTGACGGGGTGATGTCGATTATTACTCTTGGCATCATCGTCGTGTATAGCCCTTCGCTGGCGCTGATTGTGGTGGGGCTTTTCCTTGCCTACACCACTGTACGTCTGGTGGCATTCCGTCCTTTTCGTCAGGCCAGTGAAGACCAGATGATCGCCAACTCGCAGGTGCAAAGCCAGTTGATCGAATCGATCCGCGGCGCACAGGCCATCATGTTGAGCAACAAGCAGAATATGCGCGTTTCAACCTACACCAATGAGCTGGTGGAGGCGACGAATAATGGCATCAAGATCCAGCGATTGACCATTTTCTTCTCTACGGTGCAGGGGGTGTTATCGGGGGTTGGGCGTATTGTCCTTATCTGGCTGGCGGCATTACAGGTGCTGGATGGCAACTTCTCCAGCGGGATGCTGATGTCATTTATCACCTTCTCGGATCAGTTTATCAGCCGTGCTTCAGGTCTGATTGACGCCTTTATCGAATTTCGCATGCTGCGTCTGCACGGCGAACGTTTGTCGGATATTGTGCTCAGCGAACGTGAAGATGACATGCTGAATCTTTCTGGTCATCCCGACCCCGAAAAAGCGGTTTCTGTGGAAGTGAAAAATCTTTCATTTCGTTATTCGCCAACGGAACCGTGGATCTTACAGAAAGCAAATATGCTAATTAAAGCCGGGGAATCAGTGGCGATTGTCGGCCCTTCCGGGCAAGGGAAAACCACGCTGGCGCGTTTGTTCCTCGGGCTTTTGCGTGCCGAAGAGGGGATGGTGCTGATTGATGGCGTGGAAAATGTGCGCCTGGGGATGACGTGGGTGCGTCACAATACCGGCAGCGTGATGCAGGATGACCAGCTTTTTGCCGGGTCTATCCTGGATAATATCTGCTTTTTTGACGCCGATTTTGACATGGCAAGAGTTGAAGAGGCGGCCAAAATTGCGCAAGTGCATACCGACATCGTGGCCATGCCGATGGGCTATAACAGCCTGGTAGGGGACATGGGCTCTGCGCTTTCCGGCGGGCAAATTCAGCGGCTGCTGTTGGCGAGGGCGTTGTATAAAAGGCCGGCAATATTGCTGCTTGATGAAGCGACCAGCCATCTTGATATCTACCGTGAAAAAGCGATTAATGACGCAATACGCCAGATGAATATCACCCGAATTATTATCGCCCATCGGCCAGAGACGATAATGAGCGCCGATCGTATTTTTGTGGTGGCGAATCGTCAAATCAATGAAGTCGATAAAGCCACGCTGTTTGGTGGGCAAAACAGAGAGATGACACCGGCATTAAGCTAAAAATTGTCATATGCGCATTTTTTTAGCGTTTAAAAGGCCTTTTTTTAACTTAAGGCCTCTTTTTTTTACACGGCCGATTAAATCTTTTTCCACCTTTAGTTATCATTTTCATTGTTTTTTCTATATCAATGCCTGGTGAACCGTTAAATAATTACACCACTTACCACAGCGTGAGTGTTTAATATCCTAAGGACGAGATAGATATGCGTGAATTAACAATTATTGAAATGAACGAAGTTGCCGGTGCTTCATTGGGATCAGCAATTTATTCCGGGATTCTGAGCGCAGCAGCAGGTACTGCAGGTGGCGCCATTATTGGTGGCGTTCATGGTGGTGACGGCGGCGGCCTGCTGGGCGTCGGGTCAATTGGTCAGGGCGTCGGTATGATTGCGGGCGGGGCTATTGGTTTAGTGACAGCCGGTATTTTTGGCACGATTTATGGTTATAACCATGCAGAAGAAGTTGAAAGTATTAATACCAGCTTCTGGACTAGTGTTATTAATGGTAGCTTCTATCCAGGTACTAGCACAAATAACAATATTTAATCGGGAATAATGTTTTTAGATTTTACGGAGAAATAATCGTGCGTGAATTAACTTTAATTGAAATGAATGAAGTATCTGGTGCTTCTATCGGAAGTTCTATCTATTCCAGCATCTTGTTTGCTGCGAGTGCAACTGCAGGTGGGGCAATCATCGGTGGTGTTCACGGCGGTGACGGCGGCGGTCTGATTGGTGTCGGTACTATTGGCCAGGGTGTTGGTATGGTCGTTGGTGGGGCTATTGGTCTTGTCACTGGTGGTATTGCCGGTGCGCTGTATGGTTATAACCATGCGGAAGAAGTCGAAAGCATTACTTCCAGCTTCTGGACTAGTGTCATCAATGGTAGCTTCTACCCAGGCACCAGCACCAATAACACTATCTAAGTGTAGTCGTGCGGACATGAACACAAAAAACCCATACACCACGGTGTATGGGTTTTTTACGTCCAGCTCATGCGCTGATTGCAGACGGTTTTGCGTCGAACGGTTCCAGCGTGCTGTTCAGACGGTAGGTGTGTCGCGTCACAATAGATTCCTGCTCCTCATGCTGCCAGGAATGAAGTACCTTTTTGACCGCCACAATCGCCGGATAGATGGTCAGATAGTTTTGGCAGCCTGGCAACCCCATCTTTTTCAGGGCTGACCTTTTATAGTACGACACCACTCTGTACGAAACTCTGACAGCATTGTAGACGCCCTTTACGCTACCAGCACTAATAAGCTCATTGAGAATAAACATTTCCCGTTCAGTGAGGGTGTTTTCTTTTCTGTTTTTGGTTTTCAAAACCAGCATAAATATATCGATAAGTTCGGCCAGCGCGATATTTTTATTAAAGTAGTAGACCCCATTTTGGCAAAAAAAGGGGCGGCTGGAGTTAAGCCCAGGCGGCGATATACACAGTTTTGTTTTACCATAGAAATGGCGTGTCAATGCGCTTAACAATGTCGCATTGCTAACGCACAGGAGAACCAGTCTCTCTTTCGGTTGATAAGGATCAAGCCCTGCAATCGCTTGTTTCCAGTCGTCGCTATTTTTT
Organism: Pseudocitrobacter cyperus; assembly: GCF_039889165.1. Lineage (NCBI taxonomy): Bacteria > Pseudomonadati > Pseudomonadota > Gammaproteobacteria > Enterobacterales > Enterobacteriaceae > Pseudocitrobacter > Pseudocitrobacter cyperus. The sequence goes on along the minus strand of NZ_JAYMYY010000001.1, from coordinate 1,817,703 downwards.
ATTAGCCAACATTCGGTGACAATTTCTTGCGCTTTCATACCTTCTGATATGCCAGAAAGATACCAGACGTCATCCGATATGATTATTGCCTTCATACTGATATCCATCATATTTATCGTGCTGCTCAAGGGTGATGACAAAAGACTCTCGCTCATCCACAGGCCAGAGATACCCCTGGGCATAGCGAACCTCACTGCCAGCTACAAAGTGGTGCTGATCTTCATTTTCGACCCCTTCCACCAGAACATTATCCGCCAGGCTCTCGGCCTGTTTAATCAGCGACGTCATTGCGGATGCATCCTGACTATTCGCCAGCCGCCACAGCTCATGTTTATCGATCTTTATGCCGTCAAAACGAAAAGGCAGTTGGGCAATAAGTGGAATATGTTGGGCGTAGAGATCATCCAACCAGAGTTGTGTATTGAAATCACGTAAAATGGTTAGTATCTCCTCAATGTGCTGTACCAGCAGAGGAAAAAAAGATTCACTTTGTTGGCAATCTAATTCAAGTGCCTTCGGGCCGGGCAGCATAGCCAGCAGCGATTTCAGCCATACCATATTAATTAATAACGGGATGCTGATGTTTAAAAAAAGAACGCCGTTACTGTAGTACTGTCTGGGCATCCCCATTGTTATTTGATCCTGAACAATGCGTGATAACATATCTATAGGGATGGAGCGAAAAAACATTTCCGGGTCTGCTCCCTCCGGCTGACAGAGAACTTCGCCGCCAATTCTTTGACCCGTTTGTAGATTAATAATCGGCTCGATGCGGCACATAAGTTTCATGATGAAGTTATCTCCTTTTAAAGCATGGTATGCGTGACGTGCATCAATAATGTTTATGCGTAAATTACCGCGTCGGGTGTGATATAATAATTAATTAAAACGATCAATGTACGGAACTACCGTATTTTTCAAAGGGTTGCTATTGAGTGCTTGTAGCATTTTTACATGCTCGCCTTTGCTTTTAATATGCAGTTTTTTATCGATTTTTTTAATGTAATAAAATAAAGTGTGATAGCTTTTGTTAATTATTTTCGCCACATCCTGTGCTGGAATACTTTTCGCCAGAGCGTTCAATACCGTCCATTCAATTTCAGAAAATGCGTCCGGGCGCGCTATATCAAACATTAAATCGATAATATATTGACTATAAAACGGTTCTTCCTCCCAGCAGGCCTGTACGGCATGAATCAACTCCGGCATGGCTTCGTACTTAGAGACGATATTTATACGCGGGAAACTGCGTAAAACCTGGAGCAGGTACCTGTTCCGTGTCTCAGTAAAAACGGTGATGCGCATATCTGGATGCTTAGTCTGCACCTGGTAGATAAAATTCAGGGCTTCCAGCGCATTCTCATCAAGCGTAAAAACCTCCATCACGATGTGGTCAATAATGCTGTTCTGTATTCGGTACTGCGCCTCTTTGAACGAAGGGCAGGTATACAACACCAGAGGGTTAATCAAATGTTTGCAAAGAAAATTAACCAGATAGTTATCCGTATCGATAATTAACGTTGCATGGGTCGGCTGTGCATCCCTGTTCAATGATTTAACCGAATTTTCAATCATAACTAAATCGAACATTGCTGAAGCGCTACTGTTTGGCTGCTTCTCACTATTGAAAGCGTGTGATTTAGTGTTTCGCAATGTACACATCATTTCTTTAGCCTTACTATGCTCAGAATAATTACAGTATAATAAATTTATAATATGATTGTGGGTCATATTTTTGGTTATAATTATGCCACTAACTAATATTATGGTAATGAATCTTGAAAAATACCATTTCGTGGTTTGTTGAGAAGTATACTTCGTACAGAATTTTAATTTGAGATTATTCTCTGTTTCTTATTTTGGGTCAAGGATAGACGATATTTACTTTGGCCGTTGTCTGGATGCTGCCCTCTGTGGGATTAGCACCATAGATATAATAATAAGCTCTTAGTGGTATATTGAAGTTGTTCCCCCATTGGGCAATCTTAAAGAGCTCATATTCACTGGTAATATTGCCTGCGCTAAGCTCATTTGCGCTGATGGCGATTTTTTTGCTGGTGTCTGCGCGCATCACGCGGACGCCAATATTACGCGCGGTGCCCTGGGAATTTTTCAGCGTGTAGTGATCCGTTTCAACGTTACTGCTGCTGAGATAGAACTGAATAGTGCGGGTAGTCATCCCTTCCAACAGGTCACTGCATTCTGCGCGCAGGGTAAAGTTAGTATAAAATTGCGCCTCTTTTCCGGCCAGCTTCAGGCTGGTGAGATCCGTTTCCGGCAGCGTCACGTTGGTATCCGGAATGCTGCAGGTACTCACTCGTGGGCGATAATTAATAGTAATATTTTGATAGAAAAGGCGTTTAGATTCATCTGAACCAATCAATCCCAGGATCCACTTAATAAATTCGGCGAAATTGACGCCGGGAAACCAGAACTGGATCCCCGAAGAGTCGACCACTGAAATCGCATGGGACAGGGTGACGCTGGTCACGCCTGGCCCGGCTTTAATCGCGGTGGCGCCAGCGGGCAGTGTTTTCAGCAGTTTTGCCTCATAGGTATAGGTCACGTTATTTAATGACGTGCCGGAGACACGACTCTCTCCCAATCCGCTGTAGCTTTTGCTATTGGGGGAAATATTGCTGATGTTGAACTGCAAAATATAGTTACCGTAATCCACATAGGCCGTGCTGTTGCTGAGTTCAGAAATGATCGCTATGCGGTTGCCGGAGCCCAGCCACTCGGCAGAACAACTGAACGTTCCCGAAGAAAGGGACAAATTTGGGGAATTAGTGGTCTTGCTGCTCAGAGAAAGGGAATCCAGCGTCAGCGTCACCGTACTCTCTTTTTGCGCCCCGGAGTCGCTTTTACAGGATGCCTGCGCAACCTGATAAGCGCTTCCCAGCAGGCAGAGGGTCAGAATAATCACATCACGAATTTTCATGGTTCACTCCTGCCGCTAGCGGCAAATATTGATTTGCCCATCTGAGGCTGGTCGGACGATCGTGCAGCTCTGGCGGCCATCACTACTGGTTTTAATATGCAGGCGCGCTGGAAGCGATTCGGCTTTCAGGTAAAGCATTCCCCCCTGCGCCACATAGCCCACGCTGTTACCCGCGTCGTCGACAATCTCGGTGCCGAACGGGAGCGGCTGGCCGTTGCTCGCTCTGGCGGGCAGCATAAACTGCCGCCGTTGGTCGGTCTCGAAGCGAACATAGGTTACCGATCCGGCGTAAGGAACGACTTCCTGAATATTTCCCTTCAGCTCGACGCCATCGACCATATGGGTGGTATCCAGTTGGATACGGTTTTTACGGTAAGGCGACAGGTAAGGCACCAGCGCTTTTCCGCTGCTATTGGTGGTTCGTGTGCCGTCTCCGCCAAGCGTAGCCCCTGCCGCGCCCGGCGCGTCGATAATAGCGAAGGTATCGCCCAACTGACTTGAGGTCAGCACGCCGCCGCGCCAGGCGACCAGGCTGCCGCTCGCGCCGACGCCCGCCTGGCGATACTCGCCAGACTCGCTATAGCTGCCGTTCAGGGTGGTGAACGGAGTGCGATAGCTCAGGCTGCCGCTGGCCGCGCTTTTGCCGCCGGTACGGTTGCTGGCGCTCAGATTGTAGGTCGCCTGGTTGAATGCCCCCGCGGTTCCGCTCACGCCCAGATTGCTGTCGGCGTAGCCGTCGCGATTGAATGTAACTCCGCTGTTGAGAAACACTGGCTGTGTAAAGAGTTCAAGCGGCACGGATAACGTCAGGTAGTAGCGTCTCTCTTCGCGCTGGCTGTCGTTACGGGTGCTGCTGGCAGACAGGGTGTAACTAACTTTCCCTATATGGTTGGAATACCCCAACTGATACTCTTTCGTTGTGCCGTTTCCGTTCCAGTAATCCCGCCATGTTCCTGATAAATATAGTGAACCCAACCCATCCCCCAGGGACTGGCTCAGGTTGATGTTGAAGGTGTTTTTCTGGCGCATAAAGCGCGCGTCGCGGTTGTCCGTATTCTCTTTCTGCCAGTTGTGCAAGGCGATAGCATCGTTGAAGCTATAGTAGTTTTTAGTGGAATAGCGGTAGGCCGCCAGCGCAAAGTTGGTGCCGGTCAGATTAAAGAAGCGGCTGAAGGCGACTTTGTAACTTTGCCCACGCACTTTTTTATCGTCAGGGATCTGCGTTTGCGACTGGGTCACATCGAACGAGACTGCGCCGAAGGGGAGATTCAGGCCGCTACCCAGCAAAAAAGCATTGTAGTCGTCGCTGTAAATTGCCCCGGTGTAACCGGTGATAAGGTTGCTGAAACCGTACTGGTAGCTGGCCTGGGCAAACTGCGGGCGATAGCGACTCTCTTCGGCGCGGGCTTTACCCAGCAGCAGGCCGTATTTCCCCAGCCCCTCCTGCAGCATATTCGGCACCGAAGAGAAGGGGACGATAAAACGGCTGCTGCGCCCGTCGGCTTCGATGACCTCAACGTCGAGATCGCCGCCGGAGCCAGTTGGCAGTATATCGGCAATTTCAAACGGGCCCGGTGAGACGTTTTTCTGGTAAATCACCTGGCCGTTCTGGCTAATTTTTACCAGCGCGTTGCTCTGCGCGACGCCGCGTACCACTGGTGAAAAGCTCTGCTGCGAATCGGGCAGCATGCGCATATCGGTGCCCATGCTGATGCCGCGAAAGCGCAGCGAATCAAACAGGTCGTTGCTGGAATAGCTATCGCCGATACGCACGATCGATTTGAGCGCAGCTATGCCGCGTTCCAGATAGCGCGTGCTGTTGCTCCATTTGCCTGATGTATCATTGCTTTTGTTGTAGCTGGAACTGTCGCGCAGAACCCAGCCGAAGGCGTTGAGGCCACTGTTCAACTGGAAATAGCTATTTTCCTGATCGTGCCCGGCGCCCTTGGCATCGTTATAGTTGTAGTTAGCGCTGTAGCCGAGCGTCAGTGCGGTGATCCCCTCGTCCCAGAATGCGGGATCGACATACCCACGCAGCGCCTGGCGAACGTAGGCCTGCGGTACGCTCATGCGCAGGGACATATCCGCTGCGTTCAGCTTCACGTTGCCGCCGTGTACCAGCGTATTTACGTCCACACGGTCACGGGATTGATCATCCTCGGTGAGAACCGTTGGTGAAAGCGCAAGCTTTTCAATATCGTTTTTTTGCAAAAAAACGCCTTTATCCGTGATGTGGACGGGGAGACGACCCTTCCACTCGTCGTTAATATAGACGTCAAATGGATACTCACCGGGAGGAAGAGCGGAAACCCGGTAAAAGCGCGACATATCCGCATTTCTGGATCCGCCGGCTAAAAAGTCGGTATTGAAGGTCACGGCGCTGGCCCGACCGTAAACAGACATTAATGCCGGTGCCAGCAATAAAAATGCGTATTGACTCTTTCTGCCTGTCATCGCTGTTTCCACGCGTTTGCACATCACAATATTATTTGGTGGTAAGTGAATATTTCTGGTACGAGCCGTAATCATCTACCAGCAGAATATCCAGCGCCTGTCCGCCAGAGACGGGTTCCGTCGTGCCGATGGTCAGTGTTGAAAAAGGGGCGATCATAACCGGTTCGCGAATTAACGCCTTGCCGTGCGCGCTAATGGTCGCGATCGAGGCGAAATAGGGGGCGTTATTACTGGCAATGAGCTGATTGCCTTGTGCATTAAACGATAAATAAGTATGCAGATCGCTGACCGCAATTTTTAAATTAGCCGGGCGATAGAAAACCTTAATGCGCGACTTAATCGCGATTTGCATTAAATTCTTACCGTCAAGGTTTTCCTGTTTCGGTGGAATATCCAGGACGTTCAGGTAATAAACGGACTCTTTATTCTGCGGCAGAGAACCGGCCGCACCGGTAAAGCGGATGCGCAGTTGCTGGCCGCTATCGCCCTCAATTTTCACCACCGGCGGCGTCAGCAGAAACGGCACCTGTGCTGTTTCTGGGGTAGAGTTTGGGTCATTTTCATCCAGCCACGCCTGGATTAGCGCCGGGCTTGTACCGCGGTTAATTAACTGAACGGTCGTCTCTTTTTGATCTTCAGGATAAATAACCCGGGTGTTGCTAATAATCACATTCGCCAGACTGCTGAAGCTGGTGATAATGAGGGTAAGAAAAATAATGACGTATTTCATATTCACCTGGAGGAAATAGAGCCTGATCGTACTTACTCTCTTTTTCTGGCATCAGCCTGACTCGGATTTCAGGCGTAATCTGCCCGTATCCGGCGATGAAATCAGTGCGCCAGTGTAAAAATAATTGAGAAGGGACCAGGCTCCTGGTTTATATCTGCATGCGTTTCCGTATCGCTTACAAATAAGCGACGGTATAGGTCAGCATAGTATTAACTGCACCCGTGTCCGCTGCGGCTGAACCAACTTTATAATAGTTCGCGTACAGATCTACCGTTGCAGTATCCCCTTCAACGCTGGTATCCAGGTTGGTATGCAGGTTCAGAGGCGTCTGACTGCTGGCCAGAGTGCTTAACGCAATACCGACATTCTTTTTCGTGCCATCGGTTTTCAGTTGAGTGTTGTTCAGGTACAGGCCATCGTTTGAAATGTTGTCTGAACTCAGCACCAGGTTCAGCGTATTTTTCGCACCTGCGCCATCGTCCTGACCCAGAGAAGCGGATTTACAACCGGTAAATTCCAGAGAGAATTGCTTGCGGTTCTTCTGAATCAAGCCTGCGGTTGCCACATCGCTCACCGCGACCGGGTCGAGCGCAACGGTCAGATCGGCAGAATTTCCGCCATTGATCGTACAGGTGGTATCCGTAACCTGGCCGGTAAAGGTGATTGTCCCACCGGAAGAGTCTGTTGCAGCGTTTGCGGCGAACGCGGACAAAAACAGAGCAGAGATAGCGATCTTTTTCATTGATATGAATCCTAATAAGTTTGCCCCCCATCCTGGGAACCTACATTCCGTGTGACAGTACCCTCCTGGCTCTGCCGATATCCGTGAAATTCCCCTCAGAGAGAAAATTAGATGTGTATCATTTTTCCTCACAGGTTGGATGAGCATCCTAATTGATGTAGCGCATCCTTAAAATATCAGATTTAAAATTTGATTAAATATAGGTTTTTGGCCTGCGTAGTTCCTAAAAATCACCATAAAAATAGTGTAAAATGCTGCTGGCAAGCTTGGTGCATAATGTAATGTTTTAAATTTTTAATGATTCGAGCTATTAAATAAAAAAGTTTGCTAAGTTACATTCAGTAATATTGCTTTACATAACAAAACATCGACAAAAAATGAGAATAAATTGTCTGCTAATGTTATTTTTTTAATCACTATAGGTTAAATATTGCTTATTTGTTTTTATTTTGTTAATCGCTTCAGGGGGCGATATTTTAATTATTCTTATTAATTAAAGATGGAAATGATGAATAAGCTTATTCTTATGCTCGATTAAGTTCGTGCCGCGAGGAGCGAGAAAGAGATTTCTCACTCATTCATCCGCAGTTTGTCAGGGGGACGATAGCTCAATGCTATTTCAGGCACGACTGCCGCTTATGACTTGTGTAGTGACGAATGAACACAAAAAAACCCATACATCACGGTGTATGGGTTTTTGACGTCCGACTCAGTTTTTTGCGTTACCGTGTGCTTTGCGAACCAATCCTGACCGGCGCGCCATTCGCCACATAATAGGCCGCCAGGCTCTTCGGCAATGGCGCATGCCCGAGAATTAAGTCCGCCATTTTTTCGCCGATCATAATCGTCGTCGCGTTCAGGTTTCCGGTAATAATCTGCGGCATAATCGACGCATCTACCACGCGCAATCCCTCCAGCCCGTGTACGCGCCCTTCGCCATCGACAACGGCCATCTCGTCATAGCCCATTTTACAGGTGCCGCACGGGTGGAACGCGGTTTCCGCATGATTACGCACAAACTCATCGAGCTGCTCATCCGTCTGGCACTCGACGCCCGGGCTGATTTCACGGCCCCGGTATTTGTCCAGCGCGGGTTGGTGCATGATCTCACGGGTGATGCGAATGGCGTCGCGGAACTCCTGCCAGTCCTGTTCATGGGACATATAGTTGAACAGAATTGCCGGATGCTGATGTGGGTCGCGGGACTTAATCCGCACATGCCCACGGCTTGGTGAACGCATTGAACCGACATGGCACTGGAAACCGTGCTCTTTCACCGCATTCGAGCCGTTGTAGTTAATCGCTACCGGCAGGAAGTGGTACTGAATATTCGGCCATGTAAACTCGTCGCGGCTGCGGATAAATCCGCCCGCTTCAAAGTGATTACTTGCGCCGACGCCGGTACCGCCAAAAAGCCATTCCGCGCCAATTTTAGGCTGGTTCCACCACTGCAGGGCAGGGTAGAGCGAAACCGGCTCTTTGCACTCATATTGCAGGTACATCTCCAGGTGATCCTGAAGGTTTTCGCCCACGCCCGGTAAATCATGCACCAGCGGAATATCAAATTCCGCCAGCAGTGCCGCACTGCCGACGCCGGAGCGTTGCAGGATCTGCGGCGAGGCAATCGCCCCGGCGCTCAGCAGAACTTCTTTGTTCGCTGTCGCGCGGGTCGGGATGGTGCTGTCACCTTCCAGCCACTCCACGCCCACCGCGCGTTTGCCGTCAAAGATAATGTGATCGGTCATGGCGTGGGTACGAATGGTCAGATTCGGGCGTGATTTTGCCTGATCGAGATAGCCGCGCGCCGTGCTGGCGCGACGTCCCTGGGGCGTGACGGTTCTGTCCATCGGGCCGAAACCTTCCTGCTGATAGCCGTTGAGATCCTCCGTGCGCGGGTAGCCCGCCTGTACGCCTGCCTCTATCATCGCTTCAAACAGCGGGTTCACACCTGGTTTTGAGGTGGTGACGCTCACCGGGCCATCGCCGCCGTGGTAGTCGTTTTCGCCTACGTCGCGGCTCTCCGCCTTGCGGTAATAGGGCAGACAATCGAGATAGCTCCAGTGTGCAAGGCCGGGTTCTTTCGCCCAGTTATCGAGATCCATCGCGTTGCCGCGGATATAGCACATCCCGTTGATGAGTGACGATCCGCCCAGCCCTTTCCCGCGCCCGCACTCCATGCGACGGTTATTCATATACGGTTCTGGTTCGGTCTCATAGGCCCAGTTGTAGCGCTTGCCCTGCAACGGAAAAGCCAGCGCGGCGGGCATCTGGGTGCGGAAGTCAAAGCGGTAATCCGGGCCGCCCGCTTCAAGCAGCAGCACGGTGGTGTTGGGATCTTCAGTCAGACGTGTCGCGAGGACGTTGCCGGCAGAGCCGGCACCAATAATGATGTAGTCAAATTGCAAATAAACCTCCCGGTTAGAATATGGACTGGAATTTACCCATCTCAACCTGGATGGACTTCACCTGGGTATAACTCTGTAGCGTCATCACGCCGTTCTCACGACCAATGCCGGAATGCTTATAGCCGCCAACCGGCATCTCCGCCGGGGATTCGCCCCAGGTGTTTACCCAGCAAATACCGGCTTCAAGCTGGTGGATGGCGCTGTGCGCGCGGTTCAGGTCGGCGGTGACGACACCTGCCGCCAGGCCGTAATCGGTCGCGTTGGCGCGGCGAATGACCTCGTCATCGTTCTCATAGCTGAGGATGGACATTACCGGCCCGAAGATCTCTTCGCGCACGATGGTCATTTCATCTGTGCAATCGGTAAATACGGTGGGAGCCACCCATGCGCCGTTATCGAAGCCTTCGCCTTGCAGCACACTACCGCCGCACAGCACACGCGCGCCTTCTTCTTTGCCTTTGGCGATATAGCGCAGCACGTTGTCGCGATGCGCAAAGCTGACCAGCGGGCCGAAGTTGGTCTGCTCATCAAATACGTCGCCCGCGCGGATACGGCTCACGCGCTCGACAATTCTCTGCTCAAATTCGGTTTTGAATCTGGCGGGGACAAATACGCGGGTGCCGTTGGTGCACACCTGCCCGGAACTGAAGAAGTTGGCCATCATGGCGATATCAGCGGCAAGGTCGAGATCCGCATCGTCGAAAACGACCAACGGGGATTTACCGCCCAGTTCCATGGTTACTTCTTTCAGAGAGGACGCCGCCGAGTTGGCCATCACTTTTTTACCGCTGGCGACGCCGCCGGTGAACGACACTTTGGCAATGCCAGGATGTTCCGTCAGGTACTGCCCGGTTTCCGCGCCTGTGCCTGGCAGAACGTTAAACACGCCGTCCGGCAGGCCCGCTTCGCTATAAATTTCAGCCAGCTTTAACGCGGTAAGCGGGGTGACTTCGCTCGGCTTAAAGATCATCGCGTTGCCCGCGGCCAGCGCCGGGGCGGATTTCCACAGGGCTATCTGAATCGGGTAGTTCCATGCGCCAATGCCGGCGACTACGCCCAGCGGCTCACGGCGGGTATAGACAAATGAGGTCTCTCGCAGCGGGATCTGGCTGCCTTCCAGCGCCGGGATAAGCCCTGCGTAATACTCCAGCACGTCCGCGCCGGTGACAATATCGACGGTTGACGTTTCCGAATAGGCTTTGCCGGTGTCGAGTGTTTCCAGTTTTGCGAGTTCGTCATTGCGTTCACGCAGAATATCGACGGCGCGGCGTAAAATGCGCGAACGCTCCATTGCGGTCATCGCCGCCCAGACCTTTTGCCCCTGTTGGGCGCTTTTGACTGCGCGGTCGACATCCTCGCGTCCGGCGGCCTGCACCGTTGCCAGGCGTTCACCGTTGGCCGGGTTGAGGGTCTCGAAGGTGTGACCGCTGGTGGCGGAGGTATAGCCACCATGAATATAAAGCTGCTGTTCTGCCATTCGGGACATAACGTCTCCTCGGTTAATCGGTGTGTAGATGCTGACTGATAAAGTGGCTGGTCAGGGAGCTGGCGCGGATTTTGTCCAGCGGTTTGCCGCTCAGCGCTGCACGCAGCCAGAGTCCGTCAATCAGCGCGGCGAGTCCGTAGCCAGCTTCCTGCGCCTGTTCCCGCGGCAGTTCACGACGGAACTCACTCACCAGGTTCGATAACAAACGGCGGCTGCTCACCTGCTGTAAGCGCCAGAGCATCGGTTGATGCATGCTGCTGGCCCAGAAGGCCAGCCAGGCTTTCATCGCCGCATTGCTGACCTGCGTTTCATCAAAGTTGCCGCCGACAATCGCCTGCAAACGTTGTTCTGCGCTTCCGTGCGGCAGGGCATGCAACCGGTTCAAAACGGCGTCGCGCAACTGACTGGTAATGTCACGCATGGTGGCTTCCAGCAGGCCGTTTTTGTCTTTGAAATAGTGGCTAATGATCCCGGTGGAAACCCCCGCCCGACGGGCGATCTGCGCGATCGTCGCATCATGCATGCCCACCTCATTTATTGCTTCCAGCGTGGCATCAATAAGCTGCCTGCGCCGGATCGGCTGCATCCCCAGTTTGGGCATTTTTGCCACTCCATTCATCAGCGTTGGTTATACATTAAAGCGGTTTTTGATTGGACGTTCAATATAAAATGTGTCTTAATTGTTGCGGATTTGATTTTTAATAGTTATGAAAACAGTGGGGATACTGGATGACAGACCTTTCACACACCAGAGAAAAGGACAAAATCAATCCTGTTGTGTTTTACACATCCGCAGGACTGATTTTGTTGTTTTCCCTGACAACAATCCTCTTTCGCGACTTCTCTGCCGCCTGGATTGGCCGCACCCTGGACTGGGTCTCTAAAACCTTTGGCTGGTATTATCTGCTAGCGGCAACGCTCTATATTGTCTTTGTGGTCTGCATCGCCTGTTCGCGTTTTGGTTCGGTGAAGCTCGGGCCTGAACAGTCCAAACCTGAATTTAGTCTGTTGAGCTGGGCGGCGATGCTGTTCGCCGCGGGCATCGGTATTGACCTGATGTTCTTCTCCGTGGCCGAGCCGGTGACGCAATATATGCAGCCGCCGGAAGGGGCGGGGCAGACGATGGAGGCCGCGCGTCAGGCGATGGTCTGGACGTTGTTCCACTACGGCTTAACCGGCTGGTCGATGTACGCGCTAATGGGGATGGCGCTGGGATACTTCAGCTATCGTTATAATTTGCCGCTCACTATCCGCTCGGCGCTGTATCCGATTTTCGGTAAACGTATCAACGGGCCGATTGGTCACACGGTAGATATCGCGGCGGTGATCGGCACCATCTTCGGCATCGCGACCACGCTCGGTATTGGCGTAGTGCAGCTTAATTACGGGCTGAGCGTACTGTTTGATATCCCGGATTCGATGGCGGCGAAAGCGGCGCTGATTGCGCTGTCGGTGATTATTGCCACCATTTCTGTTACCTCAGGAGTTGATAAAGGCATTCGCGTCTTGTCGGAACTCAACGTCGCGCTGGCGCTGGGGCTGATCCTGTTCGTGCTGTTTATGGGCGACACCTCGTTCCTGCTCAATGCGCTGGTACTGAACGTCGGTGATTACGTAAACCGCTTTATGGGCATGACGCTCAACAGCTTCGCCTTCGACCGCCCGGTTGAGTGGATGAACAACTGGACGCTCTTCTTCTGGGCGTGGTGGGTGGCGTGGTCGCCGTTTGTTGGCCTGTTTTTGGCGCGTATCTCGCGCGGGCGCACCATTCGCCAGTTCGTGCTGGGCACGCTGATTATTCCGTTCACCTTCACGCTGCTGTGGCTGTCAGTATTTGGTAACAGCGCGCTGTATGAAATCATCCACGGCGGGGCGGCGTTCGCCCAGGAAGCTATGGTTCACCCGGAGCGCGGTTTCTACAGCCTGCTGGCGCAGTATCCGGCGTTCACCTTTAGCGCTTCTGTCGCCACGATCACGGGTCTGCTGTTCTATGTCACGTCGGCGGATTCCGGTGCGCTGGTACTGGGGAACTTCACCTCGCAACTGAAGGATATTAACAGCGATGCGCCAGGCTGGTTGCGTGTTTTCTGGTCGGTGGCGATTGGCCTGCTGACGCTGGGAATGCTGATGACTAACGGTATTTCGGCGTTGCAGAACACCACGGTGATCATGGGGCTGCCGTTCAGTTTCGTGATTTTCTTCGTGATGGCGGGGCTGTATAAATCCCTCAAAGTGGAAGACTACCGCCGCGAGAGCGCGAATCGCGATACTGCGCCGCGACCGCTGGGGCTTCAGGATCGCCTGAGCTGGAAAAAACGCCTGTCGCGCCTGATGAATTATCCGGGCACACGCTACACCAAACAGATGATGGAAACGGTCTGTTATCCGGCAATGGAAGAAGTTGCGCAGGAACTGCGGCTACGTGGCGCGTATGTTGAACTGAAGAGCCTGCCGCCGGAAGAGGGGGAAAACCTTGGGCACCTGGATCTGCTGGTGCACATGGGGGAAGAACAGAACTTTGTTTATCAGATCTGGCCGCAGAAATACTCGGTACCGGGCTTTACCTATCGTGCTCGCAGCGGTAAATCGACCTACTACCGACTGGAAACGTTCCTGCTGGAGGGTAGCCAGGGCAACGACCTGATGGACTACAGCAAAGAGCAGGTGATCACTGATATTCTCGACCAGTACGAGCGGCATTTGAACTTTATCCATTTACACCGCGAAGCGCCGGGCAATAGCGTGATGTTCCCGGACGCGTAAAAGAAAAAGCAGGATCGTAGCGATCCTGCTTTTTTGGCTGATTATTTCTGAAGCATATCGACTCGCACAACGGGCGGATCCATTTTCTTATCCAGGCTGCCGTTAATGCTGATCATATTATCCGGTTTCACCGTTCGGCCATCGAACACTGACTGCGGAATAATTGTCTGAATCGATCCCGTTTTATCACGGAATACAAACTTATCGCCGCCCTGATCCTCAATTAAATTCCCACGAAGTGAAATGGTCGCGCCATCATGCATCGTTTTGGCGTGATCGACGGTCATGATTCGTGCATTATCAGTGCCTCGATAGCCCTCATTGAGGGCATGCGGCGGCGGTGGCGCAGCATCTTTTTCCAGCCCCCCTTTTTCATCGGCGTATACCCCGAAAGTAATCAAAGAACAAAACAGTGCAACTAACGGTAATTTCATGCGGCCTCCCTGAGCGTTATCAGCTTGACTTATTAAGCCTGGTAGCTATTTCTTAAACTGGCAACGCGATGAATCTTAAATGAGAATGTTCTTTTAAATCATCTGTCTGCTGGAAATAAGCGAAGCGGTGAGGTGATATATGACAAACGAAATAAGTAGATTGCCGGGTGTGAAAGAGAGTTTACGCGCTCTCAATTTTGAATCGATATGCCGCAGGTTTGGGTTGGTTTTTTTGCTGGGCATAATGTTGCTTGCCATCGCAGGGATGTTTTCGGGCGGTTATTTAAGCCAAACGCAGGCAACAAACGCCGGGCAATCTTTGCGCGTCGATTATGAACGTTTTGGGCGTCTGCAAACAGAGTTTAAATTACAGCTCTCTACGGTACCTGTGAAGAGCGGTAAATATGTATTCAGCATCGGTGGTGATTATAGCGAAAATTTTGAAACCGGAACTATTTGGCCGCAACCCGATAGTATGTATAGCCAGAATAATACGCTCTTCCTCGTTTATGACCATGTCAGACAATCAGCAGGATTTTCTATCTGGCTGTTTATTACACCGACCAAACCCGGTAAATCGATTAATACACTGCAAGTTAACGATACGCCAGAAATTTCGGTCTGGCAGTTTATCTATCCGTAGGAGAAGAACATGGAGATGATATTTCGGGCGCTGGCGATTTATTTTATTTTGCTTATTGTATTCAAAATTGCCGGACGCCGCGCACTGCTGCAAATGACCAGTTTTGATCTGATTTTACTGTTGATTATCAGCGAAGCTACCCAGCAGGCTCTGCTGGGAAACGATTTCTCAATTACCGGTGCGATGCTAACCATTATCACATTGGTGGTTGTGGATATGCTGTTTGGATTGATGAAAAAATACCTTTCCGGTGCAGAATCCGCGCTGGATGGATCGCCTGTTATTCTGGTGGAAAATGGCGTGTTGCTCACCGATAAACTCAAGAAGGTCGATGTTTCCTGTGACGACATTCTCGTGGCTGCGCGGCAAAACCAGGGGATCGCTGAACTGGAGAAAATTAAATACGCCATTCTGGAGCGAAACGGCCATATCTCAATTATTCCGGCTGAACGATAAGAGGGAAAGCTGATGAACAAAACGGTTTATAACGAGGCTAAGACAACGGGAGAGTTAACGAAGCAGGCGGCTAAGGTACTCTGTGAGCGGGGATGGCGCTTAACCACGGCGGAATCCTGTACGGGGGGAAACCTGGCCACAGCGCTCTGCGCGGAGGAGAATACGGCGGCTTTTTACGACACTGGCGTAATTACTTTCAGCGATCGGGCGAAGCAAAAAATGCTGCGCGTGAAACCCTCCACCCTTGAAAAGTACAGCGCCGTCAGCGAACCCTGCGTTCGGGAAATGTCTGCCGGGGCGCTGGCGAATGCCGGGGCTGATATCAGTATCGCCATCAGCGGCTATGCCGGGCCAGACGGTGGCGAGGACGGCACGCCTGCCGGGACGGTCTGGTTTGCCTGGAATTTCCGCGGCATGACCGAAACAGAACGCGTACTTTTCTCAGGTGATTGCCAGGATGTGGTTGAAAAAGCGGTAAGGTATGCGCTGGCCGTCCTGGTGAATCGCCTTTTGCTCTGGCGCGATAACGCCTCGTAATAAGACCTCTCCGGCATTGATTTTTTCCCTGGCCTGGAATTAACACTGGCGTTTATCAGGTAAAGATCAGATGGCATTCTATGAATATGTATACGTATGTCTTTTCATATGTATTATTGATTTTCTCCTCATAAGGCGTAGGCTATCGCGCATCTGACAGGAGGACGAATGCCTTTAAACGCGCTGCAATTATTCAAAATACTTTCTGACGAAACGCGGCTGAGTATTGTTCTGTTACTCAGAGAGTCAGGCGAGCTCTGCGTCTGCGATCTGTGTACTGCGCTGCAACAATCACAGCCGAAGATCTCCCGCCATCTGGCTATGCTGCGCGAAAGTGGCTTATTGCTGGGGCGGAAACAGGGGAAATGGGTGCACTATTGTCTCTCGCCTCATATTCCCGTATGGGCGGCGCGGGTGATTGAACATGCCTGGTCAAGTCAACGCGATGACCTCCAACTCATGGCCCAAAAGCTGGGGACGAACGGCGGTACGGCAAACTGTTGCTAAAAAAAATTTAACTAAACATATCTGATTTTTCATATGTATTAATTCGGGGAGGTTGTATGTTACTGGCGGGCGCGATTTTTGTCCTGACCATTATTTTGGTTATCTGGCAGCCGAAAGGATTAGGCATTGGCTGGAGCGCAACGCTTGGCGCGGTGCTGGCACTGGGGCTCGGTGTGGTGCATGTTAATGATATTCCGGTAGTGTGGAATATCGTCTGGAATGCCACCGCAACCTTTATCGCGGTGATTATCATCAGCCTGCTGCTGGATGAATCGGGCTTTTTTGAATGGGCCGCGCTGCATGTTTCACGATGGGGCAAAGGGCGAGGGCGTTTGTTATTCACATATATCGTGTTGCTCGGCGCTGCTGTGGCAGCGCTGTTCGCCAATGATGGCGCAGCGTTAATACTCACGCCAATCGTTATTGCGATGCTACTGGCGCTTGGGTTCAGTAAAAGTACAACGCTGGCGTTTGTGATGGCCGCGGGATTTATTGCCGATACCGCCAGCCTGCCGCTCATTGTCTCTAACCTGGTCAATATCGTCTCGGCAGATTTCTTCCGCCTGGGCTTCACGCAATACGCATCGGTGATGGTGCCGGTCGATATCGCCGCCATTGTCGCCACGCTTGTGATGTTACATCTATTCTTTCGCAAAGATATTCCGGCTACCTACGATCTTGAACGCCTGAAAGAACCCGCAAAAGCGATTAAAGATCCGGCGACATTTCGCACCGGCTGGGTTGTCCTGCTTCTGCTGCTGGCTGGATTTTTTGTGCTGGAGCCGATGGGCATTCCCGTCAGCGCCATCGCGGCCGTTGGGGCGCTAATCCTTTTTGCGGTAGCGAAAAGGAGCCATGCCATTAATACCGGAAAAGTGCTGCGCGGCGCGCCGTGGCAAATTGTTATCTTCTCGCTGGGCATGTATCTGGTGGTCTACGGTTTACGCAACGCGGGGCTGACGGAATATCTTTCCGGCGTATTGGACATGCTGGCGAAGAGTGGCCTTTGGGTGGCGACGCTGGGAACGGGCTTCCTGACCGCGTTCCTCTCTTCAGTGATGAATAATATGCCGACGGTGCTGGTCGGTGCGCTTTCTATTGATGGCAGTAGCGCGTCCGGTGTCATTAAAGAGGCGATGATTTATGCCAACGTGATTGGTTGCGATCTGGGGCCAAAAATTACCCCCATCGGCAGCCTGGCGACGCTGCTGTGGCTGCATGTGCTTTCGCAGAAAAATATGACGATTAGCTGGGGATATTATTTCCGCGTCGGGATTATCATGACCTTGCCAGTGCTGTTTGTTACCTTGTCCGCATTGGCATTACGTCTCTCACTCACACTGTAACGAGATACTGAAATGAGCAATATCATCATCTATCACAACCCGGCCTGCGGTACGTCGCGTAATACGCTGGAGATGATCCGTAATAGCGGCACAGAGCCAACGGTTATCCTTTACCTCGAGAATCCACCTTCGCGTGATGAGCTAAGCAAACTGATTGCCGATATGGGGATCTCCGCGCGGGCACTGCTACGTCAAAACGTGGAACCGTATGAAACGTTAGGGCTGGCCGACGAAAGGTTTAGCGATGCCGAACTTATGACCTTCATGCTGCAATACCCCATTTTAATCAACCGCCCGATCGTGGTGACTCCGCTGGGAACGCTTCTGTGCCGCCCGTCCGAAACGGTACTGGATATCTTGCCGGATGCGCAGAAACACGCCTTCAGTAAAGAGGATGGTGAAAAGGTGGTCGATGAACAGGGCCAGTGGCTGAAGCCATAGGGTATATCAAAAAAGGGCGAATTATCGCCCTTTGCAATTACAGTGTCCCGGTTCCGCCATCCGAACACCATACCTGCCCGGACGCATATGAACACTCATCGGAGGCAAACAGCACATACAGCGGGGCAATCTCCACCGGTTGGCCCGGACGACCCAGTGGAGAGTCTGCGCCGAACTGCTCTACTTTTTCCTGCGGCTGCCCGCCGCTGGTTTGCAGCACGCTCCAGTAAGGCCCTGGTGCTACCGCGTTGACCCGAATACCTCGCGGCCCAAGCTGTTTTGCCAGTGATTTGGTTAACGCCACCAGACACGCTTTGGTTTGCGCATAATCAACCAGAATCGGGCTGGGTTTGAACGCCTGGACTGAGGTGGTGTTGATGACAGAAGCGCCCGCCTTCAGATGACGAAGTGCGGCTTTGGTCAGCCAAAAGGCGGCATAGACGTTGGTTTTAAATGTCGCGTCAAAGGCCTCGGTGGTGAGATCTTCCAGCGACTCGCAATATTGCTGCCGCCCGGCGTTGTTGACCAGAATATCCAGTTTCCCCAACTGCTCAACCGTCTGTTCAATCAGTGAATGGCAGAAATCTTCATCTCGCAGGTCGCCCGGGATCGCCACGGCTTTTACACCTTCCGCCTTCATCACCTCTATTACGCTTTTGGCGTCTGATTCTTCTTCCGGCAGATAGTTAATGGCGACATTCGCACCTTCGAGGGCGTAGGCAATAGCAACGGCCCGGCCGATACCTGAATCGCCACCGGTGATTAATGCGCATTTGCCTTTCAGCCGTCCACTTCCACGGTAGCTTTTTTCACCATGATCGGGCTCGGGGATCATTCTGGAATCCAGCCCCGGTGGTTGCTGGGTTTGCGTCTGGAAAGGGGGACGTGGAAATTGCGGGTTCAGTGTGTCGCGATCGGCCATAAATATCTCCTCGCTATAAAAGCTATTCGCCGTGAATGGTTTCCTTAATGGCAGTGACATGAATATCATGAACTATTAAGCCTATACGAAATCGTTTCAGCAGATAGTTATTTGAGATTTTTCTTTGTCTGGCGGGAAATGTTTAGCCCCTCATTGAGGGGCTAAAAATGATTAATGTGTACTGACCGGCGCGGCATCAATTTTTATCCGCAGCAGCGAATAAGGTTTCTGGCGCATATCTTTGCCTTTGTGGAAGCCTGGCTGACGATGCAACTGGTTCGCCGTGAAATAGAGATAGCCGTCATGCCCTACGGACAGCGTATCCGGCCACAGGATCTGCGGGCCGTGCGCGATGGTTTGCCAGTTTCCGTCTTTATCCATTTTGCGAATGGCATTGCGCTCATAATCCCCGGCATATACTGCACCCGTGGCATCAGCTTCCAGTCCATCGGACGCCCCTTTCTCCCCCAGGTCTTTTACCGCGGCGGAGAGTTCAGCCTCGCTAACGGCAGGGTCACGCAGCATCTCCGTGGAGATGGAATACAGATGACGGCTGGAGAGCGGGCAGTAGTAAAGAGTCTTACCGTCAGGTGAGAGTGCAATACCATCCGACGCGACGCTAAAGGGGGCAGTTGTACCGTCCGCATGACGCTGAAGCAGCGTTTCTCCCTCAACGACGGGAACGAATCCTTTTTCTGCCGATGTCGAGCGATCGCCGGTTAAGCGACGTACCGCGTTGCCGGAATCAAGGTCAACAATGATAATCCCGCCGATGCCAGACAGTGAAGAGTCGGTAATGTAGGCGACGCCCGCTTTCCCTGCCCGGTAATCAAAACGCACATCATTAATGTAGGTTGCGGGCAGAATGACGTCCGAAGGCATGACGATCGTTTTGACAATTTTATTGCTTTTCAAATCGATAGCGACCAGCTTTGCGCCACCTTCGACGGGTTTGGAAAAACCGGGGGCCGCGGTATCAAGCACCCAGAGTTTTCCCTGACCATCCGCCACCACGCTCTGTACGCTCAAAAAATGGTCGCCGGGATGGGCGCTATCGGCTTTGTTGACGGCCAAATCTGGATATGGCACGACTTTACCACCCTTAACTTCGGCGACGGTAAAGGGAACATCATCTCCCCAGCGCGGGAAATTAACAAAAATACGCCCGGTCTCTGTCACGGTGACGCCCGTAGGCATGGCACCTGTAAAGGTTGCCACAACTTCAGGCTGCCCGATGGCCCGGTCGGCTGGCAGTTGCGTCAGCGAAGCCGGCTGTGCAGCGATGGCGCTAAACGGGGACGTTGCCGCGGCAAATGCTATTGCCAGCGCGATAAGGGTTTTACGTGTTTTAACGGTGTTCATCTCTTTCCTGCCTGTAATGGGAGAGTTTGTTAGGGAACGAGCGGAAGGATAGGGGGCGGGAAGAGGAGGAAAAAGCCGTTAAAACAGACAGGACTTACACGCGAAAAGTGAAAATGGATGATCTGAGTTGATCTTTGCCCGTTCACTGGCGCAGATGTTTCATGTTCAGCAAAACATAAAGTGAACGGAATTTCGCGCTTAACTGAAAAACATTACCCCTCCGAACCCTTCTTTTCACTAACCAATGTCAATCCCCCTTAAGTTAATACTGGCATAAAATATGTAAAACTAGACAGTTGTCGACTTTTTATCTTAAAGTTTTGTGTTCTCAACCGGACAAAATTAGTATCCGGTTGCTAAATGGTTAAATAATATTTTGCCTTATGTAAAGAACCAGCCCGCCAGATAAAAGGCTGGCATGCATCTGGCGCTTGCAAGCATGACGACACACCTCTTTGGGAGAATCTATGCGTTCCTCTGTGAATAACACCGAAAGCCGAACGTTCTTCGGCCATCCTTATCCGCTCGGCTCACTCTTCTTTACGGAGATGTGGGAGCGGTTTTCGTTTTACGGCATTCGTCCGCTACTGATCCTGTTTATGGCGGCGACGGTGTACGACGGCGGGATGGGGCTGGCGCGTGAAAACGCCTCGGCGATTGTGGGGATTTTTGCCGGTACGATGTATCTGGCAGCGCTGCCGGGTGGCTGGCTGGCGGATAACTGGCTCGGCCAGCAAAAAGCAGTCTGGTACGGTTCCATTCTGATTGCGCTTGGTCATTTATCTATCGCGCTGTCAGCATTTATGGGCGACAACCTGTTCTTTATCGGCCTGATGTTCATCGTGCTGGGTTCCGGCCTGTTCAAGACCTGTATCTCAGTGATGGTCGGTACGCTGTATAAAAAGGGCGATGCCCGTCGTGACGGCGGTTTCTCGCTGTTTTATATGGGCATCAACATGGGCTCGTTCATCGCGCCGTTGATTTCCGGCTGGCTGATAAAATCTCATGGCTGGCACTGGGGCTTCGGTATTGGCGGTATCGGAATGCTGGTCGCGTTGATCATTTTCCGCGTCTTTGCTGTTCCGTCGATGAAACGTTATGACAGCGAAGTGGGGCTCGATTCCACCTGGAATAATCCTGTCGCGAAGAAAAATGGCGTCGGGGCGTGGCTGCTGGCGCTGGCTGTTGGCGTGGCGATCATCATCACGCTGATTGCGCAGGGCGTCATTGTGATTAACCCGGTGGCGGTCGCCAGCGTGCTGGTGTATGTCATTGCGGCATCGGTCGCACTCTACTTTATCTATCTGTTCGTCTTTGCCGGCCTGAACCGTAAAGAGCGCGCGCGTTTGCTGGTGTGCTTTATCCTGCTGGTCTCCGCCGCCTTCTTCTGGTCTGCCTTTGAGCAGAAACCGACCTCGTTCAACCTGTTTGCCAACGACTACACCAACCGCATGATCGGCGATTTTGAGATCCCAGCCGTGTGGTTCCAGTCAATCAATGCCCTGTTCATCATCCTGCTGGCCCCGGTATTTAGCTGGGCGTGGCCGATGCTGGCGCGCAAAAACATCCGTCCAGGCAGTATCACCAAGTTTGTGATTGGTATTCTGTGTGCGGCTGCGGGCTTTGGCCTGATGATGCTGGCCGCGCAAAACGTACTGAGCAACGGTGGCGCAGGCGTATCGCCGTTCTGGCTGGTGGGCAGCATTCTGATGCTGACGCTGGGCGAACTTTGCCTGAGCCCAATTGGACTGGCGACCATGACCCTGCTGGCACCGGAAAGAATGCGTGGTCAGATGATGGGACTGTGGTTCTGCGCCAGCGCGCTGGGTAATCTCGCGGCGGGCCTGATTGGCGGCCATGTGAAGGCCGACCAGCTCGACATGCTGCCAGACCTCTTTGCACGTTGCTCAATTGCGCTGCTGATTTGTGCGGCGGTACTGATGGTGCTGATTGTGCCGGTACGTCGTATGCTGGCGAACGCGCAGGCGCCAAACGAGCAAAAAACCGTAACGAATGCCTGATAAATAGGCTCAGAAAAGACCGGCGCGTAATGTGCCGGTTTTTTTTGCGTAAAATCTTAGCGATGCCTGAAAACGCAATCTCTGGCCGGCAGCAATTAAATCTCCATCTCTTTACTCATATCATATTCTATCAACGTCCATTGAACCGGCTTTCCCTGATAATAAGGCATCATCTCACCTTTATTTAAATTAACGACGGCGGAAATCGCCTCGCTGGAAAGTTGCCAGTAACCGCTTTGTGGGCTGGACTGGCCGCTGTTTCGTATGATGCCGAGTGGTTTGCGGTGAGTATCATCTTGTTGAAGCGTGGCAGAAAGTACCGAAAGCGTGTAATTACTACTATCAATTTTCATAACATAACGTTCCAATAAAAAGTACATACTTCAATAAGCGGTAAAGGGAAGGGAGGACTTAAATGACTGATATTTCTATTTGTCTGATAAATTAATATATGTGACTTATTGCAAATAAATGCGGTATTCGCCAAAATGACCGACCTTTTTGGTTAAAGAACACACAAAATGATTAGTCGTGCGATTAATTGCTTATTGCTGACCCTTACGTTTTTTTCTACCAGCGCCTTTGCGGTGAACTGTCTGCGCGCGTCGACGCCGCTGGAAAATACCATTTGTAGCAACGATAACCTGCACTGGCTGGACAGCACGATGAGCGTCATTTATCGCACTATGCTGGTAAGAGGCAATGCCCGCGATGTTCAACAGCGCTACGCCGAATGGGAAGCGTCGCTGGAAAATTGCACCACCGATAACTGCATTGAACGCGCCTATTACGAAGGTATTAGCACCATTTCTGACGTTGCAACGGATTTCGACTGGGAAGGGCGCTGGTGGAATACCAGCGTGTCCAATATGAGCGGCGGCACCATTCAGTTCAGCCGTAGTGCGGAGTGGTCAGTTACCACGGATATACGCGTATGGTCAGGGCTGAATAAAGACGAGTTCACCGCAGAAGCCCGCAAAATATATGGTATGGCGTTGGTTGAACGCATTGCCGACACCAGTAACTGCCGCCTGTTGTTTATTCCACGCAAAAGCGGTGCGATTCAGGTATTCAGCAACGCCGACTGGAGCTGTGGGCTTTCGATGCCGAGCGGGGCATTTATTGATGGCCGCTATATGCGCTCCGATACCGACCCGCGGCCAAAAGCGACCCTGTTGTCGCTGGCGGTTTTCGCCGACCCGAAGATGGATGAACGATTCCGCGTGCTGGTCGGCGACGATTATCAAAAGTTTGTTGATACGGCGAATGTTTATATTTATCAGGATGATATCGATAATATTGGAGCGACGGTTGTCTCCATGTGGGTACGCGGCGCGGCCAATCGTCAGACGGCTATTGTGATGTACACCAAAAGCGATATCTGGGCGGCACGGGTCGCGCCGGATAAAAACGGCAAACTGGTACTGAGCTATTTCAGTACCAAAGGGAATGACTTGCGCACCATGCCGCGCACCATAGCCGGGTGGAAGCTCCGGTTTATGGATAAGTAGCCCCTGAGCCACAGTAAAGAACAGGCCCGGTAAGCGCAGCGTTACCGGGCGCGAGTACCAGGATTACCCCAGCGTGCCCACCACATTCAAATCCGCATCATCCGGCACTTCATTGTAGGAAAGCACATGCAGCCCGCGGGCAAAGAGCCGCCCATAACGTGAGATAACCGGGCGCAACTGCGGTGTCACCAACAGCAGAGGCGGCAGACTTTTCGCCTTCATCTGCTCGTAGATCATCGGCATGGTGTTCTGTAACTGGGTCAAAATATTCGGATCTACCGGGAAGCTGTCCAGCGCCACTTTCCCCGCCTGCTGCGCCTGATTAAGCGCACCCAGCAGCATATTCTCCAGTTGGCTATCAATGGTATATGCCACCAGTTGCGGACGGTCGGCGTTGATGTTGTGGATGATTGCCCGACGCAGCGCAAAACGCACATCTGAGGTCAGCAGTACCGGGTCTTTCGTCACCGCCGCGCTCTCCAGCAGCGTCGAGGCGATGGTGACAATATCCTTCAGCGATACCTGTTCCAGCAGAAGCTGGCGATAGATGCGCAGCAACTGACTGTAGTTGAGCGCGGCATTCAGATCCTCCGCCAGTTTTGGCGCCTGCTGCGCCAGGCGGGCGTGCAGATGCGTGATATCGTCGTAGTTAAACAGATCCGGCAGATGTTCACGGGCGACTTTGTTTACGTGGGTGGCGACGACGCTTGCGCAGTCCACCACCTGATACCCCAGATTCAGCGCTTTGGCTTTTTGTTCAGCGTCGATCCAGACAATGGCCATGCCGTAAGCGGGATCGGTATCCAGCACGCCGTCGATCTCACCGTAGAGTTCCGCACCGGGGATCGCCATCAGTTTTTCCGCATGCACTTCCCCCAGCGCGGTACGAATACCGTTAATATGTATCGCATATTGCGCGGGTTTCAGGCGGAAGTTTTCCCGCACGCGAATTTCCGGCAGCAGCACGCCGCAGTGTTCGGAAATCACCTGCCGCACGCCGCGGATACGCTGCGACAGTGGGCTACCTTTGGCATCATCCACCATCGTCACCAGCTTGTAGCCCAGGTTCAGGCCGATGGGCTCGACCAGCGGAATGCTGTCCCAACTGATTGCCTGCGTCTCATCCGGAGCCAGAACTTCAGAGAGCGCATCCATCTCGCTTTCGGGCTGTGCGGGCTGAACAACTTTACTCTGTCGCCAGGCGGCGAACAGCAGCAGGGCCGTAAAGCTCAGGAAGGCGATGTGCGGCATGCCCGGCACGATGGCGAGAATAAACATCACGAAGGCGGCGGTGTAGAGCACCTTCGGTTTTGACAACAACTGGGTTTTGATTTCGTCGCTGACATCCGTGCCTTCGCTGACGCGGGTGACGATAATCGCCGCGGCGGTAGCTAACAGCAGTGAGGGGATCTGCGCGACCAGGCCATCACCGATGGTCAGCAGGACATATTGACGAAATGCGTGACCGGCATCGAGATCGTATTTGAAGATACCGATACAGATCCCACCGATCACGTTGATGATAAGCACCATGATCCCGGCGATGGCGTCGCCGCGAACAAACTTCGACGCGCCGTCCATTGAACCGTAGAAGTCAGCCTCTTTCGCCACTTCCTGACGACGGGCGCGCGCCTGTTGCTGATTAATCAAACCGGCATTCAGATCGGCGTCGATCGCCATCTGTTTACCCGGCAGGGCATCAAGGGTAAAGCGCGCGGAGACTTCCGAGATACGCTCAGCGCCTTTAGTGACCACCACAAAGTTGATGATCATCAGGATGATAAACACCACGAAGCCGACGACGAAGTCGCCGCCAATCACCACCTGGCCAAAGGCTTCAATCACCTTACCGGCTGCGCCTTCGCCTTCATGGCCGTGCAGCAACACCACGCGCGTAGAGGCGACGTTCAGGGTCAAACGCATCAACGTGGTGATAAGCAAAAGCGTCGGGAAGATGGCAAAATCGAGCGGACGCTGCATGTTGACCGATACCAGCAGCACGATCACCGCCAGTACGATGTTGAAGGTGAAGAAGATATCCAGCATCAACGGCGACAGCGGCAGAATCACCATTGCCAGCACGCAAAGAAGCAGGATTGGTACGCCGATGTGCCCCTGACGGATCACGCCGAGCGCATTGCGCAATTTACTGTTCGCCATTGGCTTTTAATACCTCCTGAGGGATTGCTATCTGCCGGTTCAAACGGGGTTTTTGCTCCACGCTGCCTGCGCGCCAGGATTTCAACTGCATCACATAGGTCAGAACGTGGGCGATGGCGCGGAACAGCGGCGCCGGAATTTGCTGATTCACGCGCGTGGTGTAGTACACCGCGCGCGCCAGGGGGGGAAACTCCACCACTTCGATATTGTTGGCGCAGCCGACTTCACGGATCCACAGCGCGACGTCGTCGATGCCTTTCGCCACGATATAGGGCGCTTCCGCTTTCTGTGGGTCATATTTGAGTGCTACCGCGTAGTGGGTCGGGTTGGTGATAATCACATCCGCTTCAGGAACGGTACGGCTGATTTGCCCCATCGCCATCTGGCGCTGAAGCTGGCGGATTCGCCCCTTAATCTGTGGGTTGCCGTCGTTGTTTTTATGTTCTTCCTTCACTTCCTGTTTCGTCATGCGCATTTTTCGCGTGAACATAAACTTGCTCAGTGGCACATCGAGCAGGGCAAAAATGACGATAACAGCAATGAACCAGGTCACAACGTGATGAAAAATGGCGAAACCTTGGGTGATCGCCTGGTGTAAGTAGAGGCGCTGAAGATGCAGTAACTCATGCATGGAGTCATGCACCATCGTGTAGATAACGGCGAGGATAATGCCGCATTTTAGCATCATCTTGCCGACATCCGTATAGTGACTGGCGGAGAACATCCGCTTCAGGCCGCTTATTGGCGACAGCTTTTTAAAATCTGGCTTCAACTTTGAGGGCGTAAAGATCCAGCCGCCGGGAACCAGGCTTGCAATAACGCAGGCGACGGGGATCGGTATCAGGGTGGCGATAAACCGTATCAGTATCCAGACATTCAGCAGCAGAAACTGATTGATAGCGCCGGGATCGTCAATTTTCGCTCCCATCTCGCCCACGGCAATAAACGACTCGCCAATCAACTGACGATAGTAGGGCAGGAACGCGGCCAGGGTGAAAAATGACGCCACCAGACCCACCGCCATGGTGAGGTCTTTCGAACGGGGAATATCCCCCTTATCGCGCGCTTTACGCAGTTTCCCTGCGGTAGGTTTTTCGCTTTTATCGCCGCTGGAGGAGGCCATTAATGCACCCTTATGGCGTCGAGCTTCGCCAGAATTTCATTGGTCAGATTGAGATAGTGATCGGGAATGTTAGTCACCAGCATCGAAATACAGAGCAGCCCGAACAGCATGCTGATTGGAAAACCAAGGGAGAACAGGTTTAAGGTTGGCGAAACGCGGTTAAGCAGGCCAAAACCGCCCTGCACGATCAGCATCACAAAGGTGGTGGGCAGGGCGATAAGCGTCGCGGAGGCCATGATCCAGCCCAGCCCCTGGGCGATAAGCAGCAGCGTCGGTTGGTTGATAGCCTGGCCGATGGGCCAGTAGCTGAAACCCTTAAACAGAATCGTCACCAGCAGCAGATGCCCATCCATAATAAAAAACAGCAGACCGCAGAAGACATAGATAATCTGCGAAATCACGGTGGTGGAGTTGCCGTTGATCGGGTCATTCATCATCGCCATCCCCAGACCCATATTCATCGACAGAATGTGTCCGGCGGTTTGCAGGGTGACAAACACCAGTTGCAGCGCGCTGGCAAACAGAATGCCCCATAACAGTTGCTCGCCAATCAGCAGGAGGGTGCGCAGCGACAGCAGTTCGCTCAGGACGACGTTGTTCGGCAGCATTGGCGTAATAATCACCGACAGCGCCAGCGCAGTAGCGATTTTTACCCGACGGGAAAACGCCTTGTTATCCAGAACGGGCGCAAACTGCAGGAAGGCGAGGATGCGAATAAAGGGCAGCACCAGCGCCATTAATGGCGTCAGCAGCGCCTGAATGTCGATTCCCATGGCGCGTTAACCTACCAGCCCCGCCGCCTGCTGAAAGATTTGCGTCGTGAAGTCCACCAGTTGCGTCAGCATCCACTTGCCGGCAAAAATCAGCACCCCCAGCGTTACCACCAGTCGCGGCAGGAAGCTCAGGGTCTGTTCGTTAATCTGGGTGGTGGCCTGGAAAATACTGACGCACAGCCCGACAATCAGGCTGGGCACAATCGCCACGGCGGAGATAAGCAGCACCAGATGAATGCCGGAAGCCATAATGTCGCCGGCGGTATCCATATTCATCATCGCTAAAGCCCCTGCACGCTGGAGGTTAAAGTGCCGACAATCAGCGTCCAGCCGTCGCAGAGCACGAACAGCATCAGCTTAAAGGGCAGCGAAACGATAAGCGGCGAGAGCATCATCATCCCCATCGCCATCAGCACGCTGGCGACGATCAGGTCAATCACCAGGAAGGGAATGTAAATCATAAAGCCAATCTGGAAGGCGGTTTTCAGCTCGCTCAGCAAATAGGCGGGCGTGACAACGGTTAAATCCTGTTCACGCGCATCGCCCTCAACGCCTGCAATGCCCATCATCTGCGCCATCGCTTTATTGCTGGTCTGCGCCAGCATATATTTCTTCAGCGGCGCTTCCGCCTTCGCCAGCGCCTGTTTCAGGGTTATTTCATCATTCTGAAACGGGGTGATGGCCTCATCATAGATAGTCGTCCACACCGGGCGCATCACCAGCAGCGTCAGCGCCAGGGCGATCCCGGTGAGGATTTTGTTCGGCGGACTCTGCTGCAACCCCAGCGCCTGGCGCAGAATCGCCAGCACGATGATAAAGCGGGTGAAGCAGGTCATCATCAGCACCATGATCGGCAGCAGGCCGAGCAGGGTCATCAGGATCAGAATTTCAATCTTAACGTTGTAATCCTGGCCTGCCTGCGTCGTTGTGGTGCTGAAGAGGGTGACATCGCCATTTGCCGCCAGCACCGGCTGGGCAAACAGCAGGCCCAGGAGCAGCAACAGGGCGATGCCGCTTCTGTAAAACGGCGGTTTCATCGCGTCAACTCACCAAGTTCTTTGGCGTTAAACTCGATAATGCGCAGGCCGTATTTATCGTTGAGCACCACCACTTCAGCCTTGCCGAACAGAATGCCGTTTACCTTGATGTCCAGCGGTTCGCCGGCCATTTTATCCAGTTCAATGACCGAATCGCTGTTCACGGTCATCAGTTCCGCCAGCGAAATATCAACGGAAGCGACTTCCAGCGTCAGGGTGACAGGAATGCGGCGGAACAGTGCCATTTTGCGCATATCCGTCATTGGCGCAGAGCGGGTTTCCTGCTGTAAATCGAGGCGAATATTGCCTTCAACGGTCTCTTCCTGTGGCATATCGCTGAGGTTCAGGTCGTCCAGATCGAGCGACTGACTCAGCTCGTGTTGCAAATCACTCATAGTGTTTCTCGGTTGTTTTGTCATAGATATCGCACAAGAACAACTTGCTGCGATCTTCTGCAATAGCCGCTTCAAAAATCTGCTCTTTGCCGATAAATACCGGCAAAGGTTCATTGACGGCGATGGGAATAATATCCCCGGGTTTAATGTCGGCGATTTGCGCGACGGTGAGGTTCAGGCTGGCTAAGCGGCCATTAAGCCTGAGCGGCAGCGTCTCAAACAGACGCTCAATTTGCGCCGGGCTTAACGGGGTGCTCGGTGCGCTGGCCTGATTGCCTTCCGGCGAACGCAACGACGCCAGCATCTGGTCAACGTGACGATGGTCAAGCAATACCGTAAAGCTGCCGTGGTCATAACCTTCAAGCGTAAAGGTGATACACCATGACCACAGGCTTATCACCGTGGAGTAATCGACTTTAATATCGAGGTCTTCACCGAAGGTCTCTTTACTGATGACCAGCGAGGTTAATTCCAGGCCGAGTTTACTCTTCAGACGCTCTTCTGTTTTTGTTACCGGCAATGTCTCATCGGGGACAACATGATTACTGTCTTTGCTCAGGCCATAATAATCATGAAGAATATTGAGCAGCAGAATACGGTCAATCACGAAAGCAATATTGCCAAAGGGGGTCGAGAAAATTTGCGCATTTTTATAGTGTTGATCTATCGCAAAGGTCATCGATTTTAACGCGGCATTAACCCGGAGCTTTTTCAAAAAGTAGATACTCAGTCTGGCATCAAGAATATCAAAGCTGTCATTCATCAGCCTTGGTAGCTTATGCCACGGGCGACCAAGTTTGCTGATCTCCGGTTTAACGAGATCGGGCAAATCATCGTGATGATGGATTCTGATTCGCGGTGAAACTGAGTACATGGTTATTCCGGGTTCACTGTATTAATAAAAAATGAGCAATAGCATTTTTGCCTACACGGAGCCGTGCTATCGAAAAAAAACTTCCGGGAGCATTTGAGTTTTGAAAAACTCGTGTCGCTCTACTACAACATCGGGGGCTTCGCGAGGCGAAGGTGCGTATACCATTTATCAGGGACAGTGATTAGACAATTGTAGGCTATTATTTGCAAGCGTGTATGAGTTATTAATCTATTATTTATCGCTATTTGACGTGATTAATGTTTTTTATAACTACTTGATAAGTATAGATTAAAGTTTTAATACCCATTAAAAACAAGACAATTCCTACCCCCTCGCTATACTGCGCTCACTTTCCTGGATGGCGTAAGTTTAAGAAAGTATAACAAACTACTTATCTTTATTAACATTTCGTTTTTGTTTTATTATTTATGTTGTTTGGTAATTTTTTGGTGATGTGGTTAATAAAGGTTTTGCAGTCCATTATTTTAATTCTGTTCTTTCTGTTGGTACTCCTGATGAGCATTATCATTGAGCGTGAAGAACGCAATGAAAACGGTTTTATCGCCGTTTCTCCAGCCAGCGTTAACGTCATGTCGTTGGCCCGCCGTGTTGCTAACTATAATGTTTCAGTGCTTATTACTGGTGAAACAGGAACGGGCAAAGAGTGCGTAGCGAAATATATACACGAACATGCCTGTGGTAGTGATTCCCCTTATGTTGGGGTCAACTGCGCCGCGATTCCGGAAAGTATGCTGGAGGCGATTTTATTCGGCTACGAAAAAGGCGCGTTTACCGGCGCAGTCGCAAGCGTCGCCGGTAAATTTGAACAGGCAAATGGCGGCACGTTATTGCTTGATGAAATTGGCGATATGCCGTTGGCGCTACAGGCGAAATTACTGCGCGTATTACAGGAACAAGAGGTGGAACGCCTTGGTAGCCATAAACGCATTCCGCTGGATATTCGCCTGATAGCTTCCACCAATAAAGATTTGCAGCAGGAAATTGCCGAAGGGCGTTTTCGTCAGGATCTCTTTTATCGTATCTCGGTAGTGCCAATTCATATTACGCCGCTGCGTGAACGCAAACAGGATATTTTGCCGCTGGCCCAGCGTTTTATCGCCAAGTACCGCGCCTTCCACAAAGGCAATCTGCGCCTGAGCGACGATGCCCGCGCCGCACTGCTGGGCTACGACTGGCCGGGCAATGTGCGTGAGCTGGAAAACGTTATCCAGCGCGGGATGATTTTAAGCAACAGTGAAGAGGTGAGTGCGGCAGATTTTGGCCTGGTCGCTCGCGTCAGACTGCCGGAAACGCCCGCCATCGATATGATGCCTGCTTACCGCGAACAGGATAATAGCGGCGCATCGGCGATCCGCGACGTCAAGCTGCATGGTCGCCTGGCGGAGTATCAGTACATCATCGACCTGCTGAAGCGCCATAAAGGCAATAAGTCGAAAACGGCCGAATTTTTAGGTATCACCCCGCGCGCCCTGCGTTATCGCCTCGCCTCAATGCGCGATGAAGGCATCGATTTTGAGTGTTACTCCTGAAGCCAGGAAGGATTGAGTCATGGATGTAATAAATGCAACAGGCGTGAATGCCACGCAGCTTGAAATTCTGAGCCGCATGCAGCAGACCGCCGCGCTGGCCGGAGCCGGCTCGCTTGAGAGTCAGGCGGCGATTCAACCCGCCAGTACAACTTTTGCTGCCAGCGAACGTCTCTCTTTCGGCCAGGTGCTGAATCACGCTATCGACAACGTCGATGCTGTGCAGCACAGCGCTGGCGCGAAGCAAAAAGCTATCGAAATGGGTCAAAGCGACGATTTAGCCGGTGCGATGATCGAAAGTCAGAAAGCAAGCGTAGCCTTCTCAGCCATGATGCAGGTGCGCAATAAACTCACCAGCGCGCTGGACGAAGTGATGAATACTCCGCTCTAAGGTTTTTATCGTGTTAAACAAGATCAAATCTCGTCTTCCCGCTATGTCATTGCCCTCCGGGCTGAACAAAACGCAACTGCTGGCCATTGTTGGCGGCGGCGTGCTGGCGCTCGCCATCGTACTCTCCCTGTGGAACCGCAATCAGGGCTATGTCGCCCTGTATGGCTCGCAGGAGCATCTGCCGGTTGCTCAGGTGGTTGAGGTGCTGGGGGCGGAAACCATCCCTTATCGCATTAACCCGGACAACGGCCAGATTCTGGTCAGCGAAAGCAAACTGTCTCAGGCGCGCATGGCGCTGGCGGCCAAAGGCATCAGCGCAGTGACGCCGGATGGCTATGAGCTGATGGACAAAGAAGAGATGCTCGGCAGCAGCCAGTTTATCCAGAATGTGCGCTACAAGCGCAGCATGGAAGGCGAGCTGGCGAAAAGCATTATGGCGCTGGATGCGGTGGAAAACGCCCGTGTGCATCTGGGGATCAGCGAAGCCAGCTCTTTTGTCCTCGCCAATAAACCAGGCAGCAGCGCTTCGGTGATGGTGCAACTGCGCTACGGCAAACAGCTTGATGAACAGCAGGTCGGCTCGATTGTACAACTGGTGGCGGGCAGCGTTCCGGGCATGCAGCCTGCGAACGTGCGCGTTGTCGACCAGGAGGGCAATTTGTTGTCTGCGGGGATCGAAGGGCCGGATGGCGCACTGGCAGGCAATCGCGCCGGTAATGACGCGGTGCAGCGTATCCGCGCGGATACCAGCCAGAATATAGCCAGCCTGCTGACCTCGCTGGTCGGCGCGGGCAATTTCCGGATAAGTGTAGCGCCCGATGTGAATTTGAGCCGCGTGGAAGAGACCCAGGAACGTCTGGGGAAAGACCCGCGCATCAGCGATGAACAACTCTCCTCGGAAAACACCACCAATGAGATGGCGTTCGGCATTCCGGGCTCCCTAAGCAATCGCCCGGTGAATCAGGCGCCGGAAGCGGCAGCAAATCAGGCCGCAGGCGCGCAGCCTGAAGCCAATGCCACAACGACGACCGGTTCCGACCCGCGTTCGCTTTCCAGCCGCAGCCAACAGCAGCGTAAATATGCTTTTGACCGCGATATTCGCCACATCCGCCACCCGGCTTACAAGCTGGAAAAACTTAACGTCGCCGTTGCCCTGAACCAGACGGCGCCTGCGCTGGCGAAAATCACGCCGGAACAACTCGCCTCAATGACGCGTCTGGTGGAAAGCGCCGCCGGTATTGAGAAATCGCGCGGCGATGTGCTGACGATGGACGTGCTGGCCTTTACCGCACCGGAAAGCCAGGTGATGCCTGAACTGAAATGGTGGCAGGATCCGGCGACGCAATTCTGGGGGCAGAACGGCGGCATCGCCTTGCTGGCGCTGCTCACCTTACTGTTTGGCGTGCGCCCGCTGGCGCAGCGCTTTAGCCGCCGTGAACTTGTGGCGATTGATAGCGAAGCCCACAAAGACCAGGTGTTGCTGGCCAATGAAATGGTCACGACGGAAGACGGCCTGGCGGCTGGCCTGCCGAAAGTTGGTTTCAATAATGATGACAACCTGCCGCCGCAGAGTTCTGGTCTGGAAGCGAAGGTGGAATATCTCCAGGTGCTGGCGCAGAGCGAAACCGAGCGCGTAGCAGACGTACTGAAACAATGGATCAACAGCAATGAGCGAAGCACGACCAAATCAGAATGATAATGCCAGCCAGGCCGGGCGTAGCCGCCTGGAGCAGGCGGCGATCCTGCTACTGAGCGTAGGTGAAGAAGCGGCCGCGCAGGTCATGCGTAAGATGGATCGCGAAGAGGTGGTTCTGCTGAGCGAAACCATGGCGCGCCTGCATGACGTGAAGGTGAATCAGGCGCGGCAGGCGATGAATAACTTCTTCTCCGATTACCGCGAACAAAGCGGCATCAACGGCGCATCGCGCACTTATCTGCGCAGTATTCTGGAGAAAGCGCTGGGCGGGGAAATCGCCCGTAGCGTCATCAACGGCATCTACGGTGATGAAATTCGCTACCGCATGGCGCGTTTGCAATGGGTTGATACCCCGCAACTGGCGGCGCTGATCGACCAGGAGCACTTACAGCTTCAGGCGGTATTCCTCGCGTTTCTGCCGCCGGATATTGCTGCCAGCGTGCTGGATGCTCTACCAGGCGAGCGTCAGGACGAGATCATTTATCGTATCGCGCGTCTGGATGATATCAACCGCGACGTCATTGACGAGCTTGACCGCCTGATCGATCGCGGCGTCGCCGTGCTCTCAGAGCATGGCTCGAAGGTGGTCGGCATTAAACACGCGGCCAACATCGTCAACCGTATTCCGAGCAACCAGCAGCTACTGCTGGATCAACTGCGCGAGCGCGATGAGAAAGTGGTGGATGAACTCAAAGATGAGATGTACGAGTTCTACATCCTCAGCCGTCAGACGCCAGCGACGTTGCAGCATCTGATGGATGAAATTCCGCTTGAAGACTGGGCGGTGGCATTGAAAGGCACCGAGCCGGTGCTGCGTCAGGCTATTTTCAACGTGATGCCGAAACGCCAGGTGACGCTGCTGCAAAGTACTACCGCGCGCCTGGGGCCGGTGCCGGTCAGCCGCATTGAGCAGGTGCGTAAAGAGATCATGCAGGTGGTACGCCAGCTTGCCGAAGAGGGTGAGATTCAGGTACAGCTCTTTGCCGAGCAGACGGTGGATTAAGCCATGTTTAAACGCCGAAACCTGCCATTGGATGCCTTAACCCCACGCCGACAGGCGGTGGTGAAGCCGCGCCTGCATAAATTTCCGCCGCTGCGTAAACGCTGGCTTCAGACCGGCACGCCGCCTGAAGAAGAGGGCACTCGCACTCTCGACCCGGCGGAATATCAGCAACAGATGAAAGAGGGATTTCACGACGGCATGAACCAGGGATTTGCCCAGGGCATGGCGGAAGGGAAAGAGGAAGGCTATCAGGAGGGCGTGCGTCTGGGCTTTGACGAGGGGATGCGCAAAGGACTGGCAGAAGGTAAACAGCAGGCGCGCCAGCAGTTTATCGACGCCGCCGCGCCGTTCGAACGCATCACTGCCGACGTAAAGCACTATCTGGAAAGTTACGAACAGCGCCGTCGCGAAGAGCTGCTCCAACTGGTGGAGAAAGTCACCCGCCAGGTGATTCGTTGTGAACTGGCGCTGCACCCCACGCAGTTGCTGGCGCTGGTGGAGGAGGCGTTGACCAGCCTGCCACAGCCTCCAGAGCAGGTGCGCGTGTTGCTCAACAGCGAAGAGTTTCAGCGTATTAGCGAAGCTGAGCCGGAGAAAGCCCGCGAATGGGGGCTTTCGGCAGACGCTACGCTTGAGCCTGGCGAATGCCGCGTAGTGACGGATACCACCGAAATGGACGTCGGTTGCCAGCACCGTCTCGACCAGTGCGTCGAGGTGCTGAAAGAGAATCTGCTGGCGGATACGACCCATGAGCAGCCTTGATTTCGAACAGGCGCTGAAGTCGATTGAACAGATCGATCTGGCGCGTGTCGCGGGTCGGCTGGTACGTGTTAACGGTATTCTGCTGGAGTGCGTCGGTTGTCGTCTGGCCGTCGGTCAGCTCTGCCACGTGGAAGGCGTGGACGGTGAAACGATGGATGCGCAGGTCGTCGGTTTTGACCGTGAGGTCACTTATCTGATGCCCTTCAAACAGCCTTCCGGGCTGATTGCCGGGGCGCGCGTTTTTCCCGCCGGGAAAAGCGACGGCGTGATGATTGGCGATCAGTGGCTCGGGCGCGTGGTCAACGGTCTGGGCGAGCCGCTGGATGGCAACGGAAAACTCGGCGGCGATA
Organism: Pseudocitrobacter cyperus; assembly: GCF_039889165.1. Taxonomy (NCBI): domain Bacteria; kingdom Pseudomonadati; phylum Pseudomonadota; class Gammaproteobacteria; order Enterobacterales; family Enterobacteriaceae; genus Pseudocitrobacter; species Pseudocitrobacter cyperus. Next base: position 1,781,891 of record NZ_JAYMYY010000001.1, on the reverse strand, counting down.
CCCCGCTGGCGCAGCAGTTGCCGCAAATTCATCCCCTGAAACGCCAGCCGGTGGATTCACCGCTGGACGTCGGCGTGCGCGCGATTAACGGCCTGCTGACCATCGGCAAAGGCCAGCGCGTCGGCCTGATGGCGGGTAGCGGCGTCGGTAAAAGTGTCTTGCTGGGAATGATCACCCGCTACACCCAGGCGGAAGTGGTGGTGGTCGGGCTGATTGGCGAGCGCGGGCGTGAAGTAAAGGAGTTTATTGAAAACGCCTTGCAGGCCGAAGGGCTGGCGAAATCGGTGATTGTCGCCGCCCCGGCGGATGAATCGCCATTGATGCGTATTAAAGCCACCGAACTGTGCCATACCATCGCCAGCTACTATCGCGACAAAGGTAAAGACGTTCTGCTGCTGGTGGACTCCCTGACGCGCTACGCCATGGCGCAGCGTGAAATTGCCCTGTCGCTTGGCGAACCGCCCGCGACGAAAGGCTATCCGCCGTCGGCATTTGGCATGATCCCCCGTCTGGTTGAGAGCGCGGGCAACAGCGAAGGCGAAGGCTCGATGACCGCAATCTACACCGTACTGGCGGAGGGGGACGATCAACAGGATCCGATTGTGGACTGCGCCCGCGCGGTACTGGACGGGCACATTGTCCTCTCGCGCCATCTGGCGGAAGCCGGACACTATCCGGCCATTGATATCGGCCAGTCGATCAGCCGCTGTATGAGCCAGATTACGCCGCGCGAGCACCAGCTTGCCGCACGCACCCTGAAGCAGCTTTACGCGGAATATCAAAGCATTAAGCCATTGATCCCCCTTGGCGGATATGTGGCTGGCGCGGATGCGCTGGCGGACAGAGCCGTGCGCTTATCTCCGGCCATCAACCAATTTTTACAGCAGGAAGTGCAGAACCCGGCGCCTATTGCCGCCGTGGTCGACGATTTGTGCGCGCTGGCGCAGGCAGGATAGGGCTGAACCATGAACAAACTGATCTCAACGCTTGAGCAACTTCACCTGCTGCGCAGCCGTGCGGTGGATGATTTAAGCAGCCAACTGGCTTCACAGAATCAGATTTGCCAGCGTTTCGAGAAAAATATCGCCACCTTGACTTCACTGGCGGGTGAACTGGCAACCACCCAGGGCGGCAGCGCGGCCATGATGTTTAACCAGGCAAAATATAAACACAATATTCAGCGCGTCATTGACTGGCAGAAGCAGGAACAGGCGCTGGCACAACTGGAGGCGCAGAAGCTTCAGGGTAATCTGCTGTCCGAGTCGCGACGGGAAAAAAGCCTTGAACTGGTGCTGGATGCGAAACGCGTCGATCGTCAGACCGCCCAGTTGCGTCGCGAACAGAAAACCACCGATTCTCTTTCCACCCAGTGCTGGCTGCGTCAGCAACGCGTATCACGACAGCGATAAGAACTATGTCTACGATAAAAAATCCTCCGCGCGGCGCCACGCTAATGGACGCGTTGATGAAGCGCCAGCAGGCGTCATCGCCTCAGCGCACACCGTTTGTCAGCGTTGTCTGCCCAACGTATAACCGCCGTGAATTTCTGCCCTATTTGCTCTACATCTGGCAGTACCAGGACTATCCGGCCGACAGGCGCGAGCTGGTGATCCTCGACGACTCGCCGACAAGCAATGCCGACCTGATTGAGATGATGGTTGACCCGGCGCTGCCCAATGTGCGCTATATTCACAGCGAAGAGCGGCTGGTGCTGGGGCAAAAGCGCAATATGCTCAACGACCTGGCTACAGGGGAGTACATCCTCTGTTTCGACGATGACGACTACTATCCGCCAAATAAAATCTCCTGGCAGGTGGCGCAAATGCAGGAGAATAACGCCCGTTTCTCCGCCTCCGATCAGATCTACATCTGGTACAGCCACCTGAATAAAATTTATCTTACCCATGCGTTCGGCCCGAATCATGCGCTGAATGGTACGTTCGGTTTTCATCGTAATTACCTGAAAAAACATCGCTATGACGATACGGCAACGCGGGCGGAAGAGTCCTCGTTCCTCAATGGTTTTACCACGCCAGTTCATCAGATAGACCCGAAACAGGCCATTCTGTGCATTTCGCACAGCCAGAACACCTACGATAAAGATTTTGTCATGAGCAGTTCTCAGCCGGTGGATCTTACCCTTGAGGATTTTGTCAGCGACCCGAATTTACTGGCGCACTACCGCCGACTGAGCAATGCCCCGGTCAATACCCAGGTGAACTGGGCGGTATTTGAAAAAATCGCGCTGCTGTTTGATGACAAAGACTCCGCTGAACTGGAAAAACGCTGTGAAGCGCTGCTGGCGTTTGGTATCCGCGCGGAACAACTGTGGCTGGTGATGAAGCAGGATGTGGAACTGAAAACCCACTGCCAGGTGCTGGAAGAGGCGCAGCAAAAGGGCTGGCGCAACGTCCTGCTGCTGGATGCCGATATTCAGTTTGTCAAAAAAGAGAATACGGTTCTCTACGTGAATAAATTGCTCAACGGGCTGGAGCACATCGCCTGGCAGGGGCTTACCCTCGGCGCACGCTATGAGAATTTTACCCCTACGCAGGCCATGCCAGGCGTAGCGCGGATCTTTAACGCGGGCTGCGGCTGTGCTTACGCGGTGAACGCCGGTTATTACGCTGAGCTGTTAAACGCTTACCGCCAGGGAATTGAACTGAACGCCAGTCTGGATCGCTGCTGGGCGGCGGTGATGAATCGTGGCGACGTCTGGCTGGGCTTTAGCCCTGGCTTCGCCTTTTTACATCACCACCCTGACCCGCAAAGCGGCGAGGTGGTTGATTGCACACACTGGTTTTTCCGTAAACACCGTTAAACAGATTATGCCCCTGAGAGAGCAAGATGGAATCGATCGAACATTATCACCCTGAGTTTGTTAAAGGCTATGCGGCGCAGGAGAGTGCCTGCACTTGCCTGGCCTGCCGCCACGCGCAGCCCGGTTTTCCGTATGTCAGCATCAGGCTGAAAAATCAGCAGCGCGAAAGCCTGAATCTCGCCTGCGAGACGGCAGCCCGCCAGGCCTTGCTTAACCCGGAAGCCTTTGTACTGCACACTGAACCGAAACCCGCGGAGAGTGAAACCGTACTGGATGCCTGGCATGAAGCGCTGAATCAGCACTGTATTAACCTGGCAATCCATCCGGCGCTGACGCTGGAAGGGCGTCTTTATGCAATCGGCGTGCTGCTGAGTAAAGCGCAGCAGTATCGAGACCAGGGTGAGCAGGAGCCCGCCCTGTTAAGCGCGATGGCTGAACAACTTGCTGACCTGGCGGAGAAGGGCGTGCTGGCACAGCAGTTTGCCCTGTTGCCCGCCATTCCTGAGCACCAGGTGGCGGCGTTAAAAGAGATGGGAGCGATTCGCCTGAATCTGGATGTGCCGATGGCCGAAAAAATGGCGATGGCGCTGAAGCTGAGCGAACTGGCGATCCTCTCGCCTTCACGCCTGGCGGAGCGTCATCAGGCGATGGCTGCCCAATGGCAGGCGATCACCTTGTTTGATGAACAGCCGTGGATCCTGACGAATGCGCTGATTTATCAGCTCTACCATCAGGTTTTCCCGGGCATTGCCTGCGACAACTACGGTGAAGCATTCCTCGCCCTGGCGCGTGATTTTTTCTGCATCAAAATGCTCTGCGCTATTCGCAGCGCTGATAACCATCAACTGACGGCAGAAGAGGCAGCGATGCTGGTGAGCGCATTCGAAGCGTGGAAACAGCAGCATCCTTTCCCGCCAAAAGGGGATACCACGGCGGATTACAGCCTGTTATGCGGGCTGTCTCTGCTGTAATGGCCTGACGCACATGACAAATATCATTACCTTTGGCACGTTTGATGTGTTTCATGTCGGCCACCTGCATATTCTGCGCCGGGCAAAAGCGCTGGGCGGACGGCTGGTGGTGGGCGTCTCATCGGATGCCCTGAATTACCAAAAAAAAGGGCGTTATCCCATCTATGCAGAACAGGAGCGGCTGTCGATTGTTGCCGGAATAAAATATGTTGATGCGGTCTTTCTTGAGGAGTCTCTGGAATTAAAGGCGGAATATATTAAACGCTACGCCGCAGATACCTTAGTGATGGGAGATGACTGGCAGGGAAAATTTGATCATCTCTGCGACTCGGTGAAGGTGGTTTATCTCCCTCGCACGCCCGCCGTTTCCACAACGGCGGTGATTGAAGTCATTAAACATCTCTGAACCATCAGGCCACGATATCGTGGCCCGATCTTTTTTAACGCTGCTCGCGTAGCGCTTCAATAATGACCAGCGCGGCGCGAAGTCCGGCCATTCCATCATTAAAGGCATCGCAATATTCGGTTTTAATGTTTTGCAGCGCGGGCGCTATTTCGCCCCAGGGCCAGTCTGCTGATAAATAGTCGCGTATTTCCTGCATATCTTCAGCAACTGGCAGGTATGCACGAACTTTCTGTTCCGGGCTGTCGGGGGAGCTATAAGACGCGTTATCGGCCAGTAATTTCCCCATCTCCTTCCAGTTAAGAAGAATCACTTTTTTGTCGGCATGGATGGCATCAAAAATAAAGCCGCTGTTGTCGGTGACGACGTAATCGGCCTGTTCGAGCAGGGTCAGCGTCAGGTCATTATCGCTGACGATATTTTTCAGATAACGCTGCGCCAGCTTCAGGGCGCTACGCTCACTCTCCCGGTACAGGGTGCCATGATGCAGTTTGGCAATAATATTGTACTCCTGACGTAAACGCCCCAGCTTTTCCGCCCAGTGGGGAAGAGAACTGAGATCGCCATAGGTCGGAGCATAAAGCAGCGTCGGTTTGGCGGGGTTGATGTTTAATTCAGACGGGAGCGCTTTTTGATACGTTTTATTATGCCAGTCGTCAAAACGCGGATTGCCGACCACGATGGCTTTATCGCCACACTGCAAGGATGCCTGCGTATAGTGGCTGTAGCATAAAATATAGTCATACTGAGTATTCCATTCGGCATGATTCCACTGATTTTTCGCCAGGCCGTACAGTGTGCGTATATGAATATCTGCCGTTTTTTCAAGATACTGTAGATAATAGGGGCTGATCATACAGCGATATTTTTTTCCTGACTTAATCACCGACGATAATGAAACACAAGCCAGCCCCGGCATGCTGATTTTTCTCAGCCCGGAAATCATCTCATTAACGAATGCTGGTTCAATCAGGTCATTAACCACCAGTTCGCAGGCAACGTTGTGGCTAATCAGGTGGCTAATGATGTTGCGATAAACCTGGTAATGGAAAGAGGTTTCCATAAAAAAGGCAACGCAATCGGTCTGCGCACGCATAATTTATTCCTTGTGAATGAAGTGGCTCTGGTCGCCGTTGCGGATGTGACCCCAGGCAGGAGATACCCCTGATTCAAACTGATAAATCAGCGCCAAAATAAGATTTAAATTATAAGGCGTCACCGCAGTATGCTCAGTAACCAGGCTTGAAGCAGTCTCAATCAGATTGAAGGACGTGTATTTATCAAAAAGTGAGAGGTGAGGGGCGATCTCTGTCTGATACTGTTTATCCTGGCGGGAGGTAAACAGGTAAATATTCCGTTGCAGAAGCTTATCGTACTTAATGATCCCTGACAGATAACGGTCGAGAATGACGATTTTTTCCGCCGACACCTCACCCATCATACTTCGGCCAACCGCTTCCCAGTATCCGCTTGCGACATAGCTACCTATGTTGAACTGCGGCACACAGGTAATGATATTTTTGATTTTGTGCTTAATACCGTAGTACAGCGCCGCGCTGCCACCTTTCGATGCGCCCAGTATGGAGATATTTTTGGGCTTCACGTACTCAATCACCGCATTGATAAGCGTACTGACCCCGTTCTCAATGTCGAATTTCATTTGGTGGCATAGGTAATAAGCGGGTAAACCATTAAAATCATCTTTAATCCACAAAATAGTGGAGCGGCAATGCGCCAGCATATCAAAATCATAAATAGTGGGGTCAGGAATATTAAACCCTGACATAACAATCAGCAGGTGCTGGCAATCGTATTTAGGCTGACTGATGCGATAATGAATATTAATATCGCGGCGGAATTTGAAAATATTGTCTTCCACTGAAAACAGACCTCTAAGGGAGATGAAGCGGGTTGGGATCACCCCTGCTGATATAACCAGTTTTCCGGCTCGCTGGCGTTCAACACATTCACCAGGATCTCCTGTTGCATGTTCATCAGAGAACCATTGTATTCATTGGCGGCAAAGCACTGGTTTGCCTGCTGTTGCAGCGCCTGCCACAGTGCGGCAACCGATGTGCGATGAGAGGCGGGAAGGCGGGAAATCAGCGACAGCATTCCTTCGGCCGTCGCCGGAATACCTAGCTGATTGAGCAGGCGATAGCGCTGCTGGCTGTTCGCGGAAAGCTGCTGGTAGCGCTCCATCACCTGAGTATTCAGGGCATCGAGTTCGCTTGCGCGGCGGGCAATGATGTGCTCGCGCTGCGCTTCAAGAAGTTGGATCAGGGCCTGGTAGTGCTGGCGATCGCAGACCATACCCTGTATCAGGCTTTTAACGCTATGGGCAGCGTTAGTCATATTTACCTCTGGAAGTATTTCTGCATCGACTCCGTCAGGGAGTCGAGATTAATGGCAATTTTGCCGCTGCTGATGGCGTCTTTCATCTCGGCGACTCGGGCCATATCCACTTCCGGCAGCGCGGCCAGTTGTGATTGCGCATCGCCCAGTACCGGGTCAATCGCGGCGCTGCGTTCTATTTTGCTGCCTTCCTGCGCGACGGTGCGGGTCTGCTCGGCGGCGCTGGCTTTGTTGATGGCGCTGGCCAGATTGTATTGGGTTGCTTCTACTTTCATCGCTACGCTCTCTTTTTCATTTTTTGGTATGGGTGCTGACGAATCCTGCCTGGCGGAAGTGGGGCTTCCGATGCCCTGTATTGAATAAGAGCGGCCAGAGTGTCGACAAACTTAAACCTCATCCTCACTTTTTTAGCGCCCGCTGGCGTAGACCATTTTCACCACGCCGCTTTCGGCGACAATGGCGCTCACCACGCGTTCGCTACTCTCATTTTTCACTTTAATCATCTCGCCTTTACGCCCCTTTTTCATCGCCTCGCCCATGGTGCGGGCTTCCACACCGCCCTGTTCGGCAATCATCAGCACACGTTGACCGCGCTCGACCAGCACCGGGGATTCCAGTTGGGTGAGGGCAATCGCCTGGCGTTCACGCACGCGGCGCTTTACCGTCAGCCCCATCACTTCGTCGGGGTTGGTCAGATAGTTACCGCGCAGGCTGCTGATATTGAGCTTCTTAATGGCGACATCAGAAGGAGAGAGCAGGTGTCCGCGCTCCAGCGTGTTTTGCGCCACGACCACCGGAAGGTAGATATCCGGTTTCACCGTCACCGCCACATCCCAGCGCTGCGGGCTTTCACAACGCACGTCAACGCGCAGACGGATGAGGTCGATGCGCTCGCCATCGGGGAAGGAAACGGTGGGTTCTTTGGCGCAGGTGGCGAAGCGCGACACCTCTGAAGGAATAAACAGGTTCAGATCTGCCTGGTAATTCGGCCACTGACGGCGCCTGGCTTCCTGATAGATAACTTCAGCGGCGTTGAGTTGAACGGCGACCTGGATCTGCTTGCGGGCATTCGGGGTTTTTCCGCTGGCCGCGGCGCTCGCCGTCAGCACAAGGAGGAAAGAGAGTACGCCGAAGCGGAAGTAACGCTTCATGCTGGCGGCGGTAAAACAGTTTAAATCATTATAAATCATGACGTTAAAACCTTGGCATGGATTTTGCTATTAGGGTGAGCAGATCATTGCAGGTTTAGCATCACGAGGGCGTGAATTGTGAGTATTACTTTTGACAAAGCATTGGGCGTACATCCACAGGCTGTAGCACTTCGACTTTCCCGAGCAGAGTTGCTTTCAGCCAACCTGGCCAATGTCGATACCCCCAACTTTCAGGCTAAAGATATTGATTTTGCCGCTGAGATGCAACGTTCATCGCGCAGTTTTTCACAATCAGCGACGCCGCAGGCGATGTATCGCGTGCCCTATCAGCCCGCGTCTGACGGCAACACGGTTTCGCTAAATGTGGAGCAGGCAGAGTTCGCCAAAAACGCGCAGGACTACCAGATGAGCCTGGCATTTTTAAACATGAAATTCACCGGCCTGAAGCAGGCTATTGAAGGTAAGTAACCCTACGCAGGTAATCACGGAATATGGCTTTTACCGATATTTATCGCGTCTCGGGGTCGGCGATGACGGCGCAAACCGTTCGACTGAACACCATCGCCAGTAACCTTGCGAACGCAGAAACTGCGGCTGCGACCGAAGAGGGGGTTTATAAAGCCCGCCGCCCGGTGTTTGCCGCGATTTACAACAACGACGAACTGATGAACAGCCGCGCCCTGACCGGCGCACGCGTACAGGTGATGGATGTGGTGGAGAGCGGCGACGCCGTTGAACGCTACGAACCCCATAACCCGCTGGCGAATGACAACGGCTACGTCTACTACCCGGGCGTCAACGTGGTGGAAGAGATGGCGGACATGATGTCGGCATCGCGCAGCTTCGAAACCAACGTCGAAGTGCTCAACAGTGTGAAAAGCATGCAGCAAAGCCTGCTGCGACTCGGAGAAGCGTAAGTATGAATGTCGACAACACGACCAGTAACGCCCAGGCGACCTCTTACGACAGCAGCATCGCCAGCAACAGCAGCACCGCATCGGGCATGAATACCCTGTTTATGCAGTTGCTGGTGGCGCAGATCCAGAACCAGGATCCGCTCAACCCGACCGATGGCACCGAATACGTCAGCCAACTGGCGCAGCTTACTCAGGTGCAATCAATGGAGACCATGTCGCAGCTTATGGCCAACAGTTCGGTGCTGATGGACAACCTGCAAACCCTCACCACCGGCAATCTGGTCGGCCAGCATGTGATGGTGCAGAGCGACAGCATCAACAGCGACGGAGAAACGGCGATTGACGGGCGTCTGACGCTGGAACATGCCGCAGGCGTGGTGACGGTGATTGTGAAGGACTCCGCTGGCGTCGAGCACAAAATTGAGTTGGGCAAACAGGAAGCGGGGCAGGTGGATTTCACCATCGACCCGGCGGAAATGGGCCTGAGCGAAGGCAAATATACCCTGAGCGTGGTGACGGATACCGGTGAAGAAGCGGTGCCGATTGAAGTGGGCGGCACGGTCACTAACGTGCGCATTCCGCTCGACGGTAGCTCGACGGTGCTGAACATCAATGGCATTGGCGACATTGCTTACAACAACATTACGCAGTTTGGAACAACCTCGAAAAACAGCGCCTGATGCGCGCTGACGAGATGATGAAACAGGAACTTTTATGAGCTTTAATATTGCCACCACCGGCCTGAACGCCGTAACAGAACAGCTTAACGCGATCTCCAACAACATCGCTAACTCCGGCACCGTGGGTTTCAAATCTGGCCGCGCTGAGTTTTCTTCGCTGTATGCCGAAAGCCAGCCGCTGGGTGTCGGCGTTTCCGGCGTGACGCAGAGCATCACCAAAGGCGGAAGCATCGCTTCCACCGGCAACGCCCTCGATCTGGCGATCAACGGCAATGGCTTCTTTGTGGTACGCGATAGCGCGGGGACGACCGCCTACAGCCGTGCGGGCTATTTCGGTACCGACAGCAGCGGCAACCTGATCAACAACCTGGGTATGTACTTACAGGGGTATCCGGTAGATGCAAACGGCCAGCTTCAGGTGGGTACTGTCGGCAACCTGACCATCAGCAGCGGTTCCATTCCGGCGAAAGCGACCGACAGTCTCGACTTCACCGCCAACCTTGATGCCAACGCGGAAGTGCCGGTCAACGGGACATTCGACCCCAAAGACAACACCTCCTACAACAACAGCTATACCACTCAGGTCTATGACTCACTGGGGCGTGAACATACGCTGAACCAGTATTTCGTGAAAACGGACGATAACACCTGGGAAGTGCACTACTACATGGATGACGCGGAAATCCCGAACAGCACCCAGGAGATGACCTTCTCCGATCAGGGCGTACTGACCAAACCGACCAACCTGACCACCCTGAATATCGATGTTCCGGGCGCGGCTGGGCTGGCTATCGACCTGAGCTATAACGGCACCACCCAGTACGGTTCTGACTTCTCGGTCAGCAAAAACCAGGGCAGCGGCTATGCCTCCGGTGAACGTACCGGGCAGGCGATTGACGCCGACGGCAGCGTTTACGCCACCTTCTCTAACGGCGAGCGCATGTTGCAGGGGCAACTGGTACTGGCGGACTTCGCTAACGCCAACGGCCTTCAGTCGCAGGATGGCACCACCTGGACGCAAACCGCCAGCTCCGGCGCGCCGCTGACCGGTGCTCCGGGTACAGGACTGCTGGGTTCGATCACCGCCGGTGCGCTGGAGCAGTCTAACGTCGACCTGACCTCTGAACTGGTGGGGCTGATGACCGCGCAGCGTAACTATCAGGCTAACACCAAAGTGATCAGCACCAATGACAGCATGATGAACGCACTCTTCCAGGCGGTGTAATGGATCGTTTGATTTTTACCGCCGTGAGCGGCGCATCACGCACGCTGTCGCAGCAGGAGATCCACGCCAACAACCTGGCGAACGTTAACACCCAGGGATTTCGCGGCGATCTTGACAGGGCGATGACCCAACAGGTGAACGGCGAAGGCTACGCCTCGCGTTACATGACGCAGCCGATGCAGGGCGGCGTGGATATGACGCCCGGCGCGGTGCGTGATACCGGGCGCGATCTCGACGTGGCGATTAAGGGCGAGGGGTTGATCGCCCTGAGCCAGGGCAACCGTGAGGTGTATACCCGCAACGGGCAGATTGATGTTAATGCTGATGGTGAACTGTCGATTAACGGTCTGCCGGTGGAAGGGGACAACGGGCCGATTGTCCTGCCGCCGTTCTCCTCCGTGAGCATCGGTGATGATGGGGTGATAACCATTGTGCCTGACGATGGCGATATCGCCGCGCCGGTGGATATTGACCGTATCAAGCTGGTCAATGTGCCCACCGGTGAACTGAGTAAAAACGCTGACGGTTTTCTGGTGACTAACGCGGCGGTCAACCCGCGCGATGAGGACGTGATGATCGCCGCCGGACATCTGGAGAGCGCCAACGTCTCGGCGATTGACGAAATGGTGTCGAGCATTGCGCTCAACCGCCAGTTCGAAGCGCAGATCAAAATGATGAAAGCCGCAGAAGACCTCGCGACGGCGGGCAACCGTCTGATCCGTGGCTCCTGATAATAAGAGAAGGTAGAGAGATGAATCCCGCATTGTGGATCAGTAAAACCGGTCTGGCGGCGCAGGACGCCAAAATGACCGCCATTTCCAACAACCTGGCGAACGTCAATACCACCGGGTTTAAGCGTGACCGCGCCATGTTCGCCGATCTGTTTTATCAGAATCAGCGCACGCCGGGCGGCCAACTGGATCAGAACAACGTCGCCCCGACCGGGATTCAGTACGGTACCGGGGTGAAGATTGTCGGTACGCAAAAAGAGTTTACCGTCGGCAGCATTCAGAACACCGAACAGGCGCTGGATGTGGCGATCACCGGGCAGGGCTTCTTCCAGGTGGAGATGCCGAACGGCGATATCGGCTATACACGCGCCGGTAACTTCCAGAAAACGCCGGACGGTGTGCTAACCAATGCTGCAGGCCTGCCGCTGGTGCCGCAAATTGAGTTGCCGGAGAACGTGAAAGATTTGCAAATCGGCAAAGACGGCACCATCACCGCCACCGTGGCGGGGGAGACCGACCCGGTCGAACTGGGGCAGTTGACGCTGGTGAACTTCGTCAATCCGGCCGGGCTGGAAGCGATTGGCGGCAACCTCTATCGCGAAACCGCCGCCAGCGGTGAAGCGGTGGAAGGCGTTCCGGGTGAAGAGGCATTCGGCCAACTGGAACAGGGGTCGCTGGAAGGCTCTAACGTGCAGGTCGTCGAGGAGATGGTGGATATGATCACCGTTCAGCGCGCATATGAGATGAACGCCAAAATGGTCTCAGCCGCCGACGACATGCTGAAGTTTGTCACCCAGTCGATGTAACGACCGGGCCGTAAAGTGAAAGCGTTATGAAAAAGCAGTGGGTAATGGTTTTGCTGGCACTCTTTTTGTCGGGCTGTGAAAGCCCGGCGTTGCTGGTAAAAAAAGACGATGCGGCCTTCGCGCCGCCGGAAGATATTGTGATGCCGGACGCGCAGGTGCGCGGCGGCGGGTTATATAACAGCGGCTATAACTGGTCGCTGATTCAGGATCGCCGCGCCTATCGCGTGGGCGATATTTTGACCGTCAAACTGGATGAGTCCACCCAGGCCAGTAAACAGGCGAAGACCAATTTCGGCAAAAAGAACGATGTCTCGCTGGGCATTCCGGAAGCGTTTGGTCATTCGGTTGATAAGCTTTCCGCCTCTATCGACGGCAATCGTAACTTTAATGGCAATGCCACCTCGCAGCAGCAAAACAGCCTGCGCGGGGCGATCACCGTGGCGGTCTACAAAGTGCTGCCCAATGGCGTGCTGGCGATCCGCGGCGAGAAGTGGCTGACCCTCAACCAGGGCGATGAATATATGCGCGTCACCGGGCTGGTGCGTGCCGATGACGTCGAGCGTGACAACTCCGTCTCGTCCCAGCGTATTGCGAATGCGCGTATCTCCTATGCCGGACGCGGCGCGCTGAGCGACGCTAACTCTGCAGGCTGGCTGACGCGCTTCTTCAACCACCCGCTGTTCCCGATTTAATGGAGGCTGTGATGCGTAAAGTGGCACTTTTTGCCCTGCTGCTGTGGAGCGTGAATGCGCTGGCGCAACGTCTTGGCGATGTCGTGGATATTCAGGGCGTGCGCGGCAACCAACTGGTGGGGTACAGCCTGGTGGTTGGCCTTGACGGAACCGGCGATAAAAACCAGGTCAAATTCACCAGTCAGTCGGTGACGAATATGCTGCGTCAGTTTGGCGTACAGCTACCGACCAAAATCGACCCGAAGGTGAAGAACGTGGCGGCGGTGGCAATCAGCGCCACGCTGCCGCCGGGCTACGCGCGCGGGCAGAGTATTGACGTGACCGTTTCCTCCATTGGCGACGCTAAAAGCCTGCGCGGCGGTACGCTGCTGCTGACGCAACTGCGCGGTGCCGATGGCGAAGTTTATGCGCTGGCGCAGGGTAATGTGGTTGTCGGCGGCGTAAAGGCGGAGGGCAATAGTGGCTCCAGCGTCACCATTAATACGCCAACCGTAGGGCGCGTGCCGAATGGCGGCTCCGTCGAACGTGAAGTGCCAAGCGATTTCCAGCAGGAACCGATGGTGATGCTGAACCTGAAGCGCCCGAGTTTTAAAACCGCCAATAGCGTGGCGGTGGCGCTTAATAACGCCTTTGGCTCAGGCACTGCCACCGCCCAGAGCGCCACCAACGTGGCGGTACGTGCGCCGATGAGCGCGGGTGAGCGCGTGGCGTTTATGTCGACGCTGGAAGATGTGCAGATCAACGCCGGTAAACAGCCGCCGCGAGTGGTGTTCAATGCGCGCACCGGCACGGTAGTGATTGGCGACGGGGTGGTGGTTCGCGCTGCAGCGGTCTCTCACGGCAACCTGACCGTGACCATCCGTGAATCCTCAAACGTCAGCCAGCCTGGCGCGTTCAGCCAGGGGCAGACGGTAGTGACGCCGGAGAGCGATGTTAACGTCAATCGCGGGAACGGTCAGATGGTGATGATTGCCGCGGGCACCAGTCTGCGCAGCATCGTCAATACCATTAACAGCCTTGGCGCGGCGCCGGACGACACCATGGCCATTCTACAGGCGCTGCATGAAGCGGGCGCGCTGGATGCTGAACTGGTGGTTATCTAATGGTCAATGCGATTAATCGTCAAACGTCAATTCTGCCCGGGGATATTACCGGGCAGGTGAAGGCGCAAAATCTGGAACAGGCGGCAGAGCAGTTTGAAGCGCTGATGCTGCGCTCGATGCTGTCGCAGATGCGTAAAGCCGCTGATGTGCTGGGGGAAGATAACCCGTTCAACAGCAAACAGCAGCGCATGATGCGCGATTTTTACGATGACAAACTCGCTTCAGAGCTGGCTTCGCAGCGCAGTACCGGCATCGCGCAGATGATAATCAACCAGCTTTCGCCGCAGGGAAATACGCCGCTTAAGGATGCGGGCGCTTTGGTCGCTTTAAAAGAGCAGCCCAATGAATTGAAAACGCCCGTCGTCCCGGTGATGCGCGAACAGGAGTAACCCATGAGTATGATTAACATTGCTTACAGCGGTATTCAGGCCGCGCAGGTAGGCATGAACGTAACGTCGATGAACATCGCCAATATGCTGGTGAGCGGCTACAGCCGTCAGGGGGTAGTCCAGAGCGCTATCGGGCCAATGGGCGAAGCCGGGTTAACGCCGGGCAGCGGCGTACAGGTGGATAGTATTCGCCGCATCTCCAGCCAGTATCTGGTTAATCAGGTCTGGCAGACCAACACCAAAGCGAACTATTTCTCGACGGGCAATCAGTACATTACTTCGCTTGAGAAGGTGATTGGTACGGATACCACAAGCCTCGGCAATGGCCTGGATGAGTTTATCAATGCCCTGAGCGAACTGACCCAGACGCCGGAGTCCCCGGCGCTGCGTCAGCAGTTGCTCAATCAGGCGGGCTCGCTGGCAACGCGCTTTAACAGCATGAATAACTTCATCACCAGCCAGAAAGAGTCCATCAATACCCAGCGTAGTGCGATGGTCGATCAGATTAACACCCTGAGCGGCAACATTGCCGACTATAACAAGAAGATCGCCGATATGGAGTCGACCGGCGGTAACGCCAGCGTCCTGCGCGATCAGCGTGACGAACTGGTGAAAACGCTCAGTTCAATGGCGGATGTGAAAGTCAGCGAGGACAAATCCGGCAGCTTCACCGTTTCATTAACTAACGGTCAGCCGTTGGTCAGCGGTAAAACCGCCGGGCAACTGAGCGTGGGCCAGGATGCAAACGGCAACTCCACCTTGACGCTGAAATTCTCCACCAGTGAATTTTCGCTGAACCCGTCCACCGGCGGCCAGTTGGGCGCGCTCTACGACTATGAAACCGGCACCCTCCAGCAGATGAAAGAGTCGGTGCAGGGGATGGCGGAAGCCGTGGCCTCTCTCTTCAATGAGCAACTGAAAAAAGGCTATGACCTCAACGGCAATCCGGGTAAGGAACTCTTTACCTTCGACCCGAGTAACCCGGCCGGTATGTTGCAGGTGAATGACCTCACGCCTGAAGAACTGGCGCTTTCAGGGGCGAAAGATGAGCCCGGCAACAGCGACAACCTGACGGCGCTGATTGAACTGAAAAACCAGAAAACCGATATTCCTGGTTTAGGCAATATGAGCCTGAACGAAGGGGCGGCGGCCATTATCTCGACTATCGGCATCGCCAGCAGACAGAGCACCACGGAAATGGAAGCGGCAGTGGCGGTCAGTGAACAGGCGCAGACCCAGCGCGATAACCTGAGCGCGGTAAATCAGGATGAAGAGGCGATTAACCTGCAAATCTACATGCAGTCTTACCAGGCCAACATGAAGGTTATCTCCACCGGTAATCAGATTTTCACCGACCTGATGAACTTGTTCTAAGCGCCAGAGGAAAAATAGATTATGCGTATCAGTAGTCTCTACAATTCAAATGCCATGCTGTCGCAGATGGGCACCAACAGCACCCGTCTCAGTAAGCTGATGGAACAGATGTCGACGCTCAAGCGCATCAATGTGCCATCTGACGACCCGGTCGCGGCCAGCCGTCTGGTGCAGCTTAACCGCGAACAGTCGGCGATTACTCAGTATCAGAGCAATATCACCAGCCTGAGCGGCGCGCTGGCCATTCAGGAGTCGAACGTGGATGCGCTGAGTAAGCAATTACTCTCTTTGAACGATAAGCTGCTGTCGGCGAACAACAGCACTCATAGCCAGAAGGATATGGCGGGCTACGGCGCGGAAATCGCCTCCATGCTCGACTCGCTGGTGGCGACGATGAACGCGAAAAGCGAGAACGGCAGTTATCTGTTTTCCGGCACCAAAACCGACAGTAAAACCGTGTCGCTGGATGAGAACGGTCAGTATGTTTATGGCGGTAACGACAGCACCCGTGAAACCATTGTCGCCAACGGTGTGACCATCACGGAAAATACCAATATTGCCCAGGCGTTCTCTGAGTCGGGCAACGATCTGGAGATGCTGAATAAGCTGAAGGAACTGAGCGATAAAATGCAGGATCCCAACGCGAATTTTGCCGATTACAAAGATGATATCGATGCGATGCTGGGCTCGGTGAAGAACTCACAGGATAATATTGCGAGCCTGTTTACCGACCTTGGCGGTCGGCAGAATCGCCTGACGTTGCTGGGCGATGCGCACACGGATGTCAGCATGGCGAATCAGCAGCTCGTCAGTGACCTGGCGGATACGGATCAGGTCACCACCTCTGTTAACCTGCAGTTGTATTTGCAGTCAGTTCAGATAACCAATAAGGCTTACAGTATGGTCAGCCAGCTTAACCTGTTCAGTATGTTGTAATCCCTATGCAAGTTGGTTTAAAAACATCATCCCTGACCACCTCCGCGTCCCCGACTACCGGGCGCGGAACTATTGATGCGCCGCAAAGCGTTACCCGCGTTCGTACCCCGGACGCCGTCACGCCGCGCAGCGCTTTCCCGGAGTCGGCGCTACTCTCGCGCCGCCCGATGCGCTACAACGTTCAGCTCAACCAGCAGTTGACCGCGGTTCAGCAGGCGGATAGCTATCTGGCGCAGACGGAAACACAGCTTTTACAGTTGCGGCAATCCTCAATGCGCGGCGATGCGGCGGCGCAGACCAGCGCGCTGCAGAAGCATCTTACCCGGCGTACCCAGCTTTCCGGCGGCACGATTGATCGCCATCTTACTGCGTCGCTGGAGCAGAAAAGCACGGTGAACTTTACCTTGCCGGAAAGCGAAAAGCTGTTAAGCAGTCTGGAAGGCGAGACGCTGGTGTTCTCGCTCGGCGGCCGCCAGCGGGAGATGAGCGCAGTTGCGCTGCCAGCGGAAGCATCACCGCGACAAACGCTCACCCAACTGAATGTCGGTCTCGGAAGATTGGGTATTCATGCCCGCCAGAGCGGGAACGGTCAATTGCTGTTTAGTGTCGATGAAAGCCGCTGGGAACGCGTGAGCCAGCAGCTTACCGTGCGCGGCGAAGGCGAACGTTTCCCTGCGGATTCGTTCACCCTGTTGACGCCGCAGGCGGAGAGCGCGAGCAGCGATGAGATGCTGACGCTGAGTTCTGGCAGGGAAGTCAAACTGCAAAATACTTTAGAGCACATTACCCGTCAGCGCAGCCGCCTGCGTCAGCAGCAGGATCGTGTGGCATCGCGCATTGATGATATGGCGACGGTGTATACGCCAAAACAGGCGCTGGAAACGGCGAAAGGGCTGGGCGATGCGCTGGCGAACAGTGCGAAGAATTTCGCAAAACTGTCGCAGGCGCTGGGCGCTCAGGCTAACGTGCGTCTGGCGACGGTGAAGAATTTGCTGGGGTGAGGGGCAGGGGGCGAGCCCCCTGCGTTATCACTTTTTCAGCGGATACAAAAAGATAGCTCCGCTCTCTCCCACCACTAACGGCTGCGTACCCAGCGACAGCGGCTCCATCCAGAATGTGGTATGCATTAGCTGATCGACCAGACTGTCGATCATTAATGATTGCTGTGCCTTACTGTAGTAAACCGGCGTCAGGTAGAAATAGAGCTTGTTGTTGCGTTTGCTGGCCGGTGTAAAGGTGCCTTTCAGTACGAAGCGGCTGTCGTTTGGGCTGATAATCGTCGCCAGAATCGTGCCGCGCGTGGTTTTCAGGCGCGAGTCGTAAATCTCTTTGCTCTGCGACTTCAGGTCGTAAAACCCCATCTGAAACGTGCCTTCCACGTCTGGGCCGCGCACCATCGACGGTGAGTTCAGCGCTTGCCAGGCGAAAGGCGCGGCTATCAGCAGCAGAATGGCGATGCTCAGCAGCAGATTAACTCTCTGTACAGGTAGCCATTTCATTGAGCTTTCTCCGGGTTTCACGCAGGATTAAATTGTTCAGTTGGTTTGAATCCAGTCGCCAGTGGTAAATCGCCATCACCAGTTGCCGCTTATCGCAAGGGCTGGTCAGGGCGAAGGTATAGTTCAACACAAAATTCTTGTTGCTGAAGTAAACCGTCATTGTCACGGATTGCGTCTTAACCTGCTGATTCAGTGTGTACAGCGAGTCTTTCAGTTTGCTGTAGAGATTATCAGCGCTGTAAGAGAGCTCCCCCGACGGTTCGATCGCATACAAACGGATATTGCTGTAAACGTTGGGCTGCACCTCTTTCGCGGTTAAATGGTCGCCGTCATTTCGCTTTACCAGCCACCAGGTCAGCAGGGCGCTACAGACTACCGCCAGTACCACGATAAGCACAAAAGTGGTGCGGTTAGCCAGCACTGGCGGGGCAGATTCCTTGACCGCACTTTGCACTTCCTCATCCATGACCACAGGCGAGGCTTCAGCCACAGTTTCTTCAGGCGTGTCTGGTTCAACCTCTGGCAGCGGCAGCGCCTCCGGAGGTACATCCACCTCGCTTTCTTCCTTTTCTATAACGCGACAATATTCCGGTTCCAGCAAGTACCCCTTTTTGGGGATCGTTTTGATGATTTTTTGCTGTTTGCCATCATCTTCCAGGGCGGTACGTAGTGCATGAATCGCGTTTGGGAGACTGTTATTACCAATAACGCGTCGTTCCCAAACCAGGTTCGTTAACTCTTCGCGAGTAAAAATTCTTCCTGCATCCTGCATGAGAATATCCAGCAGCTTAAGCTGATATTCTCCAAGGCGCTTCCTTTCTCCGGTAGCTAAATGGAGGATTGATCCTGAAGGAAGGTCAATCAACCAGTTATTGACAGAGCAGTAGCGTTTATTCATCAGTTAATCGATGGCGGTAACCATTCCCATTTAATAAAAATGTAGTGTCATAATTTAGGGCTGGATGTAGTGTTGTTTTGCTGTTAATAAAATGTGAGAGTTATAATGAGCGGTTTCTTATTATAGAAAACAGAGCAGAGATAAACCTTACCTCATAAACAAAAGCGGACAAACATTGATCAAATGTGGAAGGTCTGGCCTCTTCCTTCCGATGTCTGCTACAGGAACAATCGTTTCCTGGGGCTCTTTTTACGCGATAAAAGTGTGACGTGCAACACCTCAAATAGTAAAAAATCTCGTGTGTGATTAATGGATTTGAGTAAAAGTTAATCTCAATAGTTAAATGTTCCTGATGTTATCTGGAATGGTGATTATGTGACATAATTGTTTTTATAATAAATGGTTACCAGTCGTGATTGTAGGGTTTTCAGGCTCAGACAGAAAAAAATAAAAATAATAGTTAAGTCTATTGGTGAAGTGGTCGCTTTTTATTTTAATTATGCTTTTTTCGCTGTTTTTAACAAAAAACGCTGAGATATAGTATTTTTATTATTAGTACGGCTTATCGGATGGTTCCTCTGTTTTTATTTTTACGGGTTGTGAAAGGCTGAAAATAAAATTTAATTTCTGACGTCAGGGGTCGTTTTACTTCATCAGTATCAACATAAATACCTGACAGACAGGTTATCCAGGAGAAAAACAATGTCCCTTTCCATTTTCACCAGTGCTTCCTCTATGGCGTCTACCAACGCGCTGAATAAATCCAACAGCATGCTCTCTACTGCTATGGAGCGTCTGGGCACCGGTAAACGTATTAACTCTGCGGCAGATGATGCGGCAGGTTTGCAGATTGCTACCCGTCTGCAGGGGCAGACCAACGGCATGGCCGTTGCGCAGCGCAACATCTCTGACGCCACTGCACTGCTGCAGACCTCTGAAGGCGCGTTTGATGAAGTGAGCAACATCATGTACCGCATGAAAGACCTGGCAACCCAGGCGGCGAACGACACCAACACCACCGATGACCGCGATGCGATCAATGCGGAAATGAACGACCTGAACGCTGAACTGAAAAACATCATGGACAACACCTCTTACGCTGGTGAGAAGCTGTTCGGCGCGTCCGGTAAGTTTGCCAACACCCTGAACTTCCAGATCGGTTCCTCTTCCGGCGAAACCATGGAAATCAACCTGGGTTCCGAGCTGGGCGCTGGCGCAAGCGGCCTGTTCACCGGTTCTGGCTTCGGTTTTGGCGACTGGAACTCTGCTTCCGGCATCAGCATTACCAATGCTTCTGATGCAAAAGCGCTGATGGGCCAACTGGAAACCGCGCTGAATGACGTCGGCTCCGTGCGTTCTAAAATGGGTGCCAGCATCAACCGTCTGGGCCACACCGCGTCCAACCTGGCGAACATGAAAGACAACACCGAACTGGCGCTGAGCAACATTCAGGATGCGGACTTCGCCAGCGAAGCCTCTTCCATGACCCGTAACCAGATGCTGGCGCAAACCAGCATGTCAATGCTGAAGCAGTCCAACAGCATGTCCAGCATGGTGATGTCGCTGCTGGGTTAATTTCTGCACCTTGTTAACGAAGCCGCCCGCTTTTCCGGGGCGGCTTTTTCGTTTCTGTATGCCCTCTGACAAAAAAAATCGTTATTCATTGGCCCTCGGATTTAATTTTCACAATCACTGTGTCGTTCTTATTAATCAGAGCCACTGAAAACCGATTTATAAAAGGAATACACAATGTCACTGTCAATTTTCACCAGCGCTTCTTCTATGGCGTCCACCAATGCGCTGAATAAATCTAACAGCATGTTGTCTACCGCGATGGAACGCCTGGGCACCGGTAAACGTATTAACTCTGCGGCAGATGATGCGGCAGGTTTGCAGATTGCTACCCGTCTGCAGGGCCAGAGCAACGGCATGGCCGTTGCACAGCGCAACATCGCTGACGCCACTGCACTGCTGCAGACCTCTGAAGGTGCGTTTGATGAAGTGAGCAACATCATGTACCGCATGAAAGACCTGGCAACCCAGGCGGCGAACGACACCAACACCACCGATGACCGTGATGCGATCAATGCGGAAATGAATGACCTGAACGCTGAACTGAAAAACATCATGGACAACACCTCTTACGCAGGTGAGAAGCTGTTCGGCGCGTCCGGTAAGTTTGCCAGCGCGTTGAACTTCCAGATTGGTTCCTCCTCCGGCGAAACCATGGAAGTTGACCTTGGGGCAGAGCTGGGCGCTGGCGCAAGCGGCCTGTTCACCGGTTCTGGCTTCGGTTTTGGCGACTGGGGCTCTGCTTCCGGCATCAGCATTACCAATGCTTCTGATGCAAAAGCGCTGATGGGCCAACTGGAAACCGCGCTGAATGACGTCGGCTCCGTGCGTTCCAAAATGGGTGCCAGCATCAACCGTCTGGGCCACACCGCGTCCAACCTGGCGAACATGAAAGACAACACCGAACTGGCGCTGAGCAACATTCAGGATGCGGACTTCGCCAGCGAAGCCTCTTCCATGACCCGTAACCAAATGCTGGCGCAAACCAGCATGTCAATGCTGAAGCAGTCCAACAGCATGTCCAGCATGGTGATGTCGCTGCTGGGCTAATTTCTCGCCATCTTATTTAAGTCAAAACACCGCTGTATGGCGGTGTTTTTGTATCCGGCAACGCCTTTCCCCTGCCGGAAATGGCGGAAAGAGAGGTTCCTCCCTCTTTGTAACTATCTGATTCTGTTCAATTAAAAAGTTGGCACGTTAGTTGCTACATCAATGTCATGTTGAGAGCGGCGCTCGTGCCTGGAGAATTTTACAATGTCTGATTTTGACCCGACTACGCTTGCCACACAGTTGGCGGGCTATGACATTCTTGCTTTACAGACCTCTATCCAGTCGCAAACCTCCACGCTGTCGGCGCAGAAAAAGGCGCTGACCGCGTTGCGTACCGCGCTGACTGATTTCCGCACGGCGATCAAGGGGCTGAACTCCACCTCCAGCAATGTGCTGAAAAATGCCGTCACCATGAACCAGGAGGGGATCGCGACCATCTCCGCCAGCGCCTCGGCGCGAAAGGGCACCTATAGCCTGAATGTGACGCAACTGGCGTCCGCGCAGCAAAAGGGCTTCAGCGACCTGACGGACGAGGACATTAAAAACGCCAGCGGGACGATGACCATCACCCTGAACGGTGAAAGCCTCGACATTGAAATGGATGGCCTGAACAGCCTGTCCGATTTCGCCAGTGCGGTGAATAAAGCGGATTTCCCGAGCGCCGATGATCCGTTAACCAGCAGCAGCGCGCAGAACGGCGTCACCGCCTCGCTGATGCGGGTGGATGGCAAGGTGCAACTGATGCTGAGCAGCGATCAGAGCGGTGAGAAATATGACATTGCTATCGACACCAGTGGAATGACCAACGTTTCAGAAAATTTCGCCAAAGAAAGCATTATCACTAAGGGTAAAGACGCGAGATTCACACTGGGTGATTCCCCTGACGAATACACCAGTAGCTCTAACACCCTGGACAACCTGGTGGACGGCGTCTCTATCAAGCTGACCGGCACAACGGAAGCGGATAAGCCGCTGGTGATCACGGTCGATACCGATACCACCGGAACCCAGGAGCAGATCCAGGCGTTTATCGATGCCTATAACACCATTAAAACCACTATTTCCGGACTCACCGCCACCGGAAGCGGCACCGACGACCGCGGCGCCTTCGCCGGGGATGCCAGCATCTCGTCGCTCTCTAACGAATTGAGCAACATCCTGCGTCAGACCTTTGGTGATGAAAACATGACCAAATTCGGCATCACTTCTGACAAAGACGGCAAGCTGACTCTGGACGCCGACAAGCTGGAAGAGCAACTGAAGGCAGACCCGCAATCGGTCAACAACTTCTTCAACGGTAACGATGGGCTTATCAAGGCGATGGATAAATCGCTGGATAAGTACCTCAACACCAGCACCGGTCTGTTGAAAGGGCGTCAGGAAACCCTCGATCGCCAGCAGCGCGATATTGATACCAAAACCGAAAAAATGAACACCCGTTATGAGAGTTCCTATAACCGCTATCTCAAGCAGTTCACGCAGTTACAGAAGATCATGACGCAAATGAACAACACCATGAGCATGTTTAGCTAACTCTAAGGGAACCCGAGCGTAATGTACGGTAACGAAAGGGAAGGCTACGGCCTTTACCACCAGGAAGATCTGGCGATTCAGTCGGCGGCAGCAAATCCGCACCAGTTGGTGCTGATCCTGTTCAATGGCCTGATGGATGAACTGGTTCGCGCGAAAAGTCATATCGCGGCGCGTCGCTACGAGCGCAAAGCGCAGAGCATCAATAAATGCATCGATATTCTCAATGCGCTGACCAGCGCTCTCGACTTTGACAAGGGCGGCGAACTGGCGTTAAGCCTTGCCAATCTTTATGACTACTGCGTTTATCGCCTGTATGACGCCAGCCATAAACTCTCTATTGAGATCCTTGAGGAGGTCGAAAAGATCCTCGGCAACATTCAGGAAGGTTGGGAAAAAATGGGTCAAACCGCATGAGTTACCTGTTATCCCTGCAAACCCTGGCGCAGACGCTGCGCCAGGCGACTGCCGACCACCACTGGCCTATGGTACAGCGCATTGACGGTGATATCGCGCAACTGCTCGGCGAGATTCAGGGCAAGGCGCTGAACACCGCGGAACAACAGGCGCTGGAGCACCTGCAACGCATTCATCGCCAGGCGCGAGAGTATTGCATGGGGCAGCTTGAGATTATCGAAGCCAAAATGGCGCGCTCGGTACGCAATCGCGAAGGGGCGACGGCCTACGCGGCATTTATGGATACGGAGGATTTGCGGTGACGGATCTCCTCAATCTTGCCCTGGGCGCGGGTAACACCGCAGGCGTACCCGCACAGGCCGAGCTTATTGGCGGGCAAAGCGTGGTGGCGGAGGCGACCACTGCATCAACGCCGATGGCCTTCAGCGAGGCGTTGTTAAATGTCGTGAATACGCTGATGGTCGGGCAGGGGAAAAGCGCCCCAGGCATGAGCGTCAGCGCGCAGGCTTTGCGCCAGAAAGCGGACGAAAGCGACGATGATCTGACGGCGGCGGACTCCTCGCTGTTGCGGGCAGATGCGCAGCAGCAGCTTCTCGATGCGCTGCTGATGCCGCGCCCGCAGCCGCTCAATCTTGAAACCGCGAGCTCGGGCGATCTCCCGACGGCGGCCACCCTGATTTCGTCGCTCCCGACCGCAGTGGCGGCTCAGGCGCCGATGGTGAAAGGGATGCTCCAGCAGCAACCTGTCGTCAACGCCGACAGCACTTTGCTGAATAAAACGGATGTGCCGCCCGCGCCGCTCCCGGCAGGGCAGCAGCTTGCGCCACAACTGATGACCCTGATGACGGCGGTGACGCCTGAGGTCGCGGCGCAGCCGGTAACGGCGAGTAGCGCCGTAAGCCCGGACGTTCGCCCGACACAGACCAGCACCTTGCAGCTTGATACGGAAGATCCCCGCTGGTCTCAGCAGCTTCAGCGCGTACTGGGTGAGCGCTTACAGGTGCAGGTTAAAAACCAAATCCAGCACGCCACCATCCGTCTTGATCCACCCGATATGGGCAAAATTGATATCTCGCTGCAAATCGATAATGGCCGGATGCAGGTGCAAATTAACGCCAGCCATGCAGAGGTTTACCGCGCTTTACAGCAGACAAGCAACGATCTGCGTCAGAGCCTGACCGAGCAAAACTTCGTTCAGGTTAACGTTCAGGTCTCCTCGCAATCCGGCGGTCAACAACACCATCAGGGCTCGCCTTTTGCCGAACAGCAGGCGGTGATTCAGTCGGCAGCGGAGATTGCCGCAGCCGCAACCGTGCCGGATAACTCGCGTCGTGAAGATGACTCGGTATTACTGACCGTTTAACACAAAGAAACTTATGAATACGAAAACACTTTTATTTGGCGTGATTATCGCCCTGGTGACTGCGGTGATGGCGGCGGGTTTAACCGTCGTTGGCACCCATCTGCTGCGTTCTGATGAGGGCGCAGGCGTACTTACCCAGTGGTTTAGTTCCTCTGAGCCGCAATCGGTGGAGTTTGTCGAGGTGAAGAACCTGGTGATCACCCTGAAAGGGAGCAGCAGTGCGGAGCGTTATCTGCTGCTGGAGCTGAATCTGACCACCAGCAGCCCGGAAAATACCCGTAAATCCGAAGAGATGATCCCGGCTATTCGCGGCGCAACCGTCAGCCTGCTCTCGGACATGAACTACAGCGCGGTGCGCGCGCTCAGCGTAAACGAGTTGCATAACAAGCTGAAGGCGGCCTATGACGCGCGCTTCAGCAGCCTGAATATGAATGTACCGTTTGATGACGTGATCATCAGCAAAATGGTTTTCCAGTGATGAATAAGCCGTAATGGAAATGATGGATTTTATTGCCAGTGAAACGCTGACGGTTGCCGATGAGGCGCGCTATGTCAGCCAGTATCTCCCGCTGGTCAACAAAATAGTGAAGCAACTGGCATACCAGACCAGTAGCGTTATCGACCGCGAAGATATGGAGCAGAGCGCGCTGATGGGGCTACTTAGCTCACTGCGCCGCTACGGTCATCCGGATGAACAGTTCATCGCCTATGCCGCGCCGCGTATTCGCGGCGCGGTACTCGATGAGTTGCGCCAGCTTGACTGGCGTCCGCGTCGTTTGCGCCAGAAAACGCACAAAATCAATGATGCGATCCGCGAAGTCGCGCGTCAGTTGGGGCGTGCGCCGACGTTTGAGGATCTCAATCGCCATCTATCTATTACGGCTGAAGAGTATCAGGAGTATCTGCTGCTGGATTGCGCCAAAGCGCTGGAGAGTCTGGACGAGCTCCTGAGTAATGACGGGCATTCGGCGGCGCTGGACAGTCGTCCGCTAGAGGAAGAGGTCATGATTAGCCGAACGCTTCGCAGCGCGCTGGCAACGCTTGATGAGCGTGAACAACTGATCCTGACCCTCTATTACCAGCACGAAATGAGCCTGAAAGAGATAGCTCTGGTTCTCGATTTGACCGAGGCCAGAGTCTGTCAGCTCAATAAAAAAATCGCGCAGAAAATTCAGTCTTTTTTCCAGAAGTGAAAGTGAAAGGTTTATGCAGAAATTCTTAGGTATTCTCATCATCATGGGTTGTGTCGTCGGCGGTTTTATCATGTCTGGCGGGCATTTAGCCTCGTTCTGGCAGCCGGGCGAAATTATCATCATTCTTGGCGCAGGCATGGGCGCGATGGTACTGGCGAACCCGAAAGCGGTGCTGGCGGAGATGTATCGTCAGTTCCGCGGCATCATGCGCAAAAACGAATACACCCGCGAGTATCAGCGCGAACTGTTGATGCTGCTGTATGAACTGCTGGAACTGGTTCAGGACGGCGGCCTGAAGGTGCTGGACGAACATATTGAATCACCTGCCAACAGCCCGCTGTTCCAGAAGTATCCGTCGATGCTGCGCGATAAAGCGCTGGTGACGTTTATCTCCGATAACTTCCGTCTGATGGCGATGGGCAAGATTAACGAGCATGAACTGGAAGGGATCCTGGAGCAGGAACTCGGCGCAATGGAAGAGAACCTGCTTCAGCCGTCGCGCTCGCTGCAGCGTACCGCAGAAGCGATGCCGGGCTTTGGTATCTGCGCCGCGGTACTGGGCATTATCATTACGATGCAATCCATTGATGGCTCGATCGCCGTGATCGGTGTGAAGGTTGCCGCCGCGCTGGTGGGCACCTTCCTTGGCGTATTCTTCTGTTACTGTCTGATGGATCCGGTGGCGAACGCCATGGAGCAGCGCACCAAAAAGCAGATCTCCGTGCTGGAGTGCGTGCGTACTGTGCTGGTTAACCACGTTGCGGGTAAACCGACGCTGCTGGCGGTGGACGCCGGGCGCAAAATGCTGCCAATGGATTCCAAACCGACGTTTGCCACGCTGGATGGTTGGGTCAACCAGATGACAGGAATGGCGGATGCGTAGTCGGGGTAAAGAGCAACATACCACTATCATTAAACGTTCATCACGTAAGGGTCATGAAGGGTTTCATGGCGGGGCGTGGAAGGTGGCGTTTGCCGACTTCACGCTGGCGATGATGGCGCTGTTTATGGTGCTGTGGATCATGGGCGCGGTGACGGAGGAGGAGCGTAAAGAGATTGTCTCGCTGCTGAATGGGGGTGAAACCATCTTTGAAGGTCACTCACTCACGCCGATTACCCAGAAAGATGCGGGCGGCGAACTGGCGATTGTTGGCAAGCGCGACCCGAAGAAAATGGATACGGAAAATGAAAAAGCGCTGGCGGAACAGGTTAAGCAGGGAGAAAGCCTGGACTCCGTTAACGCGCGATCCAACAGCGAGATTGAGGATCTGGCGCGCATCATTATGCAGATCACCTCTGCCTACGACGCGCAGGCTAACCTGAAGATGGAGATTGTACCGCAGGGGCTGCGCATTCTGGTTTCTGACGATCAGAAGCGCGAGATGTTCCAGCGCAGCAGCGCGATCCTGACACCGTTCTTCAATCGCCTGCTGACCAAATTCGCGCCGGAACTGAATAAAATTGATAACAAAATCATCATCACCGGCCACACGGATGCCACGCGTTTTCGCGATCAGGTGCTCTACAACAACTGGAATCTTTCCGGCGAACGTGCGATGCAGGCACGCACGGTGCTGACCCGCAACGGGCTTGACCCGAATAAGGTGCTACAGGTCAGCGGCATGGCCGATCAAATGCTGCTGGATCCGAAACAGCCGCTGAGCTCTGCCAACCGTCGTATTGAAATCATGGTGTTAACGCACTCCGCCAGCGAATCGCTGTATCAGTTTTTTGGCCAGCACGGTGAAAAAATCATCAAGCCGCTGACCGAGAAAATTTCAAAAAATCCATAATTAAACAGTTATCGCGGTGAAACGTTTTTACTCTTCTTTCCAGTTTGTGCCTCTCCTCCCGGCACTCTTTTTGTTGATGCTGATGTATCCGGGTTGCAGTGACGCCAGGCCGCAGCCGTCATCCGAACGTGCTGAACTGGCACGTAAACAGGCGCGACTGCGGCTGAAGGCCAGCGCTAAAAAGCGTGCCGTCACCGTGCCCTTAACGCCTGAGCAAAAGCGTCGGGAAGCGGAGCAAAAACGGGCGATACGCCTGCAAAACCGCGAAATGCTGGCGATGCACCCGCGCTGGCGGCCCGGGCACGTTGACGCGCTGTGGGAACGCACGCTGGATGAAGATGCACCTGTCACCCGTGAAGCCTTGCAGCGCGCGGCCAAGTTGCGCACGGTGTTGCAGCGCCTGCAAAACCAGCTTGGTAAGCCCTATGTCTGGGGCGGCAAAACGCCCGTCGAAGGCTTCGATTGTAGCGGGCTGGTGTTCTATGCCTATAACGCGGTGCTGGAGCGCAAACTGCCGCGCACGGCGAATGAAATGTATCAGGCCAATCACCTGAAGGCGGTTCGTAAAGACAAACTGCGCAACGGCGACCTGGTGTTTTTCAACATTAACCAGCGCCCCGGTGCCGACCACGTTGGCGTCTACCTTGGCGATGACAAATTTATTGAAGCCCCGCGCACCGGGCTGAAGATCCGGATTAGCCAGCTTTCCGACAATTTCTGGCAATCACACTACCTTGGCGCGCGCCGTATCCTTAGCGATGACGCGGCGCTGTAAAGCATACCCTTTAGATTGAGATATAACCCATGACCGCAACGCGTATGAAATTTGCCATTGATGATGGCTCCACTAACGTCAAAATTAGCTGGATTGACAATGGCACGCTGAAAACCGTCGTTTCGCCGAACTCGTTTCGCAAAGACTGGAAGAGTGCGGCGCTGCTGCGCGGCCAGTCGGTGTACAACTACACCATCGGCACCACCAAATACACCTACGACGCCACCTCCGATAAAGCACTCTCCACCACGCACATCGACTACCAGTATGACGATCTGAACCTGCTGGCGGTGCATCACGCGCTGCTGCAAACCGGTATGGCGCCGTGTGATGTGGAGATTGTGGTGACGCTGCCGATTACCCAGTTCTACAACCCGGACGACTGCCAGCGTAATGAAAGTCGTATCGAAGCAAAGCGCCGTAACCTGATGCGTGAGATTTCACTCAACAAAGGCGAGCTGTTCCGCATTGTGGATGTCCAGGTGATGCCGGAGAGCCTGCCTGCGGCGCTGTCGCATCTGCTGAACTCGAACGTTAATGAGTTTACCAAATCACTGGTGATCGACTGCGGCGGCACCACGCTGGATATGGGGGTGATCGTCGGTGAATTTGATGATGTGTCCGCAATTTACGGTAATAACGAAATCGGCGTGGCGATGGTCACGGACGCGACGCGTAAATTGCTGGCGGCGGCCGACAGCGACTCCAGCTATCTGGTGGCGAACGAACTGATTAAGCGCCGTCATGACATGGCATTTGTCAAAAGCGTGATCAACGATGAGTCGCGCATTGACGATATTCTGGAGCGAGTGGCGATTAAAATTCAGGAACTGGGCGACCAGGTGGCGTATGAAGCGAAGAAGTTCGCCAAAAACCCGAACCGGGTTTATCTGGTAGGCGGCGGGGCGCATCTGATTGAATCCGCCGTGCGCCAGACCTATGCGACCCTTGGCGAACGCGTGGTGACGATTGAAAACCCGCAAAGCGCGCTGTCGCGTGAAATTTGCCTCTATCATGCGGAAAGCGGCGTTGAGCAGGTAGCCGCGCCGCAGATGGTTGAGGTGGGTGACGATGAGTAACAGGCAAATTCGCCGGGTTAATCTCTCCCTGCATTTGTCGCCGGAACATTCGCGCGCGGATCTGCGCGCGATGCTGCACCTGAAAAAGTGGCATGAAGAAACCAATAACGCCGGGGGAAACAGCAGCGATACCAGCATGGAAATCCGTCGTTTTCACCGCAATGTCTATCTGGCCGGGCTGCAGTTGCAGATGCTGAATCCGCAGCTTTGCAGCCATATAGCCGAGTCGATAGGCCGGGAAGCGCTGACGCTGGACGAGCTATGTGCGGAACTGAGCGCAGGGCAGCTACTGCCTGTCGCACCGCCAGAACCGCAGGAGTACAACCCGGAGTTCAGCAAGCAGCAGCTTCGCCAGATGCGCGCGTTGATGTCTGATGCGGCACAGCGACAGCCCAAAGGCGAGGAGGAACTCTCCGCAATGCGCAGCGAAATCGCCCAGCTTAAGGGCTTGCTGGAGCAACAAAATCTGTTGCTGCAACAGTTGCGGATATCCGGACGCGCAGCACCCGCAAGCGTAAAAGCGAGCGGGGCGGAAGAGGTGGATTTGCGCACCCTTGAGAATCAGTCACAGAAGATGAAGCAGATTAAGCAGAAAGGGATATTTTAGGCCACGTCGATCAGTCCCCTCACCCCGGCCCTCTCCCCAAAGGGGAGAGGGGGAAAACCGGCG
This sequence comes from Pseudocitrobacter cyperus, assembly GCF_039889165.1. Taxonomy (NCBI): domain Bacteria; kingdom Pseudomonadati; phylum Pseudomonadota; class Gammaproteobacteria; order Enterobacterales; family Enterobacteriaceae; genus Pseudocitrobacter; species Pseudocitrobacter cyperus. The sequence goes on along the minus strand of NZ_JAYMYY010000001.1, from coordinate 1,751,498 downwards.
CAGAACTTAACAACTGTGCACAATCCGTCCCCTCTCCCTTGAGGGAGAGGGTTAGGATGAGGGGGAAATGTGCGCGCTGATGCCCTCACCCCGGCCCTCTCCCACAGGGAGAGGGAGAAAACCAGCGCGGAACTTGACAACTGTGCACAATCCGTCCCCTCTCCCACAGGGAGAGGGAGAAAACCAGTGCGGAACTTAGCAACTGTGCACAATCCGTCCCCTCGCCCCTTTGGGGAGAGGGTTAGGGTGAGGGGGAACTGTGTGCACCGATACCCTCACCCCGGCCCTCTCCCACAGGGAGAGGGAGAAAACCAGCGCGGAACTTAACAACTGTGCACAATCCGTCCCCTCGCCCCTTTGGGGAGAGGGTTAGGGTGAGGGGGAAATGTGCGCGCTGATGCCCTCACCCCGGCCCTCTCCCACAGGGAGAGGGGGAAAACCGGCGCAGAACTTAACAACTGTGCACAATCCGTCCCCTCTCCCCTTTGGGGAGAGGGTTAGGGTGAGGGAGAAAACCGGCGCAGAACTTAGCAACTGTGCACAATCCGTCCCCTCGCCCCTTTGGGGAGAGGGTTAGGGTGAGGGGAAAACACCCCCACCCGCTTACATCGCATCAAACAAATAACTCACCGATAATCCCACCCCGTAATTGCGACCCGGCGCCGGTTCGTAATAACGACCATTGCTTTCGTTAACAATCACAGACCCTACATAATCCTTATCAAACAGGTTATCGACGCGGGTATAAACATCCACCACCCAGTTATCCGCGACAAACTTGTAGCCGCTGTTCAGTGCGGTCACGGTGTAGGCCGGAGCCTGCGCCGTGTTGGCATCATTGGCCTGAATGTCGCTCATGTAACGCATTTCCGCGCCTGCGTACCACCCCTCATCCGGCACCCAGCCCAGGGAGGCGAAGACGCTGTTACGGGCAATTCCCGGAATGCGGTTGCCGCTCTGAATGGTGCTGCTGGCGTCTTCACGGTAGGTCGCGTCAAGCCATGTCCAGGCGAGTTTCGCGCGCCAGGCGGTGGCAAACTGCTGATCCCAGGCCAGTTCTACGCCGCGGCGGCGCGTTTTGCCGGCGTTCTGGTAAGAGGTACGCCCATTGTCGCTCGACGCCACAACGATTTCGTCTTTGGTATCCGTATTAAACAGCGCCAGGCTGGCAAGCCCGGTGCCGACCTGCCATTTACTGCCTACTTCCACCGTGGTGTTGGTGGCGGGCTGCAAGCCAAAGTTAAGCCCCGACTGTCCGTCCGGCCGATATGAGAGTTCGTTAATGGTCGGCGTTTCGAAGCCGCGCCCGGCGGAGAGATAGACGTTCCACGTCGGCATGATGGCATATTTCAGCGCCGCTGCCGGAAGCCATTTGTGATAGCTCGCTTCGCCGCTGTCGTTCCCGTTTTTACCGACAATGTAATGGTCGTTGGAGTCGAACCACACCGAACTGTAGCGCACCCCGGCATCCAGACTCAGGGCTGACGTAAGCTGCCAGTTGGTCTGAATATAGGGGTCGAGGTTCCACATCAGGTTGCGTTCGTTGCGGCGCATGTCGCCCTTCGTGCCCAGATCGTAATGACCGTTCTGATAGACGAAGTTTTCATAGCCTTTACGCTGCTCGGTCATCGTCTCATAGTCGAGACCGGTAGTGATGGCGTAACGCGCTTCGTGGTGCGTCCAGCGCGTATCAATGCCCTGATAGCGGCGGGTTAAATCGATCACGCCGCCCGGATGGGTTTCGCTGCGCTGCTGGACAAAGTAGGGAATGGACTGGTATTGCACGGTTTCCCTGATCCCGGCCCAGGTCATAATGCTCAGGTCATCATGATCGCTTAATCCCTGCTGATAACGCAGCCCGGCCTGGGTCTGCTTGACGGTTTTACGCGTGCGGTACTGCTCGCCGCGAGGCGCCTGCGCCGGGTTCGATTTCCACTCCTCGTGGGTTAAGCCGCCGGGGTCGTCCGCGGTGATGTCCACGCTGTTGAGTTGCAGCGTCAGGCTGCCCGTGTCATTGACCTTCACGCCCAGTTTGGCGTTGAGCAGGTTTTTATGCGCCGCGCTGTTATCGCGAAAACCGTGCGTTGAGAAGCGGCTGCTGGAGACGGTGTAATTCACATCGCCGACCTGCGTGCCATCGCCTGGCGCGCCGGTGGCTTTTAACCCGGTGCGCCAGGTGCCGAAGCTGCCGTAATAGTTACTGCTTTCAATGGTGGCGGGCTGACGGCCGGTTTCGGTTTCGACATTGACCACGCCGCCGGATGCGTTGCCGTAAAGGGCGGAGAAGGGGCCACGCAGCACCTCGACATGGTCAATTGAACCAATATCGATACTGGATAACTGTCCCTGGCCGTCCGGCATGGTCGCCGGAATGCCGTCGACATACAGACGCAAACCGCGAATGCCGAAGGTCGAACGCGCGCCAAAGCCGCGAATCGACATCTGTAAGTCCTGGGCGAAATTTTGTCTGTTTTGAATTTGCAGGCCCGGTACGTCGGCCAGACCTTCAGAGAGATTAATTCGTGGGGCGGCATGACGGATGTCATCGCCGTAATCCACAGAGACGGCAGCGGGTGTCTCGAGTGCCGAGAGCCCGGAGCTGGCCGCCGCGCTCACAATCATGGTTTGTTCTCCGTCAGCCGCCATGGCGTCGGAGGTGGCATCCTGCGCATAAACGCATGAAACCGGAGCCAGCGCAAAAGAGGCCGCCAGCCCGGAGAGGGGCAGAGTTAATTTCATGAGGCAAATTTCTATCAGAGAAGAAAAAACAGGCGGGCCAGTGTGCCCGCCTGGAGGCGCATTACTTACCGGTATATTCGAAGACGATAATCGAACCCGGATTGCTCAGATTGTGGGTCGGATGATTGGACTCATCCATCACGTTACCGAAGTTATCGGTCGCCACGAAGATTTTGCGGGTATCCGGGCTGACCACCGCCATACGGTAGCGGTTTGCGGTGTGGAAGTATTTCGCCACATCACCCTGTACGTCTTTCTTATCCGCATTCAACGGTACGCGATAAAGTGCGCCGTTTTTCATCGAGCTTACGATGATGGAGTTGCGCCAGCTTTTGATGACACCATCCGCCGGGTAGTACGTTACGCTTGACGGTGAAATAGTCGGCCAACAAATGTACGCAGAATCCGCGCTGCAACTGGCATCGTTATAGGTGTAGCCCCCTTTGACGGTGAAGAAGGTTTTGACTGGCGCTTTAAAGTCGGCGGCTTTCCACTCGCTCTCTTTCTGCACCGGTACCCCTGCCGGAATATGGTTCGGATCCCAGGTCAGAGACGGGCAGTTCTCGGCCTTCGAGTAGTTGGCATAGACATAAGCCTGATCGTCCTGGAAACCAGCAACGTGCGGCCAGCCGTAGTTACCGCCCGCTTCAAGAATGTTCAGCTCATCGTCAGATGACGGCCCCTGTTCGGAGGCGTAAAGGGTATTACCGACGAATACCAGCCCTTGCGGGTTACGATGACCGTAGGTAAACAGGTGGCTCTTAATACCATGAATAACCGGGTTATCTTCCGGGATCGTCCCGTCAATATTCAGACGCAGAACTTTACCGGCATAAGCGGCGTAGTTTTTATTTTTCAGCTCTTCCTCAGTTGGAATACGCTGTGCATCGATCGGTTTGCAGAAATTCGCGCCCTGGTTATGCCCTTGTTCGCCAATGGTGTAATAGAGTTTACCATCCGGCCCAAAGCGCAGACGCCCACCATTGTGGTCATTCCCCGCCGGGAAACCGGCCAGGATCTCTTTTTCGTTACCCAGTTTTTGGGTTTTTTCATCATATTCCAGACGAACGATTTTGGCGTGTTCTTCATTACCGTTCATATAGGTGTAAGCGGTGTAAACATAATTATCACCACCCGCTTGCATAAATTTCGGCGATAATGCCAGGCCGAGAACGCCTTCATGCTGAGGCCCAACATGAACACCGCTCAGGGTAATGGCGACTTTTTTCTCGCCGGTTTTCGGGTCGATACGATCGATAGACGCGGCTTTACGCTCAGTCACCCACAAATAACCATCCGGCCCCCACACCATATCCCACGGCGCATCCAGTCCGCTGATCAGCACATGGGCTGAAAACGGCTCATTGGCCTGCACTTCCGGGTGTTTTGCCGATGACGCGTGGCTTGCTGCATAGCTGACACCACACAGGGCGAGGGATAACGCCACAGCCTGGCTGATTCGTTTGGTCTTATTATTTAACATTGCTTGCTCCATACCATAGATATAGCGTCAGATTTATCTGAGGCTATCGGGATGGAATAAATATTATCTGTGGGTAACAGTTTGTCAAATTGTGACAAGTTGTGTGGAGAGTTATCTTTCCACTGCTGTTAATAGCGAAAAAGAATAAAGCTTAGTAAATTCATTAATTCATCGTAGCGCTGCGTGTTGTCAATGCTTAATATTCTCACGATTGAATGCTATTGATTGAAGATAGCTATCATAATGAATGATCATATGTTTTTAATATTTTTCTATTTAAATTTTTTGAATGAGTTGTCTCATTTTTTTATTGGTATTTACGGCGGGTGAAGAGGGAAATATCTGAATAATAGTGCCGCAGAGGTATTAACTATAATAGTTTGTTTCTTAATGTTGTGTTAATAATAAATTGAATTAATGTAAAAACGCAATGCGACCATGGTCGGCATTGCGTTTGTTATGAATACAACCGGGGGCGTTAATGCTGGGTGGCGAGGTTATTGAGTGCGACGGGAGAGGGGTAAGAGGCGATCAGCGCTTCAATGCTCTGCTCTTGCCACAGTAGCCCCTGCAAAGCGAACCACGGCATATCATTAAGCCAGTGCACATGCTCCGGTGTTTCAATGCCTTCGACAATGACCTGATAGTGGTTGGCGCTAAAAAAGTGCAGCAGCGATGCCATCAACTGCTGACCGTTTTTCTTTTCGCGTAAATCCCACAACAGATTTTTATCCATCTTAATAAAGCGGAATGACTGCATCGCCAGTGCGCCAAACCCGGCGTAGCCCGCGCCAAAATCATCCAGCCAGAATGAGTATTTATCGGCCAGCGCATCGATGGCGGGCGAGCGTTTCACCAGGGTGCTGGAAAATTCGCTGACCTCGAAATGGAGGCAGCCGATGGTTTTAACGCAATCGATAATAAAATCATCGTTCAGCATATGCAGAGTGGACTCATCCACATTGAGCGTGACCATCACGTTATTTTGCTGAAACCACTCCTGGTAGCGTTTCACCAGTTCAATTTGCTCCTGCAAAATACGGGCGCGCAGTTCGGCGGGCGCTTCGCTAAAGAACTGCTCCACGGAGAGGGGCATCTCCGGGGAGCCCTGCGCAAACCGGGTCAGACACTCAGCGGCAATCATCTTGCCATTACGGTCAAACATCGGCTGAAAAACATAGCGCAACCCGGTGGGTTCAGCGGTGGTCTGTAGCATTGCGTGGTCGTTCTCTGGTTTATTTAAAGGTGACGTCAATATTTGCTGACGCGTTGAATTTGCCCACTTTCGGCGTTGCACTCAGCCATTTCAGGCTGGCGAGAAAATTACTTTCTACGATGCTGCCGTTGACGTAACCCAGTTCCGTTGGCGTGTTCATGCTAATCCAGGTGCTCGGTGAATCGGCGCGGGAGAGTAAAATCCCGAAGCCGCTGGTTGATTCCGGCAGGATCAACTGATTGTCCTGAGTGGGGTAAGTGGTGCTGAAGCTAGCCATCAGCGTCTGCTTTTCACAATCCTGGCCCTGGCCGGTGAGATCGGCGCGAATGCTAAAAGGCACCTGCTTTTCAATCTTGCCAACCGCCGCATTACGCGCCGGAATGGCACCGAAATTGACCGTTTCACCGTTGTTGGCGGAGACGGTAATTTTTGGGCTACAGGAGATAAATTTGATATTCCCGAGGCCGGAGACATAGACGCGGAAGTTGCTGTTAGGCTGGTTGTTTAAGCCGCCTTCGCCATCGACCTGAAAGACCGCATATTTACTTTGATCGGTGATAGTGCCGGTGGACGGCGGGGGATTGCCCGTCGCCTTGATATAGATGGCATAGGTGGCGGTGATTGTCTGGGGAAGCGCCGGCGGCCTGCACCGTCCATTAAACGCCGGATCACATACCGTGCCGGGGCCGATGTCGGTGCTTTTAATTTTCGTGGGGTTGATATCACTGCCGAGGAAAGTCACGCCCACTTCCAGCGAGTTGTGGATTGCAGACATCTGACGATCGGGATCCCACCACAGGTAGGCATCTTCGCCCTTCGGGTGGTTATTGGTATCGGTGCATTTGAACGTGGAAGTAAACGTCTGCGAGCGCCAAAGCACCGTGTTCGGCGCCAGATTCGCCGTGGAAACATTGATTTGATGATCCAGGGTTATAAGCTGCTCAACGCTGCCGTCATTGGCGCGTTTGCAGGTCAGCGCATAGCTGCTGGTGGAGAATAGTGCTGCGGACAAAAGCAGTAAAAGCAGCCCGATACGCGGCGGTGGGTTAACAATCCACATGGTTAAATTCCTTAGTTCCGGTTACAGGTAAGAGAGACAACCTGGTAACCACCGGGTTGAGCGGGATCGACAGGCGGCAGTTCCGGTATCGCGATGAGGCAGGAAGCGCTGTCATCGTCTCCCCATTTCACCCGCAGGCGTTCGCCGCTCTCGATACCGGTGACATAGGCTTCGCCGCGCGTGCCGACGACACCGACATTGCTGCCCTGCTGATTGAAGATATTGGCGCTAATCATCGGCGTGGAGCCGTCCGCCAGTTTGAGGTGCAGAAGCAGGCTGTGGCCGAGATGGGTTTCAAATTCGATACGGCCAATGGCGCGCTGGGTTGGCACAATATCTTTAGCCGCCAGCGGGATCTCCACCCCGTTGCCAATATCTGACGTGCGCAATGCGACGCGGTTGTGGCGATACGGCATTGCAGAGGTCAACACCGCATAGCCAAACCGGTCAATTGCCACCCCTGGCTGGTTTTCCAGACGCACGCCTTGTGCGCCCGGCGCTTTGACCAGAACAAAGGTGTTTTGTAGCGGCTGCGAAAGCGTTACGCCTCCGGAATGCGCCACTACGCCACCAGAAACGTTGAGGGACGTCTGCTGATAGTTGTTGTTGTAGTTGTAGCCCAGCGCCACGTTACCCATGCTGCCCATATAGCCGAGGTTCGCGACGCTGGTATCGCCGCCGTATTGCGAGTGGCCACTCTGTACAAAGTAATTCATGCGATTGTCATCAAGCAGCGAACCGCTGAGGCCGGCGGTGTAGCCGCTGCCGCTCTGTTTGCTGTGCGAGGCGTTAAAGGTCGCCACTGTCTGATGATCGTGGTCAAAGATGTTGAACGGAATCGAAACGCTAAGGTTGACGCTGTTATCGCTGTAGCCATAGTTACTGCGGCTGCTTTGATAGAACAGGCTGTAGTTGACCGATTTCCAGTTGGTGTTGATCCCGGTCTGGATCGTGCGGTCGTAGGACGACGTGTTCCAGTAGTTCTGGCGGTTGAAGGTGGCGTATAACGATGCGCCTGCAACGTGCTGGTTGACGGTCAATTCAACGCGCTGACGTTTGTTGTTGTAGCGCATGGATTCGTAATAACGGCGACGCTGATTCTGCGTAGCCCACGACGGTGCGCCGCTGTTATCGCCTTCCTGATCGTAATACTCGTTCTGATAGAAGCCGTTTTTCCAGTTAGAACGTTCAGTGACTGCGTCGGAGAAATCATAGAAGCCTGAAGTGGAGTAACGGTAGCCCGCGATTTGTAACTCCGTGCCGAGGGTATTCAGAGATTTTGAGTACAGGAAACGGACGCTGGCGCCGCGTTTGCTGTCACCGGAGGCGAGATCGGTGTCAGACCACGCGGCATCAACGGATGCTGCGCCGTACTCGCCCATATTTTTACCGATGCCAAGCACCCCGGAGCGGTAGTGTTCGGCCACAATCATCCCGCCATAAGGGGTTAAATCCCAGCCTGCGCCGTGCGAAATGGTGCCCTGAATAAAGTTCGGTGTGTAATCGGTGGTGCCGTCGTGATATTTCCCGGCGGTAACCTGATACTCCCAAATGCCTTCGCGCAGCATATTCGGCACGGAGGAGTAGGGGAGCGTGAAGTGATGGCGCGAGCCATCGGCCTCAATGACCGTGACGTCAAGGTCGCCGCTCAGCGTGCTGGGGTGAATATCGCTCAGGGCAAAGGGCCCCGGCGGCACCACGGTGCTGTAGACGGTATATCCGTTCTGGCGCACTTCAACGCGGGCGTTGCTATTGGCGACGCCACGCACCACCGGCGCATAGCCGCGACGACTTTCCGGCAGCATTTCCGGCACGCTGGAGAGCTGCATACCGCGGAACTGGAAGCTATCAAAGACGTTATTGTTGGTGTTGCTCTGGCCAATCAGCACGCGGCTGCGCCAGGGAATAATATCCGTTTCTGCCCAACTGGACACCGGGCTCCACTTCGCATTTTGCCCGCTCTCTTTCGAGACGGTCGAGTTATTGCGAAAACGCCACGCGCCAAGGTTAATACCGTTATTCAGCGTCAGGAAGGAGTAATCGTTATCGCGTTTCGAACCGTTGCTGCTGTAGCGAGAATGGCTGCCGCTGTAGGCATAGTTGGTGAACGCGGCATTGATGCCATCGTCATAAACGAGCGGTGAGATGGCACCCTGCGGGCGGGGTTCCAGTTGTGTCTGCGGAATGGAAATATCCAGTTCCTGGAGTGCCGCATTCCAGCTCACGCTGCTGCCGGGGATCCCTTTGACCAGATCGTAACACGCGCTGCTGCCCGCCGTGTCTGGCACCATAACGCCATATTGACGGAAGCTATCTGCATCTAAACAAAAATAGCCGGGAGTATTCGGGCCATCTTTTTTAAATTCAACGTCACGGTGATCAACGCGAACTTTATTCAGATAAATATCAAAGGGATAGTGACCCGGCAGGATGTCATCGCTGCTGGATAAGCTTTGCACAAGCGAGGCATTACCTGCCCCGTGAATAAACGAAGTGTTGAACTGTTCTTCCGCATTAACAAACGGCGTCGCCAACAATGGCATCGATGATACGTAGACGGCGCAACGAATCCGTTGCGCCAGACGTGCAGGCGTTGTCCTTATCTTATGACTGGCCATTGTGCTGTTCCCTTATTGCAGGCGGATGTCTTTAATTTCCGTGTGTCCGCCAAAATCATTAATAAAGGTGAAAGAGAGCTGATCGGCGATGGAGGCACCCGCCGGTAAGTTGATCCGTAAGGAGTCCATTGGCTTAACCATGTCGGCATTCACTTTCCAGGTTTTGCTGGTGCCGCTTTTCAGGGTCAGCGTGCCAAAGGTGATATGCAGCGGGCCTTTATTCGTGACCACCAGTTGATTACCCTGTTTTTGCCAGCTCAGCGCTTCTACCTCTTTTTGCAGCGTGGTTTTCAATGCTGTCGGGCGATAAAACAGTTTCACGCGAGTGCGAATAGCAATTTGCAGCACGTTCTCCTGTTTTGATGCGGGGGGAATTTCCTGAACGTTGACCCAGTACACGGTTTCACGATCGGTGGGGAGCCCCGTACCGGAGTAAACAAACCGCAAAATAGCGTCTTTATTACCCGCCAGTTTTAAAATGGGGGGGATAGCCTGCATCGGTAAATTCGTTGGCGTTGCTGATGAATCTCCGGTATCCAGCCAGGTTTGTACCATCCATGTTTCATCCGTATCGTTATGAATGGACAGTGCGGCAGATTTTTCATTGCCGTTATAAATCACGCGCGTTTGATCAACCTGGATACCCGCAAATGCATCTAAGGATGCCAGCAGTAATAAGGCGGCGACTATTTTTTTCATTTACCCAACCCAGTTAAAATTAATTAGCCATCCGTGGCTAACATTCGTTATCCGTAATTATTTGTATTCGATGGTGAAGGTGGCGTTGGCGTTTGCGGTACCAGCGGTCACTTTGTCCATAAATGATTTGTAACGTGCTTTCAGGTTAAAAGTGGCGGTGCCGGTAGCGTCGCCGCTGGTTGCAACGTTAACCCATGGGGAGTTGCTGTCGGAATCCTGGTTAATCGGGATAATTTTTTCGTCGTTAGTCAGGATTTCGATACCTACGCCGCCTGCGCTATCAACAGCGAGCAGGTTCGGGTTGCCAGCAACGGTTGGAGCATCGAAGCGCAGGGAGTAGTCACCCGCTTCACATTTTTCCAGGTTGATAGTGAAGGATTTTGATGCGGTCACATCACCGGTGGTGGTGAAAGCGCTGGTTGGGTATTTACCGATGAAAACATCTTTATTCTGGTCGCCAGAGGTCACAGTACAGGTGGATTCAATAATTTCGCCGGTAAATTTGACGGTGCCATTGACTGCATAAGCATTCATTGCAGATGCGGAAATAATGAGTGCCGCGACAGGCAGCAGTTTCTTATTCATTTTAACTCCATGTATATTTCTTGAAAAACGACATAAGTTGTTTGGCACTGAAGTGAATGCAGTGCGTTCAGGCGCGCAACCAGCCAGTGCTGGCGAGGTTGAGTGCAAAGGAATTTACAGCAACACTTTAGTTACAAGTATTGTTTTAATAATTTAATGGGTTGGAATTGATAGGTAGAAACAGTTGATTGAAGCTGTTATTTATGGGTTATCAGAAAAAACCTGGAATATTCGTAAGTTAGGGTAAGATATCCCTTAAATGAGAATGAATAGCGATACTGTATCAATCAATTAAATCGAATGAATTGATAGATAAAAGCAATAAGAATAGATTAGCTATTCTGATAAAATCAGCCGCCATATAAATGAAAAGCAAAAAAATCCTTTTTTAACAAAAAGAGTCAAATCACGCATGCTCAGGCCTCTGCGTTTTTAAACAATAATTTTACGCCTTAACAGATATTTCACATATTCAATACAGTTGCCTGGATATGTTCCGATATTGCCCGACACAATTGCAACGACTCAACCTATTTATGGCACGCAACCGCTATGGGGATGAGGCGTATTTTTTCACTTAGCAATAGCTTAAAGGCATACTCGTTTAACCCTGTTTGTACGGTTGAGCGTGGTTTCCTCTGGTCAATAAAAATATGGAAGAATCATACGTTAGACAGGGTTTATTTGAGAGTGTCGCGATTATTCGCGAAGCGCTCAAAAAAGGATGTCTGGTTGATATACATACCAAAAAGTCCGACGTCTTTTGTAAAATCCAAAAGCTGGATGCCGCTGGCTTCTATGTTCCCTGGGAAGGGCTCCCCCCCGAGCAAGACGAACTCGAGGTTGAGATCTTTGCCGATAGTGGAAAATTCGAGTTTCATGTCGCCACCCCCGAACTCATCTCCTGTGACGGGATTCGCTGGCTCTATATTCACTATCCCGAAGTCATTAACGTGACCCAGCGACGTAAACATCCGCGGTTACTGTTCCGTGAACGCCGCTGTTTTTTTGCCCAGGGAAAGTTTAACGACGGTCTCCACTATCAGTTTCGGATTAAAGATCTCTCACCGGGGGGATGTGCGCTGCTGGTGGAAGATGGTGAGCGTGCGCTAACGCTTGCCCGCACGACGTTGCGTAATATTGAACTGGATTTTGGTAGTCACGGTACGATTGTTGCCGATCTCTTTGTACTGAGCAGTGAAAAAATTGCCACCTCCGGCGAAGGGGATGCGCCGACCTGGCATCTCTCCTGCCAGTTCAAACGGATCAGCGACCCGATGCGACGCAATCTGGAAAGCATTGTCATCAAACTGCTGCTGGAAGAGAAGCGACTGCATCGGATGTAATCCCTTTTCCTGATCTCTCTTTCTTGCCGGGTGGCGCAGATGCTGACCCGGCCAGATGACCCCTTCCCATAAAGACCCCTGTCGCAGTAATGCTAATCAAACGATTATCTTAAAATTGCAGCCGGAAGGCGCGAAGATAAATCTGACTGATGAATCATCAGCCATCGCGAGTCGTTATATCCGCCACTGACTCCTTTTGTTGTCTTGCCATTTTCCTTACGCAGCATTACGCTAGCTGACAGAATCCCCCTCTTAAATAACCATGGCTTTCCAGTTTTACTCCTTCATTTATATTATCAGTAAGCGTAATTGATTAATTTTTCTTGATGATTAAAATCGTCGCTTTGTTTAATTATGTTTAATAATGTTTGCATATCTTTAATGTTTTTTTGTTGGTTTTAGATGATATCGCACCATTGTAATTAATTGAAATTTATAGATTTATTTTTCTATTTTCACTTTTTCACCTTCTCTGATTTCAGTTATTCCCATTGTGCGATGCCGTTAACATAATTCTTACATGATTAGTGTGGCTATCAAGAAAATGTTGTGTTAGATTTTTCTTAATAGAAATTAGGAAAATTATTACACGCAAGATTTCTGCATTAGCCGAAACAAAGACGCCAGAATTGTTTCTACGAAAATAATACGAAAGCGTAACCATAAATTTTGATAACTATTTTTGAGTGATGCGTTTGTATGACCAGTTAATCGTACTTATTTGGGTTGATCTGATCATGACGCAGGATTGCAATACGGGTGAAAAGGATGACACGGCTGAACAGGTCTGTATTACCGCTGATTATTCTGGCGACGTTAGTGACAACAGTCTCCCAGGCTATTTCCGCCCCGGCTCCGGCCTGGGCTAATCGGCCAGATATTGCTCAGGCGGCAGTGGTGGATTTAAAAGAGAGTGTGTTGTTTGCACTGAATCGCGATCCCTCTGTCAATGAGCAGGCCGCTCAGCTTGGTATAGGAGAGGGAATGGTTGATGAAGCGCGTAGCGCATGGTTTCCTCAGGTGGCGCTGTCCGGCAGCACGGGCCACAGCCGAACCACGGATTCCAGCGGCTCCATGAACAACTCCGCCCAGTGGGGAATGAGCATCACCCAACTGGTGTATGATTTCGGCCGTACCAATAGCTCGATTGATAAGCAATCAAAACAACGGGATAGCTACCGTTTCCAGCTAATGAGCACCTTTACAAGCGTGGCGGAAGAGACCGCGCTCTCCTATATCGATATCCTGCGTTATCAGGCATTGATTCGCGTCTCGGAAGAGGGATGGAAAGCGCTCGATAACGTGCGTCAGCTCTCTGAGTTTCGCGCCAATGCCGGGCTAAACTCCCGCTCTGAAGTGCTGCAAACCGAAACCCGCATGGCCGGGATGCAGTCGACGCTCGAGCAGTACCGCGCGGCGCTGGAAAGCGCCACGGCGCGCTTCGGTGTCCTGACCGGGATCACCGCCAAAACCTATCGTCCTCTGCCTGAGTCGCTCGCGCTTGAGCAGAAGCCTATCTCCGAAATTGAATACTCTTACATTCCGTCCGTGATGGCCGCGGAAGCCAGCGAACAGGCTTCGCGTCATAACGTTGAGGGCGCAAAATCCGAACACTGGCCGTCTGTCAGCGTTCGCGGCGGTCGTACACGTTATGAATCCAGCAACCGCAACTACTGGGATGACCAAATCCAGGTGGTGGTTGATGCGCCAATCTATCAGGGCGGCGCGGTTTCCGCGCGTATCGCTCAGGCGCAGGAAGCGCGCAAGATGGCGGCATCGCGGGTTGAACAAGCCAAATTCGATGTCCTGCAAAAAGCTTCCGTTGCCGCCGCCGACTGGCGTGGGGCACAGGGGCGTGAAGCCGCAGGCGCATTACAGCATCGCAATGCGATTCGCACGCGTGAGGTTTACAAAGATGAGTACAAGCTGGGTAAACGCAGCCTGAACGATCTGCTTAGCGTTGAACAGGATGTTTACCAGGCCGCTTATTCACAAACGCTTGCCGATTTTGATGGCTGGAGTGCGGCGGTGACTTACGCCGCTGCGACCGACAATTTATTACCGTTAGTAGGCATTCAAAAAAACATTACCTCGACACTACCTGAACTGAAATAGCACTCAAAAAAATAAGTGTGCGCCAGATTGCGAATAATGGGATTGATTTCTCAGGTGTTTCTCTATTCGTAATTTCAGGAAAAGTTCAGTTCAACTGATTAATTACAAGGAGTCTCCTGTGTCTAAAACCATCGATATTATTGCTCGTCAGACCGCCAGTAAAACCGTCCTCAACAGCCAGGGAAACCTGTCTGTCTTACTGACCGAACCGAGCGTAGTGCAGATCCACGGGGCTCCGGCCGATGTAGAACGCTATGTACGCCAGGGGAAAGACCTGCTCATCTACATGAAAGATGGCTCGGTTATCCGCTGCAGTAACTATTTTGACGCTTTCGGCGAAGAGGATGGAAAACAGTCTGAGCTGGTATTTATGGATGATAACCAGCAGTTAACCCATATTACGTTTGCTGAAACGGGTGAAAGCCTGGGAATGGGACAGGTGGCGCTGACGCCGCAGGCGACGCCAATTGCCAGCATTGAACCGTTTATTGAACAGAGTGCGCTGGATAACATGCCGTGGGGCTGGATTGCGGGCGGCGTGCTGCTGGGCGGCGGTATCGGCGCGTTGCTGGCGAACGACAGCGGTGGAAGCAATCACACCACGGTGATTGATAACACCAAACCGGTTGAGACGGCGAAACCGTCTTTTGTCGTCTCTGACGATCAGGGCGATAAGCAGGGTGTATTGAGCAGCAATGCGCTGACTGACGATACCACGCCGACCTTCTCCGGTACCGGGCAGCCGGGCAGCACCATCCAGATTAAAGACAGCAGCGGCAATACCATTGCCAGCGCGATGGTGGGCAGTGATGGAACCTGGAAAGTCACCTTACCAGCCCAGGACGCGGGCAAGCATACCTGGAGCGTCGTGCAGATTGACGGCAGCAAAACCACTGACGGGGGCAAAATTACTCTTGAGGTGGTCACGGCGAAGGCCAGTATTACAGCGGACACCGTTAGCGGCGACAACGTGATTAACGCCAGCGAGGCGGCAAGCGCGGTGGTGATGAGTGGTCAGTCGAAAGAGCTGGCGGCGGGCACGAAGTTGACCGTTACCCTGAATGGTAAAACCTACACCACCGAAGTCGGCGCTAACGGTAGCTGGCAGGTTTCGGTGCCTTCTGCTGATATTGGCAAGCTGGCGCAGGGTACGCACCAGGTGAAAGTGACGGGCACTGACAGCACCGGTAACACCATTACCGGCGAGCAAACCCTGACGGTAGATACCCAGGCGCCGAATGCAACGATCAATAAACTCACCGACGACAATATCCTCAACGGCGGTGAACTGGCGACAGCACAGAGCCTGAGTGGCACCACCGATGCGGAAGTGGGGCAGAAGGTGGTGGTGAAAATCGGCGATAAGAGCTGGACGACCACGGTGCAGGAGGGCGGCAAATGGCAGATCTCCATCGATGCGGATGCGCTCTCTTCACTGCCGCAGGGAGCGAACGCGATTAGCGTCACGGTAAGTGATAAAGCGGGTAACGAAACCACCACTACCGGCAGCGTGACGATTAGCAGCGTAGGCCCTGCGCTAACGGTCGAGAGTCTGACCGACGATAACGTACTGAATGCGCAGGAACAATCGGAAGTACAGATCCTGAGCGGTACCACCGATGCCGCGCCTGGCAGCAAGGTCGAAGTCACAATTAACGGCACCACGATTATCGGCGCTATCTCCAGCGACGGTAAGTGGAGCGCGCCCCTGACGCCTGCGTTGATTAGTCAACTTCAGCAGGGCGAACATACTGCGCACATCACCATCACCGACGCTGCGGGCAACGTCAGCAGCGGTAGCCACACTTTCACCCTGGCGGCTGAAACGCCGATCATTGAAATTGATGAGATCAACGGCGCACAGACCCTGAACGCGGATAGCGTCAGCCAGCCGTTGACCATTTCCGGCACCACCAACCTGGATGTGGGCACGGCGTTAACCGTTAGCCTGAACGGCCAGACCTATCAATCAACCGTCGAAAGCGCGGCGAGCGGCGGCAATTGCTGGTCGGTCACGGTTCCGGTAGAAGACCTTGTATCGCTGGATAACACCACTTATGCGGTGACAGTTACCGGTGAAAATGCTATCGGCAATGCGGTGGAAAACAGCGGCAAGCTGGTGGTGGATACCCTGTCGCCAACGGTCACGCTGAACACGGTGGCGGGCGACAACTTGCTGGGCGTCGATGACGTCGCGCAGGCGCAAACCATCAGCGGTTCGGTCAACTATGCGAAGGCGGGCGACAAGGTTGCGGTCTACCTGAACGGGATCCTGCTGGACACAACGACGGTGCAAAGCGATCTGAGCTGGGCACTGGATGTCTCAGCTCAGCAGCTTGAAGCGCTGGGCGACACGCAGGTCAATATCACCGCCACGGTGACCAACTTCAGCGGCAACAGCGCCAGTACCCATGGCGCGTTTTTCATCAGCGCTGGCCTGCCTGGTATCGGGGTCGATATTGTCTCAGGCGATGACATCATTAACGCCATTGAACTCAATCAGTCTCTGACCATTAGCGGTACCAGCAGCCACATTCAGGAAGGCACAACGGTAGAACTTGATATTAACGGCCACGCATTTACCGCGCAGATTGGCCCCGGTGGTCGCTGGCAGACGGGCATCAGTAGCGAGCAGTTGAAAGCGCTGGTACAGGATCAAACCAGTCTGACCATCAACGTGTCGGCAGATGATAAATTCAATGTGGTAACGGGTAGCCACGGTGTCACCGTTGACCTTAATCCGGTCGCCGTTTCCATCGACCCGGCGACGGGCGATGACATGCTCAACGCCGCGGAAAAAGGGGCGGGGATCACCCTCAGCGGCATGACGCAGAATGTAGAAGCGGGTCAGACCGTTGTCATCCGTATTGGCGGCTCGACGCTGACCGCCACCGTCGGGGAAGACGGTCACTGGCAGCGCGAAGTACCAGCAAGCGTCCTGTCGAATCTGGCAGATGGCGCGGCGGATATTCAGGTCAGCGTCACCAATACCAGCGGCAACACTGCCAGCAGCGGCCGCCAGATTACCGTGGATACACAGCCGCCGTCGGTGAGTATCGATTCTCTTACCGACGACAATATTCTTAATGCGGCGGAAGCCAGCGATCCGGACGGGCAAATCCTCAGCGGCGTAACCTCGGCAGAGCCGGGGCAAACGGTGAAGGTGATGCTGAACGGCAAGCCCTATTCCGCCCAGGTTGCGGCGGATGGCACCTGGAGCGTGAAGATCCCAACGGCGGATCTGGCGGCTCTGGAGCAGGGCCCGCAAAGCGCGACCGTGACGGTGGAAGATCGCGCAGGCAACAGCAGTAGCTCCTCTCAGGTGATCCTCGTCGATACTCTGGCGCCAACGGTGAGTATTGAATCCTTTACCGCTGATAACGTCATCAACCAGAGCGAGCATGGCCTGGCGCAGGTTATCTCCGGCGCAAGCGTCGGTGGTGTGGCGGGCGACAGCGTGATCGTGACCCTGTGGTACGGCATCGAAGCGGATGCACCGAGCGAGACGTTTACCACCATCCTTGATGCCGCAGGACGCTGGAGTATCGGCATCCCTGCCGACAAAATCGCCGCGCTTTCTGCCGGGGAGGCGAAAATCACGGCCAGTATCACCGACAAAGCGGGCAATACAGGTGGGGACGAAAATATCTTTACCGTAAGCCTGGCGCCGCCGGAAGTGAGTATTCACAGCGGTATTGCTCAGGATGACGTGATTAACGCCATCGAAAAAGGCGAGAGCCTGACTATCGGCGGCACCAGCAATCAGCCTGGGCGACAGATTATTGTGACCCTGAACGGGCGTGAATATCAGGCCACCGCGAATACCGATGGCGAATGGTCGGTGACGGTTTCACCTGCAGATCTCGCGTCGCTTGGCGAAGCGCAATACACCATCAGCGCAAGCGTAACGGACAGCGCAGGCAACAGCAGTTCGGACAGCCATAACGTGCTGGTCGATACCGCTGCGCCACAGGTGATCATTCGCGGGCTTGAGGGTAATGCCGACGGTGTGATCAACGCCGAGGAATTAAGCAATGGCCAGGTGCTGAAAGGCTATGTGGTCAATGCGGAACCCATGAGCATCGTAACGGTAATCGTGGGCGGCGTGACGAAGTCCGCGGAAGTCGACAGTAACGGTGAATGGTCGATTGAATTAACCGAAGGGGAGCTTACCGGGCTGGGCGACGGCGTGCTGAATTTCACCGCGGAAGTCACCAATGCCCACGGCAACCGCGGCGTCGGTGAATATCAGGCGGAAATTGACGCCGATATTCCGGGGATCCGTATCGATACCGTCGCAGGCGACGATGTGGTTAACCTGATTGAACACGGCGCGGCGGTTGTTATCAGCGGCTCGACAAGCGGCGTGGATGCCGGGGCGCAGGTAGTTGTCATCGTCAACGGGCAAACCTACACCGACACGCTGCATACGGATGGAAGCTGGTCAGTGATCGTTCCGCAGGAGGATGTCGCGCGCTGGCGGAACGAAGAACTGAAAATTGAAGCCAGCGTCGCAGACCAGGCCGGCAACAGCGGAGGCTGGGAACACACCATTGATGTGGATCTGGACGCGGTAGCGATTTCAATTGAGAGCGTCACCAGCGATAACGTAGTTAACGCGGTTGAGCAGAAGCAGCCACTGCTGCTTCAGGGCAGCACCGAAGGCGTCGAGGCGGGTCAAACGGTCACTATTCTGTTTGGCGGACATCAGTACACCACGACGGTGGATGAACATGGCGACTGGCGCTACAGCGTATCGCCTGCCGATCTGAGCACCCTACGTGAAGGTGATGCCACAGTCCAGGTGAGCGTCAGCAACCAGAATGGCAACCAGGCGCAGAGCGCACAGGGCTATTCCGTCGATCTCAGCCCCCCGACGCTGATTATCGATGCCGTTACCGGTGATAACGTGATTAACGCCGCTGAAGCGGAGGCCGGTTTTGTTATCTCCGGACAGACCAACGCCGAGCCGGGACAGAGCGGTCATGTGACCTGGAATGGCAAGGCTTACCCGATAACCGTCGATGCAGACGGTCGCTGGTCGGCCACGGTGGATGCCGCAACGGCGGCGGAGATGCCACAGGGGGCGCAGCAGGTTGTTGTCACCCTGACCGATAAAGCCGAAAACAGCACCAGCACCAGCCAAACGCTGCTGGTGGATACCCGTGCGCCGATTGTCACCATCGATAAGGTGGGCGGCAGCGATAACATTCTCAACAGCAGCGAACATCGCCAGTCGCAAATCATTAGCGGCAGCGTCGAGGGCGCATCGGCGGGCGATAAAGTCACCGTCACGGTCGGTAGCGGCAGCGATGCCTGGACTCTCACCACCGTGCTTGACGCCGCCGGACGCTGGAGCGTAGGGATGCCTGCGGATGCGGTAAGCAAACTGGGCGAAGGAAAACAAACGGTTAGCGTACAGGTGACGGATAGCGCCGGGAACCAGACCACTACGCCGCATGATTTTAACGTCGCGCTGACCGCACCGGAAATCGCCATTGATGCGCTGGACAACGCGGGCGTCATCAATGCCCAGATGCGCGGTGATGGCATCACCCTCACCGGCACCAGCAACCAGTACGGCGTCGAAATTACGCTGACGCTGAACGGCAAAAATTATACCGCGACCACAGACGCGGCGAACGGGACGTGGCGGGTTGATCTCTCACCTGCGGATCTGGCGCTGCTGGGCGAGGCGGGCTACACACTGGTAGCCAGCGTGACCGATGCCGCGGGTAATACCGCCAGCGCCAGCCAGTCGGTGCTGGTGGATACCGCCTCTCCGGTGATTGTGATAGCCGGGCTGCAACATAACGACAATGTGATTAATCTCGATGAACTCACGACTACGCAGGTACTCACCGGCACCACGCAGAACGTCGAGGCCGGACAAAAAGTCATCATCACTCTCGGCGGGAAAGAGTACGAAGCTGCGGTGGCTGAGAGTGGCGACTGGTCGCTGGAACTGCCGACAGACCTGCTGGAAGCGCTGGGCGACGGACGCCTGACTGCAACGGCCGCCGTCACCAACGTGCACGGGAATAGCTCGCAGAATCAATATCAGTTCACTATTGATATTGATAAGCCTGGCATCCGCATCGACACCGTATCGGGCGATGATGTTATCAACATCATCGAGCATCAGCAGGATCTGCTGATCAGCGGTAGCGTAGAGGGCGCGATTGCCGGCGCTCAGGTTCAGGTCACGGTCAACGGCGTGATGCACACTACCACGCTGCATGGGGACGGAAGCTGGTCGCTGACGGTAGATGCGGATGAAGTGGCAGGCTGGAGCGGTAGCGAGGTGGCGATTAGCGCGAGCGTGGATAACGTCAACGGCAACCAGAGCACCATTGACCACAAGGTGGCGCTGGATCTCAGCGCGGTGGCGGTAACTATTGATCCCCTCGCTGAAAATGATGTGCTGAATAAGGCCGAGCATAGCGCGACGCTCTCTCTGGGCGGCGCGGTGGCTGGCATTGAAGACGGGCAGTTCGTCACCGTTACCTTTGCCGGGCATCGTTATGAAGTGGAAGTGAGTGGTGGGCGCTGGGCGCTCGATGTTGCCGCCACGGACATGGGCAACCTGAAAGATGGCGTAGCCAGCGTCAGCGTCAGTGTCAGCAACATTAACGGCAACACCGCATCCGCAGAACGCCAGTTGCTGGTTGACCTGACGGCACCGACAATCAGCATTGATACGTTAGCGCTGGATAACCAGGTTAACGATGCCGAAGCGCGCGCAGGCTACACGATAAGCGGAACCACCAGCGCAGAAGCGGAACAAGATGTGACGATTATCTGGCTCGGTAATACTTACACCACCAAAGTCACGCCATCTGGCACCTGGAGCATTTCGGTTCAAGCCGTGCCTGATGCCGCAACGCTTGATCAGGGGCTGCAAACGGTAGTGGTTTCGGTGAGCGATAAAGCAGGCAACAGCGCCAGCCAGACGCACAGCGTTAATGTCGACACCCTGGTTCCGGAACTCACTCTGAACCTCGTCACTGGCGATAACAAACTGAACGCCACGGAATTAACTCAGGCGCAGATTATCTCCGGCACCTGCCTGAATGCAGAACCGGGCGCCGTCGTGACTGTCACCTTCAATAGTAAAACCTATACCACTGTGCTCGATAGCGACGGCAACTGGCAGCTTGGCATTCCTGCCCCTGGTGCGCTGGATGCGGGCGATTACCCGCTGGAGGTCACTGTCACCGACAGTGCGGGCAACAGCGATAAGCTGATCAGCAATGTGCAGGTGGTGCTGAGTCTGCCGGACATTAACATCAACCCGGTCGCCACGGACGATGTCATAAACGCGATTGAGAAAGCCGCGGGCATTACCCTTAGCGGTACCAGCGATCAGCCAGGGCGCGAGATCCTCATCACCCTGAATGGCCGCGACTATACCGCACTGGCGGATGGCGACGGCAACTGGCAGGTGAACGTCTCCCCGGCCGATTTAGCCGCGCTGGGTGAAGCCAGCTATGTTATTTCCGCCAGCGTCACCGACGAGGCGGGCAACCATAAAAGCACCACTCACCAGGTGACGGTCGATACCGCCGCGCCACAAATCACCATCACACCGCTGGCGGGCGATGACGTGATTAACCTGGAAGAGAGCAAGCAGGTGCAGTATCTCAGCGGCACCGTGAAAAACGCAGAGAAGGACAGCCCGGTGGTGGTCACGATTGGCGGCCAAACCTATAACACCACGGTTGACGAAAACGGCACCTGGAAAGTGGCTATCCCGGAGGATACGTTCAGCGCCTTTGGCGATGGCGCGCTGACGGCGACGGCGACGGTCACTAACGCCCACGGTAACAGCGGCAGCACCGACTATGCGCTGAGTGTAAATACCGGCGTGCCGGGGCTGCGTATTGATACGGTGGCCGGTGATGATGTGATTAACATCCTTGAAGCCCGATCTGAGGTGACAATCAGCGGTACCAGTACCAACGTCGTGAAAGGTCACGATATTACGGTGACGATCACCGGTTTGCGCAATGGGGTAGAGGAAACCACCACCTATACCACTCAGGTGAATGGCGACGGTCGCTGGTCGGTGATTGTGCCTGAATCGGATGTCAGCGCGTGGCAAAACGGCGAACTGACTATCGTTGCCAGCGCGGAGAACGTGGCGGGCAACGCAGGCAGCAGCATTGGCCATCTGGCGCAGGTTGATCTGAATGTTATTGCCGTGAGCGTTGATCCTGTCACTACCGATAACGTTATCAATGCCGTTGAACGGGGTGACGGTATCACTCTGACGGGCAGTACCTCCGGCGTGGAAGCGGGCCAAATGGTCTCGATTACGTTTGCCGGGCATCAGTATCAGGCGCGGGTCGAGGAGGATGGGAGCTGGGCGCTGGAGGTGGGGTCAACCGACCTGGCGGGGCTGCGCGACGGTTCTGCCAGCGTGCAGGTGAGCGTCAGCAGTGTGAATGGCAATCAGGCGCAAGCGGCACGCCAGTACGAAGTGGACGTTAGCGCACCGGCGCTGAGTCTCGAAAGCGTTGCCGAAGATAACGTCATCAACCTGGCGGAAACCGAGAACGGCTTTGTGATCAGCGGCTTTAGCAGCGCTGAACAGGGGCAACGCGTTGAAGTAGAGTGGAACGGCGAGTGGATCGGTGGGGTCGTGGACAGCAAAGGCGCGTGGAGCATTGAACTGCCTCCGGCGCAGAGTGCGTTAGAACAGGGGGATTTCCCGCTGGAACTGCGTGTAAGCGATCTGGCGGGTAATGAAACCACCCTGACCTGCAACGTGACGGTAGACACGCGCGCGCCGGTTATCGAAATTGCGACCATCGCAGATGACAATATTCTCAACGTCAGCGAATACGCTCAGGCGCAAATTATCAGCGGCACCTGCACGGACGCGGAACCGGGCGCTATCGTCACGGTTGAACTGGGCGGCGAAACCTACACCACGGCGCTCGATGACCAGGGGAAATGGAGCATTGGTTTACCGGCTTCCGCCGTGTCCGGGTTGAACGAAGGGCAAAACACGCTGATGGTGACGGTTGCCGATAGCGCGGGCAACGTCGGGAGTAAAGAAGGCGTATTAACCGTCAACACCACGTTGCCGGAGATTGTCATCAACAAAGTGACGGATGACGACGTCATCAACCAAACGGAAAAGGGCCAGGATCTGGCGATTACCGGCACCAGCAACCAGCCGAATCAAACCATCACCGTTACCCTGAACGGCTTACTTTACACCACCACGGCGAATGCGGCGGGCGACTGGTCTGTCAGCGTACCGCCTTCGGCGCTCGCGTCTCTTGGCGAAGCCAATTACACCATTAGCGCAAGCGTAACCGATGCCATTGGCAACCACAAAACCGACACCCATAACGTACAGGTGGATACCACGCTGCCGCAGTTGAGCATCAACAGCATCGCGGGCGATAACATCATTAACGACGATGAAATCAAAACCGAACAGGTGATTAGCGGCCAGGTGATTAACGCGCAGGCGGGGCAAAAGGTCTACATCGATATCGGTTCAGACCAGCCGCTGGAAGCGGTGGTTCAGCCTGACGGTACATGGCAGGTTGGCGTGGACGCCGCCACCTGGCAGAGCATCGGCTATGGCGAGCTGACGGTGAAAGCCTGGGTGGAAAACCAGCACGGCAACCGCGGCGAGGCGAGCCGCGAAATCCTGCTGGATGTCTCCTATCCGTCGATTCGCGTTGATACCGTGGCGGGCGATGACGTGATCAACGCCATTGAACTGAGCAATAACCTGGTGATTTCCGGCAGCTCCACGGGGCTGGATATCAGCAAGGGGCTCTCTGTCATCATCAACGGTAAACCTTACGTCGCGGCGCTGGAAGCGAACGGCGACTGGAGCGTGTCGTTCTCCGCCGCCACCATGGCGGACTGGCTGGAGGGCGATCTGGTTATCACGGTAACGGGCACCAACGCGGCGGGCAATGTGCAGAATATTACGCACACGGTCATTGTGGATACGCAGGCCGTGGCGGTCTCCATCGATACGCTGTTTGGCGACGATCGCCTGAACGCGGCGGAGCAGGGTGTGGAACAGACCCTGAGCGGCACAACGCTCGGAGTGGAAAACGGTCGTGAAGTGGTGGTCACGCTCAACGGAAAACAGCACATCACCACCGTGACCAACGGCGCGTGGTCGCTGAAGGTGAGCGCCGATGACCTGAATGCGCTGCGCGACGGCCTGACGACGGCCGAGGTGACTGTCTCGAATTTGCACGGCAACGTGGCCAGCGCCGGGCGGCAGTTCATCGTTGATAGTGAAGCCCCGATGGTGACGGTGAACACCGTGGCGGGTGACAACGTTATCAACCTTGCGGAAGCGACCGCGGGCGTAACGATAAGCGGCGCGACTAATGCGGAAGTCGGCCAGACGGTGAGCGTCTCCGTGGGCGGAACGCTGCTGGGTGAGGCGCAGGTTGTCGCGGGCGGAAGCTGGAGCCTGGTGCTCGATCCAGGCAAACTCGGCGCGCTGGCGCAGGATCAGAACGATCTTCAGGTGACGGTAACGGACAAAGCCGGAAACAGCACGACGGTGACGCATGGCGTACTGGTCGACACCGTAGCGCCTGGCGTCACGATGGACGACCTCACAGCGGACAACGTACTGAACGCCAGCGAAGCAGGACAGGCGCAGGTTATCAGTGGTAGCAGTACAGGTACCGTGGCGGGTGACAAAGTGCTCGTCATGCTCGGCACGCAAACCTACTCGACGATTGTCGATGCCAGCGGGCACTGGAGCGTGGGGGTGAAAGCCAGCGATCTGGCAGCGTTGCAGGATGGTAGCCATAACATCACCGTTGCCATTACCGATGCGGCGGGCAACACCGGCACGCAGAACTTCCCGATTGCGCTTGATACCGCGTTACCGGTGCTGACCATCAACAGCATTGCTGGCGACGATATTCTGAGCAGTGAAGAACGTTTGCAGGATCTCGTCATTACAGGTACGTCAGACATCCTGCAGGCCGGTGTTCCGGTGACGGTGCGCCTGAATGGCAAAACCTACACTGGCACCACCAGTGCGGATGGCACCTGGTCGGCGGTGGTACCGCAGGCCGATCTTCCGGCGCTTCTTGATGCTCAGCAGTATGAAGTGAGCGTCAGCGCCAGCGATGCCGCGGGCAATATCGGCCACAGCAGCCGCCCGCTGGATATTCAGGTCAGCCTGCCGCGCATCACCATTGATACCATTGCCGGTGATGACGTGGTGAACAATGTGGAGGCTGCCAACGGCATCACCATTACGGGCTCTACGGATGTGGCCGTGACCGACGTCACCGTCAGCATTGGCGGGAAAAACTACACGGCGGTGCTGGGCGCGGATAACAAGAGCTGGTCGCTGAATCTGGATAACGAAACCCTCAAAGGGCTGGGTGACGGCACGCTGGAGGTCAGCGTGACGGCAACGGACAGCAATAACAACCAGGGTAGCGCCGGACGTGAAATGACCATCGACGCCAGCCTGCCGGGGATCCGTTTCGACACGGTGGCGGGCGATGACATTATCAACGCCGCCGAGATGGGGCAGTCTCTGTGGGTGAGTGGTACCAGCGAGCATATCGCTAAGGGAACGCCGTTCACGCTGACATTGACAGATTCCAGCGGTGTGATTTTCACGTCCGAGAACGTGCTGATTGGCAACGACGGGCGCTGGATTGTCGAGATCCCACAGGCATTTGTCGGGGCACTGGAAAACGGTAGCGCAACCCTGACCGCCAGCGGGGCAAACCTTTCGGGCAATGCCGTTTCCGTTAGCCACACGGTTGACGTGGTGACGGCAGGGCCGGCTATCTCGATTGACGCGCTGACCGATGACAATATCGTCAACGCCCGCGAAGCGAGCGATGGCGTTCAACTCACCGGTAGCAGCTTCGGGGCAACTGAAACTAACGTGGTTGTGGTGTATGTGGCAGGCCAGCGCCTGGAGACCACCATTCAGTCAGACGGAAGCTGGGCTGTTACCGTCAGCGACGCGGTATTTGCCGCGATTAAAGACGGCAGCGTGACGGTGGAAGCCAGCGTCACGGCGGGCAACGGCAACATTGGCAGCGCCAGCGGCAGCTTTATTCTCGACACCCTGCCGCCTGTGCTCACCCTTGTTCCGTTAACGGCGGATAACATCGTTAACGCCAGCGAAGCGCAGGCAACGCAGATCCTGAGCGGTTACAGCAACGCAGGCGAAGGGCAGACCGTTACCGTAACGGTAAACGGTGAATCGCTGACGGCGCTTATCGAGGCTGATGGTCGCTGGCAGGTGGACGTCCCGGCCAGCGTCTTTGACGGTATTCTTAGCGGCAGCGTGACGTTTACGGCCAGCGTGAATGATGTGGCCGGAAACAACGTGACGCAGACGCGCGAGGTAGAGGTGGATGCGGTTATTCCGCAGGTTAGCGTCCATGCGCTGACCGATGACAACATCATCAACGCCAGCGAAAAAGGCCAGGCGCAGGTGATCAGCGGCACCAGTACCAATAGCTCGCCGGGCGATGCGGTGACGGTGACATTGAACAATGTTACCTATCAGACGGTGGTTGACGCGAACGGCGCGTGGAGCGTCGGTATCCCGGCCACTGAAATGGCTAAACTGCCGGAAGGGAAAAACAGTTTCGAGGTGGTTATAGCTGACCGCGCTGGCAACCAACAGATCCTGACGCCGGAATTTAGCGTCAATACCGGGAAGCCGGTACTGACCATCAACACCATTGCTGGCGATGATGTCCTGAACGCCAGCGAAAAAGGCGAAGGGCTGACGCTTACCGGGAGCAGCAACCTGCCGGAGAACAGCGACGTGCTGGTGACGCTTGCCGGGCTGAGCTACACGGTTAAAACCGACAGCAGCGGTAGCTGGAAGGTGGACGTGAGTGCGACGGATCTGGCGACGCTTGGCGAAGCGAAATATATCGTCACCGCCAGTGCGGTCGCCAGCGATGGCAATACCGTCACGACCACGAAAGAGATGCTGGTTGATACCAAAGCGCCGGATGTCACCGTCGCGGTGATTGCCGGGGACGATATCGTAAGCCTGGCGGAATCGCAGGGCATGGTGCAAATCAGCGGCAGCGTGACCGGCGCCAGCGCAAATAACAGCGTGGTGGTCACGTTGGGCGGCCTGGCGGCGAAAACGACTATCGTCGATGCGGGCGGCAACTGGAGCGTTTCTTTGACGCCAACAGAGCTGGCCGCGCTGGGCGATGGGCCATTGACGGCCACGATTGCTGTGACCAACGACCACGGTAACGTCGGTACTGCGAGCCGTGATTTTACCCTCGACACGGGCGTGCCGGGTATTCGTATTGATGCTATCAGCGGCGATAACGTACTGAACAGCGCGGAAATGGCGCTGGATGTGTGGGTGACAGGGATGACCTACGGCATCGAACCGGGCGCAACGGTGATGGTCGACATTAACGGTGAGAAGCATAGCGCCTCTGTGAACCCGGACGGTAGCTGGGCGCTTAGCGTGCCGCAAAGCGAGGTTGCCGGGTGGGCTGACTCTCTGACCGTTTCGGCATCCGTTACCGATAATGCAGGGAATCAGGCGACGATTGCCCAGGATGTGCAGATTGATGATGCTCCTGTCTCTGTCGCAATCGATGCGATCACCGCTGACAACGTGCTCAACGCCGCTGAAAAAGCGGGAGAGGTCGTGCTGAGCGGCACCACGACAGGGATTGAGAATGGACGTACCGTTACCCTGATCCTGGGCAATAAGCAGTACACCGCCCAGGTGTTTGACGACAAATGGAGCACCACGCTTGCGGCAGGAAGCCTCACGGGGCTGCGCGATGGCGATGTGACAGTGCAGGCGAACGTCAGCAACGCCAGCGGTAACAGTGCATCCAACGCGCATATTTTTGAAGTGGATACGCGCGCGCCGGTACTGGCGATTGATCCGGTGACGGCAGACAACATTCTGAGCGGTGCGGAAATTGCTCAGGGCATCACCCTGACCGGCACCAGCGATGCTATCGGCCAGCAACTGACGGTGACGGTAAATGGTCAACCGCTTACCACGACGGTGAATGCGGATGGTCGCTGGTCGCTGCCGGTCAACGCGGGCATTCTGACCAATATTGGCGAAGGGCTTAACACTATCACCCTTGCCATTGCGGATGCCGCGGGCAACAGCACGCAGAGTAGCCACTCGGTGCTGGTCGATACGCTGGCGCCAGAACCGACCCTGAACACGATTGCAGGAGATAACATCCTCAACGTGACGGAACTGGGCCAGGCGCTGGTGATAAGCGGCGGGTCGACCGGCGGCAGCATTGGCGATACGGTGAGCGTGATGCTCAACGGTGTTGTCTACACCACGCAACTGGACAGTAACGGCGAGTGGGCCGTTGGCGTTCCGGTGGCGGATGTGGCGGCGCTGACGCAGTCGAGCTACGAGGTCAGCGTGACAATCGCTGATAGCGTCGGCAACAGCAATAGCACTTCGCAGACGATTACTCTCGATACCGGCATTCCGGATCTGAGCTTTAACCTGCTGGCAGGGGACGGCGTGCTGAATGCCCTTGAGCAGATGCAGCCGCTGGAGGTCTCCGGCACCAGTACGCTGGCGAAGGATACGGTGGTGACGGTAACGCTCAACGGCGTGAACTACCTGACCACCGTGGGCGATGGCGGAGTATGGTCTGTATCGATTTCTGCTGATGCGCTGGCGAAACTGGGGGAAGCCGACTACACGCTGACGGCCAGCGCCACGGGCAGCACCGGGAACAGCGTAACGGACACCACCTCACTGCTGGTGGATACCCGTGCGCCGACCATTACCATTCTCCCGGTTTCCGATGATGACATTATCGGCATGGCTGAAATGGACGGCATCGTCACCCTGAACGGTACCGTTAGCGGTGCAGTAGTAGATGATGACGTGACGGTGGTTATCGCCGGGCAAACATATACCACCCAGGTGAAGAGTGACGGAAGCTGGACGCTGGATCTCCCGCAGGGTGAACTGGCGGGGCTTGGCAGCGGGCCGCTGACCATTGTGGCAAGCGTGACCAACGGGCATGAGAACGTCGGTACGGGCCAGCATGGTATTACCCTCGACAGTACCAAACCGGGCATTCGCATCGACAGCGTCACGGCGGATAACACCCTGAACCTTGCAGAGCGGGAAAGCGAACTGCTGATAAGCGGCACCACCACCGATGTTGCCACGGGCAGTATCGTCACGGTGCGGGTCAATGGCGATGAGGTTGGCACAGCCGCGACCCTGGCTGATGGGTCATGGTTGCTGAAACTCACTCCGGCACAGATGAAGGCGTGGAGCGGAGACTCCATTACCGTTACCGCTCAGGTCGATAATATCAGCGGTAACGACGCCGAAATTAACGAACAGGTGGCGCTGGATTCGCGTGCAACCTCTATCGCCGTTCACCCGATTACCGGTGATAACGTGGTCAACGCCGTGGAGAAAGCGGGGGCGATCGTCCTGACGGGCGAGACGACCAATATCGATAACGGGCGCACCGTCACCGTGACTGTCAACGGCAAACAGTTTACCGGTACGGTGCAGGATAACGCCTGGAGCGTGACGCTGGATGCGGGCGCGCTGAACGGGTTGCGTGACGGCGATGCCGTGGTGCAGGTGAGCGTTTCCAATGCCAGCGGCAACAGCGCCAGCAACATCCTTGGTTTCGTGATTGATACCACCGCGCCGACGGTAGTGATTGATTCCATCACCGATGACAACGTGCTGAACGGTACGGAAGCCGGGGCGATCGTCACCGTTTCGGGCTCCACGACCGCAGAAGTGGGTCAGACCGTGACGGTAAATATTGGCGGCGTCGAAAGAGACGCGCTGGTGACGGCTGGCGGCTTGTGGAGCGTGGACTTTGACGCCGGATTGTTGAATAACCTTGAGCAGGGGCTGGCAAGTGTGAACGTCAGCGTCAGCGACAAGGCAGGCAACCCAGGCTCCGGCAGCCATACCTTCCTGGTGGATACCGAGGCACCGACAGTAGAGGTCAATGACCTTACCGCCGATAACATTATCAACGCGGCAGAAAAAGGCCAGGCGCTGGTGATCAGCGGCACATCCGTAGGCGCAACGGCGGGTGACGAGGTGCTGGTCGAATTTAACGGCCACCAGTACACTACCGTGGTGGACGCCAACGGCGAGTGGCGCGTCGGTGTGAAAGCGGAAGATATGAGTGACCTGGCAGGCGGTAGTAAGACCCTGACGGCGACCATTACCGACAGCGCGGGCAACAGCTTTACCAGCGATAAAACGTATCAGGTCGATCTTGGCGTGCCGACGCTGACCTTTGACGATATTGCCGGTGATAACGTGCTGAACGCGCTGGAGCGCGGCGCGGATCTGGTCATCAGCGGTCAGAGCAGCGGACTGGAACCTGATACCACGGTAACGATCACGTTGGGCGGGCGGCAGTATACGGCGCAGACTAACACCGACGGCGATTGGTCGCTGTCCGTCGCGCCTGCCGATCTGGCCCTGCTGGGCGATGCGGGTTACACCCTCACCGCCAGCGCCAGCAGCGTTAACGGCAACCCGGTCTCCGGCAGCGCGCAGTTGCTGGTCGACACGCGTTTACCGGTAGTGCATATCAATACGGTCGCGGGCGATGATGTCATTAACGACGCAGAAGCGACCAGCAATGTCACGATTTCGGGCACCGTTAGCGGCGCTGATGTGGACAATTCCGTTCAGGTTATCGTAGGCGGCAATACCTATACGACGCAGGTGGGTGCGGGCGGCGTGTGGTCAGTAACCGTGCCACAAGCCGATGTCGAAGGCTTTGGCGACGGCCCGCTGACGATTGTCGCCAGCGTGGAAAATAGCCACGGTAATCGTGGTTCGGATAGCCGCGATATTGCGGTGAACACCGATATTCCGGGGATCCGCTTTGATACGGTGGCCGGTGATGATGTGCTGAACAGCATCGAACTGGGCCAGGCGCTGGTGGTCACGGGCACCAGTAGTGGGCTGGCTGCCGATACCACTCTGACCCTGACCGATGGTCTGGGGGGAAGCTGGACGGGTAACGTTAACGCCGACGGAAGCTGGGCTGTTCCGATTCCTCAGAATATCCTGACAGGCTGGGCGGCAGGCACTATTCAGCTTAGCGCCAGCGCGCAAAATGAAGCTGGCACCACAACCTCAATGCATCACCAGGTGACGGTAGATGATGCGGTTGTCGCCATCTCTATTAATGCCTTTACCGCTGATAACGTTCTCAACGCGATTGAGCGCGGAGAAGCGCTGACCGTCAGCGGCGCAACAACCGGTGTTGACGCGGGTCAGACCGTAACGGTGATGCTGGCAGGAAAAGCCTGGACGGCTGACGTGAAGAGTGACGGCTCCTGGTCATTCAGCGTCCCGGCCGGGTCGCTCAATAGCCTGCGTGATGGTTCTGCGACCGCCAGCGCAAGCGTCACCAACAAGCACGGCAATAGCGCCAGCGCGGAGTGGGCATTCAGCGTGGATGCCACCGCACCGACGATAAGCATCGCGCCGGTCACGGCCGATAACGTGCTGAATAAAGTGGAGGCAGACGGCGCAGTCACCCTGAGCGGCACCACCAGCGCTGAACCGGGGCAGAGTGTGAGCGTGATGATTAACGGCCAGGCCTATGGCGACCCGGTTAGCGTCAATGCGGACGGTAGCTGGAGCCTGACGCTTGCCGAAGGGGAGCTGGCGACACTGCAACAGGGCAGCGCGACCGTGACGGTCAGCGTAACTGATAAAGCAGGCAACAGTACCACCGCTACCCATCAACTGACCGTGGATACCCTCGCGCCGACGGTCTCCATCGATACGGTCTCCGGCGATAACATCATCAACACGGCGGAGCAGCAGCAGGCGCTGGTCATCACCGGCGGCAGTACGGGCGGCACCGCTGGCGACACCGTGGTTGTGACGGTGGGCACTGGCTCTTACACCACGCAACTGGATGCGCAGGGACGCTGGAGCGTCGGCGTACCGGCTGACGCGATGCAGGCGCTGGATGCAGGCCCACAGACCATTACGGCGCAGATAACCGATAAAGCGGGCAACGTCGGAACCGAAACGCACCCGGTGACGGTCGATAATGGCGAGCCGTGGTTGAGTTTTGATGACATCGCTGATGATAACGTACTGAACGCGGTTGAGCAGGGGACGACCCTGACCATCAGCGGCGGCAGCGACGGTCTGACGGCGGGCGCGCTGGTTACGGTGACGCTGAACGGCAAAAACTACACCACTCAGCTTAACGGCGAAGGGCGCTGGTCTCTGGAGGTTACGCCTGCGGATCTGGCGTTGATTGGCGACGGTCAGTATACCGTTACCGCCAGCGCCAGCAGCGATGCGAACAACCCGGCAACGGGCTCGACCGCGCTGACGGTCGATACCCGCGCGCCGACGCTGACCATTAACACCATTACCGATGACGACATTCTCAACAAGGTTGAAGCCGCAGGTGAACTGATCATCAGCGGAACGGTTTCGGGCGCGGCGCCAAACGACACGGTTTACGTGCTGCTGGCCGGGAAAACCTATGAAGCGAAAGTCGATGCCAGCCTCAACTGGCAGGCTACCGTTCCGGCGGGCGCGCTGAGCGATGTTGGCAACGGTGAGCTGACGGTGACTGCCAGCGTGACGAATAGCCATGGCAACTCTGGCAGCGTACAGCATGACTTTATGGCCGACTACCGCGAACCGGGACTGCGTTTTGACGTCGTCGCGGGCGATGACGTGGTGAACCTCAGCGAGCATCAACAGGCTCTGGTGGTGAAAGGCACCAGCGACGATCTGCCTGCGGGCACGAAGGTGACGCTGGTCGCCAACGGGGTCAGCTACAGCGGCCTGGTGGCGGCAGACGGTAGCTGGTCGGTCGGCATTGACGCCGCACAGGTGAAATTGTGGGGTGAAGGCAAGCTGGTGATGAGCGTTAGCGCCACCAGCCCGGCGAATAATCCGGTGGTGATTGAGCATGAAATCACCGTCGATCTGTCGCCGGTATCCATCTCTGTCAATGACATCACCGCTGATAACGTACTGAATGCCCAGGAGATGACGCAGAATCTGACCCTGAGCGGCAGCACGACAGGCGTGGAGCAGGGGCAGACCGTTACCATTACCTTTGGCGGCAATGTCTACAGCGCTATCGTCGCTGCGGATGGAACCTGGAGTCAGGTGATCCCGTCGGCCGCGCTGTCGGCACTGCGCGATGGCACGGCGCAGTTCTCGGTGTCGGTAACGAATAAAGTGGGTAATCCGGCGAGCGCCAGCCATGAGTACCAGGTGGATACTACGCCGCCGCACGTCACGCTGGATCCGGTGACTGCCGATAACGTGATTAACATTGCCGAAGCGGCAGCGGGCGTTGCCGTCACGGGTACCACCAATGCGCCGGAGGGCACACCGGTGACATTAACCCTGAACGGCGTCGAGTACAGCGGCAGCGTGCTGGCTAATGGCGTCTGGCAGGTTGATTTGTCGCCACAGGCGCTGGCGACCCTGGCGTCCGGGCAGTATAGCTGTACGGTAACTATCGCCGATGCGGCGGGGAACCCAACGAGCGTCAGCCAGACGGTTGCGGTGGATATCACGCCGCCGGGTGTCAGCTTTAATACCACGGCGGGCGACGACATCATTAACCTGGAAGAGCACGGCCAGGCGCTGGTGGTGAGCGGTACGACGGTGGGAACCGTGGCGGGGAATACCGTCACGGTTATCTTCGGCGGCCACGAGTTCAGTACTGTCGTTGATGCTAACGGCAAATGGAGCGTTGGTGTCCCGGCGGATATTGTTTCTGAGCTGAACAACGGCACGGTCGACATTACCGCGAAGGTGACTGATAGCGCGGGTAACGCCACCACGCAGGGCAAAGTGGTGACAGTGAATACCTCGAATATCCTGTTGACTCTGGACACCCCGGCGGTGGATGGCGTGCTGAACGCCAGCGAGCAGAATAAAGCGTTGACCCTGAGCGGATCGAGCAGTGGCCTGCCGGAAGGTAGCGAAGTGACGATCACCCTGAATGGCCAGAGCTACACCGCGTATGTGGCGGGCGATCGCTGGACGACCACCATCCCGAAAGCCGACCTGGCGCTGCTGAGCGATGGTCAGCGTTACACCATTTCGGTCAGTGCGAAAGATAGCGCCGGGAATATCGGCCAGGCGGGGCAATCGTTGCTGGTTGATACCACGCCGCCGGAAATCATCATTTCGCCGGTTTCGGGCGACGGCATGCTTAATGCCATCGAACAGGGACAGGCGCTGGTGATTAGCGGCTCCACGACGGCAGAAGCCGGGCGCACCCTGACGCTGACCGTTAACGGTAAGAGTTACAACGCCACGGTGAACAGCGATGGTAGCTGGCAGACCACGGTGCCGAAAGCGGATGTGGCGCTGATGGGCAATGGCACGGTGCAGGTAGATGCGATGGTCAGCGATGCTTCCGGCAACCTCGGCAGCAACAGCGAGACCTTTGTGGTGGATACCGTTGCGCCTGTCGTCACCATCAATGTGGTTGCCGGGGATGACCTGGTGAACTCACCGGAACAACTGGTGGCGCAGAAGGTGAGCGGTAAAGCGGAAGGCGCAGCCGGGCAGACCATCACCGTTGAACTCGCCGGACGAACCTATACGGCGAAAGTGGCGGCGGATGAAAGCTGGGAAGTGACCGTACCGGCACTGGATTTTGTCGGCCTGGTGGATGGCAAATACACCATTACCGCCACCGTGAAGGATGCGGCAGGCAACACGGGCAGCGGCACTCATGTGGTGACGCTGAGCGGGGAAAAACCGGTCATTGCTATCAACACCATTGCGCAGGATGACGTGATCAACGCTGCTGAACGCGGGCAGAGCCTGACGATCTCCGGCACCACCACGGCACCGCAGGGGCAGAAAGTCGTGGTGACGCTCAACAACACGACCTATGA
Source organism: Pseudocitrobacter cyperus (assembly GCF_039889165.1). Taxonomy (NCBI): domain Bacteria; kingdom Pseudomonadati; phylum Pseudomonadota; class Gammaproteobacteria; order Enterobacterales; family Enterobacteriaceae; genus Pseudocitrobacter; species Pseudocitrobacter cyperus. The sequence goes on along the minus strand of NZ_JAYMYY010000001.1, from coordinate 1,716,718 downwards.
AACCACCGTTCAGGCGGGCGGGATCTGGTCGGTGCTGGTTGGCGCCGTGGCGCTGATGGCGTTAACTGACGGTAACGCTTATGAGGTGAAAGCCAGCGTTACCAATACCATTGGCAACAGCGGCGAAAGCGTGCATGGCATCAGCGTTGACCTGACGCCGCCGCAGATGACTATCTCGATTGATAGTCTGACCAGCGATAGCGGGTTAGTCGCAAACGACTTCATCACCAACGTCGGCAATGTGGTGCTGAACGGCAAACTCAGCGCGGCGCTGGAAGCCGGTGACAAAGCGCAGATAAGCCTGGACGGCGGCGTGAGCTGGATTGATCTGCTGGTAAACGGTATGCAGTGGAGCTACGCCGACGGCCGCGCGCTGGAAGATGGCACCCACAATTATCAGGTGCGCGTTGTGGATCAGGCGGGCAACGTGGGCGCAACCGACAGCCAGAACGTGGTGCTCGATCGCGTCGCGCCGGACGCCAGCCAGAGCATCGTTATCGACCGCATCTCCAGCGATACAGGGATTGCTGACGATGACTTTATTACCGCCAGTAAGGATTACGCGCTGGAAGGTCATCTGGGGGCAGCGCTGAAAGCGGGTGAGCATCTGCAAATCCGCATTAACGGTGGCGCATGGATAGAACTGGAGGTTAACGGCACCGGTTGGGTCTACGCCAACGGCACGCCGCTGGACGACGGGACTTATGCCTATCAATTGCGCGTTATTGATGATGCGGGCAACGTCGGCCAGACCGCCAGCCAGACCGTGATCGTTGATACGGTACGCCCGGATGCGGCGAACCTGATTACCATCACCCATATCTCGGACGACAGCGGCCTGAGCGACAGCGACTTTATCACCAACGATAAGACGCTGACGATCCACGGCTCGCTGGTCAGCACGCTCCAGCCGGGCGAGTACGTCCAGATCAGTATGGATGGCGGCCTCACCTGGGTGAACGCCGTCGCTATCGGCACCACCTGGTACTATAACGATACGCAGGTGCTGGACGATGGCGCGCATGACTACTGGGTGCGTGTGGTCGATTCCGCGGGCAACGTGGGGGCGACAGACAGCGCAACGGTGACTATCGACACCGTGAAACCGGACGACGCCACGACCATAACCGTGGACAGCATCTCTGATGACACGGGCTACAGCGACAGTGACTTCCTGACCAATGACAACACGATCACGCTCTACGGAACGCTGGGCGCGTTGCTGAAGGGGGATGAACACGCGCAGATTAGCCTCGACGGCGGCAAGACCTGGGTGGATGTGGTGGTCAACGGCACCAACTGGCGCTACACCGACACCCGCCTGCTGGAGGATGGTGAAAACCTCTATCAGTTACGCGTCGTTGATAACGCCGGGAACGTTGGGCAGACCACCGAGCAAATCGTCACGGTCGATACCCAGGCACCGGGCGGCGTCACCAAAGTGGTGGGCTATATCGATAACACCGGGTCGGATACCGGGAACTTCGGCGCAAATACCACCACGGATGAGCGCTTACCGGTTCTGCGCGGTACGCTGCTGGAAGCGTTGAAAACCGGGGAGTTCGTCCGGGTGTATGACAGCAACGGCGACTACCTGGGACGCGCCAGCGTAACGGGAATGGAGTGGACGTTTGCGCTGACGGAACCGCTGCGCGATGGACAGACTTATGGCTACCAGGCGGCGGTTGTCGATGCGGCAGGTAACGAAGGCACGCTCTCCGATGTGATGAATTTCACGGTCGAGCTGCCCGTCACCATCAATGACCAGGATACGCTGGATGCGACGCCTATCATTAGCGGCACGCTGAATTTTGCCCGCTATGCGGACGAATACCTGGAAGTCACCATTAACGGAACCACTTACAGTTCGCGCACCGGGGATGTGGTTATCGAGCCGAACAAAAATAGCTGGTACGTGCAGTTGCAGGATTCGCATGCGCTGGCAGTGGGAACGTATGACGTTGCTGCGGTGTTGTACAACAAAGATGGTCAGGAGATCAGCCGGGATAAAACCGGCAGTGAACTGACGGTCGCCGCCGCGCCGGTGATCAGTTTCAGCTCAACGGCGGCAACGACATCTGATAGTGGTACCGCGATGACCATCGGGGAAGACGGTACGTGGCGGATCCTGAGTAACTCCACCATCTTTACCCAGAATGGCACCTCCTCGTCGACGCTGGGATCGTTTGCCTCGGTGTCGTTAAACGGCACCGACCGCCAGCAGTCCTCATCGTTTATCGACTTCGATCGCGATGGTCTGATGGATTTGCTGGGGGCGGATACGGATTACGCTAATGGACAGCAGTCGTTTAAGTACAACAGCGACGGTTCCTATACCACTTTCCAGGTGGGGTCTTACGGCGTGAATGGGCAAACCAACGATGGTAACGCCAATACCTATTCATGGTGGGCAGGCGTTGTTGGTATCGACTTTGATGGTGATGGTTACGTTGATGTCGCTTATGGCGATGGCACACCAAACGACTCTGAGGCGCGTGGTGGCTATGATTCCCAGTTGGTGATGAATACCGATGGCACCATCCTTGGGTTTGATAAAACCGGAGCCTATGTTTACACCTCCACAACTCAGGATGGTGTGGCCTCAACCAACAACAACAACGCCCAGCCAAGCCGTGAATTGTCGGGCGTCGACCTGAATAACGATGGTTATGTCGACCTCGCCTACCACGGTACCGGCGGTAGTAACGTGACGTCGAAAGGGGGCTCAAGCTCGTCGGATAAACGTCTGGTAATTGTCAGCAACGGTGTAAATGATTCCGGGAATATGACGCTGACGAATACTCAGGTTGTGACTGACGTGTTCTACGGCAATACCGGGACAACCACTAACCGCTTTACCACCATGATGTGGGCCGATCTGAACGGCGATGGCTTTATGGATCTGTTTATCAGCGGCCTGAGCGGACAGGGCGGAACGTATGGCGCGAATAGCGCGGTGTTCTATAACGATGGTAAGGGGAACCTGACGCAGGCGGCCACCGGTGTGGGCGCGGGTTACAGCGTTCAGAATATGGGGGATTCCATCAACAGTATGACCTCCATCGCTGTGGACTGGAACGGCGACGGCAAGATGGACGTCATCGAAATCGCCGGACAAGCGGCAACCAGTTATTCCGCAACGGATGCCAACAACATTGTCGCACTGTGGACGAACCAGGGCACCAACCAGACGACCGGGCAGGTGAACTGGAGCCTGCCGACGACGCTGCTGCAAGGGGCAAACCTGGTCGGGAAAGAAACGACTGGCGGGCTGGCAATCGACCTTGATTACGACGGCGACCGCGACCTGGTGGTATTCAGGGCGCAGGGCGGGGCAACCGCCTACGTCGAAAACAAGAGCGTCATCAAAGACGGTACCAGCATGATCCTGCGCCTGACCGACGCCAACGGCATCAACGTCTTCTACGGCAACACGGTGCTGCTGGTGGATGAGGCTACGGGCAAAGTGGTCAGCTCGCAAATCATCAACCCGCAGGGCGGCGTCAACATGAACGACTCGACGGCGCTGGTTTACTTCTACGGGCTGGATGCCAGCAAGTCGTACAGCGCGGTACTGCTGGCGAACGGCAATCACTACGGCGGCGTGGATTCATTCGCCTTTGATGACTCCGGTACGCGCACCACAGTGACTAACGTCAACAGTAGCTGGGCCGGGCTGAAGGCGGTGGAGAAAAACCATGCTTACGTTCTGACGGCAGAGAGCGGCAGCAACGCCGCCGACAGCGCGCTGGCTGCGGATGATGCCAACAACGCCACCGGTATTCTGGGAACGGGCTACAACGACACCCTGTATGCCACCGCGGGCACGCATGTCTATAACGGCGCGGGCGGTAGTGTGGTGGTCTCCGATGAGAACGTCTGGAGTTCGACGGGCGGGATGGACATTGTGGACTACAAACTGGCGGGCGATACGGCGCTGAAGGTTGACCTGAGTAATGCCAACGCGCAGGAAACTGGCTTTGGCAAAGCGACATTCGTCAATATCGAAGGCGTGGCGGGCGGCGGCGGCAACGATGTGTTTACCGGTAGCATCGGGGACAACATCTTCGAAGGCCGTGGCGGTGACGACACCTTCAACATCGGCAACGGCGGTCAGGACACCCTGCTGTACAAGCTGCTCAATGAAAGTGATGCCACCGGCGGCAACGGTAGCGATGTGGTGAAAGGCTTCACGCTCGGCACCTGGGAAGGCACGGCGGATTCCGACCGTATCGACCTAAGCGAACTGTTGCAGGGCAGCGGCTACACGGCCAATGAAAGCGCCCACTACATTAACGGTATCGCCCAGATGGACGACCCGGACAGTGAACTGCTGAACTATCTGAAGGTGACAACAGACGGCAGCAACACGCTGATTCAGGTTGACCTGACCGGGCAGGGCGGTGATTTCACCACCCTGGTAACGTTGAACGGCGTCCAGACCGACCTTGCCACGCTGCTGGCAAACCATCAGTTAATCGTGGGTTAACCCTTAACAGACCCGTCCGCCGTGGGCGGCGGGTCTTTGCAGTTCTTTTAGCCTGACGGAGAAATCCTGTCAGGCGCTTTCATATCTTTACCGCCCGGGCGGGATAATGGTGAACGGTTTATCCGGACAAACCGCTGGCTTATCCCGCCAGGCTACCACAGGAAGTGATAATAATGAGAACACCAACGCAACATGAACCCTGGCTGTTGGCGCTGCTGAGCGTCGCCCGCCACTACCGCCTCGATTTTTCCGAAGAGAACGTGCGCGTTGCGGTGAATCAGGGCACCAATTACTCCGCCCGTGAAATTCAGGAAGATATCGCCCGCCAACTGGGGCTGGGGCTACGCTTTACGCCACCTGATCTCTCGCTTATCGACCCCTGGCGACTGCCGCTTATTGCGGTGCTCGACAGCGAGGCTGTCGCGGTTATTTCGCGCATGGATGGCGAAGGGAATTTTATCCTGCTGATGAGCGGCGATGGCGAACAGCAAACGGTGGTGAGCCGTGATGAGCTGGCGTCAAGGCTGACTGCACTGGCGGTTGCCAGGCCGCAGGATACCATTCCCGACGTGCGCGTCGATGAATACATCAAACCCTATAAAAAGAACTGGTTCTGGCAACTGGCGCTAAAAGACTGGCGACGCTACAGCGACATTATGCTGGCGGCGCTGGTGGCTAACGTGCTGGCGCTGAGCGGGATGATTTTCTCCATGCAGGTGTATGACCGCGTGGTGCCTTCCCAGTCGGAAGCGACGCTGTGGGTGCTGTTCGGCGGCGTCATGCTCGCTATCGCGTTTGAATTTACCATGCGTATGATCCGCGTGCATATTTCAGACGTGGTCGGCAAACGCGCCGATTTGCGTATCTCTGACCGCGTGTTCGCGCGTGCGTTGCGTCTGAAGAATAACGCGCGTTCAAAATCGACCGGAACCTTTATTTCCCAGTTGCGGGAGCTGGAGTCCGTCCGTGAACTGATCACCTCCACCACCATCAGCACGGTGAGTGATATCCCGTTCTTCCTGCTGTTCGTCTTTATTCTGTGGATGATTGGCGGCCCGCTGGTGTTTGTGGTGCTGCTGGCGATCCCGCTGCTGCTGATCCCCGGCATGTTAATCCAAAAACCGCTCTCGAAGCTGGCCAACGACGGTATGCGTGAAAGTGCAATCCGCAATGCCACGCTTGTTGAGGCGGTACAGGGTATTGAGGATATCAAACTGCTGCGCGCCGAGCGCCGTTTCCAGAATCAGTGGAACAACAGTAATGACGTTGCGGCCTCGATAAGCATGAAACAGCGCTGGTTGACGGGGTTACTGATGACCTGGACCCAGGAGGTGCAGTCGATTGTTTACGCGGTGGTGTTGCTGGTGGGGTGTTATCTGGTGATGTCTGGCGATATGACCACCGGGGCGCTGGTGGGGACGTCCATTCTGGCCTCGCGCACCATTGCGCCGCTGGCGCAGATTTCCGGCGTCCTGTCGCGCTGGCAGGCGGCGAAAGTGGCGCGCAAAAGTCTTGATGAACTGATGAAGCGCCCCGTTGATCAGCCTGAGCCGCGCGAACGCGTGCATCGCACCAATCTTAACGGCAACTACCTGCTGGATAACGTCGGTTTTTACTACGACGAAGAGGAAAAGGTGAATGTCCTGACCATTGCGAAGCTGGAAATTAAAGCCGGTGAGAAGGTGGCGATACTTGGCCGCAACGGATCGGGGAAAAGCACATTATTACAGCTACTGGCGGGCATGCAGGATCCTCAGGCCGGAACAGTATCGCTCGATGATATCAGCCTGCCGCTGCTGGATGTTGCCGATGTGCGTCGCGATATGGCTTTTCTCAGCCAGAACTCACGGCTCTTTTTTGGCTCGGTGCGGGAAAATATCACCATGGGCAAGCCACTGGCCTCTGATGACGATATTCATCGCGCACTGACCATGAGCGGGGCGCTGGAGTTCGTCCGCCAGCAGAAAAATGGCCTGAACTATCAAATTCTGGAAGGCGGTTTTGGCCTTTCCGGCGGGCAGCGTCAGGCGCTATTGCTGGCGCGCATGCTGATCACCCAGCCGAATATTGTGCTGATGGATGAGCCGACGGCCTGGCTTGACGAGATCAGCGAACAGCGGCTGATTGGCCATCTGGAGCAGTGGATCGGCCGTCGCACGCTGGTGATCGCCACCCATCGATTGGCGATCCTCCATCTGGTTGATCGTATTATCGTACTGGAAAAAGGCAAGGTGGTGATGGATGGCCCGCGCGATGCGATCCTGAAGCAGCAGCGACCGGGTGAAGCCGCGAAACCGGCGGCGACTGCCCGGCGTGCGACGTTATCACGCGCAGCGGCAGACGGCAGCAAGGAGGAGACCGTATGAGACGCGAAGATCTTTATGATGGACACTTTAATGAACCGCCTCTGCCGCGTTCGACCATCGTCGCCTGGGTACTGGCTCTGCTGTTGGGGTTGTTTGTGGTCTGGGCATGGTTTTTCGAACTCGACGAAGTGACAACCGGTAGCGGTACGGTCGTGCCGTCATCGCGGGAACAGATAATCCAGTCGCTGGAGGGCGGGATTTTGTACCGCCTGAGTGTGAAAGAGGGCGATATCGTTGAACGTGGGCAGGTGCTGGCACAGCTCGACCGCACCAAGACAGAGTCCGGCGTGCAGGAGAGTCTCTCGCGTTACAATGCCGCGCTGGCGCGCGCTGCGCGTTTAAACGCAGAGGTGAATGATACGCCGCTGACATTCCCGGAGGAACTGACACAATATCCGTCGCTGATCACCCAGGAAACGCGCCTGTATGAATCGCGCCGCAGTAGCCTGGTCGAGGGGATTAAAGGCCTGCGGGATGGCATTGTGCTGGTGGATCGCGAACTGGCGATGACCCAACCGCTGGTGCGTAAGGGGGCGGCCAGCGACGTTGAAGTGCTGCGTCTGCAACGGCAGAAGAACGATCTCAATAGCCGCATCACCGAAATGAACACCCAGTATTATGTACGGGCGCGAGAGGAGTTATCGAAGGCCGAAGAGGAAATTGCCGCTCAACGTTCCGTTATTCGCGGGCGTACAGATTCCCTTGACCGCCTGGAGTTTACCGCGCCAGTCACCGGGATTGTGAAAGATATTGAAGTGACCACCGTCGGCGGCGTCATTCCACCCAACGGCAAACTGATGAGTATGGTGCCGCTTGATGATCAAATGCTGGTTGAGGCGCATATTTCGCCGCGTGATGTGGCATTTATCCATCCCGGTCAGGATGCGCTGGTTAAAATCACCGCCTATGACTATTCGATATATGGCGGCCTGAAAGGTGAGGTCGTTATGATTTCTCCCGATACTATTCAGGATGATGTTAAGCGCGATGTTTATTATTACCGGGTATATATTCGTACCGACCACAACTTTGTTGAGAATAAAAGCGGCCACAAATCACCGATTTTCCCGGGAATGATTGCCACAGTCGATATTCGTACCGGTAGTAAAACGGTGCTCGATTATCTGATTAAGCCGTTTAATAAAGTGCAGGAGGCGTTGCGGGAGCGGTGAGGGGCACCCTCACCCTAACCCTCTCCCCAAAGGGGCGAGGGGACGGATTGTGCACAGTTGCTAAGTTCTGCGCCGGTTTTCTCCCTCTCCCTGTGGGAGAGGGCCGGGGTGAGGGCATCGGTGCGCACATTTCCCCCTCACCCTAACCCTCTCCCCAAAGGGGCGAGGGGACGGATTGTGCACAGTTGCTAAGTTCCGCGCCGGTTTTCTCCCTCTCCCTGTGGGAGAGGGCCGGGGTGAGGGGGAAAATGCTCACAAACCCCACTCACTCCCTCTACCCCTTCTCATTAATTCCCTTGCTATTTGTTTTTAACCTGATAATAACCTCCGGGATTATATTACCTAAATAGTCATGTTTATCGTTTGTTTACTATTTTATTGCATGATCATATCTCGTTAATAAAATGTTTTATCAGGATTGTCTAATTTCGAATTAATTATCTAAATAAGCCAACTTGATCCTGTTTTTACATTTTGTTACATGTTGCGGCTATTTATTTCTGAGTATTTCCATAACGTATAAAGCGCTTCACAAAGAAGCTCGTATGAATACGCTTTTTTAGCACTTCATACTCTTAAAACTAAATATAATGATGGTGGCTTAATATGAAAAAAATTCTCGCAGTCGTTATTCCTGCCATTCTGGCCGCAGGCGCAGCACACGCAGCAGAAATCTATAACAAAGACGGAAACAAACTCGATTTATATGGCAAGGTTGATGCTCGTCATATTTTCTCTGACAACAAAGGTGCTGATGGCGATAACACCTATGTTCGTTTGGGCTTCAAAGGGGAAACGCAGATCAATGACCAGTTAAGCGGTTATGGTCAGTGGGAATACAACATTCAGGGCAACAAAACCGAAGATGGCGCGGACACCGCAACCCGTCTGGCGTTTGCCGGCCTGAACGTCGGTGAATACGGCAGCTTCGATTACGGCCGTAACTATGGCGTTATCTACGACGTTGAAGCCTGGACCGATATGCTGCCGGTATTCGGTGGCGACTCTTACACCGCAACCGATGGCTTTATGACCGGTCGCGCCAATGGCCTGGCGACCTATCGTAACAACGGCTTCTTCGGCCTGGTTGACGGTCTGAATTTCGCCGTGCAGTACCAGGGTAAAAACGGCGGTGAAGGTGAGAACACCAACGGTCGTGCAAATGTTCTGAAACAGAACGGCGAAGGCTGGGGTGGTTCCGTCTCTTACGAATTTGCGGAAGGCTTCGCGGCAACCGCGGCTTACTCCGGTTCTAAACGTACTGCTGAACAGCAGACGCAGACCAACAACACCGCAGAGAATGCCGAAGCCTGGGCGGGCGGCCTGAAGTATGACGCGAACAGCCTTTATCTGGCGGCAACCTACGCAGAAACCCGTAACATGACTGGCGGCACCTATGATGTCGGCACCGTGGTCTTCGACAAAACCAAAAACATTGAGCTGGTTGCACAGTATCAGTTCGATTTCGGTCTGCGTCCGTCCCTGGCGTACCTGCAGTCTCGTGCCAGCAAAGACGGCTTTAGCGAAGCGGATGTTGTGAAATACATCTCCGTCGGCGCTAACTACTACTTCAACAAAAATATGGCCGTCTACGCAGATTATAAAATTAACCTGCTCGACAGCGATAAAGACGAAGTGCGCACACTGGGTCTGAACACGGACAACCAGGTGGGTATCGGCGCTGTTTACCAGTTCTGATGCGCCAAACGCCAGCCGCAGGCTGGCGTAAATATCATACCCTCTATGCCTTTGTACTGCCGGGTGGCGTTGCGCTTACCCGGCGTACTTTTTAATCACTCTGTCCTTATTCCCACCGTTTCGATATTATTGCGCGTCTAAAAATAATCCTGCGCCAGGAAAGAGTGAGATTTTGCTACGTCCCCTTAAATTACCGCTACTCCTAAGCACGGGAATTTTCCTGACGGGCTGTCACTCCTCGCTTTCCAGTAATCCCGTTGATACGCTGGACAGCAATACCTCGCTGCAAACACTCTGCCATGTGCCATTAGCCGCGCAGATTGAGCAGCTCGCTGACCGCCATTTTGCGCGTCATCGCTCCACCGCCCTGGTGATCGGTATTATTTCTCAGGGCCAGCCCCCGCAAATATTTAGCTACGGTTTTACTGATTCGGACAAACGTATTCCGGTAACGGGTGACACCCTGTTTGCCGTCGGTTCTGTCACTAAAGGCGTGACGGCGGAAATTGCCGCCGTGCAGGTGCAAAACCGGGCGCTGACATGGCGCTCGACCCTCGGAGAACTGTTGCCGAATGGGGAAACGCTCAGCCCGGATGCGCAAAAGATTACCGTCGAACAGCTTGCCAGCCACACCGCAGGCCTGCCAAGACAGGTGTTCGATTTACCGATGCTCGGCAAACTGGTGCGCTACGTCTTTACCGGTAAACAGTTCTATGACGATCTGGATCGCGGCGATTTTCAGCACTATCTTCGCACCTTCCGTGCGCCAGAAGCGGTGGCGGTGAATTACTCCAATCTGGGGTATGCCATTTTAGATGATGCGCTGGAGCAGACCGCATCGAACACCATTCCGCGGATGGCGCAACAGATGATCTTCACCCCACTGAAGATGGCGCATACGGGCTATCAGCCGGATAAATTACCCGGCTATCTGCTACGGGCGCGAGGGCAGGCGGGCGATCAACCCAAATTTGTGGCGCGCGGCGAGGTCATCCCGGAATGGCGCTTCAGCCACAATATGGTGGGCGCGGCATCGATGTGGTCGACGGGCAACGACCTGCTGCGCTACTTACAGGCACACCTCTCCGGTTCGGGAAACCCGCTGCTTGACCGCGCTTTCACTGATGCGATGACCATCCGCTATTTCCAGAGCGGTAAGGATGCGGCGGCTCTGGGCTGGCTGGGGTATTCAGCTTATGGCCAGACTCTACTTTATCAATCCGGTTTTATTGGCGGCTACAGCAGCTATATCGGCCTGGATAAACAACACGGTAACGCCATCGTGGTGCTGCAAAATAGTTTCAACTGGCAGAATGATATTGGTCATCGGCTGCTGTTACGTATGGCGGTAGCCAGCGAACATCCGCAGATCTGCGCAACGCGCTAACGGTGCGGCCGCTTGTTTAGCTGAGTTCTGTTCGCCTGTTCTCTGAGCCCTGTCGGAAGCAGCCATAAAGCAGGGCAGAGTAGAAGACATATCACGCGCGCTTGACCCATGACAAAGCGCCGCGTTTCGCCTGCTCCGTATAATCGGGCCTGTTTGCTTACTGATGGTATGAAAAAATGGCTTATCAACTGAACCTTAACTGGCCGGAATTTCTTGAGAAATACTGGCAAAAAAAACCTGTTGTACTGAAAAAGGCGTTCGCTAATTTTGTTGATCCGATTACGCCGGATGAACTGGCCGGGCTGGCGATGGAGCCGGAAGTCGACAGCCGACTGGTAAGCCATTTCAATGGTAAATGGCAGGCGAGCAACGGCCCGTTCGAACATTTTGATGACCTTGGCGAAACGGGCTGGTCGCTGCTGGCGCAGGCGGTGAACCACTGGCATGAACCGTCGGCCGAACTGGTGCGTCCGTTCCGCGTGCTGCCGGACTGGCGTCTGGATGATTTAATGATCTCCTTCTCCGTGCCGGGTGGCGGCGTGGGGCCGCATATCGATCAATATGACGTGTTTATTATTCAGGGCATGGGTAGCCGCCGCTGGCGCGTGGGCGACAAACTGCCGATGCGTCAGTTCTGCCCGCATCCGGCCTTGCTGCATGTCGATCCGTTTGAGCCTATCATCGACGAAGATCTCGAACCGGGCGATATCCTCTATATCCCGCCGGGATTCCCGCATGACGGCTTTACTCATGAAACGGCGCTGAATTACTCCGTCGGTTTTCGTGGGCCGAACGGTCGCGATCTGATCAGCAGCTTCGCCGACTATGCGCTGGAAAACGATCTCGGTAGCGAGCACTACAGCGATCCGGATCTCACCGTGCGCGATCACGCCGGCCGGGTGGAAGAGTATGAACTGGAGCGCCTGCGCGGCATGATGGCGGCGATGATCAATCAGCCGGAAGATTTTAAACAGTGGTTCGGCAGCTTTGTTACCACGCCGCGCCACGAGCTGGACATTGCCCCGGCAGAACCGCCTTATGAGCCGCAGGAAGTCATTGAGGCGCTGCTTGACGGCGAGTCGCTGGTGCGTCTGAACGGGCTGCGCGTGTTGAATGTCAGTGGCAGCGTGTTTGTGAACAGCGAACCGCTGGATGTCACCGACGCGCAGGCGGCAGACGCGCTTTCCCGCTATACGACGCTGGGTAAAGCGGAGCTGGGCGATGCATTGAATAGCCCGGTATTTGCCCAGGAGCTGACGGCGTTGATTAACCAGGGGTATTGGTTCTTCGACGAGTAAGGCGCCTTTTCCCACTCACCCTAACCCTCTCCCTCAAGGGAGAGGGGACTGATTGTGCACAGTTGCTAAGTTCCGCGCCGGTTTTCTCCCTCTCCCTGTGGGAGAGGGCCGGGATGAGGGCATCGGTGCGCACATTTCCCCCTCACCCTAACCCTCTCCCTCAAGGGAGAGGGGACGGATTGTGCACAGTTGTTAAGTTCTGCACTGGTTTTCTCCCTCTCCCTGTGGGAGAGGGCTGGGGTGAGGGCATCAGCGCGCACATTTCCCCCATTTTGCATTTCCCTAACATACGCGGTATAACACTACCTTCACCTGGATGTTTAGATGTCCATACGTTTAGAAGGTCATAATGCAAACACAACAACAAGGTGGGCAACTTAAGCGCACCATGAAGACCCGCCACCTGATCATGCTGTCGCTGGGTGGCGTTATTGGTACAGGGCTATTTTTCAACACAGGCTATATCATCTCCACAACCGGTGCAGCAGGTACGCTGCTGGCGTATCTGATTGGCGCGCTGGTGGTCTGGCTGGTGATGCAGTGTCTCGGCGAACTCTCCGTGGCGATGCCGGAAACCGGGGCATTCCACCTCTACGCCTCCCGCTATCTCGGCCCGGCGACTGGCTATACCGTCGCCTGGCTTTACTGGCTCACCTGGACGGTGGCGCTGGGTTCCAGCTTTACCGCCGCTGGATTCTGCATGCAGTACTGGTTCCCGCAGGTGCCTATTTGGGCATGGTGTCTGGTATTCTGCGTGCTGATTTATTCCCTGAACGTTATTTCAACGCGCTTCTTTGCCGAAGGGGAGTTCTGGTTCTCGTTGGTTAAGGTCATCACCATTATTGCCTTTATTATTCTTGGCGGCGCGGCGATCTTCGGCTTCATTCCCATGCAGGATGGCTCCCCGGCGCCGGGTCTGCATAATCTCACGGCGGAAGGCTGGTTCCCGCATGGTGGGTTGCCTATCCTGATGACCATGGTGGCGGTGAATTTCGCCTTTTCCGGTACCGAACTTATCGGCATCGCCGCCGGGGAAACGGAAAACCCGCATAAAGTCATTCCTGTTGCCATTCGCACGACGATTGCCCGGCTGATCATCTTCTTTATTGGCACCGTGTTTGTGCTGGCAGCGCTGATCCCGATGCAGCAGGCCGGGGTGGAGAAGAGCCCGTTTGTGCTGGTATTCGAAAAAGTCGGTATTCCTTACGCCGCGGATATTTTTAACTTTGTGATTCTGACCGCGATCCTCTCGGCGGCGAACTCGGGGCTTTATGCGTCCGGGCGCATGCTATGGTCGCTCTCAAACGAACGCACATTACCGCACTGTTTTGCCCGCGTTAGCAAAAATGGCGTGCCGCTGGTGGCGCTGTCGGTCAGTATGCTGGGCGGTGTGCTGGCGCTTTTTTCCAGTATTGTCGCGCCTGATACGGTGTTTGTCGCTCTGTCGGCCATTTCCGGTTTTGCCGTGGTGGCGGTGTGGCTTAGCATTTGCGCCTCGCATTTTGTTTTTCGTCGTCGTCACCTGCAACAGGGCAGGGCGCTGAGCGAGTTACAGTACCGTGCGCCGTGGTATCCGCTGGTGCCGGTGCTCGGCTTTATTCTTTGTCTGGTCGCCTGTATCGGCCTGGCGTTTGACCCGAGTCAGCGCATTGCGCTTTATTGCGGGCTGCCGTTTGTCGCGCTTTGTTATGGCGCTTATTATTTGACGCGTTCCCGTCAGCCTGTTCAGGAGATCCAACATGTCGCAGAGTAACCCTTTAACCGCCATTCTTGAGCGCGAACCTTTCGTTCTGCTGGACGGTGCGATGGCAACCGAACTGGAAGGGCGCGGCTGTAACCTCGCGGATAGCCTGTGGTCGGCGAAAGTATTGATGGAAAACCCGACCCTGATTCGCGATGTGCATCTTGATTATTTTCGTGCCGGGGCGCGGGTGGCAATCACCGCCAGCTATCAGGCGACGCCCGCAGGATTTGCCGCGCGTGGGCTGGATGAGGCGCAATCCCGCCTGTTGATTGCCCGTAGCGTGGCGCTGGCGCAGGAAGCGCGCACGGTGTATCTGGCGGAAAATCCGCAGGCGGGCGCGTTGCTGGTTGCCGGCTCGGTCGGCCCCTATGGGGCGTATCTGGCCGATGGCTCCGAGTATCGTGGCGATTATCAACGTAGTGCGGAAGCGTTTAAGGCGTTCCATCGCCCCCGCGTTGAAGCCTTGCTGGAAGCGGGAGCCGACCTGCTGGCCTGCGAAACGCAGCCGTCGTTTAGCGAAATTTCAGCGCTCGCGGAATTGCTGACGGAATATCCGGCGGCTCGCGCCTGGTTCTCCTTTACGCTACGTGATGCGCAACATCTCAGCGATGGCACTCCCCTTTGTGATGTTGTGGCGATGCTGGCCCGATATCCGCAGGTGGTGGCAGTGGGGATCAACTGTATTGCGCTGGAGAAAACCACCGAAGCGCTGCGGCATCTGCACAGCCTGACCGCGCTGCCGCTGGTGGTTTATCCAAACTCAGGCGAGCACTACGACGCGGTGAGCAAAACCTGGCACCATCACGGTGAAGCGTGCGACACCTTAGCCCATCATCTGCCGGAGTGGCTGGCCGTCGGGACGAAGCTTGTCGGCGGTTGCTGCCGGACAACGCCTGCGGATATTGCGGCGCTGGCAGGGTGATTTCTTCCCTCTTCCGCCGGAAGAGGGATCGCCACTTTTTAACTATCTAATCCCGTTTTTTTTCTAAAAACGAAAAAGCATTAACAAGACCTTTTAATTCCTTTATCAAACTACGCTGCCCGGAAATACTGCTCCC
Source organism: Pseudocitrobacter cyperus (assembly GCF_039889165.1). Lineage (NCBI taxonomy): Bacteria > Pseudomonadati > Pseudomonadota > Gammaproteobacteria > Enterobacterales > Enterobacteriaceae > Pseudocitrobacter > Pseudocitrobacter cyperus. The sequence continues at coordinate 1,701,506 of NZ_JAYMYY010000001.1, read as the reverse complement.
ATAACAAGACACAGAGGGAGCAGACAATGGCAATTTCATCGCGTATTTCACTTTTCGCTGCGGCGGCACTGATGGCATTTCAGGCGCAGGCAGTGGACGTTACCATCGCATATCAGACCTCCGCAGAGCCCGCCAAGGTGGCGCAGGCGGATGATACTTTCAGCAAATTGAGCGGTGCAAAACCGGACTGGCGCAAGTTTGACAGCGGCGCGAGCATCGTGCGTGCGCTGGCGTCTGGCGATGTACAAATTGGCAACCTCGGCTCCAGCCCGCTGGCCGTTGCCGCCAGCCAGCAGGTGCCGATTGAGGTATTCCTGCTCGCCTCGCAGCTTGGTAATTCTGAAGCGCTGGTGGTGAAGAAAAGCATCACCAAACCGGAAGATTTAATCGGCAAACGCATTGCGGTGCCGTTTATCTCCACCACCCACTACAGCCTGCTGGCTGCACTTAAACACTGGGGAATCAAGCCGGGTCAGGTACAGATTATAAACCTCCAGCCGCCGGCGATTATTGCCGCCTGGCAGCGTGGTGACATTGATGGCGCCTATGTCTGGGCTCCGGCGGTCAATGAGCTGGAGAAAGAGGGCAACGTGCTGACTGACTCCGAAAAAGTGGGGGAGTGGGGCGCACCGACGCTGGATGTGTGGGTGGTGCGTAAGGATTTTGCCGAGAAGCACCCTGATGTGGTGCGCGCTTTCGCCAAAAGCGCCATTGACGCCCAGCGTGGTTACATCGATAACCCGGAAGCGTGGCTGAAACAGCCAGACAACATTAGCAAACTGGCCCGCCTGAGCGGTGTTCCGGAAGCGGATGTGCCGGGGCTGGTGAAGGGCAATACCTATCTGACCGCTGAGCAACAGGTTGCTGCACTCAACGGCCCGGTTAACAAGGCGATTATCGATACCGCCGGGTTCCTCAAAGCGCAAGGGCGAGTGCCCGCAGCGGCAACGGACTACAGCCAGTACGTGACCGATCGCTTTGTGAAATAAGGAGTCTGTGATGCTGCAACTTTCTCATCTTTATGCTGATTACGGCGGAAAACCCGCGCTGGAGGATATCAACCTCACGCTGGATAGCGGTGAACTGCTGGTAGTGCTCGGCCCCTCCGGCTGTGGCAAAACCACGCTGCTGAACCTGATAGCCGGATTTGTGCCGTATCAGCAGGGCAGCATCATGTTGGGGGGAGAGCGTGTCGTTGGGCCGGGGGCGGAACGTGGCGTGGTCTTTCAAAATGAAGGGCTGCTGCCGTGGCGCAACGTGCAGGACAACATTGCGCTGGGCCTTCAGCTTAGCGGCATGGCGAAAGCGCAGCGGCTGGAAATCGCCCGTGAAATGCTGAAGAAAGTGGGCCTGGAAGGGGCGGAGAAACGCTTTATCTGGCAGTTGTCCGGTGGGCAGCGTCAGCGCGTCGGCATTGCCCGCGCGCTGGCGGCGAACCCGCAGTTGCTGTTACTGGATGAGCCCTTCGGCGCGCTGGATGCCTTTACCCGTGAACAGATGCAAACCCTGCTACTGAATCTGTGGAGTGAGACGGGCAAACAGGTACTGTTGATTACGCATGATATTGAAGAAGCCGTCTTTTTAGCTACCGAACTGGTGTTGCTCTCGCCGGGGCCTGGTCGGGTAATGGAACGGTTACCGCTGGAGTTTGCTCGCCGCTATGTGGCCGGGGAGCCCTGCCGCAGTATTAAATCTGACCCGCAGTTTATCGCCATGCGCGAGTATGTCCTGAGCCGCGTCTTTGAACAACGGGAGGCCTTCTCATGAGCGTTGTTGCCAATGATAAACCGCGCCTGAAAAGCGTGAAGTGGCGCTGGCCGCTTTCCCGCCAGATAACCCTGAGCCTGGCGACGCTGCTGGTGCTGTTAACGGTGTGGTGGGGCGTGGCTGCACTGCAACTCATCAGCCCGCTGTTTCTGCCGCCGCCGGGGCAGGTATTGCAAAAACTGGTCACTATCGCCGGGCCGCAGGGCTTTATGGATGCCACCTTGTGGCAGCATTTGTCGGCAAGCCTGGCGCGAATACTCGTCGCGCTGCTGGCGGCGGTGTTGATAGGTGTCCCGGTGGGGATTGCGATGGGTTTGAACGCAACCGTGCGCGGCATTCTTGATCCGATTATTGAGCTTTATCGCCCGGTGCCGCCGCTGGCTTATCTGCCGCTGATGGTTATCTGGTTCGGTATTGGGGAAACATCGAAGATCCTGTTGATCTACCTGGCGATTTTCGCGCCTGTTGCGATGTCGGCGCTGGCGGGGGTGAAAAGCGCGCAACAGGTTCGGATACGCGCTGCGCAGTCGCTCGGCGCCAGTCGCCTGCAAGTGCTGTGGTATGTGATTTTGCCCGGTGCGCTGCCGGAAATCCTGACCGGATTACGTATCGGCCTTGGCGTGGGGTGGTCGACGCTGGTTGCGGCTGAGCTTATCGCCGCCACGCGAGGGTTGGGTTTTATGGTGCAATCTGCTGGCGAGTTTTTAGCGACCGACGTCGTGCTGGCAGGCATTGCGGTGATAGCGGTTATCGCGTTTGTTTTAGAACTGGGGCTGCGCGCGTTGCAGCGTCGTCTGACGCCCTGGCATGGAGAAGTGCAATGAGTGAACGTTTAACCATTACCCCGCTGGGGCCGTATATTGGTGCTGAAATCAGCGGCGTTGATTTAACCCGCCCGTTGAACGATAACCAGTTTGAGCAGTTGTATCACGCCATGCTGCGTCATCAGGTAATTTTCCTGCGTAATCAGGTGATTAACCCGACATTGCAGCGCGATCTGGCGTTGCGCTTCGGCGATCTGCATATTCACCCGGTTTATCCTCATGCCCAGGGCGTGGAGGAGATTATCGTGCTGGACACGCATAACGATAACCCGCCGGATAACGATAACTGGCACACCGACGTAACCTTTATTGAAACACCGCCAGCGGGGGCGATTCTGGCCTCTAAAGAACTTCCGGCAAGCGGAGGCGATACGTTATGGAGCAGTGGAATTGCGGCGTGGGAAGCGCTTTCTGAGCCATTTCGTAATTTACTGAGTGGCCTGCGGGCGGAGCACGATTTTAAGAAGTCGTTCCCGGAATATAAGTACCGTAAAACGGAAGACGAGCACCAGCGCTGGCTGGAGGCTGTTGCGAAGAATCCGCCACTGCTGCATCCGGTTGTGCGCACCCATCCCGTGACGGGCAAGCAGGCGCTGTTCGTCAACGAAGGGTTCACCACGCGTATTGTTGATGTGACGGAAAAAGAGAGTGAAGCGCTACTGGGTTTTCTGTTTGCGCACGTCACGAAACCTGAGTTTCAGGTGCGCTGGCGCTGGCAGCCGAACGATGTGGCCATTTGGGATAACCGCGTAACGCAGCACTATGCTAATGCCGATTATTTGCCGCAGCGCCGGATTATGCACCGGGCGACGATTCTGGGGGACAAGCCTTTTTATCGGGCGTGAGTGAATGTGCGGTCTGATGCCCTCACCCCGGCCCTCTCCCACAGGGAGAGGGAGAAAACCGCGCAGAACTTAGCAATTGTGCACAATCCGTCCCCTCGCCCTCTCCCACAGGGAGAGGGAGAAAACCGGCGCAGAACTTAAACAACTGTGCACAATCCGTCCCCTCTCCTTTGAGGGAGAGGGTTAGGGTGAGGGGGAAATGGCCGCACCGATGCCCTCACCCCGGCCCTCTCCCACAGGGAGAGGGAGAAAACCAGTGCAGAACTTAACAACAGTGCACAATCCATCCCCTCGCCCCTTTGGGGAGAGGGTTAGGGTGAGGGGAAAACCCCTACCGCAGAATCTTCTTCTCAGCCAAATCCAGCGCAAAGTAGCTAAAGATTAGATCCGCGCCCGCGCGCTTAATCGCACCAAGGCTTTCCAGCACGACTTTCTCTTCATCAATGGCACCCGCCTGCGCGGCGAACTTAATCATCGCGTACTCACCGCTCACCTGATAGGCACCAATTGGCAGTTCAGTGCGTTCGCGGATATCGCGCAGGATATCCAGATACGGGCCTGCTGGTTTTACCATCAGGCAATCCGCTCCCTGTGCTTCATCGAGCAGAGATTCACGAATCGCTTCGCGGCGGTTCATCGGGTTCATCTGATAGGTTTTACGGTCGCCCTTCAGCGCTGTTCCCGCCGCTTCACGGAACGGGCCATAGAACGACGAGGCGAATTTCGTGGAGTAGGACATAATAGCGGTATCGGTAAAGCCGGCGGCATCCAGCGCCTGACGAATTGCCTGCACCTGTCCATCCATTGCTGCCGATGGGGCGATAAAATCAGCGCCAGCGGCGGCGGCGATAACCGCTTGTTTCCCGAGGTTTACCAGCGTTTGGTCGTTATCGACACCGTGATCGCACAACACACCGCAGTGGCCGTGAGAAGTGTATTCACAGAAGCAGGTATCTGACATGACGACCATTTCCGGCACGGCATCCTTACAGATACGCGACATCCGCGCGACGAGGCCATCTTCCTTCATGGCGTCGCTGCCGGTGGCGTCTGTGTGGTGCGAGATACCGAAAGTCATTACAGAGCGAATGCCCGCATTAGCGATGCGCTCGATTTCACGGGCAAGATGCTTCTCAGGAATGCGCATCACGCCAGGCATGGCGTCGATGGCTTTGTAGTCGTTGATCTCTTCTTCAACAAAGATCGGCAACACCAGGTCGTTTAAGCTCAGTGTTGTCTCTTCAAACATAGCCCGCAGCGCAGGTGAACGGCGCAGACGGCGTGGGCGAGTGATTAAATCGGTCATGATTTGCCTGATGTTTGTGGAACAGACCCCCATTGTAACCGAATCATCACTGTGATGTTTTACTAAAGTTGTGCTTATAAAGGGGGAGATATGAGAGGGGATACGGGATGACGGAGAGGGTTAGGAATTTCTTAAATTATTTTAAATGATGAGTGTTGTTATTTTAAAATGAATTATATATATAAGGTTTCTTTTATCCCTGTGTAAGTTATAGGCGCCGATTTTATTTTTTATGATATTGAATGTTCATTCTGTTTTTATAGTTTTAATGAATTTGTTTTTCAAATTATGATGGTGAATGATTTGTTTTTTTAATTCCGTGGTAAATGGCGTGGATTGTCATGATTGCATCTATTACTGGTTGATATTACTTGGTTTTTGCTTTTTCTTTTATGGTGAGTCATTTGTTGGTTAAGTTGTCCGGATTCAGACATTAAGTAAAGATTAATTGAACCTTTTATCCCGCGCATCGCATAATTACATCCGCAACAATATTCATATTGCATTGTTAATTGATGGACCAACGTATATTACGTCCCTGAGGAGGGATGACAAATGCACTCCTGGAAAAAGAAACTTGTAGTATCACAATTAGCATTGGCTTGCACTTTGGCGATCGCCTCTCAGGCAAATGCAGCGTCAACCAACGACATTTCTGGCACCACCTACAATACTTTTCATCACTACAACGACGCCTCTCATGTTGATGACGTTTACTATGATGGCTATGTAGGCTGGAACAACTATGCTACCGATAGCTACTATAACGGTGACATCTACCCGGTAATTAACAACGCTACCGTTAACAGTGTTATCTCTACGTACTATCTGGATGACGGTATTTCCACGAATACCAACAACAATAGTCTGACAATTAAAAACAGTACAATCCACGGCATGATCACCTCTGAGTGCATGACGAAAGAATGTGCTGGCGATCGTGCTACCGGTTATATCTATGACCGTCTGGCGCTGACCGTTGATAACTCTACCATCGACGACAACTACGAGCACTATACCTACAACGGTACCTATAACAACGCCGCTGATACACACGTTGTTAATGTCTTCGGCATGGGCACCGCAATCACTCTGGATCAGGAAGTTGATCTGTCCATTACCAACAACTCTCATGTCGCGGGTATTACCCTGACTCAGGGTTACGAGTGGGAAGATATCGACGATAATACCGTAAGCACTGGCGTTAACAGCAGCGAAGTGTTTAACAACACTATCACTGTGAAAGACTCCACCGTGACTTCTGGCTCCTGGAGTGATGAAGGAACTAATGGCTGGTTTGGTCATACCGGAAATGCAGGTGATTACAGCAATACGCTGACCGCTGACGATGTTGCAATTGCTGCAATTGCGAACCCGTATGCAGACAACGCGATGCAGACAACGGCAACTTTCGATAATTCAACCCTGATGGGTGACGTTGTTTTCTCAAGTAACTTTGATGAAAACTTCTTCCCGAATGGTGCTGATAGCTATCGCGACACTAATGCTGACGTAGATACTAATGGTTGGGATGGCACAGACCGTATGGATGTGACTCTGAACAACGGTAGTAAGTGGGTCGGTGCTGCAATGTCTGTGCATCAGGTTGATCTGGGTTCGGATGTTAATGGCGACGGTAAAATTGATGAAAATAGCCCTCTTGATGGTATTTATGACGGATATGCGTCTGGCACCGAAGCCACTGCAACCTTGATCGACATCGCGGCTAACAGCCTGTGGCCAGCGTCAACTGTTGGTATTGATGATTCCAACACTGCTTATGATGAATATGATCACATCGTTGGCAACGAAGTTTACCAGAGCGGTTTGTTCACTGTGACCCTGAATGGTGCTTCAGAGTGGGATACAACTAAAACCTCTCTGATTGATACCTTAAGTATCAATAGCGGTTCTCAGGTTAACGTTGCAGACTCTCGTTTGATCTCTGACACCATTTCCCTGACTGGTGGTTCTTACCTGAACATCGGTGAAGACGGCCACGTTGCTACTGATACGCTGACCATCGACAACAGTACCGTTAAAATGTCTGATGACGTTTCTGCGGGCTGGGGCGTTACCGATGCAGCGCTGTACGCGAACACCATCACCGTGACTAACGGCGGTCTGTTGGATGTGAACGTTGATCAGTTTGATGCTAACCCGTTCCAGACTGATACCCTGAACCTGACCAGCACGACCGATACCGCTGGTCATATCCATGCAGGCGTATTCGATATCCATAGCAGCGATTATGTAATGGATACCGACCTGGTCAACGACCGCACCAACGACACCTCAAAGTCTAACTATGGTTACGGTGTTATCGCTATGAACTCTGATGGTCACCTGACTATCAATGGCAATGGCGACAACGACAATACTGCATCTGTAGAAGCGGGTCAGAACGAAGTTGATAACACTGGCGACCACGTAGCTGCTGCAACCGGTAACTACAAAGTGCGTATCGATAACGCAACTGGTAAAGGTTCAATCGCTGACTACAACGGTAACGAGCTGATCTACGTTAACGATAAGAAGAGCGACGCGACCTTCTCTGCAGCCAACAAAGCTGACCTGGGTGCATACACCTATCAGGCGCAGCAAGTGGGTAACACCGTTGTTCTGCAGCAGACTGAGCTGACCGACTACGCAAACATGGCGCTGAGCATCCCGTCTGCAAACACCAACGTCTGGAATATGCAGCAGGATACCCTGAACAACCGCCTGAACACCTCTCGTCATGGCTTTGACGACAACGGTGGCGCATGGGTGAGCTACTTCGGTGGTAACTTCAACGGCGATAACGGCACCATCAACTATGACCAGGACGTCAACGGCATCATGGTCGGTGTTGATAGCAAAATCGACGGTAACAATGCGAAATGGATCGTCGGTGCTGCGGCTGCCTTTGCGAAAGGCGACATCAGCGACCGTACCGGTCAGGTGGATCAGGACAGCCAGTCTGCCTATGTCTACTCTTCTGCTCGCTTCCCGAACAACATCTTTGTTGATGGCAACCTGAGCTACAGCCGCTTCAGCAACGACCTGAGCGCAACCATGAGCAACGGTGAATATGTCGATGGCGACACGAACACCAGCGCATGGGGCTTTGGCCTGAAACTGGGCTATGACTGGAAAATCAACGACGCTGGCTACGTAACTCCGTACGGCAGCATCTCTGGTCTGTTCCAGTCTGGCGACAGCTATAGCCTGAGCAACAACATGGAAGTCGGTGGTCAGGACTACGACAGCCTGCGTTATGAACTGGGTGTTGATGCTGGTTACACCTTCAACTACGGTGACCAGGCTCTGACGCCTTACTTCAAACTGGCTTACGTATATGATGATTCCAACAACCATACCGACGTCAACGGCGACAGCATTGACAACGGTGTTGAAGGTTCCGCAGTACGCGTAGGCGTGGGCAGCCAGTTCAGCTTCACTAAGAACTTCAGCGCTTACACCGGTGTTAACTACCTCGGCGGCGGCGATGTTGATCAGGATTGGGGCGCAAACGCAGGTGTTAAATACACCTGGTAATGGCTCTCCGGTAGTCAGGGAAGGCGACTTCCCTGTTTAACTGAAACGTTACTCATGCCCGTCATCATATGGCGGGCATTTTTACATGGATGGTAGAAAATGCCTGCATTGAGTAAACCACTGAGCGAATTTGTTACTCTTGATAAGCACTTATCTCCTCGCGGTATCCATTTTGATTTGTCGGCTGGCTCACAGGTGTTGCCAGAAGATAAAAAAACAGAAAACTACACTGTCGTACTCTCACAAGGGGCTATTTCCGTCAGACGAAACCCTGGCGATATTCTGTTTGGCATGGGGCAAAGCCCGGCGATTTTCGGCCTGGCGGGAGCCGTCATGAAAATTCAGCAGGATTATACGCTTACCACGGAAAGCGACTGTCGTGGATATTACCTCCCCGTACAGGACACGCTGCACTGTCTGACACGCTATCAGCTTTGGCGAGAAGCATTCTATTGGGTCACCTGGCAGCACCGTATGCTGGAAGTGCGCGACGCGCAGCTTATTGGTGCCAGTAATTACCATCAGATCCGCAGTACGCTACTGGTGATGGCGAAGTGGAATGACAATCTGCGCGCCAGAGTTGGGGTGATGAAATTTATCCAGCAAAGAACGAATATCTCACGTTCGGTTATTGCCGAAGTGCTCTCAGCTTTGAGAAAGGGCAATTACATTCAAATGGAAAAGGGCAAACTCGTTAGTATCACGCGTTTGCCATACGACTATTAAGATCCCGGAATCGCCTGCGGCTGGTTGCCGCTCAGTTCGGTAACCAGATTATTGATACCGTCACTCATATTCACGAAGCGCGTCAACGGCGAGCGGGTGACAACGACAAAGGCTCCCACATTTTCCTGCGGGATCATCGCCATATAAGTAATGAAACCACCGCCGCCGCCAGTTTTCTGGATAATCCCCGGGCGGCCATTTTTCGGTGACATATAGACCCATCCCAGACCCAGCGCATCGGCTTTACCTGGAACATCCATCCCCACAACGCGGGTAAGCTGACTGCGTTGATAAATCAGCGTCTGCATCCGGTCAGCCTGATTGCTGCGATGGTAGAAATCAGAAGAAAGATACTGTTGCATCCAGCGCATCATATCACCAGGGGTAGAGTAGACCCCGCCGCTGCCCACCGCGGCCAGCGTATTGTTGCACGGGCTGGCTCCTTTCTCTGCGACCATCAGACGACGGCACTGATCGGGCGATGGCGTAAAGGTCGTATCTTTCATCCCCAGCGGACGAGTGATTTGTTCTTCAAACAGTTGCGAGTATGGCTTGCCTGCGGCGTTGCCCAGCGCATCGGCCAGCAGATCGAAGGCCAGATTGGAGTAGCTGGCCTGGGTACCCGGCGCGGATTTTAGCGTTGCATTATTCAGATATGCCCAGCGCTGTGACTGAGTTGGCCAGACAAAGACCGGGCGATGCGCCGCGCCGCCGGGTTGTTCACGCGGAAGCGAACTGGTATGCGTCGCCAGGTTCACCAGCCGAATCGGCGACCCCTGGTACGTTGGGACATGCGCGCCGGGTGGGGCGAATTTACTCAGTGGATCATCCAGTTTCACCACGCCCTGATCGAGCAGTTTCACCAGCATCTCGCTGGTCATCAGTTTCGTCAGCGACGCGATACGAATCACTGAATCTAACTGTGGATGCACATTGTTACCGGGACGGGTTTCGCCGAAACTGCGGAATACTCGCTGATTGCCGTCGATAACCACTAATGCCATACCCGTGGCGCCGCTGCCATAAAAGATATGATTAGCGTAACGGTCTACGATATCGGAAGCAAAAACGGGGTCGGTAATCGGCTGAGCCGCCCGGGCCGAGGTCAATGACGCCACACAAAGCGCGGCAGAAAAAAGCAGACTACGTTTCAACGAAGGCATCCATGAATTGAAATGGGAGGATAGTGCGTATTTATACTACTAACACGATGAATCAGCACCTGGGAAAATGCCGTTAAACGCTATCATAGCGGGAAAAACGTAACGGTGAGTAACCGTGGTTATGAAACTTTGTACTGAATACACATTTTTGTGATCCGTCGCGTATGATAGATAGCATGAATTTCTCATTTGCGTAGCGGGATACGGTTAGAGCAAGAATCTGAATCTCATGACGAGCGCCTGTAAAATGTAACTGTTTCGCGTATTTTGCATCCTTTACCGACGAACTAAGCCTCTGTTTATCGGTCTCATTGTGCGGTTATCTTCCGTTTTTACGTGATATCCCTTTATCGTCGCCTTCGTTGCGGCAGGAATTTGTTGTACACAGCAAACGCCAGAACCATAAGATGTTAGCAGGAGTGCACTATGTTCAAGTCTTTTTTCCCGAAGCCGGGGCCATTTTTTCTCTCGGCATTTATTTGGGCGCTTATTGCCGTCATTTTCTGGCAAGCAGGCGGTGGGAACTGGTTGCTGAACCTGGTTCACGCCTCGAAAGAGGTGCCGATCAGCGCGGCACGATTCTGGTCGCTGAATTATCTGGTTTTCTACGCCTTTTACGCCGTTTGCGTGGGGCTGTTTGCCCTGTACTGGTTTGTCCGCAGCCCGCATCGCTGGCAGTACTGGTCTGTTCTGGGCACTGCGCTGATTATCTTCGTTACCTGGTTTTTGGTCGAAGTGGGCGTGGCGGTCAACGCCTGGTATGCCCCGTTCTGGGATCTCATCCAACAAGCGCTCACCTCGCCGAATAAAGTCTCCATCAACCAGCTTTACCAGGAAGTTAGCGTCTTCCTCGGTATCGCTCTGATTGCCGTGACCGTGGGCGTGCTCAACAACTTCTTCGTCAGCCACTACGTCTTCCGCTGGCGTACCGCGATGAACGAACACTACACCGCGCACTGGGACTACCTGCGTCATATCGAAGGCGCTGCACAGCGTGTGCAGGAAGACACCATGCGCTTTGCTTCGACGCTTGAAGATATGGGTACCAGCTTTATCCATGCCATCATGACGCTAATCGCTTTCCTGCCCGTGCTGGTGACGCTCTCGGCTCACGTGCCGACGCTGCCAATTCTGGGTAGCATTCCTTATGGCCTGGTGATCGCGGCAATCATCTGGTCACTGATGGGAACCGGGCTTCTGGCTATTGTCGGTATCAAGCTCCCGGGGCTGGAGTTTAAAAACCAGCGTGTGGAAGCGGCTTACCGTAAAGAGCTGGTTTACGGTGAAGATGATGAAAGCCGCGCCACGCCGCCTACCGTGCGTGAACTGTTCAGCGCCGTGCGTCAGAACTATTTCCGACTCTATTTCCACTATATGTATTTCAACATCGCCCGTATCCTGTATCTTCAGGTGGATAACGTTTTCGGTTTATTCCTGTTGTTCCCGTCGATTGCCGCTGGTGCAATCACGCTGGGCCTGATGCAGCAGATCCTCAACGTATTTGGTCAGGTGCGCACCTCGTTCCAGTATTTGATAAACTCCTGGACGACGCTTGTGGAATTGATGTCCATCTACAAACGTCTACGCAGCTTTGAGCATGAGCTGGATAACAAAGATCTCCAGGAAGTGACCCACACATTTGGTTAATTTTTACAAGGAAGCACGATGACGCCAGTATCACGTTATGTCTCACTCCCGTTAACGTTGCTGGCGGGGCTGGTATTAAGCGCCTGTACCAGCAAGCCTGCGCCGACGCTAAAGAAAGGTGAGAAACCCGTTGACGTGGCGTCCGTCGTGCGCCAAAAAATACCCGCCAGCGTGAAAGACCGGGAAGCCTGGGCTCAGGCGCTGGCGAAAACCTTCGAAAGCCAGAAACTGGCGCCAACGAAAGAGAATATCTGTTCGGTGCTGGCGGTGGCGCAGCAGGAATCGAACTATCAGGCTGACCCAGCCGTTCCGGGGTTAAGCAAAATTGCCTGGCAGGAGATAGATCGCCGCGCCGAGCGTCTGCACATTCCACTGTTTCTGGTGCATACCGCCCTTAAAATCACCTCCCCGAACGGCAAAAGTTACAGCGAGCGGCTGGATAACGTGAAAACGGAAAAACAGTTGAGCGCGATTTTTGACGATTTTATTAATATTGTGCCGATGGGGCAGACGCTGTTTGGTTCGCTGAACCCGGTACATACCGGTGGCCCGATGCAGGTGAGCATCGCCTTTGCCGAAGCGCACACCCGTGGTTATCCGTGGAAAATGGACGGTACGGTACGCCAGGAGGTCTTCAGCCTGCGCGGCGGGCTGTGGTTCGGGACTTATCACTTGCTGAACTATCCCGCCAACTACAGCGCCTCTATTTACCGCTTTGCTGATTTTAACGCTGGCTGGTACGCCAGCCGTAACGCGGCGTTCCAGTACGCGGTCAGTAAAGCGACTGGCGTCAAACTGGCGCTGGACGGCGATTTAATTCGTTACGACAGCGATGACGCAGGCAAAACGGAGCTGGCTGTACGCAAGCTGGCGGGTAAGCTTTCACTGAGTGATGATGAGATCCATCGCCAGTTGAAGAAGGGCGATAGTCTTGCGTTTGAAGAGACCGATCTCTATAAGGGCGTTTATCGGATCGCACAGCAGAAAACCGGGAAGACGCTGGTAAAAGAGATGCTGCCGGGAATACAACTGGAGAGCCCGAAGATTACGCGCAATCTCACCACGGCGTGGTTTGCGAAACGCGTCGACGATCGTCGGGCGAAATGTATGGCTAACTGAGTGTCGGGGTTAGTGGCGTCGACGCCAGCGCATCACCAGCGCCACTATACCTAAAATCGCGCATCCGCCAAGGAATGGCACCAGGCCAAACAGAGTGCCTACCGCCAGCCCCATTTCGACGCGTGGGCGGCCGGTATCCTGCATTTGCATTAAATGTTCATAGACCCCCGGCGCATGCACCAGCAGGTTCAGTAACTGTGCGCCAGCCCAAAAACAGAGCAGCACGAATACCGCATAGGCGACATTACCCGGCGCGGAAGATGCGCCCTTTTTCCCATTCAGGATCAGTTTTGACAAGGCAAAATCTGTCATAAAGACCTCCCGGACTTCATTACATGACCGTGACACTGCGATGAGTGTGACAGGTGATGCTCGGAGGCTGTATAAGAATTATGGTAATTTCGGTTAAGGAATCGTCCTGGATTTCAGTGAATTGTAGGGCGATCACATATCAGTAAACTCCCCCATTTTTTTAACATTCAATAATTGTTGATTACACCACAGACCTGCCCGGCCCTTTATGCCATGATGCTTTTTTTACTTCCGGAGCCGTTATGAAGCTGCCTGCAAAAATTCGCCGTGACTGGCACTACTATGCGTTCGCAATTGGTCTGATTTTTATTCTCAACGGCGTGATAGGTTTACTCGGTTTCGAGGCAAAAGGCTGGCAAACCTATGCCGTAGGGCTGGTGACGTGGGTGGTTTGTTTCTGGCTGGCAGGGTTGATTATTCGCCGCCGCCCGGAGGACGACGGCGCGGAAGAGAGCGCTAACTAAGCCTGATTACATGGTGGTTTTTAGGGCGCTATCAGCCTGATGGCGCGCTAACGCCAGCTCGATTAACCGGGTGATCAGCGAGGTATAATCCAGCCCGCTGGCCTGCCACAGTTTAGGGTACATACTGATATTGGTAAAACCAGGCAGCGTGTTGATTTCATTGATAATCACCTCATTTTCCGCCGTCAGGAAAACGTCAACGCGCGCCATGCCGCTGCAACCCAACGTCTGGTAAGCTTGTACTGCAACATCGCGAATTTTATCGTTAATCTCTGCCGGAATAGCGGCAGGGACAACGACTTTCGCGCCATTATCGTCAATATACTTGGTGTCGTAAGCGTAAAATTCGCTGTTCAGTACGATCTCGCCGCAGGTGCTGGCTTGCGGCTCATCATTGCCGAGCACCGCGCACTCAATTTCACGGCCTTTAATGCCCTGTTCGACCACCACTTTGTGGTCAAACTCGAATGCCAGCGCGACCGCCTGCTGGTATTGGGCTTCGTTATTCACTTTACTTACGCCAACGGACGAGCCCTGGTTTGCTGGTTTCACAAACAGCGGCAGACCGAGTTTTGCTTCCACTTCAGCAAAAGAGATACGGCTGCGATTACTGCGCGTCAGGGTGATGAACGGTGCGATGGCAAGCCCGGCGTCGCGCAACAGGCGCTTGGTAACGTCTTTGTCCATGCAGGCGGCGGAGCTTAAAACGTCAGAGCCGACGAAGGGAAGGTTTGCGACGCGCAGCATTCCCTGCAGGGAACCATCTTCACCCAGGGTACCGTGAACGATTGGGAAAATCACATCGATGGCGCCCAGAGGCTGGCCGCTCTCAGCGTTGATCAACTGCTGTGATGTTTTGCCGGGAATTTGCGCCAACGTCACATCTGAGTGGCGAAGGGCGATTTTTGCCGGATCCTGCGCATTCAGCAAATAGTTCTGCGCATCGTTAATGTGCCACTGGCCCTGCTTATCAATGCCCAACAGCACGACATCAAAACGCGATTTATCAATTGCTTCAACGATATTCTTTGCCGACTGCAGCGACACTTCGTGCTCCGCTGATTTCCCGCCGAAAACAATCCCAACCCGCAACTTCGCCATCTTCAATTCCATCCGTTCCAAAACGCAAAGCACATAACATACCACGTGATTTCCGGGCTATCTGCCATAATCTTTAACTTTATTGTATGCAAGGAGAGCCGATGAAAATCACGCGCTGGCTGGTATTGGCAGGGGTTATTGCTGCTGGCTATGGTGGCTATCGGATGCTTCCCGCCTGGTACAATCCATTTACGCCGTTGATGCTTAACGATCCTCCGGGATTAATAACCCGCTGGAAGCTTAAAGCGATCACTGACGAGCAGTGCCAGGCATTGCTGGCTGAGGCAAATCAACAGAAGCTTATCAGCACGCGGAGTGTGGCGCCGGGCGGCGGCGCATGCCCGTTAACAGACGTTGTGCAGGTGAGTGATTTTGGCGCGGTAAAACTGAGTAATCGCTTCCTGGCCAGTTGTCGCCTGGCGCTTGGCAGCGCGCTTTTTGTTGAGCAACAGGTGAAGCCGCTCTCACGCCAAATGTGGCACAGTGAAGTGACGCGTATCGATCATCTGGGGAGCTTCGCCTGCCGTAATATCTACCATCGCGCCGATGGCCCGCTAAGCGAACACGCGACGGCCAGTGCGCTGGACATCAGCGGTTTTCGACTCGCCAATGGGCAGCATATCAGCGTGCTGAAGGGCTGGCAGCAGCCGCAAACTCAGCCTTTTCTGAAAGCGTTGCTGGAAAAGAGCTGCCAGTACTACGGAAACGGACTGGGGCCGGATTATAACGCGGCTCATGCAAACCATTTTCACCTGGGTATGCGCGGTTATGGCCTCTGCCGCTAAGCATAACTCTCTATCTGATGGAATTTAAAACGTAAGATCGTTCACTAAAATTAGCAAACTAATGATAAAAACCTGAACTTATCATCAGCGCATCCCGGACAACATCAACTGCCATACATCTTGCTACTCTGTGCGCTTTCCGCATAAATGAACGAATACGCGTAGCATGGAATCCTGGAAGGTTAATCTCATCTCTGTCTGGTTTGGCTGCTTTTTTACCGGTCTGGCCATCAGCCAAATTCTGCCTTTTTTGCCGCTTTATGTGGCGCAACTGGGCGTCACATCTCATGAATCCCTCTCTATGTGGTCAGGGCTGACGTTCAGTATCACCTTCCTGGTTTCAGCAATTGTTTCACCCATGTGGGGCAGCCTGGCGGATCGAAAAGGGCGCAAGTTGATGCTACTGCGCGCCTCACTCGGTATGGCGATTGCCATTTTGTTGCAGGCCTTTGCGACCAACGTCTGGCAGTTGCTTATTCTGCGCGGGATCATGGGGCTAACATCGGGTTACATCCCGAACGCAATGGCGCTGGTGGCCTCGCAGGTGCCGCGAGAGCGTAGCGGCTGGGCGTTAAGTACGCTTTCCACGGCACAGATTAGCGGTGTGATCGGCGGCCCACTGCTTGGCGGTTTCCTGGCAGATCACGTCGGCCTGAGGATGGTCTTTTACATTACCGCGCTGTTGCTGATGATAAGCTTCCTGGTGACGCTATTCCTGATCAAAGAGGGAGTGCGGCCGCAGATCAGTAAATCGGAACGCCTGAGCGGGAAGGCTGTTTTTGCCTCATTACCCTACCCAGGCCTGATTATCAGCCTGTTTGTCACCACTATGGTGATTCAAATGTGTAATGGTTCGATTGGCCCGATACTGGCGCTGTTTATCAAATCGATGGTGCCGGACAGTAACAATATCGCGTTTCTGAGTGGGATGATTGCCGCCGTGCCCGGCGTCTCGGCGCTGATCTCCGCACCCAGACTCGGAAAGCTGGGAGACCGAATCGGAACCGAACGCATTTTGCTGGCAACGCTCTGTTTTGCCGTGGTGCTTTTCTTCGCTATGTCGTTTGTGACCACACCGTTCCAGCTTGGCGTGCTGCGTTTTCTGCTCGGTTTTGCCGACGGCGCGATGCTGCCTGCGGTTCAGACGCTGTTGCTCAAATATATCAGCGAGCGCGTCACCGGGCGTATCTTCGGCTATAACCAATCGTTTATGTATCTGGGTAACGTTGCCGGGCCGCTGATTGGTGCTTCTGTTTCCGCCATGGCAGGGTTCCGCTGGGTATTTGTGGCGACGGCGGTGATTGTGCTTATCAATATCTGGCAACTGGTGGTGATGCTGCGGCGCAGTAAAGGCAACCCTCACCCCGGCCCTCTCCCTGAGGGAGAGGGTGAAAAACAGCGTCATATGTAAGCCTGGGCACGGCCAGTTCCCTCTCCCTTGAGGGAGAGGGGGAAATGCGATTCCCTCACCCTCATTTCACACAAATGTTCTACCGATCACAAAACGATCATTTACCCCACTAACCATCTTCTCAAAACAACTGTTACGCGCATACAGTTACGCGTAACAGTTCATGTTCAAGAGGTTTTTATGGGGAATTTGTTTGATTTATCGGGTAAACGTGCGCTGGTAACCGGTTCAGCGCAGGGGATTGGCTTGCTGCTGGCTCGCGGCCTGGCGGAGCACGGCGCGGAGGTGGTGATTAATGACATCACCCAGCAACGCGCCACACAGGCGGCGGATGCCCTGACGGCTGAGGGATTCCGCGCAGTGGGTTACGGTTTTGATGTCACTCATGCGCAGGAGGTCGCCAAAGCTATCGACAACATCGAACAGGAGGTGGGTGCAATTGATATTCTGATTAATAACGCCGGTATTCAGCGACGTTATCCTTTCACTGAATTTCCGGAAGCCGAATGGGATAAAGTGATCGACGTTAACCAAAAATCCGTGTTTTTGGTTTCCCAGCAGGTGGCGAAATATATGATGCCACGTCGGCAGGGGAAAATAATTAATATCTGCTCGATGCAAAGCGAATTAGGCCGCAAAACGATTACGCCTTACGCCGCCTCAAAAGGTGCGGTCAAAATGTTAACCCGTGGGATGTGTGTCGAGCTGGCGGAATACAATATTCAGGTTAACGGTATTGCGCCAGGATATTTTGCTACCGATATGACCGCTACGCTGGTTAACGACGAAGCCTTTTCCGCCTGGCTCTACCAGCGTACCCCTGCTGCCCGCTGGGGAAAACCAGAGGAACTGATTGGCGCGGCAGTTTATCTCGCGGCTCCTGCCTCTAATTTTGTGAATGGTCATATTCTGTTTGTCGATGGCGGAATGTTAGCCGCTGTGTAATTACATAAAATAATGATAGATGATGCTCATCGTCTGAGGATTGAGTATGAAAACACTTAGCAAACTGCCAGTACGCCGCTGGTGGTATTTAATGCCGATTATTTTTATTACCTACAGCCTGGCGTATCTCGATCGCGCGAATTATGGTTTTGCCGCCGCAGCCGGAATTGAAAATGATTTAGGGATCACCAAAGGGACTGCGTCGTTAATTGGCGCACTTTTCTTCCTCGGTTATTTCTTTTTCCAGGTACCGGGTGCAATGTATGCGGTAAAACGCAGCGTGCGGAAAATGATTTTTTTCAGCCTGATACTATGGGGGTTCTGCGCGGCAGCTACCGGCTTCGTCAGTAATATTCCGACATTGATGGCGATTCGCTTTACCCTGGGTATTGTCGAAGCGGCCGTTATGCCCGCCATGCTTATCTACATCAGCAACTGGTTTACCAAAAGCGAGCGTTCACGCGCCAATACTTTCCTGATTCTCGGTAACCCGGTGACGGTGCTGTGGATGTCGATTGTCTCTGGCTATCTGATTCAGGCCTGGGGCTGGCGTGAAATGTTTATTATCGAAGGCATTCCAGCCGTGTTATGGGCTTTCTGCTGGTGGGCGCTGGTGCGCGATAAACCGCAAGAGGCCACCTGGCTCAGTGAAGAAGAAAAACAAGCGCTTCAGCAGGCAATGGACAGCGAACAAACCGCCATCAAGCCCGTGCGTAACTACGGTGAAGCAATGCGTTCGCGTAACGTGATTATGCTGTGTGCCGTGCATGCGCTGTGGAGTATCGGCGTCTACGGCTTCATGATGTGGATGCCGTCGATTCTGAAAAATGCGGCGCAAATGGACATTGTCTCCGTCGGCTGGCTGGCCGCAGTGCCTTATCTGGCGGCAATTTGCCTGATGCTGGTGGTCTCGTGGCTCTCCGATAAACTGCAAAACCGTAAGCTGTTTATCTGGCCTCTGCTGCTGATTGCGGGCGTCGCGTTCTTCGGGTCGTGGATGTTGGGCACGCAGGCGTTCTGGCTCTCCTACGCATTGCTGGTAATTGCTGCAGCCTGTATGTACGCGCCTTACGGGCCGTTCTTCGCGTTGATACCAGAACTGCTGCCACGCAACGTCTCGGGCGTGTCGATGGGGTTAATCAACAGCTTCGGCGCGCTAGGCGCTTTTATTGGTGCGTGGCTGGTGGGTTATCTCAACGGCATCACCGGCGGGCCTGGCGCGTCTTACACCTTTATGGCGACCGCGCTGTTTGCGTCCGTAGTGTTGATGTACTGCGTGCGCGCGCCTGGCGAAACGACGCACGGCGCGCTGCAAACGAATAAGGCCGCCAGCTAAACGGGCTGGATGCAGATCCTGCCCGGCTGTGATAAGGTTCTCTGCGAGCAAAACAGACATTTTGTCGCAGAGAACCTCATGAAAAACAATCGGATGACATTGCAGGATATCGCTAACCTGGCGGGGCTTAATAAGATGACGGTCAGCCGTTATCTGCGCGACCCTAATCAGGTGTCTGCGCGTAGCCGTGAATTGATTTCGAAAATCATGGAAGAGAACAACTACATTCCCAATCGCGCGCCGGAAATTTTGCTCAACGCGCGCAGTAAAACGATCGGCGTTTTGATCCCTTCGTTTCGCAATCAGATCTTCGCCGACGTACTGGCGGGGATCGAGTCCGTGACCTCCGCGCATCAATACCAAACGCTGATCGCCAACTACGAATACGATCCCTGTCGTGAAGAGCGGGAAGTGCTGAATCTGCTTTCGTATAACATCGATGGCCTGATCCTCACGGGCCGCCAGCATACGGACAGAATGGTGCAGTACCTGCGCGCCAGCGGTATTCCGGTGGCGGAGTTAATGGACGTTTCCGGGCAACCGCTCGATATTCAGGTCGGCTTTGATAACGAAAAAGCCGCCTGGGAGATGACCACCGCGTTTCTCGACAGCGGTAAGCGACAGATCGCCTTCTTTGGCTCAATGGATGACCCGCGCGATCTCAGTCGATATCGCGGCACGCAAAATGCGCTGGCGGCACACGGCCTGGAGCCGTACCACCTGGCACCGAAAACCATCTCTTCGGTTTCACTGGGGCGTCAAATGTTTCAGCAAATGCGCCAGCAGCGCCCGGATATTGACGCGGTATTCTGCACCAATGATGACCTGGCGGTCGGCGTGCTGCTGGAGTGCCAGGCGCAGAATATCAGCGTGCCGGGCAAGCTGGCGATCGCCGGTTTTCACGGGCTGGAAATAGGGCGCGCGCGCCTGCAAAAAGTTGCCAGCGTGGTCACGCCGCGCTTCGAGATTGGCCAGGTGGCCAGCGAATTGCTGCTTAAACGACTGGCGGGTAAAGATGTGCCGGAAAGCGTGAATGTAGGCTATCAGATTTATTACGGCGATACGCTGTGATGGCCTCCGTCGCCTGTAAAACTGCTATTCCGCCCACGCATTCTGGCGCTTCAGTTCCTCATTGACCTTGCCGTTAATCTCCTTCAATAATCCCGGAATATCGCTATTACAGTCGGCGTAAATTTTATTAAACCCATCTGCGGTTATCTGGCGCACCGGGATCCAGTTCGGGATCTGCGGCATATAACGCCCGTCTTTCGCATAGGTTTGCGCAAATACCGCCCATTTGGGATCGGGGTGATAATCGGCAATTGCCAGTTTATTATTCACCGGCAGGCGAACCACTGGCATGGAGGCACTTTGCGTCGCCATGCCGATCTCCTGGCCTTCCGGGGAGATCATAAATTCAAGAAATTTCATTGCCGCCGCTTTGTGCTGGCTGGTTTTCATCAGGAACGCGGTGGTGCCTTCCGCCATTGATGTCGTGCCGCCAGGCCCGGCAGGCGGAGGCACAACCGTGTAGGTCGCTTTGCCCGGATCTTTATCAAACAGGGCGATGTGATACGGGCCGGAGGAGTACATCCCGCTCTGACCCGAGCGATAAGAGGTATTCGCGTCGGCGGTGGTCTGATTGATTGCACCCGGTTGCGATACGCCGTCACAAACTATACCGCGCATAAATGTCATCGCCGTAGCGGCTTCTTTACTGTCGAGCGCGCCCTTAAATTTACCGGGCTGTGTCGCCACCAGATAATTGCCGCCTGCCTGCCAGAGGTAAGATGAGGAGAACGAACTGGCGTAGCCGCGCGTGGTGGCGAGCGGCATCACAAAGCCGTAGGTGTCGTTTTTCCCGTTGCCATCGGGGTCGTTGAAAGTAAACGCGTGCGCGACTTTTTTCAGTTCATCCCAGGTGGTCGGGGCTTTCATGCCGAGTTTATCCAACCAGTCCTGGCGGATAAACAGCGCATAGGTATGCGCGGAGGTGGGCACGCCGTAGTATTTACCGTCAGGCAACTGTGTTGATTTCCATGCGGCCTCGTAGACATCCGCGCCGTGTTTCAGTTTTGTTGGGTCGATTTCGTCAACAATACCCAATTGCACCATTTGCCCGACAATGATGGCGTCGTTAAATACAACATCCGGTAATGCATTTCCGGTGGCTGCGCGCGCCAGTCGCTGGTCAAAATCGGTGACCGCATTGAAATATTTAATCGAAATTCCGGTTTGCTGTTCAAAAGTATCCGCCAGTTTTTGATAAATGACTTTTGAATCATTGCTGGCACGAATCCACACATTCAGCTCTTCCGCTGCGACGGTATGTGAAAGCGAGAATAAAATAGCCAGACTCAGTGCCCTGGTACGATATCGCATAACGAGACTCCTGCTCTGAAATAGAATAAAACATCGTTTTATATAGTGCGGCTTGATACCGGGTGACGGCAAGAGGACAGAAAACCGGGAAAAATGTGACGCGTATAAAAATATTCACCAAAAGTGTGATCCTGATGGTTTATTTCATTTTAATGACAGTGCGAACGGCGCTAATTATTTCATTGTCGGTCAGAATATCTTTCATTTTCCATCGCAACTCACGTTTTGCCGTTGCGCAGCAGGGCAACGCAATTATGATAAAATGTAAAAATAGTGTCATCTCACTGTCATCTCGCTTTTATACAGTCGCTTCGATTTTATTTAGCATTTTCATGGAGATGATAATAATGAAGTACAGCGCACTCTTTATTGCTTTATTACCTTTGCTGGGCACCCCCTTTATTCACGCAGAAACGCCTTCCGCACCGGCTCTCGACAGCCGTGCGGCGCAGGGCGATATCACCACGCCCGGCGGGGCGCGTCGCTTAAACGGCGACCAGTCAGCGGCGCTGCGGGCGTCAATTATCGATAAACCGGCGAAAAATATCATTCTGCTGATTGGCGATGGCATGGGTGATTCGGAAATTACCGCTGCGCGCAACTATGCGCTGGGCGCGGGTGGTTTTTTTAAGGGGATCGATGCGCTGCCGCTGACCGGCCAGTACACCCACTATGCGCTGGATAAGAAAACCGGCAAACCGGATTACGTTACTGACTCTGCAGCCTCTGCCACGGCATGGAGTACCGGAGTCAAAACTTACAACGGCGCGCTGGGCGTGGATATCCACGAAAAAGCGCACCAGACTATTCTTGAGCTGGCGAAATCGGCAGGACTGGCGACCGGGAATGTCTCGACCGCAGAACTGCAGGATGCGACTCCAGCGGCACAGATTTCTCACGTGACGTCGCGTAAATGCTACGGCCCGAGCGTGACCACGGAAAAATGCCCGACTAACGCGCTGGAAAAAGGCGGGAAAGGCTCCATTACGGAACAACTGCTGAACGCCCGCGCTGACGTCACTTTAGGCGGCGGTGCGAAAACCTTCGCTGAAACGGCGACGGCAGGCGAGTGGCAGGGGAAAACCCTGCGTGAACAGGCGCAGGCGCGCGGTTATCAACTGGTCGGCGATGCAAATGGGCTGGCAGCCATCACAGCAGCGAATCAGGATAAACCGCTGCTGGGCTTGTTCTCTGACGGCAATATGCCTGTGCGCTGGGAAGGGCCGAAAGCGTCTTATCACGGGAATATTGATAAACCGGTCGTTACCTGTACGCCAAATCCAAAGCGCAATGACAGCGTGCCGACGCTGGCGCAGATGACCGAAAAGGCAATTACGCTGCTGAGTGCGAACGAAAAAGGCTTCTTCCTGCAGGTTGAGGGCGCGTCGATTGATAAGCAGGATCACGCAGCGAATCCCTGTGGCCAAATTGGCGAAACGGTAGATCTGGACGAGGCTGTACAGAAGGCGCTGGAGTTCGCCAAAAAAGACGGTAATACCCTGGTGGTGGTGACTGCCGACCACGCCCACGCCAGCCAGATTGTGGCGCCAGATACTAAAGCGCCAGGTTTGACTCAGGCGCTGAACACCAAAGATGGCGCGGTGATGGTGATAAGCTACGGCAACTCTGAAGAGGAGTCGATGGAACATACCGGCACTCAGGTACGTATTGCAGCCTACGGCCCGCATGCGGCAAATGTGGTTGGCCTGACCGATCAGACCGATCTCTATTACACCATGAAGTCTGCACTTGGCCTGTAATTGATATTGTGAGCTTGTTTTATTTCCGCCAGCGTTCAGAATTGTAAGGATTATCTTATATAAGGATGGTGCAATGAAACTCGCAATATTAGGTGCTTTTGTTTTTGGTCTCTGTTTTGTCTCCACCGCTGGCGCGGCAGATCAGACATTAACGCCGCAGCAGCAGCGTATGCGTGACTGTAATGCGCAGGCAACGGCGAAAACAATCAAAGGCGATGAGCGCAAAACCTATATGAGCGCATGCCTGAAAGGGCAGGATGCGGCGAAAGAAAAAGGCGTTACGCCTCAGCAGCAGAAAATGCGTGAATGTAATGCGAAAGCCACAGAGCAGTCATTAAAAGGTGACGATCGTAAGAAATTTATGAGCGCCTGCCTGAAAAAATCGGCTTAAAACGTAATCAACTTTTATGGCAAGAAATACGCCCGGCAGAAATTAGCCGGGCGTAATGATTTAAGAGATTCAGGCTTTACTCATTTTTTCCGATTTTTCCATGCACTTCGCCATGGCTTCAATAACGGCGGAGCGGAAACCTTTCTCTTCCAGTACGCGAACGGCTTCAATAGTGGTGCCGCCCGGCGAGCAGACCATATCTTTCAGTTCGCCCGGATGCTTACCGGTCTCCAGCACCATTTTTGCCGAGCCCATTACTGCCTGTGCGGCAAATTTATAAGCCTGCGCGCGCGGCATACCGCCAAGCACGGCGGCGTCGGCCATTGCTTCGATAAACATAAAGACGTAGGCCGGAGCGGAACCGCTTACGCCAACTACCGGGTGGATCATCTGTTCGGCGATAATTTCAGCTTCGCCAAAGCAGCGGAAGATATTCAGCACATCGGCGGTATCTTCTGGCGTTACCAGCGCATTTGGCGTAACAGAAGTCATTCCGGCGTTGACCAGCGATGGCGTATTCGGCATCGCACGAATGATTTTTCGGTCGTGACCCAGCGCGCGTGCCAGTTGGTCGAGCGTGATACCGGCTGCGATAGAAACAACCAGTGAGTCTTTGTTGAAGCTGGAAGCCACATCGCCGAGAACTTTAATCATGATGCCAGGTTTCACGGCACCGAAGACGATATCCGCCACCTGGGCGACTTCCTGCGCGCTTTCAGCGGCGTTAATACCGAACTTGTCGTGCAGGGCGGCGACTTTATCCGGCGATGGGGTATAGACCCAAATCTGGCCTGGCAGTACCTGCCCGCTGGCAATCAGACCGCCAAGAATCGCTTTACCCATATTGCCGCAGCCGATGAAGCCAATCTTTTTGTCCATGATCTCTCCCATTGTGTGTTTTTTATTAGTGTACCTGTATAGGCAGCGTTGAGTAACCTTATCATTACGCGACAGCGCACGCCTGGCGTGTCATCATTGCGTTCTGTTTTGCTGAGTCAGGAGATGTGATGACGATTTGGGTTGATGCGGACGCCTGTCCGAACGTAATTAAAGAAGTGCTGTTTCGCGCGGCAGACCGCACGCAAATGCAGGTAACGCTGGTGGCGAATCAGTATCTGCGTGTGCCTCCTTCGCGGTTTATTCGTGCGATGGTGGTGCCGAAAGGGTTCGACGTGGCTGACAATGAAATTGTGCGCCTGTGCGAACCGGGCGATCTGGTGATTACCGCCGATATTCCACTGGCGGCTGAAGTGCTGGAAAAAGGCGCCGCAGCGCTAAATCCACGCGGCGAACGCTACAGTGAAGCGACGATTCGCGAGCGTTTAACCATGCGCGATTTTATGGAAACGATGCGCGCAAGCGGTGTGCAAACGGGTGGGCCGGCAACCTTGAATCAGCGCGACAGGCAGCAATTTGCCGCAGAACTTGATAAATGGTTACTGGCAGCGAAACGTGCTTAACGTGAACTCCGTCACGAAAATGTGTTACCGTTTGCATTGGATGTCGGCTTGTCAACAAACCGTGCTTTCATGTACATTTATCTAAACATTACGTGACATCTTTTCTTTACGCTCTGACGTGCTATTTTATAGGCTGCAATCGCTTATTCTGGGCATGCTTTCGTTTGTATTGTAACTATACATTTACACTTACTTGTGTACTAGTTTGGTGATATCATTTTTATTTCAGATAGACATCCCGCAACCCCGCGGTCCCAGGGAGAACTCCAGGTAATGACTCAGCCCATATTTTTGATTGGCGCGCGTGGTTGTGGAAAAACAACTATAGGTCAACGGCTTACCCATGCCTGTAATTTTCATTTTGTGGATACCGACCAGGTGTTGCAACAACGTGCCGGGATGACGGTTGCCGATATTGTGGTGAGAGAAGGGTGGTCAGGATTTCGTGCCCGTGAGACGCAAACCCTGCAATCTGTAACCCAGCCCGCCACGGTGATCGCCACGGGCGGGGGCATTATTCTCTCGTCCATCAACCGTGATTTTATGCGCCAGAACGGTATCGTCATTTATCTTAATGCTCCGGTGTCGGTGCTGGCTGGTCGGCTTGAAGCCTTCCCTGAAGCCTCGCAGCGCCCTACGCTAACCGGTAAACCTATCACTGAAGAAGTGGCTGATATCCTTGCCCAGCGCGATGAACTCTATCGCCAGACGGCGCACCATATTGTCGATGCATCCGCATCTCCGGATGACGTCGTCGCGCAAATTTTGACCGAACTACGACTGGCCCGCGCTTCCTGATTTTACCATTGGCTATACTTAACGCTCTGACAATCCACACAAGGAGGAGCGATGCCGACTAATCCCCCGTATCCACGCGAGGCGCGTATTGACGTTGTCGAGAAAGGGCAGCCGGGGCAGACTGTCACCTGGTATCAATTACGTGCCGACCATCCAACCCCCAATACGCTGATAAGCGAACATACCACCATGCAGGATGCGCTGGACGCTAAGCAGCGCTACGAAGACCCTTCCAAAACCTAACTCCTCGCCATAAGGCCCTATATTAAAAGTGGTTATATCGGGCCTTAATCACACTTTTTACTTATCATAACTGTTACATAAAGGTTAAAGTTAAGTTATATCGGTAGCTTGTCCGATCCGGCCCGAACCTTTACATTCCGCCGGATAAATGAGCTGCTACGCTTCTGAACGGTGTTTTTCATCCATCCAGGTGGCTAAGTGGTAAAAAAGCCGTGTAAAGGCAGTGGTTGTAGAGAAGGTACATAACATGAATACGACGATGGCGATTCTGACGGTAGGGGTTGTACCCGTCAAAGAAGTGTTGCCACTTCTCACTGAACATATCAGGGAAGAGCAGATTACCCATAAGAGTTTACTGGGTAATATGAGTCGGAAAGACGTTATGGAAGAGTATGGCGCACGGCCAGGCGAGGAGACAATACTGGCGTTGCTGAATGATAATCAACTGGTGGAGGTCTCGCGTTCTAAGATTGAGCGTGATCTACAAGCCATTATTGAAGTACTTGATAACCAACAGTATGACGTCATTTTATTGATGAACACGTTCAATCTGCGGCATCTGGTGGCGCGCAACGCGATGCTGATTGAGCCTCAGCGGATTATCCCGCCGCTGGTGGCATCCATTGTGGAAGGCCATCAGGTTGGTGTGATTATTCCGATTGAGGAACTCCTTCGTGCGCAGCAGGAGAAGTGGCAGGTTCTGCCCTCTGAACCCTATTATGAACTGGCAAACCCGATCCACGGCACCGATCCAGAGCTGATCGCCGCCGGGGAAAAACTGATTGCGCGGGGCGCCGATGTGCTGGTAATGGACTGCTTAGGCTTCCATCAGCACCACCGAGACTTGTTACAAAAAACGCTGGATGTTCCTGTTTTATTGTCAAATGTTCTGGTCGCCAGGCTGGCGGCAGAATTATTAGTTTAACAATATAAATCGCGTGACAGGCTTCTGTTCGCCCCCCTATATTGAGTCCTTCAACACAAGACAATAAGGGCCTGTTTATGCTTCAAAGCAATGAATACTTCGACGGAAAAGTGAAATCCATTGGTTTTACCAGCAGCGGCACCGGGCGCGCCAGCGTCGGCGTGATGGCTGAGGGAGAGTACACCTTCGGCACGGCGCAACCGGAAGAGATGACGGTGGTGAGTGGTGCGCTGAATGTATTGCTACCTGGTGCAACTGAGTGGCAGGTGTATACCGCTGGTGAAGTGTTCAACGTGCCCGGCAACAGCGAGTTCCATCTGGAAGTTGCGGAACCGACGTCTTATCTTTGCCGTTATCTGTAAGTGTGTCTCCTTCCTGCTGCGGCAGGAAGGAGATGTGAAGCATTAACGCTGCGCTTCCCCGCCAAGCCCTTCCACCAGGCTCTTAATCAGAGCAGCCAGTTCGCCGGTCATCAGGATAAAGTCTGCATCAAAACGCGCGGCGTAGTCTTCTCTATCGATATCTTCGTTTTGGTCGCGCAGTTCATCGCTGAATTTCAGGCGCTTGATGGAGCCATCATCGCACATCATGAACTGAATGCGTTGCTGCCAGTCGAGCGCCAGTTTAGTCACCAGCTTACCGGCTTCAATATGCACGGCGATTTCATCGCAGACCAGATCCTGTTTCTTCGCGCGGATCACGCCGCCATCTTCAAGGATCGCTTTCAATTCTGCTTCGTCGAGGAGCTGGAAGCTTTGCGCCGCTGATCCAGAGCGCACCCATTCGGTCAGCGTCAGTTCGATCGGGTTTTCCATTGTCAGAGGGACTACCGGTAGCGAACCCAGGCTTTTACGCAACAGGGCGAGAGTATCTTCCGCTTTTTTGGCGCTGGCGCAGTCGACCATAATCAAATCGTTGACGGTGTCTATCCACATCATCGTCTGGCTGAAGCGGCTGAAGGCGCGCGGCAGAAGGGAATGCAACACCTCATCTTTCAGCGAATCTTTTTCGGTTTTTTTCAGCTTGCGGCCCTGATCGGCCTCCAGCTTGTGGATCTTCGCTTCCAGTGCCTGTTTGACGACGGGAGAAGGCAGGATCTTCTCCTCTTTACGGGCGCAAATAATAATCTGACCGTTGGCCGTGTGGGTTAGCGCATCGCTCTGCGACGATCCCATCGGCGGAACCCAACCGGTTTTCGCCATGTCCTGGCTTCCGCACGGGGTGAAAGTCCATTCAGCGAGCTGTTTTTCCATCTCTTCGGCGCGCAAAGAAATGTCGCGGCTGAGACGATAAACCATTAAATTTTTGAACCACAGCATAATATTTCCCACGGCTTTATCGTTAAATTCAGCGGGCATAATAACGAATTGTCTCTATGCTTGCATTGTTAATCGGGGAATTTCAGAGGAGCGTTCTGTGCGTATTGGTATTGATCTGGGCGGTACAAAAACAGAAGTCATCTCGTTAAGTGACAAGGGAAAGGAGCTGTTCAGGCATCGTTTACCCACACCGCGCGACTATCAAAAAACAATTGAAAATATTGCCCATTTAGTCGCAATGGCCGAAGAGTCGACCGGGCAAACGGGCACGGTAGGGATCGGCATTCCCGGCTCGATTTCGACCTATACCGGGTTGGTGAAAAATGCCAACTCTACGTGGCTAAACGGTCAGCCGTTTGATAAGGATCTCAGCAAACGCCTGAACCGGGAAGTCCGTCTGGCGAATGATGCCAACTGCCTGGCGGTGTCCGAAGCTGTCGATGGGGCGGCTGCGGGGGCGCAAACAGTTTTCGCGGTGATTATCGGTACCGGCTGCGGCGCAGGTGTGGCGATTAACGGGCGTTCGCATATCGGTGGCAACGGCACGGCAGGTGAGTGGGGACATAACTCGCTGCCGTGGATGGATAGCGACGAACTGCGCTACCGTGCGGAAGTGCCGTGTTACTGCGGGAAACAGGGCTGTATTGAAACCTTTATCTCTGGTACCGGGTTTGCGACGGACTACCAGCGTTTAAGCGGTCACGCGCTGAAGGGAAACGAAATTATGCATCTGGTGGAAGAGGGCGACGCACTGGCGGAACAGGCGCTCTGCCGCTATGAGCAGCGGCTGGCGAAATCTCTGGCGAACGTCGTGAATATTCTCGACCCGGATGTGATTGTGCTGGGCGGTGGCATGAGCAATGTCGACCGCTTGTACCGCTCGGTGCCGGAGCTGCTGAAAGCGTGGGTGTTTGGCGGCGAGTGTGAAACGCCGGTTCGTAAGGCACTACACGGTGATTCCAGCGGTGTGCGCGGTGCAGCGTGGCTGTGGCCGTTGTAGGTGATGCGTTCGGGGAGTTGTGCGGCCATTTCCCCCTCACCCTAACCCTCTCCCCGAAGGGGCGAGGGGATGGATTGTGCATAGTTGTTAAGTTCTGCGCCGGTTTTCTCCCTCTCCCTGTGGGCGAGGGGACGGATTGTGCACAGTTGTTTAAGTTCTGCACCGGTTTTCTCCCTCTCCCTGTGGGAGAGGGCCGGGGTGAGGGCATCGGTGCGTACATTTCCCCCTCACCCTAACCCTCTCCCCAAAGGGGCGAGGGGATGGATTGTGCATAGTTGTTAAGTTCTGCGCTGGTTTTCTCCCTCTCCCTGTGGGAGAGGGCCGGGGTGAGGGCATTAGGGCGCACATTTCCCTTTCACTCCACCGCAAACGTCTTATCCAGCCTGCTATACCCCAGCCCGTTAATTTTCTTCACCTTTATCTGCACCGGGATGCGCTCTTTCATCGCCTCGACGTGGCTAATCACGCCGATAATTTTGCCGCTGGCGTTGAGCGCGTCCAGCGCGTCAAGGGCGGTGTCGAGGGTTTCACTGTCCAGCGTGCCGAAGCCTTCATCAAGGAACAGGGAGTCAATGCGTGTTTTATGGCTCACCAGATCGGAAAGCGCCAGCGCGAGGGCCAGGCTAACAAGAAAACTTTCGCCGCCGGAGAGTGTGCGCGTGTCACGCACCGCATCCGCCTGCCAGGTGTCGACCACTTCCAGTTCCAGCGCTTCGCTGGCTTTGCGCTGGAGCAGATAGCGCCCGTGCAGACGGCTAAGCTGGTCGTTAGCCAGCCACACCAGATTATCCAGCGTCAGCCCCTGGGCAAACTTGCGGAATTTATCCCCTTCTCTGGAACCAATCAGCGTATTCAGATGCGCCCAGTCTTCCACCTGCGCGCTGGCTTTCTCGATCTCCTGCAACAGTTGCTGCTGGTGGCGGCGATTATCTTCATCCTGCTTCAGTTGTTGACGCAATTCCCCCTGACGCGCGCTGTTCTCCCGTAACTGCCGGGCGATAAGCAGCAGTTGCGCCTGTATCTGTTCGAGGGCGATGTCGTCGCTGAGCGTCGCCGGGCGCAGCGTCTGGTGGCGTTGTTGCGCTTCCTGCGCCTGGGTGTCCAGCGTGCGACACTGCTGAAGTTTGCTTTCCAGCGTCTGTTTTAACTGCTCCAGCCGCAGGCGTTCGCTCTGTTCCAGCAGGGCAGCCAGGAAGGTTGGGCGATCGCTGAACTGTGATGCCGCCAGCGCACTATCGAACTCACGTTCGGCCTGTTGCAGACGTTCGCTTTCGAGTGTTTCCTGCTGTGACAGGGTTTGCCACTTGCTGGCAAGCGAAATGCAATCGTTATGAAGCTGTTGCCAGCCCTCCAGCGCGACGGGCGACTCGTCTTCAATGTCACATTCCGGCAGGGTTTCCAGCAGCGGCTGAAGCTGTGCCAGTTTTTGCTGCGTGTCGCTGTGTTGCGTCTGTTTATCCTGCCAGGCGCGGCTCTCCTCTTCACGTGCCGCCAGCCAGATATTCTCTTCCCCGGCTGCCGGCGGGGTGAGAGTCAACCCGGTCAGTTGCGTATGCAGCGCTTCATTGCGTTGCGTGAGATCGTTCTGCGTCTGATTTATCTGTTGCTGAAGGTCGTTTATTTGCTGCTGTAAATTCAGCCGCTGGCTGTGCTGGTAAAGCTGCTGCTCATACTCTTCCTGAGCGCTCAGCCAGTCGGCTATCTCTTCGTCAGCACGTAAAGTGACACCCAAAGCGGCTGTCGTTTCCTGCCATTGAGAGGTAAGTGCTTGCTCTTGCTGAGAAAGTGATTCCAGCTCGTTTTCTTCAGCCTGCTGCTGCTTCAGTAGGGCATCCTGCTGGCCGCGCAGGGTTGCGCCTTCTTCGGCCAGTTGTTTGACTTCTCGCTCCAGCGCATCGCGGCGCGCCTGATTTACGCCGGGCGTCAGAGCCTGATATTCGGCAATCGCCGGGTGCGCGGTTGCACCGCACAGCGGGCAGGGGCAACCGGGTTGCAGACGCGCGCGTTCGGCTTCCAGCCGCACAATCGTGCTTTCCAGATCGCAAATAGCGCGTACATCGCTTAACTGCTGGTTTTTATCTTTATAACGCTGGCGGCGGTCGGTGAGCGCAAGCGTCATTTTTTCCAGTTGCCCCCGGCGTTGCTGCTGCGCCTCACTGAGCTGTAGACGCCGCTTTTGTAATGGCAGGAAGCGAGCGTGTAGCGAGGTGAGTTGCTGGCGAAGGGGCCGCGCCGCGCTGTGCGCAGCGATTGCCGCAGTGACCTGGGCGAGATCCTGCGTGAGCGTTGAAACAGGGAGTTGCGCGGCCTGTTTTTCCAGTTCGCGCAGGCGCTGTTGATAGGTCTGTAGCTGGCTGTTTTCTCGTGCCTGCAACTGGAATGCGGCGCGCCAGCCGGTGAGCTCGCTACTCCAGTGTTTGTAACGCTCGTGCTGCGTGAGCCACTGTTCGAGCTGGCTGCGAGTCAGTTGCAACTCGCGAACCTGCTTCATTGCCGTCGCCCGGATGCGATTACGCCGGAGGGTTGCCTCCTGTAAGCGAGTATTCACTTGCAGAGTTTGCTGCTGGGTTCTGGCGAGGGTCGCAGCCTGCTCCTGAAGTAGCGTCCAGCGCGGGCGTAGCAGTTCAGCCGGTTGCGCGCGGCTGAGCGCTTCCAGTTGTGGCTGGGCGGTCGCCAGCACCTGTTCCGCATCGCTCAGAGCCTCCCGGGCATTTTGCAATTCACGGGCGAGTTCGTGCTGGCGTAGCAGCCACTGCTGCTGGTTTTGCGCGATAACCTGTTGCTCCAGCGTGCTTTTCTCTTCAAGAGTAAGCGCCTGCAAACTTCCCAACAGCGATTGTTGCTGCTCTTCACTGAGTAGCACCATCCCGGAGGATTGCGCCTGAAGCTTTTCAAGCTCGGTTCGCGCCTGTTTATGTTTTTCAAACACCTGCGCAGAAATTCGCCCGTAGATTTCCGTGCCGGTAAGTTCTTCCAGTAGCTCCGCGCGCTCCTTGGGGCGCGCATTCAGAAATGCAGCGAATTGCCCCTGCGACAGCAGCATTGAACGGGTAAAACGGCCATAGTCGAGGCCGCTCAGGGAGGCGATAAGTTCGAGCTTATCCTTCACTTTGTCGGCAAGGATTTTGCCGTCATCGCGGCGCGCCAGTTCGACGCGTGGCGCCTGAAGATTGCCATCCGGCTGATTGCGGGCGCGGTTCTGGCTCCAGAAAGCGCGGTAAGCGACGCCCTGAACTTCAAACTCCACTTCCGCCAGACATTCGGCAGTGTCGCGGGTCATCAGGTCGTTTTGCGATTGCGAAACGGTATTGAGGCGCGGTGTTTCGTGATACAGCGCGAGACAAATGGCGTCCAGCAGGGTGGTTTTCCCCGCCCCGGTAGGGCCGGTAATGGCAAACAGGCCGTTACTGGCGAACGGCTCGGCGGTAAAATCGATTTTCCATTCGCCTTTCAACGAGTTGAGGTTTTTCAGGCGCAGGCTGAGGATTTTCATGGCTGTGGTTCCTCATCCAGTGAGTGAACGGCGAGATTAAACAGTGTTTTCAGGCGCTCCTGTTGCGCCTCTTCCAGCGTTTCCAGCGCCAGACGACGCTGAAAAACGTCTTCCACTTCCAGTTCGCTCAGGGTTTCTCGCAGGCTATTATCAAGAATGCGTTGACGCTGTTCTCGGCTGCGCCTGACCAGCAGTACGTCGACCGGGAGATCGTCGGTAATGACCTGAATTTTACGCTGAATATCATGAAGATACTCATCGCTGGTAATTTCGATATCCAGCCACACCGGCGGCTCTGTCGGGGCGTTGCGATACTGCGCCAGTTGATGGCTGATGCTATCAAAATCGCCTTTAATCACCGCCAGCGGCTGGGTCGCGGGGACTTCCAGTGGTGTGACATCCTGAAGCTTGCCATCAATAAAAGTCACCAGATTCACACTTTTACTTTTGCCGGTTTCATCAAAGCTGAGCGGAATGGGTGAACCGCTGTAGCGGATATGCTCGCTGCCGCCAATTTTCTGCGCGCGGTGAATATGCCCCAGCGCGATGTAATCGGCAGGCGGGAAGTTTTGCGCCGGAAACGCATCCAGTGTGCCAATATAGATGTCACGCACGGCATCGCTTTTACTGGCGCCGACGGTGGTCAGGTGGCCGCTGGCGATAATCGGCAATGGGCGATCTCCGCGCAATTCGCAGGCCTGCTGGTATTGTTTCTGATAGTAGTCAGTAATCGTTTCCAGTAAATGCTGCTGTTTTTCAGCG
Organism: Pseudocitrobacter cyperus; assembly: GCF_039889165.1. Lineage (NCBI taxonomy): Bacteria > Pseudomonadati > Pseudomonadota > Gammaproteobacteria > Enterobacterales > Enterobacteriaceae > Pseudocitrobacter > Pseudocitrobacter cyperus. The sequence goes on along the minus strand of NZ_JAYMYY010000001.1, from coordinate 1,667,682 downwards.
CCAGAAAGCCCCGCCTGGCTGACGACGATATCGCGCGGGCGCAGAAACGGCACCGGGCAGAACACGGCGCCAGGCGTGCCGTCGCGGCGATTGAGGATAAAAGGCGTGTGTCCGGCGCTGGCGATCACCGTGGTATTCAGAAACGACAAAATATCGCGTGATTCATTTAGCGTGGCGACGGAGTCATGATTGCCTGCAAGCACCACCAGATGACAGCCAGTTTGTTGCAGATTCACCACAAAGCGGTTGTAGAGTTCACGCGCATAGCTTGGCGGCGAGCCGGTATCAAAGATATCGCCCGCCACAATAATGGCGTCTATCTGTTCGCGTTGCGCGGTCTCCAGCAGCCAGTTCAGAAATGCTTCATGTTCTGCGGCACGGCTTTTACTGTAAAAATTCTGGCCTAAGTGCCAGTCTGAAGTATGAAGAATTTGCATCGTCGTCCCAGTGGGGAAAAAAGCATAGCCGGGATTATACATTCCCCGGCCGCGGGATCGACGGGTGTATTCCGGTAGTGTCATATTTCGTAAAGCGCCATCATTTTACGGTCATGTTTTTCATAAAACTGTCATAAATCTGACGCATAATGACGCCGAATGTATACTGATGGCTAAAAAAACAGGGCATAAAATGGCGAGACGCATTCTGGTCGTTGAAGATGAAGCACCCATCCGCGAAATGGTCTGTTTCGTGCTGGAACAAAATGGTTTCCAGCCGATTGAGGCGGAAGATTATGACAGCGCGGTGAATCAGCTCAATGAACCCTGGCCCGATCTTATCCTGCTCGACTGGATGCTACCGGGCGGCTCAGGGCTACAGTTCATCAAACATCTCAAGCGCGAAGCGCTGACTCGTGATATTCCGGTAATGATGCTGACGGCGCGCGGTGAAGAAGAGGATCGCGTGCGCGGTCTGGAAACCGGCGCGGATGACTACATTACGAAACCCTTCTCGCCGAAAGAGCTGGTGGCGCGCATTAAAGCCGTCATGCGTCGCATTTCACCGATGGCAGTGGAAGAGGTGATCGAGATGCAGGGATTAAGCCTTGACCCAACTTCGCACCGCGTGATGACCGGGGAAAACCCGCTCGATATGGGCCCGACCGAATTTAAACTGCTGCACTTCTTTATGACGCATCCTGAACGCGTCTACAGCCGTGAGCAACTGCTAAACCATGTCTGGGGCACCAACGTGTATGTGGAAGACCGCACGGTGGATGTGCATATCCGCCGCCTGCGTAAAGCGCTGGAACACAGCGGCCACGACCGTATGGTGCAAACCGTTCGCGGCACGGGCTATCGCTTCTCTGCCCGATTCTGATTGTTAACAGGAGTGTGACGCGTGCTGGAACGGCTGTCATGGAAAAGACTCGCCTTAGAGCTTTTCCTCTGTTGTCTCCCGGCCCTGTTTCTTGGGCTGGTCTTTGGCCATCTTCCCTGGTTTCTGCTGGTTGCCGTGACCGGGTTGTTGATTTGGCATTTCTGGAATCTTCTGCGTCTTTCGTGGTGGCTATGGGTTGACCGTAGTATGACGCCCCCGCCGGGTCGCGGAAGTTGGGAGCCGCTGTTATATGGCCTCAACCAGATGCAGTTGCGGAATAAAAAACGCCGTCGTGAACTGGGGAATCTGATTAAACGCTTTCGCAGCGGCGCGGAATCTCTACCTGATGCGGTGGTGCTGACCACTGAAGAAGGGGCGATTTTCTGGTGTAACGGCCTGGCACAACAACTACTTGGCCTGCGCTGGCCGGACGATAGCGGGCAAAATATTCTTAACCTGCTGCGCTATCCGGAATTTACACAGCATCTCAAGCAGCGTGATTTCCTGAAACCGCTGCATCTGGTTCTTAATTACGGGCGTCATCTGGAAATTCGTATCATGCCCTATACGGATCGCCAGTTGTTGATGGTCGCGCGTGATGTGACACAAATGCACCAACTGGAAGGCGCGCGACGCAATTTCTTTGCCAACGTGAGCCACGAATTGCGCACACCGCTGACGGTGTTGCAGGGGTATCTGGAGATGCTTCAGGAGAAGGTACTGGAAGGGGCTACGCGGGAAAAAGCCTTGCACACCATGCGTGAGCAAACGCAGCGTATGGAGGGGCTGGTCAAACAGCTTTTGACCCTGTCAAAAATAGAAGCTGCCCCGACGCTGGCGCTCAATGAGACGGTGGATGTGCCGATGATGTTGCGGGTAGCTGAGCGTGAAGCGCAGACCCTGAGCCAGCAGCATCATGAATTACACTTTGAGGTCGATGAGACCCTGAAAGTGCTGGGCAATGAAGATCAACTGCGCAGTGCGGTATCGAACCTGGTCTATAACGCCGTGAATCATACGCCAGCAGGAACGTCCATCACCGTGCGCTGGCAACGTGCGCCCCATGGCGTACTGTTCAGCGTGGAGGACACTGGGCCGGGTATTGCGCCAGAGCATATTCCCCGCTTAACCGAGCGTTTTTATCGCGTTGATAAAGCGCGCTCGCGTCAGACCGGTGGGAGTGGCCTGGGGCTGGCGATAGTGAAACATGCGCTAAATCATCATGATAGCCGGTTGGAAATCGAGAGTGAGCTGGGTAAAGGGTCACGTTTCAGTTTTCTGTTGCCAGAAAGGTTGATCGCCAAAGCGAATGATTAATTTGCACGGTGTCATGAAGAGTTGCCACAGACCAGCCTCGGCTGGTCTGTTTGCTTTGCAGTCAATTATCTGGCGAACAATTAATGAACAACTGACGTTTTTTTGTTCGCACGATCAGCCATGTGTTTTTCCTATATCTGGTTATTCGTGCCAGGTTTGAATTTAGTATTGGCATAATCGTCTGGTTTTGCGATCCCATATTGCTTTAAAACGTTATAAGCGTTTAAATTGCGCCTTATACAGTCGTGTTATGACTGTGTTTGCGTAGCAAATCAAAAAACTATTCTTCCTCACGCTACGAAGGGAGCATATCCCGCTGAGTTTGTTGCTTGTTTCCTCTGAAAGATTCCACAGGCGCGGGCGCAAAAGTTTTTATTTGTACAACACCACATCCACAGGCAGTAGTTACCTATGACCCATCAGTTAAAATCTCGCGATATCATCGCTCTGGGCTTTATGACCTTTGCGCTGTTTGTTGGCGCAGGCAACATCATTTTCCCTCCAATGGTTGGTTTGCAGGCGGGGCCGAATGTCTGGATCGCGGCAATCGGCTTTTTAATTACTGCGGTTGGTCTGCCTGTGTTGACCGTCGTTGCGCTGGCAAAAGTCGGCGGCGGCGTTGATAGCCTCAGCACGCCAATTGGTAAAGTGGCGGGTCTCCTGTTGGCGACCGTCTGCTATCTGGCCGTAGGGCCGCTGTTTGCCACTCCGCGTACAGCAACCGTCTCTTTTGAAATCGGTATTGCCCCCCTGACCGGGGATGGCGCGATGCCGCTGTTCATCTACAGCCTGGTCTATTTTGCGCTGGTGATTCTGGTTTCCCTCTACCCGGGAAAACTGCTGGATACCGTCGGCAATTTCCTGGCTCCGTTGAAAATCCTGGCGCTGCTGGTTCTCTCCATCGCCGCTGTAATGTGGCCTGCCGGCCCTATCAGCAATGCGCTGGAAGCTTATCAAACCGCGCCATTCTCTAACGGTTTCGTTAATGGTTATCTGACCATGGATACCCTGGGCGCGATGGTATTCGGTATTGTTATCGTTAACGCGGCGCGTTCTCGTGGCGTAACCGAAGCGCGTCTGTTGACGCGTTATACCATTTGGGCGGGTCTGATGGCGGGCGTAGGTCTGACGCTGCTGTATCTGGCACTGTTCCGTCTGGGCTCAGACAGCGCGCTGCTGGTAGATAAAAGCGCGAATGGCGCGGCTATCCTGCATGCATATGTACAGCACACCTTTGGCGGCGCGGGCAGTTTCCTGCTGGCAGCTCTGATCTTCATCGCCTGTCTGGTGACGGCGGTGGGCCTGACCTGTGCGTGTGCTGAGTTCTTTGCACAGTATCTGCCTCTCTCTTATCGTTCTCTGGTCTTTATTCTGGGGATCTTCTCGATGGCGGTCTCCAATCTGGGGCTGAGCCACCTGATTCAGATCTCCATACCGGTGCTGACGCTGATTTATCCGCCATGTATCGCACTGGTTGTACTAAGCTTTACCCGCGGTTGGTGGCATAATTCGACCCGCGTGATTGCCCCGGCGATGTTTATTAGCCTGATGTTTGGTATCCTTGACGGCATCAAAGCATCGGCCTTCGCTGATGTGTTGCCTGGCTGGACGGCGCGTCTGCCGATGGCGGAACAGGGTCTTGCCTGGCTGCTGCCGACGGTGGTGATGGTGGTTCTGGCGATTATCTGGGATCGCGCGGCAGGCCGACAGGTGACGTCTAACGCGCATTAATTCACGCGCGACAACATACTGTTCAACCACGGGACTCACGTCCCGTGGTTTTTTGTTTTTTGGTAAGAAATGGCATTGGAAACGATGGAAAACAATAAGCTGAAGCGCGGGCTAAGTACCCGGCATATTCGCTTCATGGCGCTAGGGTCGGCAATTGGTACCGGGCTGTTTTATGGTTCTGCTGACGCAATCAAGATGGCCGGGCCGAGCGTACTGCTGGCCTATATTATCGGTGGCGTGGCGGCATATATTATTATGCGCGCGTTGGGCGAAATGTCGGTACACAACCCGGCAGCCAGTTCCTTCTCGCGCTATGCGCAGGAAAACCTCGGCCCGCTCGCTGGTTATATCACCGGCTGGACATACTGCTTCGAAATTCTGATTGTCGCTATCGCCGACGTGACCGCATTTGGCATCTATATGGGCGTCTGGTTCCCCGACGTGCCGCACTGGATCTGGGTGCTCAGCGTGGTGATGATCATTTGCGCCATCAACCTGATGAGCGTAAAAGTCTTTGGTGAGCTGGAGTTCTGGTTCTCCTTCTTCAAAGTTGCCACCATTATCATCATGATTGCCGCAGGTTTTGGCATCATTATCTGGGGGATTGGCAACGGCGGGCAACCGACGGGGATCCATAACCTCTGGAGCAACGGCGGTTTCTTCAGTAACGGCTGGCTCGGCATGGTGATGTCGCTGCAAATGGTGATGTTTGCCTATGGCGGGATCGAAATTATCGGTATCACCGCCGGTGAAGCGAAAGACCCGGAGAAATCCATTCCGCGCGCCATTAACTCGGTGCCGATGCGTATTCTGGTGTTCTATGTGGGGACGCTGTTTGTCATTATGTCTATCTACCCCTGGAACCAGGTGGGTACCGACGGTAGCCCGTTTGTGTTGACCTTCCAGCATATGGGCATCACTTTTGCCGCCAGTATCCTTAACTTTGTGGTGCTGACCGCTTCGCTTTCCGCCATTAACAGCGATGTTTTTGGCGTCGGTCGTATGCTGCACGGCATGGCCGAGCAGGGGAGTGCGCCGAAAGTGTTCGCCAAAACCTCACGTCGCGGTATTCCGTGGGTGACGGTGATGGTGATGACCATCGCGCTGCTGTTTGCTGTTTATCTCAACTACATCATGCCGGAAAACGTCTTCCTGGTGATTGCTTCGCTGGCGACCTTCGCTACCGTATGGGTGTGGATTATGATCCTGCTTTCGCAGGTTGCCTTCCGCCGCCGTCTGTCGCCGGATGAGGTGAAAGCGCTGAAATTTAAAGTGCCGGGCGGTGTCACGACGACAATTATTGGTCTGATTTTCCTTGTCTTCATCATCGGCTTGATCGGCTATCACCCGGACACGCGTATTTCTCTGTACGTTGGCTTCGCGTGGATTGTACTGCTGCTGATTGGCTGGGTTATTAAATCTCGCCGTAGCCGCGGCTAATACGGCTGTTGGGTGGCTTTGCGCTCACCTGGCGGACAAGATTTACAGGCCTGATTGAAAACCCGGTTAACATCCGTTACCGGGTTTTTTTACGCCCCCAATCTCCGCCCCCTAAAAAGTACGAAAAGAGGAGTAGACGCCAAAAAGCTTATGGCAAGGTGGGCTCACTTTTAACTGAGGGGAATTAACGATGTTGAATGCCTGGCATCTGCCTGTCGCACCCTTTATTAAGTCGCAGAGTGGTCATCTGTCGGTGACGTTGTGGCTACGCGGAAACGATCTGCCGCAGCGCGTGACGATGCGGGTGGAAATCGACAATGAAGAGTGTGTGTTGTCGATGAAACGCCTGAGCAAACCACCTGTACCGGGCGTGACAGCCTGGCGCGGTGAGATCCCGCTCGATAGTGGACAACCGCGTCGGCGCTATGCATTCAAATTGCTATGGGCTGACCGCCAGTTGTGGTTTGCGCCAAAAGGGTTTAGCCGCATTCCGCCTGCAAAACTGGAACTGTTTGCTATCGATCTGCCCGACAGCGGCCCGCAGTGGGTGGCTGACCAGATTTTTTATCAGATCTTTCCGGATCGTTTTGCCCGTAGCGAAACGCGCACCCCGGAGCAGGACAAGATTTATTACCATCACGCCGCCGGGCATGACATTGTGCTACGTGACTGGGATGCCCCCCTGAATGCAGAGGCTGGCGGCTCAACGTTTTACGGCGGCGATCTGGATGGCATCAGCGAGAAGCTGCCTTATCTGAAGAAACTCGGTGTCACCGGTCTCTACCTCAACCCGGTGTTTACCGCGCCGAGCGTACATAAATATGACACGGAAAATTATCGTGAGGTCGATCCTCAGTTCGGCGGAAATGCGGCGTTGCTACGTCTGCGCGAAAATACCCTGCGTGAAGGTATGCGCCTGATCCTTGACGGCGTATTCAACCACAGCGGCGATACTCACGCCTGGTTCGACAGGCAGGATCATGGCAGTAGCGGCGCTTGTCACCATGCCAATTCCCCGTGGCGCGACTGGTACAGCTTCTCGCCGGAAGGCCGGGCGCTGGACTGGCTGGGCTATCCGAGCCTGCCGAAACTTGATTATCAGTCGGAGTCACTGGTAAATGAGATTTATCGCGGCGAGGAGAGCATTGTCCGCCACTGGCTGAAATCGCCATGGAGTATGGACGGCTGGCGGCTGGACGTGGTGCATATGCTCGGCGAGGGCGGCGGCGCGCGTAATAACCTGAAGCACGTTGCCGGGATCACGCAGGCGGCAAAAGAAACAAATTCTCAATCCTATGTGTTTGGTGAGCATTTCGGTGATGCGCGCCAGTGGCTGCAGGCGGATGCGGAAGACGCGGCGATGAACTATCGCGGTTTTACGCTGCCGGTTTGGGCGTTCCTGGCGAATACCGATCTCTCTTACGATCCGCAAAAAATCGATGCGCAAACCTGTATGGCCTGGATGGAGGATTACCGTGCGGGCTTGTCACATCAGCAGCAACTGCGAATGTTTAACCAGCTCGACAGCCACGATACCGCGCGGTTTAAAACCCTGCTGGGTAAAGATATCGGACGTCTGGGGCTGGGCGTGGTATGGCTGTTTACCTGGCCTGGCGCGCCCTGCATCTATTATGGAGACGAAGTGGGGGTGGATGGTGCGAATGACCCGCTGTGCCGTAAACCATTCCCGTGGGATAAAAGCCAGCAGGATGGCGAGTTGCTGGCGCTCTATCAGCGGATGGCGAAGCTGCGCAAAAAGAGCGAAGCGCTGCGTCGCGGCGGCTGTCAGGTGCTGTACGCTGAAGATAACGTGGTTATTTTTGTCCGTGTACTGAAACGGGAGCGGGTAGTGATTGCTATCAACCGCGGCGCGGCATGTGAAGTGGTTCTGGAAGATACGCCGCTACTGAGTTTTAGTTCGCTCATCCAGAGGGAAGGTAGCGGCGGAAATCAGGATGGTGTACTCACGCTGCCAGCATTGTCAGCCACGGTCTGGTCTGGCGAGTAACTCAGGGGTAAAGCGGGGTGCTCCGGTTATGGTTAATGACCGCTTCCCGCCACCACTGTTGCGCCAGCCCGTCATGGCCGTTGCGCCAGGCGATATAGGCCACGTCTTTTTGTCGACAGGAGACCACCGATTTTTCGACCAGTTCGCCCGTTTCTATCCACGGATGGGCGATATGGCGCGGCAAAAATCCGCATCCCAGCCCGGCGCACAGCAGCGTGACCTTCGACTGAAAATCATCAACGCGAATTTGTGCCTGTTCTTCAATAAGATTGGAACTGAGCGGGCGACACAGACGCGCGCTATCGCTGACCACGACGGCGCGATACTTGATCATCTGTTCGACGGTGATAGGCTCAGGTTCTGCCGCCAGCGGATGTTGAGGCGAGACGACAAAAGCATTGTCGAGCATGCCAAGCATTTGCCATGACCAGGCCGCGGAAGTTGGGGGATCGTTAATCGCTCCCAGAATAATATCCGCACCGTTGTGCGTCAGCTCCTCCCATGCCCCGGCCAGGGTGTGGTGGCTGAAGTTAAGCCGGGTTTGCTGATTCAACGTATAGAATTTATCAATGATGGGCAGCAGAGCGGCAAAGGGAAAGGAGTCGTCCAGCGCGATGATAAGCTCCTTTTCCCAGCCAGAATCTACCTGCACAGCCTGCTTTTCCAGGTCACGCGCAGCGCTGAGCAGTACGCGACCTTTTTCCAGTATCATTCTTCCTGTATCAGTAAATTTGGCGCGGTGTCCTGAACGGTCGAGAAGTTTTATATCAAGATCACTTTCCAGTTTTTGCACCATATAACTCAGTGCGGCAGGGGTTTTATAGAGCGACTCTGCCGCTGCGGCAAAACTTCCGTGTCGGTCGATCGCGTCAAGGATTTGTAAAACGTCCAGATTAATACGCATAACGTTAATTATTTCCCGAATAAAATCTTACCTGTTGTAACAAAATTTATGGTGCTCACGCCAGTTATGAATTTTCTGAAATCAATAGGTTGCGTATTAATTTTTGATAACCCATTCATTTTATGACACAATATTTACCGTAACCAAAACATAAATTTTCTTTAATAACTCGTTAAAAATTTCCCGCTATACTCAACCTGCAAACTCATTCAGTATCCACCTCGTCATTTAGACCTTAGATTTCCACTTAACCTATTGCTTAAGAAGGTGTTTTTATGTCTATTCGGGAACTGATTAATCCATCTAACTCCACCCTGATTTTTATCGACCACCAGCCGCAAATGTCCTTCGGCGTGGCGAATATTGATCGCCAGACCTTGAAAAACAACACCGTTGCACTGGCAAAAGCCGGTAAGATTTTTAAAGTTCCGACTATTTATACCTCAGTCGAAACCAAAAGCTTTAGTGGTTATATCTGGCCGGAACTGCTGGCCGTTCACCCGGAAATTAAACCGATTGAACGTACCTCTATGAACTCCTGGGAAGACGAAGCTTTCGTCAAAGCAGTAAAAGCCACCGGACGTAAAAAACTGATTATTTCTGCCCTGTGGACTGAGGTTTGTCTGACCTTCCCGGCATTAATGGCGCTGGAAGAAGGTTTTGAAGTTTATGTCGTTACCGATACCTCTGGCGGTACTTCCGTTGACGCGCACGAACGTTCCATCGATCGTATGGTTCAGGCAGGCGCGGTACCAGTCACCTGGCAGCAGGTGCTGCTGGAGTACCAACGCGACTGGTCACGCAAAGAAACCTATGACGCGGTGATGGATCTGGTTCGTGAGCACAGCGGCGCCTATGGTATGGGCGTGGATTATGCTTACACCCTGGTTCACGGCGCGCCGGAACGCAAAGCGTAATGACGATGACAGGGAGCGATACGCTCCCTGTCTGAATGCGATAGCAAGGAAAACCGTCATGACGCAAAAACATGTAACGCTGGTGATCACGCATGCGCTGCGCCCGGAAGATGCGAGCCAGTATGAAGCCTGGCTTGGCAAAATTATGCCCGTCGCGGCAGAGTATCCCGGCCATCTGGGCGCTAACGTCATCCGCCCAACGGATGGGCAGGGTGCCTGGAATATCATCATTCGTTTCGATACCCTGGAGCATCTCTACGCCTGGACGCAGTCCGAAACGCGCAAACAACTGGTCGATGAAATCGCGCCGTTGTTGGCCGAAGGCGATCACACGGAAGTCCGTACCGAAGCGGCGTTCTGGTTTACGCCACCGACTCCGCACGTGCGTCAGCCAAAACAGTGGAAACAATTTCTCATCACGCTGCTGGTGATCTTTCCCAGCACCAACCTGGTGCCGTGGGTAACTGGCGCGATGTTCCCCGCCCTGCAGGGCTCCTTGCTGCTTCATTTCATTAACGATGCCTGTGTGGTTGCGCTGGTTGTCTGGCTCTGGATGCCCATCGTGACCCGACTATTCGCCGGATGGCTTAAAAAAGCCTGATCCGGTTTGAGGAGAGTGACATGTCACAAAAAGCCACACTGATCCTGACTCAGGGTCGTATTCACACGCTTGTCAGCCAGCAGCCGCTGGCGGAAGCGGTGGCAATTGCCAACGGTAAAATTCTGGCAACAGGCAGCAACGATCAAATTATGTCCTACGCGGGCGAAGGTACGCAGATTGTCGATCTGAAAGGGCATACGGTGATCCCTGGCCTGAACGACTCGCACCTGCACCTGATCCGCGGTGGTCTGAACTACAACCTTGAACTGCGCTGGGAAGGAGTTCCGTCGCTTGCCGATGCGTTGAGAATGTTAAAAGATCAGGCCGATCGCACACCGTCTCCCCAGTGGGTGCGCGTGGTCGGAGGCTGGAGCGAGTTTCAGTTCGCTGAACGCCGGATGCCAACGATTGAAGAGCTGAATGAAGCGGCACCGGATACCCCGGTATTTGTGCTGCATCTGTACGATCGCGCCTTGCTCAACCGTGCGGCGCTGAAAGCCGTGGGTTACACCAAAGAGACGCCAAACCCGGCAGGTGGCGAAATCGTGCGCGATAACAACGGCAACCCAACCGGGATGCTGATCGCGAAGCCCAATGCGATGATCCTCTACTCGACGCTGGCGAAAGGCCCTAAATTGCCGCTGGAAATGCTGGTTAACTCCACTCGCCAGTTTATGCGCGAGCTGAATCGTCTGGGGCTTACCAGCGCTATTGACGCCGGCGGCGGTTTCCAGAACTACCCGGAAGATTACGAAATTATCGAACAACTGCATGCGAAAGAGCAGATGACGATACGTATCGCCTACAACCTCTTTACTCAGCGTCCGAAACAAGAACTGGAAGATTTCGAGCGCTGGACTGATATGCTTAAACCGGGGCAGGGTACTGATTTCTACCGTGCTAACGGCGCGGGTGAAATGCTGGTCTTCTCGGCGGCGGATTTCGAAGATTTCCTCCAGCCGCGCCCGGACTTGCCGGAAGGGATGGAAGATGAGCTGGAGCGTGTGGTTCGCCATCTGGTTGAACACCGCTGGCCGTTCCGCCTGCACGCCACCTATGACGAATCGATCAGCCGCATGCTGGATGTGTTCGAGAAAGTGAACCGTGATATTCCGTTCAATGGCCTGCACTGGTTCTTTGACCATGCAGAAACCATCACTGAGCGTAATATTGAGCGTGTGAAAGCGCTGGGCGGCGGGATTGCGGTACAGCACCGTATGGCTTTCCAGGGCGAATACTTCATTGAGCGCTACGGTAAAGAAGCCGTGAAACATACGCCGCCGGTTGCCAAAATGCTGGCAGCGGAAGTGCCGGTCGGTTTAGGTACCGATGCCACCCGTGTGGCGAGCTACAACCCGTGGACGGCGCTCTACTGGCTGGTCTCTGGCCGCACGGTCGGCGGCATGGCGATGTACGACGATAACAACCGTTTGCCGCGCGATGTGGCGCTGGAACTGTGGACGGCGGGCAGCGCCTGGTTCTCCAGCGAGCAGGGCAAAAAAGGGCGTATCGAGAAAGATCAGCTTGCCGATCTGGTGGTGCTGTCGAAAGACTACTTCAGCGTGCCGGAAGAAGAGATCAAAGGCATCGAATCCGTGATGACGATTGTGGATGGTAAAGTGGTTTATGCCGCGGGGCACTTCACGCCGCTGGCACCGCCTGCAATCCCGGTTGTTCCGGACTGGTCGCCGGTTGTGAAAGTTCCGGGTCACTACCGCTCGGCACCGCCTGCGGCGGCAAAAGTGGGCGCGGTCGTACAGATGCACCAGTGCTGCGGCAGTTGTGGCGTACACGGTCATCAGCACGATATTGCGCGTAAGTCGTCGATTCCGGTTTCCGATGAACAGGCATTCTGGGGCGTACTGGGCTGTTCCTGCTTCGCGTTCTGATATTGTGCCTGCGACTTAGGCACTAAAAACAAAAAGGCTCGCAATTGCGAGCCTTTTCTCAATCATCCGCCAATTACAGGCTGGAGACGTTTTCAGTCAGGTATTTTGCAACGCCGTCCGGGGACGCCGCCATACCTTCTTTCCCTTTTTCCCACTGCGCCGGGCACACTTCGCCGTGCTCTTCGTGGAACTGCAGCGCGTCAACCATGCGCAGCATTTCGTCGATGTTACGGCCCAGCGGCAGGTCGTTCACAACCTGGTGACGAACGATACCGTTAGCGTCGATCAGGAAAGAACCGCGCAGCGCCACGCCCGCGTCCGGGTGTTCGATGCCGTAGGCTTTCTGAATTTCGCGTTTGATGTCAGCAACCATTGCGTATTTCACCGCACCGATGCCGCCTTTGTCGACCGGGGTGTTACGCCATGCGTTGTGAACAAATTCGGAGTCAAAGGAGACGCCAACCACTTCCACACCGCGTTTCTGGAACTCTTCGTAGCGTTTGTCGAAGGCGATCAGCTCAGACGGGCAGACAAAGGTGAAGTCCATTGGCCAGAAGAACAGCACGGTGGCTTTGCCGTTGGTGTGCTGTTTGAAGTTAAAGTTTTCAACGATTTCGCCGTTACCGAGCACTGCCGCAGCGGTAAAGTCAGGCGCCTGACGAGTAACCAGAACCATGGGTTCTCCTTTGAGTTTTAAAAAGTAAGTAGTACGCAACGCGGCCAGTATAGACAGTGAACAGCAATTGCTCAAAGAGGCTGTGGCAATCGATGATTAAGGTTTTGGCTATTAATAGCAGAAATATTGACAGGCTCAGGTTAAAGCTCGCGCGCTTTGGCCTGCGCCATCATCTGCGGATAAAATTGCCAGAACTGTTTTTCCAGTTGCCCGTAGTGCTGGTCTAAATCGTGCCAGGAGTCGCGCAGGGCATCCAGTTTCGGCCGTCTGCTGGCCATACCGTTGAGTACGCGCTGGATAAATTCCATTTCGCGGTAGCGCTCCAGCCAGCGCTCTGACCAAAGGTAATCATTCAGATTCACGAAGCGCGGCGGAGAGTCGGGGAGAATCAGCGCCACCTGCTCATGGGCGTATTCGACAAACTCCGGCAGCGGCATCTGCGGCGAAAGCTGCGCCCAGTGGCGCGAAAGGAAATGATCCCACATTACATCGAGCGTAATAGGCGCGACGCGCCGCGTCTGTGGGCGGAACCACTCAAGGGCTTCCTTTACCTCGGGCAGATTATCAGTCAGTACGTCGATACGCCGATGCATATAAATTCCGTCGACCACATCCGCCGGATAGCTGTTGTCCGGGTTGCCGCGCACAAAATCGGCCAGCAGATTGCCGGACAACGAGCTGTCGGCGAGGTACGCGAGATGCAGGTGAGCTAAAAAATTCATCGATTATTATCTATCCAGAGGGGGATAGGGTTGCAGGGAGAACGCCCCGGCACTAGACTACCCGCCTCATTATTAAGTCCAGAGTCTTAGAGTCATGCGCCTTGCCGATTTTTCCTTTGAATTACCTGAATCCCTGATTGCCCACTATCCACAGCCTGAGCGCAGCGGTTGCCGCTTGCTGTCGCTGGACGGGCCGACAGGCGCGCTGACGCACGGTACTTTCACCGATCTGCTCGATAAGCTCAACCCTGGCGATCTTCTGGTCTTTAATAATACCCGCGTGATCCCGGCGCGACTGTTTGGTCGTAAAGCCAGCGGCGGCAAGATTGAAGTGCTGGTTGAGCGCATGCTCGATGATAATCGTATTCTGGCACATATTCGCGCCTCTAAAGCGCCGAAGCCGGGTGCGGAGCTCCTGTTGGGCGATGACGAAAGCATTAATGCGACCATGGTCGCACGTCACGACGCACTGTTTGAAGTGCAGTTCAACGATGAGCGCCCGGTTCTGGAGATCCTCAACAGCATCGGCCATATGCCGCTGCCGCCGTATATCGACCGCCCGGATGAAGACGCCGACCGCGAACTTTACCAAACCGTTTACAGCAGCCGCCCGGGCGCTGTCGCGGCGCCAACTGCTGGCCTGCACTTTGATGAACCCCTGCTGGCGAAGCTGCGTGAGAAAGGCATCGATATGGCCTTTGTGACGCTGCACGTAGGCGCAGGCACCTTCCAGCCAGTCCGCGTTGAGAGCATTGAAGAGCACACCATGCACTCTGAGTATGCGGAAGTTCCGCAGGACGTGGTAGACGCTGTACTGGCGGCGAAAGCGCGCGGCAATCGCGTGATCGCGGTCGGTACCACCTCTGTGCGTTCGCTGGAAAGCGCAGCGCAGGCGGCGAAAAATGACCTTATCGAACCGTTCTTCGGCGATACGCAAATCTTTATCTACCCGGGTTATCAGTACAAAGTGATTGATGCGCTGGTGACTAACTTCCACCTGCCGGAATCGACGTTGATTATGCTGGTTTCCGCATTTGCGGGTTATAAAAACACCCTGCATGCCTATCACGAAGCGGTAAAAGCGGAATATCGCTTTTTTAGTTACGGTGATGCGATGTTTATCACGTACAATCCGCAGGCCATTAACGAACGTCCCTGATTGGGGCGTGTTTTTCCCCCTCTCCCTCAGGGTGAGGGCCGGGGTGAGGGTGAACCTCACTCCGCAACATTAACCATCAGACTGTCTCTCTGATGCAGGAGAATAGCGTGAAATTTGAACTGGACACCACCGACGGACGCGCTCGCCGCGGCCGCCTGGTCTTCGATCGTGGCGTAGTGGAAACGCCTGCTTTTATGCCCGTCGGTACCTATGGCACCGTAAAAGGCATGACGCCGGAAGAAGTTGAAGCCACCGGCGCACAAATCATTCTTGGCAATACTTTCCATCTGTGGCTGCGTCCCGGCCAGGAGATCATGAAGCTGCACGGCGACCTGCACGACTTTATGCAGTGGAAAGGCCCAATTCTCACCGATTCCGGCGGCTTCCAGGTCTTCAGCCTGGGCGATATTCGTAAGATTACGGAACAGGGCGTACACTTCCGTAACCCGATCAACGGCGATCCAATCTTCCTCGATCCGGAAAAATCGATGGAGATTCAGTACGATCTCGGCTCCGATATCGTGATGATCTTCGATGAATGCACCCCGTATCCTGCAGACTGGGATTATGCGAAACGTTCGATGGAGATGTCACTGCGTTGGGCGAAGCGTAGCCGTGAGCGTTTTGACGGCCTGGGCAACAAAAATGCGCTTTTTGGCATCATTCAGGGCAGCGTTTACGAAGATTTACGAGATATCTCTGTTAAAGGTCTGGTAGAGATAGGTTTTGATGGCTACGCTGTCGGCGGTTTGGCTGTGGGTGAACCGAAAGCAGATATGCACCGTATCCTGGAGCACGTCTGCCCGCAGATCCCTGCGGATAAACCGCGTTACCTGATGGGTGTCGGTAAACCAGAGGATCTGGTTGAAGGTGTTCGTCGCGGTATCGATATGTTTGACTGTGTTATGCCAACGCGTAACGCGCGCAATGGTCACCTTTTCGTGACCGATGGCGTGGTGAAAATCAGAAATGCGAAGCATAAGAGCGATACCAGCCCACTCGACGCTGAGTGTGATTGCTACACGTGTCGCAATTATTCACGTGCGTACTTGCATCATTTAGACCGTTGCAACGAAATATTGGGCGCACGTCTCAACACCATTCATAACCTCCGCTATTACCAGCGTTTAATGGCTGGTTTACGCAAGGCTATCGAAGAGGGTAAATTAGAGAGCTTCGTAACTGATTTTTACCAACGTCAGGGGCGAGATGTTCCAGCTTTGAACGTTGATTAATATTAATAATTGAGGGAATTTTAATGAGCTTTTTTATTTCTGATGCGATAGCAGCACCGGGTGGCGCAGCACAGGGCAGCCCGATGTCTCTGATTCTGATGCTGGTGGTGTTTGGTCTGATTTTCTACTTCATGATCCTGCGCCCACAGCAGAAACGTACCAAAGAGCACAAAAACCTGATGAACTCCATTGCTAAAGGCGATGAAGTGCTGACAAACGGTGGCCTGGTCGGTCGCGTAACCAAAGTAGCGGAAACTGGCTACATTGCTATCGCGCTGAACGACACCACTGAAGTGGTTATCAAACGTGACTTCGTAGCTGCCGTTCTGCCGAAAGGCACGATGAAGGCGCTGTAATTTACTGTTTTCCCAAAGGGAACTGCCGTGTTAAACCGTTATCCTTTGTGGAAGTACATCATGCTGGTCGTCGTGATTATCGTCGGCCTGCTTTACGCACTTCCCAACCTGTATGGTGAGGATCCGGCTGTTCAAATCACTGGCGCGCGCGGTGTCGCCGCCAGTGAGCAAACGCTGATCCAGGTCCAGAATACTTTACAACAAGAAAAAATCACCGCGAAGTCTGTGGCACTGGAAGAGGGCGCTATTCTTGCGCGCTTCGACTCCACCGACATCCAGTTGCGCGCGCGTGAAGCGCTGGTGAGCGTACTGGGTGACAAATACGTCGTGGCGCTGAACCTTGCTCCTGCGACCCCGCGTTGGCTGGCGGCTATCAAAGCCGAGCCGATGAAACTGGGTCTTGACCTGCGTGGCGGTGTTCACTTCCTGATGGAAGTGGATATGGACACTGCGCTGGGCAAACTGCAGGAACAAAATATCGACAGCCTGCGCAGCGATCTGCGCGAAAAAAATATCCCGTATTCCAATATCCGTAAGTCAGAGAACTATGGTCTGACTATCCAGTTCCGCGATAGCGCGGCGCGCGATCAGGCCAATACCTGGCTTGCCTCTCGTCACCGCGACCTGGTTATCACTAATCAGGGCAACAACCAGTTGCGCGCGGTCATGACGGATGCTCGCCTGAGCGAAGCGCGCGAATATGCGGTACAGCAGAACATCAACATCCTGCGTAACCGTGTTAACCAACTGGGTGTGGCTGAGCCTGTAGTACAACGTCAGGGTGCAGACCGCATCGTCGTCGAACTGCCGGGTATTCAGGACACCGCGCGTGCGAAAGAGATTCTGGGCGCGACCGCGACGCTGGAGTTCCGTCTGGTGAATACTAACGTTGACCAGTCCGCTGCCTCTTCTGGCCGCGTTCCGGGCGACTCCGAAGTGAAACAGACTCGCGAAGGACAGCCGGTTGTGCTGTATAAACGCGTGATCCTGACCGGTGACCATATCACCGACTCCACTTCCAGCCAGGACGAATACAACCAGCCGCAGGTTAACATCTCGCTGGATAGCGCAGGTGGTAACACCATGTCTAACTTCACCAAGGACAACATCGGTAAACCGATGGCGACCCTGTTCGTGGAGTACAAAGACAGCGGTAAGAAAGATGCCAACGGCCGTTCCGTGCTGGTGAAACAGGAAGAGGTGATTAACATCGCCAACATCCAGTCTCGCCTGGGTAACAGCTTCCGTATCACCGGTATCAACAACCCGAACGAAGCGCGTCAGCTCTCTCTGCTGCTGCGTGCCGGTGCGCTGATTGCGCCGATTCAGATTGTTGAAGAACGTACTATCGGCCCAACTTTGGGTATGCAGAACATCAAACAGGGCCTGGAAGCGTGTCTGGCGGGTCTGGCAGTTTCTATCCTGTTCATGATTTTCTTCTACAAGAAATTTGGTCTGATCGCCACCAGCGCGCTGATTGCGAACCTGGTACTGATCGTCGGTATCATGTCGCTGCTGCCGGGGGCTACGCTGAGTATGCCGGGTATTGCGGGGATCGTGCTAACCCTTGCGGTGGCAGTCGACGCCAACGTACTGATCAACGAACGTATCAAAGAAGAGTTGAGCAACGGGCGTTCAGTGCAGCAGGCGATTAACGAAGGTTATGCGGGGGCATTCAGTTCCATCTTCGATGCGAACATTACCACGCTGATTAAAGTTCTGATCCTGTATGCAGTCGGCACCGGGGCAATCAAAGGCTTCGCTATCACCACCGGTATTGGTGTTGCGACGTCGATGTTTACCGCAATCGTCGGTACGCGTGCCATCGTAAACCTGTTGTATGGCGGCAAACGCATCAACAAGCTGTCAATCTGAGGAGTGCGTTGTGGCACAGGAATATAGTGTTGAACAATTGAACCATGGCCGTAAAGTCTGGGACTTTATGCGCTGGGACTACTGGGCTTTCGGTATCTCTGGCCTGCTGTTGGTCGCCGCCATTGTGATTATGGGTGTGCGCGGCTTTAACTGGGGGCTCGATTTCACCGGCGGTACGGTTATCGAAATCACGCTGGAAAAACCGGCTGAAATTGATGTGATGCGCGAAGCGCTGCAGAAGGCGGGCTTTGAAGAGCCGCAGTTGCAGAACTTTGGCAGCAGCCACGACATCATGGTTCGCATGCCGCCGACTGAAGGCGAAAATGGCGGCCAGGTGCTGGGTAGCCAGGTTCTGAAGGTGATTAACGAATCTACCGATCAGAACGCGGCGGTGAAACGTATCGAGTTCGTTGGGCCAAGCGTGGGGGCTGACCTTGCGCAAACCGGTGCGATGGCGCTGATTGTGGCGCTGATTTCTATCCTCGTTTACGTCGGTTTCCGCTTTGAGTGGAGACTGGCTGCGGGTGTGGTTATCGCGCTGGCGCACGACGTGGTTATCACCCTGGGCGTGCTGTCGCTGTTCCATATTGAGATTGACCTGACTATCGTGGCGTCGCTGATGTCCGTTATCGGTTACTCACTGAACGACAGCATCGTGGTCTCTGACCGTATTCGTGAAAACTTCCGCAAAATTCGTCGCGGGACGCCTTACGAAATCTTTAACGTGTCACTGACCCAGACGCTGCACCGTACGTTGATTACCTCCGGTACGACGTTAGTAGTTATTCTGATGCTGTACCTCTTCGGTGGGCCGGTACTGGAAGGCTTCTCACTGACCATGCTGATTGGTGTCTCTATCGGTACGGCTTCATCCATCTACGTTGCGTCTGCACTGGCGCTGAAACTGGGTATGAAGCGCGAGCACATGCTGCAGCAGAAAGTCGAAAAAGAAGGGGCGGATCAACCGTCAATTCTGCCGTAAAACGACTTTCCCGTCAGAATCGGAATCCCGGTCGCAAGGCCGGGATTTTTTTATTACAGCCTCGCCAATATTGGTTACTCTCCGTGGATGGCTTTTGACATGGAGTAATGCCAGTGACTTTTAATCTTGATCTGCAAACTGTCCCGCAACCCGCCGTCTGGCATCAACTTCCCTCCGTCCCCCTGAGCGATGACACGCTGCACGAGCGCAAAGCTAAAATCCTGGCCGGAATGCAATCCCGGGGGCTGGATACGCTGGTGATTTATGCCGACAAGGAGCACGGCGGCAATTTTGAGTATCTCACCGGGTTTATTCCGCGCTTTGAAGAGGCGCTGCTGGTATTGCACAGCGACGGTGATGCCGTGCTGGTGCTCGGTAATGAAAACCTGAAACTGGCCGCTCATGCACGGCTGCAAAACCGCGTGGTGCACGCTCCGTGGTTTTCGCTGCCCAACCAGCCAATGGAGTCTCAACAATCGCTGCCGGATGTGCTGAAAAGCGCCGGAATTATTGCCGGAAAACAGATTGGGCTGGTGGGTTGGAAACTGTTTACAGGTGCGCATGATGAGTCCTGGAAGATGTTCGACCTCCCGTCTTTTATCGTTGAGGCTGTCCGTCAGGCGGCAGGGCCAGATGCCACGCTGTGTAACGCCACCGGTATTTTCATCTCGCCAGAGCATGGCGCGCGAACGGTCAATAACGCCAATGAACTGGCGCACTATGAATTTGGCGCAAACCTGGCCTCGACGGCGATTCTTGACGCCCTGAATGCAATCGCGCCAGGGAAAACCGAAAAGCAAATAGGCGCGCTGCTGGCAGCCCAGGGGCAGCCGAATAACGTGGTGATGATCGCTGCGACGGGCGATCGCTTTGCGTATGCCAATCTCTATCCGGGTGACAAACGCATTCAGCGCGGCGATAAATTCTCGCTCACCACCAGCTACAAAGGCGGCTTAAGCAGCCGCGCGGCGTATGTGGTGGCAGATGAACGCGAACTGGCACCTGAAGTGGCGGATTATCTCGATGTTGTGGCGAAACCTTACTATCGCGCCGTTGTGACCTGGCTTACTCATATCCACCCAGGCATGTTGGGGGGCGAGATGTATGCGCTGATTGAACAGGTACTGCCGAAAGCGGAGTATCACTGGCATCTTAATCCCGGCCATCTGGTGGCGGATGAAGAGTGGCTGTGCTCGCCGATTGGCCCGGACTCTACCGCACCGCTGCGCAGCGGCATGCTCTTGCAGATTGATATTATCCCTTCCCGTGCGGGTTATGCCGGGGCGAGTATTGAAGACACCGTCGCGCTGGCGGATAAAGCGCTGCGTGATGAACTCGCACAGGCTTATCCCGAATTGTGGAACCGCGTGTTAATGCGTCGCCATTACATCAAAGAGCATTTAGGTATCGGCCTGCCGGACGAGGTACTGCCTTTCTCGAATACGGTGGGATATCTGCGCCCCTGGCTACTCGACCCAACGCGAGCGTTGGTGTGTACAGAGTGATAAACTGACAATAATCTTTAATTTTATGACCAGGTAATTATGGCTATCATCCCTAAAAACTACGCACGGCTGGAAAACGGCTACCGTGAAAAAGCCCTGAAACTGTTTCCGTGGGTCTGCGGGCGTTGCTCGCGCGAGTTTGTTTACTCGAACCTGCGTGAGTTAACGGTTCACCACATGGATCACGACCACACTAATAACCCGGAGGATGGCAGCAACTGGGAGTTGCTGTGTCTGTTCTGCCACGATCACGAGCATTCAAAATACACTGAAGCGGATCAATACGGTTCGACGGTGATCGCCGGGGAAGACGCGCAGAAAGACGTGGGCGAGGCGAAGTACAATCCCTTTGCCGATTTGAAGGCAATGATGGACAAGAAGAAGTAAGAAAAAAGCACCGACGTGGAGAACGTTCGGTGCTTTTTTTGGGCTGAATGGCGGCTGTACCGCCATCCGGCAAACAGCTAAATCAGAAGTTGTAACCTGCCACGAAGTACCAGCCGAAGCCGTTGGATTTAATCGGCTCAGCCTGCCATACCGGCTCGTCGCCATCTTTCCACTGACCACCGTTGTGGAAGTAACGCGCAACCACAGAGTAGTGCCAGTGATCGTAATTCAGCGCCAGAATGTGACTGGAGGCGATGGAGTTGCTGGTACGGTACTGGTCGTCGCCCAGGTCTGAACCCCAGTCAAAGTTGGTGAAGCCGATGTAGCTCAGCTTACCGCCCCACAGATCAGTAATCGGTACGAAGTATTTAATTTTGAAACGGTAGCCATCCCACTCATTCTCGTTGGATGCGCCATAGTTCTGCCACTGGTATTTGGCATAGACGTTCAGAGACAGCCCCATCGGCAGGCCGGTATCGATATCGGTACCCAGACCCATATACCAGGTGCTCTGGCGGCCTTCGCTGTTACGGCCCATATCGTAGATATAGTTGTTAGCGAAGTACCACTCTTTGAACGGGCCAAAGCTCAGATCGGTATTGGTCAGTTTATCGATAGAGAAACGCGGCTCGATTTCCATAAACAGCGGAGAACCGTGGTTCCAGATACCGCGGGAGTTGCTGTCGCCACCAAAGAAACGCGGCGCATCAACGTAACCGTAGAAATCGAACCAATCTTTTTTAGCGAAGGCTTCATATTCCAGATAGGTGTCGTTGCGAAGCGTAGGCCCGAAGCGGGTGTGATAGCTACCCACTACGTTAACGCTTTGATGCCACCAGTCGGACAGATATTGCGGTTTGTCGTTTTCTGCTGCACCGGCAGTGAAAGACGCGGAGAGTGCAACGAAGGCACTGGCTGCTAATAATGTTTTTTTCATAATTTTGCCACTGATAAAAAATCCCTAACGGGAATGAAAGTAAGCGTCGAAGCTTTTCAAAATGTTTCGTATCTCTGCGTGCCTATTATAAGAATCATTGCTCACAATTATCAGTTACAGGTCACACATTTTTCATATGCGTAATCGATTGCGTTCACGTTTGCGTAGATTAAACGGCGGCGATTCTCGCTGGTATAGCAACAATTGGCAATCTTAAATTGGTAAAATATGAATTGGGGGGAGGGTAAGCGAGATGTCAGGCGCCAGCGCAAGGGGGCTGCTGGCGCAGATGAGTGACTTTATTGCGCAGTGACTGGCTGAATATCGTGAATGCGCACGAAGCCCAGTTGATCCGGCGAGATACCGTTTAGCTGCAA
Source organism: Pseudocitrobacter cyperus (assembly GCF_039889165.1). Lineage (NCBI taxonomy): Bacteria > Pseudomonadati > Pseudomonadota > Gammaproteobacteria > Enterobacterales > Enterobacteriaceae > Pseudocitrobacter > Pseudocitrobacter cyperus. Next base: position 1,645,344 of record NZ_JAYMYY010000001.1, on the reverse strand, counting down.
CGGAATGTCGACATCGCTGGGCGCAAGAATGCTGGCCGGCGCATTGATCAACTGATTCTGTACGTTAACTTCCTGGAAGCTGTCCGTCGTTCCCTGAATCTGACCGTACTCTACGGTACCGCTAAACGCAGGCAGCGCATCATTTGATTCGCCCTGAATACGCAGCGTTACCGCGGTGCCCTGTGCATTTGGCGCGATGTTGCGTAACGACATGCGCAGCGTACCAATCTGACTCTTCAGCAGGGCAGGCGTGTTGGAACCTGGAATGATATAAACCCCGCTGGCAGATTTCGCATTTAATGCGTTCTGCTGGGTGATTTTTACCGTCTCCTTGTTCAGCTTATTCATCTCCTGATTCAGCGTACTGATGCTTTCATGCATCTGGTTGACCTCGGCTTGCTGTGCGCAGGCAGTCAGGCTAAAGAGGCTTCCCAGTACGGCAATTCTTAGGTAACGTCTTGTCATTATGTCTGTTTCCTTATGGTCGGGATCGCGTAATGGTAGATCGCAAATGGGATTCTGGCATCGATCCATTGTCTCAAAAACGCTCTTCCTTTGTTGTCGGCCCATATCAGGGTAAAATAGGTCTCTGTAACCACCTCATAGTCAGGACGATGTATGCACTGCCCATTCTGTCTCGCCGTAGATACTAAAGTGATCGACTCTCGTCTGGTTGGCGAGGGTTCTTCCGTTCGCCGCCGTCGGCAATGCCTGGTTTGCAACGAACGTTTCACCACCTTCGAAGTGGCTGAACTGGTTATGCCCCGCGTGGTGAAAAGCAATGATGTACGCGAACCGTTCAATGAAGACAAACTGCGTAGCGGCATGCTACGAGCGCTGGAGAAGCGCCCGGTCAGCGCCGATGACGTTGAAATGGCGATTAATCATATAAAATCACACCTGCGCGCCACCGGAGAACGTGAAGTGCCGAGCAAGCTGCTGGGCAATCTGGTGATGGAGCAGTTGAAAAAGCTCGATAAAGTCGCCTACATCCGTTTCGCATCGGTATATCGTAGTTTCGAAGATATCAAAGAGTTCGGCGAAGAGATCGCCCGCCTACAGGACTAAATCATGCAGGACGAACTGTACATGGCGCGCGCGCTGAAACTTGCGGCGCGCGGTCGTTTCACCACCCACCCGAACCCTCGCGTAGGGTGCGTGATAGTCAATCAGGGCGAAATCGTTGGCGAAGGTTTTCACTACCGTGCGGGTGAGCCCCATGCGGAAGTGCATGCGCTGCGCATGGCGGGCGAGAAAGCCAAAGGTGCGACGGCGTACGTGACGCTTGAACCCTGTAGCCATCATGGGCGCACGCCGCCGTGCTGCGATGCGCTGATAGCTGCAGGCGTTTCCCGTGTGGTCGCCGCCATGCAGGATCCCAATCCGCAGGTGGCCGGGCGCGGGCTTTATCGCCTGCAACAGGCGGGTATTGACGTCAGCCACGGCCTGATGATGAGTGAGGCGGAGGCGCTGAATAAAGGTTTCCTGAAACGTATGCGCACCGGTTTCCCGTATGTTCAGCTTAAGCTTGGCGCATCGCTTGACGGACGCACCGCGATGGCGAGCGGCGAAAGCCAGTGGATAACCTCTCCTCAGGCGCGCCGCGACGTGCAGCGTCTGCGCGCTGAAAGCCATGCCATTCTTACCAGCAGCGCCACGGTGCTGGCCGATGACCCGGCGCTAACCGTGCGCTGGGAAGAACTCAATGCCGACGCCCAGGCGCTTTATCCGCAGGAAAATCTGCGCCAGCCAGTGCGCATTGTGGTGGATAGCCAGAACCGCGTCACGCCGGAGCACCGCATCGTCCGGCAGCCGGGCGAAACCTGGTTTGCCCGCACGAATGGCGATGAGCGTCACTGGCCGGAGGGCGTGAAATCTATCATGCTCCCGGAGCACAATGGCCATGTCGACCTGGTATTATTGATGATGCAGCTTGGCAAACAGCAAATTAACAGCATCTGGGTGGAAGCCGGGCCGAACCTTGCCGGCGCGCTGATTCAGGCCGGTTTAGTTGACGAGCTTATTGTTTACGTAGCACCTAAACTATTAGGCAGCGACGCGCGTGGATTATGTGTTCTGCCGGGGCTTGAGAAACTGGCCGACGCCCCCCATTTCAAATTCAACGAGATACGCCATGTAGGCCCGGATATTTGCCTGCATTTGACGAATGCGTGATGCCTCCTGAAAAGGGAAGCAGCGCACAGAATATTATGATAAAATCCGCCCCCCTGCGGGGCAAATGAACCCAAAGGAAGAGTATGAACATTATTGAAGCTAACGTTGCTACCCCGGACGCTCGCGTCGCCATCACCATTGCGCGTTTCAACAACTTTATCAACGACAGCCTGCTGGAAGGTGCGATTGACGCCCTGAAACGCATCGGTCAGGTCAAAGATGAAAACATTACCGTTGTTTGGGTGCCTGGCGCTTATGAACTGCCACTGGCGGCTGGCGCGCTGGCAAAAACCGGTAAATACGACGCGGTGATTGCGCTGGGTACGGTTATCCGTGGCGGTACTGCACACTTCGAATATGTCGCTGGCGGGGCAAGCAATGGCCTGGCGCACGTCGCTCAGGACAGCGAAATCCCGGTAGCCTTTGGTGTTCTCACCACTGAAAGTATTGAACAAGCCATCGAACGCGCTGGCACCAAAGCCGGTAACAAAGGTGCAGAAGCTGCACTGACCGCGCTTGAAATGATCAACGTATTGAAAGCCATTAAGGCCTGATTTTTTTGTAAGGGGAATTCCGTGAAACCTGCTGCTCGTCGCCGCGCCCGTGAGTGTGCCGTTCAGGCACTATACTCCTGGCAGTTGTCCCAGAACGACATCGCCGATGTTGAATACCAGTTCCTGGCGGAACAGGACGTCAAAGATGTAGACGTAATGTACTTCCGTGAACTGCTGTCCGGGGTGGCGACTAACAGCGCGTACCTCGATGGATTGATGAAACCTTATCTGTCTCGTCTGCTTGATGAGCTGGGTCAGGTAGAAAAAGCGGTGCTGCGTATCGCCCTGTTCGAACTCTCTAAGCGTGATGATGTGCCTTATAAAGTGGCCATCAACGAAGCTATCGAACTGGCGAAAACCTTTGGCGCTGAAGACAGCCACAAGTTTGTCAACGGCGTACTGGATAAAGCAGCTCCTGCAATCCGCCCCAAGAAAAAGTAATCTGCAGGCCGGTGCGAGTGCGGTTTTTACCGCGTTCCCCGGCCTTGTTTTATTCTCCTGCAGAGGCATAACGTATGGCATGCGGCGAATTTTCCCTGATTGCCCGTTATTTTGACCGCGTAAGAAGCGCCCGCTTTGATGTTGAAACCGGAATCGGCGACGACTGCGCGTTGCTCAATATTCCCGAAAAACAGACACTGGCAATCAGTACCGACACTCTAGTGTCCGGCATTCACTTTCTCCCTGATATCGATCCTACCGATCTGGCGTATAAAGCGCTGGCGGTAAACGTGAGCGATCTCGCGGCGATGGGCGCAGACCCGGCATGGCTGACCCTGGCGCTGGCGCTGCCGTCGGTGGATGAAAGCTGGCTTCAGGCGTTCAGTGATAGCTTGTTTGAACAACTCGATTACTACGATATGCAGTTGATTGGCGGCGACACCACTAAGGGTCCGCTTTCCATGACGCTGGGTATTCACGGCTACGTCCCTGTCGGCAGGGCGCTGAAGCGCTCGGGCGCCAAACCGGGTGACTGGATTTACGTCACCGGTACGCCGGGGGATAGCGCTGCCGGGCTGGCGATTTTACAAAACCGCCTGACGGTAGGCGATGAAGCGGATAACGCGTATCTGGTTAAACGTCACCTGCGCCCGACGCCGCGCGTGTTACAAGGGCAGGCGTTGCGTGACCTGGCAAGTTCGGCGATTGATCTCTCTGATGGGCTGGTCTCCGACCTCGGTCATATTCTGAAAGCCAGCGAATGCGGCGCGCGAATCGACCTTGATGCACTCCCTTATTCTGAGGCGATGCAACGCCACGTTGATGTCGAACAGGCGATGTGCTGGGCGCTTTCGGGCGGAGAAGATTACGAGCTGTGCTTCACCGTACCGGAACTTAACCGTGGCGCGCTGGACGTGGCGTTAGGGCACCTCGGTGTGCCATTTACCTGCATCGGCCAGATGAGCGCTGACGTAGACGGAATGCATTTTCAACGCGGCGGCGACGTCGTGACGTTCGACTATAAGGGATTCGATCACTTTGGCTAGCAAAGACGTGGCGAAAAGCCGTCTCAATTTACGCAACCCCTGGCATCTGCTGGCGGTCGGTTTCGGTAGCGGCTTAAGCCCGATTGTGCCGGGGACAATGGGCTCGCTGGCTGCGATCCCCTTCTGGTATCTGATGACCTTCCTGCCGTGGCAGCTCTATTCGCTGGTGGTGATGCTGAGCATCTGTATCGGCGTGTATTTGTGTCACCAGACGGCAAAAGACATGGGCGTCCATGACCACGGCAGCATCGTATGGGATGAGTTCGTCGGCATGTGGATTACGTTGATGGCGCTGCCGACGATGGACTGGCAGTGGGTCGCCGCCGGGTTTGTGATTTTCCGTATTCTCGATATGTGGAAACCCTGGCCGATTCGCTGGTTCGACCGCAACGTTCACGGCGGCATGGGGATTATGGTGGATGACATTGTCGCCGGGGTGATTTCGGCGGGGATATTGTATTTTATCGGGCATCATTGGCCGATTGGGATAATTTAGGGTTGCGTGGGGGGGGCCCTCACCCCGGCCCTCTCCCGAAGGGAGAGGGTGAAAATCTGAACAGGTCGTGAATAAATCTGCGGTCTGTTCCCTCTCCCTGTGGGAGAGGGGTAGGGTGAGGGGGGCCTTACTTAAACCCCACCACCGGATGCGGCTGATATGGCGTTTCCAGCTCCGCAATCTGTTCCGGCTTCAGCGTTAAATCTACCGCATTCAACAACTCATCTAGTTGCTCTTCCCGCGATGTGCCGATAATCGGCGCCGCCACTCCCGGTTTGCTCAACAGCCACGCCAGCGCTGTTTGGGCGCGGGTAGCACCAAGATCGTCCGCTACGTGCGCCAGCCGATCTGCAATTTGCGCATCATTCTCTTCGGTAGTGCTGTAGAGCGTGTTACCAAACTCATCGGACACCAGCCGCGCGGTGGTTTCTCCCCACGGACGTGTTAAGCGTCCACGCGCCAGCGGGCTCCAGGGGATCACCGCCACGCCTTCGCGGTTGCACAGCGGCAGCATCTCATTCTCTTCTTCACGGTAAATCAGATTGTAGTGATCCTGCATGGTGACAAACGGTGCCCAGCCATGCTGTTTTTGTAGCGCCAGCGCGTGGGCAAACTGACGGGCGTGCATTGAGGACGCGCCGATATAGCGTGCTTTCCCCGCTTTGACCACATCGTTTAACGCTTCCAGCGTCTCTTCAATCGGCGTGCTGTAATCCCAGCGGTGAATTTGCAGCAGGTCGACGTACTCCATCCCCAGGCGTTTCAGGCTGTCATCGATGGAGCGCAGAATTTGCGCGCGGGAAAGTCCTTCTGCCAGGTCGCCGACCTGATGATAAACCTTGGTGGCGACCACGACCTCTTCACGGCGGGCGAAATCGCGCAGGGCGCGGCCTACTATCTCTTCGCTGCTGCCGTCGGAATAGCTGTTGGCGGTGTCGAAAAAATTAATGCCGCCTTCAAGGGCGCGCTGGATGATAGGGCGGCTGCTCTCTTCGGGTAGGGTCCAGGCGTGTTTGCCCCGATCCGGTTCGCCAAAGGTCATGCAGCCCAGGCAAAGACGGGAAACCCGAAGGTCGGTGTGTCCTAAGAGGTTGTATTGCATGGTTCCGCTCCTGCTTTAAGATATACCTTTAAGCATAGCAGGAGCGGAGAGGAGGGTTATGCCAGCCAGCTCGCGATTTTCGCTTCGATACCTGCCGCGTCAAGACCGAGGTCGGCGCGGATCTCTTCCTGAGTGCCCTGCGGAATAAAGAAGTCCGGCAGGCCAAGGTTGAGTACCGGAACGACTTTACGATGCGCCATCAGCACTTCATTCACGCCGCTGCCTGCGCCGCCCATAATGGCGTTCTCTTCCAGCGTCACCAGCACGTCATGCTGCGCCGCCATCTCCAGAATCAGGCTCTCATCAAGCGGTTTCACAAAGCGCATATCGACCAGCGTCGCGTTGAGGTTTTCTGCCACAATCGCCGCGTCCGCCAGCAGGGTACCGAAGTTCAGAATGGCGATTTTCTCACCCTGACGTTTCACTATGCCTTTGCCCAGCGGCAGTTTCTCCAGCGGCTGAAGTTCAGCGCCGGTGCCGCAGCCGCGCGGATAACGCACAGCGCTCGGGCCGTCGTTGTAGTGATAGCCGGTATACAGCATCTGGCGACATTCGTTTTCGTCGCTCGGCGTCATGATCACCATCTCCGGGATGCAGCGCAGGAACGAGAGATCAAACGCGCCCTGGTGCGTCTGCCCGTCAGCGCCAACAATCCCCGCGCGGTCGATGGCGAACATCACCGGCAGTTTCTGGATAGCCACATCATGGATAACCTGATCGTAGGCGCGTTGCAGGAAGGTGGAGTAAATCGCCACAACCGGCTTGTTGCCGCCAATCGCCAGCCCCGCGGCGAAAGTCACCGCGTGCTGTTCGGCAATCGCTACGTCAAAGTACTGGTCGGGGAATTTTTTCGAAAACTCGACCATACCGGAGCCTTCGCGCATCGCAGGCGTTACCGCCATTAACTTGCGGTCTCTGGCCGCCGTTTCGCACAGCCAGTCGCCGAATATTTTCGAATAAGAGGGCAGGCCGCCGCTGCTTTTCGGTAACTTTCCGCTGGTATGGTCAAATTTTGGCACCGCATGGAAAGTGATGGGATCTTTTTCGGCGGGCTCATAGCCGCGCCCTTTCTTGGTCATGATGTGCAGGAACTGCGGGCCTTTCAGGTCGCGCATGTTCTTCAGGGTATTCACCAGCCCAAGCACATCGTGGCCGTCGACCGGGCCGATGTAGTTAAAGCCCAGTTCTTCAAACAGCGTACCCGGCACCACCATCCCTTTGATGTGTTCTTCGGTGCGCTTAAGCAGTTCTTTAATCGGCGGTACGCCGGAGAACACTTTTTTGCCGCCTTCGCGCAGGGAGGAGTAAAGCTTGCCGGAAAGCAGTTGCGCCAGGTGGTTATTCAGCGCGCCGACGTTCTCGGAAATGGACATCTCGTTGTCATTCAGCACTACCAGCATGTCCGGTTTGATATCGCCCGCGTGATTCATCGCTTCAAACGCCATGCCAGCGGTGATTGCGCCATCGCCAATGACGCAGACGGTGCGGCGCTGCTTCTCTTCGCGCTCGGCCGCCACGGCAATGCCAATTCCGGCGGAAATGGAGGTGGAGGAGTGGCCGACGCTTAAGACATCAAATTCACTTTCACCACGCCATGGGAATGGATGCAGGCCGCCTTTCTGACGGATAGTGCCAATTTTATCGCGACGCCCGGTCAGGATTTTATGCGGATAGGCCTGGTGGCCAACGTCCCAGATTAGCTGATCGAACGGCGTATTGTAGACATAGTGCAGCGCCACGGTGAGCTCCACCGTGCCAAGCCCGGAGGCGAAGTGTCCGCTGGAACGGCTCACGCTGTCGAGCAGGTAACGACGCAATTCATCGCACAGCTTCGGCAGGCTCTCTTTTGGCAGCAGGCGCAACTCCTGAGTGGAATCGACCAACGCCAGGGTCGGGTATTTGGCAATATCAAAACTCATCAGAGACTCATTTATTGTTTATTTGTCGCGCAGGATGATGTAGTTCGCCAGCGCTTCCAGTGCAGTAGTATCCAGTGACTGTTCAGCCAGTACAGTTAACGACTGACGGGCCTCTTCAATAAGGTCACGGGCTTTCGTGCGGGCTTGCTCAAGACCCAGCAGTGCGGGATAGGTGCTCTTGCCTAATTGCTGATCGGCACCCTGGCGCTTTCCGAGGGTCGCAGTATCGCCCACCACATCCAGAATGTCATCCTGAACCTGGAATGCCAGGCCGATGCATTCCGCGTACTTATCCAGCAGTGGCAGGGCGCTGCGGCCTTTCTCGCCCGCGCTCAGTGCGCCTAAACGCACGGCGGCGCGAATTAACGCACCGGTTTTATGACGGTGAATACGCTCAAGCGCTGCCAGATCAACATGTTTACCTTCTGCATCGAGATCCAGCGCCTGGCCGCCGCACATTCCGGCGACGCCGCTGGCCTGTGCCAGCTCAGAAACCATCGCCAGACGATCGCTGTCCGACACATTGGTCATTGGCGCATCACTCAGTATAGAAAACGCCAGCGTTTGCAGGGCATCACCCGCCAGAATGGCATTCGCTTCGCCAAATTTAACGTGGCAGGTTGGCATACCGCGACGCAGGTCATCATCGTCCATTGCCGGAAGGTCATCATGCATTAGCGAATAGGCGTGAATGCACTCGACGGCGGCAGCGGGGGCATCCAGCGTTTGCTTATCGACGCCAAACATTTCCCCGGTGGCGTACACCAGAAAAGGACGCAGGCGTTTGCCACCTAATAATGCGCCATATTGCATCGCTTCAACCAGCGGAGTGTTCTGAAAGGGCTGAGGCTCAATAAAGCGTCGCAACGCGCTATTGGCGTGTTCGACGCAGGCATTTAGCTGCTGCGAAAAATCCATTTATTCGTTGTCCGGCGTAAAGGGGGTAAGCGGTGCGTCGTCGTTATCGGCCAGCAGTATTTGAACACGCTGTTCCGCCTGTTGCAGTTTGGCCTGCCCCTGCCGCGCCAGTTGTACGCCGCGCTCGAACTCGTTTAGCGCCTCTTCCAGAGGAAGGTCGCCGCTTTCGAGGCGATTGACGATCTGCTCCAGATCGCTGAGTGCAGTCTCGAAACTGGCCGGGGCTTCATTTTTCTTTGGCATAGTGAATGATTAGCTCTGTTTATATCGCGATGGCGACTATGGTAGCCCAGTCGCGCTCTGAATCAAATAACACACAATGGTATATGCGAAAGCGCGCAGCTTAACCACTAAGATGATATACTCCGCGTCCTGGATGCAGGTACCCCGGTGCGCTGCAGTACAAATTTTACCTACAGCCCGCATCGGGCTTGCCAACGAACCATTGCCGCCATGAAGTTTATCATTAAATTGTTCCCGGAAATCACCATCAAAAGCCAATCTGTGCGGTTGCGCTTTATTAAAATTTTAACCGGGAACATTCGTAACGTTCTAAAGCATTATGACGAGACGCTCGCTGTTGTTCGTCACTGGGATCACATCGAAGTTCGCGCCAAAGATGAAAATCAGCGCCTGGATATCCGTGACGCCCTGACCCGTATTCCGGGCATCCACCATATTCTTGAAGTGGAAGATGTGCCGTTCACCTCGCTGCACGACATCTTTGAAAAAGCGCTGGTGCAGTACCGCGATCAAATTGAAGGCAAAACCTTCTGCGTGCGCGTAAAGCGTCGTGGTAAACACGAATTTACCTCGATTGAGATCGAACGCTACGTCGGCGGCGGTCTGAATCAACATGTTGAATCCGCAAAAGTGAAGCTGACTAACCCGGACGTCACCGTTAACCTGGAGATCGAAAACGATCGCCTGCTGCTGGTGAAAGGGCGCTATGAAGGCATCGGCGGTTTCCCAATTGGCACTCAGGAAGATGTCCTGTCGCTGATTTCCGGCGGGTTCGACTCCGGCGTCTCCAGCTATATGCTGATGCGTCGCGGATGCCGCGTGCACTACTGCTTCTTTAACCTCGGCGGCGCGGCGCACGAAATCGGCGTCCGTCAGGTGGCGCATTACCTGTGGAACCGCTTCGGCAGTTCTCACCGCGTGCGTTTCGTTGCCATTAACTTCGAACCTGTTGTTGGCGAAATCCTCGAAAAAATCGACGATGGTCAGATGGGCGTGGTGCTGAAACGCATGATGGTGCGCGCAGCGTCGAAAGTCGCAGAGCGTTATGGCGTGCAGGCGTTGGTTACAGGTGAAGCGCTGGGCCAGGTTTCCAGCCAGACGCTGACCAATCTGCGTTTGATCGATAACGTCTCCGATACGTTGATCCTGCGCCCGCTAATCTCTCACGATAAAGAGCACATCATTAATCTGGCGCGTGAAATCGGCACGGAAGACTTTGCCCGCACCATGCCGGAATATTGCGGCGTGATCTCGAAAAGCCCGACCATCAAAGCGGTGAAGGCGAAAATCGAAGCGGAAGAAGAAAACTTTGATTTCAGCATTCTTGATGACGTGGTGGCGAATGCCAACAATCTCGACATCCGCGAAATCGCCCAGCAAACCGAGCAGGCGGTGGTGGAAGTGGAAACCGTCAGCGGTTTTGGCACCAACGATGTGATCCTGGATATTCGTTCCGTTGATGAGCAGGATGACAAACCGCTGAAAGTGGAAGGTGTGGAAATTGCTTCACTGCCGTTCTACAAGCTGAGCACTCAGTTCGGCAACCTCGACCAGAGCAAAAACTACTTGCTGTGGTGCGAGCGCGGCGTGATGAGCCGCCTGCAGGCGCTCTATCTGCGCGAGCAGGGCTTTGCCAACGTGAAGGTTTATCGCCCGTAAGCGAGCCGTTGTTACTGAAGAAAAAACCTCGCGTTGCGAGGTTTTTTTTATCCAGGTATTACTCGTAGTAGTTATAAATCCCCGCCGCTATCACCAGTTGTGAGGCGACTTCATGGGCTTTCTCGCGCCCGACCAGCAGGTCGATAATCTTCAGGCCAAAATCAATCGACGTGCCCGGCCCCTGGCTGGTGAGTAAATTCACCCGCGGATCCCACGCGACGCGTTTGTCCATCCACTGATCTTCCGGGATTTTATCCTTCAGCGACGGGAAGCCGGTCATATTACCGACAGGGAAGAGATTATGCGGCACCAGTACGGTGGCGGGAGCAGCGCAAATCGCGGCTACAATCCGCCCGGAAAGGTGAAACTGACGCACGGTTTCGACCAGCAGCGGGCTGTCGCGGAAACATTCCGCGCCTTTAATGCCCCCCGGCAGAATGATGATGTCGTAATCGCCATCAGCGACTTCCACCAGGGGAGCGTCAGCCAGAAGTTTTACGCCGCGTGAGCAGACGATAGCCAGGTTGCCATCGCTGGCGACGCTTGCCGTAGTGACGTTGATACCGCCACGAACCAGCAGATCGATAGTGGTGACGGCTTCCGTCTCTTCACTACCAGGTGCGAGGCAGATCAGTGCCGACGCGCTCATATTCACTCTCCTTACGTTTAATCTGTTCATACAGGCGGGTGTTTTCCGGCAGGCTGAGGCCGTGCGCGCGGGCGCGTTTTAGCAGAAAACCGGTGATATAGTCGATTTCCGTGTGGCGCAGCGCCCGTACATCCTGAAGCATGGAGGAGATATTTTCTCCTGTGCGTTCAATTACCTGGGTAACATAAAATAGCAGGTTTTCCGTCGAGGTATGAATGCCTTCCCGCGCCATCGTGCGCGCCACTTCTTCGCAGATGAGCTCCACCTGCGCAAGGTGATGCGCGAGCTCGCCATTCGGGCAGTTCATCAGCGTGGTCAATGGGTTAATGACACAGTTGACCGCAAGCTTACGCCACATAGCGGAGTAGATGTTGTCGTGCCAGGCGACATCTGGCAGAACGTTTTGCAAGGTGATAGCCAGATTGCTGTAATCGTGGTCGTACTGTTTTGCCGGGCCAATGTGGGTGGTGCCGTTGGCGACGTGAATGATGATATTACCGTCCCGTCGCGCCGCCTGAGTGGTCGCGCCCAGCAGCAGCGGCTGTTTCACGTCGCTGAGCTCTTCGACGGTGCCCATGCCATTATGGATAAGCAGGATAGGGGACGTTTCCGGCAACTTCTTTGCCAGGGTTCTCACCGCGTCAGAAACCTGCCAGGCTTTTAATGTCACCAGCAGAAGGTTGCTGTGAGCGAGAAAGTCCGGGTCGTTGGCGGTGACGGACTGGTTAAAGATAGATCCATCCCGCTCGAGCAGATTTACGCTACAGTAAGGCTGGGGGACGCGTAGCCAGCCCTGAACTTCAAATCCTTTTTTGTACAACGCCGTGAGCCAGAGCTGACCCAGCGCGCCACATCCTAGTACTGTAATTTTCACACTGCCTCCTGAACGGCGATGACACCCAAATTATAGTCTCAGGCGCTAAGCTTTCGGGGATAACAAGTTGAGTTATGCCGCGTTGCAGGTATTATGCAACGCAAAAGTCACTGAGGGAGAGGAAAAGATGCCATCTTTCGATATTGTCTCTGAAGTTGATCTTCAGGAAGCACGTAACGGTGTGGATAACGCCGCCCGTGAGGTTGAGTCACGTTTCGATTTTCGTGGCGTAGAAGCGAAAATTGAGCTCAACGATGCGAATAAAACCATCAAGGTATTGAGCGAATCTGATTTCCAGGTCAATCAGTTACTGGATATTCTGCGCGCTAAACTGCTTAAGCGCGGCATCGAAGGCACGTCCCTCGATGTGCCGGAAGAGTTTGTGCACAGTGGGAAAACCTGGTTTGTCGAAGCGAAGTTGAAGCAGGGGATTGAGAGCGCAATTCAGAAGAAAATCGTTAAGCTCATCAAAGACAGCAAGCTGAAAGTGCAGACGCAAATTCAGGGCGAAGAGATCCGCGTGACCGGGAAATCCCGTGATGATTTGCAGGCGGTGATGGCGCTGGTGCGTGGCGGCGATTTAGGCCAGCCGTTCCAGTTCAAAAACTTCCGCGATTAAAGCGTATTGCCGGATGAGGTTAGCGCCTTATCCGGCCTCCATACGGGGTCAGGCGATAATAGCTTGCTCCACCTCAAAGCGGTTCGTCACCTTGCTGTCGATTTTAACGTAAGCCGACCGCTCTTCACCCACCAGCAGTACATCTTTAATACCCTCTTTCGCCAGCAGACGCGCCTTCAGAGCATCATCGACCTCCACGCCATCGGGGATCTCGATACGTAAGCTGCTGACATAAGCCGGTTCGCTCATAGTGACGGCGACCAGCATCCACAGCGTCGCCAGCAACGCGCCTGCCAGAAACACCGTTTGCGAATCGAAAGAGCCGTCAATCCAGCCGCCCAGCGAGCCGCCAATCGCCACGCCGAGGAACTGGCTGGTGGAGTAAACACCCATTGCGGTGCCCTTGTAGCCTGCCGGAGACTCTTTGCTGATAAGCGACGGCAGCAACGCTTCCATCAGGTTAAAGGCGAGGAAGAAAATCTGTACGCCGACAACCAGCTCCCAGAAGGCATTACCGGAACCCCACAGTACAATCTCTGCGATCAGAAGCAGGGCAATACAGAGCAGAAACACACGCTTCATTTTGCGTTTCACTTCTGCATAGATGATAAAAGGCACCACGGCGATAAACGAAACCAGCATGGTGATCAGATAGATTTTCCAGTGCTCCTGTGCCGGGAATCCCGCCATTTCCAGTTGTCCCGGCAGGGCGACGAAGGTCGACATCAGCAGAATATGCAGGCACATAATGCCGAAATTCAGGCGCAGCAGTTTCGGTTCAGCCAGGACTTTACTAAAGCAGCCCTTCACCATGCCGGATTCGCGGTTGAGCGTATGGTTTTGGCTGTTTGGCACGACCCACAGCGTCAGCAGAATCGCCAGCGTGGCGAGAATGGCTATCATCCAGAACAGCGCGTGCAGACCCAATTTGTGGGTAATAATCGGCCCTAAGACCATCGCGATTGCGAAGGTTACGCCAAAACTGACGCCAATAAATGCCATCGCTTTAGTGCGGTTCTGTTCGCGGGTAAGGTCAGAAAGTAGCGCCATCACCGCCGCGGCAATGGCGCCGGAACCTTGCAGCGCGCGGCCGAGAATAATCCCCCAGATGGAGTCCGACAGGGCGGCAATCACGCTGCCTGCGGCGAAAATAATTAGCCCGCCGATAATCAGCGGTTTGCGGCCAATGCGGTCGGAGAGTAAACCAAAGGGGATCTGGAAGACGGCCTGCGCCAGGCCATAAATACCAATCGCCAGACCAATCAGCGCTTCACTTGCGCCCTGTAAGGCCATACCGTAAGTGGTCAGAACCGGCAGGACCATAAACATGCCGAGCATACGCAAAGAAAAGACGGCCCCTAAACCCCAGGTGGCGCGCAATTCACCCGGTGTCATTTTGTAATCGTTCATTCCCACCTCATTATCAATCGCCCCATAGTGTAGTGCGGAGCGCAGGCAGGGTAAACAGAGTGTTAATGAGCAAATATTACATTAGTGAATTATTTGTGCGATATAGAAATGGCCGTAGTGTGGCGCTACGGCCAGAGGATCAAATTGCCTGACGGATTTCGTCAATCACTTCCAGCGATCGCAGCGCATCGGCGGCATCGATAATGGGCGTCGCCTCGCCGCGAATGACGGCGATAAAGTGGTTCAGTTGCAGAATAAACGGGTCGATTGCGTCAACCGGTAGCGTCTCGCTGATGAGGGGCTCGTGCCAGCCCGTTTTCTCGCCGTAGCGCCACCAGCGCATTTGCGGTATCGCCAGCGCTCCCTGGCTGCCGGATATCAGATAGCAGTTCTCAGGCGTGTGGGCATAAATGGGGTTCTCAGCCGAGTTCATCTCCCAGCTCCATGGGCTGACGCTGCAATCACTTAACACCGCGCTGCCCAGCGTACCGCATGCAAAGCGCAGGTTCACTACCGCGCTGTCTTCATTGGCAAAGCCGCGCGTTTCGCTGGAGGCCATCGCCTGCACCTCTGCAATTTCGCCCAGCAGATAGCGCATCAGGTCGATATCATGCACCAGATTGACCAGCAGTGGCCCTGCGCCGGGTTCGCGCCGCCAGCTCACATCAAAGTAGTCATCCGGTTTTTGCAGCATCCAGTGGGCAGAGACGGCGACGATCTTGCCAAGCTTTCCGCCGTCGATTAACGCTTTCGCCGCCGCCGTCAATGCATTATGCCGGCGGTGATGGCCCACCAGCACCGGTACGTTATTGCGCCGTGCGGCGTCAACCAGTTCTCGGGCGCGTTCAGGCGACTCCGCCACCGGTTTCTCTACCAGCACCGGAATTGCCCGCGCTACGCAGGCCATTGCGCAGGGGACGTGCAGCGTGTTTGGCGTGGCATTGATAACCCCGTCCGGTTTTACCTCATCGAGCATGTCGTTGATGTCGGCATACCACTCCACGCCGAGCGCATCCGCCAGCTCTTTCGCCTGTTCGGACGGATCGGCCAGGGCGACAAGTATGGACTCTGATGATTGTTGGATTACCTCAATATGCTTGCGTCCGATAGCGCCAGCGCCAATGACGGCAAGTCTAACAGGGTTCATGATGGGCTCCTGAGCGTAGTGGAAACGGGGGATGTTGCTTCGGATGGCGCGGAGGCAAACCAGCCTTTGGCCGCGACGCCCAGCACGGTGAGCAGCGCTGGAATGCCAAGCAGCAGGAAGACGGTTTCAAATTGCAGATCCATCGCCAGCATCTCGGCTCCGGCAAACGCGCTGAGGATCGCACCAACACGCCCGACGCCGTGCATCCAGCTTGATCCCGTTGCGCGCGCCTGGGTGGGGTAAAAGCGGGCGGAGAGGGCGTTCATGCCCGTATTCGCACCGTTAAGACAGGCTCCGCTTATCAGCGCCAGCACACACAGAAGGGCAAAGCTGGCGGCGGCAAAACCGATGGCCATGGTGACGAGTCCACCGACGGCGAAAATTGCCCCCAGCGCCCGATGCGGATTAATGCGATCCATCAACCACCCGGCGAACAGCGAGCCCACGGTACCGCCCGCCTGATAAATCGCGGTCATCACCGCCGCCTGGCTGACCGTCAGGCCAATCTCTTTTACCAGCGTTGGTAGCCAGCTACCGAGGATGTAAACCAGAAACAGCCCCATAAAGTAGATGAGCCACAGCATCAGCGTGCCGAAGCGATACTGTGGAGAGAGCACGATACGCATCGCATTGCCGCTCACCGGCTGGGTTGGCACGATGAAGCTCACGTTATCAGCGATGTGCTCCGGATAGAGCCGCCGGAGGATCGCGCAAATCTGTCCGGCTGGTGCGCGCTTTATCACCAGAAAACGCACTGACTCCGGCAGTTTCCACAGCAGTACAGGCACAAACAGCAGCGGCAAAATGCCGCCGAGAGCCATCAGGGAATGCCAGCCATATAGCGGGATCAACCATGAGGCGGTAAAGCCGCCAATGGCCGCGCCAAAAGTGAAACCGCAAAAAATCACGGTGATGATAAATGAACGCTGACGTTCAGGGGCGTACTCTGAGACCAGAGTACTGATGTTCGGCATTGCCGCGCCAAGCCCCAGCCCGGTCATAAAGCGGAAGAAGATCATCTGCTCGATGTTCTGCGAAAACGCGGTTGCGACAGTCCAGAAACCGAAGAAAAAGACGCTGTTGATGATGATTTTTTTGCGCCCCAGCCAGTCTGCGAGTGGGCCGGAGAACATTGCCCCCAGCGCCAGGCCAATCAGCGCGGTGCTTATTACAAAACCCAGTTCATGGTTGCTGACGCCCCACTCCTGTTTCAGTACCGGGGCGATAAATCCCATGATGGCGATATCGAAACCGTCCAGCGCGATCACAGCAAAACCCAGAAAAATCACCAGTTTTTGATAGCGGCTGAGGGGTTGGGTATTAATTAATTCTCTGACATCCAGGCGTTGAGTCTGAGCCATAACGATACCTCGGGTGAGCTGTTCACAGGAAGGATTGCGCGGCGTTAAACAGCAACTGAGCGCGACGTTGAGCGGGCAGGGCACCTTGTTTTCCCGCCAGAGGGACTTCTATCGACACGGGGAGCGCGGCGGGGAGTGCCGCCAGTAAACCGTGTAAATCGAGGCCGCCTTCACCAGGTATTTTGCGCGCGCTGCGCGCCTGGTAAATCAACTCTTCAGTGGTCTCGGGGGACTTAGCGGGCGCATCGCAAAGTTGCATATAGTTGAGTTGCGCTGCGGGAATAGAGGAAAGCGTCGAAAGCGACTCGCCTGCCCGCCAGAAGTGGATAGCATCGACAAGGATCCCGATGTTGCTCTGACCGCTTGCCGCAATCAGGGTTTGCGCGTCGCGCAGGGTTTTCAGCGCAGTCCACGGCATCGGTTCGAGGTTCATGGTCAGGCCATACGCTTTTCCTGCCTGCGCCAGTTGCGCCAGATTTTCTGCGCAGCGTGCGAGATGGTCATCGTTTCCGGCAACCAGCACCTGCTGCGCATCAAAACGAGCGGCGGTTTCCAGAAACGGGCGCAGTGATGGCAGGTTAAAATCAGGCGTTAATCGTAAGATCTCCACGTCCGAAACGCGAATACCGGTCTCCTGTAGCGCAGCCAGCGTTTCGCGCACCATGGCGGTGTCGCCGAGCATATCGTAGTCAGGGTCGTCAGGCGTGGCGGGAAGCAAGCGCAGGCCGACATGGGTAAAGCCCGTTTGCGCCGCAATCCGGATCTGTTCCGGCGGCGGTACGTCGAGCATCGTCAGGGCAGCGAGAGACAAAGAACGCATGTTCATAGGGACTCCAGTACAGTTGCAGGTAAGGTTTTTGTTTTTTCGCCTTCCATGGCCAGACGATGAATTACGTTGTTTTTGTTATGTTTGCAGCGAGTTTTTTTCCAACCAGATAACCGAAAGTCATGGCCGGGCCAAGGGTGATGCCGCCGCTGGGGTAGAACCCCTGCATCACGCTCGACATATCGTTTCCTACGGCGTACAGGCCGGGGATGGGGCGATGTTGGCTGTTCAACACCTGCGCATGTTCATCGGTCAACAGGCCGCTAAAGGAACCCAGAGAACCGGGTAAAATACGCACGGCATAAAACGGCCCCTGTTTTATCGCGCCGAGCGTCGGGCTGGGCTGGTGAGTGGCGTCGCCCTGAGTGCAGTTATAGGCTGACGCTCCGCGCTGAAACTCTTCATCGACGCCGCGTTCGGCAAAACCGTTGAAACGAGCAACGGTTTCAACCAGTGTGGCTTCGTCAATCCCGCAGTTTTTCGCCAGGGCTTCCAGCGTATCGCCCGATTGCAGATAGCCATTGCGTAGCCAGGCATTGACATGAAAAGGCGTGGGACGTGCGTGCCCCAGCCCATAGCGGCGTAGAGTGCGCTGGTCTGCCAGTAGCCACGCCTGCGGTTTTTCGCCTTCCGGTGTGGCGGCGATCAGCGCGGCGATAAAATCATGATAAGAATCGGCTTCGTTGGTGAAGCGTTTGCCGTTGGGCAATACGGCGATAAACCCGGGCTTGGCGCGTTCGACCAGATGCGGGAAAGCGAGTTGTAACCCGCTTGCCAGCGTGACGCGAGACACCGGTGCCCAGGCCATGGGGTGCTTCAGGTTGCGTTCAAAATGACCGCCGACTGATTCCCCCAGCCGGATGCCGTCGCCCTGGTTTCCTGGCGGTGCCGCGGAGAAATGACCGTAGCCCTGACGCGCATGGGGAATTTCCTGCGCCAGCCGGGTTTTGTCGTGGGGAAAGCCGCCGCAGGCCAGCACCACCGCGCCGGCATCGACCGTAATTTCGCCTTCGTCGCTATCAAGTACCGCGCCGCGAATGTGCCCGTCCTGGCTCAGCAATCGCGCGACTGGCGCATTGAGCCGGAACTGAACGTCGGCATCCAGTGCCGAACGCAACAGACGGGCGACCAGCGCGTTACCGTTCACCAGATGCTGCCCGCGCCCATAGCGCAGGCGTTGCCAGTTATGGCGCAGCAGGCGGCGGGTGGCGTAGAAAGCGGATCGCGGCGAGCGGGTCGCGTTGAAAAAATGCGCCATATCCGCACCGCCCGCGATCCCCATCCCCGCCAGACTGATGGTCTCCAGCGGGGCGCGTAAACGGTGCAGCCAGTTGCCAAGCCCGCGTCCATCGTATGGTTGCGCCGTTACCGAGCGGCCACCGGTCGCAAAGCCGGGCGAGTTGTGGAAATCCGGCATTTTGCTGCCGGACAGAAACTGCACTGCGGTTCTGCTGCGGAAGAAATCGACCATCTCCGGCCCATAGCGCAGGAACATCTGCAAACGTGCATCGGCAGGGCGGCCCTCCATCTCCGCGTTCAGGTAGGTCAGCGGGGCGGATTCATCCTCATTGATACCTTCTTCACGCGCCAGCGGATTGCGTGGGATCCACAGCCAGCCGCCAGACCAGGCGCTGGTTCCGCCGATGACCGACTCTTTTTCGGCGACCAGCACACTCGCACCATGCAGCGCGGCGCTGACGGCGGCTGATAATCCGGCCGCCCCGGAACCGACAACCAGAACATCCACCTTTACCTGCCTGCTCATCCTGGGCTCCTTATTGCAGCGGCGAGAAATCAGTCGGGCGCATCAGTACCGACTCCAGGCGTTCGACTGCCGCCAGTTCGCGGTTTTTGCGCGAGAAAGTCAGCCAGCGTTCGTCCTGCGCCATCCGTCCGCGACGTACCAGGCGATCGTCCAGGCTCTCGTAAGCCCAGATGTGCACCACCTGATTCACCACGCCTATTTCGGTAAAGAAGAAGCCAATCAGCTTGCCGAGATGCTCGGTTTGCACCGCATAGGCATCACTTTTATACAGCGCCAGCCAGTCGGCCATTTTCAGTGGATTGATGGTATAGGTGCGTTTTTCGTAGATCATGATGTACTCCTGGTTAAAGGGATTGTTGTTGAACCATATGTTTAGCGGCGAGATAGCCGAAAGTGAGTGCCGGGCCAAGGGTGATGCCAGGGCCGGGATAGGTGCCAGCCATTATCGAATCCATGTCATTGCCGACGGCGTAAAGCCCTGCTATGGCGTTGCCCTGCTGATTAATCACCTGTGCATCGGCGGTTGTTACCAGCCCACGTGAGGTGCCTAAATCACCGGTATACAGCGTGATGGCGTAGAACGGCGCTTGCCGGAGCGGGGCATTGCAGGAGTCAGGCTTGTGTGCCGGGTCGCCCATGACCCGGTTGTAGCTGTTGCCGCCTTTGTGGAATTGGCTGTCTTCGCCGCGGGCGGCATCACGGTTGTAGCGGGCAACGGTCTCTTCCAGCGTTTGTGGGTCGATGTTGAGCTGCAGCGCGAGTTCCGCGAGGGTCTCGGCTTTGTGCAGATAACCCGCCTTCACCAGCGCATCGTTATTGACCGGAGCCGGGCGGGCGAGGCCGAGGCCATAGTTTTTCATTGCCGTGGCGTCGCTTATCAGATAGCAGGGTGCATTCTCCGGCTGCTGCTGCATCGCGCTGGCAAAATGGTGATAGGAGTTCGACTCGTTGACGAAGCGCACGCCGCGCTGGTTAATGGCGATGACGCCCGGTTTGGCGCGGTCAGTCACCAGATGCGGGAAACGCTCTTCCGTGCCGTCCGGGTGGCGCAGAACTGACACTGGAGCCCAGAAAAAGTTAGAGGGAAGGTCGGCCCCTTCACGCGCACCTACACGCCCTGCCAGCGCAAAGGCTGCCCCATCGTTGGTGGCCGGTGACATCGTAAAGTGCTGGTGTGTCGCCGGGCGGAACTGTGCGGCAATCTGTCCGGCGGCAAAACCGCCTGCCGCCAGCACCACGCCACAGCGCGCGTGCAGTTGCTCTTCTTTGCCTTCGCGGTTGATAGTGACGCCCGTGACGCGGCCATGATCTTCTATTAATGACGTGACATCGGCGTTCAGCGCCAGATCCAATCCCTTGCGCAGCGCCAGCGTCGCCATCCGCGCGATCAGCGCGTTGCCCATCGCCAGACGCGTACCGCGGTGATGCCGCAGACGATCGCGGCCATAGCGCAACAGCAGGCGTGCGCAGTGGCAAAACGATCTCCACGAGCGGCGCATATCAAGAAAGTGCTGGATGTCGAAGCGATTTACCATCATGCCGCCAAACAGCAGCATTCCCGGCGGCGGAGAGCGCAGGGTGCTGAAGTGCTCGCCCAGTTCACGACCATCAAACTCGACCACTTCCAGGGCGCGCCCGACATCGACCGCCCCGGCTTCATCCGGGTAATAGTCCGGGGAGAGTGGTCGCAGGCTATACTTCACCGCACCTTCCTGTTCCAGAAAGGCCAGCGCTTCGCGACCTGATTCGACAAAGGCATCGACCAGCGACGGGCGATAGTTTTCGTCACCAATGATGGTGCGCAGATACGTTTTTATTGCTTCCGGTGATCCGCTTTTTCCCGCCAGGCGAGCCTGGTCAGTGTCATTGATCCATACTGCGCCGCCGGAAATAGCCGAGGTGCCACCGAAATGCGGCGCTTTCTCCAGCATCAGTACCGACAGGCCCTTGCAGCAGGCGGTCACTGCGGTTGCAAAGCCCGCGGCACCGCTACCGATAACGATCACATCCCAGCTTTTCATGCGGCAGCCTCGTGATCGGTGGGAATCGCGCCGATAAACTGGCCCATCAGCTTCATCTGCGCCAGCGCCATTTCCGGGCCGGTCTGGATCGAGCAGCCGCGCGCCTGGGCGAAGGCCAGCAGCGGGGTGATCGCCGGAGCCGTTACCACATCGGCGACGTGCGTGGTGTTTTGCAACGTATCAAGCAGCGTCTGGGGTAATGGCAGGGGATCAAAACCCTGCATACCCGCCGGAGAGCCATTAACCAGCAGGTCGAGGCCCGTCAGGGAGGCCGGTAATTCCCCGAGATGCACTTCCGGGAAATGGGTCGCAAGACGATTTTCCAGGCGCTGGCGCGTTGCGGCATCTCTGTCATACAGCGCAAGATGAGTGATTCCCGCTTCACACAATCCCCAGGCGATGGCGCTTCCCACGCCGCCGCAGCCGGACAGTAGCGCACGCTTACCCGCTGCAGTAAAACCCTGCGCTTCGGCGGCAAGCTGGAAACCGACGCCGTCGAGCATGTCACCTTCCAGGCGTCCGTCAGGCAGTTTGCGCACCACGTTCACCGCATTAAGATGGCGGGCGCGTGGTGTCAGGCTGTCCAGCAATCCGGCTACGCGTTGTTTATGCGGCACAGTGACCAGTACGCCGCTCATGTTGTGCCAGCCGCGCAGGGCGTTCAGATAATCGGCAATCGCTTCCGGCACGATATCAACCGGGATCATCACCTTGTCCATCGCGGTTTCGGCAAAGAAGCGGTTGAAGTTTTCCGGTGATTTCACCTGTGTAATGGGATGCCCAAGCACAGCAACGATTTGTGTAAATCCACTGACCATTTTTCATCTCACTTGTTAACCAAATGTTGATTTAGTATTTCAGTGGATCCGGTGACCAACAACGCACAATTCGGACAGGTGGGTTGTTAATCGCACTAACAGTGCGATAATCGCAGTAAATGGGCTTGTTTGTTGCGAAAGTGTGAACGACTATGCAAAATCAGATTCATTCCCGCGATTTGATCGTTGGTCTGCAAAAGGGGCTGGCGATTATCCAGCTTTTCTCCAAAGAACATCCCCGCCTGACGGTGCCGCAGGCGGCGAAAATGAGCGGCCTGACGCAGAGTGCGGCGCGCCGTTTCTTCCTGACGCTGGTACATGAACGCTATCTCTGCACGGATGGCCGCTACTACTGGCTGACGCCCAAAGCGCTGCGTCTGGGGCAGGCTTACGTCGATTCTGCCCAGTTCCCGCGCATGGTGCGGCCGATTGTTGAGTACATCGCCAGTCGTACCGAAGAGCATGCGTCGGTGGGGGTGATTGATGAAAACGAACTGGTGTATATCGCGCGCAGCAAACATACGCCCTTTAACTCCACCTCGGTACGCCTGGGCGAGCGGGTGCCGGTTTACTGTACGGCGGGTGGGCGATTGTGGTTAGCCTCGTTGCCGGAAAATGAGTGTGAAGCGGTGCTGCGGCAAATTAAACGCGAGCGGCGCACTCCCTATACCGCTATCGAGATTGATGAACTGATGGCGCGAATTGCGCTGGTGCGCAAGCAGGGGTATGCCACCATCGAGCAGGAGTTTGAAATCGGTATGCTAGTGGTCGCCGTACCGCTGGCAGACAGAGAAGGGCTCTACTGGGGGGCGTTGAGTTTAACCAGCCATCAGTCACGTACTTCTCTTGACGCGCTGTGTCGTGACCATCTGGACTTGCTGTACAGCGCGCGGGAGATGCTGGTGAGTTAATGGTGAAATAATCTGGCAGGGAGGCTCGGATTTAAATAGTCATAAAAATAGCAATGCGCTATCGTGTTATTGGCTATTTCTTTAAATATATTCATGTAGTGAATTTATTATGTGATTTAAATTGTTGTGAAATATCAATGTCGCAGAAATATATTGATAAGCTTTCGAAAGAGGTAACGCTTTTCTTGAAATCAGCAACCGCGGCGATTAATGAGAAAATGTTGGTGTAATAAAAGAAAATATTTTAACACTGGAGCAGTAAGTACCCAGTAACAGGGTTATTTAAGGACTATCGAATGTTAAATTACAAAGGAATTGGGCTGGTTTTAGGTTTATCTATCGCGACCGCATGTCACGCCGCTGATGAAGTCGAGAGCTATTACCGCACACTTGCCACAGGCGAGATGAAAGCGTTGGCCGGGATTCGGGGGCTTGCCATGGCAAAAAATCCAGAAGCCCTTGCAAGACTGGGGTTTGTATACGAATACGGTATTTCAGTACCCGTTGATGTGGAAAAGGCAATTAACAACTACACTCAGGCCTGCGATCTTGGCGGCTATTCTGGTTGTTACAACGCCCGTTATTTTTATCAATACGCAAGCGGCGTAGAGAAGAATCCAACACTCGCCCAGGCGCTGGCTGATAAAGCGAATAAAGACGGTATATATGTTGATGCGCCCACGCTCAATGAAATGGTCGATGAAATTTATACGGCGAAAGCGGCGGCAATGAAAGAACCCTCGCAGCGTCTTGCCTTTCTTCAGATGCTAATGAGTTATGCCAATACGGGAAATGAGCTTCTTATAAGCCGTCTTGGCTTCACTAAATCAGACATCATAAATCTTAGCGAATTTTGGGCGAAGGATAACGATCCTGAACTCACTTTGCTGGTCGGCCAGCTTTATGAGGCGGGGTTTGCAAAAGTCGTCAATAAAGACGCCATCAAAATGACGTGGTATCGCAAGGCGGCGGAACTGGGCCAGTCTGACGCCCAGACTATCCTGGGGATTTTATATGCAACGGGAGAGAAGGGGGTTAAACCGGATATTCAGCAAGCGCTCAAATGGTATGAACTGGCGGCTAAGCAGGGCAACAAAGATGCATTAACCCAACTTGGTGAGCTTTATTATCTGGGGGAACAGGTGGATGTTGACTACGCCAAAGCATTCAAGCTTTTTGAGGGAGCAAAAGAGCAAGGAAGTACCCTGGCGTGGCGTTATCTGGGCTGGATGTATACCAACGGGCAATATGTGCAGACCGACTGCAAAATGGCCGCAGACTATTTTGATCAAGGGCAGAGTCGGGTTGGCCGCATCGAGGGCTTTTTAGCTACCTGCGAGAAAGATAAACAGGCGCGAGAAAAGGCGGGAAACGATCTGCCCGCGCTCACGCTGAAACATGTCGGCACGTTTAACGGCAGTAAAAACGATAGTTACGCCTGCCAGCTTCATCTGCAAGCCGATACCAACCGCATTGGTGAAGTCGCGAATATGCGCGTGGCTCTGAATGTCATTAACCGAGAGGGAGCGGTACTGAAAAAAAATGCGTCGTTTGCACCGTTTGGCATGAATACGCTTAACCGTAACCTGCAGGGGTATGAATACAATTCGTTCAGCAATACCACATTGTTGCATATTGAAGATAAAGCGTTTTGCGGCGTGCTGACCTTTGAAATCACGGATGCGACGGCGAAAATTAACGGTAAAGAGGTCGATGTACTAAAAGCGGGGAGGCTAACGCTGGTGCAGTAAAGAAGTTTTTTACTTTGCAATATCAATAAATTAACAAAAAGTCGCGCCAGGGTGGTCAGGTTAATCTGTGTTGAACCGATGTATCTTATATTGGCCACTACCTCAGGAACGTTCGGCGCTATGAAAAATATCAAAGTTATTACCGGCATCGTGACAACACTCGGGATCTTCAGCGTGTTGTTGCTGGTGACCGGTGCACTGTTCTACTCCTCCGTCAGCAGCGATCGCCTTAACTTCAGGAATACCGGTCTGCTGAACTACCAGCAACAGCAGCTCGGCGGCAGCTTCCAGACGCTGGTTGAAACCCGGGTCACTATTAACCGCGTTGCAATTCGTATTTTAAAAAATCAGCTCGACCCGGCTTCGCTGGAAGTCATGAACACGCTATTGGGTAATGCCAGCATACAGTTGGCCGATGCGCAAAAGCAGTTCAGCAACTACATGAACTCCGATGACGTACCGGGTCAGGACAAAGTCATTGACGACAAAGCGGCCGCCAGCTTTAAGCAGATGTATGACGTCATGGAAAAGTCTATTCAGTTCCTCAAGGCCGATAACTACCAGGCCTACGGTAATCTTGATGCCCAGCAGGCGCAGGACGATTTCAAAGCCGTATACAGCCAGTGGCTGGCCCAGAACACCCTGCTGTTGAAGGCCGCCAGCGAGCAGAACCAAAGCAGCTATACGGGGATGCTCTGGACGCTGGGCACCATTTTGCTGATTGTTATCGTGGCGCTTATCGCTATCTGGCTGGGTTTGCAGCGTGTGCTGCTATGGCCGCTGAAATCAGTGATGGGGCATATTCAGGCCATCTCTGAAGGCGATTTAACCCGCACGATTGAAGCCGAAGGGCGCAGCGAAATGAGCCGTCTGTCTGCCGGGCTCAAATCCATGCAGCAGTCGCTGGCGAAGACCGTTACGGTTGTGCGCGACAATTCCGACTCCATTTACGCTGGCGCCAGCGAAATTTCCGCAGGCAGCAGCGACCTTTCTTCCCGTACTGAGCAGCAGGCGGCTGCGCTGGAAGAAACGGCGGCCAGCATGGAGCAGCTTACCGCGACGGTGAAGCAGAATACCGATAACGCGCGTCAGGCGACCGGCCTTGCGAAAAATGCCTCCGAAACTGCGCAGAAAGGCGGACGTGTGGTGGAGAGCGTGGTCAACACCATGAACGAGATTGCCGAAAGCTCCGGCAAAATAGTCGATATCACCAGCGTCATCGACAGCATTGCCTTCCAGACCAACATTCTGGCGCTTAACGCCGCGGTAGAGGCTGCCCGTGCAGGTGAACAGGGCCGTGGTTTTGCCGTGGTGGCAGGTGAGGTGAGAACGCTGGCAAGTCGCAGCGCGCAGGCCGCAAAAGAGATTAAAGTGCTGATTGAGAACTCGGTGTCGCGTATTGATACCGGCTCAAGCCAGGTTCGTGAGGCGGGTACAACCATGAAAGAGATCGTTTCGGCGGTCACTCGCGTCACCGACATCATGGGCGAAATTGCTTCCGCTTCTGAAGAGCAAAGCAAAGGGATCGAGCAGGTAGCGCAGGCGGTATCCGAGATGGACAGCGTGACGCAGCAGAATGCCTCGCTGGTGGAGGAGTCTGCTTCTGCTGCTGCAGCGCTGGAA
The DNA here is from genome assembly GCF_039889165.1 of Pseudocitrobacter cyperus. Classification (NCBI taxonomy): domain Bacteria; kingdom Pseudomonadati; phylum Pseudomonadota; class Gammaproteobacteria; order Enterobacterales; family Enterobacteriaceae; genus Pseudocitrobacter; species Pseudocitrobacter cyperus. Next base: position 1,619,016 of record NZ_JAYMYY010000001.1, on the reverse strand, counting down.
GATCAGGCAAGCGAGCTACGCCATGCAGTGGCGGTGTTCCAGCTCCAGCAGGCTGAAGGGCGTCGCGTGGCGTCGGTGCAGGAAAAGCTCCGCCCGCAGCCTGCATTGCTAAAACAGCAGCCCATGGACGATGCGAACTGGGAAACGTTTTAATCTCTGAGTTAAGGTGATAAACCCCTCGCGACATTCCCGGTAATGTCGCGAGAAAACAGAACGGGCATGGAAGTAGTGACCTGCTGGTTGTGCTAACAACTCAGGGAGATCGCTATTTCCATGCCCGTTCGTTTTTTTATGGCAGATGTTTTGCGGGGTTGTGAAATGTCACATCCGCAGAGTACTGATAGCGCAGAGCGACAGGGGCGATAAAAGCGAATGCGTGGGTTTTGGGAGGCAGGGGAGGGGGATATGAGCGGAGAATATCCAGAGACATTCTCCGCGAGTATTTACGCTACCCGTTTTGGGTTTATTGACGCTGAGTTTGTGGGGCTCTCTCAGCGCCAGAACGGGTTTTGCACATTCTTCAAACCTTACCAGACGTAAGTCAGCAGGCTCTGGGAATTTGGCACCATAAAGTCGATAGACATCATCACAGAGAGCGCGGTGATGGCGATGATAGAGAAGCCAAAGAGCTTACGCGCCCAGACTTTATCATCTTCCACTTTATAACCGCGCAGCGCCATGCCGAGCCACCATACGCTTACCGCCGCAGCGACAATCAGGTATTTATAACCAGCATAGCCGCCAAGGGTCAGCATCAGGGTGGCGATAGCAAACGCCACGATGTACAGCGTGATGTGGTTCTTCGCTACTGAAATGCCTTTCACCACCGGCAGAACCGGAATGTTTGCCGCCTGATAATCCTTGAAGCGGAAAATCGCGATGGCGTAGGAGTGGGGCATCTGCCACAGGCTGAAAATGGCCAGCAGGATCAGCGCGCCACTGTCGAAGGTACCGGATACCGCGCAGTAGCCAATCACCGGCGGCGCAGCGCCGGAGAGAGAGCCAATCAGCGTGCCGTAGACGGAGTGGCGTTTCATGTACAGGCTGTAAACGCCGACATAAACCACAAACCCCATCACGCCCAGCCAGCAGGCCAGCGGGTTCGCGCCGAACCACAGCAGCATGAAGCCAGCAATACCCAGCAAGGTGGCGTAGACCAGCGACGTTTTAGGCGCCATCAGTCCTTTGACCAGCACTCGGTTTTTCGTTCGTTCCATCTTACGGTCGATGTCACGATCGATGTAGTTGTTGAAAACACAACCCGAGGCGACCACCAGAGACACGCCAATCAGCGTCGCGACAAACAGCGGGTAATCGATGCTGCCCTTGGAGGCCAGCAGGAAACCGCCGATCACGGAGATCAGGTTGCCAAAAATGATGCCTGGTTTCGTTACTTGCAGGTATTGCTTAAACATCATACTCGCCGCTCTTAGTGAACCATCATGTTGTAGTTCAGGTTCCACATAATCCAGATGGAGCCTACAACCACGATGGCAATGATGATCACGGTGAAGACAAACGCAGTCAGGTTCCAGCCTTCGTCAGACTTCGAGTTCATGTGCAGGAAGTACACCAGGTGCACCAGAATCTGCACTACCGCTGTTACCAGAATGGTTCCCAGAATCACCGCTGGCGACGCTGAACCTGTCATCACCATCCAGAACGGGATAACCGTCAGGATGATGGACAGGATGAAGCCCGTCATATAGGACTTCACGCTGCCGTGGGATGCGCCATTGTGATCGGTAGAATGACTCATTACATCGCCCCCATCAGATAAACTACAGAGAACACACAGATCCACACTACGTCCAGGAAGTGCCAGAACAGACTCAGGCACATGATACGGGTGCGGTTAGTGCTGGTCAGCCCGCGACGGGAAACCTGAATCATCAGCACAGCCATCCAGATAAGACCGGAGGTGACGTGCAGACCGTGGGTACCTACCAGCGCGAAGAACGCGGACAGGAAGCCACTGCGATCCGGGCCCATACCTTCAGCAATCAGGTGATGGAACTCATAGATTTCCATCCCGATGAACCCTGCCCCGAAGAGGAAGGTCAGGGCGAGCCAGGAAACGACCTGGCTCTTGTTGTTTTTGTACATGGCGATAGCCGCCATGCCATAGGTAATGGAGCTGAACAACAGCAGGAACGTTTCTACCAGCACGAACGGCAGTTCGAAGATGTCCTTACCGGTCGGGCCGCCCGCAGTGCCGTTAACCAGCACCGCGTAGGTGGCGAACAGACAGGCGAACAAAATACAGTCGCTCATCAGGTAGATCCAGAAACCGAATACCTTATTCGGCCCTGCATCGTGGTGCCCATGTTCGTGCGCGTGGGCGTTATGCGCCAGAGTATCAGTTGCCATTTTTCAGCCCTGCCTTAGAAATCTCATCGAAATGCTGGTTTTCCAGTTTTTCGACTTCAGCGACCGGCACGTAGTAATCCACGTCCTCGTCGAAGCTTTTCACAATCCAGCTAATGACAATGCCTGCGAAGCCAACAATCGCCATCCACCAGATATGCCAGATCATGGCAAAACCGAAGATAGTCGCGAAGGCGGCGATGACGATACCCGCACCGCTGTTTTTCGGCATATGAATTTCTTCATACTGTGTCGGCTGTTTGTACGCTTCACCTTTCTCTTTCATTTCCCAGAATGCATCGCGTTCATGGATCTGCGGCACAATGGCAAAGTTATAGAACGGCGGTGGGGAAGAGGTTGCCCACTCCAGCGTGCGGCCACCCCATGGGTCACCGGTCAGGTCACGGTTCTGATCGCGGTCGCGAATAGAGACGTAGAACTGAATCAACTGGCACAGGATACCCAGTGCAATCAGCGCCGCACCACAGGCTGCAACAACCAGCATGGTGTGGAACTGCGGGTCAATCTGCTGGCTGAGGCGACGGGTCATACCCATGAAGCCCAGCACGTACAGCGGCATGAACGCCACGAAGAAGCCGATGATCCACAGCCAGAATGCGCGTTTACCCCAGGTTTCGTTCAGCGTGAAACCAAAGGCTTTCGGCCACCAGTAGGTCAGGCCTGCGAAGCACCCAAAGACCACGCCGCCGATGATGACGTTATGGAAGTGCGCAATCAGGAACAGACTGTTGTGCAGAACGAAGTCTGCGCCCGGTACCGCCAGCAGTACGCCGGTCATACCACCGACAGAGAAGGTGACGATAAAGCCGATAGTCCACAGCATCGCGGAGTGGAATACGATACGGCCCTGGTACATGGTGAACAGCCAGTTGAAGATCTTCACCCCGGTCGGGATGGCGATAATCATCGTGGTAATACCGAAGAAGGCGTTTACGTTCGCACCGGCACCCATTGTAAAGAAGTGGTGCAGCCAAACGATGAACGACAGGATGGTAATACACACGGTCGCCCACACCAGTGAGGTGTAGCCAAACAGGCGTTTACGCGAGAAGGTCGCCGCGATTTCGGAGAAGACACCGAACACCGGCAGAACCAGGATGTACACTTCCGGGTGGCCCCAGGCCCAAATCAGGTTGATGTACATCATCATGTTGCCGCCCATATCATTGGTGAAGAAATGGGTGCCCAGATAGCGATCCAGGGTCAGCAACGCGACGGTAACCGTCAGAATTGGGAAGGAAGCGATAATCAGGATGTTGGCGCACAGTGATGCCCAGGTAAATACCGGCATCTTGAACATGGTCATGCCCGGCGCACGCATCTTGATAATAGTGACGAAGAAGTTGATACCCGTCAGCGTCGTACCGACACCGGAGAGCTGCAACGCCCATATCCAGTAATCGACCCCGACCCCAGGGCTGTACTCAATTCCCGACAGCGGCGGATACGCCAGCCAACCGGTCTGCGCGAACTCACCGACGCCCAGAGAGAGGTTAACCAGAATCACACCGACAACCGTGAACCAGAAGCTCAGGTTGTTCAGGAACGGATACGCAACGTCACGCGCGCCGATCTGCAGTGGAACCACGAGGTTCATCAGACCGATAACGAATGGCATTGCCACGAAGAAGATCATGATAACACCGTGTGCGGTGAAGATCTGATCGTAGTGGTGCGGTGGCAGGAAGCCCGCCTCGCCCGCGGAAGCCAGCGCCTGCTGGCTACGCATCATGATGGCGTCGGCAAAGCCACGCAGCAGCATGACGATAGCGACGATGACATACATAATACCAAGGCGTTTGTGGTCAACCGAGGTCAGCCACTCTTTCCATAGGTAGCTCCACTTACCGAAGTAAGTGATGGCTGCCAGTATCGCCAGTCCCCCGACGATAATTGCAGCTATCGTTACCATGACAATTGGTTCATGGAACGGCACTGCATCCAGTGTCAATTTTCCGAACATCGTTTTCTTCCTCGGCCCCTTAGTGAGCGGCTTGGGCGTGGTTCATGTCCATGCCTTCCATACCTTCATGCGCTGCGTGCTCGCCTGCCGGTTGGGACATGTTCATGTTTGTGTCGTGAGACATAAATTTGCCCGTAATAGCCTTAAACAAATCCGGTTTCACGCTGGAGAAGTACTCCACCTTGTTGTATTCACTCGGTGCAGCCACTTTCTCGAATGCCGCCATGTCATCCATGGTGTTCGCAGACTGTTTCGCTTTCGCGACCCACTGGTCGAACGTGGCACGATCCGGCGTCGCAATGGCTTTGAACTTCATACCGGAGAAGCCCGGGCCACTGTAGCTGGCGGAAATACCGTCGTAGATACCCGGTTCATTCGCGATCAGGTGCAGGTTGGTCTGCATACCGGCCATCGCGTAGATCTGGCTACCCAGACGCGGGATAAAGAAGGAGTTCATCACGGAGTTCGAGGTCACTTTGAACTGTACCGGAACGTCTGCCGGGAAGGCGATTTCGTTAACGGTAGCAATGCCCTGTTCCGGGTAGATGAAGAACCATTTCCAGTCCAGAGAGACCACTTCAATGGTGATTGGTTTCTCGTCATGGGCTAACGGTTTGCTTGGTTCAAGCGCGTGGGTGGTTTTCCACGTCAGTACGGCGAGGAAAATGATGATAAGGATAGGCACTGTCCAGACCACAGCTTCCACTTTATTGGAGTGTGACCAGTTCGGGCTATACTTCGCATCTTTATTACTTGCACGATACTTCCAGGCAAAACCAACTGCCATCAAGATGGCGGGAATAACGACTATCAACATCAGGCCAAAAGCCGTCAGTATGAGCGAACGTTGCTCCAGTCCAATCTGTCCTTTGGGGTCAAGAAGTGCAGAATCACAGCCACTGAGTAAAACGGTGCCTGCGATTAATGACAACCATCCCAAACTTTTATTGTATTTCCTGAGTCTCATGTAACGACCTCAATTCCACGGGGGTTGGTGGCGCTTAAAGCGTGTGGGTATTTTACGGGAAAGTTACATTACTGTAAATGCGAATAGCTCTCTGTCAGTTATGTGTTACCAGGTTCTGCCGTTGATGTCACATATGTTGGCAATTGTGTCTATTTTTCAGGCAGATTGCCCATTTGGCGCGTGTTATAACGAAGGAGGGATAAAAGGAGGATATGAAATGTCAATTGGTATAACCATTGTCAATAATATACAAATAATTAACAATTAATCATCAAATTGGCGACAAATCAGTAAAAGGAAAATAATAAGACGCTGCTGAATCGGTTAATGAAATAAAGCGCTTTTTATTGATTCCAGTAATTTCCAAAATTCTAAAAAGCACGAATCAACAAATTATCCAGTTGGTTCATTGCGAGTACGAAATAATTACTGATAGTGATTACAACGTACTCGCCATGAATGTGCTGAATTACATCTGATGTGTCTTACGTAGCGCCAGGTAGTCAAGGAGGCAACCGACTAAAATACCTGCTACGGCGATCAGCGCCCCGGCCTCCAGCACCGTAGTGGTGAAGGGAAGAGAGGCCAGCGAAAGCGCGTCGATGATCAGCATGACCAGCCATGCGCCCAACAGCAGAGCGCCGATAAGCAACAGGCGCAGCGCAAACCGATAGCCGCCGCTGAAGGTGCTGCGTGGCATAAATTGCTCCGTCTGTTGGGTGTATTCCAGCGTCCGGCGGCAGACTAACAGCAGCAATATTCCCGGAACGGCTGCGACCACGGAAAACAGATAGAAGGCTGGCCAGCCGTGTGCTTCAACAAACCAACCGGCGATAGGCCCGACGTAAACGCGGCCGACAGCGGAAAGTGCGGATAACAAAGCGAACTGTGTGGCCGAGAACGATTTGTTACACAGGGTCATCAGCAGCGCGACAAACGCCGCAGTCCCCATCCCGCCGCACAGGTTTTCGAAGAATACCGCCGCGCCCATTGAGTACAGATGTTTGTCTGTGACTGACAACAGCCAGTAACCCGCGTTTGACACCCCCTGCAGGATGCCGAATATCAGCAACGCGCGGAACAGCGTTAAACGCTGCATTAACACGCCGCCGTAAAGCGCGCCGACAATGGTGGCGAACAAGCCGAGGGTTTTGTTCACCATCCCGACTTCGCCGGCATCAAAACCGACGCCGCGAATCAAAAAGGTGGTGGTCAGACTCATGGCGAAAGCGTCGCCAAGTTTGTACATCACAATCAGCAACAGAATCAGCCACGCATTGTTACGGCCAAAGAAATCTTTTAACGGCGCAACAACGGCCTGCTCAAGGCTGCGCGGAACCGGAATAACATCGCTCGGTTCCGGTGCAAGCAGGGTGGCGATAATACAGGGCACCAGCAGTGCCGCCATCAGCCAGTACATGCCCTGCCAGCCAAGCCATTTATCGGCCAGCCACAGCGCAAGGCCGCCGGAAACCAGCATCCCCAGGCGGTAGCCGAGCACGCTGATGGCGGCGCCCGCGCCACGCTCTTCCGCGGGCAATACGTCGGTTTTCCAGGCGTCAAAGACGATATCCTGCGAAGCGGAACAGAAGGCAATCACCACCGCCAGCGCTGCCATCCAGCGCAGTTGCGAAGCGGGCTCAAGAAAGCCCATCGCCGCAATAGCAATCAACAGCAGAAGTTGGGTGGTCAGTAACCAGCCGCGGCGGCGGCCGAGAAACGGCGGGGTATAACGATCCATCACCGGCGACCAGAGAAACTTAAAGACGTAGGCCTGACCGACAAGTGAGAAGAAGCCAATCGTTTTCAGATCGATGTTTTCTACGGTCATCCATGCCTGCAGCGTCCCGGAGGTCAGCGCGAGGGGTAAACCGGAGGCGAAACCAAGAATCAGCAGAATGGCCGATTTCGGTTGCTGGAAAATACGTAAATAATGAGTGGGCATGTTCTTATAGTACTGACCCGACGTAGAGTCGGGTCAGTTTAGTGGGATTAACGCGCGTTTTGCTTGATAAAGTCGTGGACGCTGGTGTCCTGAGACATATCCGCGATGGTATCGGTCAGTACGCTGTTAACGGCGTTGGCGATATTTTTGTTCGATGCCTGGAACGCCCCTTCTACGGAGTAGCTGGCGCGGTAATTTTTGGTCATCTTGTTGCCATTCTTCGCGGTCGCGATGATGGCGATATCAGCCTTGGTGGCGATGTTATAACGGACGTTGCCCTGAGAAACATCGGCATACAGATTGCTGACGATGATTTGCAGGTCGACTGCGCCATTAGGCCCAATCATATAGCCGCGCGCGGTCATCTGTTTTTCCAGCACTTCTTGTAACAGGAAGCGCAGGTCGCGGGAAGCCGTCAGAGTGACCTGCTGGTTATCGCGGGTCACTTTAGCCAGCGCCTGATCCTGACGCTGGTCGGCGCCATTGATGCTGACGGTAATGCCCATCAGGCTCGGATCCTGCTGCGGCAGCGTCATTTTCGGTGACACGTCGATAGTGGTCGGCGGCGTGGCGCATCCTGCCAACATAAACAGCGCTACTAAGGGAAAGAGGATTTTTTTTAACATGTTCAGGCTCTCAAAACGCATTGTTTACTGAAAATTCCCGCCATCATAACATCGCCAACGGCAAGGGGAAGTAGGCAATGCATGTAATTTCATCGTGTTGTATGTTTTATCGCCTTATGCAGCGGCGAAGGGTGTGTAAAAGAAGAGAACGCAGTTAACTTCATTGGGTTGCGCGTTTATATCAGACAAACGCTAATTTTTTGTTGTCTTTGTGTAATGGAAACGGTAAAAGCGGCTAACATTTAAAGGGATAGACGGCATCTCAACGTTGTCGGAGGAGTAACTTCATGATGATACGTGAACAAATCGAAGAAAAATTAAGGGCAGCGTTTGAACCTGTGTTCCTCGAAGTGACGGATGAGAGCTATCGCCACAACGTACCGGCGGGTTCCGAAAGTCACTTCAAGGTAGTGCTGGTCAGCGATCGTTTCACCGGTGAACGTTTTCTTAATCGTCACCGCATGATCTACGGCACCTTAACGGAGGAGCTGGCTTCCACGGTGCACGCTCTGGCGTTGCACACCTATACGCGTAAAGAGTGGGAGGGGTTACAGGATACTGTCGTCGCATCGCCGCCTTGTCGCGGCGCGGGAAGCCTGGCGTAGAAAAGGCATTTGCAACGAACGGAACTTTTCCAGTATGTTGCGTACAGAATTATGAGAAAACGGCCTGCGGGCCGTTTTGTTTTGTCTGAAAAATGGGCGTGCTTCACCATTTTCAGACAAAAAATAGCCGGGAATTGTGAAAAAAGCCGCATCCAGGCATAACAACCGTTCTCGACTCATATCAGTGATGCCGCTATAATGCGCGTCTTATTTTTCGGAATGTCTTCGGGATGATTCTGGCGACACGGAATGTGAATCTGATTTAAAGAGAACATCCCGGTATTGCGAGGCAAAACTCAGAGTTGACCGAGCACTGTGATTTTTTTGAGGTAACAAGATGCAAGTTTCAGTTGAAACCACTCAGGGCCTTGGCCGCCGCGTAACGATTACTATCCCTGCTGACAGCATCGAAACTGCTGTAAAAAGCGAGCTGGTCAACGTAGCGAAAAAAGTACGCATTGACGGCTTCCGTAAGGGCAAAGTACCAATGAATGTTGTTGCTCAGCGTTATGGCGCTTCTGTTCGCCAGGACGTGCTGGGCGACCTGATGAGCCGCAACTTCGTTGATGCGATCATCAAAGAAAAAATCAACCCGGCTGGCGCACCAAACTACGTTCCGGGCGAATACAAACTGGGCGAAGATTTCACCTACGCGGTTGAGTTCGAAGTGTATCCGGAAGTTGAGCTGAAAGGCCTGGACGCAATCGAAGTTGAAAAACCGGTTGTTGAAGTGACCGAAACTGACGTTGACGGCATGCTGGACACCCTGCGTAAACAACAGGCGACCTGGAAAGACAAAGATGGCGCAGTTGATGCTGAAGACCGTGTTACCGTTGACTTCAGCGGTTCTGTGGACGGCGAAGAGTTCGAAGGCGGCAAAGCGACTGATTTCGTACTGGCTATGGGCCAGGGTCGTATGATCCCGGGCTTCGAAGACGGTATCAAAGGTCACAAAGCGGGTGAAGAGTTCACCATCGACGTTACCTTCCCGGAAGAGTACCACGCTGAAAACCTGAAAGGTAAAGCGGCGAAATTCGTTATCAACCTGAAAAAAGTTGAAGAACGTGAACTGCCGGAACTGACTGCTGAGTTCATCAAACGTTTCGGCGTTGAAGATGGTTCCGTTGACGGTCTGCGTGCAGAAGTACGTAAAAACATGGAACGTGAGCTGAAAGGCGCAGTACGTAACCGTGTTAAATCTCAGGCGATTGAAGGCCTGGTGAAAGCGAACGAAATCGACGTTCCGGCTGCCCTGATCGACAGCGAAATCGACGTTCTGCGTCGTCAGGCTGCTCAGCGTTTCGGTGGCAACCAGCAACAAGCGATGGAACTGCCGCGTGAACTGTTCGAAGAACAGGCTAAACGCCGCGTAGTCGTTGGCCTGCTGCTGGGCGAAGTGATTCGCACCAACGAACTGAAAGCTGATGAAGCTCGCGTAGCGACGCTGATCGAAGAAATGGCCTCTGCCTACGAAGATCCGAAAGAAGTTATCGAGTTCTACAGCAAAAACAAAGAACTGATGGAAAACATGCGCAGCGTCGCTCTGGAAGAACAAGCTGTTGAAGCGGTTCTGGAAAAAGCGAAAGTGTCTGAAAAAGCAACTTCCTTCAACGAACTGATGAACCAGCAGGCGTAATTTCGCTTCCTGCGTTTAAAGTTTGAGCAAAAACCCGTTGCCTTCCGGCAGCGGGTTTTTTTTATCGCACTGATAGACAGCGTAAGCGTGATAAAACGCAGTTTCGGTGTTAGCGTAACGGCAAAATATTGTTATGCTTGAAATAGGGTGGGTTCGTCCCCATAAAAGGGGAAGTATTAGCTGCGATGGCTGGTAAACCGTCCACAAGGTTGCAAACAAGGTACAATCAGTACAGCAGGTTTCATTTTTTTATCCAGGAGACGGAAATGTCATACAGTGGCGAACGAGATAACTTTGCACCCCATATGGCCCTGGTGCCGATGGTCATCGAACAGACCTCACGCGGTGAACGTTCTTTTGATATCTACTCCCGTCTTCTTAAGGAGCGCGTTATCTTTCTGACCGGCCAGGTGGAAGACCACATGGCTAACCTGATCGTGGCGCAGATGCTGTTTCTGGAAGCGGAAAACCCGGAAAAAGATATTTACCTGTACATTAACTCCCCAGGCGGCGTCATCACTGCCGGGATGTCGATTTATGACACCATGCAGTTCATCAAGCCGGACGTGAGCACCATTTGTATGGGCCAGGCGGCGTCCATGGGCGCCTTCCTGCTGACCGCAGGGGCGAAAGGCAAGCGTTTCTGCCTGCCGAACTCGCGCGTGATGATCCACCAGCCGCTGGGTGGCTATCAGGGTCAGGCGACGGATATCGAAATCCACGCCCGCGAAATCCTGAAAGTTAAAGGGCGCATGAATGAACTTATGGCCCACCATACGGGTCAATCTCTTGAGCAGATCGAACGTGATACCGAACGCGATCGCTTCCTCTCTGCCTCTGAGGCAGTAGAGTACGGCCTGGTCGACTCAATTTTGACCCATCGTAATTGATGCCCAGAGCGCGGGTGTGCCGCTATACTATGTATGGGCGGCACAACGCTTGCGTAGCGGCTTGCGCTTGAGAATGGCATTTGCGTCGTCATATGCGGCACAAAGAACTTAAAAAGAGGTTTTGACTCATGACAGATAAACGCAAAGATGGTTCGGGCAAACTGTTGTATTGCTCTTTTTGCGGCAAAAGCCAGCACGAAGTGCGTAAGCTGATCGCCGGGCCGTCAGTGTATATCTGCGACGAATGTGTTGATTTGTGTAACGACATCATTCGCGAAGAGATTAAAGAAGTGGCGCCGCATCGTGAACGTAGTGCATTGCCGACGCCACATGAAATTCGCCATCACCTGGATGACTACGTCATTGGGCAGGAACAGGCGAAAAAGGTTCTGGCTGTAGCGGTTTATAACCACTACAAACGTCTGCGCAACGGCGATACCAGTAACGGTGTTGAGCTGGGCAAAAGTAACATTCTGCTGATCGGCCCAACCGGTTCCGGTAAAACGCTGCTGGCGGAAACGCTGGCGCGCCTGCTGGACGTTCCGTTCACCATGGCCGATGCCACCACGTTGACCGAAGCGGGTTACGTTGGTGAAGACGTTGAGAACATCATTCAGAAACTGCTGCAGAAATGCGATTACGATGTCCAGAAAGCCCAGCGCGGCATTGTCTACATCGATGAAATCGACAAGATTTCACGCAAATCTGATAACCCGTCCATCACCCGTGACGTGTCGGGCGAAGGCGTACAGCAGGCTCTGCTGAAACTGATTGAAGGCACTGTAGCTGCCGTTCCGCCGCAGGGCGGGCGCAAACATCCGCAGCAGGAGTTCTTGCAGGTTGATACCTCCAGGATTCTGTTTATCTGCGGCGGCGCGTTTGCGGGCCTCGATAAAGTTATCGCTAACCGTGTAGAAACCGGTTCCGGCATCGGCTTCGGCGCGACCGTGAAATCGAAAACTGATAAAGCCAGCGAAGGTGAACTGCTGACGCAGGTTGAACCGGAAGATTTGATCAAGTTTGGTCTGATCCCGGAATTTATTGGTCGTCTGCCGGTGGTTGCGACGCTGAATGAACTGAGCGAAGACGCGCTGATTCAGATCCTGAAAGAGCCGAAAAACGCCCTGACTAAACAGTATCAGGCGCTGTTCAATCTGGAAGGTGTCGATCTGGAGTTCCGCGATGAAGCGCTGGACGCGATTGCCAAGAAAGCGATGATTCGTAAAACCGGTGCGCGTGGTCTGCGCTCTATCGTCGAAGCTGCGCTGCTCGATACCATGTACGATCTGCCTTCCATGGAAGACGTCGAAAAAGTGGTTATCGATGAGTCAGTGATTGGCGGCCAGAGCAAGCCGCTGCTGATTTACGGCAAGCCGGAAGCGCAGCAAGCATCTGGTGAATAATTCGCCAATTCATACAATCAGTTAATCAAAAAGGGGGGATTTTATCTCCCCTTTTATTTTTCCGTAAACATGCCGTTGAATGTGTGGAATACATCCCCATATACTGACATACATGTTAATGATGACATGACGCACACTTATGTCATCTGATTACCTGGCGGACATTAAACTAAGAGAGAGCTCTATGAATCCTGAGCGTTCTGAACGCATTGAAATCCCCGTATTGCCGTTGCGCGATGTGGTGGTTTATCCGCACATGGTCATACCCTTGTTTGTAGGGCGGGAAAAATCTATCCGTTGCCTTGAAGCCGCCATGGATCATGATAAAAAAATCATGTTGGTTGCGCAGAAAGAAGCATCAACGGATGAGCCGGGTGTAAACGATCTTTTCACCGTCGGGACCGTGGCCTCTATTTTGCAAATGCTGAAGCTGCCAGATGGCACTGTAAAAGTGCTGGTTGAAGGCTTACAGCGTGCGCGTATCACCACGTTGTCGGATAACGGTGAACACTTTTCGGCGAAAGCGGAATATCTGGAATCTCCGGATATCGAAGAGCGCGAGCAGGAAGTGCTGGTGCGTACCGCGATTAGCCAGTTCGAAGGCTACATCAAGCTAAATAAAAAAATCCCGCCAGAAGTGCTGACGTCGCTGAACAGCATCGACGATCCTGCACGTCTGGCTGACACCATTGCTGCGCACATGCCGCTGAAACTGGCGGACAAACAGTCTGTGCTCGAAATGTCTGACATCAACGAACGCCTCGAATATCTGATGGCGATGATGGAGTCGGAAATCGATCTGCTGCAGGTTGAGAAACGTATTCGCAGCCGTGTGAAAAAGCAGATGGAGAAGTCTCAGCGTGAGTACTATCTGAATGAGCAAATGAAAGCTATTCAGAAAGAACTGGGCGAGATGGACGACGCGCCGGACGAAAACGAAGCGCTGAAGCGTAAGATCGACGCGGCGAAAATGCCGAAAGAGGCGAAAGAGAAAACCGAAGCCGAACTGCAGAAGCTGAAAATGATGTCCCCGATGTCAGCCGAAGCGACCGTAGTTCGCGGTTATATCGACTGGATGGTACAGGTGCCGTGGAATGCGCGCAGCAAGGTCAAAAAAGACCTTCGTCAGGCGCAGGAAATCCTCGATACCGACCATTACGGCCTTGAACGTGTGAAAGACCGCATCCTTGAGTATCTTGCGGTTCAAAGCCGTGTGAACAAAATCAAGGGCCCGATTCTGTGCCTGGTAGGGCCGCCGGGGGTGGGTAAAACCTCTCTGGGTCAATCTATCGCTAAAGCGACGGGACGTAAGTACATTCGTATGGCGCTGGGCGGCGTGCGTGATGAAGCGGAAATCCGTGGTCACCGTCGTACCTATATCGGCTCTATGCCGGGTAAATTGATCCAGAAAATGGCGAAAGTGGGCGTTAAAAACCCGCTGTTCCTGCTCGATGAAATCGACAAAATGTCGTCCGATATGCGCGGCGATCCCGCTTCTGCCTTGTTAGAAGTGCTGGATCCAGAACAGAACGTGGCGTTCAGCGATCACTACCTGGAAGTGGATTACGATCTCAGCGACGTGATGTTTGTCGCGACCTCGAACTCCATGAACATTCCGGCGCCGTTACTGGATCGTATGGAAGTGATTCGTCTCTCCGGTTATACCGAAGATGAAAAACTGAACATTGCCAAACAGCATCTGTTGCCGAAGCAAATCGAACGCAACGCCCTGAAAAAAGGCGAGCTGACGGTGGATGACAGCGCGATTGTCGGCATCATTCGTTACTACACCCGTGAAGCGGGCGTGCGTAGCCTTGAGCGTGAAATTTCGAAACTGTGCCGTAAGGCGGTTAAACAGTTGCTGTTGGATAAAACCCTCAAGCACATCGAAATTAACGGCGACAATTTGCACGATTACCTGGGCGTTCAACGCTTCGACTATGGTCGTGCCGATGACGAAAACCGCGTCGGTCAGGTGACTGGCCTGGCATGGACGGAGGTGGGCGGCGATCTGCTGACCATTGAAACCGCCTGTGTACCTGGCAAAGGCAAGCTGACCTATACCGGATCGCTTGGCGAAGTGATGCAGGAGTCTATTCAGGCGGCGTTGACCGTGGTGCGCGCGCAGAAAAACTGGGTATCAACCCGGATTTCTACGAAAAACGCGATATTCACGTTCACGTGCCGGAAGGGGCGACGCCGAAAGATGGCCCAAGTGCAGGTATCGCCATGTGTACCGCGCTGGTTTCCTGTCTGACGGGCAACCCGGTGCGCGCCGATGTGGCGATGACGGGTGAAATCACGCTGCGTGGTCAGGTTCTTCCGATTGGTGGTTTGAAAGAAAAACTGCTGGCGGCGCATCGCGGTGGAATCAAGACCGTGTTGATCCCTGACGAAAACAAACGCGATCTGGAAGAGATTCCTGATAACGTTCTGGCCGATCTGGACATCCATCCGGTCAAACGCATCGACGAAGTTTTAACGCTCGCGCTGCAAAATGAACCGTTTGGCATGCAGGTTGTGACCGCAAAATAGTGACCTCGCGCAAAGAGCGTCAATAAAAACAGGGCTGGCAGGTAAAAACGGACTTGCCAGCCTTTTTTTGTCTCGTTAATTTAGGACGCTGCAGGACTGTTAGTACAACTCCTGTTGTAAGGGCATGGCAGTCCTGATATAACTGCTGCGCGTTGCACCATGAAGGATTCCGGTGCGATATAAATAATAAAGAGAGGAAGAGAACAGTGAATAAATCTCAACTGATTGACAAAATTGCTGCTGGCGCGGATATCTCCAAAGCTGCAGCCGGACGTGCGTTAGATGCATTAATTGCTTCTGTTACTGAATCTCTGCAATCCGGGGATGACGTTGCGCTGGTAGGTTTTGGTACTTTTGCCGTTAAAGAGCGTGCTGCCCGTACTGGCCGCAACCCGCAAACTGGTAAAGAGATCACCATCGCTGCAGCGAAAGTACCGGCATTCCGTGCAGGCAAGGCACTGAAAGACGCGGTAAACTGATCGCTCTCCCCTTCGGGAATGTGACACAGTACAAGGGCGCATCACTTGATGTGCCTTTTTTTATGGCTTAAATGCCACTTTCTGCGAGTTTCTACGCGTTGTGGGCTGACAACGGCCCCGTTTTCTTGTCAAAATACGGCCTCACGCGCAGCGGTCGAGACGTGCTATGCTGCACGAGGTATTTGCTCTGAATTTGCCGGGTTGTCAGCAACCTGTGGCGAAAGGGTATAAAAGTCACCTACAGCGGAGTGTTGTTACACCATGATGGACAATTTACGCACGGCAGCTAACAGCGTCGTGCTCAAGGTAATCTTCGGTATCATTATTGTGTCGTTCATTTTGACCGGCGTGAGTGGCTACCTGATTGGCGGCGGTAGTAATTATGCCGCAAAGGTGAATGGCCAGGAGATCAGCCGCGGTCAGTTTGAAAACGCCGTTGCCAGCGAGCGTAACCGCATGCAGCAGCAGATGGGCGATCAATTCTCCGAACTGGCGGCTAACGAAAACTATATCAAAACCATGCGTCAGCAAGTGCTGAGCCGCCTGGTGGACGAAGCGCTGCTCGACCAATACGCGAAAGAACTGGGCCTCGGCATTAGTGATGAGCAGGTACGTAAAGCTATCTTCGCCACCCCGGCCTTCCAGAACGAAGGGAAATTTGATAACACCCGCTACAACGCGCTGGTGAATCAAATGGGGATGACGGCCGATCAGTACGCGCAGGCGCTGCGTAACCAGTTGACCACTAATCAGTTGATCAGCGCCGTTGCCGGTACCGACTTCATGCTGCCGGGCGAGACCGACCAACTGGCTGCGCTGGTTTCCCAGCAGCGTCTGGTGCGTGAAGCCACCATCGACGTCAATGCGCTGGCGGCAAAGCAGCAGGTGAGCGATGAAGAGGTAGCCAGCTACTACGAGCAGAATAAAGGCCAGTTTGTCGCGCCGGAACAGTTCCGCGTTAGCTACATCAAACTGGATGCTGCAAGCATGGCGTCTGCGGCTACCGACGCCGATGTACAGGCTTACTATGACCAGCATCAGGATGAGTTCACGCAACCTGAGCGTAAGCGTTACAGCATTATCCAGACTAAAACGGAAGCCGATGCGAAAGCCATTCTTGACGAGCTGAAAAGCGGCGGCGACTTTGCGGCAATTGCCAAAGAGAAATCCACCGACGTTATCTCTAAACGTAACGGCGGTGATATGGGCTGGCTGGAAGATTCCACCACGCTGCCGGAGCTGAAAGACGCGGGCCTGAAAGAGAAAGGTCAGTTGTCTGGCGTTATCACCTCCTCTGTTGGCTTCCTGATTGCGCGACTGGATGATGTTCAGCCTGCACAAGTGAAAGCGCTGGCTGACGTTCACGCGCAAATTGCTGACAAAGTGAAGCAGGAAAAAGCGCTGGACGCCTACTACGCATTGCAGCAGAAAGTGAGTGATGCGGCGAGCAGCGACAACGACTCTCTGGCGAGTGCTGAGCAGGTCGCGGGCGTGAAAGCGGTCGTGACCGAGTGGTTCGGCCACGACAACGTTCCGGCTGAACTGAACTTCAAACCGGTCACCGATGCAATCTTCAACGGTGGTCTGGTGGGCGAAAACGGCGCACCGGGTAATAACTCCGACATCATCACCGTCGATGGCGATCGCGCTTTCGTTCTGCGCGTAGCGGAGCATAAAGCAGAAACGGTTAAACCGCTGAGCGACGTGAAAGCGCAGGTGACCGATATCGTTAAGCACAACAAAGCAGAGCAGCAGGCGAAACTCGATGCTGAAAAACTGCTGGCTGCGCTAAAAGATGGTAAAGGCGACGAGGCGATGAAAGTTGCTGGTCTGCGCTTTGGCGAAACCAAAACCCTGAGCCGTACCGGCCAGGATCCGCTGAGCCAGGCAACCTTCGAACTGCCGTTGCCGCAGCCCGGCAAACCAAGCTTCGGTATGGGCAACGACATGCAGGGCAACGTGGTTCTGCTGGCGCTGGACGAAGTGAAAGCGGGCGAAATGCCGGAAGCGCAGAAGAAAGCGATGGTTCAGGGGATCACCCAGAACAACGCACAGATCGCTTTCGAAGCGTTGATGAGCAACCTGCGTAAATCGGCGAAGATTAAGATGGGCGACATCGTCGACCAGCAACAATAATCGGAACCCTCCTCGCATTTATTTGTAATGCGATGTACACCTCAAAGGCCGCTTTCGCGGCCTTTTCCACATTTTAAATCTGCCTTTTGAATTGTTGTTTAGCGCTCGCTATCGTGGCGTCGTTATCAATCAACAAGGAGAAATGAGTATGAAACGTGGAATTAAAATGTTGGCAATTGCGGCTGTTGTTTCCTGTATGGGGATGAGCTTAAGCGCACAGGCGGCACCCGCCGCCGGAGCGAAACCGGCAGTAACGCAGGACACGAAAGCCAGCCCGGATCAGGCCAAAGCTGTGCCCGCCGCGAAAGCAGATGATGAAAGTGGTAGTAAAGTCAGCATCAACACAGCATCAGCCGAAGAGCTGGCACAGGCAATGAACGGTGTCGGCCTTAAAAAAGCGCAGGCCATCGTCAATTACCGGGAGGAGTACGGCCCGTTTAAAACGGTGGAGGATCTAAAGCAGGTGCCGGGCATGGGCAATTCGCTGGTGGAGCGTAATTTGAGCCATCTCACGCTTTAATTGCTTTTCGTGGCTTGCGCTGGCGTCAAAGTTTGCCAGACTAAAGAGGTCATACCAGTGGTGTGACCTCTGATTCTACTAATAACATGTAAGGCAAAGGCGCTATGCAGACAAAAATTAAAGTTCGCGGGTATCATCTGGATGTTTATCAGCACGTTAATAACGCCCGATATCTGGAGTTTCTCGAAGAGGCACGCTGGGATGGGCTGGAGAATAGCGCCAGTTTCCAGTGGATGAGCGCGCACCACATCGCATTTGTGGTGGTGAATATCAATATTAACTATCGTCGCCCGGCAGTGCTGAGCGATGTGCTTACCGTAACCAGTAAAGTCGAGCAGTTAAACGGTAAAAGCGGCGTATTGAGTCAAGTGATTACGCTGGATCCTGAAGGGCAGGTTATCGCCGATGCGCTGATCACCTTTGTCTGTATCGACCTTAAAACACAAAAAGCATTGCCGCTGGAAGGGGAGTTACGCGAACATCTCGAGCAGATGGTTGCCTAAGTGCGCAATCGCCCGGTAGCGCTGCGCTTATTGTGGCCACAAAAAGATGTAGGCCGGGCAAGCGCAGCGACCCTGTGCTGAATTATTTCAGCCCGGTTTTCTGCTTCATTGCCGCTGCAACGCCGACTTTGTCCGCCAGATAATGATTGAGCCCATTCGCCCGCAAATGACAGGATGCACAGTGCCCGCAGCCATCGCCCTTAATGCCGTTATAGCAGGTCAGAGTTTCGCTACGCACGAGGTCGAGCTTGCCCCAGTAGTCAGCAAGTGCCCAGGTTTCTGCTTTATCCAGCCACATCAGCGGTGTTTCAAAGCGAATATCTTTCGCCATGCCAAGGTTCACTGCGTGATTCAGGGCCTTAACAAATTCATCACGACAGTCCGGGTAGCCGGAGAAATCGGTCTCGCACACCCCGGTGATGATCGCTTCCGCCTGCACCTGGTAAGCATAAATTGCGGTCAGAGTGAGAAACAGAATATTGCGCCCCGGCACAAAGGTATTCGGAATACCGTCGGCATCCGGTTCATAGTCCGGAACCGGAATGCTGTCACGGGTCAGGCTGCTGACCGCCAGTTCATTGAGCAGGGTGACATCCAGCACTTTATGCGCGCGCGCGCCCAGTTTTAACGCCAGTTCGCGGGCGATATCGATTTCAGCCCGGTGGCGCTGGCCATAATCAAAAGTGACGCAATGCACTTCATCATATTGATGAAGCGCCTGCACCAGGCATGTTGTGGAATCTTGTCCGCCGCTAAAGACGACAACCGCGCGTTTCATAGCATTTCCTGTTGATGACGATAAAAACGCTATGGTAACGCCTGGACAGCGCGGCGACCAGCTTCTTCACCGTGTTGACGGCGGTAGCCAGGCCCGGGTGAAATCAAACCAGCCGCGGGCATTCAGATGGATGCCGTTTACGCCTGGCGGCGCGCTGATTTGATATTGATAGTTAAAGAGGGGGGTCAGCATGCCTTCTTCCATCAACAGGGTGAAGATGTGCTTCAGCGCATTGACGCGCTCGGCCTCTTCTGACTGTGCCTGCGCTGCATCCAGGGTGTTGATTAGCATGGCGAAACGCGACTCGCTCAGGACTGCGGGCCATAAAGGATCGCAGCGCAACCACTGTTCAAGCGTATATTCTGGCATCTCGCCTATTAGTCGATCGCCCATCATGAAATCGGCCTGATCCAGATCCGGATAATCATCCCAGCTTTTCGCATTGTGGAAGCAAAGCGTCAGTTCGCAACCCTGTTTCGCCAGCGCCTGTTTAAGTTGTTCTGCCATGGTGTGCAGCTCAACGGGCAGGTGATAGTGCAGCGTAAGGTGCGGAGGGAGCGGGGTATCGTTATCGCCCTCCAGAGGAATGGCCCAGCCGGGAAGCAGCGCTTCGCTTGGCGTGATGAGGTTTTCATCCACCGGTAGGCTTTGTAGCAGACCGCTTTGATGGATAAGCGCAATCACCCGTAGCGCCTGTGCTTTCGACAATCGCGGGCTCTGGCGAAATGTCAGATAGCAGAACCCAAGACTAATGCTGTTACTCACCAGGCGTAACTGACTCAGTTCTTCCGCCTGGCCGACAGCTATCTGCACCGGATGGCGGCAGCTCGTACCGAGATCCTGCTCAAAAAGCTGCGGGGTTATCCAGAACTCAATCGCCTGTAACAGCGGATGCCCCAGATGGTAGCGGTGGTGGCTCTCGAGCCGCACCAGTTCGGGCTCAAAGATTTTAAGCTGGAACGGGCCGCATCCGAGGAGGGGATCGTCCGGGTGCGCCAGCACGCTGCAATAGCTTGCCAGCCGATGGGGGAGCCAATAGTCAGGGCGATGGAGCGTAAAGCTCAGGCACTGGGCGTGAGGCTGGTCAATATGCGCGACGCAGGCAAACAGTTTGCGTAAACCGGGCTGTGTGAGCAGCATCTCAAGGCGCTCTTTTAGCTGATGCGTTTCCACCGGGTCGCCATTGTGCCAGTGAAGAGTTGAGCGAATATAAAACTGCCAGTGAAGCCCATCCTGCGAGACTTCCCAGTGGTGAGCAATATCGCCCTCCGGGCGGGCGGAGTCGCGCCCGAAGCGGGTTAATCCGGCGTAGATTTGCCCGGCCAGGTGTTGTTCCGCTCGCCCCACTAAAAAACCAGGGTGCAGGGGGTCAAGCGGGCGGTAGTAAGGAATACGCAGCGTTGGCGTGTTGTTCTGCCACTGGCCGCCAAGAAACGGATGCAGCAGCGCGCGCAGTTCAACAGGTGCCAGTTGCGCCAGTTCCAGCGCATTCTGCTGCTGGCCTTTACTCAACGCCAGTTCCATCATCTCGTTACGCAGCACGTCCGGCGTGGTATGAAAGGTCAGCGAACCGCGTTTCCCACGCCCGGACTGCGCCTGCCAGCTCAGCCATCCGGCATCGCTTGCCTGACGCAGCAGCGTGCGCACGTGCCGTTCGCTGCAAAAACAGCGCTCCGCCAGTTCGGCGATTGTGACCTGCTGGGGCGCACCGGAAGAGGGGAGCCAGAGTCGCTGAAACTGATTTAATCGGTTAAGCAGTCGCATATAAATCCGGAACAAAAAATATGAACAATTCAGTATTACTTCCGTATATCTCAGACAATACTGGTACGCAAGAGAGCACGATCACAGGCGGGAATAAAATGGCAAAACTGGCAGCATTTGATATGGATGGTACGTTACTGATGCCCGACCATCGGCTGGGTAGTGAAACTATCACCACGCTAAAACGTCTGCGCGATCGCGATATCACCCTTACATTTGCTACCGGCCGACACGTGCTGGAGATGCGCCCGCTGATTGACCAACTGGCGCTTGATGCCTTTCTCATCACCGGCAACGGTACCCGGGTGCATTCTCTGCACGGTGAGGTTATGCACCGCAGCGATCTTGCGCCGGATGTTGCCGATGAAGTGCTACACGCGGCCTGGGAAACGCGCGCCAGCGTTCATGTGTTTAACGACGACGGCTGGTTTACGGGGAAAGCCATCCCTGAGATGTTGCAGGCGCATATGTACAGTGGTTTTCACTATCAGTTGCGCGATCTGAAGCAGATCCCGGCTCATGAGGTTACCAAGATCTGTTTTTGCGGCGATCATGACGATCTCATCCGGTTGAGTATTCAGTTGCAGGAGGCGTTGGGCGAACGTGCGCACATCTGTTTTTCTGCGATCGATTGTCTGGAAGTATTGCCCACAGGTTGTAATAAGGGGAGCGCGCTCACCGTACTCAGCGCGCATCTTGGCCTGACGATGCAGGAGTGTATGGCATTTGGCGATGCCATGAATGACCGGGAGATGCTCAGCCTGGTCGGGCGCGGCCTGATTATGGGCAACGCGATGGGCCAACTGAAGGCGGCATTGCCGCATTTGCCGATTATCGGGCACTGCCAGAATCAGGCGGTATCCCACTATTTAACACATTGGCTGGACAAACCCAACCTTCCTTATTCCCCCGAATAATGAGACCTTTCCAGCAAGCCAGGATGATAAGCCTGGCTTTTTTTCGTCATCAATTCGTGGGTAATTATTGTGCCAGCAGACGCTCTACCTCTGCGTGCCATGGAGCGAGGTCGCCGATATGCTCTTTCACCCATGCCGGATTGTAATAGGTATCCAGATAGCGCTCGCCGCTGTCACACAGCAGCGTCACGATAGAACCGCTACGCCCCTCTTTGCGCATTTGCGTCGCCAGTTGCAGCGCCCCCCACATATTGGTACCCGTAGAAGCGCCGACCTTACGGCCTAACTGAGTTTCCAGCCATTGTGCCGTCGCCACGCTTGCGGCATCGGGAACGCGCAGCATGTCATCCACCACATCGGGAATAAAGGAGGGTTCGACGCGCGGGCGGCCAATGCCTTCGATTTTACTGCCCACAGCACTGCGCAGCGCGCTATCCCGGCTCTGCCAGTAGTCCATAAACACGGAGTTCTGCGGATCGACGACCATCAGGCGGGTATTGTGCCCCTGGCAGCGGATATAGCGGCCAATCGTCGCCGAAGTGCCGCCGGTGCCTGCGCTCATCACAATCCAGTCGGGAATTGGGTTCGGTTCATGGCTCATCTGGCGGAAGATGCTGTCGGCGATATTGTTATTTCCGCGCCAGTCGGTGGCGCGTTCGGCGAAAGTAAACTGATCCATATAGTGGCCGTTAAGTTCACGGGCCAGCTTTTCCGATGCGGCATAGATTTCGCAGGCGCTCTGTACGAAATGGCAACGTCCGCCGTAGAACTCAATCTGTTCAACCTTTCGTTTGGCTGTGCAGGAGGGCATCACGGCGATGAATGGCAGCCCCAGCAGCCGGGCGAAATAGGCTTCAGACACCGCCGTAGAGCCCGATGAGGCTTCAATAATTGGCGTGCCTTCTTTGATCCAGCCATTGCACAGGCCATAGAGGAAAAGTGAACGCGCCAGCCGGTGCTTCAGGCTACCGGTCGGATGCGTACTCTCATCTTTTAAATAGAGCTGAATGCCGGAAAATGCCGGCAGCGACAAACGAATCAAATGCGTGTCGGCGCTGCGTTGGTAATCAGCATTAATTTCGCTAATGGCGTTTTTGACCCAGGTGCTGTTCATGGCGGTTTTCCATTTATCATTTTGTGCCTAGCTTAGCGAAAGATGCGGAAAAAATTGTTGCTATCTCCACTTTAAAATAGACTTACGGGAGAAAAATATTCTCCTGGAGTTGGCTATGTTAGATAAAATTGACCGCAAGCTGCTCTCGCTGTTGCAAACGGACTGCACCCTCTCTTTGCAGGCGCTGGCCGATGCCGTTAATCTGACCACCACACCCTGCTGGAAACGGCTCAAACGGCTGGAAGATGACGGCATCTTGCTGGGCCGTGTTGCGCTGCTGGATGCCGAAAAACTGGGGCTGGGTCTCACCGCGTTTGTTCTGATAAAGACCCAACATCACAGCAGTGAATGGTATAGTCGTTTCGTGAATGAAGTGAGTCAGATGCCTGAGGTATTAGGCTTCTGGCGAATGGCGGGTGAATATGACTACCTGATGCGGGTGCAAGTCGCCGACATGAAACGCTACGATGACTTTTATAAAAGCCTGGTGAACCGCGTTCCCGGTTTATCGGATGTCACCTCCAGTTTCGCCATGGAACAGATAAAATACACCACAGCGTTACCCATTGAATAACCCTGTTTTTTCTCATGCCTTACAGGTTCAGGATTTGATCGCGTGCGATTATTTACTCAATTAAGCTGGTATTTCCGCCGGGAGTGGCGTCGCTATCTGGGCGCCGTCGCGCTGCTGGTGGTTATCGCTATTCTCCAGTTGGTTCCGCCGAAAGTGGTGGGCTACGTCGTCGACGGCGTGACGCAGGAACACTACACCGCGGCGAAGATATGGATGTGGATAGGCACGATGGTGGTTATTGCCGTTGTGGTTTACCTGCTGCGTTATGTCTGGCGCGTATTGTTATTTGGCGCATCCTACCAACTGGCCGTCGAACTGCGGGAAGATTTTTATCGTCAACTCAGCCGCCAGCATCCGGAGTTCTATCTGCGCCACCGCACCGGCGATTTAATGGCGCGCGCCACCAACGACGTCGACCGCGTGGTTTTCGCCGCCGGGGAAGGGGTGCTGACGCTGGTGGACTCGCTGGTGATGGGCTGTGCGGTGCTTATTGTCATGTCCACGCAGATAAGCTGGCAGTTAACCCTGCTGGCGCTGTTGCCAATGCCCGTTATGGCGCTGGCAATCAAACGTTACGGTGACATGCTGCATAATCGCTTTAAGCTGGCGCAGGCGGCATTTTCCAGTCTTAACGATCGCACGCAGGAGAGCCTGACCAGCATTCGCATGATTAAAGCTTTTGGCCTCGAAGATCGCCAGTCGGCGCTGTTTGCCGCCGACGCTGCCGATACCGGGGCGAAGAATATGCGCGTAGCGCGAATCGATGCCCGCTTTGACCCCACTATCTATATCGCTATCGGAATGGCTAATCTCCTGGCGATTGGCGGCGGGAGCTGGATGGTCATGCAGGGAACGCTGACGCTCGGCCAGTTGACCAGCTTCGTGATGTATCTCGGCTTAATGATTTGGCCAATGCTGGCGCTGGCGTGGATGTTTAACATTGTCGAGCGCGGCAGCGCCGCCTACAGCCGTATTCGCGCGACGCTGATGGAAGCGCCGGTGGTCAATGATGGCAGTGAACCGGTGCCGGAAGGGCGCGGTACGCTGACGGTGGCCATTGACCAGTTCCACTATCCGCAAACGGAAAAACCAACCCTGACGAAAGTGCATTTCAGCCTGCAACCGGGGCAGATGCTCGGGATCTGCGGCCCGACGGGCTCCGGTAAATCGACGATTCTGTCGCTCATTCAGCGTCACTTTGACGTTGAGCAAGGTGAAATTGATTTCCACGGCATGGCATTACCGACGCTGCAACTGGATGCCTGGCGCAGTCGACTGGCGGTCGTCAGCCAGACTCCGTTCCTTTTTTCCGATACGGTCGCGAGTAATATTGCACTGGGTCGCCCCGGCGCAACCCAGGAAGAGATTGAGCATGTTGCGCGTCTTGCCAGCGTCCATGAGGATATTCTGCGCCTGCCACAGGGTTACGACACCGAAGTGGGGGAGCGCGGCGTGATGCTTTCCGGCGGGCAAAAACAGCGTATCTCGATTGCCCGCGCGCTACTGCTGAACGCAGAAATCTTAATTCTCGACGATGCGTTATCGGCGGTTGATGGCCGTACCGAGCATCAAATTCTGTATAACCTGCGTCAGTGGGGAGAGGGGCGCACGGTGATCATCAGCGCGCATCGCCTTTCGGCCCTGACGGAAGCCAGCGAGATCATCGTGATGCAGCACGGGCATATCTGCCAGCGCGGGCAGCATGAACAACTGGCGGCGCAACCTGGCTGGTATCGCGATATGTATCGCTACCAGCAACTGGAAGCCGCGCTGGACGATGCTCCGGAAGAGACGTTATCGGAGGCGAGCAATGCGTAATTTTGCTCAACTGTGGCCGACGTTAAAGCGCCTGCTGGCCTATGGCTCGCCGTGGCGAAAACCGCTCTCTGTCGCCGTGGTGATGCTATGGATTGCCGCAGCGGCGGAAGTGAGCGGCCCGGTGCTTATCAGCTACTTTATCGACAATATGGTGGCGAAACATACGCTGCCGCTCGGCACCGTTGCCGGGCTTGCGGCGGCCTATATCGGCCTGCAATTGCTGGCGGCCACGTTGCACTATAACCAGTCGCTGCTCTTTAACCGGGCTGCGGTGGGCGTCGTTCAGCAGTTGCGTAGCGACGTGATGGATGCCGCTCTGCGCCAACCGTTGAGTGAATTTGATACCCAGCCGGTGGGGCAACTGATTTCTCGCGTCACCAACGATACAGAAGTGATCCGCGATCTCTATGTGACGGTGGTCGCCACTGTGCTGCGCAGCGCCGCCCTGATTGGGGCGATGCTGGTGGCGATGTTCAGCCTCGACTGGCGTATGGCGTTAGTCGCGGTATGTATTTTCCCGGCGGTGCTGACGGTCATGGTGATTTACCAGCGCTACAGCACGCCGATTGTACGCCGGGTGCGGACTTACCTGGCAGATATTAATGATGGCTTCAATGAAGTCATTAACGGGATGAGCGTGATCCAGCAGTTCCGCCAGCAGGCGCGCTTCGGTGAGCGCATCGGCGAGGTAAGCCGTCAGCACTATCAGGCGCGCATGCAGACTCTGCGCCTGGATGGTTTCCTGCTGCGTCCGCTGCTGAGTCTCTTCTCGTCGCTGGTGCTGTGCGGGTTGCTGATGCTGTTTGGTTTTACTTCTGTCGGCACGATTGAAGTGGGCGTACTGTATGCGTTTATCAGCTATCTGGGGCGTCTGAACGAACCGCTGATTGAACTCACCACGCAGCAGTCGATGCTGCAACAGGCAGTGGTCGCGGGTGAGCGCGTCTTCGAGTTGATGGACAGGCCGCGCCAGAATTACGGCGACGATTCGCGCCCGCTGGAAAGCGGAGACATCGATATTGATAACGTCTCTTTCGCCTATCGCGATGACCGGATGGTATTGCAGGATATCTCTTTGTCGATCCCGGCGCGCAGCTTCGTGGCGCTGGTGGGACATACGGGGAGCGGGAAAAGTACGCTCGCCAGCCTGTTGATGGGGTATTACCCGCCCAATTCAGGGGAGATCCGCCTGGGGGGACGTCCGCTCGCCAGCCTAAGTCATCTGGCGCTGCGCCAGGGCGTGGCGATGGTGCAGCAGGATCCGGTGGTTCTGGCCGACTCCTTCTTCGCCAACGTTACGCTGGGGCGTGATATCAGCGAAGCGCAGGTGTGGCAGGCGCTGGAAACCGTGCAACTGGCGGAGCTGGCGCGCAGCCTCAGTGAGGGCATCTATACCCGGCTGGGCGAGCAGGGAAATAATCTCTCTGTCGGGCAGAAACAGCTCCTGGCGCTGGCGCGCGTGCTGGTTGATACACCCCAGGTACTCATCCTCGATGAAGCAACGGCGAATATCGACTCCGGCACCGAGCAGGCAATTCAGCAGGCACTGGCTGCCGTGCGGGAACACACCACACTTGTGGTGATCGCTCACCGACTTTCGACGATTGTCGACGCGGACACCATTATGGTGCTGCATCGTGGGCAGGCGGTGGAGCAAGGTTCCCATCAGCAACTACTGGAAGCGAAAGGCCGTTACTGGCAGATGTATCAGCTTCAACTGGCTGGCGAGGAGTTAGCCGCCAGCGCGCAGGACGAAACGCTTACCGCCTGATGCACTTTTTTTAAGCAATTTGCTAACAGACGCACCAGCGTGTGCAATTCCCCAACGCATCATGCACCCGCATGGTGCGTTTTTGTTTCATTTGCCCGGCAAATGTTTTGTCGCATGTCTTAAATGGCCATTTCTGGCGCATTTCTCATTTCTGGCACGTCCCTTGCTTTATCTATCTCGTGTAGCAGCAGCCATTACCGAATTCTGACTGGAGGGGATCTATGAAGCTGGTTACCGTGGTGATCAAACCATTCAAACTCGAAGACGTCCGCGAAGCGTTGTCTTCAATTGGTATTCAGGGACTGACCGTGACGGAAGTAAAAGGCTTTGGTCGTCAGAAGGGTCATGCCGAGCTGTACCGTGGCGCGGAGTACAGCGTTAACTTCCTGCCAAAAGTAAAAATTGATGTCGCCATTGCCGACGACCAGCTTGATGAAGTGGTGGATGTGGTGAGCAAAGCGGCTTACACCGGAAAAATTGGCGACGGTAAGATTTTTGTCGCCGAGCTGCAACGCGTGATTCGCATTCGTACCGGCGAAGCCGACGAAGCGGCACTGTAATTCCTGGCGCACAGTGATAGGGATCGAGAAAATGAAAATAGCAAAATTGAAAACCGGTTTGGCGGCTCTGGCGCTGTTGCCGGGCCTGGTGATGGCGGCTCCGGCGACGATCGATAAAGCCGACAACGCCTTTATGATGATCTGTACTGCGCTGGTGCTGTTTATGACCATTCCGGGAATTGCCCTGTTTTACGGTGGCCTGATTCGCGGTAAAAACGTCCTTTCTATGTTGACGCAGGTGGCGGTCACGTTTGCGCTGGTCTGCGTGTTATGGGTGGTATACGGCTACACGCTGGCCTTCGGTACCGGCGGCAGCTTTTTCGGCAACTTCGACTGGGTGATGCTTAAAGGCATCGCGCTGACCGCGCCGATGGGCACTTTCTATCAGTACATTCACGTTGCCTTCCAGGGCTCGTTTGCCTGCATCACCGTGGGGCTTATTGTCGGCGCGCTGGCGGAACGTATTCGCTTCTCCGCGGTGCTGATTTTTGTGGTTATCTGGCTGACGCTCTCTTACATCCCGATTGCGCATATGGTGTGGGGCGGGGGGCTGCTGGGTTCCCACGGCGCACTGGACTTCGCGGGCGGTACGGTTGTGCATATCAACGCGGCGGTCGCAGGCCTGGTGGGTGCTTACCTGATTGGCAAACGCGTCGGTTTTGGCAAAGAGGCGTTCAAACCGCATAACCTGCCGATGGTGTTTATTGGTACCGCTATCCTTTACTTTGGCTGGTTCGGTTTCAACGCGGGTTCCGCCAGTGCGGCGAACGAAATTGCCGGTCTGGCCTTCGTGAACACCGTTGTGGCGACCGCGGCAGCGATTCTGGGCTGGGTATTCGGTGAGTGGGCGCTGCGTGGTAAACCGTCTCTGCTGGGGGCGTGTTCCGGGGCGATTGCCGGCCTGGTGGGGATTACCCCGGCGTGTGGCTTTATCGGTGTCGGTGGTGCGTTGATCCTCGGTATCGTTGCGGGTCTGGCTGGCCTGTGGGGCGTCACGATACTGAAGCGCTGGCTGCGTGTTGATGACCCGTGTGATGTCTTCGGCGTTCACGGTGTGTGCGGCATCGTTGGCTGTATCCTGACGGGTATCTTCGCTTCCACCTCCTTTGGCGGTGTGGGGTATGCAGAAGGCGTCACGATGGGCCATCAGGTGCTGGTGCAGCTCGAAAGTATCGCCATCACCATCGTCTGGTCGGGCATTGTGGCGTTCGTGGGCTACAAAGTGGCTGACCTGACCGTTGGCCTGCGTGTACCGGAAGAGCAAGAGCGCGAAGGGCTGGACGTCAACAGCCACGGCGAAAACGCTTACAACGCATAATCACTCTCTTCTCTCCCTGCGCCAGCAGGGAGAGATAATTTCCATCTTCAGCCCCTTTCTGCGCATCATCAATCACTCATCGTCTTCCCTGTATTGTTAACATAGGCCAATATATTGCGGTTTTTTATTGGGAGTAAGTTGTGATGAAGAAGATGTTGGCTGTTGTATTAATTGGCGCTGCTGCAAGTCTGTTAACTGCCTGCTCAAGCGATTATATTATGTCCACCAAAAGTGGCGAGATGATTGTAACGCAGGGAAAACCGGAGATTGATAAAGATACCGGAATGACCCGCTATAAGGATGTGCAGGGCACTGAACGCCAGATTAATACCAGTGATGTAGTGCAGATGATCGAGAAAGATTAATACCTTGCAAGCCGGGTAAGCGTAAGCGCTACCCGGCAATTCCCTTCACTACCCGCGATTGCGCATTACCCCTTCCTGCACCGTCGAGGCCACCAACACGCCATCCTGCGAATAGAACTCGCCGCGTACAAACCCGCGCGCGCTGGAGGCTGACGTGCTCTCTACACTGTAAAGCAGCCATTCGTTCAGATTAAACGGGCGGTGGAACCACATCGAGTGATCAATCGTTGCAACCTGCATCCCTTTTTCCAGGAAGCCGACGCCGTGCGGCTGAAGGGCAACGGGCAGGAAATTGAGATCTGACGCGTAGCCCAGCAGATTCTGATGCACGCGTAAATCATCCGGCACCGTACCGTTAGCGCGCAACCAGACCTGACGCTTCGGTTCGGCAACATGCCCTTTCAATGGGTTATGAAATTCGACCGGGCGAATTTCCAGCGGTCGTTCACAGAGAAACTTATCTTTCAGCACCTGCGGCAGCAGATGCTCCAGCGAACGAGCGATCTCTGTTTCGGACGACAAGCTTTCTGGCGCGGGCGCATCCGGCATCGTTTTCTGATGCTCGTAGCCCTGCTCCGGCGCCTGGAACGACGCAGTCATATAGAAAATCGGTTTGCCGTTTTGAATGGCTGATACGCGGCGGGCGCTGAAGCTGTTGCCATCGCGCAGCACTTCAACGTCATACACAATCGGCTTCAGGCTGTCGCCCGGCCGCAGGAAGTAGCTGTGGAATGAATGAATCAGGCGCTCAGTGGGAACCGTTTCCTTGGCGGCAAAGAGCGCCTGACCGACAACCTGACCACCGAAAACCTGACGAAGCCCCAGATCTTCGCTCTGCCCGCGGAATAATCCTTCTTCGATTTTTTCCAGTTTCAACAATGCCAGTAAATTTGAAAGCGCCTGACTCATAAATTTCCTCAGTAATTTTTATCATCGCCGCGGCGAGGGATGAGCACAGTATAACGCAGTTTCGCATCTGGTCCGATGGGTGCAATAGTCTGAATAAATGGCAGTTTGCAGGAAAAAAAAGGAGATCTGTGCCACACTTAACCCGTTATGACTGTTTATGAATGGTCGCTCTGGCAGGAAAAAATCCTGCGGATGCATGAGCGAAAAGGAGAACGCAATGAAAATCGTGCCAATGTTAAGTGGAATAGCCATCGCCGTTGCCCTGTCTGCCTGCGCAGATAAGAGCGCTGATATTCAGACCCCAGCGCCGAATCCGAATGCCGCGGGAACGACCCAGGGGGCGATTCAGCAGCCGAATGTATCGGGTACTGTGTGGATCCGTCAGAAAGTGGCTCTGCCACCTGACGCAGTGCTGACCGTGACCGTTTCTGATGCGTCGCTCGCGGATGCGCCGTCCAAAGTTATTGCGCAGAAAGTGACGCGTACTGAAGGTAAACAGGCTCCGTTTAGCTTTGTGCTGCCGTTCAACCCGGCGGATATTCAGCCTAATGCCCGGATCTTACTGAGCGCCGCCATTACGCTGAATGATAAGCTTATTTTTATCACCGATACCGTGCAGCCAATTATCAACCAGGGCGGCACCAAAGCTGACCTGACGCTGGTTCCGGTACAGCAGACGGCGGTGCCGATGCAGCAGAGCGGTGCGGCAACAACCGTACCGTCAACATCGCCAACGCAGGTTAACCCTTCTTCTGCAGACCCTGCGCCGACGCAAATTCCGTAATTTTCAATGCCCTCCTGGTGAGGGCATTTTTCTAATAAATCCAGCGATACTTCTGTAAATCAATCTTCCCGCTTCCTGATACCTGCACACCTTCGGCCAGCAGCGCCTGACGTTGACGCTGAAGATTAGGCCCCGTCAGAGAAATTGTTCCATGACGATTCACCACCCGATGCCAGGGCAGGGTAGAGCCTTCCGGCAGCCTTTTTAACACGCCGCCCACCTGACGAGCCGCGCGCGGGGAACCCGCCAGCCTTGCCACATCACCGTAGGTGGTGACATAGCCTTCGGGGATCGAGGCGACAATTTGCCAGACTCGCTGAGGGAAGGAATCGAAATCGTCCATAGTCTGTTCCTGATAAACGAGTAGTCAGCATAATCAGCAATATACATCATGTGAAGTGGGAACTGCGCAAGAATCCAGCAGGTAACCGCGGACGGCTTGCAATTGCCGGGCACAGCAGGGATAATGCGCCAGCGCGTTAGGTAACTAGCGCTCTCAATGGGGGCTCTGTTGGTTCTCCCGCAACGCTACTCTGTTCACCAGGTCAGGTCCGGAAGGAAGCAGCCAGGGCAGATGACGCGTGTGCCGGGATGTAGCTGGCAGGGCCCCCACCCATTTCTGCTCCCGGGCTGGCCACAGCATTCATTCGATCGCCATCACCTTAAATAATTTTGCGCAGTCTGCTGGTGCTTTGCTGTCCGGCAAGCGTCTGCCAGAGCGGTTGCAAGCGTTCGAACGCATTCCGCAATATGTCATCCTCCAGCGTAAACGGCAGACGCAGATTACGTTCAAACGCACCTGCCAGGCCAAAACGTGGGCCTGTGCCCAAATGTATTCCTATTCCCTCCGCTCTGGCGGCAAACTGCGTTGCCAGCATATCGGGTAATTCAACCCAGAAAGAGAGCCCGCCTTCAGGCCGTGCAAATCGCCATTCAGGAAAATAGTTCTGCATCAGTGCGGCGCACATATCGCGACGCTGTGCGAGCCATCGCCTTCTTTCCGGTAAAAGAGAGTCGGCATTTTCCAGCAGCCACAGTGTCGCCAGTTGTTCCAGCAGCGGTGAACCGAGATCGAGTGTGTCACGCGCCTGAACCAGCGCCGAGAGAGTCCGCGTTGAGGCGCGTATCCACCCCAGCCGCAATCCTCCCCAGAAGCTCTTTCCGGCCGAACCGATAGTGATAATCGGCGCATCAGAGTTGAATGCCGCCAGCGGTGGGGGAGGCGGGGCGTTATACCATAAATCGACCATCGTTTCGTCCACTACCAGCGTGGTGCGAGTATGGGCAGCGATGTCGGCAACTCTCTGGCGCGTGGCGCTGTCCATGCAACGTCCCGTTGGATTGTGAAAATCAGGCATCAGCCAGGCCAGGCGCGGCGCAGTTTGCGCGATAATCGCGGCCAGCCCGTCCGTGTCCCATCCCTGTTCGGGTAGCGATAATCCTACCGGGCGGCAGGATGCGCCCTGAATGGCGGCGATAGCCAGCGGATAGGTGGGGTTTTCCACCACCACCCGATCGCCCGGCCCGGTCATCGCGCGCAGTACCAGCGCCAGCCCGCTCAGCGCGCCGTTCACCAGCATGACTTCTTCAGCGGTGGTGGGGAGACCGCGCGAACAGTAACGCCGGGCAATGGCTTCGCGTAGCACCATCAAACCATGTTGATCATAACCTGTGTGGTTGAGATAACCTGGTAGCATCATTAGCGCATGGCTATAGGCTTGATGAATTTCAGCACCGGCGCTGAGGGCGGCAGTCGAGAGATCCAGTGCCTCAGGAGCGGACATTCGCGTGGGAATTGCACGGCGGCCTTCTGGCAGCATTACCCATGAACCGCTGCCATGTCGGCTTTGCAGATAGCCTTCATCGCGGAGCTGCGCCAGTGCGCTGGCAATGGTCGTTCGGCTAACGCCGAGCGCGGTGGCAAATTCCCGCTCGCCGGGAAGGCGGCTCTCCAGTGGCAGCCGTCCATCCAGGATCAACAAACGCAGCGCTTGCGCCAGTTGCCGCCACAGTGGAGTACGGGAATGCGCTTCCTGCCAGTGGCCGAGCAGGCGAACCAGGGAGTGTGTGGCCGAGCGTCGCGGTGTCATAAGCAGTCCACTTTTTAAAAACTGGTCATTAATCATAATGCCATTTTCATTGATGATGAAGTTCTGAACGCTCACTTTGAGGTGCATCATGCTCCGTCGTCTTATTCAGCTCTATATCGGTTTAGCCCTTTACGGTGTCTCCACGGCGATGTTTGTTCGTGCGGATCTGGGTGCCGATCCCTGGAATGTTTTCCATCTTGGTGTGGCCACTCTGCTGTCGATGAATATCGGTCTGGTGATCATTCTCACCGGAGTACTGGTACTGCTGTTCTGGATCCCGCTGCGCCAGCGCCCGGGGTTAGGCACTATCAGCAATGTGATCGTCTTAGGGCTGACGGCCGATCTCACGCTTGCGATCATGCCGCCGCTGGAGTCCCTGTTTGCCCGCAGCGTATTGCTGGCCGCGGCGATAATCGTCAATGCGTTGGCTACCGGGATGTACATCGGCGCGGGTTTTGGTGCGGGGCCGCGCGATGGCCTGATGACCGGGCTGCATGCGCGCACCGGCTGGTCGGTTCGTGCCATCCGCACCACCATTGAAGTATCGGTACTGCTGACAGGCGTACTGCTGGGCGGGAGTTTTGGCGTCGGAACGGTGTTGTATGCGCTGGCGATTGGCCCGCTGATCCAGATTTGCCTGCCGTGGTTTCGTCAGCCTACCGGTACACGACGGGCGGCGGTAATTTCCTGAGAGTATTGCCGCGCTCACACTTGCTTTTTGACCTTCAGGTTACACTCAGCCGCAGGGTTGAGTGAACCGAAGGCTATGAAATCCCTGAAGTTTAAGTGGATTTGCACGATGCGGTTTCGGCACTCTGCGCACAATTTTGTTTATTCGCAATGAGGTTGAAATGACGCATCACGCTTCACTTACGCTGCAACAACACCTGGCGCGTCGCGACTGGGAAAATCCGCAGCTTAGCCACTGGCATCGACTGGCGGCTCACCCGCCGTTTAACAGTTGGCGCAGCGATGCCGATGCGCAGCATGACCGCGCGTCCTCCTCCCGCCAGCTACTGAACGGCGAGTGGCGGTTCTGCTTTTTTGATGCCCCGGAAGCCGTTCCGGACGGCTGGATCAATGAAGAGCTACCGCAGGCCGTGGCGATGCCGGTGCCATCCAACTGGCAAATGCAGGGTTTTGATACGCCCATTTATACCAATGTGACTTATCCCATCCCGGTTACACCGCCTCGCGTACCGACGAACAACCCAACCGGTTGTTACTCGCGCACTTTTCAGGTTGCAGCAGAGTGGCTGGGGCAGGGGCAGACGCGCATTATCTTCGAGGGGGTCAATTCGGCGTTTTACCTCTGGTGTAACGGTCTGTGGGTCGGCTATTCCCAGGATAGCCGCCTGCCTGCGGAGTTCGATCTCAGCGATTTTCTGAAGCCCGGAGAAAATCGCCTGGCGGTGATGGTCTTGCGCTGGTGCGACGGCAGCTATCTGGAAGATCAGGATATGTGGCGGATGAGCGGGATATTCCGTGATGTCACGCTGCTGCATAAACCGGCGACGCGTGTGGCAGATTATCAGGTGAACACCACGCTGAATGCGGAATTTAACCATGCGATGCTCAAGGTTGCAGTGACGCTTGAGGGCGAGGCCTTGCTGGCGACCCGCGTGGCTGCAACGTTGTGGGATGGCGCGCAGCAGGTTGCCCGGTGTAGCCAGCCACCCGGCAGCGACATTGTTGATGAACGGGGGCGCTGGGAAGAGCGTTTAACGCTTGCCATGCCGGTTGTTGCGCCAAAGCTGTGGAGCGCAGAACAGCCGCATCTTTATCGGCTGGTGGTGTCGCTGCATGATGCACAGGGCGCGTTGATTGAGGCCGAAGCCTGCGATGTCGGTTTTCGTCAGGTGGAAATCAGCAACGGATTACTGAAACTTAACGGTCAGCCGCTGATGATCCGCGGCGTGAACCGCCACGAGCATCATCCTGAAAAGGGTCAGGTGGTGGATGAATCCACGATGCGCCGTGATATTGAACTGATGAAGCAGCATAACTTCAACGCGGTTCGCTGCTCGCATTACCCAAATCACCCGCTCTGGTATCGCTTATGCGACCAGTACGGCCTGTACGTGGTGGACGAAGCGAATATCGAAACGCACGGTATGGTGCCGATGAGTCGCCTGGCGGACGATCCGCTCTGGCTGCCAGCGATGAGCGAGCGGGTGACGCGAATGGTCGCGCGGGATCGCAACCACCCGTCAATTATTATTTGGTCGCTGGGGAATGAGTCTGGCTATGGCGCAAATCACAGCGCGCTTTATCAGTGGCTGAAAAGTGCCGATCCTGGTCGCCCGGTACAGTATGAAGGTGGCGGGGCGAATACCCCGGCGACGGATATTGTTTGCCCGATGTACGCTCGCGTCGATCAGGATCAACCCTTTCCGGCAGTGCCGAAGTGGTCGATTAAGAAATGGATCGGTTTGCCTGATGAAACACGTCCACTGATCCTCTGCGAATACGCGCATGCGATGGGCAACAGTTTGGGCGGATTCGCCAAATACTGGCAGGCATTCCGCACTCATCCGCGTTTGCAGGGCGGCTTTGTGTGGGACTGGGTCGATCAGGCGCTGACTAAAATCGATAACAACGGCCAGCCGTTCTGGGCCTATGGCGGCGATTTTGGCGATACGCCAAACGATCGTCAGTTTTGCATGAACGGCCTGGTTTTCCCCGATCGCACGCCGCATCCGGCGATCTACGAAGCCCAGCGCGCGCAGCAGTTTTTCCAGTTTAGTCAGGTAAGTCACCAGCCATGTATCATTGATGTGACCAGCGATTATCTTTTCCGCCATACGGATAACGAGCAGCTTCGCTGGTCGCTGATGTGCGACGGCGAGGTGGTCGCCGGGGGAGAGGTTACGCTCGATATCCCGCCGCAGGGTACGCAGCGGATCGCGCTGCCGCTCCCGACGTCGGCGTGTGGTGAGAACTGGCTGAATGTGGAAGTTTATCAGCGTGAAGCTACCGCCTGGTCGCCTGCAGATCACCTCTGCGCATGGGATCAATGGCGTCAGCCGTCTCCCCTTGCCCAGCCACAACCGCAGGTTACAGGGTTTGCGCCAACGCTTGCGATCGGCGAGGCGGCGTTCGATGTCATTCATCAGCAGCAGCGCTGGGTCTTTGACCGCGCCAGTGGTTGCCTGAGTCAATGGTGGCGTGAAGGGGAGGCATGTTTACTTACCCCGGTCAGCGATAACTTTACCCGTGCGCCGCTTGATAATGATATCGGTGTCAGTGAAGTGACGCGCATCGACCCTAACGCCTGGGTGGAGCGCTGGAAGGCGGCAGGCATGTATGCCATGACCTCGCGTTGCGTACTCTGTCGCGCAGAACAGCAGGCGGAAACGGTGAGCGTTGAGACCCAGCATCTGTGGGAATATCAGGGTAAACTGCTGTTTATCAGCCATAAGCGCTGGCTGATTGATAGTCAGGGTGTGCTGCACGGCGATGTCGATATTCAGGTGGCGCACGATATTCCTCCTCCGGCGCGTATCGGCCTGAGTTGTCAGCTCGCAGATGTCGCCGATCAGGCAAGCTGGCTGGGGCTTGGGCCGCACGAAAACTACCCCGATCGCCAACTTGCCGCCCGCCAGGGCCGCTGGACGCTGCCGCTTACGCAGTTGCATACGCCCTATATTTTCCCCACCGAGAACGGCCTGCGTTGCGACACCCGACGACTGGAGTATGGCAACCACTGCTGGCAGGGCGATTTCCACTTCGGCCTCAGCCGTTACAGCCAGCAGCAACTGCGTGAAACCAGCCATCACCATTTGCTGCGTGAAGAGCCTGGCTGCTGGCTGAATCTTGATGCTTTTCATATGGGTATCGGCGGTGATGACTCCTGGAGTCCCAGCGTCTCGCCGGAGTTTTTACTGCAACAGCGGCGGCTGCGCTACGCGTTTAGCTGGCATCAGAACTAAACTTAAGAACAGACGTAGCCAGGCTTGCTGGCTGCGCTGTCACTTCGGAGGTTTATCTGATGAAGTATGTGGATGGTTTTGTGGTGGCTGTTCCCGCGGAGAATAAGGAGGCTTACCGTGAGATGGCCGCAAAAGCCGCGCCGCTGTTTAAAGAGTTCGGCGCAACCCGCATTGTGGAGTGCTGGGCGGACGACGTGCCAAACGGTAATCTGACCGATTTTCGCATGGCGGTGAAGGCCGAAGAGCATGAAGAGGTGGTCTTTAGCTGGATTGAGTATCCGTCCAAAGAGGTGCGCGATGCGGCGAATGAGAAAATGATGGCTGACCCGCGGATGAAAGATCTGGGCGAATCGATGCCGTTTGACGGAAAACGAATGATTTACGGTGGTTTCCTGCCCGTCATCGACGAGTAGCCCGACTGACTGGCTGTGCGGCGTGCCGCCAGCCAGATTCATTTTTAGCCGTGCTGGTGTTAATGGCGGCGCAAGTTTTCTTCTGCCCAAAGAATAAAATCATGTTTCGGCAAGGCCTTACTGTAGAGCCAGCCCTGGCCATAGTGAACACCGTGCTGATAAAGCCACTCCTGTTGGCAGGTCGTCTCAATTCCCTCAGCGACCACATCCAGCTTCAGCGTTTTCGCCATCTCGATGATATACGGCGTGACCTGATGATATTCCAGTGAATCAACGAAAGATTTATCGATTTTCAGCGTATCCACGTCCAGATCCTGTAAGTAACGCAGGCTGGAGTACCCCGTACCAAAATCGTCTATGTAGATGGCATGCCCCACTTTACGATAAGCCTCAATCGCCGGTAGGGTTGTTTTGGGATCGGCAAAACCGCGTTCGGTCAGTTCAAGGGCGATTTGCGCGGGGGAGATCTGCCAGTAATTAAGTTGTTGGCTGAGGAGTTTCCGCAGCGCGGCGGAG
The DNA here is from genome assembly GCF_039889165.1 of Pseudocitrobacter cyperus. Classification (NCBI taxonomy): domain Bacteria; kingdom Pseudomonadati; phylum Pseudomonadota; class Gammaproteobacteria; order Enterobacterales; family Enterobacteriaceae; genus Pseudocitrobacter; species Pseudocitrobacter cyperus. Next base: position 1,580,797 of record NZ_JAYMYY010000001.1, on the reverse strand, counting down.
TGGAGATCCTCGACGGACAAATTAATGGAAATGTGCTGGTCAGGGTGTTCATGCAGCCACTTTCTCATGTCGCGGAAAACGTTTTTAACGACGGTTTCGGTTAGTCTGGTGATAAGCCCCGTCTGTTCGGCAAGGGGAATAAAAATCTCCGGTGACAGATAGCTGCCGTCAGTTTGCGGCCAGCGCGCCAGCGCGCCAGCGCCTCGGCGCCGACGATTTTTCCTGTAGGCAACGAAACGATAGGCTGATAGTGCACGGTAATTGCCGACTCGTTCAGGGCGTCCAGCATGCGGTGGCGCGGAGACTGTAAACGCCGCAGCAGTCGCAGAATAAACCAGGCGGCAAATAAACTTATCAGTATGCCTATCGGTAACCAAATCAGTAGCTGACGATGCCAGCTGGCCACTTTGGGCTGCACGGGGGACCAGGTTAACACCGCCAGACTGAGGTCAGGGTAATGGCGCACGGTGTAGATAGTATGGTTGACGGTGAGCGTCTCGAGCCCCTGCGCTTGCATACGTTTAAAGACAGTAATATCAATAGGCTGGCTACTGGCAATGACGCGATTTTTTACCGTTCCGAGCAGGGCTGACTGAATATTACTGGTTTCAGAGGGGATGACATCAATAAAGGAGAGAGGGTCGATAATCACCATATGTTTGTCGCTGGCGATGGCGACCATGCGGCGATCAAGGCCGATATCGTTTTTCGCGGTAAACCAGGTACGATAGCCATCGAAGGTGACGCGATCAGGCTCCGGATAGGTTACAGGTTTACTTTGAATTTCAAGCGAAGAGCACAGTGGCGTAGTCCCTTTCAGATAGAGCACTTCCTGAATATAACGCCAGGAATAGGAGATTCTCCGCATTTCGTGAAGCTGCTCAGCGCTACAGCCCGGATGCGTCGTCTTATCTATTTCATTCAGAGCCTTTTTCGCCTGTGCCAGTACCAGTAGCGTTCTCGCCAGCACGCGGGAAGCGTAAAGCTCCTGTTCGTCCCGGAATTGCATATCTGCCTCACGATGAGCCAGCCAAATACTCAGCAAAATCGGCAAGAAAATTGCCATGATGAGCACGCCTGTAACCAGGCTCACCAGATGTCGTGTCGTCACCGATATGTCCTTTATGTGGCTGATGGCACAAGTATATCCCATCCAAATAATAAGCTTATTGAACAATCACGCGATTCAGATCTTTTTTTAGGACTTTCCGCGATGCAGGGAAAAGAGTAATACCCCCTTTTTGTGAAGGGTTGAATGCCATGAAGAGAAGGTATAGAGTGTTGTTATGTTATAACATCTCAGTGAGAGGGCATTATGAAAGCGAATATCCACCCGCACTATCGTACCGTGGTGTTCCACGACACCAGCGCTAATGAATACGTTAAAGTGGGCTCAACGATCAATACTGAGCGCGAAATTGAGCTGGAAGGGAAGACATATCCCTATGTCGCCCTCGATGTTTCTTCAAAGTCGCATCCGTTTTATACCGGAAAACAGAAGTCGTTTTCCAGCGAAGGCAGCACCGCGCGTTTCCGTCAGCGTTTTGGCCGTTTTCTTGATGTGAGAGGCCAGTAATGCAGGTACTCAATTCGTTACGTAGTGCAAAACAGCGTCACCCTGATTGCCAGATAGTGAAGCGAAAAGGGCGGCTGTACGTCATTTGTAAAAGCAACCCGCGTTTTAAAGCTGTGCAGGGGCGTAAAAAAAGACGTTAATCTTTCTTCTCATTGCGCCACTGTTCCAGGGTTTTTCGCTGCTTGCCGTCGGTATTGAAGTTGTCGGCGGCAAGCCAGCGGCAAAATGCTGTATTAAGCGCGGGCCATTCGCTGTCGAGAATCGAAAACCAGTCCGTATCGCGGTTATGGCCTTTAATCACCAGCGCCTGACGAAAGCGCCCCTCAAACTGGAACCCTAAGCGTAACGCCGCGTTGCGCGACGGTTCATTCAGACTGTTACATTTCCACTCGTAGCGACGGTAGCCGAGCGTGTCAAAGGCGTAACGCATCAGCAACCACTGAGCCTCGGTTGACCCTGGCGTGCGGCTAAGCAAGGGCGAGAAGTGGACGTGCCCTACCTCCATAACACCATTGCTGGCATCAATGCGCATCAGCGACAGCGATCCCACTGGCAGGTCTGTACGCTTATCAATCACCGCAAAATGAATGGGATCGTTCAGGTTTTCCACGCTGGCCACCCACTGGCGAAATTCGTCCACATGGCTGTCGGGTTCACGCAGTAACCATGTCCAGCTACGCGTATCCTGCGCAAGCTGATGGGCAGCAAACAGTGAGTCAGCATGACGCACGGCCAGCGGCTCCAGACGGCAATATGTTCCCTCCAGCACCAGGCGTTGCGGATGCGCGCGTGGACGCCAGTCTGGCAGCGCATCGCCAATGGGTTGATTAAATTGATTAAGTTGACTCATAACCTCTCCTCGCAGTCATTGGATAAGCTGAGAGTAGAGTTTTACTGGTTCCATAAGAAGTGCCATCTGTGTATCTTTTGATGGTGCCACGAGGAGCCCCGATGAATATTCCTGATGATCCCTTTTTTGTTTTGCTGGAACGCGCGCTTCAGTCGCGTGGGTCACAAACCCGACAACGCGCGCTCTATGACACGCTGAGAGAGGCGATTTTACAAGGGCAGTTACAGGCGCAGAGCCGCTTTCCTGGCTCCAGGGTCATCGCACAGAGGCTGGCGGTTTCCCGCAATACAGTGAATGGCGCGCTGGAACAACTGGCGCTTGAGGGGTATCTGCTGCGTGACCGGCAAGGAAGCCGGGTGGCGTTATTACCCCGGCCGGAAACCACGACCACATCGCTCACCCTTCCGGCATCGCTGGCCGGGCGATTCCGGCAACTGCCGCCTGCGACGCCGCGCGAGTCGCCTCCCATGCTGTTTACGCCGGGGACACCTGCTATCAACTATTTCCCATTGCCCCTGTGGCGACGCCTGCTCGATCGCACCCTGCGTGAAGAGGGGAGCCTGCTGTTGGGTTACGGCGATTCGGCGGGAGAATGGTCGTTGCGGGAAGCGATTGCTCGCCATCTGGCGCTTTCGCGAGGGATTGACTGCGATGCCAGTCAGGTGGTGATCACCGAAGGCGCGCTGGAAGGGATTAACCTCTGCACACAGCTTCTCAGCGAACCAGGGCAGTTGGCGTGGGTAGAGGAGCCGGGCTATTTCGGGGCCAAAAGCGCATTTCTGGCGGCCGGGTTGCAACTTGAAGGTATTCCCGTCGATGCAGAAGGCATGCAATTTTCTGCTGCATCGTCGAGGCCGCGCCTGATTTTTACTTCGCCCTCGCATCAATATCCATTGGGAAGTGTGCTCAGCGCGGCGCGGCGTCTGGCGCTGCTGGAGAGCGCGCAACGCACGGGCGCGTGGATTATCGAAGATGATTATGACAGTGAGTTTCGCTATAGCGGCGAACCCATTCCGGCGATGCGCGGTATGGTCAGGGATGCACCGGTAGTCTACCTGGGAACCTTCAGTAAAACGTTATTTCCGTCGCTGCGGTTGGGGTTTATGGTATTACCGACGTCGCTGGTAAGGGCGGCGCAGCCTGCGATTCAGGCATTGCTCCGCGGGGGACATCGCGCTGAACAGCGTGCGCTGGCGGCCTTTATCGAAGAGGGACACTACGCCCGCCATCTGGCGGCAATGCGTCGCCTCTATCGCAAACGGCAGGCGCAATTACGCGAGGCGCTGGCGAAGGAGTTACCGTTCCCTCACCAGGTATTGGCCGGGGAGGGGGGATTGCATCTCACTGTGCTTATCGACGGGATTGATGATGTGGCATTGGTGAAGCTCGCCAGGCAGCAGCAGATCTCCCCGGCGGCGCTCAGTCAGTTTTATCTTACGGAGGAGCACCGGCGTACCGGGCTGGTGCTTGGCTATGGTAATACTTCCGCTTCGCGCTTTATCCCGGCGATTCGCACGCTGCAGCGGATTATGACGACCTTTCCGCACGGGTAAGGGTAAAGACGTCGTAGAATGAGAGTTCTCCCTTGGTCGCGAGCATTTTTTCCAGTTGTGCTCTGGCCTGTGCATTGACTCGCGGCGAACTCTGGATGGATTTGATCAGTTCATTTGGCACAAAACGGGTGTTATACCATTCGCCGTTGTAGCAGACGCGGAAGTCGAGCACATCGATATCGTCATAGTGATAGCGTGGATATACGTCAAAAAAGAAAAACGCGTTCAGCAGGGCGAACAGCAGCCACAGCAGCCAGACGGAACTTTCCAGCGTTTCTGAACGCATCATGACAATCAGCGTGGCAAAAAACGCGGCATACATGCCCAAAAACAACCCTGGGTGGTTGCGGATAAAACTGATGCTAAAGCGCGGCCGGTTGTCGCGCTTTTCACGAACGTTCAGTTCATCGATAGTTTGCGTAAGTAATCGCTGGATCTCTGTCATATTGGGCTCTGCAACTCAGGGCGGACTCACCTATTGTAGGTTGCATTAACCAACACAAAAAGTAACAGATTGGTTGCGAAAAAGCATAACAGTCGAATGTTACCTTAGCTCAGCATTTTGATGATACGGGCAGGGTTTCCCCCGACGACGGCATTATCCGGCACATCTTTCACCACGACTGCGCCTGAGGCGACGACAACGTTGTCGCCAAGGGTTACGCCAGGGTTGATTACCGCGCGCCCGCCAATCCAGACGTTATCGCCTATCACAACCGGTTTGCCATATTCATAGCCGCTGTTGCGCTCGACGGCATCCAGAGGATGGGTCGCCGTGTAAATATGAACGCCCGGCGCCAGCATGCAGTTGTCCCCAATGGTAATAGGACAAACATCTAACATCACGCAATCAAAATTGGCATAGAAGTTTTTACCCAGCGTGATGTTGTAACCGTAGTCGCAGCGAAAATTAGGCTCAATATAAGCATCGTGGCTTTTATTAAAGAGTTCAGCTAATAGCTGATGGCGTAACGCTTTTTCATCGGGAGCTGAATGGTTGTAGCGATGAAGCAACTGCCTGGCACGCAGGCTATCGGCTCTAAGGGTAGTATCACCTGGGCGATAGGGTTCGCCTGCGATCATCTTTCGTTTCTCTTCACTCATGTCACACTCCTCGCTAGTCGAGAGCGTTAACAATAAGAGCTACAGCTACAAGAGGGAACGTTCCCTGTTTATCAGTGTGACTTTAATCACAAACAAGCTCTGGGAGAGATGGAACGTTACGATTGCTGATTGACTTTAACTAACACCTGCCACTGTTGCGGAAATAAAAATTAGCGGATGAATTTCCATACGGTCGATGGGATCTTGTCGTACAGCTTATTCATCGTCAATTCTGCCAGACGATGATCGGCGGCTGAGTAAAATACAGCCAGTTCATTGTCAGAAAGTTCATATTTATTTTTTTCAATGACGCGTTCCAGCGTATCAATTGACTGGCAACGGCGCAGTCTCATCAAATAATCAGTTTTAGTTAATGGTTTCTCAGACATAATTCACCCATATGATTGTAATTATCTTAACATGAGAGACTAACAGGGTTAGCTCGGCTGGCGTTGACGAAACAGCGGAAGAGTTTGTTTCCGGACTTGCGCCATTTTTGCAAGTCCTCACTATTAATGCCGTAGTTACTGAACAACATGAAAGTATCATCCAGATATTCGTCAATTTGTGCAATCAATTTATTATCTTCGTTGTACTTAATTTTATAATTAAGCGCAAAGGTCGCGATATGCTCTATCAGCTCATTAAGTTGAAGGTTGATTGCAGAGGTTGGGTCATTTACCCAACCGTGATTGCTCTCTTCAAGATTGGCCAGGCAATCATGGTACAAGGTCTCGCAAAGAAACCTGAGCTGCGCAATATCGTGTCTTTTTGGCGAGTATTCGTCCATAGCACATCCCCTTATTCGTGGTTTTAACGACGAGTAACAAGCAGTGTTGTGGGATGGAGGGTTCTGGTACTAACCGGAAACATACGCATAATCCTTACGCACTAACTATAATCCACTCTGAAAAAGATTTCACCGCGCTATTACGAAAAATTACAATTAAAACGATTATTCTTAATATTGACCGCAATGAAAATCTGCGGAGATTAATCCTGGTCAGGCATTGTTATCAGTCGTCGCATCAGATTCATTAAAATTCATTAACTTACCTATTGGCTACAGCGCCGAAAACGACGGTTATCCTCAGCATGCCTGTGGGATAAAAGGTTTTCATCATCGATTTATCTGCTGAATTTTAGTTCAGAATTTTCTTAAACAATTTAGGCGGTGAACATTCACAAGAATGAATCAACAACATTCCAGATAAGCCTTGATTTCTTAAGTATAAATCTTTATAGGGCCAAACAATATAAAAGTAAGCAGCGATATGTGCTCTTTCGCTGCAAACACAAAGGGCCGCTTGCGCGGCCCTTTGTCATTAGGGGAAATATTAGTGACGCTCAGCCGGTTGGCTATGCTCGCTCTCTTCCACCTTGCGGCCAAAGCGGCGGCGAACCACCACGAAGAACACCGGGACGAAGAAGATAGCCAGAACCGTTGCGGTGACCATCCCGCCCATTACGCCGGTACCTACGGCGTTCTGCGCGCCGGAGCCAGCACCGGTACTGATTACCAGCGGCATAACCCCGAGGATGAACGCCAGCGACGTCATCAGGATTGGACGCAGACGCATGCGTACCGCTTCAAGCGTTGCTTCAATCAGGCCTTTGCCTTCTTTTTCCATCAGATCTTTGGCAAATTCCACGATTAATATCGCGTTCTTCGCCGACAAGCCAATGGTTGTCAGCAGGCCCACCTGGAAGTAAACGTCATTGGTCAGCCCACGGAAGGTGGCGGCCAGCAGTGCGCCGATAACCCCCAGTGGAACCACCAGCATAACGGAGAACGGAATCGACCAGCTCTCGTACAGCGCCGCCAGACAGAGGAAGACCACAATCAGCGAAATCGCGTACAGGGCAGGGGCCTGGTTACCAGAAAGACGTTCCTGGTAAGACATCCCGGTCCAGTCGTAACCGATACCTGACGGTAGTTTGCTCGCCAGTTCTTCCATCAGCGTCATGGCTTCACCGGTACTTCTTCCCGGAGCCGCCTGGCCCAGGATTTCCATTGATGGCAGACCGTTATAGCGTTCCAGACGCGGTGAACCATATTCCCAGTGCGAAGTGGAGAAGGCCGCGAAAGGCACCATCTGACCATCGGAACCGCGCACGTACCAGTTGTTGATATCTTCCGGCAGCATGCGGTACTGGGCTTCGGACATCACGTACACTTTCTTCACACGACCGCGGTCGATGAAGTCGTTGACGTAGCTACTCCCCCAGGCCGCACCCAGCGTGGTGTTGATATCGCTGATGGACACGCCCAACGCCTGTGCTTTTTCCTGATCGATATCGATCTTGAACTGCGGCGTATCTTCCAGGCCGTTAGGGCGAACGCCGACTAACAGATCAGGATGTTTGGCCACTTCACCAAACAACTGGTTACGCGCCTGAGTCAGTTTGTCGTGACCCAGACCCCCCTGGTCAATTAGCTGGAAGTCAAAACCGGTTGCCGTACCCAGTTCAACAATCGCTGGCAGGTTAAAGGCGAACACCATCGCATCTTTAATCTGCGAGAAAGCGCCCATTGCACGTTGGGTAATGGCTTCAACTTTGTTCTCTTCGCCCGGACGATCCGCCCAGTCTTTCAGAGAAACGAAGGCAATACCGGTATTCTGGCCACGGCCTGCGAAACCAAAGCCGTTAACCGCAAACACAGATGCAACGTTGTCTTTCTCTTTGGTGAGATAGTAATCGGTCATCTCATCCAGCACTTTCTGCGTGCGCTCCTGCGTTGCCCCGGCCGGAAGCTGGGCCATACTCAGGAACACCCCCTGGTCTTCATCTGGCAGGAACGAACTTGGCAGACGCACGAACAGGAAGGCCATGCCGACCACGATGATGATATAGAGCAGCAGATAACGACCGGTGCTGCGCAGGATGTTGCCTACGCTGTCGGTGTAGTGATGCGTACTCTTATCAAACATGCGGTTGAACCAACCGAAGAAGCCTTTTTTGCCTTCGCCGTGATCGCCTTTGGCGACCGGTTTCAGCATCGTGGCACACAGCGCCGGGGTCAGAATCAACGCCACCAGTACGGACAGCGCCATCGCCGAAACGATAGTGATGGAGAACTGACGGTAGATTGCCCCGGTAGAACCGCCGAAGAAGGCCATCGGGATAAATACCGCCGACAGCACCATCGCGATACCTACCAGTGCGCCCTGAATCTGGCCCATCGATTTACGCGTCGCCTCTTTCGGTGGTAGCCCTTCGTCGCTCATCACACGCTCGACGTTTTCTACCACCACGATGGCGTCATCCACCAATAGCCCTATCGCCAGCACCATCCCGAACATCGTCAGGGTGTTGATGGAGAAACCAAAGGCCGCAAGGATAGCGAAGGTACCCAGCAATACCACCGGCACCGCGATAGTTGGAATCAACGTCGCGCGGAAGTTTTGCAGGAACAGGTACATCACGATGAATACCAGGATGATCGCTTCAACCAGTGTTTTCACCACTTCGTTAATGGAGATCTGAACGAACGGGGTGGTGTCATACGGGTAAACAATCTGCAAGCCTGACGGGAAGAACGGTTCCATCTTCTTCAGTTCGGCACGGATAGCTTTCGCCGTGTCCAGCGCGTTCGCACCGGTCGCCAGCTTGATACCCAGACCCGAAGCAGGTTTACCGTTGAACTTAGCGACGATGTCATAGTTCTCACCACCCAGCTCAATCTTCGCGACGTCGCGCAGGCGAACCTGCGAACCATCCTGATTGACTTTCAGCAGGATTTTCCCGAACTCATCGGTGCTGGTCAGACGGGTCTGCGCGATGATTGAGGCGTTAAGTTGCTGCCCCTTCACCGGCGGCGTCCCGCCTAACTGACCCGCGGCAACCTGGGCGTTCTGCGCTTTGATAGCCGAAATGACGTCAACCGGCGTCAACTGGAAGTTGTTCAGTTTGGTGGGATCCATCCAGATACGCATGGCGTACTGGGAACCGAACAACTGAACGTCACCGACACCAGAAGTACGGCTGATCGGATCTTTCATGTTCGCCGCAACGTAGTCGGAAATATCTTCCTGAGTCATGGTGCCGTTGGTGTTGATAACACCAACAACCATCAGGAAGCTACTGGAGGACTTCTCAACGCTAATACCTTGTTGCTGAACTTCCTGCGGCAGCAACGGAGTTGCCAGCGACAGTTTGTTCTGCACCTGTACCTGCGCGATATCCGCGTCAGTACCGGATTCAAAGGTCAGCGTGATCTGTACCGTACCGGTAGAGTCACTGTTGGAGGACATGTACATCAGGTTATCGATACCGTTCATATTCTGTTCGATAACCTGTGTCACGGTGTCCTGCACCGTCTGGGCATCAGCACCCGGATAGGTCGCGGAGATCGTCACGGCTGGCGGCGCAATCGTTGGATATTGCGCTACCGGCAGTTTCATGATCGCGAGTCCCCCGGCAAGCATGATGATGATTGCGATCACCCATGCAAATATCGGGCGATCGATAAAGAAATTAGCCATGTCTTAACGGCTCCTGTTTAAGTTAAGACTGAGTTTTTTCTGACGCTGCGCCGGCTGCGGCTTGTTCTTTATTGTCAGAAGTCACTTCCTGCGCTTTCACCTGCGCGCCTGGACGGACTTTTTGCAGGCCGGTGATAATCACACGGTCGCCGTCTTTCAGCCCTTCAGTGACCAGCCATTTATCGCCAATCGCCTGGGTTGCCTTGATGTTACGCGTTTCAACTTTATCGCCTTCACCCACCACCAGTGCGGTAGCATCGCCGCGCGGGGTACGGGTCACACCTTGCTGTGGAACCAGCAGTGCGCTTGGGTTTACCCCCTCTTCAAGACGGGCACGAACGAACATGCCTGGCAGCAGAGTATGGTCAGGGTTAGGGAAAATAGCGCGCAGGGTGATAGAACCGGTGGTCTGGTCAACCGTCACATCAGAGAACTCTAATGTGCCGCTCTGCGGGTATTTGGTACCGTCGTTCGTCACGAGGTCTACTTTCGCTTTGCCGTTTTCCTGCTTCAGCGTACCGTTGGCCAGTTCCTGTTTCAGACGCAGGAAATCGTTGCTGGATTGCGTCACGTCGACATAAATCGGATCCAGTTGTTGCACGGTGGCCATCGCCGTTGCCTGCCCGTTTTGCACCAGGGCGCCTTCCGTCACCGCGGATTTACCGATACGACCGCTGATAGGGGAGGTGACTTTGGTGTAAGCCAGGTTGATACGCGCGGTTTCAACAGCGGCTTTGGCTGCAACAACGGCAGCATTAGCCTGCTGTGCATCCGCCTGCGCGGTGTCGTAGTCTTGTTGACTGATGTACTGCGTACCCAGAAGTTTCTGGTAACGCTTGACGGTAAGCTGGGCAATATTGGCAGCAGCTTGTGCTTTCGCAAGGTCGCCTTTCGCGCTTTCATAAGCGGCCTGATAGGTGGCAGGGTCTATCTGATAAAGAGACACGCCCGCCTCGATATCACCACCTTCCGTAAAGTTTCGCTTCAGAATGATACCGCTGACCTGCGGACGAACTTCCGCAATGCGATACGCGTTGGTGCGTCCCGGGAGTTCAGTCGTGATTTGAAGAGGTTCGGTCTTGAGCGTCACAACGCCGACTTCCGGCATCTGCTGCGCTCCTTGTTGAGCCCCTTTGTCGTCACATCCTGTAAGCGCTAAGCTGCCTGAGAGCATCAGAACGACCGCCAGAGGCGTTAACCCTCTGTTTTTGTTCATATGTAAACCTCGAGTGTCCGATTTCAAATTGATCAATGGTTCAGCGTCCACAAACCCATTGCTGCGTTTATATTATCGTCGTGCTATGGTACATACATTCACAAATGTATGTAAATCTAACCTCTGTAAATTCACCAACCTATGGCACGAAAAACCAAACAAGAAGCCCTTGCTACGCGTCAGCACATCCTTGATGTTGCGCTGAAGCTGTTTTCACAACAAGGCGTATCGTCAACCTCGCTGGTGGATATTGCCCGGGCGGCAGGCGTCACGCGCGGGGCTATCTATTGGCATTTCAAAGACAAGTCGGATTTATTTGGTGAAATCTGGGAATTATCAGAGTCCAGTATCGGCGATCTTGAGAATGAGTATCGGGTAAAATTCCCTGACGATCCACTCTCAGTTTTAAGGGAGATATTAGTATATATCCTTGAAGCAACGGTTGTTGAAGAGCGTAGACGCTTGATGATGGAGATTATATTCCATAAATGTGAATTTGTCGGTGAAATGGCTGTTTTACAGCAGGCACAGCGTAATCTTTGCATGGAAAGTTACGACCGTATTGAGCAAGTGTTAAATGATTGTATATCCGCACAAATGCTGCCGGCAAAATTGTTAACCCGCCGGGCAGCCATTTTGATGCGCAGTTATGTCTCTGGAATAATGGAGAACTGGCTCTTTGCGCCGGGTTCGTTTGATCTGAAAAAAGAGGCGCGTGATTACGTGGCCATTCTGCTGGAGATGTTTCAGTTCTGCCCGACGTTACACGAAAAATCAGGTTAATCAGAAAATGCGTTATTACCAGGAATAATCCTGGAAAGTCGCGCTATTCGCCAGATTGCAGAAGTGCTATTCTTCGCACGCGTTTATCCCCCGGTTTTCTCCGGCTTTTGCAATCACTCATGTTAAAACTATGCTGCATAACATTCGCTCGCGGAACACATTTTTCGCATTTATAGTCGTTATTGCATGTCTTTTCTGCACTGTCACCGCTGCTCAGGCGCGTGCTACAAGCGGCAATGACCTTCCCGAACGCGCCGATATTCAGGCGCAAATCGATGCTTTCAACAAGAAGAAAGATCTCACTCCCCAGGAAAAACTGGAGCTGCAGGATCTGACCGAAACTGCCCAGTTCCTCGATAAAATCGATCGCATCAAAGACGAAACGGCGCAACTGCAAAAGAAAGTTGATCAGGCTCCTGCGCAGTTGCGTGAGGCGACAGAAAAACTGAATGCCCTGAGCGACGCCGACAATGATGATGAAACGCGAAAAACGCTCTCGTCGCTCTCGTTGCGCCAACTGGAAGCGCGCCTGAGCCAGATGGTCGATGATTTGCAAAATGCGCAGAATGACCTGGCGACCTATAACAGTCAGCTTGTTTCGCTGCAAACGCAGCCGGAGCGTGTACAAAACGCCATGAATGCGGCCTCGCAGCAACTGCAGCAGATCCGCAACAGTCTGAACGGCACCACGGTGGGCGAAGGGGCGTTGCGTCCTTCACAGCAGACCATGCTTCAGGTTCAGCAAGCGTTGCTTAATGCGGAGCTTGATCAGCAACGTAAAAGTTTACAGGGTAATACCACGCTACAGGACACCCTGCAAAAACAGCGTGATTACATCACGGCGTACACCACGCGTCTTGAACATCAGCTTCAGCTATTGCAGGAGGCGGTGAACACCAAGCGTCTGACGCTGACGGAAAAAACGGCGCAGGAAACTGCCTCGCCGGAAGAGACTGCGCGTATCCAGGCCAACCCTTTGGTAAAACAGGAACTGGAGATCAACCATCAGTTGAGCCAGCGCCTGATTACGGTGACAGAAAGCGGCAACCAACTGGTTCAGCAAAATATTAAAGTTAAGAACTGGCTCGACCGTGCGCTGCAATCTGAGCGTAATATCAAAGAGCAAATCGCGGTGCTGAAAGGCAGCCTGTTGCTGTCGCGCATTCTGTATCAGCAGCAGCAGACGTTACCCTCTGCCGATGAACTGGAAGATATGACCAACCGCATTGCGGATCTGCGTCTCGAGCAGTTCGAAATTAACCAACAGCGTGATGCCATGTTCCAGAGCGAAGATTTTGTTGCGAAGCTGGAACAGGGGCACACCAGCGATGTGAATCCGGAAGTCCATGACGCCCTGCTGCAACTGGTGGACGCGCGCCGCGAAGCGCTGGATTTAATTAACAAACAATTGGGTTCCCAACTGATGATGGCCATCAACCTGCAAATTAACCAGCAGCAGTTGATGAGCGTGTCGAAAAATCTCAAAGAGATCCTCACCCAGCAAATCTTCTGGGTAAACAGCAACAAACCGATGGGTTGGGACTGGATTAAATCCTTCCCTGGCGCGCTGAAAGATCAGTTCAAGTCGATGAAAATCACCGTGAACTGGGAAAAAGCGTGGCCTGCGGTGTTTATCGCATTCCTGGCGGGATTACCTCTGCTGCTGATTGCCGGGCTGATTCGCTGGAAACTGGGCGCGCTGCGCGCATATCAGGCGCGGCTGGCCGAACAAGTGGGGCAGTTGCGTAATGACAGCCAGTTGCACACGCCAAAAGCGATACTGATTGATCTGGTCAGAGCGCTGCCGGTGGTGCTGCTGATCCTCGCGGTTGGCCTGATACTGCTTACTATGCAGCTTAACATCAGCGACCTGCTGTGGGCGTTTTGTAAAAAGCTGGCGATGTTCTGGTTAATCTTCGGCTTATGTTGGAAGGTGCTGGAAAAAGACGGCGTGGCCGTGCGCCATTTTAATATGCCGGAACAGATAACCAGCCACTGGCGTCGCCAGATTGTCCGCATCAGCCTGGCGCTGTTGCCACTGCATTTCTGGTCAGTCGTTTCTGAACTCTCGCCGCTGCACCTGATGGACGATGTGCTGGGGCAGTTTGTGATCCTGCTGAATCTGCTGCTTATCGCCATTCTGGTTTGGCCGATGTGCCGTGATAGCTGGCGCGATAAAGAGTCCCATGGCCTGCGTCTGGTCACGATTACCGTGCTGTCGCTGGTGCCGATTGGATTGATGGTATTGACGGCGACCGGGTACTTCTACACCACGTTGCGTCTCTCTGGCCGCTGGATTGAAACCGTCTATCTGGTGATTGTCTGGAATCTGCTTTATCAAACCGTGCTGCGCGGTCTGAGCGTTGCGGCGCGGCGTATCGCCTATCGTCGTGCGGTCGCCCGTCGACAGAACATGGTGAAAGAGGGCGCGGAAGGCGCTGAACCTGCGGAAGAGCCGACAATTGCGCTCGAACAGGTCAACCAGCAAACCCTGCGTATCACGATGCTGGTGATGGTCTCGCTGTTTGCCGTGGTGTTCTGGGCTATCTGGTCTGACTTAATTACCGTTTTCACCTATCTGGACAGCATCACTCTGTGGCACTACACCGGCACGGAAGCGGGCGCCAGCGTGATGAAAAGCGTCACCATGGGCAGCCTGCTGTTTGCGGTGATTGCGGCGGCGATAGCCTGGGCGCTCATCCGCAACTTGCCTGGTTTGCTGGAAGTGCTGGTGCTCTCGCGTCTCAACATGCGCCAGGGGGCCTCTTATGCCATCACGACCATTCTGAACTATGTGATTATCGCCGTAGGTGCGATGACCGTATTCGGCTCGCTGGGCGTCTCGTGGGATAAATTACAGTGGCTGGCGGCGGCATTGTCGGTAGGTCTTGGTTTTGGTCTGCAGGAGATCTTCGGTAACTTTGTCTCCGGCATTATCATTCTGTTCGAGCGTCCGGTGCGTATTGGCGATACGGTTACGATTGGCACCTTCTCCGGTACGGTCAGCAAGATCCGTATTCGCGCCACGACGATCACCGATTTCGACCGGAAAGAGGTGATCATCCCGAACAAAGCGTTCGTTACTGAACGTCTGATCAACTGGTCGCTCAGTGATACGATCACCCGCGTGGTAATCAGCCTGGGCGTTGCTTATGGCTCAGATCTCGACAAGGTAAAAGAGGTACTACTGAAAGCGGCGATGGAGCATCCGAAAGTGATGCACGATCCGGAGCCGATCGTGTTGTTTACGACTTTCGGTGCCAGCACGCTGGATCACGAACTGCGTCTTTACGTGCGTGAACTGCGCGATCGCAGCTACACCGTCGATGAACTGAACCGCACCATCGATCGTCTGTGCCGCGAAAACAACATCAACATTGCCTTTAATCAACTGGAAGTTCATCTGCACAATGAAAAAGGCGATGAAGTAACGGAAGTGAAGCGGGATAACAATGATGGTAATCATCTCGCCGTAGCGGATTGATATCACGCCGCCATCGCCGGATGGCGGCTTTTACAGGCCCGGTTAGCGATTCGCTACCGGGTGGTTATTCAGCGCGATTGTCGGCTGTTGATGTTAATTTCTTAACGAAATCCCGCTTCACCATCTCCAGCGCGCTGAGTACCACCTCCGGCGCGATATCATGGCTCTCCAGTAGCATTATCAAATCGACCGCCAGCTTGACATCATCCGGCGCATTTTCCAGCGACATACCTTCTCCTTTAGCGCATTAAGCGCGCCAGTACGGTTTCAATTTCCTGTAATGCCTGCCGGCAGCGAGCCAGGCGGGCGTCAAAGGCGGTAATTTCACGGCTGAGACGCTGCTGCTCTTCAAAGGTGGTCGTCTGCGCAAGCTGACGCTCACGCGCCTGTTTCATCTCCACGAGTCGACGTTCGAACTCCTGGGTTTGCAGGCGCTTGCGCTGCCAGCGTGTCTGCGCGGGTGAGGCGCTATCCCAGGCACGCAGCGACCAGGCTTCGCTTTCACGACTGATCGCTTCAATTTGTGCCACCAACCGTTCTGCAAGCCAGGCAACCTGCGGGCGTTGCTGCTGCCCGACCGCCCGTTGCAGCTCGCTAAAATGCTTTTGCGCCTCATTAAGACACGCCTGTAGCGTGGTGCTGCGGGTATGAAACAACTTCCGGTCAAAGCGGGGCGTTAGTGTGGCGTGCTGCGCCAGAGGCGCGATGCGCGTTTGCAGCCGCGCAAGTTGTGCTTCCAGCGTATGTAAAAGCTGCGCTATTTTCACGCCACTCTCCGTATAAATTTATCAACTATGCTACATTAGCGACTGGTATTGATAACGATTCTCGCTATGCAACGCACTATTTTAATCATGATTGGCTGGCTGGCGGTAGCTCTGGGCACTTTAGGCGTCGTTTTGCCGCTACTGCCCACCACGCCTTTTATTCTACTCGCCGCCTGGTGCTTCGCGCGCTCCTCGCCGCGTTTTCATCACTGGCTGCTTTATCGCTCCTGGTTTGGCGGCTATTTGCGCCACTGGCAAAAGTATCGGGCGATGCCGCGTGGGGCAAAACCACGGGCGATTATCTTAATTCTTATCACCTTCGGCGTCTCTTTATGGCTGGTGAAGATGATGTGGGTTCGTATACTGCTGCTGGCGATTTTGGCTTGTCTGCTTATTTTCATGTGGCGGATACCGGTGATTGATGCGGAACAACAAAAGCCGTAAAGCGCATCAATGGTGTTGCAATTCTTATCAGCAGTCAGTAAATTCGACCGTTTTCGAGCACAGGCGCGCCGGTCAAAAGTTAATCAGATGTAACTTTGGCCCATTTTGCACGCCTCGAGTAACATCGTTTTAAGCAGGCACAAACCTATGACCGCTACTGCACAGCAGCTTGAATTTCTGAAGAACAGCATCAAAAGCATCCAGGACTATCCGAAGCCGGGCATCCTTTTCCGTGACGTCACAAGCTTAATGGAAGATCCGCAAGCCTACGCACTCAGCATTGAGCTGCTGGTCAATCGCTTCAAAGATGCTGGCATCACTAAAGTCGTGGGCACCGAAGCACGTGGTTTTCTGTTTGGCGCGCCGGTCGCACTGGCGTTGGGCGTTGGTTTTGTTCCGGTACGTAAGCCGGGCAAACTGCCGCGCGAAACCATCTCGGAAAGCTACGAACTGGAGTACGGCACCGATAAACTGGAAATCCACGTTGATGCCATTAAACCGGGCGACAAAGTACTGGTGGTTGATGATCTGCTGGCAACCGGCGGCACCATCGAAGCGACCGTTAAATTGATCCGTCGTCTGGGCGGCGAAGTGACCGATGCTGCGTTTATCATCAACCTGTTCGACCTGGGTGGTGAGCAACGTCTGGAAAAACAGGGTATCACCAGCTACAGTCTGGTTTCTTTCCCGGGCCACTAAGCAAATCCCGATACTGAGCCTCGCCGTATTGGCGGGGCTGTGATAGCATTACCCCCCTCGTGAATCCACCTTCCAACGTCTCAGAGCCAGCCAATGAGTTATCAGGTCTTAGCCCGAAAATGGCGACCACAAACCTTCGCTGACGTCGTCGGCCAGGAACATGTGCTGACTGCACTGGCGAACGGCTTGTCGTTAGGGCGCATTCATCACGCCTACCTCTTTTCCGGCACCCGCGGCGTCGGTAAAACCTCTATCGCCCGTTTACTGGCGAAGGGGCTGAACTGTGAAACCGGCGTCACCGCCACGCCGTGCGGCGTGTGTGATAACTGCCGTGAAATCGAAGAGGGGCGTTTTGTCGATTTAATCGAAATCGATGCCGCGTCGCGTACCAAAGTTGAAGACACGCGCGACCTGCTCGATAACGTCCAGTACGCTCCGGCGCGTGGGCGTTTCAAAGTCTATCTGATTGACGAAGTGCACATGCTCTCCCGCCACAGTTTCAACGCATTGTTGAAAACGCTGGAAGAGCCGCCTGCGCACGTCAAATTCCTGCTGGCAACCACTGACCCGCAAAAATTGCCGGTCACGATCCTTTCCCGTTGCCTGCAATTTCACCTTAAAGCGCTGGATGTCGAACAAATTCGTCATCAGCTTGAGCACATTCTCGGCGAAGAGAAAATCGCCTTTGAGCCGCGAGCCCTGCAACTGCTCGCCCGTTCGGCAGACGGCAGCCTGCGTGATGCGTTAAGCCTTACCGACCAGGCGATTGCCAGCGGGGAAGGGCAACTGACCACCGCGTCGGTCAGCACGATGCTGGGCACGCTCGACGACGACCAGGCGCTCTCTTTGATTGAAGCGTTGGTGGCCGCCGATGGCGAACGCGTCATGGCGCTGGTCAACGATGCCGCCCAGCGCGGTATTGAGTGGGAAGCGCTGTTGGTTGAAATGCAAAGCCTGTTACATCGCATCGCGATGGTGCAGTTGTCGCCGTCTGCGCTGGGGAGCGACATGGCCCTGGTTGAACAGCGAATGCGTGATTTAGCGCGTACTGTGCCGCCAACGGACGTACAGCTCTATTATCAAACCCTGTTGATTGGCCGCAAGGAATTGCCTTACGCGCCGGACAGACGGATGGGGATTGAGATGACGTTGCTGCGCGCGCTGGCGTTCCACCCGCGTATGCCGTTGCCGGAGCCCGAAGCGCCGCAGCACAATTTCGCGCCCCAGGCCGCGACGGCGATGATGACGCCGCCACCGGTTCAGCAGCAGGCCGCGCCACGCGCGCCGGATGTGCCGTTACCCGATTCCACGAATCAGGTGCTGGCCGCACGTCGCCAGCTTCAGCAGGGCAATGCAGGAGCGCCCAAACCAAAAAAGAGTGAACCGGCAGCCGCTTCCCGCGCGCGGCCGGTGAATAACGCTGCGCTGGAAAGACTGGCTTCGGTAACGGAACGCGTCTCCTCGCGTCCGGCACCGTCGGCGCTCGAGAAAGCACCGGCGAAGAAAGAGGCCTATCGCTGGAAATCCACCATGGTGACCGAAGAGGTCAAAGTGGAGGTAGCAACGCCGAAGGCGTTGAAGAAAGCGCTGGAGCATGAAAAAACGCCAGAGCTGGCGGCGAAGCTTGCCGCTGAAGCCATCGAGCGTGATGCGTGGGCGGCAGAGGTTAGCCAACTGGCGCTGCCGAAGCTGGTCGAACAGGTCGCGCTCAATGCATGGAAAGAGCAGGACGGCAACACCATTTGCCTGCATCTGCGCCCGACCCAGCGTCACCTTAACTCGCCTGGCGCGCAGCAGAAACTGGCTGAGGCACTCGGCGTTTTATATGGCGCACCCGTTGAATTGACTATCATTGAAGATGAT
This sequence comes from Pseudocitrobacter cyperus, assembly GCF_039889165.1. Classification (NCBI taxonomy): domain Bacteria; kingdom Pseudomonadati; phylum Pseudomonadota; class Gammaproteobacteria; order Enterobacterales; family Enterobacteriaceae; genus Pseudocitrobacter; species Pseudocitrobacter cyperus. The sequence continues at coordinate 1,561,971 of NZ_JAYMYY010000001.1, read as the reverse complement.
AATTCTACCCAGCGAACGCCGCTTGAGTGGCGTCAGGCCATTTATGAAGAGAAACTCGCGCAGGCGCGCGAGGCGATAATTGCGGATAACAACATTCAGACTCTGCGTCGATTCTTTGATGCGGATCTGGACGAAGAGAGTATTCGCCCCATTTGATCGTGAGCCTGGCTTATGGTCGTCACCCTTGAATGAAAGAGAGAAGCCTATGTTTGGTAAAGGCGGTCTGGGTAACCTGATGAAACAGGCCCAGCAGATGCAAGAAAAAATGCAGCAGATGCAGGAAGAAATCGCGAAACTGGAAGTGACCGGGGAATCCGGCGCGGGTCTGGTTAAAGTGACCATTAATGGCGCGCATAACTGCCGTCGCGTGGAAATTGACCCAAGCCTGCTGGAAGATGACAAAGATATGCTGGAAGACCTGGTCGCTGCGGCATTCAACGATGCGGCGCGTCGCATTGATGAAACCCAGAAAGAGAAAATGGCCTCTGTCTCCTCCGGTATGCAACTGCCGCCGGGTATGAAGCTGCCGTTCTGATGCAAACCAGCCCGCTGTTAACTCAGCTTATGGAAGCGCTGCGCTGCCTGCCGGGTGTTGGCCCGAAGTCTGCGCAGCGGATGGCGTTTACCCTGCTGCAGCGCGACCGCAGCGGGGGAATGCGTCTGGCGCAATCTTTGACGCGCGCCATGTCGGAGATCGGCCACTGTGCCGACTGCCGCACCTTCACCGAGCAGGAAGTGTGCAACATCTGTTCGAACCCGCGTCGCCAGGAAAACGGCCAAATCTGTGTGGTAGAGAGTCCGGCGGACATCTACGCCATTGAGCAGACGGGGCAATTTTCCGGCCGCTACTTCGTGCTGATGGGGCACCTCTCGCCGCTTGACGGCATTGGGCCCGATGATATCGGTCTTGATCGCCTTGAGCAGCGTCTGGAAACGGAGTCGCTCAGTGAAGTGATCCTCGCCACCAACCCTACGGTGGAAGGGGAGGCGACCGCCAACTACATCGCTGAGATTTGCGCTCAGCACGGTGTGGAAGCCAGCCGTATCGCCCACGGTGTGCCGGTTGGCGGTGAACTGGAGATGGTCGATGGCACCACGCTGTCGCACTCGCTTGCCGGTCGTCATAAGATTCGTTTTTAATCAAACGAGAGCAGGTTTTTCTGCTCTCGCTTGAAATTTCCCTCCGCTATCCCCATTTCCCTCTCAACGCTTTTTTTACCTTGTAATTGGCATTGAGGTATTTTCGACATGAAAGGACAAGAAACTCGCGGTTTTCAGTCTGAAGTGAAACAGCTTCTGCATCTGATGATCCATTCCCTGTATTCCAATAAAGAAATTTTCCTGCGTGAGCTTATCTCTAACGCCTCGGATGCGGCAGACAAGCTGCGTTTCCGCGCGCTCTCCAACCCGGATCTTTACGAAGGTGACGGCGAGCTGCGCGTGCGTGTTTCCTTCGATAAAGATAAGCGCACGTTGACCATTGCCGATAACGGCATTGGTATGAACCGTGATGACGTTATTGACCATCTGGGGACTATCGCCAAATCCGGCACCAAAGCGTTCCTCGAATCGATGGGATCTGACCAGGCGAAAGACAGTCAACTGATTGGTCAGTTTGGCGTGGGCTTCTACTCGGCGTTTATCGTGGCCGATAAAGTGACTGTACGTACCCGCGCGGCGGGCGATGCGGCAGAAAACGGCGTGTTCTGGGAATCAGAAGGCGAAGGCGATTACACCGTTGCCGACATCACCAAAGCCGATCGCGGCACTGAAATCACCCTGCACATGCGTGAAGGTGAAGATGAGTTCCTTGATGACTGGCGCGTGCGTTCCGTCATCAGCAAATACTCCGACCATATCGCGCTGCCGGTTGAAATTGAAAAACGGGAAGAAAAAGACGGCGAAACCGTTATCTCCTGGGAGAAAATCAACAAAGCGCAGGCGCTGTGGACGCGTAACAAGTCTGAAATTAAAAACGAAGAATATACCGAGTTCTACAAACATATCGCCCATGACTTTACTGACCCGCTGACCTGGAGCCACAACCGTGTCGAAGGCAAGCAGGAGTACACCAGCCTGCTGTACATCCCGTCGCAGGCGCCGTGGGATATGTGGAATCGCGACCATAAACATGGCCTGAAACTGTATGTGCAGCGCGTGTTTATCATGGACGACGCCGAGCAGTTCATGCCGAACTACCTGCGTTTCGTGCGCGGCCTGATAGATTCCAACGATCTGCCGCTGAACGTGTCCCGCGAAATTCTGCAGGACAGCGCTGTAACGCGCAGTCTGCGCGGTGCGCTGACCAAACGTGTTCTGCAAATGCTCGAGAAACTGGCGAAAGACGACGCGGAAAAATACCAAACCTTCTGGAAACAGTTCGGGCTGGTGCTGAAAGAGGGGCCGGCGGAGGACAATGCCAACCAGGAAACGATCGCCAAACTGTTGCGCTTCGCCTCAACGCACACGGACTCCTCCGAGCAGACCGTTTCGCTGGCCGATTACGTTTCCCGCATGAAAGAAGGGCAGGAAAAAATCTATTACATCACCGCAGACAGCTATGCCGCGGCGAAGAGCAGCCCACACCTGGAGCTGCTGCGTAAGAAAGGCATCGAAGTACTGCTGCTTTCTGACCGCATCGATGAATGGATGATGAACTACCTGACTGAGTTCGACGGTAAACCGTTCCAGTCTGTGGCGAAAGCAGACGAATCTATCGATAAACTGGCCGATGAAGTTGACGAAAGCGCCAAAGAAGCGGAAAAAGCGCTGACCCCGTTCGTTGAGCGCGTGAAAACGCTGCTGGGCGACCGCGTGAAAGAGGTGCGTCTGACCCATCGTCTGACCGATACCCCGGCAATCGTCACCACCGATGCCGACGAAATGAGCACCCAGATGGCGAAGCTGTTCGCCGCCGCGGGCCAGTCGGTACCGGATGTGAAATACATCTTTGAACTGAACCCGGATCACGTTCTGGTTAAACGCACTGCTGATACCCAGGACGAAGCCCAGTTCAAAGAGTGGGTTGAACTGCTGCTGGATCAGGCGCTGTTTGCTGAGCGCGGTACGCTGGAAGATCCGAACCAGTTTATCCGTCGAATGAACCAGTTGCTGGTGTCGTAAGGCTTTTGCTTACCCCTCACCCTAACCCTCTCCCCAAAGGGGAGAGGGAACCGATCGTGCAGATTTTAAAGAACGGCACGGGTTTTCGCCCTCGCCCCTTTGGGGAGAGGGCCGGGGTGAGGGGAACATCAAACCGCAGTTTCCCCAAACTTTCCCCCATTAACCGTTTCAGCCCAGCCCCGCTTCCTTGAGCCAATGGCGCGTTGGTGGTATCGTTTAGCGCTTTTGAAAAATTTAGACAACCTTTGAGGGGATTTTCGCAATGCGTATCATTCTGCTTGGCGCTCCGGGCGCGGGTAAAGGAACTCAGGCTCAGTTCATCATGGAGAAGTACGGTATTCCGCAAATCTCCACCGGCGATATGCTGCGTGCCGCCGTTAAATCCGGTTCTGAACTGGGTAAACAAGCCAAAGACATCATGGATGCCGGCAAACTGGTAACGGATGAACTGGTTATCGCGCTGGTTAAAGAACGCATCTCCCAGGAAGATTGCCGTAATGGTTTCCTGCTGGATGGCTTCCCGCGCACGATTCCGCAGGCAGACGCCATGAAAGAAGCGGGCATCAACGTTGATTACGTTCTGGAATTTGATGTACCGGACGAACTGATTGTTGACCGTATCGTAGGGCGTCGCGTACACGCTGCTTCTGGCCGCGTTTATCACATCAAATTCAATCCGCCGAAAGTGGAAGGGAAAGATGATGTGACCGGCGAAGAACTGACTACCCGTAAAGACGATCAGGAAGAAACCGTGCGTAAACGTCTGGTGGAATATCATCAGATGACCGCGCCGCTGATCGGCTACTACTCCAAAGAAGCGCAGGCGGGTAATACCAAATACGCGAAAGTCGACGGTACTCAGGCTGTTTCTGCCGTTCGCGCAGAACTGGAAAAAATCCTCGGCTAAGGCCGTTTTGCCGGATGGCAGTGCAAGCACCGCCATCCGGCAACTATCCGCACCACCTCTTACAGCAATTAGTTTTTCTTCCCCGCTTTTCCGCTACAATTATCAACGATTTGAATCAATGAGAGGCGGTAATGCGTTATAAAAAAACAGGAATTCTGCTGGTCAACCTTGGCACGCCCGATGCGCCAACCGCCGATGCGGTTAAACGCTATCTTCGGCAATTCCTCAGCGACCGACGCGTTGTCGACACTTCCCGCCTGTTATGGTGGCCGCTGCTACGCGGTGTGATCCTGCCCGTTCGTTCACCGCGCGTGGCGAAGCTTTATCAATCCGTCTGGATGGAAGAGGGCTCGCCGCTAATGGTATACAGCCGCAGGCAGCAAAAAGCGCTGGCTGAACGTCTGCCGGAAATGCCCGTTGCGCTGGGTATGAGTTACGGTTCACCGTCTCTGGAGAGCGCTGTTAACGAATTACTGTCGCAGGATGTTGATCATATCGTGGTGCTGCCCCTTTATCCGCAATACTCCTGCTCGACGGTTGCCGCCGTGTGGGATGAACTGGCGCGCATTCTGGGTAAAACCCGCGCCATTCCGGGCATCACCTTCATCCGCGATTACGCCACCGATCATGACTACATTAACGCGCTGGCGGGCACGGTGAAAGCCTCTTTCGCACAGCACGGTGAACCGGATCTGCTGCTGCTTTCGTACCACGGCATTCCGCAGCGTTACGCTAACGAAGGCGATGACTATCCGCAGCGCTGCCGCGATACCACGCGTGCGCTGGTTTCCGCGCTGGAAATCAACCCGGACAAAGTGATGATGACCTTCCAGTCGCGCTTTGGCCGCGAGCCCTGGCTGACGCCCTATACGGACGAAACATTGAAAATGCTGGGCGAAAAGGGCACGAAGCATATTCAGGTGATGTGTCCGGGATTCTCTGCTGATTGTCTGGAAACGCTGGAAGAGATAGCCGTGCAAAACAGGGAGATTTTCCTCGAAGCGGGCGGCACGAAGTATGAATATATTCCGGCGCTCAACGACTCACCGGAACATATTGATATGATGCAGGCGCTGGTTTCATCCCGCCGTTAGCTGTTCAGTGAAGAAAGTCGCCCCCTCTCGCAGCGCCTGGTCGGCGGCTTTCATCATCCGTGAGTAGTGCAAAAAAGCGTGTAGCGTGCCGGGATACATGACGTAAAGGCTGGTTTGCTGATGGGCCTGAAGCGTTTGATGTAGCAGGCGACTGTCGTCAATCAGTGGGTCAAATTCCGCGCTGGCGATAAAACAGGGGGGGACATCGTGAGTCAGATCGTTGTTAAACAAACAGTACCACGGCGACTCTTTATCCTGTTCATTACGTAAATAAGCCTCTTCGTAGCTTTTCAGGTCTGTGCGGGTTAAGCCATCCCACGCTCCGCCCATCAACCGGCGGCTGACCGAATCTTGTAAACCGTATAACCCGTACCACAGCAATATCCCCGCGACGTTACCGCAGTTAATCTGGTGATCGCGCAGCCACAGGGCGCTGGCGAGCGCCAGCATTGCGCCCGCGGAATCGCCAGCAAAGCCGATTTGTGTCATGTTGATGCGATGCGCAGTATCGCGTCGATGAAAAAACTGGCACACGGAGACGACCTCTTCAATCGCCTGCGGAAAGCGGGCCTCCGGCGAGAGGGTATAATCAATACCAATCACCCTACATCCGCTGTACTTCGCCAGCAGCCGCATAATGCGGTCGTGGGTGTCGAGATTACCGAGAATAAAACCACCGCCGTGCAGATAAAACAGCGTCGCCGGGTTTTCCGGCTGCGGTGAGTAAATCCGTGTTGCCACCGTGCCGAACGGCGTGGGAACCACACATTCGACGGTCGCCATCTCGGGCGCGCCCTCGTTCCAGAATTGTCGTTCACGGATGTAGTAGTCGCGCTGAATCTCCAGCGCTTCTCCGGCGGGCCAGGGCGGCAAGTCGGGTCGCTCAAATTGCATGACCTGCTGCATTTCTGCCGAGATTTTCTCCAGTACGGGGATCTTATTTTCCGCTTTCATCACGCGCTCCTTTTTATCCTCACGCTATTGTAAAGTTCCCGACACGGGAAACTGCGATCCCGCTGGCCGATATTGAACGCTGACCTGCACGACGTTCGTCGCATGCGGCTGGTGGAATGTGCTACCATTTCTCGCTCGGCTATCCACCAGTAAACAGAATCATGAAATTTCCCGGTAAACGTAAATCAAAACACTATTTCCCCGTTAACGCCCGCGATCCGCTGTTAAAACAAATTCAGCCGGAAAGCGAAAATGGCGTCTCCTGGGTGGTCGGTATCGACCAGACCCTGGTGGATATCGAAGCCAAAGTCGATGACGCGTTTATCCAGCGCTACGGACTGAGCGCCGGGCACTCGCTGGTGATTGAAGATGATGTGGCGGAAGCGCTGTATCAGGAACTGGTACAAAATAACCTCATCACTCATCAGTTTGCCGGGGGAACCATCGGCAACACGATGCACAACTACTCGGTACTGGCGGACGACCGCTCGGTACTACTTGGCGTGATGTGCCGTAATGTGGAAATTGGCGGCTACGCGTACCGATATCTTTGCAATACCTCCAGCCGTACCGATCTCAACTTTTTGCAGGGTGTGGATGGCCCGATTGGCCGCTGCTTTACGCTGATTAGCGAATCCGGCGAACGTACCTTCGCCATTAGCCCCGGGCATATGAACCAACTGCGCCCGGAGAGTATTCCGGAAGCGGTGATTGCCGGGGCTTCTGCGCTGGTGTTGACGTCTTACCTGGTGCGCTGCAAGCCCGGCGAGCCGATGAAAGACGCCACCATGCAGGCGATTGCCTACGCGAAGAAATACAACGTACCGGTAGTCCTGACGCTGGGTACGAAATACGTGATTGCCGACAACCCGCAGTGGTGGCAGGCATTTCTTAAAGAACACGTCTCTATTCTGGCGATGAACGAAGAAGAGGGACACGCACTGACGGGGCTTGATGACCCGTTGCTGGCGTCCGATAAAGCGCTGGATTGGGTTGACCTGGTGCTGTGTACCGCCGGGCCGGTTGGGCTTTATATGGCCGGTTTTACTGAAAATGACGCTAAGCGCAAAACGCAGCATCCGTTGCTGCCGGGGGCGATTGCAGAATTTAACCAGTATGAGTTCAGCCGTGCGGTGCGCTTTAAAGATTGTCAGAACCCGCTGCGCGTCTATTCCCACATTGCGCCATACATGGGTGGGCCGGAGAAAATTATGAACACCAACGGCGCGGGCGACGGCGCGCTGGCGGCGCTGCTGCATGACATTACGGCGAATAATTACCATCGGAGTAATGTGCCTAACTCCAGCAAGCATCAGCATCACTGGCTGACCTATTCGTCGCTGGCGCAGGTGTGTAAATATGCCAACCGGGTAAGTTATCAGGTGCTGAACCAGCATTCACCGCGCCTGACGCGCGGCCTGCCGGAAAGGGAAGATAGCCTCGAAGAGGCGTATTGGGAGCGGTAGTTTAGCGTTTTACTGAATGGCGGCGGCGAAAACCGCCATTCAGTACCGGTCATTTAACCTGTCACAGCCTCTTCAAGCGGCGGCTTCTCGATTAATCCGAGCATGGTTCGGGCAATCTCGCGCTCGCCCATCACCACCTGATTGGCGCCGCGTTCGCTGATATATGCCACTTCATCGTCATAATGCGCACGGGCGATAATCTCAATGCCCGGGCACTTCTCACGCGCTGTGGCGACAATTTCACCGGCCTCATAGCCATTCGGGATGGTCAGCAGCAGCCAGCGCGCGCAGTCGAGGTGCGCCAGATTCATGATCTCTTCATTTGCTGCATTGCCCAGTACGGCACGGATACCGCGTTCACGCAGTTCATCAACGCGTGTACGGGAGGTTTCAATAACCACCAGTGGGATGCCCTGCGCCATCAGTTTCTCACCCAGCAGGCTGCCGACGCGTCCGTAGCCAACCAGCAGCGCGTGGTTGCAGATATCCACCGGAATTTGTTTCTCGTCCTCGATCGCTTCTTCGAGCGTTTGCTCCTCCAGCGTTTCGGTTTTCTCGAGGTATTTCTCCAGCACGGTAAACAGGATCGGGTTGAGCATAATCGACAGAATCGCCCCCGCCAGAACCAGGTTCTGCCCGGCCTGTGGCAGGAGATCCAGCGCCATGCCGAGACCGGCCAGAATAAAGGCGAACTCACCAATCTGCGCCAGGCTGGTGGCGATAGTCAGCGCGGTACGCTGCGAATGTCCGAACAAGCGAACCAGGAAGAATGCCGCCAGCGATTTACCGAAGACGATAATGGCCAGGGTGCCCAGCACCGCCAGAGGTTGCTCGATCAGAATCATCGGGTCAAACAGCATGCCGACGGAAACGAAGAATAAAACGGCGAACGCGTCTCGCAGCGGCAGCGTATCGTGCGCCGCGCGGTGGCTTAGCTCAGATTCGTTCAGTACCATCCCGGCAAAGAACGCGCCGAGTGCGAAGGATACATCGAACAGTTCAACCGCACCGAAAGCAATACCGAGCGCCAGCGCCAGTACAGAGAGTGTGAACAGCTCACGCGAACCGGTGGCGGCGCTGCGGGAGAGGATCCACGGCACCAGACGGCGGCCTACCAGCATCATGATGGCGATAAAGGCGATAACCTTGCCGATGGTCATCGACATATCGACGGCCAGCGATGCCAGCCCGACGTCGCCTTTTTCCATCATCCCCGCAACGGCAGGCAGCAGAACCAGCGTCAGCACCATCACCAGGTCTTCAACAATCAGCCAGCCGATGGCGATTTGCCCGCGCTGGCTATCAATCAGTTGTCGTTCTTCCAGCGCGCGCAGCAGTACAACGGTACTGGCGGTGGAAAGACACAGGCCAAACACGATGCCGGTCATTAATGACCAGCCAAGCACTGACGAAAGTGCCATGCCCAGCAGTGTCGCTACCGCTATTTGCGCGATGGCGCCGGGAATGGCGATAGACTTTACCGCCATCAAATCTTTCAGTGAGAAGTGCAACCCGACGCCAAACATCAGCAGAATCACGCCAAGTTCTGCCAGTTCAGGTGCCAGTTGCGTGTCGGCGACAAAACCTGGCGTAAATGGCCCGGCCAGTACACCAGCTAATAAATAACCGACTAAAGGAGAGATACGTAATTTGTTGGCAATCATGCCAAGGAAAAATGCGAGAACAAGGCCACCAACAATGGTGGTGATAAGCGGTGTGGCGTGATGCATTCCGTCTCCTTTCGTTGTGGTGCGTTGTTCCATTTTTGGTTCAGATGGCAGATGTCATCCGGAAAACCAAAAAACCTTGTAATAGTTTATGACAAAATGAGCCATTATGTTTATGAATAAATGTTGAATTGTGAGAAAAAAAGGAATTAATAATCGGAATGTCCCGAAATGAGGGATTGGCGGAGAAAAAACAGGGAGAAGTCGGTGGAGGCTGGGAAAGCATGCAGCCAAAGTTTGACTTTGGCTGCATGAAACTCACGGTTTTTGTCGGTTATCAGGCAGGAATATGGTCAACATCCCCAGAAGTGGCAGGAAAGCACAGATTTTATAGACCAGTTCAATACTGGTATGGTCTGCAACCAGCCCCAACACCGCGGCGCCTAAGCCACCCATGCCAAAAGCGAAGCCGAAGAATAAACCAGAAACCATGCCGATTCGTCCGGGTAAAAGCTCCTGCGCATACACCAGAATCGCTGAAAACGCGGAAGCGAGGATAAATCCAATGATCACCGTTAAAATACCTGTCCACTCCAGCGATGCGTAAGGTAAAACGAGCGTAAATGGCGCAACACCGAGGATAGAGCCCCAAATAACATATTTACGCCCAATTTTATCGCCTACAGGCCCGCCAATCACGGTTCCCGCTGCTACCGCGAACAGGAAGGCAAAGAGGTGTATCTGCGCATTTTGGATGGATAAGCCAAACTTATGCATCAGATAAAAGGTGTAATAGCTGCTGATGCTCGCCATGTAGAAGTATTTTGAAAAAATAAGCATCAGAAGTACGCAAACGGCCAGAATTACCTTGTTGCGCGGTAGCGGATTAATAATCGCGGCTTTAGGTTTACCTTTATTAATGCGGTGATGGGCGGCATACCAGCGGCTAATTTGCGCCAGTACAACAATCGCCAGCAGCGCTGCCAGTACGAACCAGGCAACGTTGCCTTTACCGTATGGGGCGATAATCACCGCCGCCAGCAGCGGCCCTAACGAACTGCCAAAGTTTCCGCCAACCTGGAAGATCGACTGCGCCAGGCCATGGCGCCCTCCGGATGCCATACGCGCCACGCGCGAGGATTCCGGGTGGAAAACTGACGACCCCGTACCGACCAGTGCGGCGGCCAGCAAAACGGTATAGAAACTGCCCGCCAGCGCCAGCAGAATCAGGCCGCTTAGGGTAAAGCACATGCCGATAGGCAGTGACCAGGGCATCGGTCGCTTATCGGTCACGTAACCCACCACCGGCTGGAGCAGCGAAGAGGCGAGCTGGAAGGTGAGGGTAATCATCCCGATCTGTACGAAACTGAGCGAAAATTCAGCCTGTAGCAGCGGGTAGATAGCCAGAATTAACGACTGAATCATGTCGTTAAGCAGGTGAGAGAGGCTGATAGCCCCGAGAATTTTAAACGACGTGCGTGCCTGTTGCTGGGGCGCAGAGGAGCCGGACAGCCCAGGGCTGGTTTCACTGATTGCCATAGATTCCACTTATATTTGATGGTGCGATGTTGGAGATAATCGATGTTGTAATAGTTATCAGCCTAAGATACCTGTCAGCGACGTATGAAGGAAGTCTCATTTCTAAAATGAAATTCGACTATTCTTTCAGAGCGTTGTAATTTCGGCACTTGTCATTCAATCAGGGAGTGGATCATGAAATTTGTTCGACGGGGCATAGCGCTGGCGATGCTGGCCGCGCTGTCTTTGGCAAGCACGGGCGTTCAGGCCTGGGAAAAAGATAAAACTTATAAAATCACAATATTACATACTAACGATCATCACGGTCACTTCTGGCGCAGCGAATATGGCGAGTACGGTTTAGCGGCGCAAAAAACGCTGGTGGATGGCATTCGCAAAGAGGTGGCGGCGGAAGGCGGTAGCATGCTGCTGCTCTCCGGCGGCGATATTAATACAGGCGTGCCAGAGTCAGATTTACAGGATGCGGAGCCCGATTTTCGCGGCATGAACCTGGTGGGTTACGACGCAATGGCGGTCGGCAACCACGAATTTGATAACCCGCTGAGCGTGCTGCGCCAGCAGGAAAAGTGGGCGAAATTCCCGTTCCTGTCGGCCAATATTTATCAGAAAAGCACCGGCGAGCGCCTGTTTAAACCGTGGGCGATATTTAAACGCCAGGATCTCAAAATCGCCGTGCTTGGCCTGACGACAGACGATACGGCGCGCATCGGCAACCCGGAAAACTTCACTGATATTGAGTTCCGAAAACCCGCCGAGGAAGCGAAGCTGGTGATTCAGGAATTGCAGATGAATGAAAAACCGGACTTTATCATCGCTGCCACGCACATGGGCCACTATGACAACGGCAACCATGGTTCTAACGCACCGGGCGACGTTGAAATGGCGCGTAGCCTGCCTGCGGGGGCGCTGGCGATGATTGTGGGTGGTCACTCACAGGATCCGGTATGTATGGCGTCAGAAAACAAAAAACAGGTCGACTATGTGCCGGGTACGCCTTGTGCGCCGGATAAGCAGAACGGTATCTGGATTGTGCAGGCTCATGAGTGGGGGAAATACGTCGGCCGCGCGGACTTTGAGTTTCGCAATGGCGAACTCAAACTGGAGCACTATCAACTGATTCCGGTCAACCTGAAGAAGAAGGTGACTTACGACAATGGGCAAAGTGAGCGCGTACTCTACACGCCCCAAATCCCGGAAAGCGCGCAGATGCTCTCGCTGCTGAGCCCGTTCCAGAATAAAGGCAAAGCACAACTGGGCGTGAAAATTGGTACGGTGAATGGTCATCTGGAAGGCGACCGTAGCAAAGTGCGTTTTGTGCAGACCAATCTGGCGCGGGTTATCCTCGCGGCGCAAATGGCGCGTACCGGAGCCGACTTTGCGGTGATGAGCGGCGGCGGCATTCGTGACTCTATCGAAGCGGGGGATATCACCTATAAAAGCGTGCTGAAAGTACAACCGTTTGGCAACGTAGTAGTCTATGCCGATATGACCGGTAAGGAAGTGACGGATTACCTCACCGCCGTGGCGCAGAAAAAGCCTGATTCGGGGGCCTATCCGCAGTTCGCGAACGTCAGTTTTGTGGCAAAAGACGGCAAGTTGACGGATCTTAAAATTAAAGGTGAACCGGTTGATCCGGCGAAGCAATATCGTCTGGCGACTCTCAGCTTTAACGCCAGCGGCGGCGACGGCTATCCGCAAATCGATAAGCTACCGGGCTATGTGAATACCGGGTTTATTGACGCAGAAGTACTGAAGCAGTTTATCGAACAGAACTCACCAATTGATGTGAATGCTTACGAACCGAAAGGGGAAGTGAGCTGGGAGTAGGGGCTTTACCCCTCACCCTAACCCTCTCCCCATAGGGGAGAGGGTACCGTCCGAGCACAATGTTAAAATTTTCTCTGGTTTTCACCCTCTCCCCTATGGGGAGAGGGCCGGGGTGAGGGGTCGGGCACTCAATCCCTGCGCGCAATATCCGCGAATTTCGCATCAAGAATTTTCGCCAGATCGCTCGCGGCGAGTTCAATATCCAGCCCGCGCTTGCCGCCAGAAACATAGATGGTGGCAAACTCCTGCGCGGGCGCATCAATCACCGTCGGCAGACGTTTTTTCTGCCCCAACGGGCTGATACCGCCGACCAGATACCCGGTGATGCGTTGCGCAACCATCGGGTCTGCCATATCGACTTTTTTCGTTCCCAGCGCCTTCGCGACTTTTTTCAAATCGAGCTGTCCGGCAACCGGCGTGACGGCCACAGCCAGATGCTTCATGTCGCCATTCATCGCCACCAGCAGTGTTTTATAGACCTGATCCGCATTCAGACCCAGTTTGCGCACGACTTCGTCACCAAAGTTGGTTTCGCTGGGATCGTGATCGTAGGTGTGGATCTGAAATGAAATTTTGTTTTTTTCGAGTAACTTAACGGCGGGAGTCATAATCATCCTTTCTTACTACTGAACAGACATACGCTAAGCATACGCCTCTGAGGTGCTTAAAAAATAGTACTATCTTGCGCAATAATAATGGAAGTGATGATGACTTTGAGCGACAATCAAAGGATCCGGAGTGCGAACTTCGGGATAATAATAACGATGAAATTCCTCTTTGACGGGCCAATAGAAATATTGGCCATTTTTTTATTTCAGCATTTGCGGCAGGTTGCCCTCACCGTAAAGATGCAATGCGCCTACCGCCACAACATAGCGCCCCGGCGGCAGTGCCAGCAGCGTATCGCGCCATGCCTGATTACGCTGCAACATCAGAATATCGTACAGCGACTGACTAAATGTATTAGGCAACGGTGTATTTCTGTCTCCCGGTGGTTGCTCCAGCCACCAGCCAATCATCACCTGCAACAGCCGCGCGTTGGTGTGCCAGTGGGTGAGCGTATCTTCCAGCAGAGCCAGCCCGTCGTCAGGCAATTGCAGCAGCAGCGCAATCTGACTTGCTGCGCCTTCCAGCTCCTGAACAGGGAGAGAGGCCTGCCGTGCCGCCTGTAATAGTTGATAATCGATGCCGTAATCCGGGCGCAAACCTAGCTTTTGCGCCTGGGTGGCCTGCATGACCATCGCGATTTGCCACAAGGGCTGCGTATCCAACCTGGCAAGCGGAACCCCCTGTTCGTCAGCGATGCTTTGCAGTTGCGTAAGCTGCGCTTCGCTCAGCCGTTCAGCGAGTGGCGCACACGAAGGAAGATCGTCAAAGGGCGTTTCATTGCCGGAGATATCGGCTTCAACAATCAGCGCGTCGGCCTGCTGAAGTTTTTTCAAAAGCTTAGGGGGGAGGGGGGACATATCGCGAGTGCCCATATGAATGCTGCCAACCAGATGCAGATGGCGGCCACCGGGCAGAGAGATATCAATAGCGGGCCAGCTATAGGGAGCGCCTCGCAGCGACTGCCATAAGCGTTTTAGTTGATGTAACAGACCCATGCGCGCTCCCTTTGAGAAAGGTTCATGCTAGCGCGAGCATCGCAAAGGTGCAAACTTCCCTCCCGTTATAAAACGGGAGGGAAGAGGGATTACGCCTTCGGTTTAAACCGCAACAGCCGATTGGCGTTGCTCACAACCGTAATGGAAGAGAGCGCCATTGCCGCCCCGGCGACGACCGGGTTGAGCAGCGTACCCGTTATTGGCCAGAGAATACCGGCGGCGATTGGGATACCCAGAGAGTTGTAGATAAACGCGCCCAGCAGGTTTTGTTTCATATTGCGCAGGGTGGCGCGGGAAATGGCCAGCGCGTCCGCGACGCCCATCAGGCTGTGACGCATCAGGGTGATGGCGGCGGTTTCAATGGCCACATCACTCCCACCCCCCATGGCGATACCGACTTCCGCCTGCGCCAGCGCCGGAGCGTCGTTGATGCCGTCGCCGACCATCGCCACTTTTTGCCCCTGACGTTGCAGGTTTTTAATGGCTTCGGCTTTGCCGTCCGGCAGCACGCCTGCGATCACTTCATCAATACCCGCTTCTTTGGCGATGGCGTTGGCGGTGGTTGGGTTATCGCCGGTCAACATCACCAGGCGATAACCTTCACGGTGCAGACGTTCCAGCGCGGCGACGCTATCGGTACGCAGCGGGTCGCGGATGGCGAACAGCGCTGCCGCTTTACCGTCGACCGCCAGCAGCACCGGCGTGGCACCCTGTGAAGCCTGCGCGTTGATTTCGTTTTCCAGTTCAGCGGTTGAAATATTCTGTTCATTGAGCAGCGCCTGATTACCCAGCAGCAGCGTATGCCCGTCCGCTTCGCCACTGACGCCCAGTCCGCGCAGGGTGCGGAAGGCGTTAACCTGCGGCAACGTTGTATCGCCCGCTTTTTCCAGAATTGCCCGCGCCAACGGGTGGCTTGAACCTTGCTCCAGCGCGGCGGCAAGACGCAACGTCTGCGCTTCTTCAATGTCTGAGAAGGTTTTCACCGCCATAACCTGCGGCTTACCTTCCGTCAATGTCCCGGTTTTATCAAATACCAGTGTGGTGATTTCGCTTGCCCGTTGCAGGGCATCGGCATCACGCACCAGTACACCATATTCAGCCGCCCGACCTACGCCTGAGATAATCGACATTGGCGTTGCGAGGCCAAGCGCACACGGACAGGCGATGATCAGTACCGTGGTTGCAATCACCAGGGTGTAGACAATTTGTGGCGCGGGGCCAAAGAAGTACCAGATTGCAGCACTGAACAGCGCGATGGCAACCACCGCTGGCACAAAGACCGCCGAAATTTTATCCGCCAGTTGACCGATTTCCGGTTTACTGCTTTGCGCCTGGCGCACCATTTTAATAATACGCGAGAGCGTTGTGTGGCTACCCACTGCGCTGGCACGGAACAGTACGGAACCATCCTGCACCACCGTTCCGGCGTGAATGGCGTCACCGTCGCTTTTTTCCTGCGGTACCGGTTCGCCGGTCAGCATCGCTTCATCAAACCACGCTTCGCCCTGAGTGATTTCGCCGTCAACGGGCACCCTGTCACCGGTGGTCAGACGTAGCGTCATACCGGGCTGAACCTCGGCCAGCGGTACGGTTTTTTCGCCATTTTCCGTCACCACGCGGGCAGAGGGCGGCGTCAGGTCGAGCAGTTTCTCCAGCGCTTTTGATGAACGCTGGCGGGCGCGCGCTTCCAGCATATGGCCGAGGTTAATCAGACCAATGATCATCGCGCTGGCTTCATAATAAAGATGCCGTGCTTCCATCGGGAACCACTGCGGCCACAGGTTGACGCTCATTGAGTACAGCCACGCCACGCCTGTGCCAAGTGCGACCAGTGTATCCATCGTCGCGGTGCCATTTTTCAGGCTTTTCCACGCGCTGCTGTAGAAGTGACCGCCGGCAAAGACCATCACCCCGAGCGTCACCAGACCGATAACCAGCCACAGTGAACGGTTAGCATCAGTGACCATCATGTTGTCGCCGATCATTCCCCAGACCATAACCGGGATACCGACTAATAGCGCGACAATCGCCTGCCAGCGGAAGCGCTTCATGGTGGCGAGCGCGGTTTCCTGCTGACGTTCACGACGTTTCAGATCATCTTCAATGGCTTCCGCGCCGTAGCCTGCTTTCTCTACGGCGTGGACTAAATCAGCGGCGGAGGCGTTGCCCATTACCAGCGCAGTGCGCTCCGCAAGGTTTACCCGTGCCTGTGCGACGCCCGGTACCGCCTGAAGGGCGTTTTGCACACGGGTGACGCAACTGGCGCAGCTCATGCCGTTGATCAGCAATTGTTGGCTGTCATCCAGATCCTGGGCTGCCGGAAGCTCAGGAGTGACCGCTGCCAGTGCTTCCGACGGGATTTCTGTTTCCGCCAGCGGTTTAGCCTTTGGGTGGCTTAACTCCGCGCCGTAACCCGCTTCAATAATGGTTTCGATCAACGCTTCAGCGCTGGCGCTACCGGTGACGTGGGCCTCGGTAATGGTGACATCTGCCTGTTCAACGTCAGGGCGTTTTTCCAGGCTCTCTTTTACACGTTTTACGCAGTGGCCACAGGAGAGGCCATCAAGCGTCAGGTCGATAGTGTTGGACATAAAATAACTCCTTATCATCTGAGTGTGATAAAGGTTAAACCTTCCCGCAAGGGGAAGGTCAAGGGGGTTTTTAGCATCCTGATAAAATTAGTCGCAGGGGGAGCCATTCAGATAGCTATTCAGGTTATAATATAACCGTTCTGTATACTGCAGGGGGAGAAGATGAACATCAGTGATGTGGCTAAAAAAACCGGTTTAACCAGTAAGGCTATCCGCTTTTATGAAGAGAAGGGGCTGGTGACGCCGCCGCTGCGCAGTGAGAACGGCTATCGTAGCTACACGCAAAAGCATATCGATGAATTTACGCTACTGCGCCAGGCGCGCCAGGTGGGGTTTAACCTGGAAGAGTGCGGCGAGCTGGTCACGTTATTCAACGATCCGAAACGCCACAGCGCCGACGTCAAAGCGCATACTTTGCAGAAAGTGGCTGAAATCGAACGGCATATCAGCGATCTACAGGCCATGCGCAACCAGTTGCTGGCGCTGGCGGAATCCTGCCCGGGCGATGATGGCGTGGACTGCCCAATCATCGACCATTTGTCAGGCTGCTGCGAGCATAAAAAACAGGCTTAATGCTTCGCGCCTGGAAGCAGGCGAACCCGAAGGGTGATACCTTCGACCGCAACGACTTCTATTTTTGCCCCGGCAGGGAAATCTTCATCGGCAATAACCGGCCATGCGCTGTCGCCCACGCGTACCTGACCGCGTCCATTCACCAGCGCGTTATCCAGCGTAAAACGTTGCCCCACAAGTTGTTGCCCGCGCTGGTTGAGGCGGCTGTCGGCCGGTTTCTGCTCTTTCACCTGACGTGCTAACCACTTTGACCATAGCCAGACTGCCAGCAGCATAAGTACGCAGAAAATGACCGCCTGCCACTCCCAGCTTACGGGCAGTATCCAGGTTAGCAAACCGGTGATCACCCCGGCGACACCGCTCCACAGGAGATAGCCGTTACCGCCGAGCATCTCGGCGGCCAGCAGCAGGCCACCCAGGCTTAGCCAGAAGATATGCGGATGCGCCAGAATCATGTCAATCATGGTTTTTTCCGTTCGCCTGCGCTGTCTTTGATGAGTTCGCTAATCCCGGCAATTGAGCCCATCAGGCTGCTGGCATCCAGCGGCATCATCACCACTTTACTATTATTCGCCGAACCAATTTTTTGCAGCGCTTCAGTGTATTTCTGTGCCACGAAATAGTTCACCGCCTGAATATCCCCGGCGGCGATCGCTTCGGATACCATTTTGGTTGCGCGCGCTTCGGCTTCTGCGGAACGTTCACGGGCTTCCGCCTCGAGGAAGGCCGACTGACGTTCACCTTCTGCTTTGAGGATCTTCGACTGTTTTTCCCCTTCGGCTTTAACGATTTCCGCCTGGCGGATACCTTCGGCCTCCAGAATATAGGCGCGTTTTGTACGCTCCGCTTTCATCTGGGCGTTCATGGAAGCAATCAGTTCTGCGGGCGGGCGGACATCACGAATTTCGATACGGGTGACTTTAATGCCCCACGGGTTTGTGGCTTCATCGACAATATGCAGCAGACGCGTGTTGATGCTATCGCGCTGAGAGAGCATTTCATCCAGCTCCATTGAGCCCAGCACGGTACGAATATTGGTCATCGTCAGGTTAATGATCGCCAGTTCCAGGTTACTCACCTCATAGGCGGCTTTTGGCGCATCAATCACCTGAATAAAACAGACGGCGTCAATGGTGACGTTGGCGTTATCTTTGGAGATAACTTCCTGCGATGGAATATCTAAAACCTGCTCCATCATGTTGATCTTACGGCCAATCCTGTCCATGAAGGGCACGACAAGGCTAAGCCCTGGCTGAAGCGTATTGGTGTAGCGGCCAAAACGTTCGACCGTCCATTGATAACCCTGAGGAACGATCTTGACGCCTGCGGCAACGATCACCAGAACAACAAAAATCAAAATAGGAATAAATATCAGCATGAAACCTCCTGTTAGACCGTCCGTTCATTCCAGCGGTATGAGACCGCTGCTGACAATAAGTATATCGACTAATGGGACGAAATTCGCCTGGCAGCATTCAAGATTGTTTCATGTTAAGGCCAAAGTACGGGACAGGACTTTTTAAAAAGCCCCTCTTAAAACCGGTAGTAAAAAGAGGGGAACATCATGCAGACACTATTATTGTTTTTTTAGCGTTTCAAGTTCTGAAAGGAGTTGATGGACTTCTGCAACAAGCAGTTTATTTGACTGATAAACCGCTTCCCGTTCTTCATTATTGGTATTAATTGCCTGGATGATCATCGTCAACGCCGCCAACTGCAGGAGGGCGAACAGGAATGCCGCGATAATCGCAGCATGAATGACACCATCCTGGCGGGATATCATTTCAGATACCCCTGGAATTGACCTTCTTTCATTAACGCCACTTTGCCGGTGCGGTGATAGACGACCACATGATACAGACCGCTTTGGTAGGTCGTGGCATCTGCATTATCTTCGTCAATAGCACAGAGTGAATCATTCAGATAAGCAAAGTGTTTGTCGCTCATTCTGAACGTGACGCCATATCCTTTATAAAGTGGTTTTTTTGTGCGCGGCCTGGCCATATTGCCTGACGTGATGATGACGTTTACTGCCAGAATCTTCATATGCCTCGCTGGCATTTTTATAAGCCTGCGCTTGCGAGGCACCGAGGATGGCCGCTTGTCTGTTTTGCTCAGCAAGATAGCAGGTATTTCGGGAGATCCCCTGCGCCTGACACTCCGCCATCCGCGAGGCTGAGGAGGAGCAACCGGCCAGCAGCACGGCAGCCAGCAGAGTGATTTTTTTCATCGTATTCATCATAAAAACCTATTGAGCATTATGTCTTCAGGCACAAAAAAAGGGCGCCCGGCAGAGCACCCTTTTTCCTGTCAAATTACCAGCCTACGGAAACACCCGCGCCATAACCCACGTTCTGCTGAGAGTCATCGCTGACGGTGGCTTTTACCGTAACGCTTTCTGCTGCGCGGAATGATACGCCCACGGCGATGGCGGACTCACCATCGTAACCGCCAACCCCGACGCCGATAGCCACGGTCTGGCCATTGAGAACCTGTGGAATGTTGGCCTGCGCCATCGCTGAAGAGGAACCCGCCGCCGCTTCGTGTTTATTTTCGTCAACAGTGTGCTTCAGGCTGCTGAAGTTGCTGTTGAGTTTACTTACCTGTGCGGCGTTACTCTCCACACGCTGCTGTGTACTGGCGATCTGCTGGCGATCGCTGTTGATCGCCGCACTGGCTTCACGGGCCAGATCCTTAATCTGCCCATTATAATACGCGGAGTCGTTTTTCTGCTGCTTCTTCACATCGGTTAACTGGCGGTTGGCTGTATCGATGGAGACCCGGTTAGCCGCGATTTCCTGGCTATGGTCGATGGCTGCCGCCGGAATAGTCGCTGCTTGTGCGGCTATTTGCTGCTGAACGGCGTCCTGCTCTGCGGCGTGTTTCGCCGCAATCATACCCTGAACACGCGCGCCATTTTGGATAGCGACCTGTTGCTGG
Organism: Pseudocitrobacter cyperus; assembly: GCF_039889165.1. NCBI lineage: Bacteria > Pseudomonadati > Pseudomonadota > Gammaproteobacteria > Enterobacterales > Enterobacteriaceae > Pseudocitrobacter > Pseudocitrobacter cyperus. The sequence continues at coordinate 1,541,686 of NZ_JAYMYY010000001.1, read as the reverse complement.
ATACCGGCAACAGAAGCGTTAACCGTCTTGATATTATTGGCGTTTTCAACAATCTCCTCACGATTTTTGGCAATGAAATGTTGTTGAGTTTCGTTAGCGTTGTGCTCCAGAGCTATTCTGGCCGTGTTATCGGTCGCCGTATCGCGGATATTTTGCATCTCTTTTCCCGCGGCAACTAACGCACTGTGGTGCTGCAACAGGGTTGCTGAGTGGTATGCAATGGCTGAGGTGTTTTGTGCAACCTGATCTTCTACCGTTATCTGAGGGACGGTTGTCGTGTCAGAATCCCGGGTAATCATGCCCTGGTAGCGAGCTTCATGGGCAATGGCTTCATTACGTTCGGCTTTATTGATGATAGCGCGCTTCAGCGCATTGCCTGTGCGATTGCTTTCATCTTCGATTCTCACGTTGGACTGAAGAACAAAGTGATCCGGCTGAGTGGTTTGCGCAGAAGAGGTATTGCTGGTTTGCGGCTCCCCGGCAAAGGCCGTCTGGGAGAGCGCGGCACTGATAACCATGGCTAAAACAGATTGGGTGATTGCGTTCATTTGTTAATTTCTCTTTAAAAATAAGACTTAAAAACGTTTCTGAAGGGCTCTTAAAATGATTCCATCAGAATCAAATATTGTTTCGAGTGAATGGAATTTACGCCGCATTAAATGTTAAGTAAAGCACGTTTAATCACTGATAAAGTGTGATTTTGTTCTGTTGTAAACTTAAATTGGTTTCTATTGGGGTGTTTAATTGTTTTTTGATTGTTGCAGTTATTTTGTAAAGAAAAGTAAAGCGTTGATTTGTCACACAATAAGTTTGGCGTTTCTGAACACCTAATGTTTGTGATGCCAAAATATGGTAAAATACGTTTCTTTGATTAATCTCAATTTTGAGGTGTCTTGAAACCGGTAGGGATTCATGTAAATGAATGATTTTGCGAAGATTTTTGAAGAGATGGGGCTGGATAAAGCGATCTTGCCGATATTGTTCAGGGCCAATCGATCCACCATACATAAATATTTGGATGGTTCGGTAAATGTCCCTGCCTCAGCTATGTCATTGATAATGTTGCTACAATTGGTACAAAAGCGTAATCCAGAATTGTTTGCTGAGTGGATGGTATTAAGCGATTTCACTATACCACCAGAAGTTTATCTGGAGCAGCCGGAGTACTGGAAAGGCTATAAATTCACAGAACACAAGGTCAATAAAAACGTTCTGGAATACTTAAAAGAGAACTTTCCTGACGGCAGTGAATAAGCATTAAACAGGGTACTGGAAAGGGCGTTTACCTGTATGACAGGTGAGCGCCTTTTTTAATACGTCATGTAAAATAACTCATTTTCGATTAGCTCCCCATCCATAAATATCGTTACACTGTATCCATCAGTCCGGAACAGGAGTTTCAAATAATCATGAAGGAAGGCAACGCGATTCTGCAATTAACAGCCGTGGGTTATCGCATCGGTGAACGACAGGTGTTGAATGATATCAATTTCAGCATTGCGCCGGGCGAGTTTAAACTGATAACCGGCCCTTCGGGTTGCGGTAAAAGCACATTATTGAAAATTATCGCCTCGCTATTAAGCCCGAATGAAGGGTCGATTCTGTTTAAGGGGCAGGATTATACCACGCTCTCGCCGGAGTCATACCGCCAGCAAGTCTCCTACTGTGCGCAAACACCCGTGTTGTTTGGTGATACGGTGTATGACAACCTGATTTTCCCCTGGCAAATTCGTGATAAACGTGCGGAGCCGGATACCTTTTTGGCATTTTTAAATCGTTTTGGTTTACCCGAAGAAACACTGTCAAAATCGATAAATGAACTTTCTGGTGGTGAAAAACAGCGTATTTCTCTGATCCGCAACCTTCAGTTTCTACCGGATGTTTTATTACTGGATGAAATTACCAGCGCGCTGGATGAAGAAAATAAGCATAACGTGAATGATATTATTCATCGCTATGTGTGGGAAAAGAATATAGCGGTGCTGTGGGTGACGCACGATAAAGATGAAATACAGCATGCGGATGATGTCATTACATTACCGTTTGTCGGAAAGGAAATGCAGGAGGCTTCCCATGAATGAACATGCCATCACCAATGAGTCGCTGGCGCTCTCGATGGTATTAGTGCTGGTGGCGATTGTCGTCAGCTACCGGGAAAAACTGGCACTGGAAAAAGATATTATCTGGAGCATCTGCCGGGCGGTCGTACAACTTATTATCGTCGGCTATGTACTGAAATATATTTTTAATGTTAACCACGCCATTTTGACATTGCTGATGGTGTTGTTTATCTGCTTTAACGCCGCCTATAACGCACAAAAACGCAGTAAATACATCAGCAAAGCGTTTGTCTCTTCGTTTATCGCCATCACCACCGGAGCCGCTTTAACGCTGGCGGTGCTGGTCTTTTCGGGGTCGATTGAGTTTACGCCGATGCAGGTGATCCCCATTTCCGGGATGATTGCCGGGAATGCGATGGTGGCGGTGGGGCTGTGCTACAACAATCTGGGGCAGCGCTTTAGTGCTGAACAACAGCAGATTCAGGAAAAACTAAGCCTGGGCGCGACGCCGAAAATGGCTTCAGCGCGGTTAATTCGCGAAAGTATTCGAGCATCGCTGATTCCTACCGTTGATTCGGCAAAAACGGTCGGGCTGGTGAGTCTACCGGGGATGATGTCGGGGCTGATTTTTGCGGGGATTGACCCGGTAAAAGCGATTAAGTACCAGATAATGGTCACGTTTATGCTGCTCTCGACGGCCAGCCTGTCGACGATCATTGCCTGCTATCTCACGTACCGGAAATTCTACAATTCTCGCCATCAACTGGTCGTGTCGCAGTTGAAGAAGATGTGAAAACGTCCCCACGGCCCTCAGAACTCACTACGAGCACAATCAGTCCCCTTCTCCCTTGAGGGAGAAGGGGGAGGGGGGATGATTAGTACAGCAGTGAATACAATTTACGGCGATACTTCGAGGCCAGCGCATCACCCGTACCTAACGCAGCCAGGATCTCCTGCAACATTTTGCGCGCCTGACCATCTGCCGCGGTAAGATCTTTTTGCAGATGAGCGAACAGCAGTTCCAGCGCTTCTTCATTACGACCGACCTGATGCAGTTGTAACGCCAGTTTGGATGCCAGCGCTGCGTCGTCCGGGCTTTGCTCAACTTGCTGCTGCAACTGCTGAATTTCCGGTGTATCCGCCGCCTGTTTCAGCAGTTCAATTTTCGCCATCAACCCCTGATAACGGGTGTCCTGATCCTGCAATGGCACGGTTTTCAGTACCGTTTCTGCATCTTCAGAGCGGTTGAGGGCAATTTGTGTTTCTGCCAGCAATAGGCCAATCTGACTGTCCTGATTAGACATCGACCATGCATCTTTCAGCAGCGGCAGCGCCTCGGCGTAGTTGCCTTCTTGCATTAATTCCATCGCCTGCTGCGCTTTCAACTCATCTTCACGCGGCAGCACTTTATCGAGCAGAGCACGAATGGCCTCTTCCGGCTGCGGGCCCTGGAATCCATCGACAGGCTGGCCGTTCTGGAACAGATACACGGTCGGGATTGCACGCAGCCCAAACTGCGACGCCACCATTTGTTCAGCATCGCAGTCAACTTTCGCCAGAATGAACTGGCCGTTGTACTGTGTCGCCAGCTTTTCCAGCACGGGCGTCAGTTCCAGGCAGTGTTGGCTACGCTCAGACCAGAAATAGAACAGAATCGGGGTGGTAACGGATTGTTCCAGCGTCTGGTGCAGGTTCGCTTCGGTAATATTGACAATATTCTGTACGGACATTAGGCACTCTCTTTTGTCGGTTTCCGTATTACATGGGGTCGCGAAGCCAGGCTTCAACTTAGCCGCGTAAAATTTTATCCAATGTGCGCCCGGGAAGCAGGCGCTTCAGCCAGCCAACCGCATGGGTGACCAGCGTCACCGGATAACGCAGCCTGGGTTTGTCGCTGATAAAGGCGTGACGCACTTTTTCAACCACCGCATCCGGGCCCAGGGTAAAGCGAGCGGCGATGCCGGGGTTTTTCACCGGTTTATCCTGATCAATTTGATTGACGTTTTCCGTAAATCGCGTGCGAATCGGGCCAGGCTCAATCAGGCTAACTTTGATACCCGTTGTATGCAGTTCCATGCGCAGCGCATCAGACCACGCCTCCAGCGCATATTTGCTGGCAGCATAAGCCCCGCGGCCGGGCGTAGAGATAAGCCCCATCACCGAAGAGGTCATCACAATGCGGCCTTCACCGTGCGGAAGCATTGCCGGCAGCAGGCGCTGTGTCAGTTGATGCGCGCCGAAAAAATTAGCGGAAAATTGCTGCTCCAGTTGCCCCCGGCTAAGGGTGCTGAGCGGGCCATACATGCCGAAACCGGCGTTGTTGAACAGACCAAACAGGCGATTATCGGTGAGCGTTATCACCTCATCGGCGGCACGGTCTACGCTTGCGGGGTCATCGAGATCCAGTTGAATACCAATGAGCCCCATCCCGTTCATGCGTGAAACATCTGCGCTGTTGCGACAGGCGGCCAGAACGCGGAATCCCTGACGCTTGAGCTCAAGCGCGCTCTCCAGACCAATACCGCTGGAACATCCTGTAATTAAGACCGTTTTTTGCATAACTTTACCTGAGTACGCCCCTTTCTCTTCAGGAGTCGTGATTAACTAGTGGTGCCAGACGTGTCGCCATCCAGTCGGCGATGAACGGCTGGGCGTCACGATTGGGGTGAATGCCATCATCCTGCATCCACTGCGGTTTGAGATAAACCTCTTCCATAAAGAAGGGCAGCAGTGGGATAGTAAATTCCTGGGCAAGCTGCGGGTAGATTGCGCTAAAGGCCTCATTATAGCGGCGTCCATAGTTTGCAGGCAGACGAATTTGCATCAGCAGCGGCTCGGCGTTAGCGCTTTTAATTTGCTGCAAAATGGCGCGCAGGGTTTGCTCGGTTTGCTGGGGCTGAAAACCACGCAGGCCATCATTGCCACCCAACTCAACCAGCACCCAGCGCGGCTTATGCTGCTTTAACAACGCGGGCAGGCGCTCCAGCCCCTGGGCTGACGTGTCGCCGCTGATGCTGGCATTGATCACCTGCGTTTTAGGCTGCCATTTGCTGTTAAGCAGGGCAGGCCAGGCCGTATTGGCGGCCATACGATATCCCGCGCTCAGGCTATCGCCGAGAATTAATAATTTGTCTGCGGCAGCGACGCGGAAGCTTAACAGAATCAATAACAGGACGGGCAAATGCCAGCGGAAAACGTGCTTGAAGTTCATCATCTTAAGAAATCCGTCGGTCAGGGAGAGCATGAGCTCTCCATCCTTACCGGAGTTAACCTGATTGTCAAACCGTCACAGACCATTGCCCTGATTGGTGAGTCGGGATCGGGGAAGTCGACGCTACTGGCGATTCTTGCCGGGCTGGATGATGGCAGCGGCGGTGAGGTCAAACTGCTTGGTCAGCCACTGCACGAACTGGATGAAGAGGCCCGCGCTCGCCTGCGCGCACAACATGTTGGCTTCGTGTTTCAGTCGTTTATGTTGATCCCCACGCTGAATGCGCTGGAAAACGTTGAACTTCCGGCGCTACTGCGCGGCGAGAGTGACAGCCAAAGCCGGGGCGGGGCAAAAGCATTGCTCGAACAACTGGGGCTTGGCAAACGCCTGCACCACCTGCCGGCGCAGCTTTCTGGCGGCGAACAGCAGCGTGTTGCGCTGGCGCGCGCGTTTAACGGTCGCCCGGATCTCCTCTTTGCCGACGAACCTACCGGAAACCTCGACAGGCAGACCGGCGATAAAATTGCCGACCTGCTTTTCTCCCTTAACCGTGAACACGGTACCACGCTCATTCTTGTCACCCACGATCCGCAACTGGCGGCGCGTTGCGACCGCCGTTTACGGCTGGTGAATGGTGAATTGCGGGAGGAAGCATGATTGCACGCTGGTTCTGGCGGGAGTGGCGCTCGCCGTCACTGCTGATTGTCTGGCTGGCGTTGAGCCTGGCGGTGGCCTGTGTGCTGGCGCTCGGCAGCATCAGCGACCGGATGGAAAAAGGTTTAAGCCAGCAAAGCCGTGAATATATGGCGGGCGACCGCGCGCTGCGCAGTTCCAGGGAAGTGCCCGCCGCCTGGCTTGCCAAAGCGCGGGAAGAGGGGCTGAAGGTGGGCGAACAGGTCAGTTTTTCGACGATGACCTGGGCGGGAAATACCCCGCAACTGGCAAATGTTAAAGCCGTGGATAGCGTCTACCCAATGTACGGCGTGCTGGAAACCAAACCTCAAGGTGTAAAGCCGCAGCCAGGCACTGTTCTTCTGGCTCCGCGTTTACTGGCGCTATTGAACCTGAAAATCGGTGATGAAATTGATGTTGGTGATGCCACGCTGCGCATTGCCGGAGAAATCGTGCAGGAGCCGGATGCCGGTTTCAACCCGTTCCAGATGGCGCCTCGCCTGATGATGAACATGGCGGATGTCGGGAAAACCGGGGCGGTGCAGCCCGGCAGCCGGGTAAGCTGGCGTTATAAATTTGGCGGTACGGAGGCGCAGCTAGCCAGCTATGAAAAGTGGCTATTGCCCCAGCTAAAACCTGAGCATCGCTGGTATGGCCTCGAACAGGATGAAGGCGCGTTGGGTAAATCGCTGGAACGTTCACAACAGTTCCTGCTGCTTTCTGCGCTGCTGACATTGTTACTGGCGGTCGCGGCGGTGGCGGTGGCGATGGGGCACTATTGCCGCAGCCGTTACGACCTGGTGGCGATCCTCAAAACGCTTGGCGCCGGGCGGGCGCAGTTGCGTAAGTTGATTATCGGCCAGTGGGTATTGCTGATGGCGCTGGCAGTGGTGACTGGCGGGGCGATGGGGCTACTGTTCGAACATATTCTGCTGATCCTGCTTAAGCCTGTTTTACCCGCGGAATTACCTTCCGCCAGTGCCTGGCCATGGCTGTGGGCGACAGGCACGATGGTGGTGATTTCGCTGCTGGTGGGGTTGCGTCCTTATCGGCTACTGCTGGCGACTCAGCCGCTGCGGGTACTGAGACGTGATGTGGTTGCCAGCGTCTGGCCGCTAAAATTCTATATTCCGCTGATTTGTCTGGTGGTCGTTGGTTTGCTTGCCTGGTTGATGGGCGGTAGCCCGCTGCTGTGGTCAGTGCTGGCTGGTGCGGTCGTGTTGGCGTTGTTGTGCGGTGTGCTGGGCTGGATGCTGCTCAACGTACTCAAAGGCTTAACCCTGAAATCTCTGCCGCTGCGTCTGGCGGTGAATCGCCTGCTGCGCCAGCCGTGGGCTACCCTCAGCCAACTGGCGGCGTTTTCCCTCTCCTTTATGCTACTGGCGCTTTTACTGGTGCTACGTGGCGACTTACTTGACCGCTGGCAGCAACAGTTGCCGCCGGAGAGCCCCAACTACTTCCTGATCAATATCGCATCAGAACAGGTGCAGCCGGTGAAAACGTTTCTTGCGGAACATCAGGTGATCCCCGAGGCGTTCTATCCCATCGTCCGCGCGCGTCTGACGCAGATTAACGGTCAGACGACGGAAGGCAATAAAGATGAGTCCCTCAACCGTGAGCTGAACCTCACCTGGCAGGATCAACGTCCGGATCATAACCCGATTGTGGCCGGAGCCTGGCCGCCAAAAGCGGGCGAAGTCTCGATTGAAGAAGGTTTGTCAAAGCGTCTGAATATCCGGCTCGGCGACAAGGTCACCTTTACGGGGGATACGCAGGAGTTCAGCGCTACAGTCACCAGTGTGCGCAAAGTCGACTGGGAGAGTCTGCGACCCAACTTCTTCTTCATCTTCCCTGCGGGCATGCTGGATGGGCAGCCGCAAAGCTGGCTGACCAGTTTCCGCTGGGATCGTGATAACACCTTATTGACGCAGCTTAATCGCGAATTTCCGACGATCAGTTTGCTGGATATTGGCGCCATTCTGAAACAGGTTGGGCAGGTGCTGGAACAGGTTAGTCGGGCGCTGGAAGTGATGGTGGTACTGGTGACGGCCTGCGGCGTGCTGTTGTTGTTGGCGCAGGTACAGGTTGGAATGCGTCAGCGGCATCAGGAACTGGTGGTTTACCGCACATTGGGTGCCAGTAAAACGCTGCTGCGTACCACACTGTGGGCGGAGTTCGCGCTGCTGGGGCTGGTTTCCGGGCTGGTGGCCGCCATTGGCGCAGAGACGGCGCTGGCAATGCTGCAAACGCGGGTGTTTGATTTCCCGTGGGAGCCGGACTGGCGCCTGTGGCTGGCGTTGCCGCTCTGTGGCGCAGTGCTGCTGTCGCTGTGCGGCGGCTGGCTGGGGATTCGTCTGCTGAAAGGAAAAGCGCTGTTCCGCCAGTTCAGCGGCTAACTCATTGCCGGATGGCGCTGGCGCTTATCCGGCTTACCCACGTTGTGCTTCTCGTAGGCCCGGTATGCGCTAACGCTACCGGGCAAAGAAAACTGCGCGCCAAATCTCACTTTTCCCTTTGCCCCTGAAAGTTCCGTGGATTTGTTCAATAAAGGCACAGATTGTATAGAACAGTCAGGTTAACCGCACAAATTATTAAAAAACGGTAAAGATAAGTTCATTTATCCACGATAGTATTCAGTTGCTAAATAAATGGCAGTTAACCTATTCAAGGAAAAACAATGTCCATAAAAATAAAAGCGCTGGCACTCTCGATCGGCGCAGCAGTGGCACTGACGACTTTCGCAACTCAAGCGGAAATCACCGTTTTAAAAGCTGATCCGCAGGCAGGCGATCCGCTTAGCCGTCTCAACTTCACCGTTGGCGGGAGTATCCGTCCTCAGTTCCAGAATATGACCGGGGATGATGGTGCGAACGGCTACAAACGTAATGGCTTCGACGGCGGCACCCGTTTCCGTTTCGCTGCTGATTACTACCTGTTCGATGATATTAGCTGGGTCAGCTACTACGAACTGGGCGTTAACTTCCCGGCGATGTTCAACTGGGATAATCACTATGCCGATGGCGCAAACGACACCACCCGTCGTATGCTCTACACCGGTCTGAAAAGCGATACCTGGGGTACGCTGACCTTCGGCCAACAGAACAGCATCTACTATGATGTGGTTGGCGCGAAAACCGATATCTGGGACTACGACATGATTGGTCAGGCTCCGGGTAACGGTATCAACGGCGACTACGATGGTTCTTATCGTACCCGTAACTCTCTGAAATATAAGAAAACTGTAGGCGATGTTGATCTCTACGCTTCTTACCTGTTCAGCGATGACCTTAACCCGAACAACGGCCTGAAATATAAACGTCGTGGTGGCGGTTCTCTGGGTGTGGATTACCACATCACCAAAGACCTGACCTGGGGTACCTCCTGGAACTACACGCGTGCTGAAATGCGCGGTGAAGATCAGGGCAGCAAAACCTACGATCAGAACATTGTCGGTACCGCGTTTAGCTGGAAACCGGACAACTGGACTTTCGCCCTGGGCGGCGGCTGGTACCAGAACTTCATGACCACCAAGAAAATCGACGCGAAAGATTACTTCGCGGGCGACGCGTGGGGTCTGGAATACTTCGCGGGTTACACCTTCCCGATTGGTCAATACGCTGTTAAATCCATCCAGCCGTACTTTATGGGTGACCGTATTGAATACGTGAATGGTCGTAACTATCTGCGTACCGACAACGGCGTAGGTATCAGCTTCCAGTTGGATTACGGTTTCCGTGTTGATTACGAACACGTGTTTACTTCCAGCACCGATGACCTGGGTGATATGAACCTGGTGCGTCTGCGTTACGACTTCTAAGTTGTTTCCCTCCGCGTGAGGGAGCGTAAAAGAGTAAAGCCGGCCGGTGGTGACACCGTCCGGTTTTTTTGTGTTTTTACTCCTCCAACAACCACTCTTCCACCGCTTCCGATGTGCCGCAGAACACAATCTTGCTGGCTTTTTTCTCCAGTTGATAGCGGTACATTGGGTCGTAATACTCATTCAGCAATGGAATGAGCCAGGCGAAGTGCGGTTCGGTTGAACCGCTACGCTGCTGCTCTGCAAGTGCCCGGTCGAGTTTTTGCGTCAGTTCAGTAAATCGCTGTAGCCCCAGACGTCGGCGGATGGCGAACAAGCCGTGATGCAGATATTCGCTGTATTCCTGCCAACCCTGCTCTTCACCAAAGGCGGCCATAAACGCCTGATGCATATGTGTGAAATACTCTTCCCGTAGGCGTTCCAGACGAACTGCAAAGGGATCTTCCACCACGGCGATAGGCGATTGCACCATTCTTTCGCGCAGGCATTCCGGCAGGTGGTTAGAGCCAATCATAAAGCCTTCATCTTCCAGCACCCAGCGCAGCGTCTCCTGGCCATGGCTGCGCTGTAGCAGCGCACAGGCGAGGTGATTTTCAAAGGTCGCCTGCGGATGCTGGGCATCAAGGGTTCTGCCAAAAGAGGAGCCCCGGTGATGAGCAAGCCCTTCGAGATCGATGCCAAAAGGCTGCTTGCGTACCAGCGGCGTTTTGCCATTACCCGTACAGCCGCCAATCAGCACGATGGGATGCTGAACCAGCGCTTCCGTGGCCTGGATCGCGGCCTGACGCAGTGCTTTGTAACCCCCTTCAATCAGGGGATAAGTGGTGCCGCGCTCTTCCAGCCATGCCTGAACGATATGCGAACGTTGGCCGCCGCGGGCGCAGCAGAGATAACCGTGTTCAGCGCTGGAGCAGGCGTCGAGCCAGCCGCGGATGCGTTGCTCGCGGGTTTCGCCACTGACCAGTTGATGACCCAGCGCCAGCGCGGCATCCGGCCCCTGACGTTTATAGCAGGTGCCGACGGCGGCGCGCTCATCGTCATTCATCAGCGGTAAATTGATTGCACCGGGCAGGGAGCCCTGGGCAAACTCAACGGGGGCGCGAACGTCAATGATGGGGGTACCGGAAGTCAGAATGGCCCGGTAGTCCGTCCCATTATTCATGGGCAAATCCTTCTTTAATCAATCGGAGAGGTAATACGGACGGGATTCTACGCTTCACAGAGGGGGCCGGGGAAGGGGAAGATGCATTCCCCGGCACAGACGGCTTAAACCAGTTTCGACTGCGCCCAGCTTATTCCGCTGGCGTATTCGGCCGGCAGCAGAGGTGTGAGGGCTTCAAGGGTCGCGCAAAGCCGCCCGTTATCGCTGTCGTTCAGGTTGAGATGCCCCACCTTGCGGCCCGGGCGAACCTCTTTATCGTACCAGTGCAGATGCACCAGCGGCAGTTTCAGCCAGTCATAGTTCAGGTCGCTGCCAATCAGGTTGACCATCACCGACGGGCTGTTAACCATCGGCGGCGGCAGCGGCAGATCGGTAATGGCGCGCAGATGCAGCTCAAACTGACTGATGGTGGCGCCATTTTGCGTCCAGTGCCCGCTGTTGTGTACGCGCGGCGCCAGTTCGTTAATCAGTAATCCGCCAGGGGTAATAAAACACTCCATCGCCATTACGCCAACGTAGTTTAACTCGTGCATGATCGCCGACAGCATGCTTTCAGCCTGATTCTGCTGTTGTGCATTTGCCTGCGGGAAAGCCACGCTCATGCGTAAAATGCCGTCCTGATGCAGGTTATGGGTCAGCGGATAGAACACGGTGCTACCGTTATGCGCGCGCGCGCCCACCAGCGAGACTTCGCCCGAGAAGTTAATACCTTGCTCGACGATACATTCACCGTAGCACTCAGTTGGCAACTGGGTGGTCTCATCGGCACGCAGACGCCACTGACCACGGCCATCGTAGCCGCCGGTGCGGCGCTTAACGATAGCCAGTTCGCCCAGACGTTCAAAGATGGCTGGCCATTCACTCTGTTCGGCCAGCAGTTGCCACGGTGCGGTCGGCAGGCTGAGTTTGTCGAACAACTGCTTTTGCGTCAGGCGATCGGCAATGATCGGGAACACGTCGCGGTTAACAAATGCCGGATGCAGCGCCAGCTCGCGGGTTAATGCGGTTTCCGGCCAGCGTTCGATTTCAGCGGTGATCACACTCTGCTGAAACGGCACCGCTTCCGGCGAGGCTTCGAGCCCCACGGGCCAGACGGCAATACCGAGTGGTTCCCCAGCCTGGCGCAGCATGCGGCCTAGCTGACCGTTGCCCAGTACGCAAACCTGTTTCATGCGTCACCCCGCGGGTCAGGATTTTCCAGCACCTCGTCGGTTTGCGCGCGGCGCCAGTCTGCCAGGCGTTGATGTAATTCGGCATCGTGCTGCGCGAGGATCTGCGCTGCCAGCAGGGCGGCGTTTGCCGCACCCGCTTTGCCAATCGCCAGCGTACCGACCGGAATGCCGCGTGGCATCTGGACGATGGAGTAGAGGCTGTCCACGCCGCTCAGCGCCGCGCTCTGTACCGGCACACCCAGCACCGGAACCAGGGTTTTGGCCGCAATCATGCCCGGCAGATGCGCCGCGCCGCCCGCGCCCGCGATAATCACCTGATAGCCGTTCTCTTCCGCGCTTTCGGCGAAGCTGAACAGTTTATCGGGTGTGCGGTGGGCGGAAACCACTTCGACATGGTGAGGAACATTCAGGATATCAAGAATTTCGGTAGCAAACTGCATGGTAGCCCAGTCGCTTTTGGACCCCATCACGATAGCGATACGTGCCGGATTATTGCGGGAAGACATACGTCTTAAAACTCCTGTGGGTGTGCTGCACACGACGTTGTAGGCGACAGAGAATAGCATGGAAATCAGGCAAGGAAAACGGTTGCGTAGGCGGAATTACGGGAATGTTACGCGATAATTAAAACGGGAAAGCGATCAGTTCAACATCCTGCGCGGTGACTTTCACCATCGACCCTTCCACATGCCAGGCGCCCAGCACAACGCGAAACGCGGGCTCGCCGTTGGCGGTCAACGTATGTACATCCGGGCGATGCGTATGCCCGTGAATCAGCCACTGTACGTGATGCTTTTCCATTACATCCACCACCGCCTGGTCGTTCACATCCATAATCTCCATCGATTTATGGCGGTTGGCGGCTTTGCTGTCGGCACGCATGCGGGCGGCAATTTTCTGGCGGATAAACAGCGGCAGCATCAGGAAGAGTTTCTGGATCCAGGGGGTATGCACTTTGGCGCGAAACGCCTGATAGCCCGCATCATCGGTGCAAAGTGTATCGCCATGCAGAATTAACACCGGGCGGCCGTACAATTCAAGGCGTTGTTCTTCCGGCAGCAGCGTCATGCCACTTTGTTTGGCAAAGCGTTTCCCCACCAGAAAATCACGATTACCGTGAATGAAATAGCAGGGCACACCGGAATCAACCAGCGATTTGATCGCGGCAGCAATTTGCTGGTGCAGGGGATTGGGGTCGTCGTCGCCGATCCACGCTTCGAAGAGGTCGCCGAGAATATAGAGCGCATCGGCGCGACGCGCCTCTCCGGCTAAAAAACGCAGAAAACCGGCGGTGATCGCCGGTTCTTCTGTTTGCAGGTGCAAATCTGCAATAAAGAGTGTCGCCACGATTACTCGCTGACGGTCACGCTTTCGATAACAACGTCTTCTTTAGGAACGTCCTGGTGCATACCGCTGCGGCCTGTCGCGACAGCTTTGATTTTATCAACCACGTCCATGCCTTCTACGACTTCTGCGAATACGCAGTAGCCCCAACCCTGCAGGCTTTCGCCGGAGAAGTTCAGGAAGTCGTTGTCAGCCACGTTGATGAAGAACTGCGCAGTTGCGGAGTGCGGAGCCTGAGTACGCGCCATTGCCAGCGTGCCACGGGTGTTTTTCAGGCCGTTGTTGGCTTCGTTTTTGATAGCTTCTTTGGTGGTTTTCTGATTCATGCCCGGCTCAAAACCGCCGCCCTGGATCATAAAACCATTAATGACACGGTGGAAAATCGTGTTGTTGTAGAAACCTTCGCGGCAGTAGTCCAGGAAGTTTTTAACTGTTTCCGGCGCTTTGTCATCAAAGGTTTTGATTACGATATCGCCGTGATTAGTGTGGAAAGTAACCATTTCTGCATCCTGTTCCGTTATAGTGGTGCGTTAACTCGCGTGCGAGTCGTATATAGGCGCCTGTTATAGCATAACCGTGAGGTTCGATCACCTTGCAATGTGTGCTGCTTCAGAGTTGAATTACGGGTAGAATATGCCGTTTCAGGCGCAAGCTCAGACAACACACGTCAATATGGAATTATCGATGCTAAAAATCTTCAATACAATGACCCGCCAAAAAGAGGAATTTAAGCCTATTCACGCCGGTGAAGTCGGCATGTACGTGTGTGGAATTACCGTTTACGACCTCTGTCATATTGGTCATGGGCGTACATTTGTCTCCTTTGATGTGGTCGCGAGGTACCTGCGTTTCCTGGGTTACAAACTTAAGTATGTCCGCAATATCACCGATATTGACGATAAAATCATCAAACGCGCCAATGAAAACGGCGAAAGCTTCGTGGCCCTGGTCGATCGTATGATCGTCGAAATGCATAAAGATTTCGATGCGCTGAATATTTTGCGCCCGGATGCAGAACCACGCGCAACGCACCATATTCATGAAATTATCGAGATTACCGAGCGTCTGATCGAACGCGGTCACGCGTATGTGGCTGAAAGCGGCGATGTGATGTTCTCCGTGCCGACCGACCCGAACTACGGCAAGTTGTCGCGCCAGGATCTGGAGCAGTTGCAGGCTGGCGCGCGCGTTGAAGTGGCTGAAGTCAAACGTAACCCGATGGACTTCGTGCTGTGGAAAATGTCAAAAGCGGGCGAGCCAAGCTGGCCGTCTCCGTGGGGCGAAGGGCGTCCGGGCTGGCACATTGAATGTTCAGCGATGAACTGCAAACAGCTTGGGCACCATTTTGATATCCACGGCGGCGGTTCTGACCTGATGTTCCCGCACCACGAAAATGAAATCGCCCAGTCTACCTGCGCGCACGATGGCGAATACGTTAACTACTGGATGCACTCCGGGATGGTAATGGTTGACCGCGAGAAAATGTCAAAATCGCTGGGCAACTTTTTTACCGTGCGCGATGTGCTGAAGTACTACGATGCGGAAACCGTGCGTTACTTCCTGATGTCCGGCCACTATCGTAGCCAGTTGAACTACAGCGAAGATAACCTGAAGCAGGCGCGTTCCGCGCTGGAGCGCCTCTATACGGCGCTGCGTGGCACGACCCAGACAGATGTTGAATTTGTGCGCAGTGCACAGTATATCGATCGCTTCAAAGAGGCGATGGATGATGATTTCAACACCCCGGTGGCTTACGCGGTGCTTTTCGATTTAGCGAAAGAAGTGAACAACGCCAAGCAGGCGGGCAATAGCGAAGAAGCGAACGCTGCGGCAACCTGTCTGCGTAAGCTCGCATCCGTGCTTGGCCTGCTGGAGCAGGCGCCGGAAACCTTCCTGCAAAGCGGTGCTCAGGCAGATGATGGTGAAGTCGCGGAAATTGAAGCGTTGATTCAACAACGTCTGGATGCGCGTAAAGCAAAAGACTGGGCAGCAGCGGATGCGGCGCGTGACCGTCTCAATGAGATGGGTATCGTGCTGGAAGATGGCCCACAGGGGACGACGTGGCGTCGTAAGTGACCCCTCACCCTAACCCTCTCCCGCAGGGAGAGGGAACCGACCGCGGATATATTCAAGACCTGCTCTGGTTTCCACCCTCTCCCTGTGGGAGAGGGCCGGGGTGAGGGCATCAGCGCGCACTCATCAACGCCTTTGCCACCACAATATTCCCATCAACACCACGCCCGGAAGCCATACCCATAGCAGTTCCGATATAATCACCTGATGCCCATACGGCGTGACATATTGCGACAGTGCAAACGGCGCGACCTTAATCACCTGCCATGGCGCAAAGAAGCGTTCATCCGACCACGGCCACAGCCAGCCGACGCCTTTCCCGCCGGTTGTCACCGAATCCAACAGGCTGTGCGATAGCAGCGACACGGTGAGAAATAACCAGCAACGCATCAGCCCGACCCTAAACCCTCTTCGGCCAATCAGCACACAAAGGAGTGGAACGATGAAAGCAAAAAGCAGTGAGTGGGTAAAGCCGCGATGCCCAAAGATATTGCCGTAGGCAACGCCAAATTTAAACGCCAGCACGTCGGCGTCAGGCAGCATCGCGAGCACAATGCCCGTGAACAGTAGTCGGGGAGGAATGATTTTACTGCCGAGCCCTAAGCCCAGACACAGCGGAACAGCGGCGTGAGTAATGACGGTTGGAATCGCGGTGGCTCCATAGAATTTGCGCCAAATATAACAGTGAATTTGTCGCGATAGATCCCCGCACGATTCTGAAACTATGCTGATTCCGGGAGGGAGAGAATACCCGGAGCGTCAAACGCCGCCGGGTATTAAACGGCTTACGCCGTGACGCTAATGCTCTGCCCGGCAAAGCTTACCGTCTGCCCGGCGACAATTTTACAGCGCTTGCGGGTTTCAACCGCGCCGTCAACTTTCACCTGACCGTCGGCGATGACGATCTTCGCCTGAGCGCCGCTCTCGGCCCAGCCTTCCAGTTTCAGCAGATCGCACAACTCAACGTGCGGGTGTTTTCCTAAAGAGAATGTGGCCATTATGCTTCCTCGACGTCGTGATACTCTTCACAGGCCTGAAGCGTATTCTGAATAAGTGTTGCAACGGTCATCGGGCCGACGCCGCCCGGAACCGGGGTAATATAAGATGCGCGCTTTGCTGCATCCTCAAAGACCACATCGCCCACCACTTTGCCGTTTTCCAGACGGTTAATACCGACGTCCATCACGATGGCGCCTTCTTTAATCCAGTCTCCCGGAATAAAGCCGGGTTTACCGACGGCAACAATCAGCAGATCGGCATTTTCGACATGGTGACGCAGGTTTTTGGTGAAGCGGTGAGTCACCGTGGTCGTACAACCAGCCAGCAGCAGCTCCATGCTCATCGGGCGGCCTACGATGTTGGATGCGCCGATGACGACGGCATTCAGCCCATAGGTGTCGATGTTGTAGCGCTCAAGCAGCGTAACGATACCGCGCGGCGTACAAGGGCGCAGACGCGGTGCGCGCTGGCACAGGCGGCCAACATTATAAGGGTGGAAACCGTCGACGTCTTTATCCGGTGCGATACGTTCCAGCACTTTCACATTATCAATGCCAGCCGGAAGGGGCAGTTGCACCAGAATACCGTCAATGGTTTTGTCGGCGTTGAGGGTGTCGATAAGAGCCAGCAGTTCGGCTTCGCTGGTGGTTTCCGGCAGGTCATAAGAGCGGGAGACAAAACCCACTTCATCACAGGCTTTACGTTTGCTTGCGACATAAATTTGTGAGGCCGGGTTGCTGCCTACCAGCACAACGGCAAGCCCAGGTGCGCGTTTTCCTGCCGCAATGCGCGCCTGCACTTTTTCCGCAACCTCAGAGCGCACCTGCTGCGCAATCGTTTTACCGTCAATAATCTTAGCTGCCATCAGAGAGAAGATTCCATCTGTCACTTACGAAAAGGGGATGGCTATATTTTGTCAGATGCGGGGCTCGCTGTCAGTCATCCTTTGCGAGTTTTCGCGCGAAAGGGCCCTTATGGTATCGATAGTCTTGCTGCGCGTAAGGTTTTTTCCTGGTGGAAATTAGGACGCAGCTTAGGTCGACCTCAGTGTTTATACGTATTTTCTGCTACTTAATTTCGGTAATTTATCGTCGAAATAAAGTTATTCCGGTTTATTGGCTGGAATATTGCGCTGACCATTATTTGGCAGGGCTTTCAACTCTCTCATGGATGTTGAGGTTATGCGGTCTGGCAATTATTTGCCGTGCTATGTCATGCGAGTCGTACAGGATATTCGGTTCGTCACAACGTTTTAATTCATTAAGGAATACCTATGAAACTGAGTACTATTGCCTCTACTGTGATGGCGTCTTTCGTATTAATGACAGGGGCTGCGCAAGCTGCGGCAGTTTCCGTTAATGGCGGCAGCGTTCACTTTAAAGGTGAATTAGTCAACGCAGCGTGTGCGGTAAATACTGAGTCTTCAGATCAAATTGTTAGACTGGGCCAGTATCGCACGGCGAAATTTACTGCAGTCGGCGATACCTCCACCAATATACCGTTCACCATCGTTCTGAACGATTGCGACCCAAGCGTTTCTGCTACTGCGGCTGTTGCATTTAGCGGCCAGGCTGACGCCACCGACGCAACGCTGCTGGCAGTGAACTCTTCCGACAACAACACCGCGGCAAAAGGCGTAGGTATCGAGATCCTCGATAGCAAATCCAAAACCCTGAGCCCGGACGGTGCAACGTTCTCCTCCGCGAAGACGCTGCTGCAGGGCACCAACACCCTGAACTTCAGCGCGCGCTACAAAGCGACAGCGGATACCGCAGAGCCTGGTCAGGCGAATGCGGACGCAACCTTTGTCATGAAGTACGAGTAATCGCTAATCCAGGGACTGCCTTTGCCTCAGGGATGAGGCTCGAATCACCTGAAGAGAGCCATGAATGAGAGGGATTGTGTTCTTGCTGGCCCTGTCGATGATTTCTCTGCCTGCGCTGGCGCACAGAGTTGTTATCGAAGGCGGAAAGGTACAAATGCGGGGCGAACTGGTTAACAGCGCCTGCGCTGTCGCCACTGAAAGCCAGAATATGCGCATCGAGATGGGGCAGTACCGGACAAATGCTTTTACCGGGCCGGGCAGTTTCGCCACCACGCAGGTGCCTTTTACGCTGCGGCTGGTGGATTGCCGAAAAGATGTCTCGCAGACCGTGGGGATCGCCTTCCAGGGGCTGACGCCATCGGAAGATCCGCTGGTGTTTATGACGACCTCGCACGTCGATGGCCGACAACCGAATAGCGGTGTGGGGCTGGCTTTATTTGACAGCAGCGAGCGGCACATTATTCCGAACGCCCAGCCGGTTTCCTATTTTCCCATTAATGATGATGAGCTGATATTTCATTTCAGCGCGCGTTACCGGGCTATTTCAGGCCAGGTAATGCCGGGTGCAATTCAGTCAGATGTCTGGTTTACGCTGCTTTATCCCTGAAGCATCAAAAGAGAAAAGGTATTGTCGTGATTAACGCAATGATTAAATCGAGCATGGCCCTGTTAATTTTATTACTGTGCATCTCATTACCCGCACAGGCGTCCGGAGGGGTGGCATTAGGCGCGACGCGCGTTATTTATCCGGCGGACGCAAAGCAGACTTCACTGGCCATTACCAATAGCAACGATAAAGAACGTTATTTAATTAACGCGTGGATTGAAAACGATCTCGGAAAAAAAGAGGCGACATTTGTCGTAACGCCGCCGCTCTTTGTCAGTGAGCCCAAAAGCGAAAATACCCTGCGTATTATCTATGCCGGGCAACCTTTGCCGACCGATCGCGAGTCGCTGTTCTGGATGAACGTGAAGGCGATTCCCTCCGTCAATAAAGCGAATCTCGAAGGTAAGAACGTCCTGCAACTGGCCATTTTGTCGCGCATTAAACTTTTCGTCCGTCCGAAAAATCTGGCTATGCCGCCGGAAGAAGCGCTATCGCACCTGCGCTTTGAACGCAGCGGCAGCCACCTGAAAGTCACTAATGCTTCGCCTTATTACGTCACGCTGGTGAATTTGCAGCTTGGCGGGCAGCGCATCAACAACCTGATGATTGCGCCGAAAAACAGCGCACAGCAGACCATTCCTGCTTCGGCGAGCGGTACGCTTTCGTGGCAGAGCGTTAATGATTATGGGGCGATTACGCCCGTACACCGCGTGAATCTTTGATGAAGTCAGGGCAGGCCGACACCATGAAAAACCTTCACCCGCTCAGTATGCTGACGCTGGCAGTGATGGCGGCGCTCTGGTCACCCGACGGGCGCGGCGAGAGCTACTTCAACCCGGCATTTTTGTCGGAAGATACGGCTTCGGTTGCCGATCTTTCCCGTTTTGAGCAGGGGCATCAGCAGGCGCCCGGCGTTTATCGTGTTGATATCTGGCGTAATGATGAATTTATCGGCACGCAGGATCTCACCTTTGTCGCCGTCGGGAGCGCGCCGCCGCCCGCTGCGGGTCTCGCACCTTGTATCCAGCGAGATTTTCTACAGCGTCTGGGCGTTAACATGGCGGCGTTCCCGACGCTTGCCAATGAAGCGAAAGAGAGCTGT
Organism: Pseudocitrobacter cyperus; assembly: GCF_039889165.1. NCBI lineage: Bacteria > Pseudomonadati > Pseudomonadota > Gammaproteobacteria > Enterobacterales > Enterobacteriaceae > Pseudocitrobacter > Pseudocitrobacter cyperus. Next base: position 1,521,642 of record NZ_JAYMYY010000001.1, on the reverse strand, counting down.
GTCGCGCTGGAAAGCCTGTTGCCGGGCAGCGTGGTGGCATTTGATTTTTCGTCGCTGCGTTTACGCCTGAGTCTGCCGCAGGCGGCGATGAGCAACAGTGCGCGCGGCTATATTCCACCTGAGGAGTGGGATGAGGGCATTCCGGCGTTGTTGCTGAACTACAGCCTGACCGGAAATAAGGGCAGCGACGACGACAGTCACTACCTCAATTTACAGAGCGGGTTGAATTACGGCCCGTGGCGGCTGCGCAATAACGGCGCGTGGCGCTACACCCGTAACAACGGCCAGCGTCACAGCGAGTGGGAAAATATCGGCACCTGGCTACAGCGGTCGATCATTCCGCTGAAAAGCGAAATGGTGCTGGGTGACAGCAATACCGACAACGATGTGTTCGACAGTATCGGTTTTCGCGGCGGGCGGCTCTACTCCTCAGACAGCATGTATCCGGACAGCCTACAGGGCTATGCGCCAACCGTGCGCGGCATTGCGCGTACTCCGGCGAAAGTAGTGATCCGACAGAATGGTTACGTCATCTATCAAAGCTATGTTCAGCCGGGCGCGTTTGCGATTAGTGACCTGAACCCAACCTCCTCCAGCGGCGATCTGGAGGTCACGGTAGAAGAGAAAGACGGCAGTCAGCAACGTTATACCGTGCCGTACTCCACCGTTCCTCTGTTGCAACGCGAGGGCAGGGTCAAATATGACCTGGTGGCCGGTGAGTATCGTAGCGGTAACAGTCAGAAAGATACGCCGTTCTTTGGTCAGGGCTCCATGATTGTTGGTTTGCCTGGTGGGTATACCGTTTACGGCGGCACGCAGATGGCCTCGCGTTACGCTGCGGCCGCGATTGGCGCCGGGAAAAACCTTGGCGACTGGGGCGCGATATCTCTGGACGTGACCCACGCCCGCAGCCAACTGGCGGATGATAGCTGGCATGAAGGGCAGTCGCTGCGCTTCCTCTACGCAAAATCCCTGAATGGCTATGGCACTAACTTCCAGTTGTTGGGCTATCGCTACTCAACGCGCGGTTTCTACACGCTGGATGATGTGGCGTGGAAACGGATGTCCGGCTACCAGTATTCCGACACGGAAAATGACAAAAATGGCGTGCCGGATGTGGTGAGTTACCACAATCTGACCTGGAGCAAAAAGGGGCGCTTTCAGGTCAATATTTCCCAGTCTCTTGGCGATTATGGCTCCGTTTATCTTTCCGGCAGCGAGCAGACCTACTGGGGAACCAGCGATTCTAATATCTGGTATCAACTCGGCTACGCCGGGGGCTGGAAGGGGATTAGCTACTCCCTGACCTGGTCATGGAACCAGGCAGTGGGGATCAGCGGCACTGACAGAATTGCCTCGTTCAACGTTTCTGTGCCGTTCAGCCTGTTTACCCCGAACGGTTATCGTCGCGATAGCGTTCTGGACAGAGCCTATGCCACGGCGTCGGCCAGCCGCAATAAAGAGGGGGACACCTCCTGGCAAACCGGGGTCAGCGGTACGCTGCTGGAGGGGCGTAACCTCAACTACAGCGTGACCCAGGGGCATACCAGCAATAACGGCTCCAGCGGCAGTGCGTCCGCTAACTGGCAGGCCACTTACGGCACGGTCGGCGCAGGCTATAACTATTCGCGCGATCAGCATGATTTCAACTGGCAACTGTCGGGAGGCATTGTTGGTCACGCCGATGGCGTGACCTTCAGCCAGCCATTGGGCGACACCAACGTATTGATTAAAGCGCCGGGAGCGAGCGGCGTGAAGGTGGAAAATCAGACCGGGGTGAAAACGGACTGGCGCGGCTACGCCGTGATGCCTTATGCCACGGTCTATCGCTACAACCGTATCGCACTGGATACCAACTCAATGAACGACCATACCGATGTAGAAAACAACGTCAGCAGCGTGGTGCCAACCCGGGGCGCGCTGGTGCGCGCGGCATTCGACACGCGTATTGGCGTGCGTGCCCTGATAACCGTCCGTCGTGGCGACCGCGTTGTACCGTTCGGCGCGATTGTGCGTGAAGTGAACAGCGGCGTTACCAGCATGGCCGGTGAAGAGGGACAAATCTATCTCAGCGGCCTGCCGCTTAGCGGAGAGTTGTTGGTTCAGTGGGGCGACAGCGAACAGGAACGCTGCCGGGCAAAATATACGCTCCCGCAGGAGAGTTTAAATCAGGCGATCACTATGATGGGAGCGCGTTGTGAACGTTAACAAAAGAATAAGCGGGTTGGGCATAATTTTATTGTGGCTGGTGATACCCGCCGCACGGGCGACTGTTTGTGCGAACGCGGACGGTGTCGCCAAGGATATCCCTTACGATCTGACGGATGTTTTCACCAGCGCCAACAATCAGGTTGGTCAGGTTGTCACGCTATCGCAAAAATCTGGCCTGGTGGGCGTAAACGCGATTTGCCCACAGGGTACATCCGGAAACACCACTATGCGTAGCTATTCAACAGACCTGCAGGTTACAAGTGTTGAGGATAAATATCAGTATTTGAAACTGAATGAATACCTTGATGGCGCAATGAAAATAACCGATAACTTTGCGGGAGAATTTTACCCTCCAGTCAACTACATCCAGATGGGCTCTCATCCAAACGTATCGAAAAACAAGGCGTTTCCGGTAACGGATTCGAAGTTAGTTTTCCGACTTAAAGTTACCCGGCGCTTTATCAACATGGTGGTCATTCCCCGGCAAACCATGTTCCGGGTCTACGTAACCACCGGTAGCGCCGATCCGCTCACCACGGTGGTTTATACCATCAGCTACAGCGGCACTATTGAAGTCCCGCAAAGTTGCGAAATCAATGCCGGTAATGTCGTTGAGTTTGATTTTGGCGACATTGGTGCGTCGCTCTTTTCGCAAGCTGGTGCAGGTCAACGCCCGCCGAGCGTTCCGGCGCAGAGCAGAACGATTGGGATCAAATGCACCAACGTCGAAGCGAACGCCTATCTCACAATGCGCATTGAGACGGAAAAGGCGTCAGGCAATGCGCTGGTTTCTGATAACCCGGATTTAGGGTTCATCGTCGCCGATGCGAGCGGCAATCCTTTAACGCCGAATATGCTGGGAAGCACCATCCCGTTCCGCCTGGACGATGCCGCGCAGGCGCAGGTAGGGATTCGTGCCTGGCCGGTCAGTATTACCGGTAATAAACCGGCGGAAGGGGCATTTACTTCCCGAGGCTATCTGCGTGTTGATTACGATTAAGAGGGGTAAGATGCCACGTCATTTCATAGCTGCGCTGTCATTACTGGCGGTGATGAGCGCCGGGCAGGCGGCAACGCCGCTGGGAGAGATTAATATCGAACTGCGCGGCAATATTGTGGACTTAAGCTGCGTGGTGAACGCCAGCGACAGTGCGAAAGAGGTGCAACTGGGTTCATGGCCAACGAAACAGTTACTGACTGCGGGCAGTAAAACCCAGGCGATGCCGTTTTCTATTCGCTTAACCGGCTGCCCACCGGGCGCGGTATCGATAACCTTCGCCGGAAAACCGGACTCTCAGGACAACACCTTGCTGGCGCTTAACAGTACAAGCCAGGCCAGCCGCGTTGCGGTGGAGATCCTTGATGAGGATAAATCCCGCTTACCGTTACAGCAGGAGAGTAAAGAGGTCGCGACTGATGCGCAGGGTGATGCCACACTGTCGTTTTATGCTAATTACATTTCTACGGCGGACGATCCCCAGCCGGGTAGCGCCGACGCCGATGCGACCTTTACGCTTAATTATAACTGACTTCCCGGGCCCGTCTCAGGGCCGGGAGCGATGAAGGGCTAGAGTAATTCGTGGGCCTTCGCATAATCAATCAACTCAACGATGGTATGTACGCCGAGTTTAGTGAAAATATTTGATTTATGGGCGCTAATGGTTTTATTGCTTAACAATAGCTGGGCGGCTATCTCTTTATTTGACAAACCATTAGCAAGATAACGTAATACGGTGATCTCCCGGTTGGATAACGGCGTGTCATTAAATTTATTGCTACGCACGTTTCCCCCTCCGAAGATATTCATGGAGTCAGAAGGAAAGAACGAATATCCGGAAAGCAGCATCTCAACTGCCTTGAAGATATCACAAAGATCCTTCCGTTTGCTGACGAATCCGTTCGCGCCGGCTCTGATTGCCCGACATGCGTAGAAAGACTCAGATTTAGATGACAAGAAAAGAACTTTCGTTTTTTCGCTGATGTTCTTTATCCGCTTAAGCAAGGAAAACCCGTCAGAACCCGGAAGTTCAATATCAAGTATCACCATATCCACGGTGTTATTTCTAATATATTCAAGCACTTCATTGCTGTTGTCTGATTTCAGAACAACCTTAACCTGTGTGCTTTTCTGCAGCAGAATCTCAATCGACATTCTGACTATAGGGTGTTCGTCCATAATGATAACGGATGCCGGTTTCATCTTTATATGCCTCAGACTGTTGGAATAGTTACGTGGGATTCCATTATGGAAACTATTACAAGCCGAATGGATAAATCAAAAATCTTTATGCTTACTTCCAGTGGAGTTATCTATCCCTACTTGTACCATTATTAATGACGGTGGTGCCCGGTACTTAAACAATGTTGTTACCATCAAAAAAGGCTTTTCTTATAACACGATAAGTACATGGCTATTATACTTGCTATGAATTGTCCGAAAAGCATTATTAAAGTCGTAATAATCAGTAATTAATATGATGTTCCGGGCAGAAAGTTTATTCAAATTATTTTTAGTGTTTACCTCCATGTGTTTAAAATCCTATAGCGAAGTTGCCTTTTTTTTCTGGCATAAATGTAAATAGATGCTGAATGTTGAGAGCGTGTTAATTGATGTGGCGCAATTAATGGCGCACAACTGCTCGGGAAACATATCCAACTGAACGCAATTCAACGATTATTCCACAAAAAATTCCTTTTGATCTCACGAAATGATTTCACCAGGGATAAAGAATGGTGTGTTAACAATGTGCTGGAAAACCTTACGATATCCGGGGGATGGTGAATATTCTGTCTGCATTTGCTATGACTTCCGATAGATTGGCCTGGCAAAACGCCAGAGGAAAATACTTCAGAGTATAAAAGGGTCAGACATTCTCTCTGGGGGATCTTCGGGATTAGGAATAGTTATAAATATTGCAATATTGTTTAAAATTAACAAAAAAAGATCATTTCAATTAAGTAGTTTCTTAAAACATTCTAAGATTTAAGAAGTTAATGAAATTGTCAGATTGGACTAGCGGAGAGAGTTTGCAGTAAATGAATAAGTTCTGAGCGGTGCTGAAGTTGCAGACGTTCAACAATGCGTGCCAGTCGGTAGATAACATTATGGTAATTTTTGCCGTGATCGCTGGCGATGGATTTCAGCGAGCGCCCCTGCGTCAGCGCCATCAAAATCAGCCATTCATCGCGTGAAAAATGGCTCTTACGGCTGTAGCGAACAGGCTGCGGCATCAGGAGCTTTTTACGCAGAGTGCGAAACGGCGATTGTCTGCTGATTATCCTTAATGCGGTCACCGCCTTCATAAAGCGCAATGATTTTTTATCCTGAGTGGGGGCGATCAGATGAATGAGATTCTGCGGATGCTCAAAGCTGATCCGCCTGAGGCGATCCAGCGTTTCGATGGCCGGTGCATCGGTGTAATAAATATCCACCAGTAGCTGTACGCCCGGTGCCCTGGGCAAGAGATCAAGCGCGTGATCCAATGTGGACGTGACCCAGCCATTACTCAGTGGATAAGGTGCGAAACGAAATCCCTGGCGTAAAAACTGATCGCTACTGACCAGAATAAAATGAGGGGAGTCGGTTTTGTGCGAGAGAGCGAGTGAGTGAGTCAGGCGTTCAAGACGATCGAAAAAGGGGGGCCATGAGTGTGGATTCTTAAATCCAGGGTGATCGGTGCCCGAACGACGCCTCCTTTCTCTGCGAATTGCGATACGCATAGCTCTCTTCCTGGTGCCGTCACGCCGGCTTCACTTTATTATCTCTCACGGCGCGACTACGCAGTCAGTGTCAGATATTGTGACATCAGAGAAGACATCTGCCAGCAGGCATTACTTAAAGCAGAATAAGGTTTTTCTCAGCCGAGAGGTGACGCAGGTTTGTCTGGTCAAAAAAAAGACAATAGTTGATGGGGTTCTGCTCAGCGTCGGTAGCAACCCTGATTTCACACTGAAATGGATTGACTCAACGCCCGCTGACCGTATAATTCCTCGCGTTTCCCCGAAGTGACAACTTCTCAATGCGCCCTTAGCTCAGTTGGATAGAGCAACGACCTTCTAAGTCGTGGGTCACAGGTTCGAATCCTGTAGGGCGTACCATTTCAAATCAATCAGTTACGCTTCTTTTATTCCCTGCATTTTTTTATGTGGCCGGAAAAACCAGAATGAGACTCAAGAGCGCTATACGGCCTTGCACTGTAAATGGTGTTATCGATTGGCATCGTCTCTGGATGTCTGTTTCGCAACTGAAAACGTTACGTCTGATCCTGAAATTAATTTAAGGCTACATTTGGGGATGGGATTTAAACATAAAGATGCCCCGACGAGAATATCGCCGGGGCGTTGTCGATTATGGCGTTACGATATTAAACCAGAAATCGAATTTATCCATATAGCCCAGCATTTCGTCCAGCTTCGCACCGTTACCGGTGATTTTCACGTCCCCTTTCTCTTCAGCCTGTTTCAGCGTTTCTTCTTTCAGGATGATTTTATTCAGAGTCGCGCGATCAAGCGTCAGCGTGGCATCGGCATCTTTCGCTTCGGCATTCGCCGTGTGGTTCAGAACACCGTTTTCAAATTCCAGTTTGTATTTACCGCCATCGTTACCGAGGTCGATATTAAATACGGATTTTGCCGCTCCCGCTTTCTCGCCGTTGATATGCACGGCCAGATAATCGAAGAACATTTCTGGCGTCATCGCACGAACGGTATCCGGGCTGGCGGTATTTGGTGTTGGGCCTTTTACCACGCCGCTACGCAGCTCCTGCGCGCCGGTCAGGTAGAAGTTACGCCATGGGCCAGATTCCGCCTGATAGCCTAATTGCTCCAGCGCATCCGCTTCCAGGTTACGTGCGGCCTCGTTTTTCGGGTCGGCAAAAACAACCTTACTGACGACCTGTGCGACCCAACGGTAATTGCCCTGATCAAAATCGGTTTTCGCTTTCTGCAGGATGGCATCCGCACCGCCCATATACTCAACGAATTTCTTCGCAGACTCTTCCGGCGGCAGTTCATCCAGCGTTGCCGGGTTGCCGTCAAACCAGCCCAGATAGAGCACGTAGGTCGCTTTCACGTCGTGGCTGACTGAGCCGTAGTAACCCCGGTTAGCCCAGGTATGCGCCAGCGAATCCGGCAGCTTAAAGTTGGCGGCGATTTCATCACGGGTCAGGCCTTCGTTAGCCATACGTAAGGTCTGGTCGTTGATATAACGGTACAGGTCGCGCTGGCTCTTCAGCAGCTTAACCACTTCTTCATTGCCCCAGGTTGGCCAGTGGTGTTGAGCCATGATCACTTCAGCTTTATCCCCCCAGCGGACAATCGCTTCATTGATATATTTTGACCACGGCAGCGGTTCACGGATTTTCGCACCGCGCAGTGAGTAAGTATTGTGAAGCGTATGGGTAACGTCTTCCGCAGATTCAATGAGTTTTTTCTCTTCGATGTACCACAGCATTTCTGATGGCGCTTCAGAGCCTGGGGCGAGCATGAAGTCGTAGGTTAAACCATCGATAACCTCTTTTTGCCCGTCTTTCTCAATGATATTCGTTGGCGCAATCAGGGTCACGGTACCGGCAGAGGTGGTCGTCCCCAGCCCGGCGCCGACCTGGCCTTTCGCGTCAGGTTTCAGCAGGTTGCCATACATATAGCTGGCGCGGCGGCTCATGACGTTGCCTGCCATAATGTTCTCTGCCACCGCCGCTTCCATAAAGCCTGCTGGCGCGTAAACTTTGACTTTCCCGGCTTTCACATCGGCTTCGTCAACTACGCCACGCACGCCGCCATAGTGGTCGACGTGGCTGTGGGTATAAATCACCGCCACGACCGGTTTTTTACCGCGGTTCTTGAAATAGAGATCCATCCCGACTTTCGCGGTTTCCGCGGAGACGAGCGGGTCGACAACGGTTATTCCGGTTTTCCCCTCGATGATCGTCATGTTCGACAGATCAAGGTTACGGATCTGATAGACACCGTCGGTGACTTCAAACAGGCCGCTGATATTGATGAGCTGCGACTGACGCCACAGGCTCGGGTTTACCGTATCAGGAGATTTTTCTCCCTCTTTGATAAAGGCGTACTGCTGCGGGTTCCAGATGGTATTTCCCTGCTCACCCTTGATGACATCTGTCGGCAGAGCGGCAATAAAGCCCTTGTGCGCATTGGTAAAATCGGTGTTATCGGAGAAGGGGAGCTGATTGTAGAGCTGATCGTTCGCTTTCTTTGTGGCTTCGGTGGCGTCTTTTTGGGTGACATCGGCAATGGCTGGAAAAATGAATGTAGAGAGTACACCCGCCAGGACTAATCCTCTGGCGACAGGTTTCAGTTTCATTACGGCCCTCACTTGTTATTGCTGTACAGCATTCGATGGGACTTATCTGTTGCGTTAAATTTTGTAACCATGCATATAAAACTATAACTTGTTATTTACATTGGGCAAATTTGCAGCAGATTCTTTTCCGGGCCTATCGTTATCCTGGATGCGGGGGGTGACATTGCGTAAGTGGAAGGCTGGGCTATGCTTTTTCAAACAGACCAGCCGCTGAGCGGGCTTGTTGAATAATAACGATAATGCTTATATCTCGGTGGCGGATATGAAAAGGATAGTGCTCGCGTTTTTATTCTGCTGCATCCCTTCACTGGCGCATTTCACCCATGCGGCGGAACCCCGTCAGCAACCCAGTGAACAGGAACGCGCCAGAACGGTTTATATCTTTCACCAGCCTATCGTGATGTTGCAGGCAAAATTTGGCCTCACCACGCCGGAAGAGCGCGTGCTGCGCATCCGCAATACCCTGCGTAATTTTACCCAGGCAGATGTGCAGGAACCGTTGAAGGTAGTGCCCGTCACGCGTTACAACCAGCCGGGAAGACTTATTGTCATGAACGGCAAGCCGATCATGCTGCTGACCCAGGGCGATCTTGATGAAGGGGATGACCTGACGCTCGATCAGGCCACGCAGCGCGTGCTGGCGCGAATGGAAAACCAGCGCACGGCGTTACGCGATCAGTATGATCACCGCTGGCTGGCGCTTTCTGTTGTGAAAGCCGTGACCGGGCTGCTGGCACTGGCGCTGTTTTGCTATATCGCTTATCGCTCCTGGCGCGCAGTCAGACGTTTTTACCGTCGACGGATTATTGAAGGTCGTAGCGTGATCCCCCAGCACTGGCGGCGTTTTATCGGCGCTATCGAAACACGTATCTATGCCCTGATAATGATCCTGCTGGGGATTGTGGCGCTTTACATCTGGCTGAGCTGGGCATTAAGTTTGTTCCCCTGGACCCGCGTCTGGGGCGAGTCTTTGGGCGACTGGTCTGTGCGCGTGTTCCGCGAGATTGCGCTGTCAATCGTCTCTGCGATGCCGGGGTTGATGATTGTCCTGATTATCTTCCTGATCACCGCATTTATTCTGAAGCTTCTGAAGATGGTGCTAAACCAGGTCGAAGCGGAGCGTCTGCAACTGCCGGGCATTCATCCTGAAACGGTCGGCGCCACCCGAAAGCTCATCTCGGTGGTGGTATGGTTGTTTGCGCTATCGGCGGCGTATCCTTTTCTGCCTGGCGCCAATTCGCTGGCGTTTAAAGGGATCAGCGTCTTCTTTGGGCTGATGCTTACGCTGGGTTCGGCAGGGGTGATGAATCACGCCATGAGCGGGCTGGTGCTTATCTATTCGCGCGCGCTGCGTAAAGGGGATGTCATTCGTGTGGCCGACAACGAAGGGCTGGTGAGTGAAATCGGGATGCTGGCGACCAAAATTATCACCCGTGAAAACTATGTGGTAACGGTGCCGAATGCGGTGGTGGTGAGCGGAAAAATTACCAACTTAAGCGCGCAAAGCGCGGATGGCGGCGTTAACTTAACGGTGGGCGCGACCATCGGCTATGACACGCCCTGGCGTCAGGTTCACGCCATGCTGGAACTGGCCGCCAGACGCGCGGAAGGCATTGATCCCGCCGTTGCGCCGAAGGTACGTCAGTTAAGCCTGATGGACTGGTATATCGCTTACGAATTGCAGGTGCGCCTCTTGCCCGGTCAGTCTCTGGCGGATGCCCGTAATGCGTTGCACAGTCATATTCAGGATGTCTTTAACGAGTTTAATGTACAGATTATGTCGCCGAACTTTGTTATGCAGCCGGAAGGGGCAGTGATGGTAGCCAAAGAGAACTGGTATACGCCACCTGCCGCACCGCCGCAGGGGGAGCCATAATGCGCGGGCAGTGATGTTCTGCCCGGCAGCACTCAGCCATCACCTGTTCGCAAGGTAGTTTTCCAGCCATGGCAGCAGTTGTTTTTTGCGGCTTAACATTCCTTCGACAATGCAAGGATCAGAGACGGCCTGTCCCTCAGGCGCAGCAAAATAGAGCATTGAATATCCGGCATTGATATCCGTCAGCATCAACACCACCAGTTGCGCGCCTGTCTCGTTCGCATTCAACGCCATCTCCTGACGCAGTTCTTCCAGTACTCCCTCCGCCTGGCTTAGGGAAAACAGCTCAACCTGCGCGGCATTGACCTTCACGCCCTGGATCTGGAAGGTTTTGATATCTTTATTTAGCAGCGCTTTGCCGCTTAACCCCTCAATGCTTGTTTTTGCGCTAAGCAGGGCGGCGATAAACGTCGCCTGGTCGACCCCGGCTAATGCGGTCAGTTCTTCCACTGCGAGGCGATCGTCAGGCGTGGTGGTCGGTGAGCGTAGCGCGACCGTGTCGCTGATTATCGCGCCCAGCATCAGCAGCGCTTCGGTAGGTGCGATCGCGCGGCGAATTTCCGCCGTCATCAATTGCCATAACAGCGTACTGCTGCTGCCTACCGGCCTGATCCACACTTCGGGCGGCAGGCGCGTCACCAGTCCGCCAAGGCGATGGTGATCGATAATGCCGACGACATTACTTTCAGCAAGTGAGGCTGGCCCCTGAGCGGGCTCGGTAAAATCGACCAGCCAGACATCGCGGTTGGTGAGGTCGGCGGTGAGAAGCTCAGGAATCGGCAGGTTTGCCTGCTCAAAGATAAACCGGGTTTCGCGGTTGATTTCTCCGCAGCGCCAGGCTTGTGCCTGTTGCCCGCGAAGGTTAAGCCAGCGGCAGGCCATATAGGCTGTGCAGACTGCATCGCTGTCCGGGTGAAGGTGACCAAGTACATTTATCATTGCATAAACCTTTTCAGGGAAGGCTGCTGAGCTGGAGAGAGACGACCAGCCTGACACGCCCCACGGTGAATGAGAGTCATATCAGGCGTCATTAGCCTGCGAACGAGGCGGTTGGGGAAGGTGGAACGCCATCACCCTGGGAATAGTGTGAACCACGCTGAAGGCGCTTTCAAGTGGTTCACCGTCTAAGGATTAAGGCGTCACGATATTAAACCAGAACTCGAACTTATCCATATAGCTCAACATCTCATGCAGTTTATCGGCGTTCCCGGTTATCTGAACGTCGCCCTGCGTCTCGGCCTGCTTCAGCGTCTCTTCTTTCAGGATGATCTTGTTGAGCGTTGCGCGATTCAGTTTGATGGTGGCATCAGCGTCTTTCGCCTCGACGCCCGCCGTGTGGTTCAGCACGCCATTTTCCATCTCCAGCTTATACTTTCCGCCATCCTGACCGAGGTCGACGTTCAGCACCGCGTGGGCTTTAGCCGCTTTTTCACCGTTAATATGTACCCCGAGATAATCGAAGAACATCTCCGGCGACATGGCGCGGACGGTATCCGGGCTGGCGGTGTTCGGGGTTGGCCCTTTGACGACGCCGTTACGTAACTCTTGCGCACCGGTCAGATAGAAGTTGCGCCACGGGCCGGATTCAGCCTGATAACCTAACTGCTCCAGCGCATCGGCTTCCAGATTTCGTGCCGCCTTATTTTCTGGATCGGCGAAAACGATTTTGCTGGTCACCTGAGCAACCCAACGGTAGTGGCCTTGCGAATAATCGGTTTTCGCTTTCTGCATGATGGCATCAGCGCCCCCCATGTACTCGACAAATTTCTTCGCCGCCAGTACCGGCGGTAATTCATCGAGAGTCGCCGGATTGCCATCGAACCAGCCGAGGTAGAAGACATAGGTCGCTTTTACGTCATGGCTGACGGAACCGTAATAACCACGGCTGGCCCAGGCTGTCGCGAGACTGGAGGGCAGAGCAAAGTTATCGGCGATTTCATCACGCGTCAGGCCTTTATTCGCCAGACGCAGGGTCTGGTCATTGATATAGCGATACATATCACGCTGGCCTTTCATCAGTTTAACGACATTGTCATTACCCCAGGTCGGCCAGTGGTGTTGGGCTATGATAATTTGCGCATCGTCGCCCCAACGGTTGATCGCGGCATTAATGTACTTCGACCATGCCAGCGGGTCGCGGATTTTCGCACCGCGTAAAGAGTAAGTGTTGTGCAGCGTATGGGTCACATCTTCCGCCGCTTCGATCATCTTTTTCTCTTTTACATACCACAACATTTCGGAAGGCACTTCGGAGCCGGGCGCCATCATAAAGTCATAGGTCAGGCCGTCGATCACCTCCTGTTGACCGGTTTCCGTGATGTAATTGGTCGGTTCAATCAGCGTTACCGTACCGGCTGAGGTGGTCGTTCCCAGCCCTGCGCCAACCTGACCTTTGGCATTCGGCGCAAGCAGGTTGCCATACATATAGCTGGCGCGGCGGCTCATGGCATTACCCGCCATAATATTTTCCGACACCGCCTCTTTCATAAACCCGGCAGGCGCATAGACTTTGACCTTGCCGGACTTCACATCCGCTTCACTGACGACGCCGCGAACCCCGCCATAATGGTCAACATGGCTGTGGGTGAAAATCACCGCAACGACAGGTTTTTTGCCGCGATTTTTATAATAGAGATCCATCCCCACTTTTGCCGTTTCTTCCGAAACCAGTGGGTCGATAACGGTAATCCCTTTTTTACCTTCAATAATAGTCATATTGGAGAGATCGAGATTACGGATTTGATAAACGCCGTCAGTGACTTCAAACAGACCGCCAATATTAATAAGCTGCGCCTGACGCCACAGGCTGGGATTGACGGTATCGGGTGCTTTTTCGCCCTCTTTAATAAAAGCGTATTGTTGCGGGTTCCAGACCGTATTACCTTTTTCACCTTTAATAAGCGCTGGCGGCAACGCATCAATAAAGCCTTTATGCGCATTGGTGAAATCTGTGGTGTCGGAGAATGGCAGACGCTGATAAAGCGTTTCATTGGCTACCTTAGTAAATAAGGTGGCATCTTTGGTGTTTTCTTGCGCGGCTGCTGATAATGAAAACAGCGACGCTGATATCAGGCCGGCAACAGCCATATAACCTGTGATAGTATTTATTTTCATAAATCCTCTGCGGATATTAATAGATGAGTCGTGGTGATGCTAATAAGGTTATCAGGTGCTGTGCAACGCGAATACAAGAGAGTGGTTTAATAATAAATTTTGCGTGGCGAAGGGGAATAATACCCGGCGCAATGAACTGGCCGGGCATAAAATAAGAAATTATTTACGCGTGATTTCAACCTCAACACGACGGTCGGGTGACAGGCAGCTAATTAGCTGATTTCCCGTCTGGCCGTCACAGCTATTTCCCGTTACCGGGTTGCCTTCGCCGCGGCCTTCCGCGCTGATATTTTGTGCCGGGAAGCCCAGAGCGACCAGTTCATCGGCCACGGCCTGCGCACGCTGCGCCGAGAGTTGCTGATTATATTCGTCAGCCCCTGTGCGGTCGCTGTAGCCAATCACCACGGTCGTCTTACCGCTGGCAGGCTGCATGCCCGGGTTGTTATAAAGCTGATTAATCGCCGCTTTGCCTTCGGTGGTAAGCGTTGCTGAGTTCCACGCAAACATGACGTCTGATTTTAAGTTGAAGTGCTCAGGCGCGGGCTGGGGAGCCGGTGCGGCGACGGGGCCTGCAATAACCGGCGCATCATCATGCTGACCAAAGCGATAGGTCACGCCCGCGGTGACTGAGCTAACGTCGCTGCTCACGCCAATCTGGTTGGCGTTGCCGACGTTGCTAACCCACTGATATTCAAGACGACCAGACCAGTTCTTATTGAACGCATACTCTGTACCCACCGCCGCAAGAGGGCGCACGCCCGTTTCAAACCGATTGTGACCATTGATGTCGGATTCAGCGCGATAGCCCATCGCACCCGCCCGGCCATAGATATCCCAGTCATTCGTCAGACCGTAGCTAGCTTTCAGAGAGAGCTGTAAACCCTGGCTTTTCATGGTCGCCCCTGAGCCACTCTGTTTGCCATGAATTTGCATATTGCCTAAATAGTCATAGCCACCCTCAACGGCCAGCCACGGTGTAATTTGATAACCGGTAAATACACCACCGCCGACATTGTCGCGGTCGTAATCAAAATCGCTGTTGTGATTATTATCATGGCTGGTGTTAGCATCAAAATAGTGTGACCAGCCAAATTTGGTTCCTGCATACCATGTACCTGCATCCGCTGCGGCAAATGCCGTGGTGGCGGTAAAAGCATTAACAATAAGTAACGTAATAAGCGTCTTTTTCATGAAAATCCCGTTATTGGTCTACTGTAATAGAGAAACTATTAGAAGTGAAAACAGTAAAATAACGATAAAGCAAAGCGCTGAATTACGTAATCCTTGTTTTATTTAATTTTAAATTTTGTGCCTGAGCGTTCAGGCTCAGAAACGCTCCGGGAGTTTATTCACATCGGTTAGGTAACCACCGCGTTTAAAGGCAATATAGTTACCACTTTTTAATGCTGATAGCACGTTTAAAATACTACTTCGGGACAGGTGCGTTCGCTCCTGAATATAATCGAGGATTGAGGTTCGCATTCTGGTTTCTTCGGGCAGTAAAATCATTTCCTGCAAATGATTGCGGATCACCGAATAAGTACGTTGTTGCACCACCAGCGCATCGCGATAAAACAGATAAGCGGTGTGATAAGACAATAAAGAGGCTGCCTCTTCCCACAGATTTTGCTCACGGAACAGCGTCATGGCCTGTTGCGCATCAATTCGCAGGATTGTCGATTCCGTTTCCGCCCGCAAAATGTGACCGTGGGTTGGCTGGATCATCTCGGCAATACCAAACAGGTGGGGTTCATAGACCGTGACGATCAACAACCCGTCAGGCGCGCGGAGAATGGATAGCTCGCCCTGCAAAAAAAGATACAACTGTTCCCGGCCCTTATGCGTCCACATGATGCGCTTACGCGGCATCACCTTCATATCTTCTGCAATAGGCAGCAGCGCCTCGGTCAAACGAGCAATACAGTGTTCCGGGCGGACGGGGGGAACTAAAGGCATAGCATCTCCTGATTTTTTATGAATCGAGAGTATAGAACATTCGCAACATGCTGGCAGTTTATGTGAATCCTTCAGGTCGCGTTAAAACAGGTAGCTGTAGTTGACGCTGGCAAACCACAGATAAGGGTTATCGTAACTTCCCTGAAGCAACGCAGGAGACTGAACCTTCGATGACTGCATATGCAGGTATTCTACGGCGAAGCCTATGTTGCTGGCGGGGGTAATCTGATATTGCGCCCCGGTGCCAAAGCGCCACTCATCGCCGGTGGGTAAGGTCATGGCGACGTCACTTTGGTCACGATATGGCGAGCTGTCGAAGGCGACGCCCGCATTCAGACGCCACTGTTCGGTTGGACGATACTGAACACCGAGCGCCGTATGCCAGGTGTCTTTCATCCGACTGTCGTTATCAAGCGTTTGTCCGCTTACCGTGACGCGCGGCGCGCCAAACTGGCTCCAGTCCTGCCAGCCGAGATCGCCCATAACCGACCACTGCCGATTAATATCATGCACCATGCTTAACATTATTTGCTGGGGCGCGCGAATGCTGGCGGAGATTGGCAGGTCATATTGCAGGTTAGGGTGATCCGGGAAGCGGGCCCTGCCTGAAACGGAGAAATCATAGTCAGTTTTACTGGTCCAGGTTATCCCGGCGCGTGTGCTATCCGTCAAATCCATCAATAAACCCAGGCGGTAACTCATCGCCCAGTCGTAATCGGTCTCTTTATGGTCGCTATCATCAACGTTACGCGTGAGCGATAAAAAACCGTAGTTAATATTGGCGGACGCCCCCACAGAAAGCCTGTCATTGAGCTTATACGCCAGCGAAGGGCTGAGGGTCATGGCGACCATCGTGCTCTTCTTGATTAAGCGGTCGCCCGCCCAGTGGCCATAGTCAATGCCCAGGCCGTAGTTACCATAAAGACCAATACCTGCATACAGGTCGTCATTGATTTTTTGGCTGTAAAAACCACTGGCGTTGGGGAAAACCGTCATGACATCGCCGGGGCTGCGCTGTGATGAATTGTTTAACTGGTAATCGATGTTGCCATCCATTGCCTGCACGCCGCCGGTGAACATGGCGTCGGGCAGGCGCGTCATGCCTGCCGGGTTGCTGACAATGGTTGAGGCATCCTGCGCACGCGCGGCCTGACCCGCCCCGGCGAGGGCGGTATCTTCCGTGCCTATTTCATAAAAATAGAGCGCGCTGGCGTGTGTGAGTGAGGAAAAAAGCAGGCCGCAAAAGAGCAGTGAATGCCTTTTTACCTGGCGGCTTTGGGTTCGTTTATCTGTCATGCCTCGTGGCCCGGTAATGTCTCGTCAGCATTATGTATAGCAACAGGGAACGGACGAGGTAAATTTCTAAAATATTTATTTTTACATATTGAGTGGTCGCTATACCTGCATGAGTCAGAACAAACTGAACCAAGGGTTTAGAAAAAATGGCGGCAGTTGTATTTTTCTTAAGGCATGAAGCTTAATTGCCATAACATTTAAATAATCATCAACAGGTATTATCCTGCGCGTCCGTTATCAGGCAAACAAAAAAAATTGAGTAGTAAAAATCCTAACGCCCGTATGATGAATCTTAATTTATTGTCTCTAAAATCTGATGCTTGCTATTTATTGCGCAATTTACAGTGGGTTGACGACACTCATATTTTTATTGAGGTAGGATTATTCTCGTATATATTGATTTGAAAAGGCCTGGTATGATTATTCACGGAATCAATGCATGTTGACAATGCTTTTCGTCGATGAAATTATACAAAGCAAAGGGAAGGAGGGAGAATGCCGGATAGGTTTAATCTTCAAAAGATGAATTGTATTTCGTGCCCTCTAAGTTGTGAGATAAAACCCAAAACATCGTTACGCGTTTCATTTTGCCAGCATTACTGTTTTGGTACATGGCCAGAGGGTAGCGGTTATTTTTCACTAGGCATTGTTGAAGGGGTGCTGAAACGAAGCCATAACTATCTTTATACCGGTTGTGTGTTTGTCGATTTTTCAATTAGTTACCTGAGACTGTTTATGGACAGACGGTGGATTGATTATCTGGCAGAAACGCACTTAAATATTATTGTGGTTTGCGATAAGTATTTGCAACCTCTGGCAAATTTTTGGTTTAAAAATGAAAGCAGAATTACATTGATTATTTATCCAAATGATCATGTTTCCTGCATCTCCGAGAAAATTAAGAAAAAATTTATCGGGCGGGGGCCGATGCCCGTAAGAGGGGAGTCTTTATCAAAACTGGAGCTCAACGTATTGCGTGAGTTAATGGCGGGACGCGACTGCACTGGCGTGGCGTCATTATTTGATATCGACATCAGAAGTGTGTATGCCGCTAAGCAACGCGTTGAAAGGAAAATGGGAAACGACGTGAACGATCTCTTTCGTTTTTCTGTCGCAATGTAATGCCCTAATAGTTATTAGTATTTTTTAAAGCGACGTCACAAAGTTCTGTGGCTGATATAACAATTCGTTCTTTTATTTCGGCATTCGGGGCGCTGTACCTGATGCTCTGGCTGGTAATTATCTTATGTTAGCCGTATTCAATGAGAGTACGGCTGTTGTCCATTATTCATATCAAAGAACATTGTTTATTTCTAATGCTGTAAACAGTGAGGGGAAACCCAAGGAGTTCTCTATGAAACCTATACCGCTAAGACCGAATAAAATCGCATTATTTATATCTTTCGCGCTGATGACTACGGGGAGTTTGCTCTCCGGTGTGAATGCTGCGGTTCTGGAGGCGCCAGGCACTCTTTATTATTATGGTTCCGGCAACCCTAATGGCGGGCGCGACTACACCAACTATGATGAAGTCAGTATTGTCACTGGCGTGACCGCGAAAACCAGCCCGTTACAGGGGTGGGCTATTTACCTGAATGATGGCTCCACCTACAAATTTAACGACCTTACCGTCAAAACGACGGGCATGCTATCGGATGGCATCCACACCAAAAACGGTGGTGGGCTGGTCGAAATAGAGAATTATACTTCGACGACAACCGGCTTCAGTTCTGATGGTATCAACCTTGGGCGCGAACTGGCCACCAGCTCTGCCAAAGTCGTCATTAATAATAAAGCCGATATCAAAGCCAACGGCATGGGCGTTCGGGCCAACGCATCAATAGGCAGCGCTAACGCGCTGGCAACCATTATTATCAATGGTCAGTCGAATATAGAGACCACGTCATCAGGCGCCAACTGGTCAGGCTATGCGGTTTATGCGGGCCAGGATACTGAAAATAACACCGTGCCATTAGGCAAGGCTGAAATATACCTGAATGGCGACACCACGATAACCACGGTTGGAAGCAATGCTCACGGTGTTTACGCTCGTGCGGCGGGGATGGTTTCACTGGGTAATGTCACCGTATCCGCCAGCGGCAATAATGCCAACGCACTCTTTGCCTCTTCATCTACCAGCGACAAAAGCGCCACCATTAATCTGGCAAAAGACGTCAACCTCACCGTGGGGACAGGGTCTGCTATCTACGCTACCGGATCTGACGCGCTCATTCGTTCCTGGGATGTGAATACGGATAGCGGGGCGGCAGGCCGCTATACCGTTAATGGCAATATCATTAGCGATAAAGGGGCGACCGTTTCCCTCAATATGGCGGATGGTAGCCTCTTTACCGGGGTAACAGACGCAAAAACCGCGACGGCCGATGCCGGAACGCTGAACTTGTCCATCGACGGGATAAGCAGCATCTGGAACATGACCGGAGATTCGGTTCTCAACGCCCTGACGCTGGACAACGGCGCGACGCTCAAATATGGCACGGTGGCAAATATCACTACCGATACGTTTAGCCTGGGCAGCGACGGCGGCATGATCGATACCAATGGCTTTGACAACTCGCTGGGAGAAGTCATTTCCGGCAGCGGGTTACTGAGTAAAAAAGGCGCGGGCACATTGACCCTTACCGGGGTTAACACCTATACCGGCGGGACGGATGTAAAAGAGGGAACGCTACAACTGGATCCAACCACCACCGTCTCTACCGTCAACCTTGGCTCCGGGGCGGCGAATATTGCACTTGATGCGACCCTCGCGGCACTCTCGGATGGGGCATTTACCTTCAATAACGCGCTGACCGGTGACGGCTTACTGAGCGCGTCGAACAATGGTGATGCGTTTAACTTCTCCGCTGATGTAGGAGCGGGCTTTACCGGCACAGTGGCGCTGGCTGATAACACCTTCACTCTCAGCGGTGATAATACCTCGGCCCTGACTCAGGCAACCTTACGGCTTGATGCAGGCAACGTCACCACGGTGGGGGACGGGTCATTAACCGACAATCATCAACAGATTGGAGGCCTGGCTTTCAATGGCGGCACCGCGATATTTAACGCGAATGTCCCTGCGGATAAAAAAGCCATTAGTACCATCACCGCCGCTGAACTTGATATTACGGGCAACGGAACCGTGCAGGTGACTGTTCCGGCACAATTCAATAACAGCCAGCCGGTACCTGATACCTCTCTGCCGCTGCTTGAACAGGACGATCTGGGCGCCATGGTGCAACTGGTCAGCGCCAGTCATGTGACCGGGACGGGAGGCGCGATTGATTTAGTCGACCAAAACGGTAATGCCATTTCCGATGCCCGCACGCTGGGGATTTCCCAGGACGGCGTCACCGTGGCGGAAGGCACGTATGACTTTGGCCTGACGGCGGGAACCGCTTCGGATGGTCTGTACGTCAACTACGGCCTGCAACAGGTGAACCTGCTGGGAACGGGCGCGCAGGCATTGGTGCTGACGCCGGCGGCCGGGGCGAGTGGGGCCGCCACCGATCTTGGTGCGAAAGTGATTGGCACCGGCGACCTGGCGATCGTCGCGGGAGCAGGGCAGCAGGTTTCACTCTCTAACGGCAGTAACAGTTACAGCGGCGCAACCGATGTGCGTTCCGGTACGCTGGCGATGGCGAATGATCATGTTCTGGGGCAGACGTCCGCGCTGAATCTTGCAGCCGGTACCACGGCCGATATGGGCGGCTACAGCCAGTCCGTTGGGGCGCTGAATACGGCGGCGGGTAGCCAGATGGTTGTCTCAGGCGCGTTGACGATAACCGACACCCAGCGGGCAGCGGGTGAAACCGCGGGCGGTATGATTGAGTCCGGGACGCTGGCAGGCAGTGGTTCACTGAATATCGACCCGAGCGTGGTGCGGGTGAATGGCGATCAAAGTGCGTTTACAGGCCAGTTGGCGGTGAACGGCGGTTCGGAACTGAAACTGAACTCGGCCAGCGCCTTTAATCAGGCGCAGGGTATTAGCCTGACGACGACAATGGATACGCTGACCTTTGGCGACCTGAGTGGTGATAACGCCGCCTGGACGTCACTACCTGTTGGTACAGCCAGCGTGGCGATTGCCGGGCAGGGCAAGGTGCAGACGCAGCAGGGGGCAGATGTCACTCTTTCCGGGGATAACAGCCTTTTTGCCGGGTTATTCCAGGTTAATGAAGATTCCACGCTTCAGGTCTCGCAGGCAAAAAATCTGGGCAGTGCAGAGGTCGTGACAGAAGGGACGCTGGTCTTTAATCATGCGACGGACTGGCTGCTGGCGAACACCGTGACCGGAAATGGCCAGGTGCTGAAAACAGGGGCGGGGACGCTAAGCATTGACTCGTCGATGGCGGGCTTTAGCGGAACAAGCGAAGTGGCGTCCGGCGCGCTGGTGGTCGGGGAGACGGGGAGTGAGTCTTCGGCGCTGGGGGGCGACGTGAAGGTCAATAGCGGCGGCATCTTGTCCGGAACGGGTACCGTGACGGGCCATGTTGACAACGCCGGGATCATTGCCGCCTATAACGCCCTGACCGCGCTTAACGGCTATGGCGACGCGACGAGCGCGACGAACCTGACTGTCGGCTCACTGACTAACGCGGGTAGCCTGCAACTGGCGGGCTCTGCTGTGGGTAACACCCTGAACATTAACGGTGACTATGCGGGTAACAACGGCACGCTGGTCATGAACACCGTGCTCGGCGGCGACAGTTCATTGACCGATAAACTGATTGTTGCAGGCAACACCTCCGGCACCACCAACGTTATTGTCAATAACGCGGGCGGCAGCGGAGCGAAAACCATCAACGGTATTGAAGTCATTGAGGTAGGTGGCAGTTCCGACGGGGAATTTGTGCAGTCCGGGCGTATTGTCGCGGGGAGTTATGAATACTTCCTTGGCCGTGGGGACGGTAACAATACCAGTAACTGGTATCTTACCAACACCGTACCGCCGACCGACCCGGATCCGACTGACCCGGATCCCACCGACCCGGTTGATCCGACAGAACCCACTGACCCAACCGATCCGGTTGATCCTGGCCCATCGACGCACCGTCCTGAAAGCGGTTCTTATATCGCTAACCTGGCGGCGGCCAACACCATGTTCAGCACCCGCTTGCATGACCGTCTGGGCGACACCCAATACACCGATCTGCTGACCGGTGAAGAAAAAGTGACCAGTCTGTGGCTACGTCAGGTCGGCGGACACAACCGTTTTGATACGGCGAAGGGTCAGTTGAAAACGCAAAGTAACCGCTACGTTGTGCAGTTGGGCGGCGACCTGGCGCAGTGGAGTACCAATGGCCTGGATCGCTGGCACCTCGGTGCGATGGCCGGTTATGGCAACAGCAAGAGCAACACGCAGTCGAACGTCACGGGTTATCGCTCACGCGGCCAGGTGACGGGCTACAGCGTCGGTCTCTACGGCACCTGGTATGCCAACGAAGCGGATAAAACAGGGACATACCTCGACAGTTGGATCCTCTACAACTGGTTTGATAACACCGTCTCCGGGCAAGGTCTGGCCAGCGAGAAGTATGATTCTGATGGCATCACGGCATCGGTCGAGGGGGGATACACTTTCCTGACCGGCACCAGCGAACGTTCAACGTACTGGGTACAGCCAAAAGTTCAGATAACCTGGATGGATGTGCAGGCTGATAATCATACGGAAGCGAACGGCACGCGGGTTAAAGACAAGAGCGATGGTAATCTGCAAACGCGTCTCGGCGTCAGAGCCTTCATTAAGGGGCATAACGCCATTGATGATGGCAAAACACGTGACTTCCAGCCGTTTGTAGAAGCGAACTGGATCTACAACTCGAAGACCTACGGCGTCACCATGAACAATGTCTCCAGCTATCAGGAAGGCACGCGTAACATCGGTGAAGTGAAGGTTGGCGTGGAAGGGCAGATCAACAAAAACCTGCATCTCTGGGGCAACGTCGCCCAACAACTGGGGGATAAAGGCTACAGCGATACGCAAGGTATGCTCGGTATTAAATACGCATTCTGATGTTCCCTTTCCGGTAGCGGCCGTCCGGCGGCTACCGGTTTTTTCCTCTCCCGCCTCCCTGGCGAAAACTTTGACTCACCCCACACTTCTGCCTCATTTTCGAAAAGTGCAGGTTTTGCTTACAAACTGGCCTTCTTTTTCCCTTTCAGCCTGTCAAAAATGCAGATGAAACAAAATTAAAACATAAATTAAACAAATAAGAACATTCACCTGCGAGGTACCCTATGAACAATCTTGATGAGCGCCTCCCTTTGTGGAGCAAGGGGGAAGGCTTATGGCGGTGAGACAACCGGCACGCGAGTGTGACGTACTGGTGGTCGGCAGCGGCGTGGGCGGGCTCTCCGCCGCGGTCACGGCTGGCCTGAACGGGCTGGATGTGCAGGTTATTGAGAAAGACGACGTGTTCGGCGGGACAACGGCATTTTCCGGCGGCGTGTTGTGGATCCCCGATAACCATCTCGCGCAGCAGCAGGGGATTGAAGATTCCGCAGAGGCCGCACGAACCTACCTGAAAGGCGAAGCGGGTGACAGTTATCGCCCGGAACTGGTGGACGCGTTCTTACAAAATGCCCCGCAGATGCTGCGATTTTTCGAAGAGAAAACGCGTTTTCGCTGCGATCTCTATCAATATCCCGACTATCACCCCGATGCGCCAGGCGGTGTGATGCGTGGGCGTTCGGTGGTGCCGCAGGCGTTTGATATTCGCGAACTGGGTGATGATATGTCGCGGCTGCGCAAACCGCTGCGTACCATCACGTTTATGGGCATGATGTTCAGTTCATCGAATAACGATCTCAGGCACTTCTTTAATGTCACCCGTTCACTGAAATCTTTCATCTATGTGGTGAAACGACTGAGTCGCCACCTGCTGGAAGTTGCCCGCTACGGGCGGGGCATAACGGCCAACGGCGGTAATGCGGTGGTGGCGAGGCTTGCCTGTTCTGCACGCGATCTGGGGGTGCCGATTCACACCGGGGTGGCGGTTAAGGAGCTGATTGTTGAACAGGGTGTGGTGCGTGGCGTCATTGCCGAAAGCGACGGCGAAGCCGTGCGCCTGTACGCGAAGCGCGGCGTGGTACTGGCTTCTGGCGGGTTTGCCCGCGACGATGAACGGCTGAAAAAATGCTATCCCCACGTTAAACGCGGCGGTATTCAGCTTTCGCCCACGCCGCCTGGGGTGGATACCGGCGATGGCATCGCGATGGCTGAACGCATCGGCGCACGTTTCGAGACGAGCTATCCGAACGCTGCGGCCTGGATCCCGGCGTCAAAAGTGCAGATTGGCCGCCAGCAGTTCGTCTTCCCGCATCTGGTCGATCGCTACAAGCCTGGCTTCATCATGGTGAATCGCCACGGTGTGCGTTTCTGCAATGAGGCGGATTCTTACCACGATGTCGGTATTGCCATGATTGATACCTGTCGTGAAGAGAACGAAACCTTCGCCTGGCAAATCTGTGACCATAAAGCGCTGCGCAAATATGGTATGGGCTTTGCCAAGCCCGCGCCGCTGCCCGTATCGCTCTATACCCGAAACGGTTATCTGCTGAAGGGGAAAACGCTGAGTGAACTGGCGGAGAAAATGGGCGTGCCCGTTGCCGCGCTGAATCATACGGTGACAGCCTTTAATGCCGATGCGCAGAACGGGAAAGATACCCAGTTTGCCCGCGGCGAGTCGGCGTATAACCGTTACCTTGGCGATGCCAGTCATCAGCCGAATCCCTGCGTCGCCCCCATCAGTCAGGGGCCATTTTATGCCGTGAAGCTTTATATGGGCGATCTGGGGACATTCCATGGGTTGAAAACCGATGGAGAAGCACGCGTACTCGACCTTCAGGGCTTACCTGTCCCCGGTCTTTATGCCGCCGGAAATGAGATGGCGAGCATCATGGGCGGCAGCTATCCCGGTGCGGGGATCACCATCGGCCCCGCCGCCACTTTCGGCTATATCGCCGCCAACAGTCTTACCGCCCGCGGTGAAACCGCCACGATGCCGCAACGTGAAGCATCCTGAATCTGGAGAACATTATGCCAACGCTCTTTAGCCCCCTTTCTGTCGGCCCCTTAACGCTTACCAACCGCATTGTGGTGCCGCCGATGTCGCAATATTCCGCCGCCAGCGACGGCATCGTCACGCCGTGGCACGCGCAACATATTGGCGGGCTGGCCATTTCCGGTGCCGGGCTGGTCATATGCGAAGCCAATGGCGTGACGCCGGACGGGCGTATTACACCGCACTGCCTTGGATTGTGGAATGATGTCCAGTCTCAGGCGCTGAAAAAACTGCTGGCGGATATTCGTACCTACAGCGATACCCCAATCGGCGTGCAGTTAAACCATGCCGGGCGTAAAGCCGGCACCAATCCTCCCTGGCGCAATCAGGGCGCATCACTGGCTGATGATGAGGGCGGCTGGCCCACGGTCGCGCCTTCAGCCATTCCCTACAAACCCGGCTGGCGCGTGCCGCAAGAACTGGATGAGGCGGGCATGGCGCGCATTATCGCCGGTTTTGTTGCTGCCGCTCAGCGGGCGCTGGATGCCGGTGTCGATTTTATCGAACTGCATGCCGCCAACGGTTATCTGCTGAACCAGTTCTTATCCCCGCTGAGCAATCAACGCCAGGATGAATACGGCGGCAACCCGGAAAACCGCATGCGTTTTCCGCTGCGGGTGGCGAAAGCGCTGCGCGAGGCCTGGCCGAAAACGCATCTGTTGGGTGTGCGTTTTAACGGCGGCGAGTTTGCCGAAGGGGGGTTAAGGCTGGAAGAAGTGGTGCAGTTTGCCCGCGAACTTCACGCGCTGGGCTATGATTATCTTCATGTTTCCGGCGGCTACAATATCTACAACCAGACGCCGCCGGCAGATAAACCCGGTTATATGGTGCCGTTCGCGGCGGCGGTTAAAGAAGCGCTGCCGGACGCGGTGGTCATCACGGTTGGGCTGATTTATGAAGCGCAGCAGGCGCAAGCAATTGTGCAGGATGAACGCGCGGATCTGGTCGCTATCGGGCGTGGAATGCTGGATGACCCGAACTGGCCGATTCACGCGGCGATTGCGCTGGGTGAAACCGCGCCATGGCCGAAACCTTACGATCGCTTCGGGCCGTTGGGCTGGCCGACACATCAGACGCAGGAGGCCAAATGAAGACGCTACCGTTAGTCGATCATCGTATCTACACCATTCGTCTGCGGAAGATGAACGAATTTATCGAGGTGTTTGATTCGCTGGCGATGCCGATTTTGCTGGAAACGCTGGGCAACCCTCTGGGTTTTTACACAAGCTTCATCGGCCCGCAGAACCAGTTTGTCCACCTGTGGGGCTATGAAAGCCTGGCCGAGTATGAACGTCGTAGCCGCCTGCGCGATACCCATCCAGGATTTGCCGCCTATTTAAAAGCGTCGGAGCCGTTTATTGTTTCTCAGGAGACGCGGATTATCCGGGCGACGGCGTTACCGAAGAGTATGGGATAGCATCCGGCCATTGCACTTTATGGAGGCACTATGAATCTGACCAACAGTATTCCGGTCTTCAAACTCTACGGTGAAAGCCTGCACTGGCCGACGCCGGACTTGCTGCACTGTGAGTCTATTCACAGTCGCAGCAGCCTCTATGACTGGTGTATCCGCGTGCATCAGCACGCGGATCTTATCCAGCTTCTTTATGTCCACAAAGGGCAGGGCGAAATTGAGATAGAAGGGGTGACGCACACGTTTGACGATGCCTGCATTCAGATAATCCCAGCGCTTTGTGTGCATGGTTTTCGTTTTTCTCCGGGCACTGAAGGGTTCTCCCTTTCGCTGGCTGCGCCGCTGGTGGCGCAGTTTGAGCAGCAGTTTGGCCGCCCGCTACAGATCCTCAATCAGGCGATTTGCGTCCCGGTCGGCGGGTCGCGTGAGAAAATTCAGTCGCTGTTCCACACCCTACAGCAGGAGTATCAGTCTGATAATGAGGCGCGGGATATGATGATCCACTCGTTGCTCAGCGCGTTAATGGTCTGGCTGAACCGCCAGGCGCAGCCGCAGCCGGGTACCCGCGATAAAGTGGAGCGTAAACGCGCCGCCATTCATCGCTTTAATCAACTGGTGGAAAATCATTATCGTGAGCACTTCCCGGTGGCGCATTACGCCAGTGAAATTGGCATGTCCGGCGTCCACCTCAATACCTTGTGTCGCGAGTTTCACGGCTGTAGCGCGTTAAGCGTGCTGCACCAGCGTTTGCTGCTGGAAGCGAAACGCAGCCTGCTTTATACCAGCATGACGGTGAGTCAGATTTCAGACTACCTTGGCTTCAGCGATGCGACCTATTTTTCGCGCTTTTTCCGCCGGAGTACCGGGGCGTCGCCGCGTGGATTCCGCGAGAAACCCACCGCCGCGTGCGAGGTGCCTTCCCATGCGTGAATGAGAACAGGCAATGCTTTTCATGTGTGACTTTCCGTTCACTTCATGTTCGGCAAAACATAAAGTGAACGGAATTTTGCGCTTTATCCACAAACCTTAAGGCCCGTGCAGCGGTTATTTCCCGCTAAAACCGGGTCGAGGCAGCTTGCCCATCAGCATCGTCGGCAATCCACCATCGACGCCCAGCTCCGCCCCGTTGATATATCCTGATCTGTCGCTAAGCAGGAACAGCACCGCGTTGGCGATATCTTCCGGCTGACCGATGCGCTGGCTGGCGGTAAACGCTTCGCGGCTCTCACGCACGCCCGGTTGTGCGTAGTAGTCGGCGGTTAAGGCCGTTTCGATCATCCCCGGTGCGACCAGATTACTGCGAATACCGTCCATACCCCATTCCACGGCGATCTGCTGCGATAACAGACCCACTGCCGCTTTACCCGGGCTGTACGCGCCGCTCCACGGCTGCGGAATGCGCCCGGAAATGGAACCAATATGCACAATGCTCCCCCTGCCTGCATTACGCATATCGTGGGCAAATTCTCGGGCGCACAACAGATAACCGGTCAGATTGACCGCAAGCTGCGTCTCCCACTGTTCAACGCTTATTTCCGCCAGCCCCGCCGGGCGTAGAATGCCAGCGGCATTGACTAACCCGTGGCACGGCCCCAGCTTTTCCCGCACGCTTAGCGCTGCCTCTTTAATTTGCGCTTCGTTGCTGACGTCACAGGCAACCACCAGACGGCGTCCGGGGTAGGCGGTAAGGCGCTGTTTTACCGCTTCGCCGCCTTCCGGGTTGCGGTCGAGCAGGGCGACATCCGCCCCCTGTTGCGCCAGAGCGGTCGCAATGGCCTCGCCAATACCGCTGGCTGCGCCGCTAACGGCAAAGACTCGCCCGGCAAGGCCCAGCCAGTCCTGAGAATGATGTGAATTGGTCATGGGGTTCTCCCTTTTTATGGTCGTGAGTGCAGGTATCAGATGCGTGTTAATTGTTTGATGCGCGCGGGAAAAAGGGAATGGACGAACAGAAAGCAGACTGTCACTTTTCAATGCAAAAATGCATTTCGCGACCTGACGCAGTCGCGTTTGTGAGGGAGGTGTGGTGAAATCCGCCCGGCAGAATTACCGGGCGTCATCTTAGTGCAGGCCAAACTCCGCCATGAGCTGTTGGCGCAGTTCTACAAATGCTCCATCGCTGCGTTCGCGCGGGCGGGGTAGACTGACATCAATCATCCGAATCGGATTGCCCTTGATCTTCGGCAGGATCAGCACCCGATCCGCCAGGTAAATCGCCTCTTCCAGATCGTGCGTCACCAGTACCATGGTGATATTTTCCGTTGCCCGTATGCGTTCCAGCTCCTCCTGCATAGTGATTTTAGTCATCGCATCCAGCGCGCCAAGCGGTTCGTCCAGCAGCAGAATTTCCGGGTCGATAGCCAGCGCCCTGGCGATGCCGACGCGCTGCGCCATGCCGCCGGAAAGCTGACCGGGGAGGGCGTTTTCGTACTGACTCAGCCCTACCAGGTCAATCGACTGTTTTGCCCGCGCACGCGCCTGTGTTTTTGACGCGCCCTGGACATCGAGGCTGAAGCTGACATTATCAAGCACCGACAGCCAGGGCAGCAGGCGCGGCTCCTGGAAAATCACCGCCCGCTCGCGGCTCATTCCCTGCACGGCGCGCCCGTCAATCACCACCTCTCCGGCGTCGGGCTGCTCCAGCCCGGCGAGAATGCGCAAGAGAGTGGTCTTGCCACAGCCGCTTGGCCCAACGATAGCCAGGCTTTGCCCGCTTTCGATATGCAGATTCAAATCGCGAAATACATCGAACGGTTGACCGTCGAGGGTGAACGCTTTATGCAGGCGGCGGATAGCGATATCGCCGCGTGATAAATCCGTATGATGTGTCGTCATGGCGAACTCCTCAGACTTTTAACAGAATATCGCGGGTTTTAAGCTGATCTTTTTGCAGCACGCCATCGCGCTGGAGAATTTCCAGCCAGAACTGAACGTCATGATCTTCCGCCAGCCCGCCTTTACGCACGCCATAACCGGTAAAGTATTTCGCCAGTTCCGGATTTTCCCCGCGCTCCTGCAGCTTTTTCGCCAGTATTTCCCGCGTTTTTTCCGGATTCTCGCGGGCGAAATCGAGCGCTCGCGCCGATTGCAGCACGAAGTCACGCGCCGCCTGAGGGTGCGCTTTGACGAAATCTGCGCGCAGTACCGTAAAGCCCCCGGCGATTGGGCCCAGCACCTCTGTATCATTGAGGATTGGCCGCAGGCCGCCATGGCTGCGAGCCACGCCTTCAAAGGTGGTTTGCCAGTAACCGAACGCGGCGACATCCACCTGGCCCGAGCGCAGGGTTTGTTCAAGCTGCGGCCCCGGTACAGCCACCAGACGGGCGGCTTTTTCCGGCAGTCCGGCCTGATGCAGCGCTTCGCGTACCGTGTAGTCGAGATGTGCGCCTAATGTGTTGATGGCAATGCTTTTACCTACCAAATCTTTTACCGATTTAATCGGGCTATCTTCCCGAACGTAGAAAATCGATTTGGTGGTGTTATCAATGCCGTTGGTCGGGTAAGCCGCGACAAACTCATTTCCCCCGGCGATGGAGTTAATCACCGCAGGGGTGGCGGCGGAGCCGATATCAATGCTGCCGGAAGCCAGGGCGAAGAGCGATTCCGGCCCGCCGCTGGCATAACCTGCGCTTTTAAAGGTGATACCGGTGCCTTTGAAATAACCCAGCGCATCGGCCAGTTCATGGGCGGAAATACCGCCATGGCTGGTCATATAGCGCATCGTCACGGCATCCTGAGCCTGCGCCGCGGATGACGCGCCAAAGAGCATCAGTGTGGTTGCCCAAAAAAGAGGAAGTATTTTTTTCATTATCAGATCCTGTATGCGATGGATTT
Organism: Pseudocitrobacter cyperus; assembly: GCF_039889165.1. Taxonomy (NCBI): domain Bacteria; kingdom Pseudomonadati; phylum Pseudomonadota; class Gammaproteobacteria; order Enterobacterales; family Enterobacteriaceae; genus Pseudocitrobacter; species Pseudocitrobacter cyperus. The sequence goes on along the minus strand of NZ_JAYMYY010000001.1, from coordinate 1,491,547 downwards.
TAAGGTGTTGGTTTACTGATCGCGCGGGTTCCAGCGACACAGGCGGCGTTGCAGGAAAACCAGAATTGAGTTGGCGAGCAGCCCGGCCAGCGCAAGCAGGAAAATGGCTGCAAACATCAGCGGGATCTGGAAGTTGTACTGGGCGTTCATCACCTGGAAGCCGATTCCGCGATTGGCGCCAATCATTTCAGCCGCAATCAACAGCAGTAGCGCGGTGGTGGCTGACAAACGCAGGCCGACGAAAATGCCGGGAATAGAGGCGGGAACAATAACCCGACGGAACAGGGTCAGTTCGCTCGCGCCGAAGGTTCGCGCCATCTCCAGCAGTTTGCCGTCGACCTGTTTGACGCCGCTGATGGTCGACAGCAGCACCGGGAAGAGCGCCGCCCAGAAGATCACAAACACTTTTGACGTTTCCCCCAGGCCAAACAGCAGGATAAACACCGGGTAAAGCGCAAGTGCAGAGGTCTGGCGGAACAGTTGTAGGATCGGATCCAGCGCGCGTTCAATCGGGCGGATCTGCCCCATAAACAGGCCGAGCGGAATGCCGATAATCACCGCCGAGAAAAAGGCGAGCCCGGCGCGTTGCAGGCTGATGGCGATATCGCCCAGCAGCGCGCCTGAATGCACTGCATTCCAGAGTGCCAGCACCACTTTATCCAGCGGCGGGATCACCGCCGGGTTCAGCCAGCCGACGTGGCTTGCCACCTGCCAGCCCGCGAAGAAAAAGATTAACAGTCCGTAGCGTGCGAAAAAGCTGAGGCTGCGTTTCGACCACTGGCTTGTTACCCGGGTAACGGCGCGGGGGCGTGAAACGCGAGCCTGGGCGGATGGATATAACATGCTCATGTTGACTCCTCAGGCGACTTTAGCGCGGTGAAGGGCGGTATGGCGGTTTTCGGCAAACGGCAGACCAAGGTTTTCTCGCAGGGTGCGGCCTTCATAGGCGGTGCGGAACAGCCCACGTTGCTGAAGAATAGGCAGCACCAGTTCGATAAAGTCGTCCAGCCCGCCCGGCAGCCACGGCGGCAGAATATTAAAGCCGTCGGCGGCGTCGTTTTCGAACCAGGTCTGGAGCGTATCAGCCACCTGCTCCGCGCTGCCGACAATCGTAAAATGACCGCGCGCGGTTGCCACCCACTGATAGAGTTCACGAATGGTGAAGTTGTTTTCATCGGCTATCTGGCGGATCAATTCCGGGCGTGATTTCATCCCTTCAGTGACCGGCAGGGGCGGCAGTGGCCCATCGGGATCGTATTCCGCCAGATTGATAGCGCCTCCGGCCAACCCGTTCAACAATGCGATACCGTCGGACTCGACAATCAGCGAGGTTATCTGGCGGTATTTTTCCTGCGCTTCTTCTTCCGTGCGCCCGACAAACGGCGCGACGCCAGGCATAATTAATACGTGGTCAGGGTTACGGCCGACCGCTTTGGCTCGCGATTTAATATCACGGTAAAACGCCTGCGCGGTGTGCAGATGCTGATGCGAGGTGAAAATCACCTCTGCGGTGGCGGCCGCCAATGCGCGGCCGCTTTCCGATTGCCCGGCCTGGACAATCACTGGCTGCCCCTGCGGCGAGCGAGGCACATTCAGCGGCCCCTTCACTTTGAAAAATTTGCCCCGATGATGCGTGGCATGAACTTTCGCCGCATCGAAGAACACGCCCGAGGTTTTATCACGCACAAAAGCGTCATCTTCGAAGCTGTCCCACAACTTTTTCACCACATCGACGTGCTCAGCCGCACGTTGGTAGCGATATTCATGAGGATGTTGCGTATCAAGATTAAAGTTGTGCGCGGCGGCGTCGGTTGCGGTAGTCACGACGTTCCAGCCTGCGCGGCCGCCGGAGATCAAGTCCAGCGAGGCGAATTTGCGCGCCAGATTATAGGGCTCTTCATAAGTGGTGGACGCTGTGGCGATAAAACCGATGTTTTTGGTGAGCGGGGCGAGGGCGCTGAACAGGGTTAAGGGTTCAAAGCCAGCGACTTTCGCGCTGCCACCCTCGGTTCCGCCCGCCGCCGGAGCGGCCAGGCCGTCGGCCAGAAAATAGGCGTCAAACAATCCGCGTTCGGCGGTTTGCGCCAGTTGCTTGTGAAACTCAAAACTGGTTGCGCCGTCTGCTGGTTGGTGTGGATGACGCCAGGCGGCGATATGTTGCCCACCGCCGGGTAGAAAAGCGCCGAGCTTTATCTGTTTAGTCATTTTCTTACCTCCTGATGGAATGCGGGATGTTCCGCCTTGAGGCCAGAATAGCGAGGGCGTTCAGGCAATCTGAAATAACAATTTCTGAATAGATTATCTGTTTTTCAGGAATGCCTCGTGAATGTGCCGGGGTTGTCATTTACTGATGGCAGTTTTGTATTAATTGTTACGATAATTTTGCCTGTTATCGGATAGTGACGTCGATTATTTAGTTTTACCAATAGTTAAGCCATTTTTAATTCGTTAAAACGTAGAACCAGCCTTGTGCAACAGGTTAAAATTTTTTAAAAGCACATCCTTGTTTTCAAATTGCAGGCCCGTAAATACATCTCCGGTGCAGGCGATGTATTATTGAAGAAAGTGAAAAAAAAACAGAGCCGTATCATGGATATATCCCTGCAATTATCAATAAAATTTATAAACGAGTTAATAAAAATTGTCTCTCCTGAGTTGGTTAAACATATGGAGAGAACGGCCATTGTGGCGATGGAGCTCTGCGATTACCTTGAGCTAACAAAAGAACAGAAAAAAAATGTCTATGTTGCTGCGCTGCTGCACGATATTGGCGAGCTGATTGATATTCGCAGTCGTGATGGTGATGATTTTCATTCCAATAACGAACTGCATCAGCGCTATACCTATAACATGTTGGATGGCCTGGATATTTTCGAAAAAACTAAAGCTATCGCCTATACGCGGTGGGCGGGTCACGAGGCGTATTTTGCGCAGGAAAAAACCATCCTCGCGTTCTGTGATTGTTTTGAACATGATCTGCGGTTATATCCTGAAAACCTCGCATCCTGCAGCGATGATATCTGTGCCGGGTTTGCCGAGCGCTACAGCCATTTTCCGCCTGAGTTTTATGCTTTTTTGCGCACCGTCAGCCAGCGGGAGTATTTCTGGTTTCGTCTGCAAACCGATAATATTCCACGGGTCGTGAATGTTATTTCACCAATCAAAGTCATTCACCTGGATATAGACGACTTTCTGCAAATCTGTACGTTAATTGCCCGTATCGTCGATACTCACAGCGGATTTACCGCGGCGCATAGTATGACCGTTGGTCTGGTGGCGAGAGAACTGGCTTATTACAGCGGAATGACTTTCCACGACAGGCAGAGAATTGAAATTGCCGGTTATCTTCATGATATCGGTAAGCTGTATGTCCCCATTAATATACTGGAGAAAAAAGGGGCGCTGTCGCGCACGGAGTACAGCATGTTGAAAGAGCACAGCTATAAAACGGCGGAAATTCTCAGCGTTGTTGCCGAATTAGGCGACATTGCCGCATGGGCGGCGAATCACCACGAACGGCTTGATGGTTCAGGTTATCCTTATCATCTGAATCGTATTTATCTTGATATACCAAGCCGTATTGTGGCTGTGGCGGATTTCTTCACCGCGCTGACGGAAGTACGCCCTTATCGCGACCCGCTGAGCATTCAGGATGCGCTGGAGATTATGGATAAAGCCGTGGATGACGGTTCAATTGATGGTGAAATTGTGGCACTGCTTCATCAGCACCATGAGGCGTTTTATCGCATTGTTAATCAGGCTCGTGAGGTGGGGCAGGCCGTGCTGCGGGATGTTGCCTTCGTCTCTTAACGGCGAATGCTGCGATCCGCATAGATCACCAGCCCAATCCCGGAAAGCGTAACCGCGATGGCGAATAGCATTCTGCCGCTCAGCGCTTCTCCCAGAAATAGCAATCCGCCCAGCGCGGCAAGGCAGGGGACGCTAAGCTGCAAGGTGCTTGCTGTCGCCGGGCTCAGCTTCGGCAGCAGGGAGTACCAGAGCAGATACGCAGCGCCGGAGGCCAGTGCGCCAGAGACCCCGGCAAGCACTACGCCCGTGACATCCATCTGGCTCTGTTGCCCGCTCAGCAGGTATACGACAAGGGCGATAGGCACCGCGAGTATGAAATTGCCTGCCGTGGCGGCGGTGGCATCGCGAACCTTTTTTCCGGTGATGCAGTAAGCCCCCCATGCGGCGCCGGAGATAATCATCATCAGCGCGGCGCTGAAGGGCGGGTGCGTGGCGCCGGGTAGCAGCAGTAACACCAGACCGGCCATCGCCGCGACAATCCCCACTATTTTCAGCGTAGTGGGGCGCTCACCGCGTAAAAAGCCCCATCCGGTCATTACCAGTTGCACTGTACCGAACAGCAACAGAGCGCCCATTGCCGCCCCCATAGAGACATAAGCGATAGAAAAGGCAAAAACATAAAGAGAGAGCAGGCCCGCATTGAGCCAGTTAAATTCTGGCCGCTTTCTTATTGCGGGAAGTTGCAGCAGCAGGAAGAGAGCCGCCGCGCCGCTTAACAGGCGCACACTGCTGAAGGTGATGGCATCCATATGCAGCCCTTTGAGAGCCAGACGGCAGAGCAGAGAGTTCGCGGCAAAGGCGACCATCGCCAGAATAATTTTCAACAGCACCGTAATTCTCCACTTTGGATGAGCGCTCCATTTTACAGGTGGCGTCGCGCGTGTCATGACTATTCACTCTTTTTATGCCCAGAGGCGCGCAAATTCAGGCTTCGCGGGGTGTTTTAATAATTACCATTCTGAATGTATTGCCTTGCGACAACTGCGGCTAAGTGTTAAAAGATGCGCCTTCATAAAAAAGCTACAGGGGTTTGACGTGAAAGACACGTCCTCAGCATCCGCTCGTGTTCAGGATGCTTCGTCGGAACAGACACCGACGCTGCAACGCGGCTTACAAAACCGTCATATTCAACTTATTGCGCTTGGCGGCGCGATTGGCACCGGTCTGTTTCTCGGCATTGGCCCGGCGATTCAGATGGCGGGCCCGGCGGTGCTGCTGGGCTACGGCGTGGCGGGGATCATCGCGTTTTTGATCATGCGCCAGCTTGGTGAAATGGTGGTGGAAGAGCCCGTATCCGGCTCTTTCGCCCACTTTGCTTATAAGTACTGGGGGCCGTTTGCTGGCTTCCTTTCCGGCTGGAACTACTGGGTGATGTTTGTGCTGGTGGGGATGGCGGAGCTGACGGCGGCAGGCATCTACATGCAGTACTGGCTTCCTGATGTTCCTACCTGGATCTGGGCGGCGGGCTTCTTTGTGCTGATAAATGCCGTTAACCTTGTGAACGTGCGTCTGTATGGCGAAACGGAGTTCTGGTTCGCGCTGATTAAGGTACTGGCGATTATTGGCATGATTGGTTTTGGCCTGTGGATGCTGTTTACTGACCACGGTGGCGAGCACGCCAGCATCGATAACCTGTGGCGCTACAATGGCTTCTTTGCCACCGGCTGGAATGGGCTGATTACCTCGCTTGCGGTGATCATGTTCTCCTTCGGCGGGCTGGAACTTATTGGTATTACTGCCGCGGAAGCACGCGATCCGGAAAAAACCATTCCGAAAGCGGTAAACCAGGTGGTGTATCGTATTCTGCTGTTTTACATCGGTTCGCTGGTGGTTCTGCTGGCGCTCTACCCGTGGGTGGAGATCAAATCTGACAGCAGCCCGTTTGTGATGATTTTCCATAATCTTGACAGCAATATCGTGGCATCAGCGCTGAACTTCGTCATTCTGGTGGCTTCTCTCTCGGTCTATAACAGCGGGGTTTACTCCAACAGCCGCATGCTGTTTGGTCTTTCCGTGCAGGGTAATGCGCCGAAATTCCTCACTAAAGTGAGCCGTCGCGGAGTACCGGTTAATTCTCTGATGCTCTCCGGGGCGATCACCTCGCTGGTCGTGCTGGTGAACTACCTGCTGCCGAAAGAGGCTTTTGGCCTGCTGATGGCGCTGGTTGTGGCGACACTGTTGTTGAACTGGGTGATGATTTGCATGGCGCATCTCAAATTCCGCGCGGCGATGCGCCGCAAAGGGCGTGAGCCGAAGTTTAAAGCCTTGCTGTCGCCTGCCAGTAACTATATCTGCATCGCGTTCCTGCTGATGATCCTCGGTCTGATGTGCACCATGGACGGCATGCGTCTGTCAGCGATTCTGCTGCCGGTGTGGGTACTGTTCCTGTTTATCGCCTTTAAGACGCTGCGCCGTAAGGCGTAACGGCGATTGCCCTTACCGGGTCTCCAGCGGGGAACATGTCCTCGCTGGAGACGAAACCGACTCAAAATCTCCCCCCGCTTATTTATCGTGACTCATCTCTCAGATCGCAATTAAGATCCGCGATCTTCTTTTTGTAATCGATTACTTTCTATTTAATGTTAAATGTAATCGATTACTTTTCGAGGGTGGCAAACATGGTGTCAACAACCGAAAGCAGTAATGGCGTCGTAACCAGGCACCGCATGCTGGTTCCGCGTCTGTCGTTAATGATGTTTATGCAATTCTTTATCTGGGGCAGTTGGTCGGTGACGCTGGGGCTGGTAATGAGCCAGCACAACATGTCGTTGTTGATTGGCGATGCGTTTTCCGCAGGCCCCATTGCCTCGATTCTCTCGCCCTTTGTGCTCGGCATGTTGGTGGATCGCTTTTTTGCTTCGCAGAAGGTCATGGCGGTCATGCACCTGCTGGGGGCGGTGATTCTGTGGTTTGTACCGCAGGCGCTGGTGGCGCAAAACGGTACGCTGCTGATTGCGCTGCTGTTCGGCTACACGCTCTGCTATATGCCGACGCTGGCGCTCACCAATAATATCGCCTTTCATAGCCTGACGAATGTCGACAAAACCTTCCCGGTGGTGCGCGTATTCGGCACCATCGGCTGGATCGTCGCGGGGATTTTTATCGGTGTGACGGGCATTTCTGATACCACCGGTATTTTCACGCTTGCGGCCCTCTGTTCCGTCGCGCTGGCGCTCTACAGCCTGACGCTGCCGCATACGCCAGCCCCCGCAAAAGGGTTGCCGGTGAAACTGCGCGATCTCTTCTGCGCGGATGCCTTTGCCCTGCTGAAAACGCGTCACTTCCTGGTGTTTGCCATTTGCGCGACGCTCATCTCGATTCCGCTCGGCACCTATTACGCATACACCGCGTCATACCTGGCGGATGCGGGCGTCGGCGACGTCAGCACGGCGATGTCATTTGGTCAGATGTCGGAAATTGTTTTTATGCTGGTGATCCCACTGCTTTTCCGCCGCCTTGGGGTCAAGTACATGCTGCTGATAGGCATGCTGGCGTGGTTTGTGCGCTATGCCTTCTTTGCGCTGGGGGTCAGTGAAGAGGGGCGCTTCCTGCTCTATCTGGGCATTCTGCTGCACGGTGTGTGTTATGACTTTTTCTTCGTGGTGGGCTTTATCTACACCGACCGTGTGGCGGGCGACAAGGTGAAAGGGCAGGCGCAGAGTATGGTGGTGATGTTCACTTATGGTATCGGTATGCTGTTGGGTTCACAGATTTCCGGCGCGCTCTACAACCGTCTGGTCGCCGGGCATGACGTACCGCAGGCCTGGGTGACTTTTTGGTGGATCCCCGCGGTGGCGGCTGCGGCGATTGCTCTGATTTTCCTCTTCTCGTTTAAGTATGACGATAAATCGCAGGCGTAGTGTTTAAGGAGGTGGTATGCAACAAATTAAAGGGCCGGGGATTTTTCTCTCCCAGTTTATTGCGGGCGATGCGCCTTTTAATACGCTCGATGGCCTGGCGGAGTGGGCGGCCGGGCTGGACTATCAGGCGTTGCAAATTCCCTGTAATCACCCGGCAATTTTTGACCTGGAGCAGGCGGCGGTCAGCCAGACGTATTGTGACGATATTCGGGGCAGGCTGGCGGAAAAGGGGCTGGTGATAAGCGAACTCTCGACCCATCTTGAAGGTCAACTGGTGGCGGTGCATCCGGCCTATGACGATGCGTTTGATCACTTTGCCCCCGTCGCGCTGCGCGGCAAACCGCAGGCGCGTCAGCAGTGGGCAGTGGAGACGGTAAAAAAGGCCGCTCAGGCATCCGCGCGGCTGGGGTTAACCGCGCATGCGACATTCTCCGGCGCGCTGGCGTGGCCCTATTTTTACCCCTGGCCGCCGCATAATGCTGGCTTGTTACAGGAAGCCTTTGCGGAACTGGCACACCGCTGGCGACCCATTCTCGATGTGTTCGATGAGCACGGGATTAACCTGTGCTATGAGATCCACCCCGGCGAAGATCTCCACGATGGGCTCACCTTCGAGCGTTTTCTGGAGGGCGTTGGCAACCACCCGCGCTGCCATATGCTGTACGATCCCAGCCACTTGCATCTGCAACATATTGATTATCTGGCGTGGATAGATATTTACCATTCACGCATAAAAGCTTTCCACGTCAAGGACGCGGAGTTTGAACGCAACGGGCGCTCCGGCGTTTATGGCGGTTATCAGAACTGGCTGACGCGTGCCGGGCGTTTTCGTTCGCCAGGAGACGGGCAAATCGATTTCAAGGGGATTTTCAGTAAGCTAACCCAGTATGACTATGATGGCTGGGCGGTGCTGGAGTGGGAGTGCTGTTTGAAATCCGCTGAGGCGGGCGCGCGTGAGGGAAGCGAATTTATTCGTCGCCACATCATCCCGGTCGCCACGCGATCGTTTGATGATTTCGCGGCAGGGAGTGAGGGAGCAAAATGATTCAGGTAGGGATTATCGGCTCCGGGTTTATTGGCCCGGCGCATCTGGAAGCGCTGCGCCGCCTCGGCAATGTGCAGGTAGTGGCGCTGTGCGATAGCAGCCTGGCGCATGCGCAGAGCAAGGCGCGTGAACTGAATATTCCGCATGCTTATGGCGATGTGGCGGCATTTCTCGCCCATCCGGGGTTGCAGGTGGTGCATAACTGCACGCCAAATCACCTTCATGCGCAGATTAACCGGCAGATCCTCGCTGCCGGGAAGCATATCTTTTCTGAAAAACCGCTGTGTCTGAGCCCGGATGAGGCGCGGGAACTGGTCGATATGGCCGATGCGGCAGGGGTGGTACATGGTGTGAGTTTTGTTTACCGCCAGTTTGCGATGGTGCAGCAGGCCGCAAGCATGCAGCGCAACGGCGAGACCGGTCGGCTGTTCTCGGTTTACGGTAGCTATTTACAGGACTGGATGCTTAACGAGAGTGATTTTAACTGGCGTGTGGATGCAGAGCAGGGCGGAGCTTCGCGGGCGATGGCGGATATCGGTTCCCACTGGTGTGATACGGTGCAGTTCGTCACCGGCAAACGTATTGTGGAGGTGATGGCCGATCTCGCTATTGTCTGGCCGACGCGTAAAGCCAGCGTTGCGGGGGCTGCAACCTTTAGTAATAACCTTCCGCAGGCGCAGGATGTTGATTATCCCGTCACCACGGAAGATGCCGGTTCGGTACTTATCCGCTTCGAGGATGGCAGCAAAGGGTGCTTCAGCGTTTCGCAGGTGAGCGCGGGGCGTAAAAATCGCCTCAGCTTTGAACTGAACGGCAGCCTGAGTTCTCTTGCGTGGGATCAGGAGACGCCGCAGCAGTTATGGATCGGTAGACGTGATGGAGCGAATCAGTTGCTCAGTGATGATCCTGGACTGCTGAACCGTGATATCGCCGACAGCGCCCACTTCCCCGGCGGTCACATCGAAGGCTGGCCGGACGCGTTTAAAAATATGATGCGCCATTTCTATCGCGCCGTTGAGCAGGGCACTATGCCGCCCGCCGACACCCGGCGTTTTGCTTCTTTTCACGATGGCGCAAATGTGATGTATATCATTGACGCTATTATGAAAAGCCATCAGCAACAGCGTTGGGTTCGTGTGGCCGATTAAGCGTTAGCCCGGTACGCCGGGCGGCGTTTTTGTGATAGCCTGCGACGTAACGCGTTAATAGCAGGATATCTCCTCCCTATGTCCATTCAGAAAATTGCGCGGCTGGCCGGTGTGTCGGTCGCCACGGTGTCGCGTGTGCTCAACAACAGCGATACGGTGAAGCCGAAAAACCGTGAGCGGGTGCTCCAGGCAATCAAAGAGAGTAACTATCAGCCGAACCTGTTGGCTCGCCAGCTACGTACTGCGCGCAGCTCAATGATTCTGGTGATGGTCTCTAACATCGCGAATCCGTTTTGCGCCGAAGTGGTGAAGGGCATCGAGGAGCAGGCAGAAAAAAATGGTTATCGTATTTTGCTCTGTCATTCCGGTTCAGATATTGAACGCTCGAAATCCGGCCTGCGGCTGCTGACGGGGAAGATGGTCGACGGCATTATCACCATGGATGCGTTCAGTAAACTGCCGGAACTGAAGACGTTTATTGGCGATGCGCCGTGGGTGCAGTGTGCTGAGTATGCCGACACGGGGCTGGTCTCCTGCGTGGGGATTAATGACGTTGATGCCGCGCAGCATGTGGTGAGCCATCTGGCTGACAGCGGTCGCCAGCGCATTGCCCTGATTAACCACGACCTGAGCTACAAATATGCCCGCCTGCGTGAACGTGGCTATAAAAGCGTATTGCACGTTCGCGGGCGGGATTATCAGGCGGTTGAGTACGCAAGCGAACTCAGTTCGGCGGCGGGAAAAGCGGCGATGGAAAAACTGCTGGCGCAGACGCCGCGACCGGATGCGGTCTTTGCCGTATCGGATACTCTGGCAGCCGGAGCGATGCGCGCGATTGAACAGGCGGGGCTGAAAGTGCCGCAGGACATCGCGGTGGTGGGGTTTGATGGTACGGAGCTGGCTGAGATGGTTTCGCCGCAATTGACCACCATACAACAGCCTTCGCGCGAAATTGGCGCAAAAGCGGTGGAACTGCTGCTTAATAAAATAGAAAACCCGGCCTCTCCGGCCGAGCGGGTAATGATGGACTGGCGCTTTATTTCGCGCGCCAGTGCCTGATTATTGGATCTGAATAGCGCCTGCCAGCGAGCGAATATCGTTCCCGGTGGGCGATTGATGAATGCGCAGTCCAAACTCCTCAATCACTGCAAAAATATGATCGAAGATATCTGCCTGGATACTTTCATATTCTGCCCATACCACCGTACTGGTGAAACAGTATATTTCCATCGGCAGGCCGCTATCCTCGGGGGCCAACTGGCGAACCATCAAAGTCATATCCTTGCGGATATTCGGATGATTGCGTAAATACTCATGCAGATACGCGCGGAAGGTGCCAAGGTTAGTCATTTTGCGCAAATTCAGTACTGAAGCGTCACTGCCATGTTGGCGATTCCACTGGTCAATTTCCTGGTGACGCGAGTCCATATATGGTTTGAGTAATTTGGCCTGAACCAGGCGCTGCTGCTCCTGTTCATCAAGAAAATGGACGCTGGTGGTGTCGATGTTAATGCTGCGCTTAATGCGACGCCCACCGGAAGCCGACATGCCGCTCCAGTTTTTAAACGAGTCGGAGACCAGCGACCAGGTTGGGATGGTGGTAATCGTGTTATCCCAGTTCTGGACTTTTACCGTCGTCAGGCCAATATCCGTCACCGCGCCGTCAGCGCCGTATTTCGGCATCTCCAGCCAGTCGCCCAGTTTTAACATATCGTTCGCTGAAAGCTGAATGCCCGCTACCAGACCGAGAATCGGGTCTTTAAACACCAGCATCAGTACCGCCGCCATTGCGCCAAGGCCGCTTATCAGAATGGCCGGGGACTGCCCCAACAGCAGGGAAATGATCAGGATGCCGACCAGAATAGCGCTGACCAGTTTCACGCCCTGGAATATACCCTTGAGCGGCAACTGGGATGCGATTGATAATTTCTGGCTGAGATTAAAAATGACATCCAGTAATGAGAAGAAGGACAACAGTGAGTACAACATCACCCACAACTGGGCGCAGGTTGTCAGTATTTCTGCGGCCTCGCTGCCTTTTTGCAACCATAAAACGGCCTGAACGTTGACGATTATCCCCTGGAGGGTAAACGCCAGACGATGAAAAAGTTTATTCTGGGTAATAATTTGCAGCCATAATTTGCTGCTGGCCTGTGCGCGCTTTTCAAAAGTGCGCAACACAATGCGGTGTAGGACAATATGTACGATAATTGCGGTAAGTAAAATAATACCAAAGATAATCACAAGTGAACTGGTGTGATTAATTTCAATACCGAGTTTTTCGGCCTGAGCGATCAATTCCTGCATAACATCTCCTTTATAACCAGTGCCTATAATGGCGGCTGGGGGAATATTATGCAAATTGGGGGGAGTGCGGTGCGGTTTGGTGCCCTCACCCCGGCCCTCTCCCTGCGGGAGAGGGCCGGGGTGAGGGGAAATAAGTTAAATCTCAGTCAAAATTTCTGACAGCGGCAGGCGCGATTTCGGCAGAGCGGCATTGAAATCTCTCCCACAGGGAGAGGGAACCGATTATGCCAGGTTAAATTTTGGTGCTGGTTTTCTCCCTCTCCCTGCGGGAGAGGGCCGGGGTGAGGGGAAATAAGTTAAATCTCAGTCAAGATTTCTGACAGCGGCAGACGCGATTTCGGCAGAGCGGCATTGAAATCTTCCACGCTGTGGTGGCCGACCGGTACCACGACCAGACTGGTGAAGCCTTTTTCTTTCAGGCCAAACTCGGCATCAAGAACGGCAGCGTCGAAGCCTTCGATAGGCACCGCGTCCAGACCCATTGCGCCTACGCCCAGCAGGAAGTTGCCGACGTTGAGGTAAACCTGTTTCGCCATCCACTGATCGTCATCTTTCAGATCTTTACGGTGCATATCGGCGAAGAAGGTGCGGCCTTTGTGGTTCGCAGCTTTCGCTTCCGGGGTTGCAAAGCGGCCATCGGCCTCTTCCTGATCGACCACTTTCTCCAGCCACGCGTCATCCATTGCGGTTTTCGCGCAGAAAACGACTACGTGAGAAGCATCGAGCATTTTGCGTTCGTTAAAGACGTAGTTACCGGCAGCGGATTTCGCTACGCGCGCTTTTCCTTCGTCAGTGCTGGCGACGATAAAGTGCCACGGCTGAGAGTTGGTGCTGGACGGGCTGAATTGCAGCAGCGTCTTCAGGTTGTCTGCCTGTTCAGCGGTCAGTTTTTTGCTGGCGTCGAAGGCTTTTGTGGAATAGCGCTTTTTGGCAACGGAAATGATATCCATAACAACTCCTGAATGATAAATAGCACCGCGCTCGCGGTGCGTTAAGTTGCAAAAGGGTACAGCGCCGGGAGCGATTTGAGAAGCGTGAAAAATGCGATAACAGTTATTGATAAAAAACGAAAATCAGCCGGGGCGAAAGCGTTTTTGTTCCCGTTTTGGCAACTTATCGACCACGCGCTCCCATGAGTCGGCGATCAGCGACTCCAGCAGTTCGGGGGTGATGTCATCACCGGGATAGACGGAGATCCAGTGCTTTTTGTTCATATGATAACCCGGCTTGATATTCGGGTAGATCGCCTGATTGAGCAGGGATATTTCCGGATCGGATTTGAGGTTGACGACGGGCACCCCACGCGTCCAGAGGTTGATCATAAAAATTTTGCCGCCAATGCAGAACACATCGTACTCCGGGCCAAACGGCCAGCTCTGTTCAGCGAAGGGCATTTCCAGCGCCAGCGCTTTGGCGCGGGCGTGTAAGATGTCACTCTCCATAAAAATCTCCTTATAGACAAGGAACGGCAAAACCGTTCCCTGCTCTGGATGAATCAGAGTGATTTTGCCAGACGATCGACGGCTTCAACCAGCCCTTCATGGGATACGGTCGAGTAGGAGAGACGCAGGGTGGAAACGTCCGGCGCGTCGTTATAAAACGCTTCTCCCGGGACGAAGACCACGCGATTTTCCAGCGTATTCTTCAGCCAGGTGGTGGCATTAAACGGATAGCGGAAGTGCGCCCACAGGAACATCCCACCTTTTGGACGGCTGAAGGCCAGGTGATCGCCCATTTTCTCTTCCAGCGCATTCGCCAGCGTTTCACATTTTTTACGGTAGTCTTCGCGGATTAGCGCAATTTGCGTGGGCAGGCGATTGAGCGACAGATATTGCGCGGTGATCTGCTGCGACAGCGTGCTGGTGTGCAGATCCGTGGCCTGTTTGATGATGATGGCTTTGTTCGCCAGCCACTCCGGCATCACCAGCCAGCCCACGCGCATGCCTGGCGCCAGAATTTTGGAGAACGTGGAGGTGTAGATAACCTGGTCGCTGCATCCCAGCGTAAGCGCGTGCTGATAGAGCGGCTGCGGTCGTTCATCGGTGAAGCTGATTTCACCGTAGGGGTCATCTTCAATGATGATAAAACCGTGCTGTTTTGCCAGTTCAACCAGACGGCGGCGGCGCGGTTCGCTGAGGGTTTTACCACCAGGATTGCCAAACGTAGGAACCAGATACACGACTTTCACCGGGCTGGTTTGCGCTAAATCGGCCAGTTGTTCAACCAGCATTCCGTCTTCGTCGGTGTCCACGCTATGGATGTCTGCCTGCGCCAACTGGAATACCTGCAGTGCCGCCAGATAAGTCGGACGCTCAACGACGACCACGTCGCCGGGATTGAGCAGGGTGCGGGCGACAATATCCAGCGACTGCTGAGAACCGGAAGTGATGTATACCTGAGAGGCTTCGCAGGTTACACCGCGCTGGCCGCAGATATCGGCAATCGCCTGGCGCAGCGGCGGGTAGCCTTCGCTCAGACTGTATTGCATCGCTTCCTGAAATTGCGACGTCATAACCTGCTGTACCGCAAGTTGAATACCTTCGTTATCAAACAGTTCCGGCGCAGGAATGCCGCCGCCCAGCGAAATAACGCCGGGAAGTTTACTGTGTTTGAGCAATTCCCGAACGGCGGAAGGTTTCAACCCTGTAGCGCGCGATGCCAGCTTATCTTCGAACATAGTGAGCCTGATTTCATGGTGATGAGAAGAGGCTCTACTATAAAACAGTCTTCCGAAAAATTGCCGTAGCTTTTTAATTTTCAGAATATCGTTCTGCCAACGTGGGGGAATCCGCTGCCTGGCGTAAGACGTTAAGCCTTTTCCTCGGCCAGCGCTCGCCACATGGCTTCAAATCCCAGCGATTTGAGTTTATCGGCACGTTCTGGCTGTTGACTGGCAAATTCGATGGTGGCTTCCGCGAGTGACAGAAATAGCGCGTCGCCGAAGCTTTCGAACTCACCGGAGAGGTAAACCGGCCGCACCGAGCGCTGGCACAGGCGGTTAAGTTCCGGGAACATCTCAGTTACCTGGCGTCGGGTCTCTTCTGTGATTTTTTCGCTCATCGACATTCGGCGCATGGCGCGGTTGCCCACCGGGTTGCGTACCCCCCAATCGATGTAGCTATTCCAGATGCTGTGAATCACCTCTTTTGGGGCTTCAGAAGTGCTAAGACCGGCGAGCATTGCCTTGCACAGGTCATATTTCAGATGCAGGTAAAGGGCATTGAGCAGATCGTCTTTCGTGGCGAAATAGCGAAACAGGGTGCCTTCAGCGACCCCGGCGTTGCGGGCGATCAGCGCCGTAGAGGCGGCTATGCCGGACTGGGCAAAGGCCACCGTTGCGGCATCCAGTAACGCCTGCTTTTTATCTTCACTTTTGGGACGAGCCACTACACTTTACCTCACAGCTTGCAAAAGGAGGGATTGAAACACGCAACCCCTCATCAGTTCAACGAGACAGGTCAAAATTCGAAAATCGACTTGACGATTTTTTCTCCCTCTTCATATAATGAGTGCCTACTCACTCATAATCAAGTTTTTCACGCTGCTTCAGGATGAGGCATCCGTCTGGTCAGGATATGAAACCTTTCATCATTAGTGTGGTTGTCATCATGCTTATTGCATCCGCAGCGAGTCTGCCGTTCGTTCTGAATGCCGGTTTCGGCAAGAGCCCGCAGGGGACAGAGAAAAGCCAGGTTGAGGCATCGCCGAACTATCGTGACGGTGTGTTTCACAATCAGCTACCGACGCCTGGGTTTACCAGCGATAAAAATATGCTGGTCGCCTGGTGGGAATTTCTGACGGTGAAACGCGAGAACGCGCGTCCGGCGCAGCCGCTACCGCTGGTGGCGACGGATCTCGCTGCGATTCCGCAGGAAGAGGACGTCACCGTCTGGCTGGGGCACTCGTCGTGGTATATGCAACTGGCGGGAAAACGCATTCTTATTGATCCGGTGTTCAGCAGTTACGCCGCGCCATTCTCGTTTCTCAATAAGGCCTTTGCCGGGGAGTATCCGTGGCAGGCGCAGACGATGCCGGAGATCGATCTGCTGATCATCTCTCACGACCATTACGATCATCTGGACTACGCGACCATTAAGGCGTTGATGCCGAAAGTGAAACGGGCTGTTGTCCCGCTGGGTGTCGGTTCGCATCTGCGCTACTGGGGCATGAATGAGCAGCGCGTCACCGAGGCCGACTGGCAGGAACAGGTTGAGATAAGCCCGTCGCTTAGCGTTCACGTACTGCCCGCGCGTCACTTTTCCGGGCGCGGTATCAAGCGTAATCAGACCCTGTGGGCCAGCTTCATGTTCGTGACGCCACAGCGCAAAATTTACTACAGCGGTGACTCCGGCTATGGGCCGCACTTCAAAGCGATTGGCCAGCAGTTCGGTTCTGTCGATTTGGCAATCCTTGAGAATGGTCAGTACGACCAGGACTGGCGCTATATCCACATGCATCCCGAAGAAACTGCGCAGGCGGCTGTTGACCTGCATGCGCAAGCGGTTCTGCCGGGCCATTCCGGGCGTTTTGTGCTGGCAAAACACACCTGGGACGATCCGTACAAACGGCTACAGGAGGCGAGTAAAGACAAAGCATATCGTCTGCTGACGCCAGTGCTGGGCGAGCCCGTGCGGCTTGCTGACCGTTTACAACAATTCCGTACCTGGTGGGAATAATCACCGGCAATAATAAAAAGAAGGAGGGGGAGTATGACGATTTCAGCCCAGGTCATCGACACCATCGTCGAGTGGATCGACGACAACCTGCATCAGCCACTGCGCATTGACGATATCGCACGTCACGCGGGCTATTCGAAATGGCACCTGCAACGCCTCTTCTTGCAGTACAAAGGGGAGAGCCTGGGGCGCTATATCCGCCAACGGAAACTTAGCCTGGCGGCGCAGGAGCTGCGAACGACAAATCAGCGTGTGTATGATATTTGTCTGAAGTATGGCTTCGATTCGCAGCAGACGTTTACCCGCGTGTTTACCCGCACGTTTAATCAGTCGCCGGGGGCGTATCGGCGGGAGAATTATTGCAGTCAGATGCATTAGGGTTTTTCCCCCTCACCCTAACCCTCTCCCGCAGGGAGAGGGAACTGCCCGAGCCCATTTCTCAAACATGCGTTGGTTTTCTCCCTCTCCCTGCGGGAGAGAGCCGGGGTGAGGGGGAAACCAACCGCCACCCCGTCACACCCCATCTATTGAAAACAATTCCCATTTGCATTAGCGTTGTTAACAAAATTTAACGGGGATGTGTTGTCAATGAAACTGGCGTGGAGTGGATTACTGATTGGGCTGACGGCGTTGCCTGCCGCGGCGATGGAGTGTGAAACCTTTCCTCAACGGGGCGAGCAGAAGGGAAAATTTGATGCCAGCGGCGAGGTCTGTTTTAGTCTGCCTGAACTGGGCGAAAATTATGTCTCCGCCCGCTTATCAGGCGTGACGGATGCCCGCCTGCTGGACGCGCAGAACCGTTCTATCCGCACACTGGTTGCCGGTGGCCCGGCGGATGGTCAGCATATGTTGCTGTTTTCACTTCCTGTAAAACGCGCCTCTTCGCTGGTGTTGCACGGCACGGAAGGTACGCCGTGGCATTTCCAGTGGCAAATCAAAGAAACCCACGCGCTGGTGGCGCAAGAGCAGCAATCGCCTGCCAGCCCGCAACTACAGCAACTTTCTCGCGAGCTGGCGGCTGGCGGCAACACCGATGCTTTCTGGCTGGCGCGGCAACAGGAAGGCACGCCAATGGTCGAACCTGTCGATAAGCAGCATAAGCGTGTGACCTTTCTGTGGCGCGGCGCGCACAGTAACGTCTATCTGCTTGGTTCGCCCGGCGGCGATCATGACGCGCTGTTCCGTTTAGGCCAGTCTGACGTCTGGTTCCGCAGTTACGTGGTGCCCGCCGATACGTTGATGCAGTACAAACTCGCACCGGATGTGCCGAAGGTGGAAGGTAGCCTGCGCGAGCAGCATCGGGCAATCCAGGTGAGCGCTCAGGCCGATCCGCTCAATCCACTGACGCTCAGTCCGGAAAATGTCGATCGCTTTAGCCGTTTTTCGCTGCTGGCGTTACCCGCATCCCGCTATTTTTCCGCCCAGCGTATGGCGCAGCCGATCCGCTATGGCAGTCTGACCCGTCACACCATCAGCAGTCGTTATCTTGGCAATAGCCGGGAGATCAAAATCTATCGCCCCCGGGTCGCGCAGCCCGCACGCTGGACAATGTTCCTGTTTGACGGGCAAAACTGGCAGGATGAGTACCGTGCCGCCAATGTGCTTGATGGGTTGATTGCCCGCCACCTGCTGCCGCCGGTGAATGTGGTATTTATCGATAGCCTCGATCACGCGCGGCGGGGCAAAGAGCTTCCCCCAAATCCACTTTTCGCTGATTTTATGGCGCATGAGCTGGTGCCTTTCGTGCAACGCCAGGGGATAACCTTAACGCGGCAGAAAACGATCCTCGCCGGGTCAAGCTACGGCGGGCTGGCATCATCGTGGGTGGCGCTGCGCTATCCACGTCTGTTTGGTAACGTACTGAGTCTTTCCGGCTCTTACTGGTGGACGCCGAAAGGCGAACCGGTGAACTGGCTTGCCCGCCAGTATGCGCAATCGCCGCGTTATCCGTTGCGTTTCTGGCTACAGGCCGGGCAGTTTGAAAGCAGTGGGCCGGGCGGCGGCAACTATCGCCATACGCTGGCTTTTGAACAGGTATTGCGTGAGAAAGGCTATCCGGCCAGTTTCCATGCTTCGTCCAGCGGACACGATTATGCCGGATGGAGCGAGTCGCTGGTGCTGGGGCTGCGTGAGTTAACCGGCTTAACGCACGGCAAACCAGCGACGCCAGACATAGCGCAGGACAAAATACTCTACGGCGCCAAGCACTAAGAACCACAGGCAGAACAGCAGGGTATAGAGCTGGTCGAGATCCATCAGATGGAAGGTATCGACCAGCTTTTGCGCAAGGGTCAGACCGAGCGAGGGCGCTGGCAGCAGCAGGCAGGAAAGCAGTGCCATAAGCAGAATACCGGCGGCGGAAATCAGGGTTTCGAGCGGGTGTTTCATGTAATGTTAAGCTTAAGTTAAAAACGTTATTGTCCGGCAATTGCAAGGATAACGCAATAATTCTTATTCGCCTTATTTTTAAATAAAGTATTTAGACCTACGAAATAACTCGTAAGTGACAGGGATAAATAACTGCTGATTTAAATGAACGCTATTTAACGTAAATAATCGTCATGTTTATGCCAGCAGTTTTACAAAAGTATAGGTGCTATAACCAATCAGCGTGGCAACGATGATTGCTGCGGTGATGTACAGCGCCAGGCGGCGTCCACGGTAGATTCCAAACATAATTCACCTCGTTTAGATAGAGTTTAAGAATATTCTGTAATATTAATATTATTAAATCAACAGGCATCAGTTTTGAATTTTATTGGGAAACAAATATTGCGTAAGATCAATTTTTCTATCCGCAGGGATTAATAATTAATAAATAGATTTAGCCTTGGCCAGAAATGATTTCAGGCCTTCCGTATACAGGAATTTAGAAGGAAATTTATCGTGTCTAAAATGATGAACCCACAGAATATCCCCCCGACGGGTGGCAATGCCTCCCTGCAGGCTTATCAGCAAACCATCGAGCAGATCCTTGAGCATAAGCAAACGCGGCCGGAAGGCCTGAGCCAGGCGCAAGCCGCCGATCGCCTCCATAAGCTGGGCCCCAATGCCCTGCCGGAGAAAAAAGGTAAGCCTGCATGGCTGCGTCTTCTCGCCCATTTTAATGACGTTCTGATCTACATCCTGTTGGCTGCGGCAGTGATGACCGCCGTGATGGGGCACTGGGTAGACACCGCTGTTATTCTCGGCGTAACGGTTATCAATGCGCTGATTGGTTATATCCAGGAGAGCAACGCGGAAAAATCACTGCAAAGCATTCGCAATATGCTTTCCAGCGATGCGCAGGTGATCCGCGAGGGTCAGCATGCCACTATCCCCACCACGGAACTGGTGCCAGGTGATATCGTGGTGCTGCGCGCGGGCGACCGCATTCCGGCTGATATGCGCCTGATTGAAGCGCATAACCTGCGCGTTGAAGAAGCCATTCTGACCGGTGAGTCAACGGTGGTTGATAAACACACCGATGCGCTAAGCGGCGATCTGCCGCTGGGCGATCGTACCAATATGCTGTTCTCCGGTACCACCGTGAGCGCGGGTGGTGGCGTCGGCGTGGTGGTCGCTACCGGACAGGCCACCGAGCTTGGGCGCATCAACCAGATGATGGCGGAAGTGGAAACCAATCGCACGCCGCTGCTGGTACAGATGGACAAGCTGGGTAAAGCGATTTTCGTCATTATTCTGGCGATGATGGCTGTGCTGTTCGTCTTCAGCGTACTGCTGCGCGATATGCCAATGGGCGAACTGCTGCTGTCGCTGATTAGCCTTGCGGTTGCGGCGGTACCGGAAGGTCTTCCGGCGATTATCTCCATTATCCTCTCGCTGGGCGTGCAGGCGATGGCGCGTAAGCGCGCGATTATTCGCAAGCTGCCAACTGTCGAAACGTTAGGCGCAATGACCGTGGTCTGCTCGGATAAAACCGGCACCCTGACCATGAATGAGATGACCGTAAAAGCGGTGATCACCGCTGATAGCTGCTACCGCGTGGACGGTGATAGCTATGAGCCGGTAGGTAACATCTACCTTGAAGGCAGCAACGAGCCGGTTAAGGTTCAGCCTTACACGGTGCTGGAAAAATATCTGCGCACCATCGATTTGTGTAATGACAGTCAGCTAGTCCGTAATGAACTGGGTCACTGGGGGATCACCGGCGGGCCAACGGAAGGCGCGCTGAAGGTGCTGGCGGCGAAGGCATCGCTTGAACCCGTCACCACGCAACTGGTCGCGAAGATCCCGTTTGATTCACAGTACAAATATATGGCGACCCACTATCGACTGGATGCCGAAGAGTGGGTGATGGTGACAGGCGCGCCGGATGTGTTGTTTGCCCTGTGCCAGTTGCAGCAGACCGGGCGTGGTCTGGCAGAGTTTGACCGCGCATACTGGGAGTCTGAGATGGAGCGCTTTGCGCGTCAGGGGCTGCGTATGGTTGCGGCGGCGATAAAGCCTGCTGAGGCTGGCGCGACGACGCTTGAGCATAGTGACCTCCAGCAGGGGCTTGTCTTCCTCGGTATTGCCGGGATGATGGATCCGCCGCGTCCGGAAGCGGTCGATGCGATCCACACCTGCCAGACGGCGGGGATCCGCGTCAAAATGATCACCGGCGATCACCCGCAAACGGCGATGAGCATCGGCCAGATGCTGGGCATTCATAACAGCACGGAAGCGATGACCGGCTATCAACTGGAGCATATGGACGATGACGAGCTGGCGAAAGCGGCGGTGGAGTATGACATCTTCGCCCGTACCAGCCCGGAGCATAAGCTGCGGCTGGTAAAAGCGCTGCAGAAAAATGGCGAAGTGGTCGGCATGACCGGCGACGGAGTGAACGATGCGCCAGCACTGCGCCAGGCGGATGTCGGCATCGCGATGGGCATCAAAGGCACGGAAGTGACTAAAGAAGCGGCGGACATGGTTCTGACCGATGACAACTTCGCGACCATTGCCAGTTCAGTCAAAGAGGGGCGTCGGGTTTATGACAACCTGAAGAAGACTATCCTCTTTATTATGCCAACCAACCTGGCGCAGGGGCTGCTGGTCGTTATTGCGCTGCTGGCAGGGAATATGATCCCGCTGACGCCGGTGCTGATTTTGTGGATGAATATGGCGACCTCCGCGACGCTCTCCTTCGGCCTGGCGTTCGAAGCCGCTGAGCGTAATGTGATGAATCGCCCACCACGTAAAACTGGCCAGCATGTGATGGATGCGTTTGCCGTATGGCGCGTCGCGTTTGTCGGCTCAATGATTGCTATCAGCGCCTTTATTCTTGAGGCCTGGCTGGCGCCGCGTGGTCACAGCGCAGAGTTTGTCCGTACCGTGCTGCTACAGATGCTGGTGACGGCGCAGTGGCTCTACATGATTAACTGCCGAAACAGCGACAGTTTCTCCATCAACCGGGGACTGCTGAAGAACAAAGGGATCTGGATGGTGACGGGGGTTCTGCTGCTGCTCCAGTTGGCGATTATCTACCTGCCGTTTATGCAGATGATGTTCGGTACCGAAGCGCTGCCTGCACGCTACTGGTTTGTAACCCTGGCGATGGGTGCGGTGATGTTCTTCATCGTGGAGATTGAGAAGCGACTGACGCGGAGATTCCGCAAGACAGCCTAAATGACAAAAGCCCGGTAGCGCTTTGCTCACCGGGCTTACCTGTTATTGAGACAACGATTTCCGCTCGACGGTAATCATCGTCACGAACGGATGATATTGCCACGGCACCGAGCCCCCTTTTTGATACATTTTCGAGATTGTGCCATCCAGATACAGCATCTGCTGCACCTCAAGTTTCGATTTTGCATAACAGGCGAAATCATAGAAATTGCTCTCTTTCGCGCTGAGCATAAACACCACCCGCCCCTTACGGTTAATGCCCACCGCGTTACGCAGTTTGCGCGAGCTGGCCGACGGCTTTAGCCGCCAGTTAATGGTGCCATTTTCGATGAGCATCGGGCCCGACTGTACCGCGTAATCCATCCCTTTACTGCTTTTAAACGCATCCAGCGTCACAATACCCGCTTTCTGACCCCGAAGATAAAATACGCCGCCCGGTCGAATAAAGAAGTTGCCGCCGCCGGACGCGCGGTTGACGGGCGAAAGCTTTTTCCCGTTTTCGATATAGAGCCCGAGCGGCGTGTAATCTTTGCCGTAGATCCCGCCGTTCATCGCCATCAGTACCTGACCGTTGCCGTTGATATCCGCCAGCAACGAATAGAGCGAGCCCCAGGCTTTACCATCCGGTTTTTTCCAGTGCAGGCTGATATTCTCTTGCTCAGGGAAGACCTCATAGCTCTGAACCTTTAGCGAGGGGTCAGTGAGTGAACAGGCGGCATGGGTAAATGGCGCCAGCGAAAGCAGGGCGGGCAGCAGCCAAAGACGCGCCATATCTTCTCTCCTTGTGCGATGAGCGGGAGGGAAAAATACCCCTTAATCCCGCTTATGCAAAGGTTTTCTGCACTCAGGCCGCCCAGGTATCGCAGTGCTGCTGCACCAGGCCAATCAGCGACCCCCCGTCCGCGATAAATTCTCGCATGCGCTGGGCCTCGCTTTTACCATGCTTCACCATCAGGGACAGCTCTTCGAGAGCGCTCCCGGCCCGATGCCGATCGGCGAAGGGCTGAAGCTGTTCCAGTAGAATCTCCAGCTCGGCGGCGATGGTGTGTTGCTCGCCGCAGGTGACGTCAGTGACCACGCCCTGCAGGCCGTAGCGGCAGGCCTGAAAGCGGTTGAATTTATACAACAGGTCATCCTGTGGATTGGGTTTGAACGGGCGTTTTTCAAGCAGCCAGTGTGAGAGCGCCTGAATAAGGCCTGCCATATTGACCGCGTGACCGAGCGTTAACGGCGTATCCATCACCCGGACTTCCACCGTACCAAAATGGGGGCTGGGGCGAATATCCCAGTGCAGATCTTTAATGCTGTTGACCATGCTGGTATAGCTCAACTGACGGTACAGGCGGGTAAAATCCTGCCAGTTTGCCGCCCACGGCATGGGGCCATTATCGGGAAACGCCGAAAAAATATTGAGACGCGCCGAGGCGAAACGGCTGTCAGTGCCCTGTAAATAGGGTGAAGCGGCGCTGAGTGCTATCAGGTGCGGAACATAGCGAGAGAGGCCGTGTAACAGATAAATAGCATCATCGCCGTTGGTGCAGCCCACATGGACATGCTGGCCAAACACCGTTGCCTGCCGCGCCAGGTAGCCATAGGCTTCAAGGGTCTGCTGATAGCGCGGGTTATCGCCCACCTCCTGGCTTTGCCAGCGCTGAAACGGATGCGTACCGCCTCCGCAAATTTTCACATGCTGTTCTGATGCCGCGCGCAAAACGGCGCGCTGAATAGCCGCAAGCTGGGTGGCAGCCTGATGGATATCGTCACAAACGCCGGTGGCAATCTCCAGCATACTGTTGGTGATATCGTGTTTAACCTCCCCCTGCGTAATACTACTGCTGGCTGCCGTTATCAGAGCGGAGGAGTCCTGGCAAAGATCGTATCCTGGCGGGTTAATGACCTGAAGCTCAAGCTCAATACCGAGCGTAAAGGGCGCAGAAACATGAAAGTCAGGTAAAGGCATAGTCGTCTCGCAGTAGTGACCGGTGCCTTTAGTATAGGTGGGAGAAAAAAAAGCGAGAAAACGGGCGGCCCATCGCGGTTCCGCCCGTCAAAGAATGATTTAGCCGGCGCTCCAGGTATATGGCGCAGCGACGCCGAGCGGCATCCCCAGCCCCCACCAGGCCAGCAGGAACAGGCTCCAGCTAATAAAGAAGGCGATGGAGTAAGGCATCATCATGGATACCAGCGTGCCAACACCTGCCCCTTTTACATAGCGCTGGCAATAGACCACCACCAGCGGGAAGAAGACCATCAGCGGCGTAATAATATTGGTGCTGGAATCACCAATGCGGAACGCCGCCTGGGTCAGTTCCGGTGAAATGCCCACCGCCATCAGCATGGGTACCATAATTGGCGACAACAGCCCCCATTTCGCGGAAGCAGAGCCAATCAACAGGTTAACGACGGCCGTCAGCAGGATCATGCCGATAATTGTCGCTTCACCCGGCAGTTCCATCGCTTTCAGGCCATCGGCACCCACCAGCGCCAGCAGCGTGCCGATATTCGAGTCGCTGAAGGCTTTGATGAACATGGCGCAAAAGAAGGCCATCACCATGTATGAGCCCATTTTGCTCATGGAGTCATTCATCGAAGCGATGACATCTTTCCCGCTTTTAAAGGTGCCGGACGCGAAACCGTAGACAATCCCCGGCAGAATGAAAATCAGGAAAATCAGCGGCACGATCGATTTCATGATTGGCGCGCTGTAAGAGGTGAGTGAACCATCGGTGCCGCGCAGCATCGAGCCTTCCGGCCAGGCTGCTGCTGCCAGCGCTGCGAGACCCAGCAGCATCACCAGCGAGGCGTGGTTAAACGCACGGCTCTCTTTTGCCGTGACGCTGGACATATCTTCATCATGTTTGAAATCACCGTCGATCGCCATTTTACTGACGCGGGGCTCGACAATACGCTCAGTAACCCACCAGCCGACCAGGGTTATCAGAATGGATGATGCGATACCGAAGAAGAGATTACAGAGCGTATTGACGGTGTAGGTGCTGTCGAGCAGTTGTGCCGCGGCCTGGGTAAAGCCTTGTAACAGCGCATCATTCCCGGTGGGCACCATATTGGCGGCGAATCCACCGGAGACGCCGGAGAAGGCCGCCGCGATCCCGACCAGCGGGTGACGTCCGGCGGACATAAAGATAATCGCGCCTAATGGGATCACCAGCACGTAGCCCGCATCTGCCGCCACATGGCTGAACATGGCGACGAAAATCAGCATCGGCGTCAGCAGTTTCTTTGGCGTGACGCGCAGCATTTTTTTCAGGCCGACGTTAATAAAGCCGGAGCTTTCCGCGACGCCAACCCCGAGCATTGCCACCAGCACAATTCCCAGCGGCGCAAAGGTGGTGAAAGTTGTCACCATCGTGGCCAGCGTGTTGGTAAGCGCTTCGGCAGAGAGCAGGTTATTGATCTGAACGGTCTCCTGCGTCATGGGGTTGATGACATCAAAGGTCATCAATGACAGGACGGCGGAAAGCCCCATGACCACCAGTAAAAAGTAGAAGAAGATCAGTGCGGGTTCAGGCAGTTTGTTCCCGGCGCGCTCGATAGCATTGAGGAAACCGCTCATCAGGCGGCTTTCGCCGGCCCCGTTCCCTGGTGTTGTTGTGTGTGTACTCATTCGCTTCCCTTAACACTGACAAAGTGTTTCATAATTTGTCTGAATGTATCGTCGGGAATGATAGGGGTAATTGCGCGGTGAAACTACCTGTTTTTAACGTAAAAATTCGACTTAGCTCCGATTTTTTTACTCATCATGCTGATTATTCGGTTATACGTAGTGTTTAGTTCGGAAATGCCGAGTTTAACCTGTACAGGTTACGAGCTTGTCCCCCTCGACCCTGTACGCCACGGTGATTTTTTCTTCCGCCAGAGACAGGGAAAACGCCTCCTTTAATTGCAGACACAGCCCATCTTCATTAATGGAGATAACCTCTGCGGCGGTAAAACCGGGGCAGGGGCTGGCCTGAAATGAAAATGCTTTAAACACGCTCTCTTTGGCGGAAAAGGCAAGCGTAAGCGCAATGGCAAAAGGCAACCCGCTGGTTTGCAGGCGGAAAATTTCTGCGGGCGAGGCGATTTGTGTGGCGACTTCAGCGGCCAGTTGCGGGCTGAATATCTTCTCAATATCAGCCCCGACAGGTTCCGATGAGACCACCGCGATAGCGCTCTTCTCGCAATGGCTAATACTGCCAAACAGACCTTCAGGCCACAGTGGCTGGCGCATCTCACCGATGCCTGGCACGGTTTTTTCTCCCCATGGGAGAAGCGCGTGAATGGCGGCAATCCGCCCGGCGAGATGTTCTGTCCGCCGTTTCTTTCCTGTGTGCTGTAGTTCGCCGTGATGGGGTAGCCACAGCAAATCGCCGTCGCTAAAGGTTTCAGGCTGAAAATCAATGCGGTGCAGAAGGTGGCTGGCGAGGGTGAATGTCGAGTGTTTGGTTTGCATCTTTTCCCCAGACTTCTCTCCCCGTGAGGGGAGAGAAGACGGAACAACGTTAAGATTAGAAATGTGTATTGACGCTCATAAACCAGGTACGGCCAGATTCGTTATAGGTGTTGGCGCCTGCGCCGTACATATAACCGCTATCGCCGCCGGTGGTCTGGGCATTACCTTCACGCCAGTGGCGTTTGTCGAAGAGGTTATCAACACCGCTGGTCAGGCTGACGTTTTTGGTGACGTCCCAGGTCGCGCTCAGGCCAACGATGCTATAAGGGCTAACCTCATCGGTTTCCGGGCCGGTAGCGGGTTGGCCTTTGTAGTTATATTTCTTCGGCTGCTGCTTGCCGTACCAGGTGAAGGTCGACTGCAATGACACATCCTGATGTACCTGCCAGCTCAACGTGGAGTTCAGGGTGTACTCCGGAATGATGGACAGACGATCGCCGGTCTCTTTGTTCTTACTTTGCAGCATATAGGTGATGTTGTTTGTCCAGTTCACCGTTTCGCTAACCGGAATGTTCAGCGTACCTTCCAGGCCTTCAACCACAGCCTTCGGTACGTTTTCCCATTTGTAGATATCGGTACCGCTGGCGTTGCTGGAAACCGCAGAGTAGCCCGCTTCAATTTTGTTGCGATAATCGTTACGGAACCAGGTCACGCCAGCGAGCCAGCCGTCACGTTTGAACTCCAGGCCAATCTCTTTGTTAATGCTGGTTTCTGCTTTCAGGTCATCATTACCCTGCAGATAACAGGCGCCGCCGCTGGCATAGCAACCCTGACCCTTACTGTAGAGAATGTAGTTCGGGTTAGTCTGGTAAAGACTCGGTGCTTTGTAAGCGCGCGCGATACCCATTTTCAGCGTGAAGTCGTCGCCGAGCCCCTGAGACAGGTTCAGTGACGGGCTCCAGTTATTACCCACAATCGTGTGGTGGTCGAAGCGCAAAGCCGGGGTTAACATGGTGCTGTCGGTTAGCTCAATGTTATCTTCCGCGAACAGAGAGAAAATTTCGGCCTGAGAGTAAGGGCTGCGATTAGTGCTGGTCGCCCCCGGAACATCGCCGCCCATAAAGGTCTGGGTGTTAGAGCCTAAATCCTTCATGCGCTGCTGGTTCCATTCGCTGCCCAGCGTCAGATTCTGATTCACCCACAGATCGAGAGGAATGTTGACCTCGCTGTGTAACATCAGATCGGCGAGATCGATATTCACAAAGTCGTTGGTGGAGAAGATCCCCTCTGTACCGCCTGCCAGACCCTCGCCTTTACGGGAGTTACGGGTGTGCTCGTACTGTACCCAGTTGCTGGTGGTGACGCCGTTATCCCAGCCGCCGTTCCAGGTGACAGAGTAGTTCTGGCGATAGAGACGGTTGGTCTCTTTGCCGTAGTTATCTTTTACCAGTTGGTTGCTGTTGGTATTCTGCGTATCGCCAGCATAGAGGTTGCCCTGGCGGCTATAGCCTGCTTCAAATTCCAGAGACTGCATTGGCGCAAAGTCCCAACGAACCTGGCCGTTGATATCTTTGTTAATGACGCCTTCGCGGCCGGCGGGCAGGGTATTCTGATAGATGCCGGTACGCTCAGACTGATGTCCTTTGTTGATGTCCCACGCATCTGCCTGGGTTTTATCAAGGTTGCCGTACAGGCGGAAACTGAAATCGCCGCCCATCGGGCCGCTCAGGCTAAAGTTGGTACGCTTGGTGGAACCTTCGTCTTTGTGCTCCGGCACGTTGAAGTAGGTGTCCCACGATCCGTGCCACTCGTTACTGCCTTTCTTAGTGATGATATTCACCACGCCGCCCGCTGCGCCGTTACCATAACGGGCGGCTGCCGGGCCGCGAATGACTTCAATACGTTCGATCATCTCCGGCGGCACCCAACTGGTATCGCCGCGGGTATCGCGCTCGCCACGCCAGCCCTGACGCACAGAGTTACGGCTGCTCACCGGTTTACCGTCAATCAGGATCAGGGTGTTTTCCGGGCCCATCCCGCGAATATCAATCTGGCGGTTGTTGCCACGCTGGCCGCTGGTCGAGTTACCGGTCAGGTTAACGCCCGGCATGGTACGGATGATTTCCGATACATCGCGAGCCACCGGATTTTTGCGGATTTCATCGGCGGTAATCGTGGATACGCCTGGCGCCTGAAGGTTCTGCTGGGCGGCGGTGACGACCATCGTCTCGCCGGTGGCGTCATCTTCACTGGTGGTCTCTGCTGCGTTGAGAGGGAAGGCGACGCCATAGATACCCAAATTGACCAGTAAGGCCAGGGATTTGATCTTGTTATTCATCACTAATCCTGCTTTTCTTCGCCGCTTTCTCCACTTGCTCCATTCCCACGGGGAGGAGAGGCGGCAGTACGTTGTGCCAGGTAACTGCGAAAGCTGCCGTCCATGGGGAAGAAAGCGGTTCCTGACTAATTTTTAAAAGTGAAAGACATCTCTTGCGCGCCAATACGTTATTGCAAATGCAAATAGTTATCAATAATATTATCAATAGATTTTCATCTGTAACAAAAAAATCCACATGAAAGATGGGGTTAACGTGCCGGAGAAGTTAAAAGCAGGAAGCGATGCCTGGTGGGCGACGATAAAAGGCCCGCAATATGAACAAGTTGGCGATCGCTATCAGGTAACTTTTTGGTGGCGCGACCCTGCCGGAACGGCGCAAACGTCACCGATACGCCGGGTATGGATTTACATTACTGGTGTGACCGATCACCATCACAACAGCGCGCCGCAGACGCTGGAGCGCCTTCCCCATACGGATGCCTGGTTCTGGAAAACATCACTGCCCGCCACCTGGCGTGGCAGTTACTGCTTTGCGCCTTCTGAACGCGACGATGATTTCCCGGCCGCGATCTTTGACCTGGGCATGCCTGATCGCACACGGCTACGCGAAGGCTGGCGTAAATTGCTGCCGCTCGCAGTGGCAGATCCGCTCAATCCACAAAGCTGGAAGGGCGGCCGCGGGCATGCTGTGTCGGCGCTGGAGATGCCCAACGCCCCCGAACAACCGGGCTGGTCGGCACCTGCCGCAAGCTGGAATGCCCCGCAATGCATCGAATGGCGCAGCACACTTCTTAATAACCGGCGGCGGGCATGGATTTTCACT
The DNA here is from genome assembly GCF_039889165.1 of Pseudocitrobacter cyperus. Taxonomy (NCBI): domain Bacteria; kingdom Pseudomonadati; phylum Pseudomonadota; class Gammaproteobacteria; order Enterobacterales; family Enterobacteriaceae; genus Pseudocitrobacter; species Pseudocitrobacter cyperus. The sequence continues at coordinate 1,461,537 of NZ_JAYMYY010000001.1, read as the reverse complement.
ACCGGTGGAAACGCCGGGAGCGACAGGCCGCTGGCGGTGCTGCTGGACGGTCAGTTCTGGGCGGAAAGCATGCCCGTATGGCCCGCGCTGACGGCGCTTACCGAGGCGGGCAAGCTGCCACCGGCGGTCTATCTGCTGATTGACGTTATCGACAATGCGCACCGTGGCGCCGAATTACCCTGTAATCCCACTTTCTGGCAGGCGGTACAGCAGGAGCTGCTGCCGCAGGTACAGGCGATGGCTCCCTTCAGCGATCGTGCCGATCGCACCGTAGTTGCCGGGCAAAGTTTCGGTGGCCTCTCATCACTTTATGCCGGGCTTTACTGGCCGGAACGCTTTGGCTGCGTATTGAGCCAGTCGGGATCGTACTGGTGGCCCCATCGCGGCGGCCATGAAGAGGGCGTGATTCTGCAGCGCCTCAAAAGCGGTGAAATAAAACCGAAAGGATTGCGCATCGTGCTGGAAGCCGGTGTGCGTGAACCGCTTATCTTTCGCGCCAATCAGGCGCTTTTATCACAACTACAGCAAACACAGCAGTCGATTTTCTGGCGTCAGGTTGACGGCGGGCATGATGCGCTTTGCTGGCGTGGCGGGTTAACCGCGGGGCTGATGACGCTCTGGGAGCCTTTGGTTCACGCCGACTAGCAAAGCACGATTAACGACAGGAGTTTGGTATGCAAGTTAGTAACCCCTTCGACGATGTACAAGGGCAGTTTTACCTTCTGCAAAATGAACAGCAACAGTTTAGCCTGTGGCCCGCTCAGTGCGCGCTACCTGCGGGCTGGCGCGTTATCTGCGATCCGCAATCTCAGGACGCCTGTAACGCCTGGCTGACGGATAACTGGTCGACCCTGATACCGTCGTACTACGCGTCTGAGAAGGGGGCCGCATGACCCAGCGTTTACCGTTAGTTGCTGCCCAGCCGGGGATCTGGATGGCGGAAAAACTCTCTGTGCTCCCGAATGCCTGGAGCGTAGCGCATTATGTTGAGCTGGAAGGCGAGGTGGATGGCGAACTGCTGGCGCGCGCGATTGTGGCGGGCGTAGGCCAGGCCGATACGCTGCGGATGCGCTTCGGCGAAGATAACGGCGAACCCTGGCAACAGGTGGATGACAGTCTGATATTTACGCAGCCCACACCCTGCGATCTCCGCCATGAGTCCGATCCGCATCAGGCGGCGTTGGCGCTGATGCAAACCGATCTCGCTCAGAATCTGCGTCTTGAAAGCGGCAACCCTCTGCTGTGCCACCAGCTCTATCGTGTCGGCGATCGCCGCTGGTACTGGTATCAGCGTTATCATCACCTGCTGGTCGATGGTTTCAGTTTCCCGGCCATCGCCCGCCAGATCAGCGAAATTTACCGTGCCTGGCAGCGGGGCGAGCCGACGCCGGAATCCCCCTTTACGCCTTATGCTGAAGTGGTTGAAGAGTATCAGCGTTACCGTGAGAGCGAGGCCTATCAGCGTGATGGACAGTTCTGGCGCGAACAGCGTCAGTCGCTGCCCTCGCCGGTTTCGCTTTCTCCCGCACCGCTTCCTGGGCGTACGCAGACGACGGCCATCTGGCGGTTGAAGCTCACCGCCGATCGCCATGCCTTTTCTCGCCTGGCTGCCGCAGCACCCCAGTGCCAGCGCGCCGATCTGGCGCTGGCACTGAGCGCGCTCTGGCTGGGTCGTTTGTGCGGGCGTCGCGAATATGCCGCCGGATTTATCTTTATGCGTCGGATGGGCTCAGCGGCGCTAACCGCCACCGGCCCGGTGCTGAACGTGCTGCCGCTTGCCATCTCCCTGAATGGTCAGGAAACGCTGGCTGACCTTGCGGTGCGCCTTGCCGGGCAGTTGAAAAAAATGCGCCGTCACCAGCGCTACGACGCCGAGCAAATTGTGCGCGATAGCGGGCGTGCGGCGGGCGATGACGCGCTGTTTGGCCCGGTCTTTAACGTCAAAGTTTTCGATTACCATCTCGCTTTTACGGATGTGCAGGCGACGACCCATACGCTGGCGACAGGCCCGGTAAACGACCTGGAACTGGCGCTCTTCCCGGATGAGTCCGGCGGTTTGTCGCTGGAAGTGCTGGCTAATCAGCAGCGCTACGACGAGGTAACGCTCAAACGCCATATTGCCCGTCTTAGCTCGCTGTTACAGCAGTTTGCCGATAATCCGGCGCTGCCGTGCGCGCAGGCAGAACTGCTTTCCGACGATGAATATGCACAAATCGAAGCGATCAACGCGACTGAACATCCCATTCCTGCGGCAACGCTGAACTCGCTGGTCGCTGAGCAGGCGGCAAAAACGCCGGATGCCCCGGCGCTGGCGGACGCGCATTATCAACTTACCTACCGCGAACTGCGTGAACAGACGCTGGCGCTGGCGCGGTTGTTGCGCGCCCACGGCGTACAGCCGGGCGACAGCGTGGCGGTAGCCTTACCGCGTTCCGTGTTTCTGACCCTGGCGCTGCACGGCATTGTTGAGGCCGGGGCGGCGTGGCTGCCGCTTGATACCGGTTATCCGGACGACCGTCTGCAAATGATGCTGGAGGATGCGAAGCCGAAGCTGCTGATCACCTCAGCCGATCAGCGTCACCGTTTCCCGAATATTGAAAGCCTTTGCTACAACGAGCCGCTGCCGGTAGATGGCGGTGAGCCGCTGGCGCTGACGACGCCGCAGCAAACGGCGTATATCATCTTTACGTCCGGCTCGACAGGCAGGCCAAAAGGCGTGATGGTGGGCCACGAAGCGATCGTCAATCGCCTGCTGTGGATGCAGGATCACTATCCGCTGGGCGCGGATGATGTGGTGGCGCAGAAAACGCCGTGCAGTTTTGACGTGTCGGTCTGGGAGTTCTGGTGGCCGTTTATTGCCGGAGCCAAACTGGTGATGGCCGAGCCGGAAGCGCACCGCGACCCGCAGGCAATGCAGCAGTTCTTCAGCCGATATGGCGTGACGACTACCCACTTTGTACCGTCGATGCTGGCGGCGTTTGTCGCCTCGCTGACGGCGGAAACCGCCAGTTGCTGCCGTACACTGAGGCGTGTTTTTTGTAGTGGCGAAGCATTGCCCGCGCAGCTTTGTCGCGAATGGGAACAGTTGACTCATGCCCCGTTGCACAACCTGTATGGGCCGACGGAAGCGGCTGTCGATGTGAGCTGGTATCCGGCATTTGGTGAGGAGCTGGCGAGCACCACTGGCAACAGCGTGCCTATCGGCTACCCGGTCTGGAACACCGGGCTGCGTATTCTGGATGCCATGATGCGCCCGGTACCGCCAGGGATTGCGGGCGATCTTTATCTTACCGGCATTCAACTGGCGCAGGGCTATCTCGGGCGACCGGATCTCACGGCAAGCCGTTTTATCGCCGATCCGTTTGCGCCAGGAGAGCGCATGTATCGTACCGGTGATGTGGCGCGCTGGCTGGAGAACGGCGCGGTTGAATATCTGGGGCGCAGTGACGATCAGCTTAAAATTCGCGGCCAGCGTATTGAACTGGGCGAAATCGACCGTGTGATGCAGTGCCTGCCAGATGTGGCGCAGGCGGTGACGCACGCCTGCGTTATTAACCAGGCGGCGGCGACCGGCGGCGATGCGCGCCAACTGGTGGGGTATCTGGTTGCAGAATCCGGGCTGCCGTTGGATCTCGATGCCCTGACGGCACAATTGCGCGAGCAACTGCCGCCGCATATGGTTCCGGCGGTACTGCTGCAACTGGACTCGCTGCCGCTCAGCGCCAACGGTAAACTTGACCGTAAAGCTTTGCCGTTGCCGCAACTGACGGTGAAAACACAAAGCCGTCCACCGTTGCCGGGTATGGAAACCCTGGTCGCACAGGCGTTCAGCGAACTTCTTGGTTGTGAAATCAACGATGTGGAGGCGGACTTCTTCGCTCTGGGCGGCCATTCGCTGCTGGCGATGCGCCTTGCCGCACAGCTCAGTCAGAAAATCGGGCGTCAGGTTACGCCAGGTCAGGTGATGGTGGCCTCCACGGTTATCAAACTGGGCGCGTTGCTTGAGGCCGAAAACGATGAACAGGCGCAGCGTCTGGGTTATGAAACGCTGCTCCCGCTACGCGAGAGCGACGGGCCGACACTCTTCTGTTTCCATCCGGCCTCCGGTTTTGCCTGGCAGTTCAGCGTGCTGGCGCGTTACCTGCCGTCCCGCTGGTCAATTACAGGGATCCAGTCACCGCGTCCGGAAGGGCCGATGCAGCATGCCGCCACGCTGGATGAGGTCTGCGATCGTCACCTTGCTACGCTGCTGGCGCAGCAGCCGCACGGGCCATACTACCTGTTTGGTTATTCCCTTGGCGGTACGCTGGCGCAGGGCATCGCTGCGCGGCTGCGCGCACGCGGGGAGAGCGTGGCTTTCCTGGGATTGCTGGATACCTGGCCGCCGGAAACGCAAAACTGGGCTGAAAAAGAAGCTAACGGGCTGGATCCGGAAGTGCTGGCGGAGATCGAAAGAGAGCGTGAAGCTTTCCTTGCGGCTCAACAGGGGCAGGCTTCTGGTGAACTGTTCAATGCTATTGAAGGAAATTACGCTGATGCGGTACGGCTACTGACCACGGCGCATAGCGCAAAGTTTGACGGCAAGGCGACGCTGTTTGTTGCTGAGCGGACGCTACCGGAAGGAATGGATCCACAGCAGGCCTGGGGGCCGTGGGTGCAGGAACTGGCGGTGTACCGCCAGGATTGCGCCCACGTCGATATTATCTCACCGCAGGCTTTTACCGCGATTGGCCCGGTGCTGAAGGACATTCTGGGGTAATAACAGGCGCTGGGTACAGGATATCGCTTAATCTGCGATAGTAGTTATCTGCGTAAAACGGTTCGATAGAGGATGCTATCGAACCGTGATCAAGCGTTTTTTCACCGTTTATCATCGCTGAAACGGTTGCTGAAAGTTCAGCTACCTCACCCGCCGGGTAAAGATAGCCGTTTACGCCAGGCTTGATAATATCGGCAGGCCCGGAAATACAATCGGCGCTGATGCAGGGAATACCGCGCGCCATTGCTTCCAGCAAGGTCATAGGGAACCCTTCAAACGATGAGGTGAGCAGCAGCGCAGTCACTTTGCCAATCTCTTCCTGCACCACCCTCCAGGGGTCAGAGTGCCAGCCGTGCCAGCATATGCGATTATCAAGGCATAATTCCTGAGCATAAGATTTACAGCGTTCTCGATCCGAGCCATCACCAATGATGTGTAATTTCCAGCGCCCCGGTACGCGGGATAAACCATCAAGAAGGTCTTTTATTCTTTTCTGCCCTTCAAATTTTAAACGGCCAACGTAGATGAAGGTGGCGATTTCTCCCTGAGTCGGGGCTGGCGTAACAATCGAGGTTTTTTCCACTGGGTTATAAATAACGTGAATGTATTTTTCCTGAACGCCTCTTTTTATTAGCTGCTGGCGTATCCCCGTGCTGATAGCAAGATGGTAATCGGCGCAAAGAATATGCTGTGCATGTTTTTTGTGATCGAGCGAAAAATGCGGCCAGGAGAAGATGGTGAATGGCGCTCGGGTTTTGTCGCGCGCCTTACGGGCCAGAAAGCAGGAGAGGGGGTCAATGGCAATCACGATATCGGGCTGTTCCTGCGCGATCCAGCGGGCGATAGTGTGGATATGTTTGGCGCGACGCAAGGGCGAAAAGCAGATATTAGATAATGAAAAATGTGTGTCGAAACCATTAAGCCAGGATGTGTCCATTTTATTATGGCGGCAGGTAAAAAATATTTTGCAGTGTGCGTTATAGGGCGGTGAATTTAATTTTTTTATTACATTGCGAATGACGGTTTCCATTCCGCCAAAACCGGAGATTGCTTCACCAATAAACACTATTTTCATCGTGCATTATCCATTTTGCCAGTATTGTAGTGTGTTTGTTAATTAACGTGCGAATATAAAGGTGCGAAAAATTATCTAATTTTATCGTCCCGTCAGCACGGGGAAAGACTGAACACGAGAGAGGGGGTGAGATGAAAAAGTATGTTATGTGATGATGGTCACAGAAAAATTCCCGCTGGTGCTAAAAGAGTCTTCAGCATCCGCGGGTATAAACATTCATATATTGAATTATTTTGATGTATTGCATTTGCCATGAATATGTCGGTTTACACCGTTGCAACATGGTTACTGACGCACTGCTAATAATGGTAGTGTGGTCATAATATCTACAAATTTTAGTAGGATTATTCTTATGTTCTGCTATTATGCGGGCGGATTTGTTTAAAACGCTGCAGGACATACAGCATGTCATCACTTAATTTAAAGCCGAATAAAAACTCAGAAGTTACGCCTTATCCAGCGATTGCCGGAAATAGTCATGAAATAGATCTCATCAACCTTCTGGATATTCTATGGCGTGCCAGAACAAGAATTATTGCCGTGGCCTTTGCATTCGCGGTGACGGGATTATTAGTGTCGTTTCTGATGCCGCAAAAGTGGACTAGCCAGGCGATCGTGACGACGGCTGAGCCGAGTCAGTGGCAGGAACTGGAAAAAACGTTGGTGGCGCTACGTGTCCTGGACGTCGACGTCAGTGTGAAAAAATCTGACATATTTACGTTATTTATCAGGAAATTCAATTCGCTATCGCTACTGGAAGAGTATCTGCGTAGTTCGCCGATCATTATGAACCAGTTAAAGGGCGCGGATATTGACCCGATGGATCTGCATCGGGCAATTGTCGGTTTAAGCGATAAGATGAAAGCGGCCGACAACAACTTCGGTAAAAAGAATGAACCTGCGCTGTATACCTCCTGGACGTTAAGCTTTACCGGCCCAAACCCTGAAGAAACGCAACAGGTTCTCAGCGGGTATATCGACTATATCTCAGCGATTGTGGTGAAAGAAACACTGAGCGATATGCGTAACAAGCTGGATATCAAAACGCATTATGAAAAAGAGAGACTGGCGCTGGAGTTGATCAAATTAAAGAACCAGCTCAGTGCCAAGATTAACCGTCTGCACTATTCGTTGGAAATCGCCACGGCGGCGGGGATTGCTAAACCGGTTTACAGCAATGGTCAGGCGGTAAAAGATGATCCTGACTTCTCTATTGCGCTGGGAGCGGACGGCATCGCAAAAAAATTGCAGATTGAGAAGGGCGTTACCGACCTTGCTGATATTAATGGCGACCTGCGTAATCTGCAGTATCACGTCGAGCAACTGAGTACCCTGAATATTTCGGATGTCTCTTTCGAGCCGTTTAAATATCAGCTCGCGCCATCGTTGCCGATAAGAAAAGATGGGCCGGGGAAAACGTTGATCATTCTGCTGGCGGGGATTGTTGGCGGTTTCGTGGGGTGTGGCATGGTGTTGCTGCAAAACGCGCTGCTTTCCCGCAAGCTGGAAGAGACTACGCCGCTTGAAGAGCAGTTGGCGTAAAGCGCAGAGCGGGATATTTCCCGCTCCAGATTAGCGACCTGTTCGCCCCAGGGGCACCACCAGCGGTGTTCCGGCGACCGGGTCGTCAATAATCATGCATTTCAGTCCATAGACTTGCTCAATGAGTTCCGCCGTGACGATCTCCCCCGGCGCGCCTTCTGCAACAATTTCTCCTTCCTTTAAGGCAATCAGATGCGTGGCGTAGCGGCAGGCCTGATTCAGATCGTGGAGTACCGCGGCCAGCGTATACCCCCGTTCCCGGTTCAGTTCGCCTAACAGTTCGAGTAAGTCGATTTGATGGCTGATGTCGAGCCAGGTTGTCGGCTCATCGAGTAGCATGATCGCGGTCTCCTGCGCCAGCACCATGGCAATCCAAACGCGCTGACGCTGGCCGCCGGAAAGCGTATCGACGCTCTGTGCGGCAAGACTGGTCACGCCGGTGGCCTGCATCGCACGGTTCACCGCGTTTTCATCTTCTGTTCGCCAGCGGGTGAACAGCGGTTGATGGGGGTAGCGGCCACGCGCCACCAGTTCCTGCACGGTGATGTCGCCCGGTGTCGTGGCGTTTTGCGCCAGTAAACCTATCCGTCTTGCCACATCCTTGCTGGCGTAGTGCTGAATTTGCTCGCCATCAAGATAGACATGCCCCTGAACAGGCGTCATTAAGCGGCTGAGTGTGCGCAGTAGCGTCGATTTTCCACAGCCATTGGGGCCGATAATGGCGGTGAAATGACCGTCAGGGATGGTCACGTTCAGGTTTTCCGCAATGATTTTTTTGCCATAAGCCAGCGTTAACTGCTCGCCACGCAAACGGGCCTGAGAAACTGTCATTTTTTGCGGGACTCCTGAATAAGCAACGCGATAAGGTAAATACCCCCCAGGCTTACGGTGACGACGCCTACCGGAAGCTGATAAGGCAGGAATAATTGCTGGGCGCAGAAGTCGGCCGCCGCCAGTAGCAGAGCACCGCACAGCGCCGCTTGCATGAGCCCCCAGCGTGCCGTGCCGCTAAGGCGACGGGCAATATGGGGAGCCACTAAGGCAATAAACGAAATTGGGCCTGCCAGCGCCGTTGAGGCCGCGGTCAGAACCACCGCCACCAGCATCATCAACAGACGTGAGTACTCCACCCGCACACCCAGCGCGCAGGCGCTATCGTCGCCCATCTCCAGCAAACGTAAGCGGCGTACCAGCAGCGCGGCGCACACCAGCATGACGAGGATAATCGGCACCGATGGCCAGGCTTTTGCCCAGGTCAGGCCGTTGAGCGAGCCTGCGTACCAGAGCCCGGCTGAGAGCGCGGTTTCCAGCGATGCCTGCAGCAGCAGCCAGGTATTAAAGGCCACCAGCATCGCGCGCACGCCGATACCAATGATAATGAGCCGGAATGTGTCGATGCCGTCACGCCAGGCGAGTAACCAGACGATAAGTGACGTGAGAATGCCGCCGGCCATCGCAGCCAGCGCAATGGCGGTGAGGTGCTGATCAAAAAAGACCATCGCCACCAGCACACCGCTCCATGCGCCGGTGTTGAAACCCATGACATCCGGGCTGCCCAGCGGGTTGCGCATCAGCGACTGGAAAATCGCGCCGCTGACGCCAAGCGCTGCGCCAATCAGCAGCGCCATTATCACGCGCGGCAGACGCCACTCCGTTACCACCATGGTGATAGCGCGCGGCGCATCGCCCAGCAGGGCGGCGATCACCTGGCTCAGTTCCAGCGTGACTGCGCCACTGCACAGGCTCCAGATCACGATCAGCAGACATGCCGCCAGCAACAGCAAACAGGAGGCGATTAAACGACGGGATGGGGCGATCATCGGCCACCTCCCGCACGCTGGCGGCGGACAAGGAAGATCAGAACCGGCGCGCCAATAAAGGCGCTTACCACGGAGACGCGCATTTCGCCGGGAACAATCAGGCGACCGATAATATCGGCGAACAACAACAGGGCAGGGGTTGCCAGCAGGGTGACAGGCAGCGACCAGCGGTGATCCGCACCCACCAGCCAGCGCGCAATATGCGGCATCATCAGGCCAATAAAGGCGATTGGCCCTACCACCGCGGTGGCGCTACCGCAAAGCACGGTAATAATCAGCAAGCCGATAAGCTGGGTTCGCGCCACTTTGCTGCCCAGCGCGGTGGCGGTATCCGCCCCGAGGCTCAGGCTGTTAAGCGCCCGGCTCAGCAGCAAAGCGGCGACACCCGCGATAAGCACCGGGCCCAGCACGACTTTCAACGTTTCCAGCGTGCGAATATCCAGCGAACCCGCCTGCCAGAAACGTAACTGATCGTAGACGTCCGGGTTGAGCAGGGCGATGCCGCTGGAGAGGCCCTCCAGGACTGCCGCCAGCGCGACACCCGCCAGCGTCAGACGTACAGGGCTCAGTTGCCCACCGCCCTGGCTGCCGGTAAATGCCACAATTAATGAGGCAATGAAAGCGCCGCAAAACGCCATTGCCAGTTGTTGTTCCGGCGAAGCGATGCCGAGCAGCGCCGCGCCCAGCACGATTGCGAAGCTTGCGCCTGCGTTAACGCCAAGCAGGCCCGGGTCTGCGAGAGGATTACGGGTGAGCGTTTGCATTAATGCCCCGGCAAGGCCGAGCGCGCCGCCCGCCAGCAATCCGGCCAGCGTGCGGGGGAGTCGGGCGTCAAGCACGATTGTACAGTCGGCGCTCTGACAGGTTCCGCTGAGAGCATCAACCACCACGGCGACCGGGAGCGCCTTCGCGCCGATAAGTAAGCTGAGCGTAACCGCAAGGAGTAGCAGTAAAAGTAAGCCGGGCAGCGCTATCGCGCGCAGCACGGGAGTGGAAAACGACATAACACATCCCTGAAGTTGATAATGATAGTAATTATCGTTATCTATCTTATTCGTTTATGTTAGCATGTGCGCCCACAAAAATGGTATGAAAAAAAAGCATCAAGGCACTGTAATGAATCGACAATCCTGGCTGCTGAACTTAAGCCTGCTCAAGACCCATCCGGCCTTTCGTGCCGTCTTTATCGCCCGATTTATCTCTATTCTCTCCCTTGGGTTGCTCGGTGTTGCCGTACCCGTCCAGATTCAAATGATGACCCACTCCACCTGGCAGGTGGGGCTTTCGGTGACGCTGACCGGCGGGGCGATGTTTATCGGCCTGATGGTGGGCGGTGTACTGGCGGACAGGTATGAACGCCGCAAGCTGATACTGCTGGCGCGCGGTACCTGCGGCGTAGGGTTTATTGGCCTGTGGCTAAACGCCATGCTGCCGGAGCCTTCGCTGGTTGCTATTTATCTGCTGGGATTATGGGACGGCTTTTTTGCTTCCCTCGGCGTGACGGCCTTGCTGGCGGCGACGCCGGTACTGGTGGGGCGTGAAAATCTGATGCAGGCCGGGGCTATCACCATGCTGACGGTGCGTCTGGGCTCGGTGATTTCACCGATGGTCGGTGGCCTGCTGTTGGCGACCGGCGGTGTCTCCTGGAACTATTTGCTGGCGGCGCTCGGGACTTTCATCACCACGCTGACCCTGCTGCGCCTTCCAGCGCTTCCGCCTCCGCCGCAGCCGCGTGAACATCCACTGGCGTCTCTGGTGGCGGGCTTCCGTTTTCTTCTGGGCAGCCCGCTGATTGGCGGTATTGCGCTGCTGGGCGGCCTGTTAACCATGGCGAGCGCGGTGCGCGTGTTGTATCCGGCGCTGGCGATGAGCTGGCAGATGTCGGCGGCGCAGATTGGCCTGCTCTATGCGGCGATCCCCCTGGGGGCGGCGTTTGGCGCGCTGACCAGCGGTAATCTGGCGCGCCATGAGCGTCCGGGACGCATCATGTTGGTTTCCACCGTGGCGGCGTTCGTGGCGATTGGTCTGTTTGCACTGATGCCGGTGTGGGTGATGGGCGTGGTATGTCTGGCGCTGTTTGGCTGGTTAAGCGCAATTAGCTCGCTGCTGCAATATACCCTGATTCAGACCCAGACACCGGAAGCGATGCTTGGTCGCATCAACGGTTTGTGGACGGCGCAAAACGTAACGGGCGATGCCATCGGCGCGGCGCTGCTGGGCGGATTAGGGGCCATTCTGACACCGGCGGCGTCGGCCAGCGCCAGCGGTTGGGCGCTGGCGATTGTTGGCCTGATACTGCTGGGATTGTTGACCGAACTGCGGCGTTTCCGCCAGCAGCCGGTGATTGTTGAAGGGTAATTGACGCTGCCCGGTAGCTTCATGCTTACCGGGCGGCTGGCAAAGCATTACTTTGCGCTAAACAGCGCCGATAATCGCTCCAGCACCAGCATGGCGCTGTAGTAGTCCAGGCGGAAGGTTTCGGTACCTAATGCATAAACCTGTTTGTGCTGTACTGCGGGCAAATGAGAGAGCAGCGGATTTGCGTAGATTGCGTCACTGTCTTTCTGGTCGCCTGCAAACAGGAACAGACTTTCCCCGTTCAGACCTGCTGCCAGATTCTCCCCGCCAAGCTGAATAATGTCGTGACGTTTCCCCTGACTCTGGCTGGCGTGTAAGCCACCAGGCAAAGTAGCGAGCGTAAAGCCAAGCTGTTTCAGTAATTTCCCTTGTGCCGATTCGGTTGTCCACAGGTTAGCGCTGTGGGCGGCGGCGGTATACACCAGCGCGCTAACCGGCTGCGGCGGCAGCGTTATTCTCTGTTTCACTTCCGTGAGCTTTTTAGCAAAGCTGCTGATTCGATCGGCGGCTTCTTTTTCCTTACCGGTAATGTGCCCGAGCTGAGTCAGCAGTTCCTGCCAGCTTTTGTCGTCATAGTTGATGATAAGCGTGGGGGCGACAAGGGAGAGCTGATCGTAGAGCGCCAGTGCGGAATCTCCGCCCGTTGCGCTAATTAAAATCAAATCCGGCATTTGCGCGGCCACGGCCTCGGCGCTCGGTTCGCCAATATAGAGACGTGCCAGCTTGCGCTGTTTCGCCACATCGCTCCACTGACGCAGGAAGCCCTGGCTATCCGCCACGCGGTTATTTGGCGTGGTGGCGCCGCTGGCAATGACTGGAGCATCAATCGCCAGCAGCGATCCGGTGAGGGTGACGCTGGTGGAGACAATGCGTTCTGGCTTGTGTTCAAGCGTGTGCGTGCCCCGGCTATCCACAATCTGGCGCGGCCAGTCAGCGGCGATGGCTGAGGAAACTCCTAAAAGGCTGACCAGGCAGAAGAGCAGGGCTTTGCGTTGCAGGGAAGGAACATTCACGAATCGGCATCCTGTTTATGGTGTGGGTAATGCTTCTCATTTTCAATCATTGTGCCTGTTGGATGCAAGTCTATGAAGAAATACCGTAAAAAGCGCACGGATTAGTATAACTGCGCTGTAACGCTGGCTATTAAGCACAACTTACGCCCCCTTGCTGTTGACATACGAAGCATTTACTTTTAGCTTACCGAGCGAAAATATAAATGATAATTATTCGTAATATCTTTATCGTTTTGGAGGATGATATGGAAACGTCACTGGCTGTGGATATGAACGAGCAGCAAGAAACACTCTGCGCTGATAATTTCTTCTTTATGTCGCCCTACCGGAGCTTCACCGCGACCGGTTGTTTTAGTCGTTTCTCCTGCCCGGCGGCAGGTGGCGATGACCTGAATAGTCCTTTCCAGCAACAATTAGCGGCAGCATTTGCGCAAGCGAAAGCCGCCGGGATTGCCAAACCGGTGATGGTCGGCGCAATCCCTTTTGATACTAACCAACCCTCTTCGCTTTTTATTCCGCAAAACTGGCAATCGTTCTCGCGCACCGGGAAGCAGCACTCTGCACGCTACATCGCCTCGGCTTCGCCGATTGGCGTGACCGAGCGCAGCGAAATTCCTCAACAGCCGGTCTTTATGGATATGGTTGCTCGCGCCGCAACGCTTACGGCCACGCCGCGGGTCGATAAGGTGGTGCTTTCCCGCCTGATTGAAATTGCCACAGATCGCCCGCTTGATAGCGGCGTACTGCTGGAGCGCCTGGTTGCACAGAACCCGGCGAGCTTTAATTTCCATGTGCCGCTCCCGGACGGTGGCGTGCTGCTGGGTGCCAGCCCGGAGCTGTTACTGCGTAAAGAGGGGAGCCACTTTAGTTCTTTACCGCTGGCGGGCTCCGCGCGTCGTCAGCCGGATGATGTGCTGGACAGAGAAGCCGGCAATAAGCTGCTGGCGTCAGAAAAAGACCGGCACGAGCATGAGCTGGTGACTCAGGCAATGAAAGCCACGCTGGCTCCGCGCAGCCGCTCGCTGTCACTGCCGGATACGCCGCAGCTCATCACAACCCCCACTCTCTGGCACCTGGCGACACCGATTGAAGGCGAGGCCAATGCGGCGGAGAACGCGCTTTCTCTGGCCTGCCTGCTGCATCCTACCCCGGCGCTAAGCGGTTTCCCGCATCTGGCGGCGAAACAATTAATTGCCGAGCTTGAACCCTTCGAGCGTGACCTGTTTGGCGGCATTGTCGGCTGGTGCGATGCCGACGGTAACGGCGAGTGGGTCGTCACGATTCGCTGTGCGAAGGTGAATGCGAACAAAGTGCGTCTGTTTGCTGGCGCAGGGATTGTGCCTGCGTCTTCTCCGGAAGCGGAGTGGCGTGAAACGGGCGTGAAGCTTTCAACCATGCTGAATGTTTTTGGCTTGCAGTAAGGAGCAATGATGTCTGTGGAATTTACCCGCTGGCCAGCCGATCTGGCGGCGCGCTATCGTGAAAAGGGTTACTGGCAGGATCTGCCGCTGACCGACATTTTAACCCGTCACGCGCAGAGCGATGCGATTGCCGTTATTGATGGTGAGCGTGAAATCAGCTATCGCCAGCTTAACCTGGCGGTCGATAATCTGGCCTCGGTTCTTCAACGCCAGGGACTGAAGCAGGGCGAAACCGCGCTGGTTCAGCTTGGCAACATCGTCGAGTTTTATATCACTCTGTTTGCGCTGTTGCGCATCGGTGTTGCTCCGGTGAATGCGCTGTTCAGCCATCAGAAAACGGAACTGAATGCCTACGCCGACCAAATCGAACCGGCGTTGTTGATTGCCGATCGCGCCCATGCGCTGTTCGCCGATGACCTTTATTTAAATGCTTTCATTGAGCGGCATCCGTCAGTGCGCAGCGTGCTGCTGCGTGGCGGGGAAGGTGAACACTCGCTTGATGCGGCGCTGGTTCAGGCGGCGGACAATTTTGTTGCCACGCCCACGCCTGCCGATGAAGTGGCTTTCTTCCAGCTTTCCGGCGGCAGCACGGGTACGCCGAAGCTGATTCCGCGTACCCATAATGACTACTACTACAGTATTCGCCGCAGCAATGAGATTTGCCGTTTCACGCCAGAAACCCGCTTCTTATGCGCGATCCCCTCGGCGCATAACTATGTGATGAGTTCGCCTGGGGCTCTGGGCGTATTCCTTGCCGAAGGCACTGTGGTGCTGGCCGCGGATCCAAGCGCCACACTCTGCTTCCCGCTGATCGAAAAACATCAGGTTAATACTGCGGCGCTGGTGCCGCCTGCCGTCAGCCTGTGGCTACAGGCGATTACCGAGTGGGGCAGTAATGCGCAACTCGCGTCTTTGACGCTGTTACAGGTGGGCGGCGCACGACTCTCCGCCACGCTTGCCGCCCGTATTCCGGCAGAGATTGGCTGCCAGTTGCAGCAGGTCTTTGGGATGGCGGAAGGGCTGGTGAACTATACCCGCCTCGACGATACCCCGGAACGCATCATCAACACCCAGGGGCGTCCGATGTGCCCTGACGATGAAGTGTGGGTTGCCGATGAAAACGGTGAACCGTTACCGCGTGGTGAAGTAGGACGACTGATGACGCGCGGGCCGTATACCTTCCGCGGTTACTACAAGAGCCCGCAGCACAACGCCAGCGCTTTTGATGCCAACGGTTTCTACGGTTCCGGCGATCTCATCTCTATTGATGAAGAGGGCTACATCACCGTGCAGGGACGCGAGAAAGATCAGATTAACCGCGGCGGCGAGAAGATTGCGGCGGAAGAGGTAGAAAACCTGCTGCTGAAACATGAATCGGTGATCCACGCCGCGCTGGTCAGCATGGAAGATGATCTGATGGGTGAAAAAAGCTGCGCCTATTTAGTGGTCAAAGAGCCGCTTCGCGCCGTTCAGGTTCGTCGCTTCCTGCGCGAGCAGGGCGTCGCTGATTTTAAACTACCGGATCGCGTCGAGTGTGTGGATGAACTGCCGCTGACTCATGTCGGTAAAGTCGATAAAAAACAACTGCGTCAGTGGCTGGCTACGCGCGCGCTGGGCTGAAGGAGAGAAGAGAATGGCAATTCCAAAATTACAGGGTTATGCACTGCCGACGGCAATGGAGCTCCCGGAAAACAAAGTGAGCTGGCCTTTTGAACCCGAACGAGCGGCGTTGTTAATCCACGATATGCAGGAATATTTCCTCAACTTCTGGGGCGATAACAGCGAGATGATGGACACCGTTGTGGCCAACATTGCCGCGCTGCGCGACTTCTGCAAAAAGAACCATATTCCGGTGTATTACACCGCGCAGCCGAAAGAGCAGAGCGATGACGATCGCGCCCTGCTGAATGATATGTGGGGGCCGGGTCTGACCCGCTCGCCTGAACAACAGAAGATTGTCGCCGCACTTGCTCCGGACGAAGCGGACACGGTGCTGGTGAAGTGGCGCTATAGCGCTTTTCACCGCTCACCGCTGGAGCAGATGCTAAAAGAGACGGGGCGCAACCAGCTTATTATCACCGGGGTGTATGCGCATATTGGTTGTATGACCACCGCGACTGACGCTTTTATGCGTGATATCAAACCCTTCTTCGTGGCGGATGCGCTGGCGGATTTCAGCCGCGATGAGCATTTGATGTCGTTGAAGTATGTCGCCGGACGCAGCGGGCGCGTGGTGATGGCCGAAGAACTGTTGCCTTCCGTTCCGGACAGCAAAGCCGCGTTGCGTGCGCTGGTGCTACCGCTGCTCGATGAGTCTGATGAGCCGCTGGATGATGAAAACCTGATCGACTATGGCCTTGATTCCGTGCGCATGATGGCGCTGGCAGCGCGCTGGCGGAAAGTCTACGGCGATATCGACTTTGTGATGCTGGCTAAGAACCCCACCATTGATGCCTGGTGGGCATTGCTCTCCCGCGAGGTGAAGTAATGAGTGGGTTTGATTTCACCGGAAAAACGGTGTGGGTGACGGGAGCCGGGCGGGGGATTGGTTTTGCCACTGCCCAGGCATTTGCTGATGCTGGCGCAACGGTAGTTGGCTTTGATCTCGCTTTTGCGGGCGAAGCATATCCGTTTACCACCGAAGTACTGGACGTTTCTGATGCCCGTCAGGTGGCGCATGCTTGTGAGAGATTGCTTGCCACCACGCAACGCCTCGATGTGCTGGTGAATGCCGCCGGTATTTTACGCATGGGAGCAACGGACGCTCTGAGCATTGACGAATGGCAGCAGACCTTCGCGGTCAATGTTGGCGGAGCGTTCAACTTCTTCCAGCAGACGATGGCGACATTCCGCGAACAGCAGGGCGGGGCAATTGTCACCGTGGCGTCTGATGCCGCGCACACGCCGCGCATTGGTATGAGCGCTTACGGGGCGTCAAAAGCAGCGCTGAAAAGCCTGGCGCTGACGGTCGGGCTGGAGCTGGCTGGCAGCGGTGTGCGCTGTAATCTGGTCTCGCCGGGTTCCACCGATACGGATATGCAACGCGGTATGTGGAAGAGCGAGGACGCGGAACAGCAGCGCATTCGCGGCTTTGGCGAGCAGTTTAAGCTCGGTATTCCACTGGGTAAAATCGCCCGTCCGCAGGAGATTGCGAACACCGTGCTGTTCCTGGCATCTGATTGCGCCAGCCACATCACGTTGCAGGACATCGTCGTGGACGGCGGCTCAACGCTTGGGGCATAAGATGATCTGGAAACGCCATTTATCTCTTGAGGAACTCAATGCCACCAGCCCGAATACGATGGTGGCGCACCTGGGGATCGTTTATACCCATCTCGGCGACGATATTCTCGAAGCGGAGATGCCGGTGGATAGCCGTACTCATCAGCCATTTGGCCTGCTGCATGGCGGAGCCTCGGCGGCGCTGGCCGAAACGCTGGGCTCTATGGCCGGGTTCCTCATGACCCGGGACGGACAGTGCGTGGTGGGGACGGAGCTTAATGCTTCACACCACCGTCCGGTCTCGCAGGGGAAAGTGCGCGGCGTCTGCCGCCCGCTGCACCTGGGGCGTCAAAGTCAAAGCTGGGAAATTGTTGTATTCGATGAGCAGGGGCGACGTTGTTGCACCTGCCGTTTAGGGACGGCTGTCATCGGTTAAATGGATGCTCAACTGCCCGATGGCGCTGCGCTTATCGGGCCTGAGAGATTATTGCGATGTGCAGGCCGGGTATGCGTAAGCACTACCCGGCAAAACAGTAACATATCTCACTCATCCCGCCTGTTTTTACACTTCTTTTCGCCACTAAAGTGATCCCGCCAGCAATATGATGTAAATACGCCGTGTTCTTGTTGTATTTATTGGTTTCTGAGTTGTTAAATCAAGACTGTTGATACAGAAATAAAATGTAACATTCTCAGCGACTCACACGGACAACATCTATGAACAATTCAGGGAAATACCTTACATGGGCATTGCTCTCCATTGTTGGAGCGTTTGCCCTGGGCTATATCGCCCTCAATCGTGGTGAACAGATTAACGCCCTTTGGATAGTGGTGGCGTCAGTCTGTATCTATCTGATTGCCTATCGTTTTTATGGACGCTACATCGCCAAAAATGTGCTGGCGGTTGACCCCACGCGTATGACGCCTGCTGTGCGCCATAACGATGGGCTGGATTACGTACCGACCGACAAGAAAGTGTTGTTCGGTCACCATTTTGCGGCGATTGCCGGGGCGGGGCCGCTGGTGGGCCCGGTGCTGGCTGCGCAGATGGGGTATCTGCCTGGGATGATTTGGATCCTTGCGGGCGTGGTGCTTGCCGGTGCGGTGCAGGACTTTATGGTGCTCTTTGTCTCTACGCGCCGCGACGGCCGTTCGCTGGGAGAACTGGTGAAAGAGGAGATGGGCGCCACTGCCGGGGTTATCGCATTGGTGGCGACCTTTATGATCATGGTGATCATTCTGGCGGTGCTGGCGATGATCGTGGTGAAAGCGCTGACCCACAGCCCGTGGGGGACGTATACCGTTGCGTTTACCATTCCGCTGGCGCTGTTCATGGGGATTTACATTCGCTACCTGCGCCCGGGGCGCATTGGTGAAGTTTCCGTTATCGGCCTGTTCTTCCTGATCTTTGCCATTATTTCTGGCGGTTGGGTGGCAGAAAGTGAAACCTGGGCGCCATGGTTTGACTTTACGGGCGTACAGTTGACCTGGATGCTGGTGGGTTATGGCTTTGTGGCGGCGGTACTGCCGGTGTGGCTGCTGCTGGCGCCGCGCGATTACCTCTCTACCTTCCTGAAAATCGGCACCATCGTTGGGCTGGCGATTGGTATTTTGATTATGCGCCCGACGCTGACCATGCCTGCGCTGACGAAATTTGTCGACGGCACGGGCCCGGTGTGGACAGGTAATCTGTTCCCGTTCCTGTTTATTACCATCGCCTGTGGCGCGGTATCGGGCTTCCATGCGCTGATCTCCTCCGGCACCACGCCGAAGATGCTGGCCAATGAAGGTCAGGCCTGCCTGATCGGTTACGGCGGGATGCTGATGGAGTCTTTTGTTGCCATTATGGCGCTGGTATCTGCCTGCATCATCGATCCGGGTGTTTACTTTGCGATGAACAGCCCGATGGCGATGCTGGCACCGGCAGGCACGGTTGATGTGGTCGCTTCTGCAGCACAGGTGGTGAGTAGCTGGGGCTTCACGGTAACGCCGGAAACGCTGAACCACATTGCGAATGAGGTGGGTGAACAGTCGATCATCTCTCGTGCGGGTGGTGCGCCAACGCTTGCGGTGGGGATGGCGTACATCCTGCACGGCGCATTGGGCGGCCTGATGGATGTTTCGTTCTGGTATCACTTCGCGATTTTGTTTGAGGCGCTGTTTATTCTGACGGCGGTGGATGCCGGTACCCGTGCGGCACGCTTTATGTTGCAGGATCTGCTGGGCGTCATCAGCCCTAACCTGAAGAGAACCGACTCGCTGCCGGCGAACCTGCTGGCGACAGCGCTCTGCGTCCTTGCCTGGGGCTACTTCCTCCATCAGGGCGTGGTTGATCCGTTGGGCGGAATCAACACCCTGTGGCCGCTGTTTGGTATTGCCAACCAGATGCTGGCGGGTATGGCGCTGATGCTGTGCGCGGTGGTACTGTTCAAGATGAAACGTCAACGCTACGCCTGGGTGGCGCTGGTGCCGACGGCCTGGCTGCTGGTCTGTACGTTGACCGCAGGCTGGCAGAAAGCCTTTAGCCCGGATGTTCGCGTTGGCTTCCTGGCCATTGCCAATAAATTCCAGGCGATGATCGACAGCGGGAATATCCCTGCGCAGTATACTGAGTCGCAACTGGCGCAACTGGTGTTTAACAACCGTCTTGATGCCGGGCTGACCATCTTCTTTATGGTTGTGGTGGTGGTTCTGGCGTTGTTCTCGATTAAAACCGCACTGGCGGCGCTGAAAGAGGACAAACCGACGGCAAAAGAGACACCGTATGAGCCAATGCCGGAAAACCTGGAAGAGATTGTGACCCAGGCGAAAGGGGCGCATTGATAGATGCCCTCACCCTAACCCTCTCCCGCAGGGAGGGGGGACAGACAGTTTTCTCCCTCTCCCTGCGGGAGAGGGCGGGTGAGGGGAACAAAACGCACCGCAACTAACGAGATAACTCCATGTTCGATACATTATCGAAAGCAGGAAAATATTTAGGCCAGGCCGCAAAAATGATGATTGGTGTGCCGGACTACGACAACTATGTCGAGCATATGCGCGTTACCCATCCGGAGCAGACGCCAATGACTTATGAAGAGTTTTTCCGCGATCGTCAGGATGCCCGCTACGGTGGCAAAGGTGGCGCGCGCTGCTGTTAACCTTCTTTAGGCAGATAAAGACTAATTTACTCTTGTTTGCAGCCGTAAATCGCCGCCAGTTTCTCGCGTGTGCGCTTTTGTAGGCGTGGTTACGTGGGCGATCGCAAAACCTCCGTCCATGGACAGAGGTTTACCGTAGAGGTGGGTTAACGTGCGAAATTTTCGACTTTTTCGAATGCGGCGAACAGTATTTCCGGCGTCAGCGCTATCGGTAGTAAATGAATCGATTCCACCGGGCGCAGAGTGTGGGCGATCACTTTGTCCAGCTCTGCGCGGTTGCGAATATCGATATTAAGTTCAGCAAGCGTCGAGGGGAGGGCGAAGCGCCGATATGCCTGAATGAGCTGCGCCAGAACGTCATCCTGCCCGAGCAGGGCACTTTGCACCAGAATGCCATAGGCGACTTTGGTTCCATGGAGAAACTTCTCCGTTTGCGGTAACACAGTCAGGCCGTTGTGGACAGCATGCGCTGCCGCAACGCGGGTGTAGCGTTCGCCAAGCCCGCCGACCATACCGCCACCGGCAATAATCGCATCGACAACATCGCGAAACGCCTGACTCAACTCTCCTTGCTGCTGGTCAGCAAGCGCCTGTTCGCTATTTTCCAGTAGCACATCGCGGATCGCCAGCGCGCCATTAATACCCAGCCGTACCGTAAGAGGGAGCGTTTCAGGCTGCGGTGCGAGCACCACCGCTTCGTACCATTTCGCCAGGGTATCGCCGATACCCGCCAGCAGATAGTCGGCCGGGGCATTGAGGATGATGCGCGGCTCAACCAGTACCAGAAAGTTGGCGTCATCGAAAATTTCAAATTGTAGCGCCTGCCCGGCATCATTGTACCAAACGGAAAGCGGTGTCCATGCGGCACAGGTGGCGGCGATGGTGGGGATCGCCACAAAGGGGAGGTTCAACCGACGAGCAACGGCTTTTGCCGTGTCGAGCAATGCGCCGCCGCCCACGCCGATAACCACGCTGCGGTTGTCACCAGCCTGTAAGGCCAGGGTGTTAACCTCTTGCTCGCTGCAGTGACGGGTAAATGCAAGATGAACCGAGCCGGGGGTATTGGCACTTTCCGGCAGATAAGGTCTCGCGCCTGCGATGGCCTTTTCGCCGTAAATCCACACTGCGTGGGCGAGTTGCTCCGGGCTATAAAAATCGTTTAGCCGTTGCAGGCTACCCGGGTGAGAGAAGTAGTTGGCAGGGCCGCTCACGACGCGGATGTCGGTATTATTCATAGAAGTTGTGCCTCGGCGTGTTTACATTCTTATCATTGTTATTTAGACGTCTAAACGTCTTGATTGCTAAATACTAACATCGTGATATAGTGTCTTCAACACTGGTAAGACAGATGGGATAACAATAATGACGCATCAGCGACTGACCCCTCAGAGCAAACTACCCAACCTCGGCACCACCATTTTTAGCCAGATGAGCGCGCTCGCGCAGCAGCATCAGGCGATCAATCTATCGCAGGGCTTTCCGGATTTCGATGGCCCGCGCTATTTGCAGGAGCGTCTGGCACACCATGTGGCTGCCGGGGCGAACCAGTATGCGCCGATGACCGGTGTGCTGGCGCTTCGTCAGGCGATTGCAGAGAAAACCGGTGCGCTTTACGGTTATTCGCCCGATGTGGATGACGACATCACCGTCACGGCAGGTGCGACAGAAGCTCTATATGCCGCAATCACCGCGCTGGTGCGGCCGGGGGATGAAGTTATCTGTTTTGACCCCAGCTACGACAGCTATGCCCCGGCGGTAGCGCTGTCGGGGGGCGTACTGAAGCGGATAGCGTTACAACCACCGCATTTTGGCGTCGATTGGGATGCGTTTAAAGCATTGTTGAGCGATAAAACGCGGCTGGTTATCCTCAATACGCCGCATAATCCGTCGGCGACGGTCTGGCATTCCGCTAATTTCGACGTGCTCTGGCAGGCTATTGCCGAGCGGGAGATTTATGTACTCAGCGATGAAGTCTATGAACATATCTGTTTTGACCCGCAGGGGCACGCCAGCGTACTGGCGCATCCGCAACTGCGCGAGCGCGCCGTCGCCGTGTCATCTTTTGGTAAAACCTATCATATGACCGGATGGAAGGTCGGTTACTGCATTGCGCCGCCGATGATCAGCGCTGAGCTGCGTAAAGTGCATCAGTATCTGACTTTTGCGGTGAATACGCCTGCGCAACTGGCGCTGGCGGATATGCTGCGGGCAGAGCCTGATCACTACCGACAGTTGCCGGAGTTTTATCGTGAACGTCGCGATCTGTTTATCAATGCGCTGAAAGGAGGTCGGCTGGAGCTTCTGCCCTGCGAAGGCACCTACTTTTTACTGGCCGACTACAGCGCTATTTCCGGGCTTGATGATGTCAGTTTCTGCCAGTGGTTAACCACCGAGAAAGGCGTCGCGGCTATACCTCTGTCTGTGTTCTGCGCCGATCCTTTCCCGCATAAGTTAATCCGGCTCTGTTTTGCCAAGCAGCCATCAACGCTGCAGGCAGCCGCAGAGCGACTGCGTTGTCTGTGATTATTTGACCGTCCAGGCCTGTGAGAACTGGCGATCGCCAAACATTTCGAGCAGGCCGTTGATCTGTTTTAGTCGCAGCACTTCATCGCTGTCCATTCCCAGCTCTTTGCCGATTCTGTCATCCCCCCAGCCCAGCCGGGAGAGTTCGAGCACGATATCCGACATGGCCCTGACCTGATGGCGTCCACGGGCACGGTTATGGCGGATGGTTGCCGCCATTCTTGATGGTAAGCCACTGCTGCGGTTTTCCAGACGTGCGATAGGCAGATAACCGTTGAACTGTTTTTTCAGCGCGGCTTTGCCACCGGAGAGTGCATAACGATGGTAACCATCCACGATTTCAAACTGGTTATCATATTTGTCCATCACCACGATAGGTTGTGTGAAACCATCTGCCTCCAGTGATTTCTGCAACAGGCGTTTTTCCGGCGGCGCCATATTGTTCGGGTTGTAATCATTGGGTTTCACCTGCTCTTCTTTAACCCAAAGCACGCAGTCGGCGGGCTGGTCTTTGAAAGGGCTTAGCGCATGCAGAGCCAGACGAAGCTGATTAATGGCCTCCACGCGGGATTCAAAATCCAGTGGTTGCAGATAGGCTTCCATGTCTGCAATTAATCGTTGTTGCATAATATTCCCCATAGTTGGCGTTTTTGCTTCAGTCGTTCCCGATAGCGCTGATAATGAACGGCTTTGGTTGGGCTAAAAGAGAGCGCCCGGCACCAGTAATCATTGTTTAACAATACCTTGCAGATGCGCCGCCAGGACGGTACATCCTTCGACCCGACATCACCCTCCTGAGCATCGGGAATATCGTCTACTCCCTGTTTTTGATACCAGTGCAGGTAAACGGCAATTTTATTACGATAATGTTCGGCGGTGTTTTGCGGCATACTTTGCAGCAGGAACATCGCATAGCTGCGCCAGGTATGATGGGTGGGTTTTTCTATCTTGCGATGGCCATAAAACTGGTTAGCGCGACCGGCATAGACGCCGCCGCTGTGTACCCCGCTTACGCGCTGGCACATTGCCGCCCAGCGTTCGGGTTCAAGGACATGATAGAGCCATAACCCCTGACGCTGTTCCGGGCCAAACGGCTCGCAGATCCGCATATTACGCAGCGGGACACCCGCCTGATACATCAGGTTATAGAGCGGGTTGTAGCATTGCTGAGTTCGGGCGAACCATGTCCAGATATCCGCTGTTTTCCAGTCATAGAGCGGATAAACATACCAGGCGTGGCCACCGGGCGCTGACGTGGTCCAGGGTTTATCATCAGCAAATCGCTGTTTACGCTGAGATGAGATCGTTAAAAAACGATTATAGGATTCATCGGCGCGGATCCCCACCAGCATGGCCGCGGGGCGCTTCTGCGAGTACCACTCGGCGAAAGACTGAACAAAGTGCTCAAAGGTGATGCCCGGGTGGTAGAAGGGGAAGATAGCCGGGTCAGTCATCGCGCCGGAGGGCGGATTTCTGACCCATTCAGCGTCAGGCTCCCAGCATTGCCACTCGGGTTCGAACTGAGTGAGGGCGTTCTGGGTGGTGAGAGGAATGGCAACCCAATAAAAATGTTCAATAACATCCTGATAGAGGTCTCGCATTTTCTCGCAGTGCGCGATAGTGCTGGAAAACTGCGCTTCCCAGTCGATAAACAGCACGCTGATTTTTTTGCCCATTTCACGAGCCAGTAGAGCGGTGATGTGTAACATCACCGTCGAGTCTTTGCCACCGGAAAACGAGACGCAAACGCGAGAGAAATTTTGCAATACCCAGGTTATACGTCGTGTGCTGGCCTCCTGCACGGTATAGGGTAAAGGAACCTTTAATAAGGACATTGTTAGCAATCCTGGCAATATATTAAGCATTGTAAGTAGCTATGATATAACGACAGGCATTGCGAGTGTAATATAATTAATTCTTAATGTTATGTTTATTATTTAATGAACATCCATTTAAATAATTAATATCACCATGAATCTTATTCAATAAATGAATTGTTTTTGGTGATTCGTTCAATCACATTAGCGAATGACGTTGTGTTCATCGACGACCGGTTATAGATGATATAAATCATCACTGATGGCAATGGTTCTGGTGTGATAACTTCTCTTAATTGTAACGTTGGGCCGATGTAATTGAGTAGTTCGCGTGGAACAACGGCGAGCAAATCTGTTTTCTGAATAATACTCATCAGACCTATCAATGAGTTAGTGCGCATCCCCGCCCGTCTTCCCAGATAACGACTATCGATATGTGACTGAAAATCTTTGATGCCCGGATCGTCAGTATTATAGATTGCAAACCTCTCCTCCTAGATCTCTTCAGCGCTGGCACGTTCGCCAAGACGCGGATGACCGTCCCGGCAAATTAACACAGTAGGTACCTCTTTGAAGGGTTCACAAACCACCGATCGGTTAATGATGGGCGTTGTACTCAAAATGAGATCGGCTTTCCGATAACTCATTAAATCTTCGATGTTTTCTGATGTCGCAACATAATCATAATGCTGAACTTCGATACTGTCGTCTTCAAGTAAACGGGTAATAATATTAATCAGTGGGCCGGAAATCAGTATCTGCGGGCCATAAATGACAAAGCGTTTCAGCAGATCTGAGTTCCCCATTATGTTAATCGTTTTTTCCAGTTGATTAAGGTTTTCCGCCAGATGATGGTGCAGGTTAACCCCTACGGTGGTTGGCGTGATCCCTTTCCCTGAACGGACAAAAAGAGGGTCGTTTAGCTGAATACGCAAACGTTGCAATGACTGGCTGACGGCCGACGGGGTAATAAATAATGTCTCTGCGGCCTTACTAATGCTGAGATGTTGATAAATACATTCAAAAATAACTAATAAGTTAAGATCAAATCTTTTCAGATCATAAAGGTTAGCCATTTTGTTGTCCTTGTTGCCGGTCCAGTGCGTAGAAATTGCACGGTCTCGATCCTGAACCGTGTGGTTATTAACAATCCATGTTTTCATAAAACTAAATGCATCTTACATCCTGACTTAATATATATCAAAAAATAGTGATTATCTACTGATCCCAAAAGGGGAGGTGATTAATATATTAAATCTATATAATCACCCCTTTTTTATTACTCTTCTCCCATCATAACCTTGAGTTTAGCGGCATCAGGCAGGCCCACGACCTGCTGAAGTTGGCCTTGTTTATTCATATAATAAATAGCAGGCGTCACGTTAGCGCCCAAATCGTCCATCAGTTTCTGATTTTCATTGATCTTGCGCATGGCGGTTGCCTCTGGCGTGGCGGGAACGGCGAGCTTGAGTTTTCCTGCGGATTGCTCGTAGTCATGCCAGGTTTTCGCGGGGTCTTTGCTGGCGAGGATGGCAGCCGCGGTTTCCGGGCTTTCTGGTTTGATCACCCCAACCAGCAGTGTGCGGATCTGTACTTTCCCGGCATCAACCCACGGGCGCGCCTGCTGCCAGAATTGTTTGCAGTAAGGGCAGAAGGGGTCGGCAAAGACATACAGCACTGTGGGAGCCTCTTTTTTACCGTCCAGCAGCCAGGGGCTTTTTTCCATGCGCTTCCACATTTCCTGTCCGGCAGGGGTGTAGATCTCTTTCTGGAACAACTCCTCACTCAGATTTTTGCCTTTCTCATCATACATATAACCCGAGATGGCATGCTTACCATCCGGCGTGACGTAGATGGCGACCCCCATGTCCTGATATTTACCGAGATAGCCTTTCATCCCGGCCGGAGCATCGAAAGGTTTGATGATAGTTATGCCCTGTTTTTCAATGGCTTTCACCGGTGCCGGGAGCTCTTCGGCGTGGGCGATAAGGGGGAGTAGGGTAAGGAGTAAAGAACGTTTTAGCATAGAAAATCTCTGTAAATCAGGATGTAAGATGAGTGAAACGGTGTAGCCTATCACAACCATAGATAAGACCAACCGGCAGCGGATTGCCCTTTGAATAACGGGGTGATGTAATCGATCGGCTGTTACAGCCTTTGTTAAGGTAATGTAGAGCGCAACATATAGCCAGTTACACTGGCGCTGAATGCACCGACGGGTGATCAGGTAACGGGGCCGCCTGAAGAGGGGGCCTTTTTACTTTACGCAGATTGTTATGGGAAAGGGGCGTTTTGTGCCTTACCCACTTTCAGGTTCACAATGTTGTCTCGAGTCGGTTGTTAGGTAACGCTTATTGATTTGATAATGGAAACGCATTAGCCCTATCAACAAAATTTCGTTAACTTACAACTCAACGAAAACACGGAGGAAGTATAGATGTCCTTGATTAACACTAAAATTAAACCTTTCAAAAACCAGGCTTTCAAAAACGGTGAATTTATCGAAGTCACCGAGAAAGATACCGAAGGTCGCTGGAGCGTATTCTTCTTCTATCCGGCTGACTTCACCTTCGTTTGCCCGACTGAACTGGGCGACGTAGCTGACCACTATGAAGAACTGCAGAAGCTGGGCGTGGACGTTTACTCTGTTTCCACCGATACCCACTTTACCCACAAAGCATGGCACGGTAGCTCTGATACCATCGCGAAAATCAAATACGCGATGATCGGCGACCCGACTGGCGCCCTGACCCGTAACTTCGAAAACATGCGCGAAGATGAAGGTCTGGCTGACCGTGCGACCTTCGTTGTTGACCCGCAGGGTATCATCCAGGCTATCGAAGTTACCGCTGAAGGCATTGGCCGTGACGCGTCTGACCTGCTGCGTAAAATCAAAGCCGCTCAGTATGTCGCTTCTCACCCAGGCGAAGTTTGCCCGGCTAAATGGAAAGAAGGCGAAGCAACTCTGGCTCCGTCCTTAGATCTGGTCGGCAAAATCTAAGTCTTTATTGCCCGGCGGCGCGACGCTTGCACGGGCCTACAAATGTAGGCCGGGTAAACGCAGTGCCACCCGGCAACCAACGGGTGCTTAGCACCCGTTTTTCTTCCCTACGCACTATGATGCAAGTTGCATCCAGGCCGCCCGAATGAGGCAGCTTGCATGATGATGTATTTAGCCCAGGAGATTAACAATGCTCGACACCAACATGAAAACCCAGCTCAAAGCCTATCTTGAGAAGCTGACTAAACCTGTTGAGCTGATTGCCACGCTGGATGACAGCGCCAAATCGGCAGAAATCAAGGAACTGCTGGCTGAGATTGCTGAACTGTCAGATAAAGTGACCTTTAAAGAAGACAACCAGCTTGCCGTTCGTAAGCCGTCGTTCCTGATTACTAACCCAGGTTCCCACCAGGGCCCGCGCTTTGCCGGTTCTCCGCTGGGGCATGAGTTCACTTCGCTGGTGCTGGCACTGTTGTGGACTGGCGGTCATCCATCAAAAGAAGCGCAGTCTCTGCTGGAGCAGATCCGCAATATTGATGGCGATTTTGAATTTGAAACCTATTACTCGCTCTCCTGCCACAACTGCCCGGACGTGGTGCAGGCGCTGAATCTGATGAGCGTGCTGAACCCGCGTATCAAACATACGGCTATCGATGGCGGTACCTATCAGAACGAAATCACCGAACGTAACGTGATGGGCGTTCCGGCAGTATTCGTGAATGGTCAGGAGTTTGGTCAGGGCCGTATGACCCTTACGGAAATCGTTGCCAAAATCGATACTGGCGCGGAAAAACGTGCAGCGGAAGAGCTGAGCACCCGTGATGCTTATGAAGTGCTGATCGTGGGTTCCGGCCCGTCCGGCGCAGCCGCCGCTGTCTATTCAGCGCGTAAAGGTATCCGTACCGGCCTGATGGGCGAGCGCTTTGGTGGCCAGGTGCTGGATACTGTCGATATCGAAAACTATATCTCCGTACCGAAAACTGAAGGCCAGAAACTGGCTGGCGCACTGAAAGCTCACGTCAGCGAATATGACGTTGACGTCATTGATAGCCAGAGCGCATCGAAACTGATTCCGGCGGCGCAGGAAGGTGGCTTACACCAGATTGAAACCGCGTCTGGCGCAGTGCTGAAAGCGCGTAGCATCATCATTGCGACCGGTGCTAAATGGCGCAATATGAACGTACCGGGTGAAGATCAGTATCGTACCAAAGGCGTGACCTATTGCCCGCACTGTGACGGCCCGCTGTTTAAAGGTAAACGCGTCGCGGTCATCGGTGGCGGTAACTCCGGCGTGGAAGCGGCCATTGACCTGGCGGGTGTGGTTGAACACGTTACTCTGCTGGAGTTTGCTCCGGAAATGAAAGCGGATCAGGTGCTGCAGGATAAAGTCCGCAGCCTGAAAAACGTCGATATCATTCTGAATGCGCAAACGACGGAAGTAAAAGGCGACGGTAGCAAAGTGACCGGCCTGGAGTACCGTGACCGCGTGAGCGGTGATACGCACCAGGTTGAACTGGCGGGGATCTTCGTTCAGATCGGCCTGCTGCCGAACACCACCTGGCTGGAAGGCGCGATTGAGCGCAACCGGATGGGTGAAATCATCATCGATGCGAAATGTGAAACCAGCGTCAAAGGCGTCTTTGCCGCGGGTGACTGCACTACCGTTCCGTACAAACAGATTATCATCGCTGCCGGTGAAGGCGCGAAAGCGTCACTGAGCGCCTTTGATTATCTGATTCGTACTAAAACGGCATAAAAAAAGAAGTAAGACTACACCTGCAAAAGTAAGAGGCTACCGAAAGGTAGCCTCTTTTTTTTACCTCACCACCATCACGGGGACGTGAGCATGGCGGATCACGCTGGAGGCATTGGAGCCCAGCAGGTGAGTGGAGATGGACGGGTTACGCGAACCGATAACCACGACGTCGGCTTTCAGTTCCTCTGCAAGCTCGTTTACCACATCACGCACGTTACCCACGCGGACATGCAGTTTGAGGCGCTCGGGGTCGATGCTGAAGTGGCTTTTCATCGTTTCTAAACGGTTGATCGCTTCCTGGTGAAGGTGTTCTTCAAAGCGGCGAACATCAGCGGCGAAGCGGCTCATGGTGTAGCTGGCGGAGCCAGGCAGTACGTGCAGAAGATGGATAATGCCATCCTGTTGCGCCAGAAATTCAGCGTGGGCGATAGCTTTATCACTCAACTCCATCTCGAATACGTCAACGGGCATAATGATTGTTTTATACATATGCATTCCTCCTTGTCTCGGTAGTTGATATCAAAGCATATTCTGGCATTTTAGTTTGTCATTGATATCGCAAATTTATCGATCGCTGGAGTGAAGGGTGTAAAGTTTTTTCAGTATGGGGTGCGCATACAGAAAGAGGATGCCGGGGCATCCTCTTAATTTTCGCGTTTAGCGTTGGTAATCGCCTGCGGCTTCCGGCTGGTAGAGCAGCTCCAGTACTTCGAGGTGTGTGGATGTGCCGCCGGGAAGCTCCCAGTGAATGGTGCTGCCGACGCGCAGGCCAATCAACGCCGCGCCTACAGGAGCCAGTACGGAAAGCTGCGTGTTGCTGTCTGTCATTTGCGCAGGAAATACCAGCGTTCGCACGCGCTCTTCGCCGCTGGTCAGATCGCGAAATCTCACCTGGCTGTTCATGCTTACGACGTCAGGCGGAACCTGTTCCGGCGGGCACATTTGCGCACGATCCAGTTCGTCATTCAGCGCGCCAGCCACCGGAGAGTTTGCGTAAGCAGGCAGTTCCAGCAGTCTGTCGATACGCTCCGCATCGAACTCATTAATGATGATGGCAGGTCTGGTCATAATTACTCCATGTCGTTCCAGAAACGTCTATCCAAAAGAAAACCCTCACCGCCAGCGGCAAGGGTTCATCTCGTCCCATCATACTCATACCGGCGTCAGGTTTGAAGTGATACAACGCACATTCAATCACTGACAATTATTGATTTTCTCAGTATCCCACTTTATCCAGCACAAACTGTTTGCCGCAGTTGCCGGGATGCGGCTGAGGCAGGAATGAAGAGGCCGAGAGCGGGGCGTTGATGTTCCCTGCTTTTAGCGAAATCTGCATTTCGGTGAGATAGGCTGGATTGCCATTACAGGTGAGTTTAAACGCTTTGACGTTCTCCTTGCCAAATGCGCTGGCAACGGTGTTATTAAAGTCGCTGCGGCTCACTTTTTGCCCGTAATTTGCGGCCAGGAATTGCCCCAACGCACTCGCTTTTATCTCGCCATTGAGGCGCACCATCGTGCCAAAGTAAGCATCCGGGTCGAAGCCAAAACAGACGCCGTGCTTCGCATATTCATAGCGTTCGAGGCAAGATTTACCGCCGCTACCGGGCATCACGCTGTTCAGTTTGTTCGCCATTTCAAGCGACAGCCCCGTCTCTGCTGCTGCGCATTTCCGGCTACCCCGGGCTTCCGGCATGTTCGGGACTGGGCGAGTAGCGCAGCCGAAACGCATCCATCGGTTCTCATCTACGCCACGCGAGGCGATAGATTTGGGCAGCCCCGGCCATAAACCATGAACGGTGAGATGGTCAGCTTTGTTGGCTGTCTCTTTCTGGATTTTACACTCTTGCGGCTCTTTGCGATTTCGGTCATTCATGCTCTGACAGAAACCGGTTTGCCATGAAAGCGCCAGAACATAGCGGTCAAAATCGCCATATTGCGTGGGGGTGAGGGGCGTCGCGCTGGCACCATTTGCTACCAGCAGCAACATGCCGACGCATCCGGCCAGAATATCCTTCCTGAACATTACACTTATCCTGGGGGGGTTAACTATTCGTGAGGATTATTAAAGCATAAAAAAGGCGTCATTAGACGCCTTTTATCAGTTTCGTGAATACTTACAGGGCGCTGCCCGGCACGAGGATTTCCGTTGCGATAATCACGACCACCAGGCCAACCAGCACCGGAACCGAGGTGCGTTTTACCACTTCGAAGGGGGATATTTTCGCCATCCCGGCAACGGCGACGACCACGCCGGAAACCGGGGAAATGGTTCGGCCGAGGTTGGAAGCCTGCAGCATCGGAATAGAAAGATAGGCCGGGTTAATACCTGAAGTGTGCGCCAGTTTCGGGATCATCTCGACGAAAGCGTAAAACGGCGCGTTACCAGAACCAGTGGTCATCGCTGCCAGCATCGTTAACACCACCAGTACCAGCATCAAAATAATGCTTGCAGAACCGAACGACGTGGCAATTGAGATAAGGCTGTCGATAAAGCCGATGGTGCTCAGACCCTGGGCGAAGACGCCCGCCGCAACCAGCAACATGACCACGCCCGCGAAGGCATCCGCCATACCGCGATAGGCCACTTCCAGCCCGGAAAAGACATTTTGCGTATTGAAGCTGCGGCAGAACTCCAGAATCGCGGCCAGCAGCATACAGATAACCAGAATGGTAATAATGTGCAGTTGCGGGCCCCATTTACCGTCGAAAATCAGGACGCCGATAATAGGTGCAAACGGCAGGATAGCGTAGAAGCTCGGCGCCGTAGTGGTAATTTCATTTACGTCGAGCATTTCATGGGAGACATTTTCTTTTTTATCAAGGAAACGCTGCCAGAAGAAGTGGGCGATGGCCATCGCAATAATCGCCGCAATAGAAATAGGTAGCGTGGTTTTAAAGGCAAAATCAATTAAGGGCATTTCAGCCGCTTTTGCTGCCAGCACAACGTCACCGGATGTTGGCGAGAGAATAATTGCGGCCGGGGAGGCACAAATGGCTGCTGCCGCGCCACGGCTAATGCCGACGTTGACCATCACCGGGAAGAGCGTGGCCATTAACAGTACGCCAAGGCCGGTTGCGGAAGAGACCGCAAGCGACATCAGACAGGCAACAAAATAGGCGGCGATCATTAATAAGTAGGGGGAGTTAATATAACGCAGCGGTTTCGAGGCCAGCTTAACAACCATATCGTTAGCGCCAATATGTGTCATGTAAGCGGCAAAACCACACAGCATCATGATCATCATACCGAGGTCGCCGCCGCGGCTCATCAGCAGAATTTTAATATATTCAACGATGTCGGTGGCTGAATAGCCGGTGCTGGTTTCGCTGGCCGGTAAAACTTTATGGCCCATTAACGCGCTGGCAATCAGCAGCACAATACCACCAACGAACAGAACGCCCGTTGCGGAAAAACCCTTAATGATATAGCGGGCAACGCCCACAATGACCACCACTCCGATGAGGAGCTCAAATGCCGTTAACATATTTATACCTGTCATCATTGTTGAAAATATGCACTGTAAAAGGCACATAAAAAAGAATAATAGGGGGAATGTGCCGAAATAATCGACAGTATTAGCTGATGGAAATCAATAAAATGATTATTTATTGTAATACAACAGACAATTTATCGAGTAAATCACAAAGCTGAAACATTATTTATTATAGTCGGTTAGGGGATGTCTGAAAAGTAAATTAATTGTTATGATTGCTTCCTTTTTGTTGAATCTTAAAACAATTAAAAAAGGCTTTATTTTCTGAATATTGGCTGCGTATACTCTCGTTACTTTCATTAACTGATTTGTGATTATGTACGTATCCTGGAACTGGCGCTTACGCTTCATCAGAAAACATTTTCTGATGCTTTTGCTCGCGTTCGGTTTATGGTTTATCCAGTGCCAGGTGGTAATTGCTTCTCACGACTGTCCGTTAACGCCCACCGGGGAAGTGGCGATGATCCAGCATATGGATCACCAAATGTCGCCGCACGACTCCCCGACAAACATGTCTTTGTGCGGGCAACATTGTGTTCCCGATTCCGCGCAGAAAACTCTCGATAACACCTCATTACTCGCGATCCCGGTGGTTATGGCACTGGCCGTCGTGATGCCTTCGTGCGTGGGGCGTGAGGAAGAAGCGTGGTCATTAACCCCTCCCGCAGCAGGGCCGCCGGCGACAATTCGTTTTTGCCGGTTCCGCGAATAGAAACCTGATAATCCGTTTAACTATCAATTAATTAACGATTATCAGGAGTTAACTATGTCTACTATTTTTACCCGTGTGCTGACTGGCGCACTGCTTTCTGTATCCGCTTTTTCCGTCTCTGCGCACGATATGAGCGCTCACGCGACGATGACGATGCCGTCCACAGCCACCTGGCAGGGCGAAGGTATCATCAAAAAAGTGACCCCAACCGCCATTACCATTGCCCATCATCCCATCCCCGCGCTGAACTGGCCTGCGATGACGATGCAATTTGCTCAACCGGCTACCCATCCTTTAACCGCGCAAAGCGTCGGTGAGGAAGTTGATTTCACCTTTACTGAAGGTGATGCCGGCTACCAGATTGTTTCTCTGAACCCGCACCGCTAAGCCGGAGGAATCATGACACAACGCACGTTGAGCCTTTGGCTCGGCGGGGTGTTGCTTGGGCTTTTTGGCTCCGCCGTGCAGGCGGAGTCATGGACGCTCACGCAAACTCTGTCGCAAGCCCAGCGCTATTCCGCAGAACTTTCTGCTAATCGCAATGAAGCCCGGGCGCTGGAAAATATGGCGGACTCCGCAGGTGAATTACCTGACCCGAAACTGAAGTTCGGTATCGAAAACGTCCCGGTGCAGGGCGGCAATAATCAACGCCTCACCCGTGAAGGGATGACCATGCAGAAGGTGGGCATCATGCAGCGTTACGTCAGCGCCGAAAAACGCGAGCGTAAAGCGCAGACTTTGCAGGCGCAGGCGCAAAGTGTGAACGCAAAATCCGAAGCGATTCGCGCCGCCCTGCAACGCGATACGGCGCAGGCGTGGTTGGATCTCGCGCTGTCTGAAAAAGCGCTGCAATCGGCTAACAAGCTGGTGGCCGAGACGGAACGTCAGCAGGGAACCCAGCGCGCCAGTGTAGGGAGCGGAACGGCGACCCCGGATAGCGTACTGGCGCTGAAGGTGACGCTGAATGCCATGCGTAATAACGTCACCCTTGCCGAGCGTGATGTACAGGTCGCGCGGGCAAAACTGATGAAGTTTACCGGTCAACCGATTGAGTCCGTCTCCGGCGCGCTGCCGCCGTATCAACGTTTACCGGCGGATGAAAAATCGCTGCTGGAAGGCGTGAGCCTGCACCCGGAAGTGATAGCCGCCGCCCGCCAGGCAAATGAAGCCAAAGCGCGTTCGGCACAGTCGGCGGTAGCCGCTATTCCCGATGTGGATGTGGAGGTTTACTACGCCCATCGTTCGGAAGGGTATGACGATATGGCGGGGGTGATGTTCACCGTCGATTTACCGCTATTTAAAGATAAACGTCAGGACAAAGATTACGCGGCGGATGTGTCGCGCACCATGCAGGCCAATGACCAGCTATCGCTGACTGAACGCGATCATGCGGCGCAGATTAGCTCGCTGATTGCTGAATATCAGGCGGCGCAAAGTATCTGGCTACGCCTGCGCGATGAAACGCTGCCGTTACAGCAGCAGCGCCTTTCTCTGCTGACTGCTCAGTATCGCGCCGGGCAGTCAGACCTCGCTTCCTTACTCGCCGCTCGCCGCGATGTGCTTGATAGCACGCTCGCTGCCAGTCAGGCCGAACGTGAGGTCGCCCGTAGCTGGGCGGCGATTCATTATCTGATTCCGCAGGAGCTGGCACTATGAAAATGCGTGTACTCACCATCGCGATTGTCGCCGTGCTGGCCGCCGGTGCAGGTTATTACGCGGGGCACCGTAGCCCTGTCGCAGACCCCAGCGTGAGCGATTCACCTGCGCGCAAAGTTCTCTACTGGTACGACCCAATGGTACCTGGCCAACGCTTTGATAAACCAGGTAAATCACCGTTTATGGATATGCAACTGGTGCCGCGCTATGCCGATGAAACGCCCGATGACGGCGGTGTCAGCATTAGCCCTCAGCAGCAGCAAAGCCTGGGGATGCGTACTGGCGCGGTGGAGAAACGTGTATTAATCCAACCCTTTTCTGCATTCGCGACGGTGACGACCGACGAGCGCAGCCTGCAAATTATTCCGTCCCCCGCAACGGGGGTGGTGGAAAAATTGTTTGTTCGCGCCCCGCAGCAGTGGGTGAAAGCGGGTGAGCCGTTGGCGCAGCTCTGGATACCCGAGTGGACGGCGGCACAACAGGAGTATCTGGCCGTGCGGCAGTTAGGTGATATCGGGCTGACCCGGGCGGCCAGAGAGCGTTTAACGCTGGCCTTTAT
Source organism: Pseudocitrobacter cyperus (assembly GCF_039889165.1). Classification (NCBI taxonomy): domain Bacteria; kingdom Pseudomonadati; phylum Pseudomonadota; class Gammaproteobacteria; order Enterobacterales; family Enterobacteriaceae; genus Pseudocitrobacter; species Pseudocitrobacter cyperus. The sequence goes on along the minus strand of NZ_JAYMYY010000001.1, from coordinate 1,425,669 downwards.
GCCGGAAGCGGTGATTCGCCAGGTAGAGCGCAGCGGAAAACCGCAGGCGCGCATGGTACTGCGTGCGGAGCAGGACGGTTATGTGTTGAAACTGGATACCCGCGAAGGGGCGCAGGTGAGTGCCACTGCGCCGCTGTTTGAACTGGCAAGCCAGGATCCGGTATGGGTGGTGATTGATTATCCCCAGACTCAGGCACAGCGCCTGATGCCGGGCAACGACGTTATTGCCCGTGCTGATGGCTGGCCGGGAGAGCAATTTCACGGCAGGGTGAGTGAACTGCTGCCGCAAATGGAGACCACCACGCGCACGCTGAAAGCGCGCATTGTGCTGGATAACCCGCAGCACAAACTGAAGCCTGGCATGTTTTTAACCGTGAGCTTACGGGATACGCCTGCTGAGCCGCCAGTACTGGCGATTCCGGAAGAAGCGCTGATTGCGACTGGCAGTGAAAACAGGGTGATTGTCGCAACCGGCGATGGTCATTTTGCACCCGTTCACGTCACTACCGGGATCACTGCCAACGGCTGGACGGAGATTAAAGACGGGTTGAAGGAGGGGGACAAGGTTGTTACCTCCGGGCAGTTCCTGATTGATTCGGAAGCCAGCCTGCGCAGCGCTCTGCCGCAGGAAACAAAAAAGGCCGAAGAGTATGTCGGTAACGGGGTCGTCAAAGGAATTGAGGGCAATACCGTGACGCTCGCCCATCAGCCGATTCCTGCGCTGCACTGGGGCGCGATGACCATGGACTTCACGCTGGGTGCCAATGTGGCTATACCGAAGTCTGGCGAGCAGATTATGTTTCACTTTACGCTGGATGACGATCAAGGGCCGCTGATTTCCCAATGGATGCCGATGGCGGGGGGCGCGAAATGATTGCAGCCGTAATTCGTGCCGCACTGCGCAATCGCCTGCTGGTGATTTTCGCCGCGCTGGGGATGGCGTTATGGGGGGCGTGGGCGGTGCAACGCGCCCCTCTGGATGCTTTGCCGGATCTCTCTGATGTGCAGGTGATTATCCGTGCCAGCTACCCGGGGAAAGCGCCGCAGATCATCGAAGATCAGGTTACTTATCCGCTCACCACAACGATGCTTTCCGTCCCAGGCGCGAAGACGGTTCGCGGGTTTTCAATGTTTGGCGATGCTTACGTTTATGTACTGTTTGAGGATGGTACCGATCTCTACTGGGCGCGTTCGCGGGTGCTGGAGTATCTGAGCCAGATTCAGGCGCAGATGCCGGAAGGGGTCACGGTTGCATTGGGGCCGGATGCCACAGGCGTCGGCTGGATTTACGAGTATGCGCTGGTCGATCGTACCGGCAAGCATAGCCTGGCTGATCTTCGCGCTCTGCAGGACTGGACGCTGAAGTACGAGCTAAAAACGGTGCCTAACGTGTCGGAAGTCGCCAGCGTTGGCGGGATGGTACGACAGTATCAGGTGATCGCCGATCCGACGCGTATGCGTGCGCTTAACGTCACCCACCAGCAGATTGTCGACGCGCTGAAATCCGCCAACCAGGAGGGGGGCGGGGCGCTGATGGAGATGGGAGAAGCGGAATACATGGTGCGCACCACCGGTTATCTGCATTCGCTGGAGGAGTTCCGCCAGGTGGTGGTGACCAGCCGCGAGGGCATCCCGGTGCTGTTGTCGGATGTCGCGGATGTGCGTATAGGCCCGGAAATTCGCCGCGGCGTGGCGGAACTTAACGGCGAAGGGGAGGTTGCTGGCGGTATTATTATCATGCGTTATGGCAAAAATGCGCATCAGACCATCCTGGATGTGAAAGCGAAACTTCAGTCGCTGCAAAAAACTTTGCCGGAAGGCGTGGAGATAGTGCCGGTTTATGATCGTTCACAGCTTATCGACCACGCTATCGAAACGTTGACCCATAAGCTTATAGAAGAGTTTATTGTCGTTGCGCTGGTCTGTACGCTGTTTCTGTTCCACTTCCGTTCGGCGCTGGTGGCGATTGTTTCATTGCCATTGGGTATCCTCGGGGCGTTTATCGTCATGCACTATCAGGGGATTAACGCCAACATCATGTCGTTGGGCGGCATTGCGATTGCTATTGGCGCTATGGTCGATGCGGCTATCGTGATGATCGAAAACATGCACAAGGTACTGGAACAGTGGCGGCACGATCATCCGGGTCAAACGCCAACGGGGCCGGACTACTGGCATATTGCCGGGCAGGCCGCAACGGAAGTGGGGCCCGCGCTGTTTTGCAGCCTGCTGATTATCACGCTCTCCTTTATTCCGGTTTTCTCGCTGGAAGCACAGGAAGGGAAGATGTTCGCACCGCTGGCGTTCACCAAAACCTGGGCGATGGCGATGGCCGCAGGGCTCGGCATCACGTTAGTGCCGGTATTGATGGGCTATTTTATTCGCGGAAAAATTCCTGATGAGCAATCGAACCCGATTAACCGCTGGCTGATTCGCGCCTATGAGCCACTGCTCGATAAGGTGCTGGCATGGCCGAAGGCTACGCTGGCGCTGGCGTTGCTGCTGCTGGGGGTGACGCTCTGGCCGCTTAGCCAGTTGGGTAGTGAATTTATGCCGCCGCTGGATGAAGGGGATTTGCTCTATATGCCCTCCACGCTGCCGGGCATCTCCGCGCGCGAAGCGAGCCGTCTGCTACAACAAACCGACCGGTTGATAAAGAGCGTGCCGGAAGTGGCCAGCGTGTTCGGCAAAGCCGGGCGTGCGGAAACGGCGACCGACCCCGCTCCCCTGACCATGCTTGAAACCACTATTCAGTTTAAGCCACGAGACCAGTGGCGACCGGGCATGACGCCGGACAAACTGATTGACGAGTTGGATAAAACGGTAAAAGTACCGGGGATCGCCAACGTCTGGGTGCCGCCCATCCGCAACCGCCTCGATATGCTGGCGACCGGTATTAAGAGCCCGGTCGGCATTAAAGTAAACGGCAATAACCTCGCGGATATCGAACGAGTCGCCCGCGAAATTGAGCAAGTTGTGAAGGGAGTGCCCGGCGTGACCTCCGCGCTGGCTGAGCGTCTTTCCGGCGGGCGCTATGTTGACATTGCGATTAATCGCCAGCAGGCGGCGCGCTATGGCGTGTCGGTGAAAGAGCTGCAATCACTGGTGTCGACGCTGGTGGGGGGCGAAAATGTCGGCCAGACCATTGAAGGGCGTGAACGCTATCCGATTAATATCCGTTATCCACGAGAGTGGCGCGATAATATCGACAAACTACGGGCAATGCCGGTGGTGACGGCGAACGGCAGTCAGGTGGCGCTCAGCGAACTGGCGGATATTCGCATCACCGAAGGCGTGCCGATGCTGAAAAGTGAAAACGCGCGATTGTCGAACTGGATCTATGTCGATTTACGTGGGCGCGATCTGAAGTCTGCAGTAGATGATATGCAGCAGTGTGTCGCGCAACAAGTGACGTTGCCGCAGGGTGTTACGCTCTCCTGGTCCGGGCAATTTGAATATCTGGAACGCGCCACGGCGAAGCTGAAAATAGTCCTTCCGGTTACATTGGTGATTATTTTCACTCTGCTTTGGTTAACCTTCCGACGTATTTCAGATGTGTTACTGATTATGGGGACATTGCCCTTTTCGCTGATTGGCGGTGTCTGGTTGTTGTGGCTACTGGGTTATAATCTCTCGGTTGCCGGCGCTGTCGGGTTTATTGCGCTTGCGGGCGTTTCTGCGGAATTTGGCGTGATTATGGTGCTCTATTTAAATCATGCTCTTGAGAAATATCGCAAAGTCGACCCTGATGGCGGAACGCCGTTATTAATGCGTGCAATTCACGAAGGCGCGGTGCTACGTGTGCGCCCGAAAGTGATGACTGTCGCCACCATCATGGCCGGTTTACTGCCTATCATGTGGGGCAGCGGCACAGGGTCAGAGGTGATGAGCCGTATAGCCGCGCCGATGATTGGGGGGATGATATCCGCGCCTCTGCTTTCCATGCTGGTTATTCCCGCACTCTATCGCATAATACATCGCAAAAAATGAATACAAGCACCCTTCGGGGTGCTTAATTACTTTACTTAATTTACTAAGAATTACCCTAAAATAAAGAATAACCCGATATTGTTAAGACTTGATTAAGGTTAGCATTGGTAAGCTAATTCTATTATGTAATAAGCTCTGGTAATGCTAACGTGTTAATGCTAAAACGAATTTATATTGTTGCTGCTTTTATTGCAGCACAACTCTGTTTTCTTCCTGTTGCTAATGCCTCGTTTACCGAAACGGTGCGCAACGGGTTTTCCACGCTGAATGATAATATTGCGCAAACCTGGGATGAGCCCCAGCATTACGATCTCTACATTCCGGCGATCACCTGGCATGCGCGATTTGCATACGATAAAGAGAAGACCGACCGTTATAACGAACGTCCATGGGGCGCGGGTTTTGGCGTCTCCCGCTGGGATGAAAAGGGAAACTGGCACGGCATCTATCTGATGGCGTTTAAGGATTCGTGGAATAAGTGGGAACCTATCGGCGGCTATGGCTGGGAGAAAACCTGGCGACCGCTGACGGATGATAATTTCCGTCTGGGTCTGGGCTACACGGTGGGGGTGACGGCGCGTGATAACTACAACTATGTGCCAATCCCGGTGCTGTTACCGATGGCCTCTATCGGCTATGGGCCGGCAACCTTCCAGATGACTTACATTCCGGGGACGTACAATAACGGTAACGTCTACTTTGCCTGGATGCGCTTCCAGTTTTAATTCTGAAAACCGACCCACTGGCAGTGGGTTTCACTGGATTGCTAACAAACTTTTTTTAAAGTCAACCTCCTTAAAAAAGTTAGAGACATTTATCACTTTTTAGCTAACCTGCACTGGACAAAGCGCAGCATTATTGTTGTACTGATACCTGACACAGCATTTGTGTCGTTTTTTCATATAAAGGTAATTTTGATGTCTAAGATTAAAGGTAACGTTAAGTGGTTTAATGAGTCCAAAGGATTCGGTTTCATTACTCCGGAAGATGGCAGCAAAGACGTGTTTGTACACTTCTCTGCAATCCAGACCAATGGTTTCAAAACTCTGGCTGAAGGTCAGCGTGTAGAGTTCGAAATCACTAACGGTGCCAAAGGCCCTTCTGCTGCTAACGTAATCGCTCTGTAATCAGCGCATTAGCAGTCAGAATTCAAAACCCGCCTAATCGCGGGTTTTTTTTCGCCTGTTATCGGCTGGCGTTAAACAGCCAGAACGCCAGGGCGGTCATCGCGAACGACCCCAACAGGTTCACTGCCACATTCAACAGCGCCCATCCCGGTTTCCCCGCCTGCAACAGAAACACGACCTCTGCCGAGAAGGTGGAAAAGGTGGTTAAGCCGCCACAGAATCCCGTTGTGATAAGCAACTTCCACATGGGATCAATATGCGTCATACGGTTAAACCACGCCAGCCCTGCGCCGATGATAAAAGCACCCAGCAGGTTGGCCGTTAACGTGCCGACAGGCAGCGCATGATGCATTGGGTTGAGTCTGGTGCTGAGCATCCAGCGCGCAACGCTGCCGGTTCCTCCACCGATAAAAACTGCCAGGAGAACGTTGAACACCTGTTTTTTCCCGTTTTCATAACATTGAAGTGGGTGAGTTTAGCGCTGAAACTGCTACTCTTGCCAGAAGCAACGTCAAAAAGAGGGTGAGCACATGTGGGTAGCTGCGGGGCAATTTAGTGTTTCAGCCGACTGGCAGGCGAATGCGCGGGAGTGCGTGGCTCTGATGCGCACGGCGGCGGATCGCGGCGCTTCGCTACTGGTTCTGCCTGAAGCTTTGCTGGCTCGTGACATCGCCGATCCCGATCTTAGCGTGAAGTCAGCGCAAACGCTTGATGGCGGCTTTATGCAGGCCCTTATGACCCAGAGCCGTCAGGATAGCCTGACGACCATCCTGACCCTCCACGTGCCCTCTACGCCGGGCAGAGCCGTCAACACACTGGTGGCGCTGCGAGGCGGGGAAACAATCGCGCTGTATCAGAAACTGCATCTCTACGATGCTTTCAGTGTGCAGGAGTCGAGACTCGTCGATGCCGGGTCGTTAATCCCCCCGCTGATTGAGGTGGAGGGAATGCGTATCGGGTTGATGACCTGCTACGATCTGCGCTTTCCCGAACTGGCGCTAAGCCTGGCGCTTCAGGGCGCGGAGCTGCTGGTTCTTCCCGCAGCCTGGGTTCGTGGGCCGTTAAAAGAGCATCACTGGGCTACGCTGCTGGCGGCACGGGCGCTGGATACCACCTGCTATATGGTGGCGGCAGGAGAGTGTGGAGGCCGGAATATCGGACAGAGTCGGATTATCGACCCATTGGGCGTGACGCTTGCCGGGGCAGGTGCGACGCCGCAGTTTATTATGGCGGAAGTCTCTGCGCAGCAGCTAAAAGAAGTTCGCGCCCAATTGCCGGTATTAACTAACCGTCGCTTTGCGCTACCGCAATTACTGTGACGTTTTTTTAAACAACACTTGATTCACCTTGTTACAGATTGCTATTGTGTGCGCGCGGTAAGATGACCGTTAATACGTTATGGTCATTATTCGCATTTTGCAGCCTGTTTTAGAGAGAAGGTATCCATGGGTGAGATTAGTATTACCAAACTGCTGGTTGTCGCAGCGCTGATTGTTCTGGTGTTTGGTACCAAAAAATTACGTACACTGGGCGGCGACCTGGGCTCAGCAATCAAAGGCTTTAAGAAAGCCATGAACGAGGATGACGTCAGCGCGAAGAAGAGCGTTGATGCGGATGACATCCCGGCGGAAAAGCTCTCTCACAAAGAGTAAGCAGCACACATTCATGAGGTGTGCGGATCAAATTCTGCATTGAGCAGATGCATACCTTCATCAGGCAATTCTTGTCTGTAAAAAAGGCCACGGCGTTTACGCAGCGGCCTTTTTTTATGGCCAAAAATGTGACTGATGGTATTAAGTTGCAATAAGATATTTCTAAGACAGCTATAAAAAAGCCGCTGCCCGGAAGGCAACGGCTTTTTTAGCGTTACGCTGTACGCTTATTTCACTTCCATCCCTTTGGCCTGCAGGTCAGCGTGATAAGAAGAGCGAACAAACGGGCCACAAGCGGCGTGAGTGAAGCCCATCGCCAGCGCTTCGGCTTTCATCTCTTCAAATTCATCCGGGCTGACATAACGCTGTACCGGCAGGTGGTGACGGCTCGGTTGCAGGTACTGGCCAAGGGTCAGCATCGTTACACCGTGACGGCGAAGGTCACGCATTACTTCGATGATTTCTGCATTGGTTTCACCAAGGCCAACCATCAGGCCAGACTTGGTCGGGATGTCAGGATGCGCTTCTTTAAAGCGTTCCAGCAGCTTCAGCGACCAGTTGTAGTCTGCGCCCGGACGCACCTGGCGGTAGATACGCGGTACGTTTTCCAGGTTATGGTTGAAAACATCCGGCGGGGTTGCGGTCAGGATCTCTAGTGCACGATCCATACGGCCACGGAAGTCAGGAACCAGCGTCTCAATTTTAATCGTGGGGCTTTTCTCGCGGATCGCGCTGATGCAATCGGCGAAATGCTGGGCACCGCCGTCACGCAGGTCATCACGGTCAACAGAGGTGATCACCACGTAACGCAGCGCCATATCAGCGATGGTTTGCGCCAGCTTGCCTGGTTCGTTGGCATCCGGTGCAACAGGGCGACCGTGGGCAACGTCACAGAATGGGCAACGGCGGGTACAGATGGCGCCCAGAATCATGAAGGTCGCCGTACCGTGGTTAAAACATTCCGCCAGGTTAGGACAAGATGCTTCTTCACAAACAGAGTGCAGACCATTCTTGCGCATCGCTGCTTTGATACCCTGAATACGGGAGGAGTCCGCCGGAAGTTTGATTTTCATCCATTCGGGTTTGCGTAGCAGCGCTTCGCGCTCGGTCGCCACGTTTTTGACCGGGATAAGTGCCATTTTATCGGCGTCGCGGTACTTAACACCGCGTTCCATCACAATGGGTTTACTCATAGCGTGCGTGTTCCAGTTGCGAGTCTTTAAGGAAAACGTTTCAATTCAATGAAATGTTGCATTTATCAACTATTTTTGAATCTATTGTAAGCAGTATACCATTGAAACGGGTGTCAAAGCAGCCTGCCAGTGCGGCAAATTGTAAAATAGTTGTTGTTTTATGCTTTTTAGTTATTGGGCTGACTGATGATTTTCTCCATTAGAACGCATGCCGAATGATATCAATGACACCCTCCAAAACGGGATCGCGCAGGCTGAGCTTATTGTAATGCAATGAAAATACTACTTCTTCTTGTTGTAGTGGGGGAAAGTTAATACAGGTTAACGGCCAGCACTGGCAATAGAGTGAGTAAAGACGTTGCGGCATGATCCCCAGCAGGTCGCTGCCGCCAATCAGTGACGCAATGGTAAACAGGTTGTAACTGCTAAAACTGACCTGAGTGTCCGGGAGTATGTCGTGAATACGCTGATACAGGCTGTTATGACTGTGACTATCAAGCGTGAGGAGCGTGTATTCGAATTGCTTCAGCGATTCGAGGCTCAGTGGTTGCAGTAATATGGGGTGATCGCGACGGCCCACCAGTACTAAAGGATCGCTAAATAGCGGATGGCTGGTCAGTGCGGGCATCTTCTGGCGTCGAGCGTCGATAATCAAATCTGTCTGAAACTGGCTAAGCTGGCTGTCAATGTCCAGCACAGCGGTATTGCGTAGTAGTATCCGGGGAAATACCTCTTTGACCGCCTGATAAATCGTGGGCATCACCAGTGCCCCGATGGAAGGGGAGGTGCCGATGGTCAGCGTGCGTTGCTTATCGTAGCTGCCGGTGAGGTCAAGCGCGCCGAGAATCGATTCCAGCCCCTGGCTGATATGTTCATGCAGATGGGTGGCATATGCGGTCGGGGCGACGCCCTGGCCCTTACGGATAAATAGCGGGTCAGGGAAAATATTGCGTAGCTTTTGTATCGACTGGCTGATAGCTGAAGGGGTGATATTCAACACTTTTGCCGCGTTGACAATCCCTTTATGAACATAGACGGCTTCGAAAATGGTCAATAAATTGAGATCAATATTGCGCAGAGTGCGAAATAGTTGGGTGCCATCATTATCGATGTAATGAGAAGATTTATTTTCTGTTGGCTGTTGATATTCCACTCGTGTTTACTCTATTTATATTCATTGCGTGAATGATTTGGTGTTATTGCTATTCTTATTATCGGTGGCGGCAATATTGAGCAGAATGCTTTTATATTGTTAATTCAATGCGTTAATTCTTCTATTTGTTTATCAAACGATGATTTTGAACGGGTGCATCTGAAGAGAAAATATAGAAAATTAATATTCTTGTAAAGAGGGTGAGCATAAATAGCAGCGGGCCCGATGTTAATGCCGGGCCCGAATAAAATATATATTAAGCGTGAATATATTCGTGTGGTGGATTGTTTAGCAAGGCTAAAAAATGTGAAACAAGAAGTGGCGCGATATTGGCAGGGGTTGCGTCGGCTTTCCACTGCTGAATCTGTGTCATTTCCATTCCGGCATAACCACAAGGGTTAATGCGCAGAAACGGCGATAAATCCATGGCAATGTTTAGCGCCAGACCATGGAATGAACACCCTTTACGGATGCGTAGCCCTAAAGAGCAGATTTTTTTCTCACCCACGTAGACGCCGGGCGCATCTGCGCGCGGATGGGCGTCAATGTCGCATTCTGCCAACGTATTCACGACTGTTTGCTCCAGAAGCGTCACCAGTTCACGCACACCCAGCTTACGGCGTTTAAGATTCAACAATACGTACATCACCTGCTGGCCTGGCCCGTGGTAAGTCACCTGTCCACCACGATCGCTCTGAATGACCGGAATATCACCCGGCACCAGCACATGCTCCGCCTTACCGGCCTGGCCCTGAGTGAAAACGGGATGATGCTCAACCAGCCAGATTTCATCAGGCGTTGTGTCGTCACGTTGATCGGTAAACTCATGCATAGCCCGGGAGACCGGTTCATAGGGTTGTAGGCCGAGCTGGCGAATGAGAAGGGTATTGGTGTCCAAAACAGCATCTCCGTGGAGAGAGAATTTTATGGACGGGGATTATATCACAGAAAATTAACGTTACCCGACGGGGCGGGTAACGTGGCAGGGATCACAGCACCATACGAACAATTTCAATATTGCCTAACTCTTCGTACAGCGTCTCCACTTGCTCAATATGCGTCGCGTTGATGGTAATGGATACCGAGTGGTAATTGCCTTTGCTGCTCGGTTTTATCTGCGGAGAGTAATCACCAGGCGCATGGCGCTGTACCACTTCCACCACCTGGTCAACCAACTCAGGTTTCGCCAGACCCATCACTTTGTAAGTAAAGGGGGTTGGGAATTCAAGCAGTTCGTTCAGTTTGGTTTTCATGTCAGCTCCAGTGGTAAAAAGAACAACTCCCACCTGACAGGCGGGAGTTGTTTAACGTTACATAGTATATGGGGATCGAAATCACACTTTCAAGTGGGTGATTTTTAACCAAACCAGTGATGGAACATTAATTTAATGTAATCAATGATTTTGCCGAAGAAGTTACCTTCCGGAATTTCCTGCAGCACGACCAGCGGACGCTGTTCGATGGTTTTGCCATCAAGCTGGAAATTAATGGTGCCGACAACCTGGTTTTTCTGCAGCGGTGCATGCAGTTCGGTTGTGGTCAGCACGTAGCTGGCTTTCAGATCTTTCATCCGGCCGCGCGGAATAGTCAGATAAACGTCTTTATCCACGCCCAGAGAGGCGCGGTCGCTGTCACCAAACCATGCGGGTTCAGAGGCGAACTCTTTACCGGCTTTCAGCGGGCTGACGGTTTCAAAGAAGCGGAAGCCCCAGGTCAGCAGTTTCTTGCTTTCGGTTTCGCGGCCTTTGTAGGTACGACCACCCATTACGGCGGAGATCAGGCGCATCTGGCCTTCAGTCGCGGAGGCCACCAGGTTGTAACCTGCTTTATCGGTATGACCTGTTTTAATACCGTCAACGTTCAGGCTGTTATCCCACAGCAGGCCGTTACGGTTGGTCTGGCGAATACCGTTGAAAGTGAACTCTTTCTCTTTGTAGATGGTGTATTCGTTCGGGACGTCGCGAATCAGCGACTGGCCGATTTTCGCCATATCACGGGCAGAGCTGTACTGGCCGTCGGCGTCCAGGCCGTGAACGGTCTGGAAGTGGGTGTTTTGCAGACCCAGCGCAGTAACGTAGCTGTTCATCAGGCCAACGAATGCATCCTGGCTGCCGGCAACGTAATCAGCCATCGCCACGCAGGCATCATTTCCGGATTGCAGGTTGATACCGCGGATCAACTGGGAAACCGGAACCTGCATGCCAGGTTTCAGGAACATCAGCGATGAACCTTTAAACACCGGGTTGCCGGTTGCCCATGCATCGTTACCGATGGTGACCAGGTCGGACTCTTTAAATTTACCCGCTTTCATTGCCTGACCGATGACATAGCTGGTCATCATTTTGGTCAGACTGGCCGGGTCGCGGCGGGCGTCGGCATTCTGTTCCGCCAGAACTTTGCCTGAGTTGTAGTCGATCAGGATGTAAGACTCCGCATCAATCTGCGGTACGCCCGGGATCATGGTTTTGATGTTTAAATCATCGGCATGGGCAGCGGAGGTCAGTACGGCGACTGAGAGCGCTGGGATGAGTAAGCAAGCAGAAAGAGAGGTCTTCATGGTCAGAACAACGACATCCGTTTATGGAATTAAAAAAAGTGCCTTACTATAGCAAATGCACTGCGGGCAGGCATCCGACATCGTGTACGACTTTGTTAATGACTTTTACATTCATTAGAGAACGATGTCGGTATGGCTGCCTGCACTTTAGTTGGCGCGAGTAATAAATGATTGCAGTTGGGCTTCGCTCTGCAAACGTTGCTGCAAAGTGCTGGCTTCGTTTTTGCTGCTGAATGGGCCAAGCTGAATGCGCCACACGGCACCGTTTTGCATCACACGGCCCGGCACGGAGAACTGCTGGCTCAGGCGCTGCTGGTACTGCTGGGCGCGAGTCTGATCGCTAACGGCACCCACCTGGACGACAAAGTCTCCCGTTGCGGCAGGCGCAGCGGTTGCGGCCGGAGCGGCGACAGGCGCGGGCGCTGCTGGTGCGCTCACCGGTGCTGCGGCCTGTGCCGGGGCTGCGGGTTCATTACTTTCCAGAACCGCGCTGTTAAGCGGCGTAGGGGCTCCCAGGAAGCCACTGCTGTTTACCGGCGCCCCGGCGGTATCTTCAGGCTTCAGCGTGTCATTGCTGATCGCGCGAACATCGCCCTGTGGCGCTGAAGCTTGTGGTGCAGATGACACACTGCCCAATCCGCCGCTCAGGTCAGGACGGCTCGGCAGGGCATAGGTCTGTTTTGCCACGGTGGTGCAGGCCATACCTGGCCCGGAAAGCGTACCATCCTGGGCGACGATAATCGGGTCGATGCGGACTTTGGTATTGTTCGATGTATTCAGGCGATCGGCTGCCGCGCGGGAAAGCGAAATCACGCGATCGTTACCGTAAGGCCCACGATCGTTAATGCGCACGACAATCATGCGTCCGTTTGCCAGGTTGGTGACGCGCGCGTAGCTCGGCACCGGCAGCGTAGGGTGCGCTGCGGTGATCTGCGTTGGGTCGAACGCTTCGCCGGTTGCCGTCAGGTTACTGCCTGGCTCTGCATCGTAAATGGCGGCAAAGCCCGCCTGACTGAAGCGGGAGGGATCCTGCACGATTTTGTAGCTTTTTCCCTCGCGCTGGTAATCCTGGTTTGCGGTGGCGTTCAGCGGCTCAAAGCGCGGATCGGCCCCGCTGATTTCCACTATCGGGCCATTACATACCGCGGGCTGCGGAACGGTGACGGTTTTCTGCTGCACATCATCATTCGAACAACCTGCCAGCAATCCTGCTGCGATGCAGATCCCCAGCCAAAGCTTTTGCATTGAGCACCTCTTAGACGCTTTTCGACAACATTTTTCTGTGGGTGTGTATCGACATCACGATACCAAACCCGGCCATCAGTACGATCAGGGCCGAACCCCCGTAGCTGACTAACGGCAATGGAACGCCCACCACCGGAAGGATGCCACTTACCATACCAATATTTACAAAGACATAAACGAATAAAATCAGCATAAGGCCACCGGCCATGACGCGACCAAAGGTGGTTTGCGCCTGGGAGGCTATCCACAACCCGCGCATGATTAGCAGCACGTAGAGCGCCAGTAAAACCAGAATGCCAATCAGCCCCAGCTCTTCTGCCAGAACCGCGAAGATAAAGTCGGTGTGGCGCTCAGGTAAAAACTCAAGCTGCGACTGGGTACCGTGCAACCAGCCTTTGCCACGCAGGCCGCCTGAGCCAATCGCGATTTTAGACTGAATAATATGATAGCCCGCACCGAGCGGGTCAGATTCCGGATCGAGCAGCATCATCACGCGTTGGCGTTGATAATCGTGCATCAGGAAGAACCATAATATTGGAATAAACGCCGCGATAAGCACTACGGCGATGCCAATAAGCCGCCAGCTAAGGCCAGAGAGGAACAGCACGAACAGGCCGGAGAGTAGCACCAGAATGGATGTGCCAAGGTCAGGTTGTGCCGCGACCAGCAGCGTTGGCATGAAAATAAGCACCAGCGCGATCCCGGTGTTTTTCAGCGAAGGTGGGCAGACGTCGCGGTTAATAAAGCGTGCGACCATCAGCGGTACCGCTATTTTGGCAATTTCCGACGGCTGGAAGCGCACAATACCGAGGTCGAGCCAGCGCTGCGCCCCTTTTGAAATGGCGCCGAAGGCATCTACCGCCACCAGCAGAATGATGCAGAAAATATAGAGCCACGGCGCCCAGCCTTCATAGACGCGAGGCGGAATTTGCGCCATCACCACCATGATCACCAGACCCATCGCGATCTGGCCGATTTTACGTTCCATCATGCCGATGTCCTGGCCGCTGGCGCTCCAGATGACCAGCGAACTGTAGATCAGCAGTGCCAGCAGGATCAGCATCATGGCCGGATCGATATGGATTTTATCCCATATCGACTTTTTGTTCGGATTATCCGTCATGTTTATTGGTCCTCCGCCGCAGATACGGCCGGATTTTCAGTCGGCAACTCAGTGTTGTTATCGCCAAGCATAATGTGGTCAAGAATTTGACGCATAATGGTACCTACCGCCGGGCCCGCGCCGCCGTTCTCCAGAATAATGGCGACGGCGACTTTCGGATCGTTATACGGCGCGAAGGCGGTCATCAGTTTATGGTCACGCAGACGCTCGGCAATTTTATGCGCGTTGTAGGTTTCGTTTGCTTTCAGGCCAAAGACCTGGGCTGTACCGGATTTTGCGGCGATTTTATACGGTGCGCTGGCAAAGTACTTATGCGCTGTGCCGTTGCCGCGGTTGGCTACGCCATACATCCCGTCTTTGGCGATCTCCCAGAAACCGGAGTGGATATCGCCAACCGGCGGCTCGTGCGGCTGTTCCCATGGGATCCGTTTTCCTGCATCCATGGTGCTGGAGAGCAAGTGCGGTACTTTCACCACCCCATCGTTAATCAGGATCATCAGCGCCTTGCTCATCTGAATCGGCGTTGCCGTCCAGTAGCCCTGGCCGATCCCCACCGGAATGGTGTCGCCCTGATACCACGGTTTCTTAAAGCGTTTCAGTTTCCATTCGCGTGTCGGCATGTTGCCGGAGCGTTCTTCAGAGAGGTCGACGCCGGTATAATGGCCATAGCCAAATTTGCCCATCCACTCGGATAGACGGTCGATCCCCATGTCGTAGGCAACCTGATAGAAGAAGGTATCCGCAGACTCTTCCAGCGCTTTGGTGACGTTCAGATGACCGTGTCCCCATTTTTTCCAGTCGCGATAGCGTTTTTCTGAGCCCGGTAATTGCCACCAGCCAGGGTCGAACAGGCTGGTATTGCGGGTAATGACGCCCGCGCTCAGGGCGGAGACGGAAACATAAGGTTTCACGGTTGACGCTGGCGGGTAAACCCCCTGCGTGGCGCGGTTAACCAGCGGCGTGTTCGGGTCGTTCAGCAGCCCGGAATAATCTTTGCTGGAGATGCCGTCAACGAACAGGTTTGGGTCGTAGCTTGGCATTGACACCAGCGCCAGAATACCGCCTGTACGTGGGTCAGTGACGACCACGGCAGCGCGACTGCCCGCCAGCAGCGTTTCAATATACTGTTGCAGCTTAAGGTCGAGCGTCAGATAGATGTCGTGTCCGGCCTGAGGCGGCACTTCTTTTAGCTGACGGATAACGCGCCCGCGGTTGTTGACTTCAACTTCTTCGTAACCGGTCTCGCCATGCAGCACATCTTCGTAATAGCGTTCGATGCCGAGCTTACCGATATCGTGCGTTGCCGCGTAGTTGGCGAGCTTGCCGTCTTTGTCCAGCCGCTCCACGTCTTTATCGTTAATTTTCGAGACGTAGCCGATTACGTGGGTGAGGGCGGAGCCAAACGGGTAGTAGCGGCGCTTGTAGCCTTTCACTTCCACGCCCGGGAAACGGTACTGATTGACCGCAAAACGCGCCACCTGAACTTCTGTCAGATTGGTCTTCACCGGGATGGAGGTGAAACGATGGGAGCGTGAACGCTCTTTTTTGAAATTGGCGATATCGTCGTCGGTCAGATCGACCACGCCGCGCAGTGATTCCAGGGTATTCTGCACACTGTCGACTTTTTCCGGCATCATCTCCAGTTGATAGATGGTACGGTTGAGCGCCAGCGGCGTGCCGTTACGATCGTAGATAATGCCGCGGCTTGGCGCGATGGGCACAAGCTTAATACGGTTCTCGTTCGAACGAGTCTGGTAATCGGTGAAACGGACAATCTGCAGATTATAGAGGTTAGCGATCAGCACACCGGTAAGCAGCAATATCCCCATAAAGGCGACCAGAGCCCGGCGCACAAACAGCGCAGACTCAGCCGAATAGTCGCGAAAAGAGTTCTGTAGTTTCATTCGCTGCTTAATTTTACCCTGGTCATCATTACTCGCGGTGGTAAGGGTGGTTGGTAGTGATACTCCACGCCCGGTACAAGCTCTCAGCGACCAGCACGCGCACCAGCGGATGCGGCATCGTCAGGTTCGAGAGCGACCAGCTCTGTTCCGCAGCCGCTTTACACGCCGGAGAGAGCCCTTCAGGCCCGCCAATCAGCAAACTGACATCACGGCCATCCTGCTTCCAGCGTTCAAGTTCAACTGCCAGATGCGGCGTATCCCAGGGTTTGCCGGGGATATCGAGCGTGACAATGCGATTTTTTCCTGCGGCGGCGAGCATCAGCTCACCTTCCTTATCGAGAATGCGCTTGATGTCCGCATTCTTGCCACGCTTACCGGCTGGAATTTCCACCAGTTCGAACGGCATATCTTTCGGAAAACGGCGTAGATATTCGGTAAACCCGGTTTGTACCCAGTCCGGCATTTTGGTGCCGACGGCGACCAACTGCAACTTCACAACTTAGCTCCAGAGCTTTTCCAGTTCATACAGGCGACGGCTCTCTTCCTGCATGACGTGGACAATCACATCGCCTAAATCAACGACGATCCAGTCGGCGACGTTTTCGCCTTCAACGCCCAGCGGCAACAAGCCGGCAGCGCGAGATTCCTGTACCACGTGGTCAGCGATAGACATAACATGACGGCTGGAAGTGCCGGTGCAAATCACCATGCAATCGGTGATGCTGGATTTACCGTGAACGTCGATAGTCACGATGTCCTGACCTTTCAGATCATCAATTTTGTCGATTACAAAATCCTGGAGTGCTTTACCCTGCAAGTGTATTCCCCTTGGGTGTGTGAACAAATAGTAATAGAGCCCGACAGTATACCCGAACTAAAGGCGTTATCGGGACAAATGTCACCGGACGGGTCGTAAGGCGGGCTATCATCCCATTCATTAATAACGAATGCATCGCCATTTTTGTAAAACAATCTTTGTAGATAGCTGCGTCCGGGATGATTCTGGCTGCGGAGAATAACAGTCTGTCGCCGGGTGTCAATGGCTGTACCAGGCCCTGCGGGATAAATCGGGATTATCCCGCTTACGGCTGCCAGGTGGCCCGGCTGTTCAGCACGCGAAGAGTGGCAAATTCCGGCGAGAAATCAATCATACTCCAGGCACCCTGGTCGATGCGAAAATGCCACATCGCCGACTGAGGCATCTTCAGTAAACGTGCGACCAAAAGGCTTAATACGCCCTGATGACTCACCAGCAGCAGGTTCTGATACGCTAAATGCGGCAGCCGTTCGATAAAGCCGTTCACCCGTAGCGAGAATGCCTGAAAACCTTCGCCGTTCGTCGGAATAGCATTCTGCCAATCGTTACACCAGGCGGCGTAGTTAGCCTCATCTTCGATAATCAGATCGCGGTGATGGCGCATCTCCCAGTCGCCAAAAAACATCTCGTTGAGTTCCGGGACGATTTCAGGCTGTAGCGGGCGGGTGCCCAGCATAAGACGTGCCGTATCCTGTGTGCGCGCAAGTTCGCTGCACATCACATGATCAAAGGGGACGTGTTGCAACAGGGGGCCGAGCGATGTGGCCTGCTGAATCCCCTTCAGCGTAAGCGGAGTCGGCGCGTGGCCTGAATAGAGCCCATCGACATTGGCCTGTGTTTCGCCGTGACGAACCAGCCAGAGTTTCATGTCTTTCTCCCTGTATCAGCAAACTGAAGTGAGATACCGCTTTTGGGCGGGGAAGTCGCTTGTAGAAGCTTACCAGCATGCACGGCGGTAATCTTCGTGAGGCGGCGCGCATGCTCGTTGATTTTAGCGCGAATATCAATCCTGTGGGTATGCCTGCGTCGCTAAAGCCGATGTTAATCGGGATGGAGGATATTATTCGCTGTGGGAAGAACACGCCCGGCAGTACCGGGCGTTAAGTGAGGTATTTAGCGGTATAAACCCTGCTGCATGATGTAGGCTAGCACCGGCGCGGGCATCATCTCCTCGCAGGACTCGCCATTCTGCAGGCGCTCGCGAATGATGGTTGCGGAGATATCAAACCACGGTGTCTCCGCGAGAAAAATTTTCCCGGCAGGTTGTTCGTGCAGATCTTCTGAACGCAGCGTCAGCCGGTCGTCCAGCCACTGCTGGTGCTCCGGTTGCTGCATTGTCAGCGGGTAGCCGGGGCGGCGCGTGACAATCAGGTGCGCGTTATCAAGAATGGTTTCGTACTGGTGCCAGGTGGGAAACGTTAGCAGTGAGTCCTGGCCGATGATAAATGCCAGCGGTGTTTCCGGGCCCTCTTCGTGACGCCACTCCTGTAACGTTTGTGCGGTATACGACGGCATATCGCGGCGCAGTTCTCGCTCATCAAGTACAAACAACGGTTTATCGGCAATCGCCAGTTCCACCATATGCTTGCGTTGATCGCTGGTTGCTTCCGGTTGCGGGCGGTGAGGCGGCACATTATTGGGCATGATAATTATGCGCGACAAACCAATCTGATTCGCCAGAATTTCCACTGGCTTCAGATGCCCGTAATGAATCGGATCGAAGGTACCGCCAAACAGCGCTTGCAGCTTTGTCATATCATCCGTCAATAAATACATCGGCTAAGGCTTTATGGCAAAGCAGTAGCGAAAGGCTTTCCAGTTCAGCCCAGATGGACTGACCGTAATCTTGTTTTAACGTGAGTTCCGCATGGGTCAGTAGCGTTACCGCCTGACGAAGCTGGTCGCCGCTCAGACGATTAACGGCCTCACCGATCATACCACGACGATTTTGCCAGACGCGGTGTTTATCAAACAGGGCGCGCAGCGGCGTGTGGGCACTTTGGCGTTTCAGATTCACCAGTAACAGCAACTCGCGCTGCACTGTTCGCAGCAAAATCACCGGCTCGCTGCCTTCCTGCCGTAGCTGTTGCAGAATGTGCAGGGCACGTTTGCTTTTCCCTGCCAGCAGGGCGTCCACCCAGTGGAAGGGGGTAAAATGCGCCGCATCATTGACAGCCTGTTCCACACGCGGAAGGGTGAGTTTGCCATCGGGCCAGAGCAACGATAAGCGTTCCAGTGCCTGAGACAGCGCCAGCAGGTTGCCCTCGTAGCAGTAACAGAGAAGCTGGCTTGCGGGCTCATCCAGTTGCAAATTGAGCTGTTTTGCGCGGGTGGCCAGCCAGCGTGGAAGCTGGGCCTGTTCCGGCGTCTGGCAGCTTACCTGGACGGCATTACTGGCAAGCGCGGTGATCCACGCTGCATTTTCCTGCGCTTTGGTGAGCTTGCTGCCACGAACAATCAACAGCAGATCGCCATGCAGCATGGATACCAGGCGCGCCAGTTGTTCGTTGATCGCCGCATTAGGGCCGTTATCCGGCAGCAACAGCAGTAGCGTTTGTCGGCTGGAGAAGAGGCTCAACGCCTGGCTAAGCGAGAAGATTTCGCTCCAGTCGGTGCTGGCATCAACAGAAAAAGTGTGGTGCTCGATAAAACCCTGTTCGGTGGCGACATGGCGCACTGCGTCCAGGCTTTCCTGGAGCAGCAACGGATCGTTACCCAGCAATAGATAGGCCGCGCGCAGCCCTTCAGAGAGCTGCGCGCGGAGTTGTTCCGGATACAACCGAATCATCAGTTACCCAGAGTTGTGGAGACGCGACCTGGGCCGATCGGTGACTCTTCAGCCATCGGTATGCTGTCCGGTGCCGTTTTGCTGTCAGCGATTTGTACGCTTGGCAGTTTACGGATCAACTGTTCAGCCGCCTTTTCGTACATTTCATTGATGATAATGGTACGTTCAGCATCTTTCGCCAGCGCTCGCTGCGGGTTATCAAAGAATGAGCGGTACACTTTGGTGGAGATCGGGAAGATATCCTGACCCGGGATCAGCACCGATGCATTGACCACTAACACCATCTGGTATTCCGCAGTTTGACCATTCTGGAATACGGATGCGGTATCCTGAGAAAAACTGGATTTCAGGATGCGCAGCGACGGCACATCTTTACGCAGCGTACTGTCTTCCAGCAGCGTCACGTCATTCAGGCGCAACTGATTACGTACCGCACGGCTTAACGGGCCGTTTGGATCCCCGGACTGGAAGATCATCGTTTTCATTTCGCTGGGAACCTGCGTAGTGCTACGCAGGTGCCAGCCACATCCGGCGGTGACCAGCACCGCCAAAGATAACAACAACGTTGTCAAATATCGCACGTTTCCTCCCGCGCTTAGCCGACGACCAGGTTAAGGAGTTTACCCGGAACGTAAATCACTTTACGCACGGTAACGCCATCAAGGTATTTCGCGACCAGGTGTTCCTGGCCTGCACGTTCACGAACCTGTTCTTCGGTTGCATCAACGGCTACGGTGATTTTGCCACGCACCTTACCGTTAACCTGGACGACGACCAGCGTGGTGTTCTCAACCATCGCTTTTTCGTCTGCAACAGGCCACGGTGCGTTGTCGATATCGCCAACACCTCCCAGTTCACGCCACAGGGTGAAGCTGGCGTGTGGGGTGAACGGGTTGAGCATACGCACGACCGCCAGCAGCGCTTCCTGCATCAGGGCGCGATCCTGCTCGCCTTCCACCGGCGCTTTCGCCAGTTTGTTCATCAGCTCCATGATTGCCGCGATAGCGGTGTTGAAGGTCTGACGACGACCGATATCATCGGTCACTTTGGCGATAGTTTTATGAACGTCACGGCGCAGGGATTGTTGATCTTCGCTCAGCGCGTCTACATTCAGCGCGCTAACCGGGCCCTGAGCGGTATGCTCGTAAACCAGTTTCCAGACACGTTTCAGGAAGCGGTTTGCGCCTTCAACGCCAGATTCCTGCCATTCCAGCGTCATATCGGCCGGGGAGGCGAACATCATAAACAGACGAACGGTATCCGCGCCGTAGCGTTCAACCATCACCTGCGGGTCGATGCCGTTGTTTTTGGACTTGGACATTTTGCTCATGCCGGTATACACCAGCTCATGACCTGCCGCGTCCTTCGCTTTTACGATACGGCCTTTTTCGTCACGCTCAACAATAGCATCAACCGGAGAAACCCAGTTACGCTCACCGTTCGCGCCGACGTAGTAGAAGGCATCAGCCAGCACCATACCCTGGCACAGCAACTGTTTAGCCGGTTCGTCGGAGTTGACCATGCCTGCATCGCGCATCAGTTTGTGGAAGAAGCGGAAGTAGAGCAGGTGCATGATGGCGTGTTCGATACCGCCAATGTAGATATCCACCGGCAGCCAGTAGTTAGCCGCGTCGGAATCGAGCATGCCTTCCTGATACTGCGGGCAGGTGTAGCGCGCGTAGTACCATGAAGATTCCATAAAGGTGTCAAAGGTGTCGGTTTCACGCAGGCCAGGCATGCCGTTAACGGTGGTTTTCGCCCACTCCGGGTCAGCTTTGATTGGGCTGGTGATGCCATCCATGACCACATCTTCCGGCAGAATAACCGGCAGTTGATCTTCAGGCGTTGGGATGACGGTGCCGTCTTCCAGAGTCACCATCGGAATCGGCGCACCCCAGTAACGCTGACGGGAAACGCCCCAGTCGCGCAGACGGTAGTTCACTTTACGTTCGCCCACGCCCATGGCTGCCAGCTTGTCGGCAATGGCGTTAAAGCCCGCTTCGTGGTCGAGACCGTCAAATTCGCCGGAGTTGAACAGGGTGCCTTTTTCGGTCAATGCCTGTTCGGAGAGGTCTGGTTTTGAACCGTCGGCTGCCAGGATAACCGGCTTAATGTCGAGACCATATTTGGTGGCGAACTCATAGTCGCGCTGATCGTGACCGGGAACCGCCATTACCGCGCCAGTACCGTACTCCATCAGAACGAAGTTAGCGGCCCACACCGGAATCGCTTCGCCAGTCAGCGGGTGAATCGCTTTAAAGCCGGTATCAATGCCTTTTTTCTCCATGGTCGCCATGTCGGCTTCGGCCACTTTGGTATTACGGCACTCGTCGATAAAGGCAGCCAGCGTTGGGTTGTTGGCAGCAGCCTGCTGCGCCAGCGGGTGGCCCGCAGCAACGGCCAGGTAGGTACAACCCATAAAGGTGTCCGGACGGGTGGTGTAAACGGTCAGCTTATCGGCATAGTCGTTGACGTCGAAGGAGATTTCTACGCCTTCGGAACGGCCAATCCAGTTGCGCTGCATGGTTTTCACCGTGTCAGGCCAGTGGTCGAGCGTATCCAGGTCGTTCAGCAGTTCGTCCGCGTATGCGGTGATTTTGATAAACCACTGCGGGATCTCTTTACGCTCAACTTTGGTATCGCAGCGCCAGCAGCAGCCGTCGATAACCTGTTCGTTTGCCAGAACGGTTTGATCGTTCGGGCACCAGTTGACCGCAGACGTTTTCTTATACACCAGGCCTTTTTTATACAGCTCAGTGAAGAATTTCTGCTCCCAACGGTAATATTCCGGGGTACAGGTCGCCAGTTCACGGCTCCAGTCATAGCCGAAGCCCAGCATTTTGAGCTGGTTTTTCATGTAGGCGATGTTGTCATACGTCCACGGTGCCGGTGCTGTATTGTTTTTAACCGCCGCACCTTCTGCCGGCAGACCAAACGCATCCCAACCGATAGGCTGGAGTACATTTTTTCCTAGCATGCGCTGATAACGGGCAATTACGTCACCGATGGTGTAGTTACGCACGTGGCCCATGTGTAGTCGACCAGAAGGATAAGGAAGCATCGACAGGCAGTAATACTTCTCTTTGCTGTTGTCTTCAGTGACTTCAAAGGTACGCTTCTCGTCCCAGTGTTTCTGGACTTTTGATTCTATCTCTTCCGGGCGGTATTGCTCTTGCATGGCAGCCAGTGGTCCTGTTTTCAATACAGCTACAAAGTAGCCAATGGATATGGTAATCAGATCCGCATAGCATAGCCCAAAGCTTACCGTCAAAACAGCCTTTCACACATTATGGCGACGAAAAGCCCGGGCACAGATTTACGAACTCTGTGGGGAAGTTGACAGAGTAGTAAAGAAATAAGGTCTATTATAAGACCAGGTTAACTGCCCGGGAGAGGAAACAATGAACAAGGTTGCTCAATTTTACCGCGAACTGGTGGCGACGCTTTCCGAGCGGCTACGCAATGGTGAGCGTGATATCGATGCGCTGGTGGAACAGGCGCGTGCGCGGGTTGTCCAGACTGGCGAGTTAACGCGAACGGAAGTGGACGAACTGATCCGCGCGGTTAAGCGCGACCTGGAAGAGTTCGCTATGAGCTACAGCGAGAGCCAGGAAGACGAAGAAGACAGCGTATTTTTGCGCGTTATTAAAGAGAGCATCTGGCAGGAGCTGGCGGATATTACCGATAAAACCCAGCTTGAATGGCGTGAAGTTTTCCAGGATCTCAATCATCACGGCGTGTATCACAGCGGTGAGGTGGTGGGGCTGGGGAATCTGGTGTGTGAGAAGTGCCATTTCCATTTAGCCGTATATACGCCAGATGTATTGCCACTGTGCCCGAAATGCGGGCATGACCAGTTTCAGAGAAGGCCGTTTGAGCCGTAAAGAGTGCGCCGGATGCGCTGCGCATCCGGCATTTGTTTAGTGGTAAAACGCTAATCTTTCCGCCAGTAAATCGACAAACCCCTGACGATCCACATCTACCATTACTTTCGCGTTTGGCTTATTGCCTGTCAGGAAGTAATAATCCACCACCGTCATCCCCTGGGTATATTTCCCCTGCGTTTCCACCCCAACCCAACGCTCGATGGTGGTAAACAGTTCCGGTTTCAGCAGCCAGGCAATGGTGCACGGGTCGTGCAGCGGTGCGCCGACAAATCCCCATTTTTCATCTTTATGATACTCAAGGAAGAAATCGAGCAGTTCGGCGACAATCGTGGAAATCGGATTACCGATGGCGCGAAAACGCTCCGTATCCGCGGTGTGGATCTGCGCTTTATGCGTCACATCTAACCCCGCCATCACCACCGGAATGCCGGACTGGAAAACAATCTCTGCGGCTTCCGGGTCAACGTAAATATTAAATTCGGCCGCTGGCGTCCAGTTACCCAGGCTCATCGCGCCGCCCATTATCACAATTTGCGCAATGTTAGCGTGCAGTTCCGGATGGCTGTTAAGCAGCAGGGCAACGTTGGTTTGTGGCCCGGTCGAAACAATCGTGACCGGTTGGTCGCTCTCACGCAGGGTTTTGGCCATTAACTCTACGGCGGTGCAGGTAAGCGGGGCAAAACCGGGTTCCGGCAGCGCCGGGCCGTCGAGGCCGCTTTCCCCGTGCACGTTATCGGCAATAATCAGTTTACGCATCAGCGGCTTAATCGCGCCGCCCGCCACCGGAATATCGGTACGTTTCAGCAGCGTCAGCATGCGCAGCACGTTACGCAGGGTTTTGTCCGGCGTTTGGTTTCCAGCGGAGGAGGTGATTGCTTTGACCTCCAGTTCCGGGGAGGCGAGGGCGAGCACAATCGCGATGGCGTCGTCATGCCCTGGGTCGCAGTCGAGAATAATCGGGGTTGCCATAAATACTCCTTGTCAGGCGTTTTTTTGCGACAAGGGTAGCGCTGTGCGTCAAGGCATTCGAGGGGCGAGACAAAAAAGCGTGAAGCGGCGCGCACTCTGAAGCGCGCGCCGGATAGATTAATGCAGAATTTTGGCGAGGAAGTCTTTTGCTCGATCGGATTTCGGGTTAGCGAAGAAGGCCTCTTTCTCTGAGTCCTCCACGATTTTCCCTTCATCCATAAAGATCACCCGGTTTGCCACTTTGCGGGCGAAGCCCATCTCGTGGGTCACCACCATCATAGTCATACCTTCGTTAGCCAGTTCCACCATGACATCCAGTACTTCGTTGATCATCTCAGGATCGAGCGCCGACGTTGGCTCATCAAACAGCATCGCCACCGGATCCATACACAGCGCACGGGCGATAGCCACGCGCTGTTGCTGGCCGCCGGAAAGCTGCGACGGGAACTTATTAGCATGGGCGGAAAGCCCCACGCGCTCCAGCAATTTCAGCCCTTTTTCGCGCGATGCCGCTTTGTCGCGTTTCAGCACTTTTACCTGCGCCAGCGTCAGGTTTTCAATAATCGACAGGTGAGGGAACAGCTCAAAATGCTGGAACACCATTCCGACCTTCGAGCGCAGCGTCGCAAGGTTGGTTTTCTTATTGTTCACCTGAATACCGTTAACCAGGATCTCCCCCTGTTGCACTGGCTCAAGGCCGTTTACGGTTTTGATAAGCGTCGACTTTCCGGAGCCGGACGGGCCGCAAACCACCACGACTTCACCTTTTTTCACTTCCGTGGAGCAGTCGGTCAGCACCTGAAAGTGACCATACCATTTAGAAACATTTTTCAGGGTAATCATTGAACTGTCCTTCTTTTCAAGTAGCTGACCAACAACGAAGCACTCAGGCTAATCACAAAATAAACGGCGCCGGCAAACAGGATCATTTCAACCTGCGTTCCGTCACGCTCGCCGATGGTGGAGGCGGTACGGAAGAAGTCGGCAAGACTTAAAACATAAACCAGTGAGGTATCCTGGAACAGAACGATCCCCTGGGTAAGCAGCAGCGGTACCATTGCGCGGAAGGCCTGCGGCAGAATGATAAGTTTCATCGACTGCCAGTGGGTCATGCCAAGCGCCAGCGCAGCGCTGGATTGCCCGCGCGAAATGCTCTGAATACCTGCGCGAATAATTTCCGAGTAGTAGGCCGCTTCAAACATCGAGAAGGCCACCATGGCGGAAATCAGACGGATATCGGCTTTTGGCGATAGCCCCAGCACATCCTGCAATAGCCCGGGCACAATGAGGTAAAACCACAGCAGCACCATGACCAGCGGGATGGAGCGGAAAACGTTGACGTAGGCTTTAGCAAACCACGCGACAGGCGCGAAAGAGGAGAGGCGCATCACCGCGAGGATGGTGCCCCAGACGATACCGACAATGACGGCGGTAACGGTGATTTTTAGCGTCACGACCAGCCCGGCCAACAGATAGGGCAGAGAAGGGACGATAGAACTCCAGTCAAACTCGTACATTATTTGCCTCCCATATTGCCCGGCAGGCGAACTTTGCGTTCCACCAGGGTCATCACCAGCATAATGAAGGCGTTAATCAGGACATACGCAAGGGTGATTGCGGTGAAAGATTCCCAGGCATGCGCGGAGTAATCCAGCAGCTTGCCCGCCTGCGCCGCCATATCCACCAGCCCGATGGTGGAGGCGATGGCCGAGTTTTTTACCAGGTTCATCATCTCCGAGGTCATTGGCGGCACGATCACGCGGTAGGCGTTCGGCAACAGCACATAACGGTAGGTTTGCGGCAGCGTTAAGCCCATCGCCAGGCCGGCGTTTTTCTGCCCGCGAGGCAGCGACTGAATCGCCGCGCGCACCTGCTCACACACGCGTGCCGCGGTAAAGAGGCCAAGACAAATCATCGATGAGAGGAAGAACTGAATGTTGGGATCCAGCTCTGCTTTAAACCACATTCCCAGATCTTCCGGCAGTAATTCCGGAACAACCAGGTACCAGGTAAAGAACTGCACGATCAATGGGACGTTACGGAAGAGTTCGACGTACAGGGTGCCGATCCCGGAAAGGAAACGGTTCGGAACGGTACGCAGGATGCCGAACAGGGAGCCTACGAAGAAAGCGATAATCCAGGCGGTAATCGACAGGGCGACGGTGACCTGAAAACCACTCCATAGCCAGCCAAGATAGGTGGTGTTGCCGAACGGGGCTTGCTGAAGAAAAATCCCCCAGTTCCAGTCTATTGACATAAATCTACTCCAGAAAAAAAAGGGTAGCAGTGCTACCCTCGAAGATTGGTGAACGGCGTACTGCGATATTCGGGCCCGGCGGGGAACGACCGCCAGGCCTGTAGTCTGTCCGTGCTATTCAACAATCGAGAGGGCAGGTAGTCCCGCCCTGGTTGTTATAATTAGTTCAGAGCTTTGTCATTCGGTTCTTTAAACAGGGCCTTCATTTCTTCAGACAGTTCAAAGTTCATGTTCAGGTTTTTTGGCGGGATTGGGTTTTTAAACCACTTATCAAACCATTTCGCCGCTTCCCCGGAGGTTTGTGCTTTCGCGATGGTGTCATCCATCAGCTTTTTGAAGTCCGGGTCGTTTTTACGCAGCATACAACCGTAGGCTTCCTGAGACTGAGGCTTGCCGACGATCTCCCAGTTGTCTGGTTTCTTCGCTTTCGCGCGTTCACCGGCCAGCAGAGCATCATCCATCATGAACGCCACTGCGCGTCCGCTTTCCAGAGTACGGAAGGAGTCGCCGTGGTCTTTGGCGCTGATGATGCGCATATCCATTTTTTGTTCGTCGTTCAGCTTGTGCAGCAGAATTTCAGAGGTGGTGCCGGAGGTCACGACGACCGCTTTACCTTTCAGGTCAGCGAAGTCTTTCACGGCACCGCCTTTTTTGGTCAGCAGACGTGTGCCGACGACGAAGATGGTGTCAGAGAAAGCCGCTTGCTTCTGGCGCTCAAGGTTGTTGGTGGTAGAGCCGCACTCAAAATCGAAGGTGCCGTTTTGCAGTAGCGGGATACGGTTCTGAGAGGTAATAGGGATCAATTTGACCTGGAGGTCAGGTTTGTTCAGCTTCTTCTTCACGGCTTCAACGATGGCGTTGGAGTAATCCTGAGAGTAGCCGACCACTTTTTGCTGGTTGTCGTAGTAGGAAAACGGAACGGAAGATTCGCGGTGTCCGACAACAATCACGCCATTTTTGGCGATTTTGTCCAGGGTGCTACCTGCCGCCGGCGCATCTTCTGCGTGTGCCAGCCCGGCGCATAATCCCATCGCCAGCATGGCAGCGGTCAGTTTACGTAATTGCATATCCAGCTCCTTTATCATCTGCGCCATCGACGCATAGATACCCTTAGTGATGTTTGTGTTGTTATCGCGTGCAACTTTGGCGTGCAGCGTTATCTCTGTTTGTTAACATTCAGTGTGGCTTAATGTAAAGAATTTGGTGATTTATTGTTTGTTTTTGCGAACTGCTCCGCACCATTTTGTGGCAAAAATCGCAGATTGCACTGAAGAGGTGCTACCTATGATTCATTTTGGTGCTACCGGGTTGCGCTAATACAAAATTCATTACTGCCTGAATGTATTAAGCAATTGTCGTGCCAGAATGGGGAGTGTGGGGGGGTATGTGCGCTGATGCCCTCACCCCGGCCCTCTCCCACAGGGAGAGGGAGAAAACCGGCGCGGAACTTAACAACGTGCACAATCCGTCCCCTCTCCCTTGAGGGAGAGGGTTAGGGTGAGGGGGAAATGTGCGCGCTGATGCCCTCACCCCGGCCCTCTCCCACATGGAGAGGGAGAAAACCAGCGCGGAACTTAACAACGTGCACAATCAGTCCCCTCTCCCTTGAGGGAGAGGGAGAAAACCAGCGCAGGGCATAAAAACGGGGGCGAACAGTCCCCTCTCCCTGCGGGAGAGGGTTAGGGTGAGGGGAGGAAGATTACTTCCGACGCTGACGCAAACTCATCACCAGCGCACCAAAGCCAAACAGCGCGGTGAGCGCCCACAGTGGCCAGTTACCGGTACGGGCATAAGGCGTTAAGCCTGTGGTTGGCGTCACGGTGGTGGTCAGCACCTGGCGGGTAAACTGCGGGATCATCGCCTGAATCTCACCCTGCGGGCCAATTACCGCAGTGATGCCGTTGTTGGTGCTGCGCAACAGCGGGCGAGCCAGTTCCAGGGAGCGCATACGTGCCATCTGGAAGTGCTGCCATGGGCCGATAGACTTACCAAACCACGCATCGTTGGAGATGGTTAGCAGGAAGTCGGTATCCGGACGGAAGTTATCGCGCACCTGCTCGCCAAGAATAATCTCGTAGCAAATGGCGGCAGTCAGCTTCATATTATGCGCCAGCAGTTGCGGCTGGACGTAGGCTCCGCGGCTGAACGATGACATTGGCAGGTCGAAGAACGGTGCTAACGGGCGCAGAATCGATTCCAGCGGCACAAACTCACCAAAGGGAACCAGGTGATTTTTGTTATAGCGGTTCTTAGACTCATAGCTGTAAGGATTGTCTTTGCCCAGCGTAATGATGGTGTTGTAGGTGTCGTAACGGTTCTGTTTGTTCAGACGTGCGTCGACGATGCCCGTTACCAGCGTAGTGTCTTTTGAACGCAGCAGGTCATCCATCATGCGCAGGAAGTTCTGCTGATTAATTTCCAGATCCGGAATGGCTGACTCAGGCCAGATAATCAGTTGCGACTTGCCCATCTCGGGTTGCGTGGCGTTGAGATAAATTTTCAGCGTATTGATAAGCTGGTTTTCATCCCACTTCAGCGACTGGGCAATATCGCCCTGCACCAGTGAAACCTGCGTTGCGCGCTGCGGCTCAAGCTGATACCACTGGATGTAACGCAGCGGGAAGGGCAGGGCGAAGAGCACCATCGCGACCACGGCAGGACGCCAGTTACGCGTTACCGCCGCCAGCACCAGCAGGCCGCTAACGGACATCAGCAGGAAGTTGATCGCCTCCACGCCCATGATCGGCGCAAGGCCTTTCAACGGGCCGTCAATCTGACTATAGCCGAACTGTAACCACGGGAAGCCGGTCAATACCCAGCCGCGCAGAAACTCGGTGATTTGCCAGATAACCGGCGCGGCTATCGCGACGCGTATCCAGTTTGCTTTCGGCCACAGGCGCGACAGAATGCCGCTAAATAGCCCGGTATAGAGCGACATATACGCCGCCAGCAGCACTACGAGGAAGACATTCACCGGGCCTGGCATGCCACCAAACTGGGCGATGCTGACGTAAATCCAGTGGATACCGGAACCGAACAGCCCCATTCCCCAGAAATAGCCAATCCAGGCGCTTTGTAGCGGACGTCGATTCAGAGTGAGCGCCTGTAAGCCCATCAGGGAGATAAGAGCGGCAGGCCAGATATCATAAGGAGAAAAAGCCAGCGTTCCGCTGGCTCCGAATAACAGCGCCAGCAGTAAGCGCACGCGCTGGCGTTCAATAAGAGAGGCAAATACCATTTAGGCTAAATGTCCTGTTAGTTTAGTCTTCCATTTTCGGCTGCGGCGCGTCATCAGGAAGTTTGACATGAACCTGGATGATACGACGGCTGTCCGCCATTGCTACCTTGAATTGGTAACCGTCAATGTCGATGGTCTCGCCGCGTGCCGGCAGATGACCAAATGCCTGCATTACCAGGCCGCCAATGGTATCCACTTCTTCATCGCTGAAGTGCGTTTCAAAGGCTTCGTTGAAATCTTCGATGGAAGCCAGCGCGCGCACCGTCCAGGTGTGGCGGCTGAGCTGACGGAAGTCGATATCATCTTCTTCGTCGTACTCATCTTCAATTTCACCGACAATCAGTTCGAGAATATCTTCGATGGTCACGAGGCCGGAGACGCCGCCAAACTCATCGATAACAATCGCCATGTGATAGCGCTGCGAGCGGAACTCTTTGAGCATCCGGTCAACCCGTTTGCTCTCAGGGACGACAACCGCCTGACGTAACACTTTGTCCATGCTGAAGGCTTCGGCATCGCTGCGCATAAACGGCAGCAGATCTTTGGCCATCAAAATCCCTTCGATGTGATCTTTGTCCTCGCTAATCACCGGGAAACGAGAGTGCGCAGATTCGATGATGACGTCGAGACATTCATCAAGGGTCTGGTTACGTTTCAGGGTAATCATCTGGGAGCGGGGGATCATGATATCGCGAACGCGCTGGTCGGCGATGTCCATTACCCCTTCGAGCATATCACGCGTATCTTCGTCGATAAGGTCGTTTTGCCCGGAATCACGGATCAGCTCCAGCAGTTCATCGCGGTTTTTCGGTTCACCGTGGAAAAGCTGGTTGAGTAAGAGGGAGAAAAATCCCTTTTTGCTGTTTACTGTGTCACTACTGTGTGAATTGTCGTCGCTCATGGCGTCGTTTGGGTTCTCATGGTTAGTTTATCAAAGCCGCCACGCGCAAACTCAGCGTTGGGCGGCAATAAAAAAACTGTCGGGCCGAAGCCCGGCAGTTACTCTTTCTCGGCAATGTACGGATCCTCATAGCCCAGAGCAAGCATTATCTCCGTTTCGATGCCTTCCATCTCTTCGGCTTCGTCATCTTCGATATGGTCGTACCCCAGCAGATGCAGGCTACCGTGCACCACCATATGCGCCCAGTGGGAGTCCAGCGGCACATTCTGTTCTTTCGCTTCGCGTTCAACGACCTGACGGCAGATAATGAGATCGCCCAGCAGCGGCATCTCCATGCCAGGCGGTGCTTCGAACGGGAAGGAGAGCACGTTGGTCGGTTTGTCCATTCCGCGATAGGTCAGGTTGAGCTCATGGCTTTCCGCGCTATCCACCAGGCGAATCGTCACTTCTGATTCTTCCTGAAATTGCGGGATAACGGCATCCAGCCATGTCTGAAATTGACTTTCGTCGGGCAGACCGGTGTTGTCTTCACAGGCCAACTGGAGATCGAGGATCACCTGACTCATTTCTGCTCCTGTTCCTGAGCTTCGCGTTTTCGTTCCGCAGCCAGCTCAGCTTTACGTTTTTGTTCTGCTTCTTCCCAGGCTTCATAGGCGTTAACGATGCGCGCCACCACAGGGTGACGAACCACGTCTTCGCTGTGGAAGAAGTTAAAGCTAATTTCATCGACGTTGGCCAGCACTTCAATGGCATGGCGCAGGCCGGATTTGGTGTTGCGCGGCAGGTCAATCTGGGTGACGTCGCCGGTGATCACCGCTTTTGAGTTAAAGCCGATGCGGGTCAGGAACATTTTCATCTGTTCGATGGTGGTGTTCTGGCTCTCATCAAGAATGATAAAGGCATCGTTCAGCGTGCGTCCGCGCATGTAGGCCAGCGGGGCCACTTCAATCACGTTGCGCTCAATCAGTTTTTCTACTTTCTCGAAGCCGAGCATCTCAAACAGCGCGTCGTACAGCGGGCGCAGATACGGGTCAACTTTCTGGCTTAAATCCCCGGGCAGGAAGCCCAGTTTTTCACCCGCTTCCACGGCCGGACGAGTCAGCAGAATACGACGAATTTCCTGACGTTCCAGCGCATCAACCGCCGCCGCGACCGCCAGATAGGTTTTACCTGTACCCGCCGGGCCCACGCCGAAGGTGATGTCGTGGTCAAGAATGTTGGCGATATACTGCGCCTGGTTTGGCGTGCGTGGCTTAATAACGCCACGTTTGGTTTTGATATTGATAGCCTTGCCGTAGTCCGGCACGCTCTCGGCGCTCTGTTCCAGCACGCGTGCTTCTTTGATCGCGAGGTGGATTTGCTCCGGCTCAATATCCTGAATCTGACCGCGCATCGGGGCGGTATCGACATACAGGCTGCGTAGAATGTCTGCCGCAGCGGTGACGCAAATCGCGCGTCCGGTGAGTTTGAAGTGATTATCGCGGCGGTTGATTTCGATGCCCAGTCGCCGCTCAAGCTGTTTGATGTTGTCATCAAACGGGCCGCACAGGCTCAGCAGGCGGGCGTTGTCTGCTGGCTCCAGAGTAATTTCGCGAGTGTCTATGTTCAAACTGTTCCTCTTTCATGTTTACCGGATGGCGATACGCGTATCCGGCCTGGGATCAGACTCATCCCGACAATCGGGTCATCATTGATGAAATTATTCACGCCAGGTAATAAAGGCGCAAGCATTGCAATGGATATTTGGGTGAAAGGCAGAGAAAACAAGGCCTGCCGGAGCGGCAGGCCGAAAGGTTTACGGCTGGTAAACACCGACGCCCAGTTCATTCTCTTTACGGGTACGGGCGATGACCGATTCCGGTGATTCGACCACACGCAGGCCCATTTCATCTTCTGTGCGCACCAGTTTGCCGCGCAGCGAGTTGGTGTAGACATCCACAATCTCGACATCGACAAACTTACCGACCATATCCGGGGTGCCTTCAAAGTTCACCACGCGGTTATTTTCGGTACGACCCGTCAGCTCCATCACGCTCTTACGCGAGGTACCCTCGACCAGAATACGCTGGGTGGTGCCAAGCATACGGCGGCTCCACGCCATGGCCTGCTGGGTGATGCGCTCCTGCAAGATATACAGGCGCTGTTTTTTCTCTTCGTCCGGCACATCGTCGACCATATCGGCGGCAGGCGTACCCGGGCGGGCGGAGAAAATAAAGCTGTAGCTGACGTCGAAATTGACTTCACCAATCAGCTTCATGGTTTGCTCGAAATCCTGAGTGGTTTCACCAGGGAAACCGACGATAAAGTCAGAGCTAATCTGGATATCCGGGCGCGCTGCGCGCAGCTTACGGATGATCGATTTATACTCCAGCACAGTGTGTGTGCGGCCCATCAGGTTCAGTACGCGGTCGGAACCGCACTGCACTGGCAGATGGAGGAAACTGACCAGTTCAGGCGTGTCGCGGTAGACTTCAATGATATCGTCGGTGAACTCGATTGGATGGCTGGTGGTGAAACGCAGGCGGTCGATACCATCGATGGCGGCGACCAGGCGCAGCAGTTCAGAAAATGAGCCAGTTGTGCCGTCGTAGTTTTCACCGCGCCAGGCATTCACGTTCTGACCGAGCAGGTGAATTTCACGCACACCCTGCGCCGCCAGTTGCGCGACTTCAAACAGGATATCATCACATGGGCGGCTGACTTCTTCACCACGGGTATATGGCACCACGCAGTAAGTACAATATTTGTTGCAGCCTTCCATGATGGAAACAAAGGCTGTCGGCCCCTCCGCGCGGGGTTCCGGCAGGCGGTCGAACTTCTCAATTTCCGGGAAGCTGACGTCAATAACCGGGCGGCGTTTTTCGCGCACAGCATTAATCATCTCTGGCAGACGGTGCAGCGTCTGCGGGCCAAAAATGATATCCACGTAGTGCGCGCGCTGACGAATCAGCTTGCCCTCCTGAGAGGCCACGCAGCCGCCGACGCCAATAATCAGGCCTGGTTTTTTTTCCTTTAATAATTTCCAGCGACCTAATTGATGGAAGACTTTTTCCTGTGCCTTCTCGCGGATTGAGCAGGTATTAAGCAGCAGCACATCCGCTTCTTCAGCCACTTCAGTGAGTTGATACCCGTGAGTGGCATCCAGCAGATCGGCCATCCTGGATGAATCGTACTCGTTCATCTGACAGCCCCAGGTTTTAATATGGAGTTTTTTTGTCATCGACTTGCTCTTGCTTAAGTGTTTATACCCCGAAAATGGCGGGGAAATAGCCAGGAATACAGGGCGCGTATTGTAATGCTTTGATGCGGTTGTGACCAGTATGACCTCAAGCGGTGGAAAATCCGGTAAACTTAAGGCATTAACGGTTAAGGATAATTGACTATGACAATTCGGCAAACAGATGTCGTCGTGGTAGGCGGTGGAATGGTCGGCGGCGCTCTGGCCCTGGGGCTGGCGCAGGCCGGTTTTTCCGTTACTGTTCTGGAAAAATCAGCGCCTGTTTATTTTGAGCCGGGATCGCAGCCCGATGTGCGCATTTCGGCCATCAGCGCGGCATCAGTATCGCTGCTGCGTGGGCTAGGCGTGTGGGAGGCCATACAGGCCATGCGCGTTCACGCCTGGCGTCGCCTGGAAACATGGGAGTGGCAGAATGCGCATGTGGTGTTCGATGCCGCCGAGCTGAAACTGCCGCAACTGGGTTATATGGTTGAGAACAACGTCCTGCAGTGGGCGTTGTGGCAGGCGCTTGAAGCGCATCCACAGGTGACGCTGATAACCGGCAAAACCCTTAATGGGATGACAATGGAAGCGGGACGTCGCCTGTTGACGCTGGCTGAGGGAGATACGCTGTCCACCCGTCTGGTCATTGGCGCGGACGGCGCATTTTCTCAGGTGCGCCAGATGGCGGGTATCGGCATACATGGCTGGCAGTATCCGCAATCCTGCATGCTGATCACCGTACAGTGTGAAAACGACCCTGGAGACAGCACCTGGCAGCAATTTTCGCCCACCGGGCCGCGCGCGTTTTTACCGTTGTTCGATAATTGGGCATCGTTGGTGTGGTACGACACGCCTGCACGCATTCGTCAGCTACAGGCGCTGTCTATGCCGCAACTTCAGCAGGAGATCCACACCCATTTCCCGCAGCGGCTGGGTCACGTCACCCCCATCGCGGCAGGTGCATTCCCACTTACCCGCCGTCACGCGTTGCAGTATGTCCAGCCGGGGCTGGCTCTGGTCGGCGATGCGGCACATACCATTCACCCACTGGCGGGGCAGGGCGTGAATCTGGGTTATCGCGACGTGGAAGCGCTGATTGACGTGCTGGCGAATGCGCGCGGTTATGCCGAAGACTGGGCCAGTGAACGCGTACTGAAGCGCTACCAGTCTCGCCGACTCGCAGATAATTTCCTGATGCAGTCAGGCATGGATCTTTTCTATGCGGGGTTCAGTAACGATCTCAGCCCGCTGAAGATTGCGCGTAATATTGGGTTAATGGCCGCCCAGCGCGCAGGTGTGTTAAAACGCCAGGCGCTGAAGTACGCGTTAGGGTTGTAGTTTTCCCCAGGCCGGATAAGCGTAGCGTATCCGGCACTTTCCCTGGACGACAAAAACAAAAAAGCTCGCCGAAGCGAGCTTTTAAAAGAGTGGCTGGGGTACGAGGATTCGAACCTCGGAATGCTGGTATCAGAAACCAGAGCCTTACCGCTTGGCGATACCCCAACAGGGTGCGCTCACAGTGTGAACGTCTTTGGAAAATGGCTGGGGTACGAGGATTCGAACCTCGGAATGCTGGTATCAGAAACCAGAGCCTTACCGCTTGGCGATACCCCAACAATTCTTTTAGTTTACCGAAAACATCGATAAATTTCTAATTTGGTGGCTACGACGGGATTCGAACCTGTGACCCCATCATTATGAGTGATGTGCTCTAACCAACTGAGCTACGTAGCCAGGTACTGCGTTTCTTCGATGGCTGGGGTACCTGGATTCGAACCAGGGAATGCCGGTATCAAAAACCGGTGCCTTACCGCTTGGCGATACCCCAATACCGTCGCGGATAACCGCAAATATCGAAGAAAGGTGGCTGGGGTACCTGGATTCGAACCAGGGAATGCCGGTATCAAAAACCGGTGCCTTACCGCTTGGCGATACCCCATCCGTGCAACGCATACGGGTGAATGGTGCGGGAGGCGAGACTTGAACTCGCACACCTTGCGGCGCCAGAACCTAAATCTGGTGCGTCTACCAATTTCGCCACTCCCGCAAAAAAAGATGGTGGCTACGACGGGATTCGAACCTGTGACCCCATCATTATGAGTGATGTGCTCTAACCAACTGAGCTACGTAGCCATCTTTTTTTTCGCGTTACCTTATCGGCGTTGCGGGGCGCATTATGCGTATTGAGCCCTTTAGCGTCAACCTCTTTTTCAATGAAAATTGCCGGAATGTGACTGTTTGGTTAGGTTGCGAACAGCGTGATGGAATATTCGGCAAAAATTGGTTACTTCGCGTTTTTATACATGCCATGAAGCTGTTATTTCAGCGGAAAGGATGAAATTCGGAATCCATCAATAGTGCGGCGAAATTGCTCTGTGAAATACTAACACCGCCAAATTTGACAGGGCAGGAAGGGTTGCGCCTGCATTTTGGTCACGACCAGAAGGAGGAAACTCCGCCGCTACATTATTGAGGGAATAGTATGTTGCGTTTTATCACAGCCGTTTTAGGCGTTTTTTTACTGATGCAGTCTGCGTTTGCTGAAACCGCTCGCCCGGAAACCGGTAAATACGTGCAGGCTTACCGTGGGCAAGAGGGGGCGGTTGTCTGGCTAATGCGTATTGGGCCACGGGCAGCGAATGAAGCGTTAGTGCAGGTTTCTCATATCGATAACGACATTGATGGGCGTATTTTCCGCTGCAAGGTTCAAATGACGCGAGACGGCGAGAAAAGTTATACCGCTGACATCAAAGGGAAACCGTTTGAGCTGGTGCGTATTAAAGATGGTAACGGCAGCCTTTACATTCCTGATGAGCAATCCACCTGGTGGATCAACTATAACGAGGAACTCTCTAACGGAAGTGGCGCAAATGCCGAGCATTTCCTGACAGCGTACCTGGAACAAGAGACGAAAAAGCAGTAATAAAAACCCCGGCGCGCGAGCCGGGGCATTTCACAACAGGGTCTTATTTGTAGGCGGACTGGTGAACGCCTACCGCACGGCCTGATGGATCGTCCATCGTTTTGAACGCTTCATCCCACTCAATGGCTTTCGCAGAAGAGCAGGCAACGGACGGGCCGCCCGGAACACATTCCGCAGCGCTTGGCACCGGGAACAGCTCTTCGAAGATTTCACGGTACAAATAGCCTTCTTTAGAGCTCGGGGTGTTGTACGGGAAGCGGAAGTGCGCGGTTTCCAGTTGCTGATCGCTAACTTGCTTCGCCGCCACTTCTTTCAGGGTATCAATCCAGCTATAGCCTACGCCGTCAGAGAACTGCTCTTTCTGACGCCATGCTACGCTTGCCGGCAGATAGGATTCAAAACATTCACGCAGAATGTGTTTTTCCATTTTGCCGTTGCCGCACATTTTGTCCTGCGGGTTGATGCGCATCGCCACGTCGAGGAATTTTTTATCCAGGAACGGTACGCGCGCTTCCACGCCCCAGGCGGACATCGCTTTGTTGGCACGTGCGCAGTCATACATATGCAGCGCCTGCAGTTTACGCACGGTTTCTTCGTGCAGTTCTTTCGCATTCGGCGCTTTATGGAAGTAAAGGTAGCCGCCAAAGACTTCATCAGAACCTTCGCCTGACAGTACCATTTTAATGCCCATCGCTTTGATTTTACGCGACATCAAATACATTGGCGTCGAGGCGCGAATGGTCGTCACATCATAAGTTTCGATGTGATAGATAACATCACGGATAGCATCGAGCCCTTCCTGCACGGTGAAGTGAATTTCATGGTGCACGGTGCCGAGGTGGTTTGCCACTTCCTGCGCTGCTTTCAGATCCGGAGAACCTTCCAGGCCTACCGCGAAGGAGTGCAACTGCGGCCACCATGCTTCAGAGCGCTCTTGATCTTCCACGCGGCGCGCGGCGAATTTTTTGGTGATGGCTGAAATCACGGAGGAGTCCAGGCCGCCGGAAAGCAGTACGCCGTAAGGCACGTCAGACATCAGGTGGCTTTTAACGGACTCTTCCAGCGCCTGGCGCAGTTCGTTTTTATCGGTCACGTTGTCTTTCACCGCGTCGTAGTCGAACCAGTCGCGCTGATAATACTGGCGAATTTCGCCGTCTTTGCTCCACAGGTAGCTGCCCGCCGGGAACTCTTTGATGGTGCGGCAAACCGGAGTCAGCGCTTTCATTTCAGACGCGACATAGAAGTTACCGAACTCGTCATAACCCATATACAGCGGGATGATCCCAATGTGGTCGCGACCAATCAGGTAGGCATCTTTTTCACTGTCGTAGAGGGCGAAGGCGAACATGCCCTGCAAATCGTCGAGAAATTCCGGGCCTTTTTCCTGATACAGCGCGAGGATCACTTCGCAGTCAGAACCGGTCTGGAACTGGTAGCGGTCTGCGTATTCTGCGCGCAGTGCCTGATGGTTGTAGATTTCACCGTTCACGGCCAGCGCATGCGTTTTCTTTTCGTTATACAGCGGCTGCGCACCGGCGTTGACGTCGACAATCGACAGACGTTCGTGTGCCAGAATGGCTTTGTCACACGCATAAATACCGGACCAGTCCGGGCCGCGGTGGCGCATCAGGCGGGAGAGCTCAAGCGCCTTTTTACGCAGCTCGCCCGCGTCAGTTTTAATATCCAGTACACCAAAAATCGAACACATAGACTTCTCCGTTAACCCTGTAAATTGTCTGACTGATGTATTAGAAAATGCCGTAAAGGGGGAGAGGGTGCAAGGGTTTTAGGGGGTAAAAAAGAAAAAGTGCAACAGGAGTTGGGGAATGTTGAAAAATGGCTGGGTTTTGAACTATAGAATTGACGATTTCTTAATAAAGTGGCAGTTCTGTTGAATGAATTGATGTTTATGTGTTGCCGGATAAGCGAAGCGTCATCCGGCGTAACATTGACTTAAATTACATCGATTTCCGCGACCGACGGATAAATCCACGACGGGCGGAACGGCATGCTGTCGATATCGTCCAGCGTCGAGACGCCGGAGAGCACCAGAATGGTCTCCAGCCCGGCCTGGAAGCCCGCCAGAATATCGGTGCGCAGGTTGTCGCCGACAATGACCGTCTGCTCGGAGTGGGCCTGCATTTTGTTCAGTGCGGCACGAATAATCCACGGGCTGGGCTTGCCAACGTAGAACGGTTTACGCCCGGAGATTTTCTCGATGCCTGCGCACAGCGCGCCGCAGGCCGGATAGAAACCGCGGCCGTGGGTGTCCGGGTTGGTGGCGATAAAGCGCGCACCGTTGGCGACGAAAAAGGCGGCTTTATGCATCATTTCCCAGTTATAGGAACGGGTTTCGCCGACGATAACAAAGTCCGGATTCACATCGGTAATGGTAAAGCCCGCTTTATAGAGTTCGTGGATCAGCGCGCCTTCGCCAACGACATAGGCTTTTTTTCCTTCCTGGCGGCGCAGAAAATCGGCGGTGGCCATGGCTGAGGTGTAGAACACACTGTCCGGCACATCGACCCCGGCGGTGGCGAAACGGTTTGCCAGATCCTGCCCGGTCTGGGAAGGGTAGTTGGTCAACAGTACCAGCGGCAGCCCTTTCTCCAGAATCCGTGTTAAAAATTCTGCGGCACCCGGTACGGCCACGTTATCGTGCATCAGCACGCCGTCGATATCACAAATTACATTCTGAATGGTCATGGACTACCTGACATGGTTTGAAAGAGGCGTAATTATACACAGAATTAAGCGGGCTGCCTCGCCAGAGACAGCCGGGATGATTAGCCTTCGAGAAGATGCTGCAACAAAATGCCGTTGAGCATCGCACGTTTAACGAGGGCGAAAGCACCTATCGCCGAGCGGTGATCGAGCGTGGAGCGAACCACTGGCAGGTTTTTACGGAACGCCTTCAGCGCCTGAGTATTGATACAACCTTCGATGGCGGGCAACAGGATGCGCTCAGCATCAGTAATTTCCCCGGCAATGACAATTTTTTGCGGGTTAAACAAGTTGATGGCGATGGCGATGGTTTTACCCAGGTGGCGGCCTACGTGCTCAACCACCTCCGTTGCCAGTTCATCGCCCTTATTGGCGGCTTTGCAGATGGCTTTGATATTGCAGTCATCCAGTGTGATTCGGCTCTGGTAGCCTTGCTCCAGCAGGTGACGTACACGATGCTCAATGGCGGCGTTGGCGGCAACGGTTTCAAGGCAACCGAAGTTGCCGCAGTGGCAGCGCTCGCCGAGCGGGTCGACCTGTATATGACCAATTTCACCGACGTTGCCGTTGCGGCCGATAAAAATCCGCCCGTTAGAGATGATCCCCGCCCCGGTTCCGCGGTGTACGCGCACCAGAATAGAGTCTTCGCAGTCCTGACTTGCACCGAAGTAGTGCTCCGCCAGCGCGAGGCTGCGAATGTCATGACCGACAAAACAGGTGACGTTAAAGCGTTTTTCCAGCGCGCCTACCAACCCCCAGTTCTCGACCGGGATATGCGGCATATAACGAATGACTCCGCTCTCCGGATCAACCAGACCGGGTAAAATGACGGAGATGGCAATCAACTCACGAATTTTTCGCTGGCAGGTTTCTATAAAGGTGGCAATGGTGTTGAGCAGCGCATGCTCCAGCGTCTCCTGGGTGCGCTCGGGAAGAGGGTAATGCTCTTCGGCAATGGCCTTACTGCTGAGGTCGTAAAGCGTCAGTGTCGCGTCATGGCGCCCGAGGCGCACGCCGATAGTGTGGAAATTGCGTGTCTCGGTGACGATAGAGATAGCGCGGCGGCCCCCGGTGGAGGCCTGTTGATCGACTTCTTTAATCAATCCGCGCTCAATAAGCTGACGCGTAATTTTGGTTACGCTGGCGGGAGCAAGCTGGCTCTGTTCGGCAATTTGAATGCGCGAGATTGGCCCATGCTGATCAATCAGGCGGTAAACGGCCGCACTGTTAAGCTGTTTTACGAGGTCAACATTACCAATTTGAGCTTGTCCGCCTGATGTCATACTTTCGCTTACTCAGTTAACGACCTCGTCACCATTAACGATGGTCTTAGTGATTTTATAATCGCGCGTAAACGCGGTCAGGTTTGCAGTCATCCCCGGGGCAATCTGGCCCAGATGGCTATCAACGCCAATGGCGCGCGCCGGGTAGAGTGTCGCCATACGCAGTACTTCGTCGAGCGCAATACCGCAATGCTCAACCAGGTTACGAACCCCTTCGATCATGGTCAGGGAAGAGCCGCTCAGCGTACCGTTTTCGTCCACGCATAAACCGTTACGGTAGTATATTGTTTTACCAGCAAAAATGAACTGATCAATGTTTGCGCCTGCCGGTGCGGTGGCGTCCGTAACCAAACAGAGTTTGTCACCTTTCAGGTGTTTGGCGTTACGGATGTTGGCGTAGTTGACGTGCAGGCCATCGGCGATGATCCCACAGTAAACGTCGGCGTTGTCAAAAATAGCGCCCGCCAGGCCCGGTTCGCGACCGCTGATGTACGGCATCGCGTTATAAAGGTGGGTGGCAAAGGTAATGCCTGCGCGGAAGCCCGTTTTGGCTTCTTCCAGCGTCGCGTTGGAGTGACCAGCAGAAATCACGATCCCTGCGGCAACCAGTTTACGGATAACTTCCGGCTCTACCATTTCCGGCGCCAGGGTGATTTTGGTGATCACGTCTGCGTTTTCACACAGGAAGTCGACCAGCGCAGCATCGGGCTTGCGGATATAAGCCGGGTTATGGGTGCCTTTCTTAATAATATTCAGCCACGGCCCTTCCAGGTGAAGACCCAGCGCCTGATTAGGATGTTTGGCCAGGTACTCGCGCATCACGCGCACGCCCTGTTTCATGAGATCGTCGCTACAGGTAATCAGCGTTGGCAGGTAGCTGGTGCAGCCCGATTTTTCATTAGCTTTCTGCATGATTTCCAGCGTTTCAACGCTGACGGCTTCAGCCGTGTCGTTGAACTGTACGCCGCCGCAGCCATTAAGCTGAACATCGATAAAACCAGGGGCAATGATGGCGCCGTTGACGGAGCGTTGTTCAATATCAGCCGGTAAATCTGCCAGCGGGCAGAGACGTTCGATAAGGCCATTGGCGATAACAATCGCGTGGTCATCCAGAATTTCGCGGCCAGTGTAAATCCGACCATGAGTTAATGCATACATTACGACCCCCGGGTTTCTAAAAAAGCGTCCCGCTGCGTGGCGGGACGAGAATACATTACAGACCTTTGATGTTTTCCGCTTCCAGTTCGTTGAAATATTTCAACGTTTTCACTTTCAGCTCCATCGTGGATGGCTCATCGCACACCATCACAGCTTTCGGATGCAACTGCAGACAGCTAATAGTCCACATGTGGTTGACGTTGCCTTCGACAGCCGCCTGCAGAGCCTGTGCTTTCTGGTTGCCCAGCACGAGGATCATCACTTCTTCGGCATCCA
The DNA here is from genome assembly GCF_039889165.1 of Pseudocitrobacter cyperus. NCBI lineage: Bacteria > Pseudomonadati > Pseudomonadota > Gammaproteobacteria > Enterobacterales > Enterobacteriaceae > Pseudocitrobacter > Pseudocitrobacter cyperus. Next base: position 1,383,284 of record NZ_JAYMYY010000001.1, on the reverse strand, counting down.
GCAGGGTGCCCACGCCTACAGTCAGCGCGTATTTTGGTACCAGAGAGACGTCGCCGTCAAAGAAACGAGAGTTCGCCACACGGGTTTCGTGGGTCAGGGTTTTGATACGGGTGCGGGAAGCCAGAGAAGAGGCCGGTTCGTTGAACGCGATGTGACCATCGTTGCCCACGCCGCCCATAAACAGGTGGATTTTGCCGTAAGAACGAATTTTTTCTTCATAACGACGGCATTCTGCGTCAATATCTGCGGCATTACCATTCAGCAAATTAATGTTTTCAGCCGGAATATCAACGTGGTCGAAGAAATTGCGGTGCATGAAGCTGTGATAGCTTTCCGGATGCTCCTTCGGAAGACCCACGTATTCGTCCATGTTGAACGTCACAACGTGCTTGAAGCTAACCTGGCCCGCTTTATGCATTTCTACCAGTGCTTTATAGGCAGTCAGCGGTGTGCCGCCAGTCGGCAGACCCAGCACGAACTGACGATCGGCTGTCGGGTTGAACGCGTTGATGCGGTTAACGATATGACGCGCGGCCCATTTGCCCACTTGTTCTGCTGTAGCCAGGGGAATCAGTCTCATTGTTCACCTCTATAGTTAATTTAAACAGGTCGTGGATTGACGAGTGCTAATGATAAGCGTAACGCACTTTCGCGGTAACAAGGGGTCAATCCGCTTTGATTTTTTGAATGATAAAATAAGTTTTGCGTGTTAGCCAGCAAAAGGGAGGGGTTATAGCAATATTTGGTGACTATAATCACAAAAACAGGGCGTTTAATTTGCGATACGAATTAATTTTTCACACACTCCACGTGTGAATGAATAATTCATCGTAGTAATCATTAACGACACTATAAAAAAACAGCGATTGGTGAGCCTAACGGGGTCTCATAGGGGGAATAAAGTGAGTATTCTAGGTTATTTACAGAAGGTGGGGCGCGCACTGATGGTGCCAGTCGCCACGCTGCCTGCAGCGGCAATTTTGATGGGGGTTGGTTACTGGATCGACCCTGTCGGCTGGGGTGGAGATAACGCCCTTGCTGCGTTCTTTATCAAGTCTGGCTCCGCCATTATTGATAACATGTCCGTGCTGTTTGCCATTGGTGTGGCTTATGGTATGTCGAAAGATAAAGACGGCGCGGCGGCGTTGACCGGTTTCGTGGGCTTCCTCGTGTTGACCACGCTCTGTTCTCCGGCGGCAGTTGCAATGATCCAAAAGATCCCGGCGGACCAGGTTCCGGCGGCATTTGGTAAAATCAGCAACCAGTTCGTGGGTATTCTGGTCGGTATTATCTCTGCGGAACTCTACAACCGCTTCAGCAGCGTTGAGCTGCCGAAGGCGCTGTCGTTCTTCAGCGGTCGCCGCCTGGTGCCTATTCTGACCTCGTTTGTGATGATCGTGGTCGCCTTCATTCTGATGTACATCTGGCCGGTGATTTTCGACGGTCTGGTGAACTTTGGTGAACACATTCAGAAACTGGGTTCCGTCGGCGCGGGCGTTTACGCCTTCTTCAACCGTCTGTTGATTCCGGTTGGCCTGCACCATGCCCTGAACTCCGTGTTCTGGTTCGACGTGGCGGGCATTAACGACATTCCTAACTTCCTCGGTGGCGCGCAGTCTATCGAAGCCGGTAAAGCGGTTGTCGGTATCACTGGTCGTTATCAGGCGGGCTTCTTCCCAATCATGATGTTCGGCCTGCCGGGTGCAGCTCTGGCTATCTACCACTGCGCACGTCCTGAAAACAAAGCGAAAGTGTTGGGTATTATGATGGCGGGCGCGTTCGCCGCGTTCTTCACCGGGATCACCGAACCGCTGGAGTTCTCCTTCATGTTCGTGGCGCCGGTGCTGTATGTCATCCACGCCTTCCTGACCGGTATCTCCGTGTTCATCGCGGCCAGCATGCAGTGGATTGCCGGCTTCGGCTTTAGCGCGGGTCTGGTGGATATGGTGCTCTCTTCCCGTAACCCGCTGGCGACTCACTGGTGGATGCTTATTCCTCAGGGGCTGGTGTTCTTCGTTATTTACTATGTGGTATTCCGTTTCACCATCAGCAAATTCAATCTGATGACCCCGGGTCGTGAACTGGCCGTTGCCGGTAGCGAAGCCGATGGCGAAGACACTAATGTGGGTAGCGATAAAGAGCAGGACGTTACGGGCCTGGCGCGTCAGTACATCGCCGCAATCGGCGGTTCTGATAACCTGACCGGTATCGACGCCTGTATCACCCGTCTGCGTCTGAACGTGAAAGACTCCTCACTGGTGAACGATGCGATGGCCAAACGTCTGGGCGCATCCGGCGTGATTCGCCTGAATAAAACCAGCGTGCAGATTATCGTTGGCTTCGTGGCAGAGAAAATCGCCAACGCGATGAAAACCACTGGCCCGGTTGCAGCAGCAGAAGCGACTGTGGCACCGGCTGCTACGCCTGCGGCAAAACCGCAAGCGGTGCCGAATAACAGTTCGGTGATTGCGGAGCTGGTGTCTCCTGTGACCGGTGATGTTGTGGCGCTGGAAGAGGTACCAGACGAAGCCTTTGCCAGCAAAGCAGTCGGTGATGGCGTAGCGGTTAAACCAACGGATAAAACCGTGGTTTCCCCGGCGGCGGGCACGATCGTGAAAATCTTCAACACCAACCACGCATTCTGCCTGGAAACAGAAAAAGGCGCGGAAATCGTTGTCCATATGGGTATTGATACCGTTGCGCTGAACGGCCAGGGCTTCACTCGCCTGGTTGAAGAGGGTGCGGAAGTGAAAGCAGGGCAGCCGGTGCTGGAAATGGATCTCGACTTCCTGAATGCTAATGCACGTTCAATGATTAGCCCGGTAGTTTGCAGCAACATCGACGACTTCAGCGGCCTGGTGATTAAGGCGCAGGGTGCGGTTGTTGCGGGGCAAACACCACTGTATGAAATTAAAGGTAAATAATCGCTCCTGAGTTCGCGATTGCCTTAAGCGGCGGGGGACTTTTCCTCCGCCGCTTTTTTTTGCAGCAAATGATCCCCATACTCCACTTCAAAGCGCTATTTTCTGTAAGTTAAGGGTTGTCTCTGCGCCCTGCTTATAAGATCATACGCCGTTATACGTTATTTACGCTTTTGAGGAATCCACGATGAGTGAGGCTGAAGCCCGCCCGAGTAACTTTATTCGTCAGATCATCGATGAAGATCTGGCCAGTGGGAAGCACACCACAGTCCATACCCGTTTTCCGCCTGAGCCGAACGGTTATCTGCACATCGGCCATGCGAAATCGATCTGCCTGAACTTTGGCGTCGCGCAGGATTATCAAGGCCTGTGCAACCTGCGTTTTGATGACACCAACCCGGCAAAAGAAGATATCGAATACGTCGAGTCCATCAAGCACGACGTCGAGTGGTTAGGTTTTCACTGGGCTGGTGATATTCACTACTCCTCCGACTATTTCGATCAACTGCACCAGTATGCCGTTGAACTGATCAACAAAGGCCTGGCCTATGTTGATGAGCTGTCAGCGGAAGAGATCCGCGAATACCGCGGCACCCTCACCGCGCCAGGTAAAAACAGCCCGTTCCGCGATCGCAGCGTAGAAGAGAACCTGGCGCTGTTTGAAAAAATGCGTACCGGCGGCTTCGAAGAAGGTAAAGCCTGCCTGCGCGCGAAAATCGACATGGCGTCGCCGTTCATCGTGATGCGCGACCCGGTGTTGTACCGTATCAAATTCGCCGAGCACCACCAGACCGGCAACAAGTGGTGCATCTACCCGATGTACGACTTCACCCATTGCATCAGTGATGCGCTGGAAGGCATTACGCACTCTCTGTGCACCCTGGAGTTCCAGGACAACCGCCGCCTGTATGACTGGGTGCTCGACAACATCTCTATTCCGGTTCATCCGCGCCAGTACGAATTTTCGCGCCTGAATCTGGAATACACCGTGATGTCCAAGCGTAAGCTGAACCTGCTGGTTACTGACAAGCATGTTGAAGGCTGGGATGACCCGCGTATGCCGACCATTTCCGGTCTGCGTCGTCGTGGCTACACCGCTGCCGCTATCCGTGAGTTCTGCAAACGCATCGGCGTGACCAAGCAGGACAACACCATTGAGATGGCGTCGCTGGAGTCCTGCATTCGTGAAGATCTCAACGAAAACGCGCCGCGCGCAATGGCGGTTATCGATCCGGTGAAACTGGTTATCGAAAACTACCAGGGCGAAGGCGAAATGGTCACCATGCCGAACCATCCGAATAAACCGGAAATGGGCAGCCGTGAAGTACCGTTTAGCGGTGAAATCTGGATCGACCGTGCTGACTTCCGCGAAGAAGCCAACAAGCAGTACAAGCGTCTGGTGATGGGTAAGGAAGTGCGTCTGCGTAATGCTTACGTGATTAAAGCAGAACGCGTAGAGAAAGATGCAGAAGGTAATATCACCACCATCTTCTGTACCTACGATGCCGATACCCTGAGCAAAGACCCGGCAGATGGCCGTAAAGTGAAAGGCGTTATTCACTGGGTGAGCGCAGCACACGCTCTGCCGGTTGAGATCCGTCTCTACGACCGACTGTTCAGCGTACCGAACCCAGGCGCTGCTGATGACTTCCTGTCCGTTATGAACCCGGATTCGCTGGTTATCAAGCACGGCTTTGCTGAACCATCCCTGAAAGCGGCTGTAGCTGGTAAAGCGTATCAGTTCGAGCGTGAAGGTTACTTCTGCCTCGATAGCCGTTACGCTACCGCTGATAAGCTGGTGTTTAACCGCACCGTTGGCCTGCGTGATACCTGGGCGAAAGTGGGGGAGTAATCTTCTGCTTGAGAAAAACGCCGCTCCTGCGGCGTTTTTTTTATCTCTCATATTCGCGATGCGAATTAATCTTTTCCATGCAGACATCGTCCATTTGCATCATCCTCGCCAGACACATCCTCGTAACTCTGAGTATTAACATCTTCCCCCGATGAGATAAGGCATTGCGCCGGTTTATGTTAATAAATCTCATTTGTTACAAGACGCAACGAAATATGTGCGCTTTGTCATAATCCTGGGTTTTGATCGCGAAAAAGGATTGATAATTCGCGTCGCGAAAAATAATCTAACCCTGTAGCAAAAGGTGCTTTTCACCCCGCTACTTTTTTATCAGTTTTTTATTTTTAGCCTCTGCTTTGCAGCGGCATTTTTAAAAGTCAAAGAGGATACACATATGCGTACGTTCAGTGGCAAACGTAGTACGCTGGCGCTGGCTATTGCCGGTGTCACAGCAATGTCGGGTCTGGTGGTCGTTCCCCAGGCGAGTGCAGCAGGCTTTATCGATGATTCCACGTTAACCGGCGGCATCTATTATTGGCAGCGTGAGCGTGACCGTAAAGATGTGACCGATAACGACAAATATAAAACCAACCTTTCTCACTCCACCTGGAACGCGAATCTCGATTTCCAGTCCGGCTATGCCGCTGATATGTTTGGCCTTGATATTGCTGCTTTCACTGCCATTGAAATGGCGGAATCCTCAGAAAGTGGTCACCCAAACGAAATTGCGTTCTCTTCTAAAAATAAAGGCTACTCAGAAGATTACTCCGGCGATAAAAGCGGGGTAAGCCTTTATAAAGCGGCGGCGAAATTTAAATATGGCCCGGTTTGGGCGCGCGGTGGTTATATTCAACCGACCGGTCAAACATTACTTGCGCCGCACTGGAGCTTTATGCCGGGTACTTATCAGGGCGCGGAAGCCGGGGCTAATTTTGACTTCGACGATGCTGGCGCGCTGAGCTTCTCCTACATGTGGACCAATGAATACAAGGCCCCATGGCATATCGAAATGGATAATTTCTACCAGAACGATAAGCGCACGAAAGTCGACTATCTGCACTCCATCGGTATGAAATATGACTTCAAAAATGACCTGGTGCTGGAAGCGGCATTTGGTCAGGCGGAAGGTTATGTCGATCAATACTTCGCCAAAGCGAGCTATAAATTTGATATTGCGGGTAGCCCGCTCTCTACCAGTTACCAGTTCTACGGTACCCGCGACAAAGTCGATGACCGTACTGTAAACGATATTTACGACGGCACGGCCTGGTTGCAGGCGTTGACCTTCGGTTACAAAGTCGGCCAGGTTGACCTGCGTCTGGAAGGGACATGGGTTAAGGCCGAAGGCCAGCAGGGCTACTTCCTGCAACGTATGACACCAACCTACGCCTCTTCAAACGGTCGTCTGGATATCTGGTGGGATAACCGTTCTGACTTTAACGCCAACGGCGAAAAGGCGGTCTTCTTCGGCGCGATGTATGACCTGAAGAACTGGAATCTGCCGGGCTGGGCTGTCGGTGCTTCATATGCTTATGCCTGGGATGCTAAACCTGCAACCTGGCAGATCAACCCGGATGCCTATTACGACAAGAACAACACCATCAAAGAGTCCGCATATAGCCTGGATGTGGCCTACACCGTGCAGGATGGTCGTGCAAAAGGTACGCTGTTTAAACTGCACTTCACTCAGTACGACAACCACTCCGATATCCCAAGCTGGAGCGGTGGTTACGGCAACATCTTCCAGGATGAGCGCGACGTGAAATTTATGGTTATCGCACCGTTCACCATCTTCTGATAAGCGTTCCGGCGGGCTGCGATGCCCGCCGGACCGTATAGGGCTGACAACATGAAAAAAATGATGATGATCACCGCGCTTGTTGCGGGACTGGCGGGCTGTGCGCAGTCTGATGCACCGAAAGAAGATACGCGTCTGAAAGATGCCTACAGCGCCTGTATCAATACTGCGGAAGGTTCGCCGGAAAAAATCGAAGCCTGTCAGCAGGTGTTGAATGTGCTGAAGCAGGACAAAGCGCATCAACAGTTTGCTAACCAGGAAAGTGTGCGGGTAAGTGATTACCAGGCGTGTATTCTGGCGAGAAAAACCGGCAACGATCAGGCTGTGAAAACCGACTGCGGTAAAATTTGGCAGGAAATTCACAGTAATAACAACACGAAGTAAATCCCTTCCATACCGATAAACAGTATCCGGGTAAGCCTGCTGCTTACCCGGGATAATCTCAAATCAGAGCCTGTTCTCCGCGGTTTGATAGCCACGACTCAGCCGAACAAATAGCATTGCCGTCGCGGCCAGCCCGCATAATGCGGCGCACATTAACCACCATCCCGGCGCGCTTTTATCTCCGGTTATCTGCACTAACGCGGTCGAAATTGCGGGCGTCAGACCGCCAAAAATGGCCGTCGCGAGGCTGAATGCCAACGAAAAACCAACGGTGCGTACATAAACCGGCATCACCTCAGTGAGCGCTGCGACCATGGCGCCGTTATACATCCCAAAAAAGAACGAGAACCACAGCAGTACCAGCGTCATGCGGGTGAAGTCTGGCGCCGCCGTTAGCCAGTTCATCACAGGCCAGGTGGTAGCCAGCGCGAGCAGCGTAATGCCCATCAGCACAGCGCGACGGCCGATTCTGTCGGAGATGGCCCCGCCGATGGGCAGCCAGATGAAGTTCGAGATCCCCACCAGCATCGTGACAATCAGGCTGTCCCGTGCGCTGAGATGTAAAACGGTTCTGCCGTAGGTGGGGGTATAGACGGTAATGAAATAAAAGGTTGTCGTAGTCATCGCCACCAGCAGCGTCCCGGCGGTGATGATCCGCCAGTTTTTCACGATGGTGGTTAAAATCTCCCGGGTATCGGGGCGGTGCTTACGCTGTAAAAAGACCTCCGTTTCCTGGAGCGAACGTCGCAGGACAAAAATCAGTGGGATAATCATACAGCCAATAAAAAAGGGAATGCGCCAGCCCCATTCGGAAATCTGATCGTGTCCGAGCGTTGCATTCAGTCCATAGCCGATCAGCGCGGCAAAAACGATGGCGACCTGCTGGCTGGCTGATTGCCAACTGGTATAGAAGCCTTTATTGCCAGGCGTGGCAATTTCAGACAGATAGACCGACACACCGCCCAATTCAACCCCCGCAGAGAAGCCCTGGAGCAGTCGACCGAGCAAAACCAGAATGGGGGCTAATACGCCAATAGTCTGATAACCGGGAACCAGGGCAATCAGCAGAGTGCCGCAGCCCATAATCGCCAGCGTGACCATCAGCCCTTTACGACGACCAATCCTGTCAATGTAGGCGCCAAGAACAATGGCGCCGATAGGACGCATCAGGAAACCAGAACCAAACACAGCAAACGTCAACATTAGCGCGGCGAACTCACTCTCCGCCGGGAAAAATGTTCTGGCGATATAGGTGGCGTAAAAACCGAACAGAAAAAAGTCGAACTGTTCGAGGAAATTACCACTGGTTACTCTGAGTATTGCGCCGAACGTTCCGGCGCGCGATGTTGGTTGAGTCATTGGGTTTGCTCTCCATTGTCTTCATTTTGTTGTTATAGAGGTAAGAGTGTATGGGTTAGTCGCCTGCGACCCCCGTCTGTTTTCCGCGTCGCTTCTCAATTGCCCACTTGAGTAGGGATGCGCAACGATAAAATCCGTGGGCGAACTTTCCATAGGGAATGGTCAAAAAAAGCGCCATGACTACCCCCAGGTGGATGGCGAGCAGAATGCCCATCCACGATGAGTCCCTGCCGGCTAACAGGCCTAACCCCGTCAGGCTGGTGAGTAACAGCAGTAAAATAAAACCGCGATCCATCGGCTTTTGCCGTGGATCGCCGTGCAGAGGCGAGCGACGCAGGTTCAGCCACAGTAACCCCGCCGGGCCGACGACCAGACCCACACCGCCCAGGGTGCCGAGCATGACCGGTACGCTGAAGAAGGGGTAGGGGGCTTCCCAGCCAGCAAGATAGTGATAGCCTGTCGCCACGAGGGTGGCAGCGAAACAGAGCATAAAGCCGTAGAAGGTGAAGTGATGAAAACGGCGACGCAGCAGGGTAAAGGCATCGTCCGCTTCATTACAGCCCTTTCCATGGCCGCCATCGAGATATTTCAGCGTGAGGGCGTTGCGTGAGGCTTCGGAGATATCCGCAGATTGTGGAAGGCCGGGAGAAATTTCACGCCAGAAGCGAACGACCCCGGTCATTAGCAATCCGATTGCCACAATAAACACGGAGCCAAACATCCAGGCCAGCAGGTTGTGGGGGAAGATCTGATAAAAATCACCCGCCAGCGGAGGATGGAGCAGCGACCCTTTCAGCCCCATAGCGAGGAGTAAAAAGAAGATCAGGCCGAAAACCAGCGCCAGGGTCACGGTGATGCCCACCCGGCGATAGAGTGCGGCGAAAGCGGCTGGCTGGGCGTAGTGCTGATAGGTCTCCAGCCGGACTTCGGCCATGGCTTTAGGCACATTGATAGCAAACTCATGCGGTGGCGCATACTGGCAGGCATGCAGACAGGCGCCGCAGTTATGGCACAGGTTCGCCAGGTAGTTGATATCCGCTTTATTGAACTCAAGCCGCTGGGTCATCGCCGGGAACACAGCACAAAAGCCTTCGCAGTAGCGGCAGGCATTACAGACCTGCATTACGCGCTCAACTTCCGCCTCTGGCTCGGTGATAATTTGAGCCTCGATAATTAATTTTTCAAGCTGCTTCATGACGCGCCTCCTGTTTTGCTGCCAGTGCGGCCTCTTTTCCGGCGATGCGTCCGAAAGTCGTACCAATCGACATACCGACGCCCGCGGTATACCCCTTGCCCAGCACGTTGCCTGCCATCATCTCTCCGGCGACAAACAGGTTTCGGCTTGGCTTTCCGGCAAAATGCACGGCGGCGTGAGCGTTTACTTTCAATCCCAGGTAGGTAAAGGTGATCCCCGGGCGCAGGGCATAACCATAATAGGGAGGGGTATCGATTGGGCGCGCCCAATGCGTTTTCGGTGGGGTAAGATTAGCCGTCGCGCAGTTATCCAGCGTGGTGTGATCGAACTGCCCTGGCTGACAGGCCTGATTATATTGCGTGATGGTATGGGTCAAACGTTCAGCATCAAGGCCTAACTGACGCGCAAGCTCATCCAGCGTGTTTGCCCGCGCGCCAGGGAATACTGGCGGCATGAAGTGACCGATGGCTTTACTGTCGATAATCGAATAGCCGATTTGCCCCGGTTGCTGGGCGACCAGCCGTCCCCAGATGGCATAGCGTTTGGGCCAGAAATCTTCCCCTTCATCATAAAAGCGTTCTGCATCACGGTTGACTACCAGCCCTAAAGAGACGCAGTCCACACGGGTACAAATGCCGCCATCATAGAGAGGCGCTCTGGCGTCAATCGCCACACAGTGGGACTGGGAAGGATCACCAATAATATCCGCACCCGCGTCAATCATAAATTTGAGCAGTACGCCCTGATTAAAGCGGGTACCGCGAATGAGAAAATTATCGGCAGGCCATTCTCCACGCGCATTCTGGCCCCAGGCCTCCTTCAGCCACTCCCGGTTGGACTCGAATCCCCCGGCGGCGAGTACGCAGGTTTTGGCCGTAATGCGCTCCTCTCCTGCCAGTGCAGCGACAAATTCGCCATTTTGCAGCTCCAGCGCCTGAACCGGGGTGTTATAGCGAATTTGCACGCCCAGTTTCTCCGCGCTGCGATAATAAGCATTCATCAGCGCTTTACCGCCGCCCATAAAAAAGGCGTTAGTCCGCGCGACATGCAGTGCGCCCGAAAGTGGGGGCTGGAAGTTAACGCCATGCTGGCGCATCCAGTCCCGGCAGTGCGATGAGGTGCGGATCACTAAACGTGCCAACGACTCGTTAGTGTTTCCTTCGGTAACACGCCACAGATCCTGCCAGAACTCCTCTTCGGGGTAGCTCTCCACCAGCACATCCTGTGGGGCGTCATGCATACAGCGCAAATTGCGGGTATGCTGGGAATTACCGCCGCGCCATTCACGAGGCGCGGCCTCAAGCAGCAGCACAGAAGCGCCGGCCTCGCGAGCGGTCAGTGCGGCACACAATGCCGCATTGCCTCCGCCGATCACCAGAACATCAACCATTGTCGACTCCATTACTATTTAACTAATTGTTAAATTTGTAATTGAAATGTATATGCTTGATGCGCGTTGCCGCTATGGCCTCTTGCTAAAGAGGCCTTTAGTTAACGTAAAGGGTTGCGCCTGGCCACGCGCCGGCTTGCGTGAGCTCTCGCATTACTTTGCTGAGTATTACGCGGGTTGCGAGACCAGCCGGAGAGAGTTCATCATCAGAGAGGCTGACCAGAAAGTTGGGGCGACTAAGGACTGGATTTTGGACATCGATCACTCTGAGTGCTTCGTGGTCGAGGTGGGATATCGCCGCCCCAGGCTGTAATGTGGCGCCAAGGCCGCTGCGTACCGCCTGCATCAGCAAGGCCAGGCCATCTATTTCGGTGACGACTTCCGGGGTCAGTCCGTGCTCCTGGGCAATGGCTTCAAGCCTGCCACGCAGGCCATGCCCCTGGCTTGGCATAATCAGCGGAATGTTTGCCAGTTGGGCAGGCGAGATACCGTCAGAGGAAATATCAGCCAGAAGGGCATGGGTGCCAATCAGGAAAAGTCTTTCTTCAAGAATCGGTCTTGCGCTCCAGCGCACAATTTTATCCTTCTGAAAAACAATCGCTAAATCAATCTGACGGGTGTTGATCATGCGTTCGAGGTTTCCGGAGAGACTTTCCACAACATGCAAACGAACGTCAGGGTAGCTTTCGCGCATCGCGTTGATAAAAGGCATGCCAAGCACGGAGGCGGTACTGGGCGCCATGCCTACGCTGATATGTCCGGAAAGACGCGCTTCGCGTGCGGCGAGCACCGCGTCATCGGCATGACGAAGCGCCAGTTGCGCCTGCGAGTAAAAAGCCAGCCCGGCGCTGGTGGGGGTGACGCCTCTGGAGGTGCGTTGCAACAGGCGTATGGAGAGGTCGTTTTCCAGTCGCGTCATCTGCTGGCTGAGCGCCGAGACGCCAATATTCAGATCGAGCGCCGCGCTGCCCATGCTTCCGGTCTCCACGATGCGGACGAAATATCGTAACTGTCGAAGTTCCATTTCCCTCTCCGGTACCTTAGTGTTTACATTAAAGTAACATTACGCCGAAGTGTGGAGGGTAAGCAACAGGCAATAAAAAAGCCAACCTGTTGGTTGGCTTTAGTAAAACAGTGACGACTATTTTTCTACCGCGTCGTGGGCGTGTTCATCTTCGCGGCAGTCACCCTCTGCACAGTGACCATACAGGTACAGGCTGTGGTTCGTTAAGCGAATGCCGTGTTTTGACGCGATTTCACGCTGGCGGGCTTCAATGGAATCATCGCTAAATTCAATCACTTTGCCGCAGTCGAGGCAGATCAGGTGATCGTGGTGATGCTGTTGGGTAAGTTCGAAAACGGACTTACCCCCTTCAAAGTTATGGCGCGTTACGATGCCCGCGTCATCAAACTGGTTAAGTACGCGATAGACGGTCGCCAGACCAATCTCTTCACCCATGTCGATCAGGCGTTTATATAAGTCTTCCGCGCTGACATGGTGATTGTCTGGTTCCTGAAGCACTTCCAGGATCTTTAACCGGGGAAGTGTGACTTTCAGGCCAGCCTTCTTTAATGCGGTATTGTTGTCAGTCATGCGGAATCTGTCCTGTTGCTAAACGATTGACTTCCCAACAGGGAAGTATCATAGAGAGTGCACCGGGTATAATGCGTCTCATTATAGAATGACCCTTTCTAAATGAAAACAGCAAGCCCTGGGCGAGTAAAGATTTCAAAAACGAGGCTTAACTAGCAAACCCGCTAAATTCTGCAGGTATTGTACAGATATGCGTTCAAAAGTTAAAAATTTGTAGCTATTATTTTGATTGCTTCTACCTATTAATGCGGCGTAATTTAACAATCACGCCGCATTAATGCTTAAGCGTTTTTGATCTCTTCCAGATGCAGCTCTTCAGAAACCTGTTTCACCCATTTTTCAACGCGTTCAGCGGTCAGTTCCGGCTGACGGTCTTCATCGATGGCCAGACCGACGAAATGGTCGTCATCGGCCAGTCCTTTGGAGGCTTCAAAGTGGTAGCCCGCAGTCGGCCAGTGACCAACGATGGTCGCGCCGCGCGGTTCGATGATGTCGCGGATAGTCCCCAGCGCATCACAGAAATATTCCGCATAATCTTCCTGGTCGCCGCAGCCGAACAGGGCAACCAGTTTGCCGTTGAAATCGACTTCTTCCAGCGTTGGGAAGAAATCATCCCAGTCACACTGCGCTTCGCCGTAGTACCAGGTCGGAATGCCCAGCAGCAAAATGTCGAATGCAGCCAGGTCTTCTTTGCTGCTCTTGGCAATGTCATGCACGTCGGCAACGTCTTTACCAAGCTGTTTCTGAATCATTTTTGCAATATTTTCGGTATTGCCGGTGTCACTACCAAAGAAGATGCCAACGATTGCCATGAGTTAAATAACCTCTTGAAACTTAATGATATGGTGGTGGCGTATTGCCCACAGATAAGGGCAATCATAGCAGAACAGAGAAAGGTGCGGAATCAGCAATCGTACCGGACTGCACTCTCTGCTACATGAAAGTGGGGTTTTGCGAAATTTTCAGACCTTTTCCTGCTCGTGAAGCAGGGCTAACTGGCTCATCAGAATCTCTTCGATAAGCTCACTGCGACTCATATCACGCGCTGCCGCCAGCTCGTTCAGAGCGTCAACGGCATCATTGTTCAGTTTCAGCTCGACGCGCTTCAGGCCGCGAACTTTATCGCGTTTTAATTGATTACGCTTATTGATGCGCAACTGCTCGTCACGCGAAAGCGGATTGGTTTTGGGTCTTCCCGGCCGACGCTCATTTGCGAACAAATCTAATGTCGTGCGGTCCGTTTGTTCTTTTGCCATGATTCAGAGTGACTTCGGGGAAACAAGCTACCGGGAAACGCCCGGTGCAGACAGCGCGCAATCATACATCAGTGCAACCGACACGCCAACGACCACGGCCATAATGGCGCGCGGTCGTTGAGTTTTTAATCAGTCTGCTAAATATCGGCGAATAGCGCGCAGCACCGCATCAGGTTTTTCTGCATGTACCCAGTGGCCTGCGCCAGCGATGACATGCGCACGAGCCTGCGGGAACTGCGAAAGCAGAGCATCGCGATAATCTTCAGTAACATACGGGGAATTACCGCCAGGAATAAACAGCGCCGGATGATCCCACGCCGGAATGGGTTCCCAGCCGACGATATGCGGGTACTGATCCCACAGCACCGGAACGTTAAAGCGCCACGCGCCGTCGACAAACGATTTCAGCAGGAACTGAATCACGCCTTCTTCCGCCAGATGCTCGCGCATCAGCGCTGCCGCCTGCTGACGGGTGGCGACGCCCGCCTGGGTAACGGCATTGATGGCGGCGAAAATCTCATCATGACGACGAACGTGATAATCCACGGGGGCGATATCGATAGCCACCAACCGCGCAATGCGCTCCGGAGCCAGCGCAGTAAGCGCCATCACCGCTTTGCCACCCATCGAATGCCCAATTACCGTTGCTTTTTCAATATGATGGGCATCAAGCGTGTCCAGCAGATCCTGCGCCATCGCCGGATAGTTCATCTCGTCAGAACGCGGCGAAAGGCCATGGTTACGCATATCCACTTGCAGGATGTCGTGGTCGGCCACCAGGTCGCGCGCCAGCACGCCGAGGTTATCCAGGCTGCCAAACAGGCCATGAACGAGAAGGATGGGGGAATTATTGTGCTGGTTTTGTGCAGATTGCGTTCGGGTATTCAATTTCATAGCAAAGTTCTTTTTTTCGCTCTGTCGGGTTAGGGTATTATGTTGGACATTCTCACGTTCAGGGGCAAGATACGATTTTTATCCCATTTTTGCCGCTATCCTGGTATGACGCTATCCGCTGTTGGGTTTTGAACATATAATCCCAGCAACTTGTATTCAGAAAAATTATTGCACTGGATTAAGATGAAAACGATCGAAGTTGATGACGAACTCTATCGCTATATTGCCGCCCACACACTGCACATTGGCGAGAGCGCATCCGACATTTTACGGCGAATGCTGAAGTTTTCCGCCGCATCACAACCTGTTGTTGCTGCCCCGGTTGCTAAAGCTGAAGCTGCACCGGCTCAGGTTGCTCCAGTTGCCGAGGTGAAGCCGGTTAAAACCGCGAAAGATAAAGTGCGCGCGATGCGTGAACTGCTGCTCTCCGATGAATACGCTGAGCAGAAAAAAGCCGTCAATCGCTTTATGCTGATCCTGACGACGCTCTACAAACTGGATAACAACGCGTTTGCCGAAGCAACGGAATCGCTTCATGGGCGCACGCGTGTCTACTTTGCCGCCAACGAGCAGACCCTGCTGAAAAACGGTAATCAGACTAAACCGAAACAGGTACCGGAAACCCCATATTGGGTGATCACCAATACCAACACCGGTCGTAAATGCAGTATGGTGGAACACATTATGCAAACCATGCAGTTCCCCGCTGAATTAATCGAAAAGGTATGCGGCACAATCTAACCCTTGCATAAGAAGGATCAAGCAATGGCAATCCATAACCGTGCGGGCCAGCCTGCACAACAGAGTGATTTGATTAACGTCGCCCAGCTTACGTCTCAGTACTATGTGCTGAAACCGCAAGCGGGTAACGCAGAGCATGCAGTAAAGTTTGGTACTTCCGGACACCGCGGCAGTGCGGCGCGCCAGAGTTTCAATGAACCTCATATTCTGGCGATCGCGCAAGCTATCGCAGAAGATCGTGCGAAAAATGGCATTACTGGCCCGTGCTACGTGGGTAAAGATACTCACGCGCTCTCTGAACCGGCGTTTATCTCCGTGCTCGAAGTGCTGGCGGCAAACGGTGTGGATGTCATTGTGCAGGAAAATAACGGCTTTACGCCGACGCCTGCGGTCTCAAACGCCATTCTAGTTCATAACAAGAAAGGCGGCCCGCTGGCCGATGGGATTGTGATCACCCCGTCTCATAACCCGCCGGAAGATGGCGGTATCAAATACAACCCACCTAACGGCGGCCCGGCCGATACTAACGTCACCAAAGTGGTGGAAGATCGCGCCAACGCGTTGCTGGCCGACGGCCTGAAAGGCGTGAAACGTATTTCTCTGGATGCCGCGCTGGCGTCCGGTCATGTGAAAGAAATGGATTTGGTGCAGCCGTTCATCGAAGGGCTGGCGGATATCGTCGATATGGCCGCTATTCAGAAAGCGGGTTTGACGCTGGGCGTCGATCCGCTGGGTGGCTCCGGTATTGAATACTGGAAACGCATCGGCGAGTACTACAAGCTGAATCTGACTATCGTCAACGATCAGGTCGATCAGACGTTCCGCTTTATGCACCTTGATAAAGATGGCGCTATCCGTATGGACTGCTCCTCCGAGTGTGCGATGGCGGGTCTGCTGGCGCTGCGTGACAAGTTTGACCTCGCGTTCGCCAACGACCCGGACTATGACCGTCACGGTATCGTTACCCCGGCAGGTCTGATGAACCCGAACCACTATCTGGCGGTGGCAATCAACTACCTGTTCCAGCACCGTCCGCAGTGGGGCAAAGATGTCGCCGTGGGCAAAACGCTGGTCTCTTCCGCGATGATCGACCGCGTGGTCAACGATCTGGGTCGTAAGCTGGTGGAAGTGCCGGTGGGCTTCAAATGGTTCGTTGATGGTCTGTTCGACGGCAGCTTCGGTTTCGGTGGTGAAGAGAGCGCCGGGGCTTCGTTCCTGCGCTTCGACGGCACGCCGTGGTCGACCGATAAAGACGGTATCATCATGTGCTTGCTGGCGGCGGAAATTACCGCTGTCACCGGTAAGAATCCGCAAGAGCACTACAATGAGCTGGCAGCACGCTTCGGCGCGCCGAGCTACAACCGTTTGCAGGCAGGGGCGACGTCTGCGCAGAAAGCTGCGCTCTCTAAGCTCTCTCCGGAGATGGTCAGCGCCAGCACCCTGGCAGGCGACCCGATCACCGCACGTCTGACGGCGGCACCGGGCAACGGAGCTTCTATCGGCGGGCTGAAAGTGATGACCGACAACGGCTGGTTCGCCGCGCGTCCGTCAGGCACGGAAGACGCGTATAAAATCTATTGCGAGAGCTTCCTCGGCGAAGAACACCGTAAGCAGATTGAGAAAGAAGCGGTTGAGATTGTCAGCGAAGTACTGAAAAACGCCTGATAACAGTTCTGTTTAAAAAGGCCGGGTTGCGTGACGCTACCCGGCCTTTTTTACAGCATAAACCGATACCCAATCCCCGTTTCGGTCAGGAAATGTTTCGGTCGCGCCGGGTCAGCTTCCAGTTTTTGCCGAATATGCCCCATATAAATACGCAGATAATGGCTGTGTTCAACGGCGTTGGGCCCCCAGACGTGATTAAGCAACTGACGTTGTGTCAGCACCTTCCCGGGGTTGTTGAGCAGTTCCGCCAGCAGACGAAATTCGATGGGGGTGAGATGCACCTCTTCGCCGCCACGGATAATGCGACGGGCGGCGATATCAACTTGTACATCTGAAAAAGTCACCAGTGGATCGTTCGGTTGCGTATTGCCGTGACGACGCAGCGCCACGCGCAGGCGCGCCTGCAATTCGCCAATGCCAAACGGTTTGCTAAGGTAATCATCGGCACCTGCATCCAGCGCGGCGATTTTATCGCTCTCTTCGCTGCGGGCGGAGAGCACAATCACCGGGGTGGCGCTCCACTGGCGGAAGTCGCGGATAAAATCGATACCATCGCCGTCGGGCAGGCCGAGATCGAGGATCACCAGATCCGGCTTGCGCGTTGCTGCTTCCAGCAGCCCGCGCTGCAACGTTTGAGCATCAAACACGCGCAGCCCTTCGGCTTCCAGCGCGGTGCGCAGAAAGCGGCGAATGGCTTGTTCATCTTCAACAATCAGAACGCTTGTCACATATCCTCATGAAATTCTTCAAGTTCTGGTGGCGCTATTCGCGGAAGTGTAACACGAAAACAGGCGCCGCCTTCAGGGCGATTGCTGGCTGAGAGTGTGCCGCCATGAATATCGATAATCGCCTGGCAAATGGCCAGCCCCAGCCCGACTCCCGGAATAGCGGACTCTTTATGGCCGCGTGAGAATTTATCAAAAATCATTTTCTCCTGACCCGGTTCAATACCTGGCCCGTCATCCCAGACATCAAGAAATAAATGGTGTGCATCCTCACTGGCGGTAATGCCGATTTGCGCCTTTGCGCCAGCATATTTTACCGCATTCTCCAGCAGGTTGATCAGCACACGCTCGAACAGCGGGCCGTCGACGTGGATCAGCATCAGCGGGTCGGGCAATGCGAGCGTAATCTGTTGCCCGTTCAGGCCGGGTTCCAGCATGCGCAGCGCGCTGCCGACCACTTCTTCCAACGTCAGCCACTCCTTCTTAAGATTAAAGCCGCCAGACTGGATCCTTGCCATATCCAGCAAATTATTCACCAGCCGGGTCGTGTTGAGCACATGCTGGCGAATTTCGTTGGCCTGGGGGGCATAAGGCGAACCGCTGCTGGCAAGGTCGAGGGTCAGAATTTCTGCCTGTCCAAACAGGACGGTAAGCGGTGTACGGAGATCGTGCGACAGCGCCGCCAGCAGAGAGTTACGCAAACTCTCTCGCTCGCTGGTAAGCCGTGCCAGCTCTTCGCTTGCGGTAAGGGATAGACGCTCCAGCGCGCTTGCCACCAGTAGCGTAAACGTCTCCAGCAGACGCTGCTGTTCGGGGATCATCAACTGACGCAGGTTGTTCGGCTCGACCACCACCAGACCCAGGGTTTTGCTGGCGCTTTTTAGCGGCAAAATCTGGTAGGGCACGCCGGGCAACGTATCCGTGCCAGCACCCGCAGGTTGCCCTTTATCAAAACTCCAGCGGGCGATGGCGTCATCCCAGGATGTCAGCCCCTCCTGTTGGGTTGAGGGCAACAACTTATCGTTGTGGTCGGGGAGCAATACCTGGCTGCGGGCATGAAAAGTGGATTGAATATATTGCTCGCAGGTACGGGCAATATCCTGCGCGCTACGCCCTACGGCCAGCGCTTTCGACATCTCATAGAGATGGCGGGTTCGCTGTTCGCGGTAGCGCGCCACCCGTGCCTGATAGCGCACGCCTGCCGTCAGGTTGCCTATCACCAGCCCAACCGTGAGCATGACGCCAAAGGTTAACAAATACTGCACATCGGACACCGCCAGCGTTCCTCGCGGGGCGATAAAAAAGAGGTCAAAACTGATAACGTTAATCACCGTTGCCAGCACGGATGGCCAGCGGCCGTAGAATAGCGCGACGATCACTACGCCAAGCAGATAGAGCATAACCAGGTTGGCAGCGTCGAACGCCATGAGCCACTGCATTGCAACCAGGGTGATGACAGTACAGAGGGCTAATGCCACTCCACAACCGCGGATCTGTACCTGCCACTTATCAAAAAAGCTGCGCTGATCGCGGGTGGCGGAGGGGAGGGGATCTGGTTTTTCATCCATTGCCACCACCAGCAGATCGAGATCCGGCGCGTGGCGGGCCAGCCGATCGCCGAAGCGCTCGCCGCTCCACCAGTGACGTTTGTCCTGGCGGCCAATGACGATTTTGCCGAGGTTGTGTTCGCGCGCATAGCGAACCACCGCTTTCTCTTCCGACGGTTCGGAAAGGGTGGCGGTTTCTGCCCCCAGTTCCTGCGCCAGCCGCAACGAGCTTAAAATCGCCCGGCGTTGCGCTTCCGGAAGACGGTGCAGCGCAGGCGTTTCAACATACACAGCATGCCAGACGCTGCCTAAGCGAGCCGCCAGCCGTGCGGCGGTGCGTACCAGTTTTTCACTGCCGGCATGGTGGCCGATACAGAGCAGGATGGCATCGCGGGTGTGCCACACTTTTTCTTGCCCCTGGGTATCGCGCCAGGCGCGCATTTGATCATCCACGCGATCCGCCGTGCGGCGCAGAGCCAGTTCGCGCAGGGCGATCAGGTTGCCCTTACGGAAAAAATTCTCGATAGCGCGTTCGGCCTGACCGGCGATATACACTTTCCCTTCATTCAGCCGCTGACGTAAATCATCCGGCGGCAGATCAACCAGCACCACTTCATCGGCGGCGTCAAAAAAAGGGTCTGGTACCGTCTCGCGAACCTGGATCCCGGTTACGCCGCTGACGATATCATTCAGGCTCTCCAGATGCTGAACGTTGACGGTGGTAAAAACGTCGATGCCCGCTTCCAGCAGTTCGTCGATATCCTGCCAGCGCCTGGGATGACGCGAGCCTGGCGCGTTGCTGTGCGCCAGTTCATCCATCAGCACCAGCGCCGGACGGCGGGCAAGGGCGGCATCGAGATCAAACTCATGCAGATAACGCCCCTGCCAGGCCAGCCGTTTTTGCGGTAGCAGCGTCAGCCCTTTTAGCATCGCGGCCGTCTCTTTGCGTCCGTGGGTCTCCACCACGCCCGCCAGAATGTCCAGCCCCTGCGCCCGCAGACGCTGAGCTTCCGCCAGCATCGCCCAGGTTTTCCCCACCCCCGCGCAGGCGCCGAAGAAGATCTTCAGTTTTCCACGATGCGGGGAAGCCGTCTGCTCCAGCAGGCGGTCAGGGTTCGGGCGTTGCGGCTCGTCGGTCATCATCAGTTTTCCTTCTGGGCATCCAGCGCCATATTCAGCTCAACAATATTTACCACAGGTTGGCCGAGAAAACCGAGCAGCGGTTTGTGCGTTGCGGCGTCAATTTGCTGACTAAGCCAGGCGGCAGAGAGGTGACGCGCTTTCGCGACGCGCGGCACCTGCCAGCGCACGCTGGCGGGCGTCAGGCCGTTATCCAGCCCGCTGGCGGAGGCGGTTACCAGTTCCGTCGGTACCGCAGCCGGGGCGTCCGGGTTCGCCGAGCGCAGTTGCGCGATACGCTCACGGATGGCTTCATCCAGCGCCGGATTACTCGCCGCCAGGTTACTGCCGCCGGAAGCCATCGGGTTATAAGGCACATCCGCCGTGGCCGAGGGTCGGCCATGGAAATAACCCGGATTGGTAAAGTTTTGCCCAATTAACCTGGAGCCGCGAACCTGATTATCCTGAATAATCAGCGATCCGTTGGCCTGGTCATGAAACCACCACTGCCCCAGTGCGGTAGTCAGTAACGGATAAAGCCCGCCAGTCACCAGCGTCAGAAAAAGAAAAATCACCACAGCAGGACGAAGCAAAGACATTGTGCACCTCACACCAGACCAAACAGGGTCAGTAATAGATCGATAGCTTTAATGCCGATAAACGGCACAATCAGGCCGCCCAGGCCGTAAATCCACAGGTTGCGACGCAGCATGGCGGAAGCAGAAAGCGGTTGATAACTCACGCCTTTCAGCGCCAGCGGCAGCAGAAATACGATGATCAGGGCATTAAAAATCACTGCGCTCAAAATCGCGGAATTGGGCGAATGCAGATGCATAATGTTCAGCACGCCCAGTTGCGGCCAGCTTGCGGCAAACGCCGCCGGAATAATGGCGAAGTATTTCGCCACGTCGTTAGCGATGCTGAAGGTGGTCAGTGAACCTCGGGTCATCAGCATCTGTTTGCCGATATGCACCACTTCAATCAGCTTGGTCGGGTTGGAGTCCAGGTCGACCATATTTCCCGCTTCTTTTGCCGCCTGGGTGCCGGAGTTCATCGCCACCGCCACATCGGCCTGCGCCAGCGCCGGGGCATCGTTGGTGCCGTCGCCGGTCATCGCAACCATCCGGCCTTCCGCCTGATACTGGCGGATCAGCGCCAGCTTGGCTTCCGGCGTCGCCTCAGCAAGAAAATCATCCACGCCCGCTTCGGCTGCGATGGCGGCGGCGGTCAGGCGGTTATCGCCGGTGATCATCACCGTTTTGATGCCCATCTTGCGCAGTTGCGCAAAGCGCTCTTTAATCCCGCCCTTTACGATATCCTTCAGCGCGATGGCGCCCAGCACTTTCGCGCCTTCCACCACCACCAGCGGCGTCGAACCCTGACGAGCGATACCGTCGACCAGGTGTTCCACATCTGCCGGGAACTGCCCGCCATTACTTTCGACGTGGCGGCGAATCGCATCGACGGAACCTTTACGGATCATGCGGTTGTCGATGTTAATGCCGCTCATTCGGGTCTGTGCGGTGAAAGGGACAAAGGTGGCATGAAGCTGCTGGACGTCACGCTCGCGCAGGTTAAAGCGCTGTTTGGCAAGGATAACGATGCTGCGTCCTTCCGGCGTTTCATCGGCCAGCGAGGAGAGCTGCGCGGCATCGGCAAGGTTTTTTTCATCCACGCCGTTGGCCGGTAAAAACGCCGAAGCCTGACGGTTCCCGAGGGTGATCGTACCGGTTTTATCCAGCAGCAATACATCGACATCGCCCGCAGCTTCCACCGCGCGGCCGCTGGTGGCAATCACATTCGCGCCCAGCATGCGGCTCATCCCGGCGACACCAATTGCTGAGAGCAGGCCGCCAATGGTGGTGGGGATCAGGCACACCAGCAGAGCAATCAGCACAATCACGCTGACCGGTTTGCCGCCCCAGGTGGAGAAAGGCCACAGCGTCGCGGTTGCCAGCAGGAAGACGATAGTCAGCGCCACCAGCAAAATGGTCAGCGCCACCTCGTTTGGCGTTTTGCGCCGTTGCGCGCCTTCGACCATGGCGATCATCCGGTCGAGGAAGGTTTCGCCAGGGTTGACGCTACAGCGAATGACCAGCCAGTCAGAGAGAATACGCGTCCCGCCGGTTACAGAGGCAAAATCGCCGCCGGATTCGCGGATAACCGGCGCGGACTCACCGGTGATTGCGCTTTCATCGACGGATGCGCCGCCCTCGATAACTTCGCCGTCGCAGGGAATGATATCGCCAGCTTCAACCAGAACCACATCGCCTTTACGCAGTTCATCCGAGGGAACATGGTCGATTTCCGCTCCATGCTGCGGGGCGCGAAGTTTGCGGGCGAAGGCGGTTTTCTGCACGCTCTTCAGGCTGTTGGCCTGCGCTTTGCTGCGGCCTTCCGCCATCGCCTCGGCGAAGTTGGCGAACAGCACCGTAAACCAGAGCCACAGGGCAATCGCACCGCTGAACAGCGCGTTGCCTGAGAGGTGTCCGGTAGCCATCGCGAGACTCATCACGGTGGTGAGCACGCTGCCAATCCAGACGATAAACATCACCGGGTTACGCCACTGCGTCGTTGGGTTCAGTTTCTTGATGGCGTCGGTAATCGCCTGTCCGACCAGGTGGCGGTCAAACAGCGCCAGTTGCTTGCGACTCATAAACGCTTACTCCGCAATGCTTAAAACAGGGAAAGGTGTTCCGCAACCGGGCCAATGGCCAGGGCGGGAATAAAGGTTAGCGCGCCAACCAACAGCACGGTGACGATTAACAGGCCGATAAACAGCGCGTCATGGGTAGCAAGCGTTCCCGGCGTGGCGGGCTGGATCTTTTTGTTGACCAGCGAACCGGCAATCGCCAGCACCGGTACGATGACGGCAAAGCGGCCGACCAGCATGCAGAACGCCAGCAGGCAGTTCCAGAACGGTGTATTCGCGCTTAGGCCTGCAAAGGCGCTGCCGTTGTTATTTGCGGCAGACGAGACGGCGTAGAGCACTTCGCTAAAACCATGGGTGCCGGGGTTGAGCATGCCGCTGCGCCCGGCGTCGGTCATCATCGCCAGCGCAGTGCCGAGCAGCACCAGCGTCGGGGTGACGAGGATCGCCAGCGCGGTCATTTTCATCTCCGGTACGTCGATTTTTTTGCCAAGATATTCCGGCGTGCGGCCAATCATCAGCCCGGCGATAAACACCGCCAGCAGGACGAACAGCAGCATGCCGTAAAGACCGGATCCGACGCCGCCAAAGACCACTTCGCCAATCTGCATCAGCCACATCGGCACCATGCCGCCGAGGGCGGTAAAGGAGTCATGCATGGCGTTGACCGCTCCGCAGGAGGCTGCCGTGGTGACGACCGCGTAGAGGCTGCTGGCGAGAATGCCAAAGCGACTCTCTTTGCCTTCCAGGTTGAGGCTACTGTCCGCGCCAGATTGCAGCAGATGCGGGTTGCCGTTGGTTTCCGCCCACATCACCACCGTAACGCAGACGACGAAAATGATGGCCATCGCCCAGAGGATCGCGCGCCCCTGGCGGTTATCGCTGACCGCTTCGCCAAAGGCGAAACAGAGCGCGGCAGGGATCAGGAAGATCGCCTGCATCTGGACAAAGTTTGTCAGCGCTGTGGGGTTTTCGAACGGGTGCGAGGAGTTGGCATTAAAGAAGCCGCCGCCGTTGGTGCCGATCATTTTGATCGCTTCCTGCGAGGCGACTGGCCCCATAGGAAGCTGCTGGCTTACCCCTTGCAGCGTGGTGAAGTGTTGATACGGCAGCAGGTTTTGCAGGGTTCCCTGCTGGATAAGGAACAGCGCCATCAACAGCGATAATGGCAACAGCACCCACAGCGTGATGCGAAGCAAATCAACCCAGGCATTACCCAGCGTACTGACACGCTGACGGGCAAAAGCGCGCGCCAGCGCAAACAGCACCGCGATGCCGCTCGCTGCTGAGAGGAAATTTTGTACCGTCAGGCCAGCCATCTGGCTGAGGTAACTCAGTGTGGTTTCCCCGGCATAAGATTGCCAGTTGGTATTGGTGACAAAACTCACGGCAGTATTCAACGCCAGATGCCAGGAGAGCCCTGGCAACCCTTGCGGGTTAAGCGGCAATACGCCCTGCAACATCAGTAGCGCAAAGAGCGCGACGAGGCCGCATAAGTTGAGCAACAGAATAGCGAGCGCGTAACGCTGCCAGCTCATTTCGTCGGTTGAAACGCCGAGAGTACGCCACAGCACGGTTTCACCCCGCAGCGGCGTGTTGGCTATCATGCCCGCCAGCACTTTGCCCAACGGGCGCGCCAGAATGAGCAGAACAACTAAGAAACTGGCGAGCAGTAAAAATCCCTGAGCGGCCATCAGAATGCCTCCGCATTAAGCAAGGCATATACCAGATACGCCAGTAACAGGAATACCAGCACCATGCCAGCTATTACACCTGTAGTCACAAACCACCTCCAACACGTTAAGTGATTGGCTTAACGGTAGGATTTTCCGTGCAAAGATTTCGCAAAAATCCGCGGGAGGGGTGTAAAAAAAGTATAAAAATGGCAAAGACCATGATTTAACTAATGGTTAGTATTAATTTAACTTTTTTGTAACTAAGTTACGGCATGAATGTAAATCAAACTTAAATAGCCAAAAATAAGTGGTCGGATGAGTAGTAAAATTACAGTCAAAGCGGTATTATTTTAACCAGATTACTGAGATTCATTTTTATGGCGTTTATTGCCAGCCAACTATAGGGGAGAGAATTATGGAACTGTATAAAGAATATCCAGCACATATTGTCATTTTGCGTCGTACTTTCGCCGTGGCGGCTGGCGTCATTGCCCTGCCGGTGATGTTGTTCTGGAAAGATCGCGCACGTTTTTACAGCTATCTGCATCGCGTCTGGTCGAAAACCAGCGATAAGCCGGTGTGGATGGATCAGGCCGAAAAAGCAGCGAGCGACTTCTACTAAGCGCTGCATTGCCGTAAATCAGACTTTTCAACGAGAACCGCCGTCTTTTGACGGCGGTTTTTTTACGTCTGCTGGCTACACTTACAGAAAGGAAGTAAGGAGTCGGTATGCAAGAGAAAATCCCGGTGGGCATCAGTGCCTGTCTGTTAGGCGATCCCGTCCGTTTTGATGGCGGCCATAAGCGTTTACCCTTCGCCGTTGAGGAGCTTTCTCCCTGGGTGAGCTTTGAGCCCGTATGCCCGGAGATAGCGATAGGCTTAACCGTGCCGCGTCCGGCGCTTCGGCTGGTAAAAGAGGCTGACGGTGAAATTGCGCTGCGTTTCAGCAATGGGCAGGAGGGCGATCTTACCCGGGCGATGCGCGATTTCAGTGACAAAAGGATCGCCCGGTTCGAGACGCTTTGCGGCTATATCGTCTGCGCTAAGTCGCCAAGCTGCGGTATGGAGCGGGTGCGCATTTACGACGCAGACGGGAAAAATAATCGTAAAGCCGGGCGCGGTATTTATACCGAAGCATTGATGAAGCGTTATCCGTGGTTGCCCGTGGAGGAAGATGGGCGGCTACACGATCCGGTGCTGCGTGAGAACTTCGTCGAACGCCTCTATGCGCTTCATGAGCTTAACACGCTGCGGGACGAGGGACTGACACGCGGCAAATTGATTGCCTATCACAGTCGCTATAAGTTATCGCTGTTGGCGCATTCTCAGCCTGATTATCGGGAACTGGGGCGCTTTGTGGCGATGCTACATGAGTGGGAGTCGCTGGATGCCTGGTTTATTGCTTATCGTCAGCGCTTGATGGATCTGCTTTCTGTGCCCGCCACACGGCGCAACCACACCAACGTGTTAATGCACGTGCAGGGCTATTTTCGTAAACAGCTCAACAGCCGCCAGCGGCAGGAACTCTCTAAGCTGATTGAAGGTTATCGTCTGGCGACTCAACCGCTGCTTGCGCCCGTTACGTTGATTAAACACTATATGTCTGAGTTTCCGGATGCGTATCTGTCGACTCAACGTTATTTTGACCCCTGGCCGGAAGCCCTTCGGTTACGTTATGGATCTTAACGCAGGAGCACTATGCCCACCCATCTGATGTGGTTTCGTCATGATTTACGTCTCAATGATAACCTTGCTCTGGCTGCCGCCTGTCGCTCTGCCGACGCGGCGGTGATTGCGCTGTATATTGCCACGCCCAAACAGTGGCGGAAGCACGCGATGTCACCGCGTCAGGCGGCGTATCTCTCTGCCCATCTTACCGGCCTGCGTGAGTCGCTGGCTGAGAAGGGCATTCCGCTGGCTTTTCTCGAAGTTGATGATTTTGATGCCAGTGTCGCCGCGTTGAAAAGTTTCTGTCAGCAGCATGATGTCACGCACCTGTTCTACAACTACCAGTATGAAGTCAACGAGCGCCAGCGCGATGCTGCAGTGGAAAAAGCATTACCCGATGTCCGTTGTCAGGGCTTTGATGATAGCGTGATCCTGCCGCCAGGCGCGGTAATGACCGGCAATCATGAAATGTATAAAGTCTTTACGCCGTTTAAAAAAGCCTGGCTGGCGCGCCTGGATGACGGTGTGCCAGAGTGCGTCGCCGCGCCTGCAAAACGGCAATATCCGCCGCAGAAGGTGGAATGTGCGGCGATTCGACTGAACTATCCGCAAGCTGAATTTGACCCGGCACTGTTTCCGGCTGATGAAAAAAGCGCTATCCAGCGGTTGCGCCATTTTTGTCAGCAGGGGGCGGGTGAATACGAGGCGCTGCGTGATTTTCCGGCGATTGAAGGCACCAGCCGCCTGTCGGCTGCGCTCGCCGTGGGCGTACTCTCGCCGCGTCAGTGTCTGCATCGCCTGCTGGCGGAGCAGCCGAAAGCGCTGAGTGACGGGCCGGGAAGCGTCTGGCTTAACGAGCTTATCTGGCGGGAATTTTATCGTCATCTGATGACCTATAACCCGGCGTTGTGCAAACACCGGCCGTTTATCGGCTGGACTGATCGCGTGAAATGGCGCAACGCGACTGAACATCTGAAGGCCTGGCAGGAAGGGCAAACGGGCTACCCGATTGTCGATGCGGCGATGCGCCAGCTTAACGCCACGGGCTGGATGCATAACCGTCTGCGGATGATCGCCGCCAGCTTTCTGGTGAAGGATTTACTCATCGACTGGCGAGAGGGTGAGCGCTACTTTATGTCACAACTGGTGGACGGCGACCTGGCGGCCAACAATGGCGGCTGGCAGTGGGCGGCGTCGACGGGCACTGACGCTGCGCCATACTTCCGCATCTTTAACCCCACCACGCAGGGTGAGCGATTTGATAAAGCAGGGGAATTTATTCGCCAGTGGGTGAGTGAACTTGCGGATGTGCCGACGAAGGCGATTCATGACCCCTGGACATGGGCCGATAAACAGGGGGTTACGCTGGATTATCCGCGCCCGATTGTCTGTCACAAACAGGCGCGGAGTGAGACGCTGGCCGCCTATGAGGCGGCGCGAAAAGTGTAGAATTACGCTTGTACCGCTACGCGGCGGGCGCGGAATTTCAGCGCCTGGTAGAGCCAGATAGCCAATACCGCGCCCACGCAGGCCAGTGCGCCCCAGGTGATTTCGCTAAAGACGTCGATATAGGCATCGATGGCGTAGTTAACCGCACCGGCGGCATCAAAGGCGCTTTGCGAGGTTTGATCCGCAATTACGCCCGCCAGGTAGTTGGCTATCGCCCCGGAAAGCAGCATGTAGATCCCGGTCAGCACACCCGTGACGCCCGGGATCTCAATACGTGTAATCTGTGACATCGCCACCGGGTCGATAAATAGCTCGGCAAACCCCATCACCGCCATCCCCAGAACCATCAGCGGCATGGATGAATGACCGTAGGCCACTGACCAGCGCGCGCTGAGCGTCAGAATACAGAAACCTGCGCTCATCAGGCCCAAACCGAGGGCGAATTTCCCCCAGATACGCACGGTACGATTGCCGCTGACGCCTTCTTTAACCAGCCACGCCAGCACCACGCCGCACAGCATGACGGCGAAACCATTCACCGACTGGAACATCGCCGTTGGCACTTCATAACCGAAGATATCGCGGTTCACAAAGCGGTCAATGTAGAGGCTGATGGAGCTGCCGCCCTGCTGCGCGAACGCCCAGAACAGCATGCTGAAGAAGGTAAGCACGACAATCAGCCCCAGTTCCTTACGCTGCTTGTTGTTTTCCGCTTTGGTGTAGATTTTCGCCAGCACAGCCAGACCGATGATCGTGGCGATAATCAGCGCATACACCGACCACTCTTTCCAGAACAGCACGGTGATGACCAGTGGCGCCACAACCAGTAATACCAGCAGCCAGGCCCAGTTCGGTAAGCCCCATTTTCTGGTCGCAAGCGCCGCCTTATTTACGCCCACCGTATGGCTGAAGTGGCGATTGCCGCAGAGGAAAATGACCAGCCCTGCCAGCATACCAATTGCTGCCAGCGCAAAGCCCATCGCCCAGCTATACTCCTGCTGCACGTAACCACAGGCGATGGGCGCAACGATAGAACCGATATTCCCGGCGGCGTACAGCAGTGAGAAACCGCCGTCGCGACGCGGATCGTCAGGGTGATACAGTTCGCCCAGCAGGCAACTGACGTTGGATTTAAACAACCCGTAGCCGCAAACGATAATTGCCAGCGAGAGGTAGAGAAATACCGGTGCGATTTCACTGGCGCCCAGCACCAGGTGCCCAACCACCATCAGAAATGCGCCGAGCATCACGGCCATTCGGTTGCCTAATAGCTTATCGGCCAGGAACCCGCCGAGGATAGGCGTTACGTAAACCAGCGAACAGTATGCGCTGAACAGCGCGTAGGCGTGGTTATCGTCATATTTAAGCTGGTTGGTGAGATAGAGGATTAGCAGCGCGCGCATGCCATAAAAACTGAAATATTCCCAAATTTGCAGGGCGACAACGTAGTAAATCGCTCGCGGCTGTGACGTATTCATAGGACTCATAACCTCTACTCTATCGGGCATTTCTGCGGCGGATAGATTTGTTTTCGTGATGTTTTTTTGCGATGCAGCTCAAAGTATGTATGTAATATGCTGTCTGATTGCATAAATATACAGGATATCGTTCAGGTAAAGAAAAGTAATTTGTGTGATTAAATGTTGAAAAGGGCAAGTTTAAGCGGGTGGTATCAAGTACAAAGAATGGGTTATCGACGTCAGGCGATGAGAACGCTATTTTAGTCAGTGACACCCCATTCGCACATAAGGAAGCGATGATGAAAAATACCGAGCTGGAACATCTGATTAACGAAAAACTCGGCAGCGCCACCTTTAGTGACTATGCGCCTAATGGCTTACAGGTTGAGGGGCGCGAAGAGATCAAAAAAATCGTCACCGGCGTAACTGCCAGCCAGGCGCTGATTGACGAAGCGGTGCGCCAACAAGCGGACGCCGTGATCGTGCATCACGGCTATTTCTGGAAAGGTGAATCACCGGTTATTCGTGGCATGAAACGCAATCGCCTGAAAGCGTTGCTGAGTCATGACATTAACCTTTACGGCTGGCACCTGCCGCTGGACGCGCACCCGGAACTGGGCAACAACGTACAACTGGCGCAGTTGCTGGGCATCAACGTAATGGGCGAGATTGAACCGCTGGTGCCATGGGGCGAACTGTCGATGCCGGTCTCCGGCGTAGAACTGGCCTCGTGGATTGAAGCCCGCCTGGGTCGAAAACCGTTGTGGAGCGGCGATACCGGGCCAGACAAAGTCTCACGCGTCGCGTGGTGTACCGGCGGTGGCCAGGGCTTTATCGACAGCGCGGCGCGTTTTGGCGTTGATGCTTTTATTACCGGCGAAGTTTCCGAACAAACCATTCATTCCGCCCGCGAACAGGGGCTGCATTTTTATGCGGCGGGTCATCATGCGACCGAACGTGGGGGCATTCGCGCGTTAAGCGAATGGCTGAATGAAACGACCGATCTGGATGTGATGTTTATCGACATCCCCAACCCGGCCTGATTGAAGAGGGTAGAGAGTGCAGCGAGCGCGTTGTTATCTTTTAGGGGAAACGGCTGTCGTGCTCGAACTAGAGCCGCCCGTGACCCTGGCGAGCCAGAAACGTATCTGGCGTTTAACTCAGCGACTGGCTGAGCAACCGGAAGTGGTGGAGGCCATTCCGGGGATGAATAACATTACGGTGATTTTGCGTAACCCGCAGGATAGGGCCCTGGATGCTATCGAACGTTTACAGCGCTGGTGGGAGGAGAGCGAAGCGCTGGAGCCGGAATCTCGCTACATCGAAATTCCGGTGATTTACGGAGGAGCGCAAGGGCCGGATCTCAATGAAGTCGCGCAACACAGCGGCCTGACGGCAAAGCAGGTGGTTGAACTGCACTCGTCGGTGGATTACGTCGTGTGGTTCCTTGGCTTCCAGCCGGGGTTCCCGTATCTCGGCGGATTACCGGAGCGACTGGCGATGCCGCGACGCGCCGAGCCCCGATTGCTGGTTCCGGCGGGATCGGTCGGGATCGGCGGCGCGCAAACGGGGATCTACCCGCTGGCGACGCCGGGCGGTTGGCAGTTGATCGGCCAGACCTCGCAGCCGCTGTTTGATCCTCATAAAGATGAACCCGTACTGCTTCGCCCCGGCGATACCTTACGATTTGTGCCGCAAAAGGAGGGCGTATGCTGAAACTTATTCGCGCCGGGCTTTACACCTCGGTACAGGATTGCGGCCGCGAAGGGCTGCGTCAGTCGGGGATCAGCCGCTGCGGCGCGCTGGATAAACCCGCATTAGTCACAGCGAACCTGCTGGTGGGCAATGATGCTAACGCTGCTGCGCTGGAAATCACCTTAGGGCAGGTTACTGTCGAATTTACCCGTGACGGCTGGTTTGCCCTAACTGGCGCAGGCTGTGACGCACGTCTTGATGAGCAACCGGTATGGAGCGGCTGGCGGCAACAGGTGAAAGCCGGGCAACAGCTTATTCTGAAGCGTCCGGTGCACGGCATCCGTAGCTATCTGGCGGTGGCGGGGGGCATTGATGTCCCGGTGGTGTTGGGGTCGCGCAGTACTGACCTCAAAGTGGGCGTCGGCGGCCTGGAAGGGCGACGTTTGCAGGATGGCGACACATTGCCGCTCGGCGAGCCGCAGCGCCAGTTCACCGGGCCGCAGGGGGTGAAGCAGCTACAGCACGGTAATCGCATCCGGGCGCTACCGGGGCCGGAATATCACGAGTTCGACAGCGTTTCCCAGGATGCATTCTGGCGCTCGCCGTGGCATCTCAGCCCGCAGAGTAACCGCATGGGCTACCGTCTGCAGGGGCAACCGTTGGTGCGGCAGACCGACCGTGAAATGTACTCGCACGGCCTGTTGCCGGGGGTGGTGCAGGTGCCGCATAACGGTCAGCCTATTGTGCTGATGAATGATGCGCAGACCACGGGCGGTTATCCACGTATTGCCTGCATTATTGAGGCGGATATGTACCAACTGGCGCAAATTCCGCTTGGGCAACCGATCCACTTCGTTTCCTGTTCGCTGGAAGAGGCGCTGAAAGCGCGCCACGATCAGCAGCGTTATCTGGAACAACTGGCATGGCGACTTAACGATGCACATTGATTTGAATGCTGATTTAGGTGAAGGCTGCGGCAGCGATGCCGCCCTGTTACGACTGGTCTCTTCTGCCAACATCGCCTGTGGTTTTCATGCCGGCGATGCGCAAACTATGGCTGAGTGTGTACGCGAAGCGCTGAAAAATGGCGTCGCGATTGGCGCACATCCGGGGTTCCCCGATCGTGAGAACTTTGGCCGCACGGCGATGCAGTTGCCGCCTGAAACGGTTTATGCGCAAACGCTCTATCAGATTGGCGCGCTGGACGCCATCACGCGTGCCCATGGGGGAACGATGCGCCATGTAAAACCGCACGGCATGCTCTATAACCAGGCGGCGAAAGATCCCCAACTGGCGGATGCCATCGCCCGTGCAGTGCATGACTGTAGCGCAACGCTGATTCTGGTGGGGCTTGCGGGCAGTGAACTGATTCGCGCAGGTGAGCGTTACGGCCTGACCACCCGGCAGGAAGTGTTTGCTGACCGGGGTTATCAGGACGATGGCAGCCTTGTGCCACGCAGTCTGCCGGGCGCGTTAATCAGTGACGAAGATCAGGCGCTGGCACAGACGCTTTCGATGGTGCAATCAGGAAAAGTGAAAAGCATTAATGGCGTCTGGACGCCGGTGATGGCGCAAACAGTTTGTCTGCACGGCGATGGGGAACACGCGTTACTTTTTGCCCGCCGCTTGCGTCGCGCTTTTGAAGAGCGCAGTATAAAAATTAGCGCTTAAGCGCATATAACAAGATATTTTACAACAACATAACAAGTGACAGGGTGGAAAAAATGGGAGAGATGGTATCTCTCTGGCCGCTGATGGGTATTGCCGTCATTGTGGCTGGATTCTTATTGCGTTTTAACCCGGTACTGGTGGTCATTGCCGCCGGTATCGTCACCGGTCTGGCTGCACACATGCCGCTGCTGACTATCCTCGAAAAGCTTGGCGAAGGCTTCCTTAACACCCGAAACCTGCCTTTTATTCTGCTGCTGCCGCTGGCGGTTATCGGCCTGCTTGAGCGCCATGGGCTGAAAGAGCGTGCTCAGGCGTGGATTGCCAAAATCCACAGCGCCACTGCCGGACGTCTGCTGGTGGTCTATCTGTTTGTCCGTGAAGCCACCGCCGCGCTGGGGCTGACCAGTCTCGGCGGTCATCCGCAAATGGTGCGCCCGCTGCTGGCGCCGATGGCGGAAGGGGCGGCGGAGAAGATCCATGGCGAACTGCCGGGCGCAGTGCGTTATCGCCTGCGCGCAATGTCCGCCGCGACGGATAACGTTGGGTTGTTCTTCGGGGAAGATATTTTCGTCGCCTTTGGTGCGATTATCTTCATGCATAACTTTATGCTGGAGTCGGGCGGCATCCAGACTGAACCCCTGCATATTGCCCTGTGGGGCATTCCAACAGCCCTGTGCGCGTTCCTGATCCACGGGGCGAGAATGTGGCGGCTGGATAACTACCTGCAACGGGAAATGGCGAAAGCCCATGCTGCTGCCAACCGGGGGGACGCGTGATGCATTTCCAACAGAGCTATCTCTACTGGCTGGCGGGCATTGTTCTGCTGATTGTCGCGCTGATGTCATGGCGCGATAAAGCCAACCCGCGTCGCCTGACGACGGGGCTTTTCTGGGGCGTTTACGGCCTGCTCTTTTTGCTTGGTGACTGGGCTTATGAGCTGGTGGGCGATAAACGCACGGTACATATCGCCGTGGGCGTGGCGGTAGTGCTAATGGCGCTGATTGCCGGTTTCGGCGGCGTGCGGCTGGGGAGCTATTCCCAGCGCACACAGAAACAACGCGAAGAGAGCGCCAGCCGGCTGGGCAACCGTCTGTTTTATCCGGCGCTGGCGATCCCTGTAGTCACCGTCATTGGCGTACTGCTGTTTAACAATGTGCCGGGCCTGCAGACCTCGCTGTTCGGTGAAGGCAATCACTCGACGCTGGTGACGCTCTTTTCCATGACCGTAGGCACGCTGATTGGCCTGGTGATGGCGGTCAAAATGACCCACGAGCGCGTACATCAGCCGATTCAGGAAGCGCGCCGCCTGCTCGATTCCATCGGTTGGGCGTTTATTCTGCCGCAGATCCTGGCGACTCTCGGCCTGCTGTTCACCGCAGCAGGCGTGGGGGAGGGGATTTCGTGGCTGACCAAAAGCTATCTCGCCGTCGACAGCCGCTTTATCGCCGTGGCGGTGTACACCATCGGGATGGCGCTACTGACTATGGTCATGGGCAATGCGTTTGCGGCTTTCCCGATAGTCACGGCGGGGATCGGCATCCCGATTCTGGTATTACAGCACGGCGGCAACCCGGCGGTGATGGCGGCGATTGGCATGTTCTCTGGCTACTGCGGTACGCTGATGACGCCGATGGCGGCGAACTTCAATATCGTACCGGCGGCGCTGCTTGAGCTGCCGGATAAAAACGCGGTGATCAAAGCGCAGGTGCCGACAGGCATCATGTTGCTGCTGGTTAACGTTTTCCTGCTCTATTTCCTGATGTTCCTGTAAGGAGTGAAAATGCGCACAGTGTTAATCACCGGGTTTGAGCCGTTTGATGGCGAAACGGTTAACCCTTCATGGGAAGTCGTTTCGCGTCTTGATAATGTTATTATTGCTGGATGTCGCGTGGTGGCGCGCCAGTTGCCCTGTGTCTTTGGTGACGCACTGGTAGCACTGAATGCGGCGATAGATTCGCTCTCGCCAACGCTTGTACTCAGCGTCGGTCAGGCGGGTGGACGCACGGATATCAGCGTCGAGCGCGTGGCGATTAACGTCGATGATGCGCGTATTGCGGATAACCGTGGCAACCAGCCGGTTGATACGCCGATTGTTGCGAATGGCCCGGCGGCGTGGTTTAGCTCGCTGCCGATCAAAGCTATCGTCTCTGCGCTACGTGACGCGGGTATCCCTGCGTCGGTGTCGCAAACAGCGGGCACTTTCGTCTGCAACCATGTGATGTATGGCCTGCTGCATAAACTGAGCGGTATCCCGGATGTGAAAGGCGGATTTATCCATATTCCGTATCTGCCGCAACAGGCGGCGGCGCATCCCGGTGCGCCGAGTATGGCGGCAGAAACCGTGCGCCAGGGGCTGGAACTGGCTATCTCCACGGCATTGATGGTTGATAACGACATTCAGATAACCGGCGGCGCAACGCATTAACAAAGGACAACACTATGCCTGAAGGCCCGGAGATCCGCCGCGCAGCGGATAGCCTGGAGGCGGCTGTTAAGGGCAAACCACTCACTGAGGCGTGGTTTGCCTTCGAACAACTGAAACCCTATGAATCACAACTGGTTGGGCAGCACATTACCCATATTGAAACCCGCGGTAAGGCGCTTCTCACGCACTTCTCAAACGATCTGACGCTTTACAGCCACAATCAACTTTACGGTGTATGGCGCGTGGCAGATGCAAATACAGTAGCGCCATCCACGCGGGTATTGCGCGTTAAGCTGCAAACGGCAGATAAAGCGATTCTGCTCTACAGCGCCTCGGATATCGAAATGCTGACGCCTGAACAACTGACTACGCATCCCTTTTTACAGCGTGTCGGCCCCGATGTGCTCGACCTTAAACTGACAGAAGCGGACGTCAAAGCCCGGCTATTGTCGCCGCGCTTTCGCAATCGTCAGTTTTCGGGGTTGTTGCTGGATCAGGCGTTTCTTGCCGGGTTGGGTAATTATCTGCGCGTTGAAATACTCTGGCAGACTGAGCTTGCTCCGCAGCATAAAGCATCGCAGCTTACCGATACCCAACTGGACGCACTGGCGCATGCGCTACTCGCGATCCCCCGGCTGTCGTACAACACGCGCGGCAAGGTGGATGAGAATAAACACCACGGGGCGCTGTTTCGCTTTAAGGTGTTTCATCGTGATGGCGAAGCCTGTGAACGCTGCGGTGGGGTGATTGAGAAAACGACGATGTCGTCGAGGCCGTTTTACTGGTGCCCGACTTGCCAGAAGTAGGGTGGTTTTGTGCCGGATGATGGTTTGCATCATCCGGCCCTGCACGGCGGGCATATTTACTCGCTGTCTTTGAACAACGGGAGTCCTTGGGATTTACGCCAGCGTTTGATTTCTTCTAAAACACCCTCAGGAGAATCTTCTCTTTCATCGGGGGGATAGAATATAAGATCACTACCTTCAGGATGATGGGTGATTTTGATTAAGTGGTGCACAAGCTTGCTTAAGTGATCATTTAATGCTTTTCCATTTAATTCACGAGAATCATCAAAAAATTCATTAAGATAATCTAACATTTCTTGTTCTGTGTAATATTCTAACCGTTCTTTGAACATTATTCATTCTCTTTATGAATGCGAATATGATTTCGAGGAGTATTAATCCTCAAGTTATCCATGTTGTAAACAGGTCCATCTTGCCGTATTTGTACAATGTGATGTATTTCGAATACTTTACGCCCTCCTACAGCTTGTTCTTCGACAACAAATGGAGAACCATCTTTTTTCAATACCCTTTGGTTAGATTTATTGAACTGCCCAAGAAGTTCAGGACACTCAGAAACAGCCTTCCACAAATCTCCTCTGAAGTGATCAAAATCCCTGAACTCCCTTCCTCTTAATTTATCCGCCACCTGTGCAGGTATTGGTGCGCCGATTCCTGAACTTGCCGCCTCAAGCCAGCGTATATTATCGGGGATGACCTGACCATTTCCTGTGGCAACACCGGGTTCATCTCTGGCTGTTTTAAGATAAACATAAATGGGTTTAATTCCCGAACCGATGGGAAAGACCAGAATGTAATCATTAAAGTCAGTGACGTCCGGAACCGGATAAGGTGGTGTCGTGTAGTCGTCTTTCCCGTCAGGGATAGGCGTAACCAGTATGGTCGGCTGATCAAGCGTGGGAACATTATTTCCAGTGTGGGCTGGCGCATTGCCGTTTTCTGGATGTTCGGGCGTCCAGGTGATCAGCGGGCCATCTACGCCGTTTGCGGGGGTAAATTCGTAGCGACCCGATGTTGCGTTCCACACCATGTTAGCAACGCGCACATTTTCATAGGGCGTCCCTTCACCCGTATGTACCCCGTAGACTTGGGGATTACCGTGAATATCGTTTCGCCAGAAAAAACGCACGCGAGTGGTGGCTGTGCCGCCTACGGCGGCCTTCTGCCGGAGAATATCGTCATACCAGTACTCATCGCGCCCGGGGATGCGCGCGCTTCCTTCTCCCGCCGCAGGAATGTAGAGTGCTGACGCCAGCGCGCCTATCCATGGCACACTTTCGGCGGCACCCAGAAGGCCTCCCAACGACTTTGAGCCCCATACCCAGTTCATTGCCACTGGCAGCGCCAGTACTACGGAAGAAGCTTCCGCGGGGACTGCAGAGTTTTTGCCGGCCGGCTTATGATCATACCCGCAGCAATCATCGAGGTCAGTTCTGGCGAATATCGCCATTTCGCCGAAATGTTCTGCGGGCTCTTCAGTATCTCCCGCATCCGTGCATCCCGGTTCTTTCAGACAGGATTTCGCATATACAGGAGTGACTTTTTCCGGGGCGGGAGGTGGGGTTTTAACCTCATTATTCTTGAGCGGGACTTTAGGGACGGAAGTTTTAGGTTGGGGAAAGAATAGGTTGTTATATTCAGCCGGTATATTTAAGTAACTATATTCGGTGTTAGTAATGAGATGCTTACAGAGAATGTAATCATAAATAACAGAAATGTGTTCGTAAGGAAGATGCTTGATATTAATGTCTATATCAATTTTTGCTACGAAAACATTCCTCAATTGAATATAGTAATAGCGCTCCCAGAGACCGGTGCGGTTTATGCGATAAAAATCAATTTCGATAAATAATCGTTCATTATTATTGATGGCATTGCTGAGTAATGGACTGCTTTTATCGATAGTTTTTGTGAATTTCAGTGCTTGAAAATGACATTCTCTACCGCTATTGGTTACATCGTGTCGAAGTAAAAATGCGAAAATTTCGTCCGTATGATTCTGTTGCCAGCGGTTACCGATTGACGCCTCACTCCCACAATTAGCGGAAATGTTTCCCTGGCGTTCACCTGTAATCCTCAGGTAAATAATATTGCTCATTCCATTAGTATCTTTATTTTGAAAGTGTGTAATTAGATGCTGAACAAAAAGAAAGCTCAAGTCAAAGATAAGCAATTCGTGCAGAGGATGCTAATTGAGTTGATTATTTAGAAGAAAAAATAGAAATGATAAATGAATGCACAAAGAAATATTGAAAAGGGAAATTATTTGAAGAGGGGAGAAAGCTGCCGGATTCCCGGCAGCCTGGCGAATTAATGCTTGAGGTCTGATTTGAAATCGCGTTTTTCGTAGCCGGTGTAAAGCTGACGAGGACGGGCGATCTTCATGCCTTCGTTGTGCATTTCGTTCCAGTGCGCAATCCAGCCCACGGTACGCGCCATCGCGAAGATAACGGTAAACATGGATGACGGAATGCCCATCGCTTTCAGGATGATACCGGAGTAGAAGTCCACGTTCGGGTAGAGTTTCTTCTCGATGAAGTACGGGTCGTTCAGCGCGATGTGTTCCAGCTCCATCGCCACTTCCAGCAGGTCATCTTTGGTGCCAAGCTCTTTCAACACTTCATGGCAGGTTTCACGCATTACAGTGGCGCGTGGGTCATAGTTTTTGTAAACACGGTGACCGAAGCCCATCAGGCGGAAAGAATCATTCTTGTCTTTCGCACGACGTACAAATTCAGGAATGTGCTCAACGGAGCTTATCTCTTCCAGCATCTTCAGCGCCGCTTCGTTGGCGCCGCCGTGTGCCGGCCCCCACAGGGAAGCAATGCCCGCCGCGATGCAGGCAAACGGGTTGGCGCCGGAGGAGCCTGCGGTACGCACGGTAGAGGTGGAGGCGTTCTGTTCGTGGTCAGCGTGCAGGATCAGAATACGATCCATGGCGCGTTCCAGAATCGGGTTCACTTCATACGGTTCGCACGGCGTGGAGAACATCATGTTCAGGAAGTTGCCCGCATAGGAGAGGTCGTTGCGCGGGTAAACGAACGGCTGGCCAATGGAGTATTTGTAACACATTGCGGCCATGGTCGGCATTTTAGACAGCAGACGGAACGCAGCAATGTCGCGATGGCGCGGGTTATTCACATCCAGCGAGTCGTGGTAGAACGCCGCTAACGCGCCGGTTATCCCGCACATCACCGCCATCGGGTGAGAGTCGCGGCGGAACGCGTGGAACAGACGAGTGATCTGTTCGTGGATCATGGTGTGACGGGTTACAGTGGTTTTGAACTCTTCGTACTCAGCCTGCGTCGGTTTTTCACCGTGCAGCAGAATGTAGCAAACTTCGAGATAGTTAGATTCTGTCGCTAACTGATCGATAGGGAAACCGCGGTGCAGCAGGATACCTTCATCACCATCAATAAATGTGATTTTGGATTCGCAGGATGCGGTAGAGGTGAAACCAGGGTCAAAAGTGAAAATGCCTTTTGAACCCAGACTACGGATATCAATAACATCCTCACCGAGCGTGCCTTTTAGCACATCCAGTTCGATAGCAGTGTCATCACCCAGGGTGATTTTTGCCTTTGTATCAGCCATTTACGGTCTCCTTAGCGCCTTATTGCGTAAGACTGCCGGCTACCTGGTTTGCATTCATTTGATATTTCGACGTTACCACTTTGTTATTTGGCTCAAGGCTCTGCTGCAGAGGTGATACCAGGGTACAGAGCAAATGGCGCTTGAGGGTACGCGTCTAATCTACAGTGAAACAACAGCAAATCAGGGTATTAGCAGTCCGAAATTTCAAACCTGTCTATCACTAATATCGTTCCTGATAACTTCGGTCAATAGCACCACACTGTTACATAACTTATTATCAGGTGAAAGAGTGACCCCATAACTTTTGCGCATTATATGCTTTTTCAAGTGTCGGTTGTAACAATAATGTTTAATATTTGTCAAATCACGTGATTAATTTTTAAAAAATTGTTGTAATCGTGACGACGATCACTGTTCAGCATAAAACCCGACAAACTATATGTAGGTTAATTGTAATGATTTTGTGAACAGCCTATACTGCCGCCAGGTCTCCGGAACACCCTGCAATCCCGAGCCACCCAGCGTTGTAACGTGTCGTTTTAGCATCTGGAAGCAGAGTTTTATATGACGCGAAGTTATAGATAAGGACGCTGTCTGACCCGCACGCAGACCGGAGGAAAGGAAACAATAAGAACAGCATGTGGGCGTTATTCATGATAAGAAATGTGAAAAAACAAAGACCTGTCAACCTGGATCTACAAACGATCCGGTTCCCAATCACGGCGATAGCGTCCATTCTCCATCGCGTCTCCGGAGTCATAACGTTTGTGGCTGTCGGTATTCTGCTTTGGTTGCTGGGCACCAGTCTTTCCTCTCCGGAAGGCTTCCTTTATGCGTCCTCCATCATGGGCAGCTTCTTCGTCAAATTCATTATGTGGGGCATTCTGACGGCTCTGGCGTATCACGCCATCGTTGGTATTCGCCACCTGCTGATGGATTTTGGCTATCTGGAAGAAACCCTCGAAGCAGGTAAGCGCTCCGCCAAAATTTCTTTTGTTATTACTGTCGTGCTTTCAATTCTTGCAGGAGTCCTCGTATGGTAAGCAACGCCTCAGCATTAGGACGCAACGGCGTACATGACTTCATCCTGGTTCGTGCCACCGCGATCGTCCTGACTCTGTACATTATCTACATGGTTGGATTTTTCGCGACGAGCGGCGACCTCACCTGGGAAGTCTGGAGCGGTTTCTTCTCCTCTGCGTTCACCAAAGTGTTCACCTTGTTGGCCCTGTTTTCTATCCTGATTCATGCCTGGATTGGCATGTGGCAGGTGCTGACCGACTACGTTAAACCGCTGGCACTGCGTATGGTGCTGCAACTGGCTATCGTTGTTGCGCTGGTGGTTTACGTCATTTATGGATTTGTTGTGGTGTGGGGTGTGTAATGAAACTGCCAGTCAGAGAATTTGATGCTGTTGTAATTGGTGCCGGTGGCGCGGGTATGCGTGCGGCACTGCAAATTTCCCAGAGCGGCCAGACCTGTGCGCTGCTCTCTAAAGTGTTTCCAACCCGTTCGCACACCGTTTCCGCGCAGGGTGGTATCACCGTTGCGCTCGGTAACACCCATGAAGATAACTGGGAATGGCACATGTACGACACCGTAAAAGGGTCGGACTACATTGGTGACCAGGACGCGATCGAATATATGTGTAAGACCGGCCCGGAAGCGATTCTGGAGCTGGAACACATGGGCCTGCCGTTCTCCCGTCTGGACGATGGCCGTATCTATCAACGTCCGTTTGGCGGCCAGTCGAAAAACTTCGGCGGCGAGCAAGCGGCACGTACCGCAGCGGCGGCTGACCGTACCGGCCACGCACTGCTGCACACGCTGTATCAGCAGAACCTGAAAAATCACACCACCATCTTCTCCGAGTGGTACGCGCTGGATCTGGTGAAAAACGCCGATGGCGCCGTGGTCGGTTGTACCGCCCTGTGCATCGAAACCGGTGAAGTGGTTTACTTCAAAGCCAACGCCACGGTGCTGGCGACCGGCGGCGCAGGCCGTATCTATCAGTCCACCACTAACGCGCATATCAACACCGGTGACGGCGTCGGTATGGCTCTGCGTGCTGGCGTACCGGTGCAGGATATGGAAATGTGGCAGTTCCACCCAACCGGTATCGCTGGTGCGGGCGTGCTGGTGACGGAAGGCTGCCGTGGTGAAGGTGGTTATCTGCTGAACAAACACGGCGAGCGCTTTATGGAGCGTTATGCCCCGAATGCAAAAGACCTGGCGGGTCGTGATGTGGTGGCACGTTCCATCATGATCGAAATCCGTGAAGGTCGCGGCTGCGACGGCCCATGGGGCCCGCATGCGAAACTGAAACTCGACCACCTGGGTAAAGAAGTGCTCGAATCCCGCCTGCCGGGTATCCTTGAGCTTTCCCGCACCTTCGCCCACGTCGATCCGGTTAAAGAACCGATTCCGGTTATCCCAACCTGCCACTACATGATGGGCGGTATTCCGACCAAAGTGACCGGCCAGGCGCTGACGGTGAACGAGCAGGGCGAAGATGTCGTCATTCCTGGGCTGTTCGCGGTCGGTGAAATTGCCTGTGTATCGGTACACGGCGCGAACCGTCTGGGCGGCAACTCGCTGCTTGACCTGGTGGTATTTGGCCGCGCTGCGGGTCTGCATTTGCAAGAGTCTATCGCTGAGCAGGGCGCACTGCGCGATGCCACTGAAGAAGAGATTGACGCTTCCCTGGAACGTCTGAACCGCTGGAATGGCAACCGTGACGGTGAAGATCCGGTTGAGATTCGTAAAGCGCTTCAGGAGTGCATGCAGCATAACTTCTCGGTATTCCGTGAAGGTGATGCGATGGCGAAAGGCCTTGAGCAACTGAAAGTGATCCGTGAGCGTCTGAAAAATGCCCGTCTGGATGACACTTCCAGCGAATTTAACACCCAGCGTGTTGAGTGCCTGGAGCTGGATAACCTGATGGAAACCGCTTACGCGACTGCCGTATCCGCAAACTTCCGCACCGAGAGCCGTGGCGCGCATAGCCGCTTCGACTATCCGGATCGTGATGACGCAAACTGGCTGTGCCACTCCCTGTATCTGCCAGAGTCTGAGTCCATGACGCGTCGTAGCGTCAATATGGAACCAAAACTGCGTCCGGCGTTCCCGCCGAAGATTCGTACTTATTAATGCGGAGACAGGTCAATGAAACTCGAATTTTCAATTTATCGCTATAACCCGGATGTCGATGACGCTCCGCGCATGCAGGACTACACCCTTGAAGGCGAAGAAGGGCGCGACATGATGCTGCTGGATGCGCTCATCCAGTTGAAAGAGAAAGACCCAAGCCTGTCGTTCCGCCGCTCCTGTCGTGAAGGGGTTTGCGGTTCAGATGGTCTGAACATGAACGGTAAAAATGGTCTGGCCTGCATCACGCCGATTTCGGCGCTGGGCAATGGCAAACAGAAGATTGTTATCCGTCCGCTGCCAGGTTTACCGGTCATTCGCGATTTGGTGGTAGACATGGGGCAATTCTATGCACAATATGAGAAGATTAAGCCTTACTTGTTGAATAATGGGCAAAATCCTCCTGCTCGCGAGCACCTTCAGGGGCCAGAGCAGCGTGAAAAACTCGATGGGTTGTACGAGTGTATCCTCTGTGCATGTTGCTCTACGTCCTGCCCGTCGTTCTGGTGGAACCCGGATAAGTTTATCGGCCCGGCAGGTCTGTTGGCAGCGTACCGCTTCCTGATTGACAGCCGTGATACCGAAACCGACAGCCGTCTTGATGGCCTGAGTGACGCTTTCAGCGTATTCCGCTGCCATAGCATCATGAACTGCGTCAGTGTATGTCCGAAGGGGCTGAACCCGACGCGCGCGATTGGTCATATTAAGTCGATGTTGTTGCAGCGTAGTGCGTAAGTTATTCGAGGGGGAAACCCCTCACCCTAACCCTCTCCCTCAGGGAGAGGGGATGGATTGCAGGAAACCTCTAAAAACTGCCATCAATTAGACAGTTTTTAAAGGTTCCTTCGCGAGCCAGATAAACAAGAGCTCGCAGGTGAACCCCGGCACGTACATACATCCAGTGTACGTGGTAGTTTCTACGGCGAAATAAGCATAAAAATGCTTAAGGGATCACGATGCAGAACGGCGCAATGAAAGCCTGGCTGGACTCTTCTTACCTCTCTGGTGCGAACCAGAGCTGGATAGAACAGCTCTATGAAGACTTCTTAACCGATCCTGACTCAGTGGACGCTAACTGGCGTTCCATGTTCCAGCAGTTACCTGGCACAGGGGTCAAACCGGATCAATTTCATTCCAAAACACGTGATTATTTCCGTCGTCTGGCGAAGGATGCCTCACGTTACTCTTCTTCGATTTCCGACCCTGACACCAATGCGAAGCAGGTTAAAGTCCTGCAGCTCATTAACGCTTATCGCTTCCGTGGTCACCAACAGGCTAATCTCGACCCGTTAGGACTGTGGCAGCAAGATAAAGTGGCAGATTTAGATCCGTCCTTCCACGATCTGACCGAGGCCGATTTCCAGGAAAGCTTTAACGTAGGCTCGTTTGCCATTGGCAAAGAGACGATGAAGCTGGCTGATCTGCTTGATGCTCTCAAGCAAACCTACTGCGGCTCCATCGGCGCGGAATATATGCACATTACCAGCACGGAAGAGAAGCGTTGGATCCAACAACGTTTTGAAGCCGGGCATGCAACCTTTAGCGCAGAAGAGAAGAAGCGCTTCCTCAGTGAACTGACTGCGGCTGAAGGTCTGGAACGCTACCTGGGCGCGAAATTCCCCGGTGCGAAACGC
Source organism: Pseudocitrobacter cyperus (assembly GCF_039889165.1). Taxonomy (NCBI): domain Bacteria; kingdom Pseudomonadati; phylum Pseudomonadota; class Gammaproteobacteria; order Enterobacterales; family Enterobacteriaceae; genus Pseudocitrobacter; species Pseudocitrobacter cyperus. The sequence goes on along the minus strand of NZ_JAYMYY010000001.1, from coordinate 1,338,969 downwards.
TTCTCGCTGGAAGGCGGGGATGCGCTGATCCCGATGTTAAAAGAGATGATTCGCCACGCGGGCAACAACGGTACGCGTGAAGTGGTGCTGGGGATGGCGCACCGCGGTCGTCTGAACGTGCTGATCAACGTTCTGGGTAAGAAATCACAGGATCTGTTTGACGAGTTCTCCGGCAAACATAAAGAACACCTCGGAACGGGTGATGTGAAGTACCACATGGGCTTCTCGTCTGACTTCGAGACCGATGGCGGCCTGGTACACCTGGCGCTGGCGTTCAACCCATCGCACCTGGAAATTGTCAGCCCGGTGGTTATCGGCTCCGTGCGTGCGCGTCTGGACAGGCTGGACAACCCGAGCAGCAATATGGTTCTGCCAATCACCATTCACGGTGATGCGGCGGTTGCCGGGCAGGGCGTGGTTCAGGAAACCCTGAACATGTCGAAAGCGCGGGGTTACGAAGTGGGCGGTACCGTTCGCATCGTGATCAACAACCAGGTCGGCTTTACCACCTCTAACCCGCTGGATGCGCGCTCCACACCGTACTGTACCGATATCGGTAAGATGGTGATGGCGCCGATTTTCCACGTCAACGCGGATGACCCGGAAGCGGTTGCCTTTGTTACCCGTCTGGCGCTCGATTTCCGTAACACCTTCAAACGTGATGTCTTCATCGACCTGGTGTGCTACCGCCGTCACGGCCACAACGAAGCCGACGAGCCAAGCGCAACCCAGCCGCTGATGTACCAGAAAATCAAGAAACACCCGACGCCGCGTAAGATCTATGCTGACAAGCTTGAACAGCAGAAAGTCGCCACGCTGGAAGATGCCACTGAAATGGTTAACCTGTATCGCGATGCGCTGGATGCGGGCGAATGCGTGGTGAAAGAGTGGCGTCAGATGAACCTGCACTCCTTTACCTGGTCGCCGTACCTCAACCACGAGTGGGATGAAAGCTATCCGAACAAGGTTGAGATGAAGCGCCTGCAGGAACTGGCTAACCGTATCAGTACGGTGCCGGATGCGGTTGAAATGCAGTCTCGTGTGGCGAAGATTTATGGCGATCGCCAGTCTATGGCCGCTGGCGAAAAACTGTTCGACTGGGGCGGCGCAGAAAACCTGGCGTATGCCACGCTGGTTGATGAAGGCGTTTCTGTTCGTTTGTCTGGTGAAGACTCCGGACGCGGTACCTTCTTCCACCGTCATGCGGTCATTCACAACCAGGCAAACGGCTCCACGTATACCCCGCTGCAGCATGTGCACAACGGCCAGGGCGAGTTCAAAGTGTGGGACTCCGTGCTGTCTGAAGAAGCGGTGCTGGCGTTTGAATACGGTTATGCCACCGCTGAACCGCGCACGCTGACTATCTGGGAAGCCCAGTTCGGCGACTTCGCCAACGGCGCGCAGGTGGTTATCGACCAGTTCATCTCTTCCGGCGAGCAGAAATGGGGCCGTATGTGTGGCCTGGTGATGCTGTTGCCGCACGGTTATGAAGGTCAGGGCCCGGAGCACTCCTCCGCCCGTCTGGAACGTTATCTGCAACTCTGTGCTGAACAGAACATGCAGGTGTGTGTACCGACCACCCCGGCACAGGTTTACCACATGCTGCGTCGTCAGGCGCTGCGCGGGATGCGTCGTCCGCTGGTTGTCATGTCACCGAAATCTCTGCTGCGCCACCCGCTGGCGGTCTCCAGCCTGGATGAACTGGCAAACGGCACCTTTATGCCGGCGATTGGCGAAATCGACGAACTGGATCCGAAAGCGGTGAAACGCGTCGTGCTCTGTTCTGGTAAGGTTTATTTCGACCTGCTCGAGCAGCGTCGTAAGAACGACCAGAAAGATGTCGCCATCGTGCGTATCGAACAGCTTTATCCGTTCCCGCATCAGGCGATGCAGGAAGCACTGAAACCATTTGCTCACGTTCGTGATTTTGTCTGGTGTCAGGAAGAGCCGCTCAACCAAGGCGCCTGGTACTGCAGCCAGCATCATTTCCGTGAAGTAGTTCCCTTTGGGGCCTCTCTGCGTTACGCAGGTCGCCCGGCCTCCGCCTCTCCGGCGGTAGGGTATATGTCCGTTCACCAGAAACAGCAACAAGATCTGGTCAATGACGCGCTGAACGTCGATTAATTAAAGGATACACAATGAGTAGCGTAGATATTCTGGTTCCCGACCTGCCTGAATCCGTAGCAGATGCCACCGTCGCAACCTGGCATAAAAAACCTGGCGACGCGGTTGTTCGTGATGAAGTGCTGGTAGAAATCGAAACTGACAAAGTGGTACTGGAAGTACCGGCGTCGGCAGACGGCATTCTGGATGCGGTTCTGGAAGACGAAGGGACGACCGTGACGTCTCGTCAGATCCTGGGTCGCCTGCGTGAAGGCAATAGCGCCGGTAAAGAAACCAGCGCGAAGTCTGAAGCGAAAGAGTCCACTCCTGCCCAGCGCCAGCAGGCTTCCCTCGAAGAGCAAAACAACGATGCGCTCAGCCCGGCGATTCGCCGTCTGCTGGGTGAACATAACCTTGAAGCCAGCGCGATTAAAGGCACTGGCGTCGGTGGCCGCATCACGCGTGAGGATGTTGAAAAACATCTGGCGAAAGCGCCGGCTAAGGCTGAAGCACCTGCCGCTCCGGTTGCGCCGCTGGCGGGCCGTAGCGAAAAACGCGTGCCGATGACGCGTCTGCGTAAGCGTGTTGCTGAACGTCTGCTGGAGGCGAAGAACTCTACCGCCATGCTGACGACGTTCAACGAAGTCAACATGAAGCCAATTATGGATCTGCGTAAGCAGTACGGCGAAGCGTTCGAAAAACGTCATGGTATCCGTCTGGGCTTCATGTCCTTCTACGTGAAAGCCGTGGTGGAAGCGCTGAAACGCTACCCGGAAGTGAACGCCTCAATCGACGGTGAAGATGTTGTTTATCACAACTACTTCGACGTGAGCATGGCCGTTTCCACACCTCGCGGTCTGGTCACGCCGGTTCTGCGTGATGTCGATGCGCTGGGTATGGCTGATATCGAAAAAGGTATCAAAGAGCTGGCGCTGAAAGGCCGTGACGGCAAACTGACAGTGGAAGATCTTACCGGCGGCAACTTTACCATTACAAATGGGGGTGTTTTCGGGTCTCTGATGTCTACCCCTATCATCAACCCGCCGCAGAGCGCTATCCTCGGCATGCACGCCATTAAAGATCGCCCGATGGCCGTGGATGGCAAGGTAGAAATTCTGCCGATGATGTACCTGGCGCTTTCTTACGACCACCGTCTGATCGATGGCCGTGAGTCGGTTGGTTTCCTGGTGGCGATTAAAGAGCTGCTGGAAGACCCGACTCGCCTGCTGCTGGACGTGTAGTCATTTTGTCCGGCGCGTGTCGCCGGACAGGAGCATCACCTGTAGGCCGGAGGGCGTTAAGCTCTCCGGCGAAACAAAGAAAGTCAGGATCGAATACAGCCTGGCGATGATTACCTGAAGGATGGATAGAACACATGAACTTACATGAATATCAGGCAAAACAACTTTTTGCCCGCTATGGCTTACCGGCTCCGGTGGGTTATGCCTGTACTACTCCGCGTGAAGCAGAAGAAGCCGCGTCTAAAATTGGTGCCGGCCCGTGGGTAGTAAAATGTCAGGTTCACGCTGGTGGCCGCGGTAAAGCGGGCGGTGTGAAAGTCGTGAAGAGCAAAGAAGAGATCCGCGCTTTTGCTGAGCACTGGCTGGGTAAACGTCTGGTCACTTACCAGACGGATGCGCACGGTCAGCCGGTTAACCAGATCCTGGTTGAAGCTGCCACTGATATTGATAAAGAACTTTATCTGGGCGCGGTTGTTGACCGTAGCTCCCGTCGCGTGGTCTTTATGGCGTCTACCGAAGGCGGCGTGGAAATCGAGAAAGTGGCGGAAGAAACCCCGCACCTGATCCATAAAGTCGCCCTCGATCCGCTGGCGGGCCCGATGCCGTATCAGGGTCGTGAGCTGGCGTTCAAACTGGGTCTGGAAGGTAAGCAGGTTCAGCAGTTCACCAAAATCTTCATGGGTCTGGCGACCATCTTCCTTGAGCGCGACCTGGCGCTGATCGAAATCAACCCGCTGGTAATCACCAAACAGGGCGATCTGATCTGCCTCGACGGTAAACTGGGCGCTGACGGTAACGCACTGTTCCGCCAGGCTGATCTGCGCGAAATGCGCGACCAGTCTCAGGAAGATCCGCGTGAAGCGCAGGCTGCACAGTGGGAACTGAACTACGTTGCACTGGACGGTAACATCGGTTGCATGGTTAACGGCGCGGGCCTGGCAATGGGCACCATGGACATCGTTAAACTGCACGGCGGTGAACCGGCGAATTTCCTCGATGTTGGCGGCGGCGCAACCAAAGAGCGCGTGACCGAAGCGTTCAAAATCATCCTTTCCGATGACAAAGTGAAAGCTGTACTGGTTAACATCTTCGGCGGTATCGTCCGTTGCGATCTGATCGCTGACGGTATTATCGGCGCGGTAGAAGAAGTTGGCGTAAACGTACCGGTAGTTGTACGTCTGGAAGGTAACAACGCCGAACTCGGCGCGAAAAAACTGGCTGATAGCGGCCTGAATATTATTGCAGCGAAAGGTCTGACGGATGCAGCAGTGCAAGTTGTTGCAGCAGTGGAGGGGAAATAATGTCCATTTTAATTGATAAAAACACCAAGGTTATCTGTCAGGGCTTCACCGGTAGCCAGGGGACTTTCCACTCCGAACAGGCGATCGCTTACGGTACGCAGATGGTTGGCGGCGTAACGCCAGGCAAAGGCGGCACCACGCATCTGGGCCTGCCTGTATTTAACACCGTGCGCGAAGCCGTAGAAGCAACTGGCGCTACCGCATCGGTTATCTACGTACCGGCACCGTTCTGCAAAGATTCCATTCTGGAAGCTATCGATGCAGGCATTAAACTGATTATCACCATCACCGAAGGTATCCCGACGCTGGATATGCTGACCGTGAAAGTGAAACTGGACGAAGCAGGCGTGCGCATGATTGGCCCGAACTGCCCAGGCGTAATCACCCCGGGCGCGTGCAAAATCGGCATTCAGCCAGGCCATATTCATAAGCCGGGCAAAGTGGGCATCGTTTCCCGCTCTGGTACCCTGACGTATGAAGCGGTTAAACAGACCACCGATTACGGCTTCGGCCAGTCCACCTGTGTGGGCATCGGCGGCGACCCGATCCCGGGTTCTAATTTCATCGACATCCTGAAAATGTTCCAGGAAGATCCGCAGACTGAAGCGATCGTGATGATCGGTGAGATCGGCGGTAGCGCGGAAGAAGAAGCGGCGGCGTACATTAAAGAGCACGTCACCAAACCGGTTGTCGGCTACATCGCGGGCGTTACCGCGCCGAAAGGCAAGCGTATGGGCCACGCAGGCGCCATCATCGCAGGCGGTAAAGGTACGGCAGACGAGAAGTTTGCTGCCCTGGAAGCGGCTGGCGTTCGTACCGTTCGCAGCCTGGCCGATATCGGCGAAGCGCTGAAAGTGGTACTGGGATAAAAATCCTCTCTGCTCCCCGGTAAGCTCTGAGAGATATGGAGCAGGGGAGCTTTAAATGTTCGATTTCGACATGGTTGGCCATCTTATGATGGCCTTTTTTATTTCAACATCACGCTGAACCCCTCATAAAGCGTGAACTGCGGCTGATAATCCCCTCTGTGCGCGACAGTCCACTGCGGCTCAATAAAGCTGTTAACGATATAACCGCCAATCGGCATCGCACGCCCCACACCTAACCCCGCCGGAATGTAGTAATCATCGTTTTTGACGTTGTACGTCCAGATACCGCTGGAGCGCATATACCAGCCCTTTGACATTTTGTAGATAACAAACGGCTGGAAGGTGGCGGTTTCAACGTGGCTACGGTCATTATCGCCGGCAAAACTTTTTTGCCATTGCACCAGCGCCACTTTTAACCATTCAGGCGATGAATCCACGGCGACCGCCGCGAGCCCGGTCTGCCACTGCCCAGTCCCCAGTTCATCGCGCGATGCGGTGTTGGCGGTAATCAGTGGCCCGACGCCCAGCATCACGCCTTTTTGCTTGAGCAGAAAAATATCGAACAGGTTGATATCACCCAGCCCGGTGTCATAACCACCGGAAACCTGCGGGCGCGTGGCGATGGGCGCGGTTAAGCGCAGAATTTGCGGCACCGGAATGAGATCGCCTGCGGCAACAGGCACGGTGGCGCGCAGTAGCATATCGTTGGTGTGTTGATCGCTGCCGTAAAGGTTGGGGGTGTAGTAATCCTGAACGGCTAATGATGTTGCCAGATGGAGCGGGTTGTTGGCTTTATCGACGCTGTCTTCGGCCCAGGCGTGCAACGTGCAGCACAGTAACGCGGGCGCCAGCAGATATTTTACATGAACCATAGCGGATCCTTTCCTGAGTTCCCCTGTCGAAGTGCGCATAAAACGCACCCATTTCGCGGCGCGATTATAAAAACAGCAGCGCTCAAGGGAGAACGGGAAAGATGTAATTCATTGTAAAATAAGAATTTACTATAAATTCAGGATGATGGTATGACTGATATTTATTCAGTGTGCTGATTTACCGAGCGGCTGATCGTTTAATGCTGACGGCGAGCCACCAGTGTAAAGCGGCGATCGTCGCTTTTATAAGTGCGGCGTGAGGCGATAGTCGGCGTCTCCGGGTATTGCCACTATTTTTAATAATAAACTTTCGGTGTTAATTTTCTCTGTAATTCAAGTGAATGAAATGTAATTTACCATAAAGGGACGCAGGTTTTTGGCAAAATACCGTAAGTCGTCTAACATTAACTATTCTGCACTATTTCATTCTTTCGATATCTTCCCCGTTAAAAAATCTTATCTATGTTTTCTTTTTTGCTGGTATTGACAATTATCAGATATAAAACCTAAACATGCTATTAACATATGATTCACTGATACTCTTTAATAAAAACATAATTAACAAGATCAAGTAAAATTGATTTATATCAACACGTAAACACTGGCTATGCACCATAAAAGTGGTTAAATTGTCCTGGATCAAACTGGCTGTAAAGCGCCTGTTTCGCTATAAATTGATCACCGTCGAATTTCGTAAATCTAATACAATAAAACCTGTTTATTGTAAGGATATTACAGAGTAATATATTTTTGGGATCAATTGAGGTGTTTTTTAACGTATTTGTAACCTTTGCCCGTCGTTGCATCTGTTGACGCTAACGGACAGCAGCGGGGGAGGCGGCAAATAAATTTGTATTGGGGCATGTGTATGAACTCTGTTCGTGGGTTCATTCTCGGAGTCTTCATGCGATGAGCAAGGAGTCATGATGTTAGATATAGTCGAACTGTCGCGCTTACAGTTTGCCTTGACCGCGATGTACCACTTCCTTTTTGTGCCGCTGACGCTCGGTATGGCGTTCCTGCTGGCCATCATGGAAACGGTCTACGTCCTTTCCGGCAAACAGATTTATAAAGATATGACCAAGTTCTGGGGCAAGTTGTTTGGTATCAACTTCGCACTGGGCGTGGCCACCGGCCTGACCATGGAGTTCCAGTTCGGGACTAACTGGTCTTATTACTCCCACTATGTGGGCGATATCTTCGGTGCGCCGTTGGCCATTGAAGGTCTGATGGCCTTCTTCCTCGAATCCACCTTTGTAGGTCTGTTCTTCTTCGGTTGGGATCGTCTGGGTAAAGTGCAGCACATGGCGGTGACCTGGCTGGTTGCGCTGGGTTCAAACCTGTCCGCACTGTGGATTCTGGTGGCGAATGGTTGGATGCAAAACCCTATCGCTTCCGACTTCAACTTTGAAACCATGCGTATGGAGATGGTGAGCTTCTCCGAGCTGGTGCTGAACCCGGTAGCTCAGGTGAAATTCGTTCACACCGTAGCTTCTGGTTACGTCACCGGCGCGATGTTCGTGCTCGCGATCAGCTCCTGGTACATGCTCAAAGGCCGTGACTTCGCGTTCGCTAAACGTTCCTTTGCTATCGCAGCAAGCTTCGGTATGGCGGCGATTCTTTCCGTTATCGTTCTGGGTGATGAATCCGGCTACGAAATGGGCGACGTGCAGAAAACCAAACTGGCGGCTATCGAAGCAGAATGGGAAACCCAGCCTGCTCCGGCGTCGTTCACGCTGTTTGGTATTCCTGACCAGGATAAGCAGGAAAACCACCTTTCTATTCAAATCCCTTATGCACTGGGCATCATTGCGACCCGTTCTGTTGATAAACAGGTCACTGGCCTGAAAGAGCTGATGGTGCAGCATGAAGAACGTATTCGTAACGGGATGAAAGCTTACTCGCTGCTTGAACAACTTCGTTCTGGCGCGACTGACCCGGCTGTTCGTGAACAGTTTAACGATGTGAAGAAAGATCTGGGCTATGGCCTGCTGCTGAAGCGCTATACGCCGAACGTGGCGGATGCGACGGAAGAGCAAATCGCCAAAGCGACCAAGGATTCTATCCCGCGCGTTGCGCCGCTCTATTTCGCCTTCCGTATCATGGTGGCATGCGGCGTGCTGATGCTGCTGATTATTGCAGCCTCCTTCTGGACTGTTATTCGTAACCGCATTGGTGAGAAAAAATGGCTGCTGCGTGCAGCGTTTTACGGGCTGCCGCTGCCATGGATTGCTGTGGAAGCAGGCTGGTTTGTCGCTGAATATGGCCGTCAACCGTGGGCAATTGGTGAAGTATTGCCAACCGCTGTGGCGAACTCTTCGCTTACGGCAGGCGATCTTATCTTCTCAATGCTGTTGATTTGCGGTCTTTACACGCTGTTCCTGGTGGCCGAACTGTTCCTGATGTTCAAGTTCGCCCGTAAAGGGCCAAGCAGCCTGAAAACCGGTCGCTATCACTTTGAGCAGTCCTCCGCGACTACTCAGCCGGCACGCTAAGACAGGAGTCGTCAAATGATCGATTATGAAGTATTGCGTTTACTCTGGTGGCTGCTGATCGGCATCTTGCTGATTGGTTTTGCAGTCGCTGACGGCTTCGACATGGGGGTGGGCATGCTCACCCGTTTCCTCGGTCGTAATGACACCGAGCGTCGAATCATGATCAACTCCATCGCGCCGCACTGGGATGGAAACCAGGTATGGCTCATCACGGCGGGCGGCGCGTTGTTTGCTGCCTGGCCGATGGTCTATGCTGCCGCGTTCTCCGGTTTCTATGTCGCGATGATTCTGGTGCTGGCCTCTTTATTCTTCCGTCCGGTGGGCTTTGACTACCGCTCGAAGATTGAAGATACCCGCTGGCGCAACATGTGGGACTGGGGCATCTTCGTTGGTAGCTTTGTGCCGCCGCTGGTGATTGGTGTGGCGTTTGGTAACCTGCTGCAGGGCGTACCGTTCCATGTTGACGAGTATCTGCGTCTCTACTACACCGGTAACTTCTTCCAGTTGCTGAACCCGTTTGGCCTGTTGGCAGGGGTGGTGAGCGCGGCGATGATCCTGACTCAGGGCGCGACCTATCTGCAAATGCGTACCGTTGGCGAGTTACATCTGCGCACCCGCACGGTCTCTCAGATCGCAGCGCTGGTTACGTTAGTGTGCTTCGCACTGGCGGGCGTTTGGGTCTACTACGGCATTGATGGCTATGTGGTGACATCAGTAATGGATCACAGCGCAGCGTCTAACCCACTGACCAAAGAAGTGGCGCACGTAGCAGGGGCATGGATGACCAACTTCAACAACATGCCTGCTCTGTGGACGATTCCGGTACTGGGTGTGGTGCTGCCGCTGCTGACTATCCTGATGACCCGTCTGGACAGAGGCGCATGGGCGTTCCTGTTCTCCTCACTGACGCTGGCGTGCATCATTCTGACCGCCGGTATTGCGATGTTCCCGTTCATCATGCCTTCCAGCACGATGTTTAACGCGAGCCTGACCATGTGGGATGCGACGTCCAGTCAGTTGACGCTGAACGTAATGACCTATGTTGCTGCGGTGTTCGTACCGATCATTCTGCTGTACACCACCTGGTGTTACTGGAAAATGTTTGGTCGTATCACCAAAGAAGACATTGAACGTAACACCCACTCTCTGTACTAAGTAAGGAGCTGAAAATGTGGTATTTCGCATGGATTTTGGGAACGCTTCTTGCCTGTGCCTTCGGGGTGATCACTGCGCTGGCGCTGGAACACGTTGAAGCGACCAAAGCAGGTGAAGAAAAATAGTGATGAAAATTATCGCTATGCTGTACGCGATAATGGATAAGCGCCCCCTGAGGGCGCTTTCCCTTGTTATGGCCCTGCTGCTGGCAGGCTGCATCTTCTGGGATCCGGCGCGTTTCGCGGCGAAGACCAGCGAGCTTGAAATCTGGCATGGTTTTCTGCTGATGTGGGCTGTTTGCGCAGGTGTTATTCATGGCGTTGGCTTTCGTCCTCGCGCCATCCACTGGCAAGGGATTTTCTGCCCGCTTATCGCCGATCTGGTTCTCCTCGCAGGACTGATTTTTTTCTTCCTGTAACCAGGAAACATCCGTAAATATTTATGGGCTTGCATAAGGCCATAAATATTTACTCTCCGTTTACTTCCCCCCATTCCAAACCACGATTTCCGCGCGTATAGTAGCGAAGTTCAAAAGCTCAAAATTTTTTTGCATTACCGGGATGTAAAGTGAATACAACGCTGTTTCGATGGCCGGTTCGTGTTTATTACGAAGACACCGACGCCGGTGGTGTGGTTTATCACGCCAGCTATGTCGCTTTCTATGAGAGAGCACGCACAGAGATGCTGCGTCATCATCATTTCAGCCAACAGGTGTTGCTGGAAGAGCGCGTCGCGTTTGTGGTGCGTAAAATGACGCTGGAGTATTTTGCGCCGGCAAGGCTCGACGATATGCTCGAAGTCCAGACGGAAATTACATCTTTGCGCGGCACGTCACTCGTGTTCACGCAGCGGATTGTCAACGCTGAAAATACAGTACTGAACGAAGCTGAAGTACTGATTGTTTGTGTTGATCCACTCATCATGAAGCCTCGTGCGCTTCCCAAGTCTATTGTCGCGGAGTTTAAGCAGTGACTGACATGAATATCCTTGATTTGTTCCTGAAGGCAAGCCTTCTGGTTAAACTTATCATGTTGATTTTGATTGGTTTTTCAATCGCATCCTGGGCCATTATCATCCAGCGAACCCGTATTCTTAACGCGGCGGCGCGTGAAGCTGAAACGTTCGAGGATAAATTCTGGTCCGGAATCGAACTTTCTCGCCTTTATCAGGAGAGCCAGGGACGCCGCGATAGCCTGGCCGGTTCGGAACAAATTTTCTACAGCGGGTTCAAAGAGTTTGCCCGTCTGCACCGTGCAAACAGCCATGCGCCGGAAGCGGTGGTAGAAGGCGCATCGCGCGCGATGCGCATCTCCATGAACCGCGAACTGGAAACGCTGGAAACGCATATTCCGTTCCTCGGCACCGTCGGTTCCATCAGCCCGTATATCGGTCTGTTCGGTACCGTGTGGGGGATCATGCACGCCTTTATCGCGCTGGGCGCGGTGAAACAGGCGACGCTGCAAATGGTTGCACCGGGTATCGCAGAAGCGTTGATCGCCACGGCTATCGGTCTGTTTGCCGCAATCCCTGCGGTTATGGCGTACAACCGTCTGAACCAGCGCGTCAACAAACTGGAGCTGAACTACGACAACTTTATGGAAGAGTTCACCGCCATTCTGCACCGTCAGGCGTTTACCGTTAGCGAGAGCAACAAGGGGTAAGCCATGGCCAGAGCACGTGGACGCGGACGTCGCGAACTGAAGTCCGAAATTAACATCGTTCCGCTGCTGGATGTGTTGTTAGTGCTGTTGCTGATCTTCATGGCGACGGCGCCTATCATCACGCAGAGCGTGGAGGTTGATCTCCCGGATGCAACCGAATCGCAGGCCGTTAGCAGCAACGATAATCCGCCGGTGATTATTGAAGTGTCGGGTGTTGGGCAGTACAGCGTGGTGGTTGAGAAGGATCGCTCCGATCAACTCCCGCCGGAGCAGGTGATCGCTGAAGCGAGAAGCCGCCTGCAGGCCAATCCGAAAACGGTGTTCTTAATTGGGGGCGCGAAAGATGTGCCTTACGATGAAATAATTAAAGCGCTAAACCTGTTGCACAGCGTCGGTGTGAAATCTGTCGGGTTGATGACCCAACCGATCTAACCACCTGCACTTCCTTTTCAGGGTGACGGGCGAGCAGTTTTTGGGAACCGAGAGTGTCAAAGGCAACCGAACAAAACGACAAGCTTAAACGAGCGATAATTATTTCAGCAGTGCTGCACGTCATTCTGTTTGCAGCGCTGATCTGGAGTTCGTTCGATGAGCACATGGATGCTGCGGCCGGTGGTGGTGGCGGTTCGGCCATCGACGCCGTGATGGTCGACCCGGGTGCCGTGGTCGAAAACTATCAAAAGCAGCAGAAGTCCAGCGCGAAACAACAGGCGGATAACGCTGCGAAGTTAGCGCAAGAGAAGAAAGAACGAGAAGCGAAAGAGGCCGCCGATAAAGCAGCCATAGAAGCGAAAGAGAAAGCGGACGCGCAGGCGAAAGAGGCTGCGGAAGCCGCGAAGAAAGCCGAAGCTGACGCGAAGAAACAGGCTGAAGAAGCTGCTAAGAAAGCTGAAGCTGACGCGAAGAAACAAGCTGATGAAGCTGCGAAGAAAGCCGAAGCCGATGCGAAGAAGCAGGCTCAGGAAGACGCAGCTAAAAAAGCGGCTGCCGATGCGAAGAAAGCCGCTGAAGCCGAAGCAGTAAAAGCTGCCGCAGCGAAGAAACAAGCAGAAGCCGACGCGGCGAAAGCGGCTGCGGATGCACAGAAGAAAGCTGAAGCCGAGGCGGCGAAGAAAGCGGCCGCAGAAAAAGCGGCTGCTGATAAGAAAGCAGCGGCTGAAAAAGCTGCGGCAGAAAAAGCCGCGGCGGCTGAGAAAGCGGCCGCAGAAAAAGCGGCTGCTGACAAGAAAGCCGCGGCTGACAAGGCTGCTGCCGATAAGAAAGCGGCGGCTGATAAGGCTGCTGCTGACAAGAAAGCGGCTGCTGCGAAGAAAGCTGCGGCTGACAAGAAAGCGGCTGCTGCGAAGAAAGCTGCGGCTGAAAAAGCGGCTGCGGCTTCCGGCGTTGACGACCTGCTGGGCGATCTCAGCTCAGGTAAGAATGCGCCGAAAGGTAACACCAGTGGTACCGCTGGAGGCTCATCTCCTGCTAAAGGTAATAAGCCGGGGCAGGGTGGTGCGTCTCAGGCGGAGATCGCGTCCTATATCGCACAGGTTCAGGCCGCGATCCGTGGGCATCTCTATGACTGGGATACCTACAAAGGTAAAACCTGTACGCTACGTGTAAACCTGGCGCAGGATGGAACTGTTATGAGCGTGAAATCGGAAGGCGGCGATCCGGCTTTCTGTCAGCAGATGCTGGCGGCAACCAGCCGAATGACTAAATTCCCCAAACCGCCTTCACAGGCAGTCTGGGAAACGTTCAAAAATGCACCACTGGACTTCAAACCTTAAGGTATATTTTCCCCATGTGAATGGGGAAAATAAAGGCAGCGCGGTCGCAGGGTTTTGGTAGTTTTGTGTATTTGAGTTTGTTAACATTCTGCTAAATTATCGTGGGCTTTCCGCCCGGGTAAGGGAGATATGATGAAGCAGGCATTACGAGTAGCATTTAGTTTCTTAATGCTGTGGGCAGCAGTGCTGCACGCAGAAGTACGTATCGAGATTACCCAGGGGGTAGACTCGGCGCGTCCAATTGGCGTGGTTCCTTTCCAGTGGGCCGGGCCGGGCGCTGCGCCTGAAGACATCGGCGGTATCGTCGGTGCTGACTTGCGCAACAGCGGTAAATTTAATCCGTTAGATCGTGCAAAACTACCACAGCAGCCAGCTACTGCGCAGGACGTTCAACCTGCTGCATGGTCAGCGCTGGGTATTGATGCGGTCGTCGTCGGCCAGGTCTCGCCTAATGCTGATGGCAGCTATACTGTTGCTTATCAGTTGGTTGATACCGGCGGCGCGCCGGGCACCGTTCTGGCACAGAACTCTTACAAAGTGAACAAGCAGTGGCTGCGCTATGCCGGCCACACTGCCAGTGACGAAGTGTTTGAGAAGCTGACCAGCATCAAAGGTGCGTTCCGTACCCGTATTGCTTATGTCGTTCAGACCAACGGCGGCCAGTTCCCGTATGAGCTGCGTGTTTCTGACTACGATGGTTACAACCAGTTTGTGGTTCACCGTTCACCGCAGCCGCTGATGTCTCCGGCATGGTCTCCGGACGGTTCTAAACTGGCTTATGTCACCTTCGAAAGCGGCCGTTCTGCGCTGGTTATCCAGACGCTGTCTAACGGAGCGGTTCGTCAGGTTGCGTCGTTCCCGCGCCACAACGGTGCGCCAGCGTTCTCTCCGGATGGCAGCAAACTGGCGTTTGCCTTGTCTAAAACCGGTAGTCTGAACCTGTACGTGATGGATATTGGCTCCGGCCAGATCCGCCAGGTGACTGATGGTCGCAGCAACAACACCGAACCAACCTGGTTCCCGGACAGCCAGAATCTGGCCTTCACCTCTGACCAGGCCGGTCGTCCGCAGGTATATAAAGTTAATGTTAACGGCGGTGCTCCGCAGCGTATTACCTGGGAAGGTTCTCAGAACCAGGATGCGGATGTGAGCAGCGACGGTAAGTTTATGGTAATGGTTAGCTCCAATGGTGGGCAGCAGCACATTGCCAAACAAGATCTGGAAGCGGGTGGCGTACAAGTATTGTCGTCAACGTTTTTGGACGAAACGCCAAGTCTGGCACCTAACGGCACTATGGTAATCTACAGCTCTTCTCAGGGGATGGGATCCGTGCTGAATCTGGTTTCTACAGATGGGCGTTTCAAAGCGCGTCTTCCGGCAACTGATGGACAGGTCAAATTCCCTGCCTGGTCGCCGTATCTGTAATAATAAATAATTGAATTATTAAAGGAATCAAAGAAATGCAACTGAACAAAGTGCTGAAAGGACTGATGCTGGCTCTGCCGGTAATGGCAATTGCTGCGTGTTCTTCTAACAAGAATGCAAGCAATGATGGCAGCGAAGGCGGCATGCTGAACGGTGCTGGCACTGGTATGGATGCAAACGGCAGCGGCAACATGTCCTCCGAAGAGCAGGCTCGTCTGCAGATGCAACAACTGCAGCAGAACAACATCGTATACTTCGATCTGGATAAATACGATATCCGTTCTGACTTCGCTGCAATGCTGGATGCACACGCTAACTTCCTGCGTAGCAACCCGTCTTACAAAGTCACCGTAGAAGGTCATGCGGACGAACGTGGTACTCCTGAGTACAACATCTCCCTGGGCGAACGCCGTGCTAACGCTGTTAAGATGTACCTGCAGGGTAAAGGCGTTTCTGCTGACCAGATCTCCATCGTTTCTTACGGTAAAGAAAAACCTGCAGTACTGGGTCATGACGAAGCGGCTTACTCCAAAAACCGTCGTGCCGTACTGGTTTACTAAGAGAATTGCATGAGCAGTAACTTCAGACATCACATGTTG
The DNA here is from genome assembly GCF_039889165.1 of Pseudocitrobacter cyperus. Classification (NCBI taxonomy): domain Bacteria; kingdom Pseudomonadati; phylum Pseudomonadota; class Gammaproteobacteria; order Enterobacterales; family Enterobacteriaceae; genus Pseudocitrobacter; species Pseudocitrobacter cyperus. The sequence goes on along the minus strand of NZ_JAYMYY010000001.1, from coordinate 1,323,476 downwards.
AGTCTGTCGTTACTGGTTGGCATAGCGGCCCCCTGGGCCGCTAATGCTCAGGCGCCAATCAGTAGTGTCGGCTCAGGCTCGGTCGAAGACCGTGTCACCACTCTTGAGCGTATTTCTAATGCTCACAGTCAACTTTTGACCCAACTCCAGCAACAACTTTCTGATAACCAATCTGATATCGACTCCCTGCGTGGTCAAATCCAGGAAAGTCAGTACCAGATGAACCAGATTGTTGAGCGCCAGAAGCAGATCCTGTTGCAGATTGACGGTCTGACTAACGGCGGTACGGGCGCACAGACGCAGCAGGCGTCCGGTGAGCAAGGCGGCAGCGCGACGGCAACGCCAGCATCGACTGCCGACGCAGCGGCCTCAGGTGTGCCTGTACAGACCGGAGACGCGAATACGGACTATAACGCAGCCATTGCGCTGGTGAAGGACTCTTCTCGCCAGGATGATGCATTGGTAGCGTTTCAGAACTTCATCAAAAAATATCCTGATTCAACGTATCAGCCGAATGCCAATTATTGGCTCGGTCAGTTGAATTACAACAAGGGTAAAAAAGATGATGCGGCGTACTATTTTGCCTCCGTGGTGAAAAATTACCCGAAATCACCCAAAGCGGCTGACGCGATGTTTAAGGTCGGGGTGATCATGCAGGACAAAGGGGATACTGCTAAAGCGAAAGCAGTGTACCAGCAGGTGGTTGCGAAGTACCCAGGCACCGATGGTGCTAAACAGGCTCAGAAACGCCTTAATGGGATGTAATGCCTGAAGCATGACCAGGAAACGTGTTATTTCTGGTCATGCCGCATGAAACATAAGCACTTAAGTGACCTTCGTCGAAATATTTGTTGCGCTCAATTCTGAAATCAGTAATATATGCCGCCGTTGCAACGGGATATTAAACATCTCGAAAACAACGTAAAAGTGGGTCGTTAGCTCAGTTGGTAGAGCAGTTGACTTTTAATCAATTGGTCGCAGGTTCGAATCCTGCACGACCCACCAATTAGCAGTATCCAGCGTAGTATCGGGTGATTAGCTCAGCTGGGAGAGCACCTCCCTTACAAGGAGGGGGTCGGCGGTTCGATCCCGTCATCACCCACCACCGGGTCGTTAGCTCAGTTGGTAGAGCAGTTGACTTTTAATCAATTGGTCGCAGGTTCGAATCCTGCACGACCCACCAATCGTTCTGGTGGAAACGGTAGTAAAACGTGAAGGATAACGTTGCGTTAGCAACGGCCCGTAGGGCGAGGCAAAGCCGAGTCATCCTGCACGACCCACCACTAACTTAGTTAGTAAGTAGTATCCAGCGCAGTATCGGGTGATTAGCTCAGCTGGGAGAGCACCTCCCTTACAAGGAGGGGGTCGGCGGTTCGATCCCGTCATCACCCACCACTCGGGTCGTTAGCTCAGTTGGTAGAGCAGTTGACTTTTAATCAATTGGTCGCAGGTTCGAATCCTGCACGACCCACCAATCGTTCTGGTGGAAACGGTAGTAAAACGTGAAGGATAACGTTGCGTTAGCAACGGCCCGTAGGGCAAGGCAAAGCCGAGTCATCCTGCACGACCCACCAATTTTAGATTGGTAACCGAGTAAAAATCTTTCAGGCAACACCCAGATGGGTCGTTAGCTCAGTTGGTAGAGCAGTTGACTTTTAATCAATTGGTCGCAGGTTCGAATCCTGCACGACCCACCATCCTGAATGATTTAAGCAGTAAAATCCCGCAAGGGGTCGTTAGCTCAGTTGGTAGAGCAGTTGACTTTTAATCAATTGGTCGCAGGTTCGAATCCTGCACGACCCACCAATGTAAAAAGGCGCCCTAAAGGCGCCTTTTTGCTATGCGCAGAAATAAACGATTCGAACCTGCTGCTGGTTCGGTGTTGAGCACTGCGCTACCTGACACTGCCCGCACAAAACTCCCCCTAAAATCTCCACGACTTTTCTCCTCATTTCAGCTATCTTGTTTAGCATATAAAACACCAGTGTCCGATTGATGCGTTTAATACGCCTGTTATCGGCAATTTCGTTAAGTCAGTAAAACGAGACAGCATGATGAGCGTGATGTTTGACCCAGAAGCCGCAATTTACCCCTTCCCGCCGAAGCCGGTTGCCCTTAGCGTGGACGAAAAACAGTTTTATCGCGAGAAAATCAAACGCCTGCTGAAAGAGCGCAACGCGGTAATGGTGGCCCATTACTATACCGATCCGGAAATTCAGCAACTGGCAGAAGAGACCGGCGGCTGTATCTCTGATTCGCTGGAGATGGCGCGCTTTGGCGCAAAGCATCCTGCGACCACCTTGCTGGTGGCGGGCGTGCGTTTTATGGGCGAGACGGCGAAAATCCTTAGCCCGGAAAAAACCATACTCATGCCGACGCTGCACGCGGAATGTTCGCTGGATCTCGGCTGCCCGAGTGAGGCATTCAACGCTTTCTGCGATGAGCATCCTGATCGCACGGTCGTGGTTTATGCTAATACTTCTGCTGCCGTGAAAGCGCGTGCTGACTGGGTGGTCACGTCGAGTATTGCCGTAGAACTCATTGAGCATCTTGATAGTTTAGGGGAAAAAATCATCTGGGCGCCGGATCGTCATCTCGGTCGCTACGTGCAAAAGCAAACCGGAGCCGATGTGCTGTGCTGGCAGGGGGCTTGCATCGTCCACGACGAGTTCAAAACGCAGGCGTTGGCTCGTATGAAAGCGCTGTACCCGCAGGCCGCTATTCTGGTTCACCCTGAATCACCACAGGCGATTGTCGATATGGCCGATGCCGTAGGCTCGACCAGCCAGTTGATTAACGCTGCTAAAACGCTGCCGCATCCGCAACTGATTGTTGCGACCGACCGTGGGATCTTCTACAAAATGCAGCAGGCCGTACCGGAGAAAGAGCTGCTGGAAGCCCCGACCGCCGGAGAAGGCGCAACCTGTCGTACCTGCGCCCACTGTCCGTGGATGGCAATGAATGGCCTGAAAGCTATTGCGGAAGGGCTGGAGAAGGGCGGGGAAGCCCATGAGATCCACGTCGACGAAGCGCTGCGCCAGGCAGCACTGGTGCCGTTGAACCGGATGCTCGATTTTGCGGCTACACTTCGGGGATAGCGACTAACACTCTGGAGACAAAATGGATTTCTTTAGTACGCAAAATATTCTGGTGCATATCCCGATTGGCGCGGGCGGTTACGATCTCTCCTGGATTGAAGCCGTTGGCACCATCGCGGGATTGCTCTGTATCTGGCTGGCGAGTCTCGAAAAAATTGTGAACTACTTTTTCGGGCTGATTAACGTCACGCTGTTTGCGATTATTTTCTTCCAGATCCAGCTCTACGCCAGCCTGTTACTGCAACTCTTCTTTGCGGCGAATATTTACGGTTGGTACGCGTGGTCGCGGCAAACCAATCAGCATGAAGCTGAGCTGCAAATTCGCTGGTTGCCGAAACCGAAAGCGATTGGCTGGCTGGCCGCCTGCGTGGTGGCAATTGCCCTGATGACGGTATATATCGATCCTGTGTTCGCCTTTTTGACGCGTGTGGCAGTGAATGTAATGCAGTTCGCCGGTCTGAATGTCACGCAGCCAGAGCTACAGCCCGATGCTTTCCCGTTCTGGGACTCTTGCATGATGGTATTGTCTATCGTCGCGATGGTGCTGATGACGCGCAAATATGTGGAAAACTGGCTGCTGTGGGTGATCATTAACGTTATCAGTGTGGTGATCTTCGCCTTGCAGGGCGTCTATGCCATGTCGCTGGAGTATCTGATTCTGACCTTTATCGCTCTGAACGGCAGCCGGATGTGGATAAACAGCGCGCATGAGCGAGGCTCTCGCGCGTTTTCACATTAATGGTGGTGATGGTGAGCGTGCCCGGTTGTCGTCACGTTAAGATGGCATTCCGGGCCGCTGCAGGGCTGATACTCCATCTGAATGGTGGCGTGTTCAATCTGATAGTGATGTTCAAGGAAATGCTGAATACGCTCCAGCAAAGCATCGTGATCGTGTGGCGGCACCACCTGAACATGCAGTGTCATCAGCGGTTTCTCGCCAACCAGCCAGACATGAACGTGGTGAACGTCCCGTACTTCCGGGATCTCCCTGCGCAGTTCACGTTTTAGCGCCGGAACATCCATCGAACGCGGTGCCCCTTCCAGCAGTTCATTGACGCTCTCTTTTAGCAATGACCACGCGCTACGCAGCACCAGGCACGAAACCAGCACTGACAGAATCGGATCGATAGGCGTCCAGCCCGTCATCATGATCACTACCGCTGCCGCAATCGCGCCCACCGACCCCAACAGGTCGCCCATCACATGCAGCGCCGCGGCGCGCACATTGAGGTTTTTCTCTTCGCTACCGCGATGCAGGATCCAGAACGAAAGAATATTCGCCACCAGCCCTGCGACGGCGATGATCATCATAGTTGCCCCGGCGATGGGCTGTGGATGGTAGAAGCGCTGAATGGCTTCCCAGACGATCAGAATGGTGATCAACACTAGCGCGATAGCGTTGACGAAAGCGGCAAGAGTGGTCAGACGCAGCCAGCCAAAGGTATGGCGGGCGTTTGGCGGGCGGCGCGAAAAGTGGACTGCCAGCAGGGCAAACAGCAATGCGGCAGAGTCAGTGAGCATATGCCCGGCGTCGGCCAGCAGCGCCAGTGAACCAGAGATAATCCCGCCGATGGTTTCCACCACCATAAAACCTGCGGTAATGATAAATGCCCACAGCAGACGGCGAGAGTTTTTGTCTTCTGGCAGGTGAGAAGCAGTGTGCGAGTGTGAGTGCGCCATAATGTCATCCGTATTTTTATGCTCTTGTTAACTGTATGACATCATACCTTTTTTGCGCCACCAAAATAAAAAGGAGAGCGTTCGCTCTCCTGTTTGCAGCCTGTTGCATTATTTACTGCGTGGTGCCGTCGACTTTGGTGTCGGCATCGTTATTGACGCCATTGCCGGTCTCAACTTTTTTGTTGATATCCGGGCATCGGCCATCTTTGCACATCGAATTTTTGTGCACTTCATCTTTGGTCATGCCGTCATGACCGCTGGCCGAGCCGTTCGGGTGCAGCATCGTGCCGCCAGAACCGGTATTAATCTGGCTATTATCGACACCATTCGGCGCAACGTTTTCTTTCGCATCAGGGGCGACCTGACCGGCGTCAGCCGCGGCATTCGCCTGGCCGTTATTGCTTTGCGCGCCGGAATCGGCTGCCAGGGCTGCGCCGCTGGCGAGGCCAAGCGTCGCGGTGAGAAGAAGGGTGGCCAGTTTAGTCGTTTTCATAAGGTGCTCCTGTTGTCTGTTCAGTACCGGATAGCATCTTCCGACGTACTTATGCCAGCGAGGAGGCGGGCAATAGTTTAAGATCTCGCTACTTATGGCTTGCGCCAGTAGAGAATCTCGAAAAAATTATTAAATAAAGATGTTACAGTTAAAAATTGTAGATTAGATCTCATTATTCGCTACTTTCTGGCGTTTTTTAGTTTTATTCCAGGATTATTCTGCGCGAAGTGTAAAACCCAGTTTACACTTTCTGGTGAAAGATATAGATTGAAGGGATTGCATTCAATCATATAAGTATGGCAACACTGGAAAGAACATGAATTATCAGAACGACGATTTACGTATTAAAGAGATCAATGAGTTATTGCCTCCGGTCGCACTCCTTGAAAAATTCCCCGCCACAGAAAACGCTGCTAATACGGTTTCTCGTGCGCGTAAAGCGATTCATAAAATCCTCAAAGGCAACGACGATCGTCTTCTGGTCGTGATTGGCCCCTGTTCTATCCACGATCCGGCAGCGGCGAAAGAGTATGCATCACGCCTGCTGGCGATGCGCGAAGAGCTGAAAGATTCCCTTGAAATCGTTATGCGCGTCTATTTTGAAAAACCGCGCACCACGGTGGGCTGGAAGGGGCTGATTAACGATCCGCATAGGGATCACAGCTATCAAATCAACGATGGCCTGCGCATCGCACGCAAGTTGCTGCTCGATATCAACGACACCGGCCTGCCGGCGGCGGGTGAGTTCCTTGATATGATCACCCCACAATACCTGGCCGATTTAATGAGCTGGGGCGCAATTGGTGCGCGTACCACAGAATCTCAGGTGCACCGTGAACTGGCTTCCGGTCTTTCCTGCCCGGTTGGTTTCAAAAACGGCACCGACGGCACCATGAAAGTGGCCATTGACGCTATCAATGCCGCAGGCGCTCCGCACTGCTTCCTCTCTGTCACCAAATGGGGGCATTCCGCTATCGTTAACACCAGCGGTAACGGCGACTGCCACATCATCCTGCGCGGCGGAAAAGAACCAAACTACAGCGCAGCTCACGTAGCGAGCGTAAAAGAATCCCTGACTAAAGCCGATCTGCCTGCGCAGGTGATGATCGATTTCAGCCACGCGAACTCCAGCAAGCAGTTCAAAAAGCAGATGGAAGTGGGCGCGGACGTCTGCCAGCAAATCGCAGGCGGTGAGCAGGCGATTATTGGCGTGATGATTGAAAGTCACCTTGTTGAAGGCAATCAGAACCCGGACAACGGCGAACCACTGGTCTATGGTAAGAGCATTACCGATGCCTGCATCGGCTGGGATGACACCGAAACCATTCTTCGTCAGTTGGCGGAAGCGGTGAAAGCGCGCCGCAATTAATTCCAGCGATGACAACGAAACCGGCTCTTTAGCCGGTTTTTTTGTGCGCAGAAAACCCCCAGCTAGGCTCTGTCTCTTGATCAGATCTCCTGATCAAGGGACTTTACCATTCTGTAGCCTTCAACCATATCCTGAAGTTTGAACCAGCCATCCCATATGACTATCCAGCCGGGTCTTCCTGTTCGCTTACTGTCATACCATCGCCCCAGCTTTGCCAGTGACTGGCAGGCCCATTTCAGGGACGGGGGATTTTTCGGTAACGCTTTTCCTTCCTGTTTCACCCACAATCTCTTTCTCTTCATAAGGGCGTTGTTTACGCTGGTGTTTTTTACCGTAACTGTCAGATTCACGGCTCCAGCGCTGTTGTTCAATAAGACCGACCATATGCGCGCAGCCCGGTGCATAAAGCAGGACGGAGTGTACCTGAAGCCCACGGGCGTGCTGGCTGCTGGTGATGCTACCCAGTTCCTCCCGAACGGTACTGTGGCCGAAATTCAGTGAGGTGCTGTCTTCAAGTGCAAGCAGGAGCGGGTATTCAGCAGCGGCTCTGGCCGTCGCAGCAAAGCCCGCGTCAGCAATGGCGTCAGGCAACACAGCAGGGTTACGCATCAGGCGATAGGCACCTTCAACTTCAGCAGAAGAGCGGGAGGATTTCACGATAGACAGTCCGGTGTATTGAGCCAGTGAGGAGGCCAGAGTGACAAGCCGCCGGGTACGGCGTAAATCCCCTAATTCAGCGGGTCCAAAAAATGTCGTCAGCCCATGAATAACAACCAGAAAGCACCATAACAGAACACCAAAAACAGGGGGAGTATCAAACAGAGATCAATAAACAGAGAAAAGATTCAAAAAAAATCCCCCGACAATGTTGTCGGAGGATTTGTGTATAAGAGACAGCCACAATGGGCGGGGGTGGATGCGGTTATCCATCGCCGCGTTTACGTCAACCCGAAGGGAATGTTCTGGTGGTGCCGGGAAACCAGCGAAGAGGCGTTACAGCTCCTGTGGCTGGCGAAAACGCTCTACCCTGAACATTTTGCCGACGTGGATATGCACAAAGAGACGCGTGATTTTTATCAGCAATTCTTTGGCCTGACGTTAAGCGATGCGCAGGTCAATGATTTGCTCAATCCGCCGCGCTGATATGTGGTAAGGAAGATGATGTCTGTTGTAGAAAATACGCGGTCGATAGAAACCGGATATCGGCAGGTGCTTCGTCAGCGCATAGCGATTCTGGCGGCGATTTTGGTCGCCATTGTGGCGTCCCTGCTGCTCGATTTTACCCTTGGCCCGTCCGGGATAGCTATTCATACGCTCCTGCAAACTCAGCGCGCATCGGGTGGCGAAACGAGCCAGCATCAGGCCATTGAGTTGCTCGAAAAGTTGGGGATCGGCCATCTTGCATTAAGCTACCTTGATCAACTTTCCGGTGGGCAGAAACAACTGGTTGGCCTCGCCCAGTCGTTGATTCGCAGGCCGTCGCTACTGCTGCTGGATGAGCCCCTCAGCGCGCTGGATCTCAACTATCAGTTACATGTAATGGACGTTATCTCTCGCGAGACGCGGGAGCGCAATATGGTCACGCTGATGGTGGTGCATGACATTAATATTGCGTTACGCCATGCGGCTCAGGTGCTCATGCTGAAGGCGGGCCAGCGGATCGCCTGCGGCAAGCCAGAAACGGTGATTACCGCAGAGAGTCTGGCGCAGGTTTACGGGGTATGTGGCCGGATTGAACGTTGTTCGCAGGGCAGGGCGCAGGTGATTCTGGATGGCGTAATAGAAAAATAACCGGGCAGCTATAGCCGCCCGGTTGTGGGGAATTACTTCGCTTTACCCTGGTTGGCAACGGCCGCCGCTTTCGCAGCGATTTCGTCAGCATTACCCAGATAGTAGCGTTTCAGCGGCTTGAAGTTTTCATCGAACTCATACACCAGCGGAATGCCGGTTGGGATGTTCAGGTCGATGATCTCTTCTTCACCCATGTTATCCAGATATTTCACCAGCGCGCGCAGGGAGTTACCGTGAGCCGCGATGATCACGCGCTCACCGCTTTTGATGCGCGGCAGAATGGTTTCGTTCCAGTAAGGCACCACGCGATCGATAGTCAGCGCCAGGCTTTCCGTTAACGGCAGTTCTTTATCGGTCAGTTTCGCGTAGCGCGGGTCGTGACCCGGGTAGCGCTCGTCATCTTTGGTCAGTTCCGGCGGGGTGATGGCAAAGCCACGACGCCACTGTTTCACCTGATCGTCGCCGTATTTCGCGGCGGTTTCCGCTTTGTTCAGACCCTGAAGTGCGCCGTAGTGACGTTCGTTCAGTTTCCAGGATTTCTCAACCGGCAGCCATGCTTGATCCAGCTCGTCCAGCACATTCCACAGGGTGTGGATGGCACGTTTCAGCACGGAGGTATAAGCAAAGTCAAAGGTATAGCCTTCGTCTTTCAGCAGTTTACCCGCCGCTTTTGCTTCGCCGACGCCTTTCTCTGACAGGTCAACGTCATACCAACCGGTAAAGCGGTTTTCGTTGTTCCACTGACTTTCACCGTGACGAACCAGTACCAGCTTAGTTACAGCCATACTCTCACTCCTCAAGCTTTATTTGAATGATAACAATTCTCATTATATTGCCGTGATCGCCTCAGCGGCAACGCTTATGCATAACCATAGCGAAAATAGCGGCTGAGTGTAAGGTGGTTGTGAATACAGGGTTGTGAATTTGTCGATGGTTGATGCTAAATTCAGCAAAGTGCGCAAAAAGTAACGACCGGACGCCGGGCGGCATCCGGTCGGCGGCGTTTATCCGGCGATAAACTGATATTCCGTCAGGCTAACGTACTCTTCACCAGGCTTCAGTACGCAGTCTGGCTGTGGCCATTCCGGATGATTCGGGCTATCAGGCAGAAATTCGCTTTCCAGCGCCAGCCCCTGCCAGGCGGTGTAGGGCTCAGTGCCGCGTGATGGCGTACCGTCAAGGAAGTTGCCGGAATAGAATTGCAGGGCAGGAGCCGAGGTATAGACCTTCATCTGCAATTTTTCATCCTGTGACCACAGTTGTGCGACAACCGCAGAGGCATCGCCTTTTGCCTGAAGCAGGAAAGCATGGTCATACCCTTTCACTTTCTGCTGATCGCCATCGCTGAGGAAGTCGGCAGAAATGCGTTTTGGCTGGCGGAAGTCGAAGCTAGTGCCTGCTACCGCTTTCAGACCGTCGCGCGGAATGCCGCTTTCATCGACCGGCAGATAGGCATCGGCTAACAGTTGCAGCCTGTGTGTGCGGACATCGCTCTGTTCACCGTTAAGGTTGAAGTAGACGTGGTTAGTCATGTTCACCGGGCAGGCTTCATCAACCGTTGCGCGATACTCAATGGCGATGCGGTTGTCTTCGGTCAGACGATAAAGCGCTGATGCGTTCAGGGTGCCAGGGAAACCCTGGTCGCCATCTTCTGAGGTGAGTGTGAACAACACTTCACTGTTATTCTGATTGCTGATAGCCCAGCGGCGTTTATCAAACCCTTCCGGGCCGCCGTGAAGCTGATGCTCACCCTGGCTTGGCGTCAGCGTATACGTTTGTCCGTTCAGCGTGAAGCGGCTGTTGGCGATGCGGTTGGCGTAGCGGCCAATTGATGCGCCAAAGAACGCGGCTTGTTCGCTGTACTGTTCCGGCGAAGCGCAGCCGAGCAGTGCCTCGCGAATGGAGCCATCTGCGAGCGGAATACGGGCGGAAAGCAACGTTGCGCCCCAGTCCATCAGAGTAACCACCACACCCTGGGTATTACGCAGGGTAATCAGGCGGTAGGGCTGGCCATCGGGGGCCAGGGTTGGCGTTTCTGTTAACACTGTCCGGCTCCTTGTGAAGGTTTGCAAACGTAGAATGTCTCTTTAATCCCGGTCTTCGCTTCATACTGTTCGGCGACAGCCTGTTGAACGGCATCGGTCAGGGCTTCCGGCACCAGCGCCACAATGCAACCGCCGAAGCCGCCACCGGTCATGCGAACGCCGCCTTTGTCGCCAATGGTCGCTTTTACAATCTCAACCAGAGTATCGATTTGCGGCACGGTGATTTCAAAGTCATCACGCATAGACGCGTGAGATTCCGCCATCAGTTGTCCCATACGCTGGAGATCGCCTTTCTCCAGTGCATTCGCCGCTTCCACGGTACGGGCGTTTTCCGTCAGTACGTGGCGAACGCGTTTGGCAACGATGGGGTCAAGCTGGCTGGCGACGGCATTAAATTCATCCAGCGTGACGTCGCGCAGGGCGGGTTGCTGGAAGAAACGCGCGCCGGTTTCGCACTGTTCGCGGCGAGTGTTGTACTCGCTGCCGACCAGGGTGCGCTTAAAGTTACTGTTGATAATGATGACCGCGACGCCTTTTGGCATGGATACGGCTTTGGTTCCCAGGCTGCGGCAGTCGATCAGTAATGCATGATCTTTTTTACCCAGCGCGGAAATCAACTGATCCATAATGCCGCAGTTGCAGCCGACGAACTGGTTTTCTGCTTCCTGACCGTTCAACGCAATTTGCGCGCCGTCCAGCGGCAGATGATAGAGCTGCTGGAAGACGGTACCGACTGCGACTTCCAGCGAGGCTGAAGAACTCAGACCCGCGCCCTGCGGGACGTTACCGCTGATGACCAGATCCGCACCCTCGAACTTAGGGTTACGTTTTTGCAAATGTTTCACCACGCCGCGCACGTAGTTAGACCACTGCTGGCTGTCGTGAGTGACAATCGGCGCATCCAGGGAGAACTCATCAACCTGGTTGTCATAGTCAGCGGCAATCACGCGGACAGTGCGATCTTTTCGCGGCGCGCAACTGATCACCGTCTGGTAATCAATCGCGCAGGGCAGTACAAAACCGTCGTTATAGTCGGTGTGCTCACCGATCAGATTAACGCGGCCAGGCGCCTGAATAGTATGGGAGGCAGGGTAGCCAAATTTTTCAGCAAACAGGGATTGTGTTCTTTCTTTCAGACTCATTGTTATTCTCCGGACTCGCGAAAATGGATATCACTGACCGCGCGCAGGCGCTCGGCGGCTTGTTCTGCCGTCAGGTCACGCTGGGTTTCTGCCAGCATTTCATAGCCAACCATAAATTTACGCACGCTGGCGGAACGCAGCAGAGGCGGGTAGAAATGCGCGTGTAACTGCCAGTGCGCATTTTCCTCGCCGTTAAACGGCGCGCCGTGCCAACCCATGGAGTAGGGGAAGGAGCACTGGAACAGATTATCGTAGCGACTGGTTAGCTTTTTCAGCGCCAGAGCCAGATCGTCGCGCTGGGCATCCGTTAAATCGGTGATGCGCAGAATATGCGTTTTCGGCAGCAACAGGGTTTCAAATGGCCAGGCCGCCCAGTAAGGGACAACCGCCAGCCAGTGTTCGGTTTCCACCACCGTGCGGCTGCCGTCAGCCAGCTCGCGTTGCACGTAATCAACCAGCATCGGTGAACGCTGTTCGTCGAAATAAGCGCGTTGCAGGCGGTCTTCACGTTCAATTTCATTGGGCAGGAAGCTGTTCGCCCACACCTGACCATGCGGATGCGGGTTCGAGCAGCCCATCGCCGCGCCTTTGTTTTCAAAGACCTGAACCCAGGGGTAGGTTTGCCCCAATTCGGCGGTTTGTTCCTGCCAGGTTTTCACCACCGATTGTAGAGCGGGCAAGGTGAGTTCCGGCAGCGTTTTACTGTGATCCGGCGAGAAGCAGATGACGCGGCTGGTGCCGCGCGCGCTCATACAGCGCATCAATGGATCGTTGCTTTCCGGCGCGTCCGGCGTGTCAGTCATCAGCGCGGCGAAGTCGTTGGTAAAAACGTAGGTGCTGGTGTAGTCGGGGTTTTTGTCGCCCGTCACCCGGGTGTTGCCCGGGCATAAAAAGCAGTCCGGATCGTGCGCGGGCAGCGTCTGTTTTGACGGTGTCTCTTGCGCCCCTTGCCAGGGGCGTTTTGCGCGATGCGGTGAAACTAAAATCCACTGGCCCGTTAAAGGGTTATAACGGCGGTGGGGATGATCGACGGGGTTAAATTGCGTCATCACAAATCCTTAGTCTGGATATCCCTGAGGATGACGGGACTGCCAGTGCCAGGTGTCCTGCGCCATTTCATCGAGATTACGGGTTACGCGCCAGTTCAGTTCTTTGTCAGCTTTGGTGGCATCGGCCCAGTAGGCCGGAAGGTCGCCATCGCGACGCGGAGCGAAGTGGTAGTTAATCGGTTTGCCGCAGGCTTTGCTGAAGGCGTTCACCACATCGAGCACGCTGCTGCCCACGCCGGCACCGAGGTTATAGATATGCACACCGGCTTTGTCGGCCAGTTTTTCCATGGCCGCGACGTGGCCATCGGCGAGATCCATCACGTGGATGTAGTCGCGCACGCCCGTACCGTCAGGGGTAGGGTAGTCGTTACCAAAGATGGCGAGCGATTCGCGACGACCAACAGCGACCTGGGCGATGTACGGCATCAGGTTATTGGGAATGCCCTGCGGATCTTCCCCCATCTCGCCGGACGCATGCGCGCCAACCGGGTTAAAGTAGCGCAGCAGTGAGATGCTCCATTCCGGCTGTGCCTTTTGCAGATCGGTAAGGATTTGCTCAACCATCAGCTTGCTTTTGCCATAGGGACTTTGCGGAGTGCCGGTCGGGAAGCTTTCGACGTAAGGGATTTTAGGCTGATCGCCATAAACAGTGGCGGAAGAACTAAAAATGAAGTTTTTAACGTTTGCGGTACGCATAGCGGAAACCAGTCGTAGTGTTCCGTTGACGTTATTGTCATAATACTCCAGCGGTTTTTGTACCGACTCGCCTACGGCTTTCAGCCCCGCGAAGTGGATCACCGCCTCAATGGCGTGATCGGTTAAGATCGTGACCATCAATGCTTCATCGCGAATATCGCCCTCCACGAACGTCGCTTTTTTGCCGCTAAGACGTTCGATTACCGGTAAGACGCTGCGTTTGCTGTTACACAGGTTGTCGAGAATGATGACATCGTGGCCTTGTTGCAGCAGTTGCACGCAGGTATGACTTCCTATGTAACCGCTACCACCCGTAACCAATACTCTCATTTTTCGCTCCATTAGGCATATGGTATGTATTGAAGATAGCATACCAGAGAAGGCAAAAGTGTGACATGGGATAAATTAGTGGAATCGTTTACACTAAACGTATAAAAGTAGGGTTTGAAATTAATTCTTATTTTTCAGTTTGTTATGGTTAATCGTATAAATCTTAAAAATGCGCAGTGAATTTTTGTGTAACGGCTTGATGCTGCGCCAGCGCAACAAAGCAGCGCTGGCGCAGTGAGGAAAGGCGACTCAGTCGTCAGATTTTTTGCGGAAGACCAGGTGTTTTAGCCCGGCGCCGAAAGCCACCACCGCAATCGCGGCGATTTTCCAGAACTTGAGCAAGGTAAGGCCAATCATAGCCAGCAGACCGATTTTCTTCGCGGCAATGCCCCCAATCAACGCGGCAAGGCCATATTCAGCCAACTTATCGGTTTTGGCGTTATAGTCGCTGTATCGCTGACCCTCGTTAAAGCTCACCGCGTTAAGCAACGTTTTGGTCAGTGGTTTGGCGGCATCCACGTTACCGCGATCGGTGATCAGGTTCAGTTCGAAGTAACCCTCACGACCCAGCAGGTAGGTATTGTAGTTCACACCTTGCTCTTTCATGGGCACATTGCTGCCAATGTCTTTTGATGCGGCAGACCAAATCAGACGGTGGGTGGTGGCATCGTAGCTGGGTTTTTCTACCCAACCAATCACTTCAATGGCCGGGATACCTTTTTTCACGCGATCCTTATTGCCTTCTTTGGTGCCTTCGCGCAGGCTTTCAAGTAACTCATCGGCATCCCACTCTTTCGCGTCATCATCTTTAATATAACCCGAGTTGTCATAATCAATTGAAATAAATCCGGCGATATCCATATGGAAAATTAAACCATAAAAATTCGCATCATCGACGTAATTTCCCAGTTCCGTCATAAATACTGACGATTCTTTCGGTGGAAAATAGACATAACCTTTCGGTAGTTGAATGGACGCTTTTTCGCCCAGGGGAATGGTCGCCGGGCCAGGGACAGCCACGCGTTCCATCGCCGCATAGGCAATCTCTACCGGGTCATCGGCCTGTTGGGGTTCCGATTTATTGGCCGCAAAGACATTAAAGGAGAGCGCAAAAAGAAAGCTGAGAAATACGCAATGCGTACGGAAAAATCTAAACGACAGATTCATATATTTTCCTGTAAGTAACATCGCCGACATCATTGTCAGCGCTAAATAGCCAACGTGCGCGGTAATTTTATTCCTGCGACTGGCGTTTCACTTTTTAATTTTAGTTAATACAGGATTAAGATTGTCTTTATATATAAGATGGGCCCCATGAATTGGGGCCCGAATATTTATATTTTGCCTAATTGATAGCGGTAACCCTCTCCGTCGGCAATAAATTCCAGCCGATGGGTAATGCAGTCTGGCGCATCCTCCGCATGGTGAGAGACAAACAGCAATTGTGTTTTTCCCTCGCCGATCAGCACGTCAATAAAACGGCGCACTACCTGACGATTGAGTGGGTCAAGCCCCTGCAAGGGTTCATCGAGGATAAGCAGCGTGGGATGCTTGACCAACGCGCGGACGATCAGCGCCAGTCGCTGCTGGCCCCAGGAGAGACTGTGGAAGGGGGCATCGGCGGTACGGGTATCCATTCCGAGAATTGCGAGCCACTGATCGACCAGTTTACGCTGTTTATCTGATACCGCCTGATAAATGCCGATAGAATCAAAGTAACCGGAAATAATCACATTGCGCACCGTGGTGCTGACGCGGTAGTCAAGATGCAGGCTGCTGCTGACATAGCCGATATGCTTTTTAATATCCCAGATGGTCTCACCGCTGCCGCGGCGGCGGCCAAATAGCGTCAGGTCGTTACTGTAACCCTGCGGGTGATCGCCGGTAACGAGGCTTAAAAGCGTTGATTTACCTGCCCCGTTCGGGCCGATAATTTGCCAGTGTTCATTGGGGGCGACAGTCCAGCTCAGGTGGTTGATAATCGGGCGATCGTCCCAGGATACGACGCCATCGCGCAGTACAATGCGCGGTGTGTCGTCAGCAATTGAGCGCTGCGCTGAGGGGGCATCGGGTTCCGGCAATGTCATACCCGCCAGCTTTTCGCTGTGCGCCAGTTGGGCAATCAGCGTTTGTGCCAGCAGGCTCTCTTTCTCGCCCGTTTCCGTAAGCGTACAGTCGGCAAGCACCCCGGCAAACGGAACGAACGCCGGGATATCATCAAAACGATTAAGTACCAGCACCAGCGTATAACCCGCCTCGCTGAGCTGCGCAAGATGCTCCGCCAGTTGCTGGCGTGAGGCGACATCCAGCCCGTCGAATGGTTCGTCGAGGATCAGCAAATCGGGGTCGGCCATCAGTGCCTGACAAAGCAGAGTTTTGCGTGTTTCGCCTGTGGAGAGATATTTGAAGCGACGAGCGAGCAGGTGGCTGATGCCGAAGCGCGCGGCAAGCTCAGCGCAGCGCGCTGCGTTTTTGATGTCGTCCTGAATAATATCCGCCGTGGTGCGACCTGTGTCATCCTCTCCGGGGCTGAGTAAGTCGGTATTGTTGCGCTGCCACTCATCGCTCACCAGTTTTTGCAGTTGTTCGAAGGAGAGGCGAGTGATGCGGGTGAACTGGCATTCACGCGAGCCTCCGAGCAGCGGGAGCTCCCCGGCAAGCGAGCGGGCAAGAGCCGATTTGCCGCTGCCGTTGCTGCCGACAAAGGACCAGCTTTCACCGGCCCGCAGGGTCAGGTGCTCAATTTTCAGCGTTTTTGTGTCGCTAAGACGAAACGTGCCTTGCGAAATTTGCAATGATGACATTGTGTATCCCATTTTTTGCAGCGGTTTTTATCAGGGATACGTCTTTCACTTCACGATGTCAATGGCCTCAGCACAACGTGGCGAGAATGATGCGGTCAGCATTAAAATATGCTGTGACATCGGCACCTTCTTCCAGCTCCGTCGCGTTATCCAGCGGCAACGTGGCGCACAGGGTTTGCCCGTCCGGCAGCGACATCAACACCTCGCACTGTTCAGCGCCGCGTTGAATATGGCTGATGCGGCAGGCCAGTTGATTATCGGCATCGCGAGCCTGTTCCGGATCGCGGGTTACGCTTACCCACGGCGCTTTCAGTAATACCAGCACCTCTTTACCTTCGTCGAGCCCGAGACGTTCACCACTTTGGGCGGTGATCGCCACCTTCAGGCGCGTTTCACCGTCGGCGAGTAAAATATCAACGTGCTGTTGCACCTGCTGGTGATCGCGACGGGTGACGGTGCCAAACCACTGATTGCGCGCGCTGGTTTGCAATGAAAAACGGGAAATGGCCGCCAGCAGACTATCGAGTGGGAGAGCATCGTCATCGCTCAATACATCGAAGGCTTTTTGCTGGATCTGCGCCAGCAGATCGTAGAGCTGAATCAGGCGCTGTCCGTAACGGGTAAGAACCGCGCCGCCGCCGCCTTTGCCGCCGGTCGCGCGGTCAACCAGAGCCTGCTCGCTTAACGTATTCATTTCATTAATGGCATCCCAGGCGCTTTTATAGCTGATGCCGGCATTCTTCGCGCCCTGGCTGATAGAGCCGGTTTGCGCAATTTGTTTTAGCAGCGCAATGCGGCGCGGGTCGGCGAACAGGCGTTGCTGAAGCTTGAGAGTAAGAAGGATTTCTGCCTGCATAACGAACGTCCTGATAAAAAGGTTATTGTGACCTAAATAGGGGCAGGGGCAAAGCGCACCGCACAAAAGGGAGTGTATTTCTCCCGTAGATGGTTACAATAAGGTAAACATAATGTCTGGAGTAAACCATGTTAGAACTGCTGAAAAGTCTGGTTTTTGCCGTAATCATGGTGCCCGTCGTAATGGCCATCATTATGGGGCTGATTTACGGACTCGGTGAAGTGTTCAACATCTTTTCTGGCGTCGGCCATAAAGATAACCGCACGCAGAACCATTGATTTACCCCGACGCCCGGTCTCCTCCGGGCGTTTTTATTTTTAAGTCCCTCCCTCTTTCTGCCGATAACCCTCTTAAACGTCATGAATTAACGCTGGGAAACCCGTCGACTTATCGTTATATTTATTTATATACAACGGTATTAACAGGAGTGAGAAATGGCAGGTTCATGGTTACGTTTGGTTACTGGCGCTACACTTGCGCTCTCAGTTGCTGGTCAGGCGTTGGCAGATGAAAGTAAAATCACCGTCTTTGCTGCGGCTTCGCTGACGAATGCGATGCAGTATATCGCTAAAGAGTATAAAAAAGAGAAGAATGTGGATGTCGTTTCCTCGTTTGCGTCTTCTTCAACTCTGGCTCGTCAAATCGAGGCCGGTGCGCCTGCCGATCTCTTTATCTCCGCCGATCAGAAATGGATGGACTATGCGGCAGGTAAAAAAGCGATCGATACGTCTTCGCGTAAAACCCTGCTTGGCAATAGCCTGGTGGTTGTGGCACCAAAAGCCAGCGTACAGAGCGAAATCACCATCAGCGCGAAAACCGACTGGGTCAGCCTGCTAAAAGGGGGGCGTCTGGCGGTTGGCGATCCTGATCACGTTCCGGCGGGGATCTACGCGAAAGAAGCGCTGCAAAAACTGGGGGCGTGGGATACGCTGTCTTCACAACTGGCTCCGGCTGAAGATGTTCGCGGCGCACTGGCGCTGGTGGAACGTAACGAAGCTCCGTTGGGTATTGTTTACGGTTCTGATGCGGTTGCCAGTAAAGGGGTAAAAGTGGTCGGCACCTTCCCGGAAGATTCTCACCAGAAAGTAGAGTATCCGCTGGCGATTATCGACGGCCATAAAAATGATGCTGTCACTGCGTTCTACGACTATCTGAAGGGGCCACAGGCCTCGGCAATCTTTAAACAATATGGATTTACCACACAACAATGATATTGACGGATCCCGAATGGCAGGCGGTGCTGCTTAGCCTGAAAGTTTCATCTCTGGCAGTTTTATTCAGTTTGCCCTTTGGGATCTTCTTTGCCTGGCTGTTGGTTCGGCGTAATTTTCCCGGCAAAGCGCTGCTCGACAGCCTTATCCACCTGCCGCTGGTGCTTCCGCCGGTCGTGGTTGGCTATTTGTTGCTGGTTGCGATGGGGCGGCGCGGATTTATCGGCGCCTGGCTGTATGACTGGTTCGGTCTGACCTTTGCCTTTAGCTGGCGTGGTGCGGTGCTGGCGGCGGCGGTGATGTCTTTCCCGCTGATGGTGCGGGCGATTCGCCTGGCGCTGGAGGGCGTGGACGTCAAACTGGAACAGGCCGCGAGAACGCTGGGGGCAGGGCGCTGGCGCGTTTTCTGCACGATAACGCTACCGCTCACCTTGCCCGGTATTATCGTGGGTACAGTGCTGGCCTTTGCCCGCTCTCTTGGTGAATTTGGCGCAACGATTACGTTTGTTTCCAATATTCCTGGTGAAACCCGCACCATCCCTTCGGCGATGTATACCCTGATTCAGACTCCGGGCGGCGAAAGCGCGGCGGCGCGTCTGTGTCTTATTTCCATTGTGCTGGCGCTGATTTCACTGATGATTTCAGAATGGCTGGCGCGTCTGAGCCGCCAACGTATAGGGGCCTGAATTGTGCTGGAGCTGAATTTTAGCCAAACGCTGGGAACGCATTGCCTGCGCATTAACGAGTCTCTGCCCGCCAGTGGGATCACTGCGGTATTTGGCGTTTCTGGTGCCGGAAAAACCTCACTGATCAACGCCATCAGCGGCCTGACCCGACCCGAGCAGGGGCGGATCGTTCTTAATGGACGGGTACTGAATGATGCCGAAAATGGCATTTGCCTTGCCCCGGAAAAACGCCGGGTGGGCTATGTTTTTCAGGATGCGCGCCTGTTCCCCCACTATAAAGTGCGTGGCAATCTGCGCTACGGCATGGCGAAAAATATGGAGAGCCAGTTCGATAAGCTGGTGGCTCTACTCGGCATTGAAGCCCTGCTTGATAGGCTACCCGGCAGTCTATCTGGTGGTGAAAAACAGCGTGTGGCGATTGGCCGGGCGCTGCTGACCGCGCCTGAACTTCTCCTGCTGGATGAACCGCTGGCCTCACTTGATATTCCCCGAAAACGTGAATTGTTGCCCTATCTGCAACGCCTGGCGCATGAAATTAATATCCCGATGCTGTACGTCAGCCACTCGCTGGATGAGATCCTGCATCTGGCGGATAAGGTACTGGTGCTGGAAGGGGGAAATGTGAAAGCATTTGGTAGCCTGGAGGATGTTTGGGGGAGTAGCGTTATGCACCCCTGGCTGCCCCAGGATCAACAAAGCTCCATTTTGCGTGTGACGGTGCTGGAACATCATCCGTACTATGCGATGACTGCGCTGGCGCTGGGCGATCAGCATCTGTGGGTGAATAAACTCGATAAGCCCCTACACTCTGCCGTAAGGGTACGCATCCAGGCGACGGATGTTTCGCTGGTGCTGCAACCCTCCGCGCATACCAGCATTCGCAACGTGCTGCATGCACAAGTGGTGCAGTGTTATGACAATAGCGGGCAAATTGAAGTGCAGTTAGATGTCAGCGGCAGAACGTTATGGGCGCGCATCACCCCGTGGGCGCAGGATGACCTGGCGGTGAAGCCAGGCCAGTGGCTCTATGCGCAAATCAAGAGCGTCTCAATCACGGCCTGATCACAGCAAGCGGGTATAGATAAATTCGGCGATGGTGTCGGTGGTATTTTCGCCGATAACCACGTTAGCGCGCGCTTTTACCGCGTCGTCGGCATTACCCATTGCCACACCCATACCGGCCGCTTCCAGCATGCTGATATCGTTATAGTTATCACCAAAGGCAATCACGTCTTTCATCGACAGCCCCTGTGATTCCACCCACTGGGTGAGGCGTTTGCCTTTACTGTTCCCCTTACGGGCGATATCCACCTGATCGTGCCATGACCATTCGCACTCCAGTTGCAGCATCTCTTCCACCTGCTCGCCAAATTTTTTCAGCTTCGGCAGGTCTTCGTCGGTTAACGCGAATTTCCAGACATTTTTGACGTCATGGGCGGCCTGCGCCAGTGAATCGACCTGAGTAAAGGACGGACGCTGTGCTTCCGGCAGAGACTGTGCCCAGTTGCTGGTGCGTACCACGTGGCCAGTAGGGTACTGATACATCATCGTGTCATCCACATACATCAGGCCATGAATCTGATACTCATCCAGCATGGTGATAAGCTGCTGGGCTTTATCGACTGGCATCGGGTCGGCTTCCAGCACCGTTCTGGCGTGGTAATCATACAAATAGGTGCCATTACAGCAGATGGCAGGCGTTTCTAATGCCAGCGCCTGATAAAACGGATGGATGGCAACGTGATGGCGGCCAGTCACGATAATTAATTGATATCCCGCTTCTTTCGCGCGATTCAGCGCTTCCAGTGAGGAGGGGAGCAGCGTTTTTTTCGGCGTAAGTAGCGTTCCGTCCAGATCAAGGGCAATCACACGTGAAGTCATAGTGGTATCTCAGGTCATGTTTAAATTCTCTGTGCTGGATGGTACACCGACTCGCAGGCACCGCAAAATTAGCGGGGAGCATTCAGCATCGGGCGCTAAAATCGGCTCCCGACACCTTTGATGACAATAACTATCACTGCTGTAAATGACCTGTGATGTTAACTTGCTATACTTGCCGCAGAATTTTTGACAGGCACTCCTATGACTTCATTCGTTCTTACTCGCGGCTGGCGTACTCCCGGGGCGATATTGCTGGCGTCGCTGACGTTACTTGCGGGCTTTACGCTTTATCTGCACTGGGGCTCTTTCATTCAGTGGTGCCTTGCCACACAAATTACGCTGCATCGCTATCTGGTGATGTACCTGCTTCAGTTAAATAACCATCAATATATGGGCGGGTTATGGTTGCTGGTGGGTGCCTTTTTTTATGGCGTACTGCACGCCATTGGGCCAGGACACGGGAAATTTATCGTGACCACTTACCTGAGCACCAATAATGAGAGTCTGCTCGCCGCACGGGTCGTCCCGTTTATCGGCAGTCTGATGCAGGGGGTGAGCGCAATCCTGTTTGTGTTTATTCTGGCGATTGGCTTTAACCTTGCATCGGGTGATCTCAGTACCAGTCGCTGGTACGTGGAGAAAATCAGCGCAGTCATGATTGGCGGGTTTGGGGCGTTTATCATTTTTCATGCGCTGAAAAGTTTGCGTCCACGGAAGCTGGCCGTCATTTCACTTAGACCCTTGCACCAGCATGATGAACAGTGCGGTTGTGGTGCTCACGGCGTCGGCGCAAACCTGGCGCAGGGTGACTGGAAAACCCGACTTGGCGTGATTATCGCGATTGGCGCACGACCATGCAGCGGCGCTATCATGATTTTACTCTTCTCCAATACGTTGGGAATCGTGACCTGGGGCATTGCCGCGGTCATGACGATGTCGTTTGGTACCGCGCTGTCTATTATGGGCTTGTCGTTGGCCGTGCGTTATGCGCGTGAGCGCACCGTGACGCTTTTTGGCGGCGAGTCGAAAATCCGCTGGCTGGTGCCGTTACTGAAGCTAGCCGGCGGTGCGGCGCTGTTGCTGTTTGCTATTGTGTTGTTCCTGACCGTTATCCCGGTAAGCGCCAATGGCGACTATATTGCCGCCGGATGCTAATGAAAAGCGCGGCTGCCGTGTCGGGGAA
The DNA here is from genome assembly GCF_039889165.1 of Pseudocitrobacter cyperus. NCBI lineage: Bacteria > Pseudomonadati > Pseudomonadota > Gammaproteobacteria > Enterobacterales > Enterobacteriaceae > Pseudocitrobacter > Pseudocitrobacter cyperus. Next base: position 1,301,162 of record NZ_JAYMYY010000001.1, on the reverse strand, counting down.
TTATGCCATCCGAAATGATGTGCTAAATTATTGATTTAATTGTAGCGTTATGGCGTGTTTTATCGCGTATTGTTGTTGGTGATTTGTACAGGAATACGGAATTATCATTTTTGAGGTGTCCTTATGAAACAAACCGTTTATACCGCCAGTCCCGAGAGTCAGCAGATCCACGTCTGGTCGCTGGGTCATGAGGGGAATCTGAAGCTGGTGCAGGTAGTGGATGTGCCCGGTCAGGTTCAGCCAATGGTGGTCAGCCCCGACAAACGTTATCTGTACGTGGGCGTGCGCCCGGAGTTTCGCGTACTGGCTTACCGCATTGCTCCGGACGATGGCGCGCTGACCTTCACCGCCGAAGCGCCGCTGCCGGGAAGTCCGACGCACATCTCAACCGATCGCCTGGGCAATTTTGTCTTTAGCGCATCTTATAATGCCGGTAACGTCAGCGTGACGCGTCTGGAAGACGGTATTCCGCGCGAAACGGTTGATGTCGCCGAGGGACTGGAAGGTTGTCACTCCGCCAATATCTCCCCGGATAACCGCACCTTGTGGGTGCCAGCGTTGAAGCAGGATCGCATCTGCCTGTTTACCCTGAGCGACGATGGTTATCTGGCAGCCCAGGAACCGGCAGAAGTGACTACCGTAGAGGGCGCAGGCCCGCGCCATATGGTGTTCCACCCAAATCAGCAGTACGCCTACTGTGTGAATGAACTCAATAGCTCGGTGGATGTGTGGGAGCTGAAAGATCCCTACGGCAAGATTGAGTGCGTACAGACGCTGGATATGATGCCGGCTGATTTCTCGGATACTCGCTGGGCTGCAGATATTCATCTCACGCCGGATGGCCGTCATCTTTACGCCTGTGACCGAACTTCCAGCCTGATCACCATCTTTAGCGTCTCTGAAGATGGCAGCGTGCTGGCTGTGGAAGGTTTCCAGCCAACGGAAACACAGCCGCGCGGCTTTAATATCGATCACAGCGGTAAATACGTGATTGCCGCCGGGCAGAAATCCCACCACATCGCGGTGTATGAAATTAAAGGTGAGCAAGGTCTGCTGGAAGAGAAAGGCCGCTATGCGGTCGGGCAGGGGCCGATGTGGGTGGTGGTGAACGCATACTAAGCGTCAGGATTACCCTGAAAACAAAAAACCTCGCCGCGGCGAGGTTTTTTTATATCCGGCTGGTGACAGGAAAGCATATCAACAATAGCCAACACGATGATGTGACTAAATGACGGGTGAAGCGTAAAACGCGTTGTACAAGCAAAAAGGGGAGTGCTCCCCTTTTGCTACTGGTAAGTTTTACTGCTTCGGTTCTGCCAGAACGGTACTTCCCACGCCGCGGTTGTTGAACTCCCACATACGGTTGAAGTTGCGATCGTTCAGGTCGCGCTGGATGTTGCCGTTATCGTCTTTCGCACCGGTGTTACCTGCGAACGGACGTTTAGAAATCGCCGCGTCAGCCCACGGTTTCGCCATGTTGAAGCCTTCGTTGATGACGCTATCGCGGATCACCACCTGGCCGTTGGTGTTGCCGTCGATGTCCAGAGAGCGACCCAGTTGCGCGACATTATCGCCGGAAGCGGTAAAGCGGCTGTTGATAGCGAGGAAACCGTAGTAGATATTCGCCTGCGTTGCCGGAGCGAACACATAGCCTTCCTGCTGGGTACGTGAGTTCACTACGCGGAAATCGGTGTTATCAAACACCACTGCGCCGCGGCCGGAAACGATATCGACATCCCCTTCGAGGTAGCTATTGCTGACCAGGGTTCGGGTCTGGCGATCGTTCTGCAGGCGGTTGTTCACGCTGCTGTTAGTCACAAAGAAAGTATTCTGACGGCCGAGAATATTCACCTTGTTGATCTGTACCTGATCACCGTCGGTACGCAGTGCGACGGCCTGATGAGTGCCGGCATCAACGCTATCGCCGAGATTATTTTCGATGGTCAGGTTCTGCAACTGCAGCCCATTGTTCTGTGACCAGAATACTGCGGAACACATCACACCAATAGTGGCGCTGCGTTTGCTCTGGCAGTTGTCGAACATATACCAGGATGGTTTGCCCGGCATATATTTACCGGCCGGATTGACCAGATGACGCCAGGCGGCTGGCGCCATTTCGGAATCGATCGCCAGGCCAATTTTCACATCGACCGGTTTCTCGCCAGTGCCGTACAGCGTCAGGCTGCCCGGCGCGGCTGGAACATAAACGGTGCCCTGATACTCGCCTGGCAGGATGGCGATGTACTGGCGTCTGCTGCTATGACGCGCAATCGCCGCATCAACGGCTGCCTGAATAGACGTGTGCGTGACACCCTGCTCGCCTGCGGCACCGACCACAAAATCAGGCTGTGCCGGCGTACTGATGGCTGACGGCGACCAGGCGGCACCTTTAGGATCCAGGGCGGTGAAGTAACGTGCGGCAACGTAGTTTTGCGCTTCATCTGCGGATAACACCGGGCGGGATGACGTCCCCGGCGCAGCCTGTTCAGACGGGCGTTGATCCGCAGGGGTTGAGCTGCAAGCAGTCAGTGTCACGCCGAAAGCCAATGCCAGCGCCAGACGGGAAACCGATAAAGTGTTCATGTTGCTCCAGGCTAGTTAAGTTAAAGGGGTTCCATTTAAACCAGCCTTTTTATACTAAGTTGAACGAAACGGGAAGATGTGGATGATAAAAAAGCACTCTCGTTGTGGAAAAGGATTTTCCACCGGAAAGCGCAGGGGGCTTTCCGGGAGGAAAATTAACTGAACAGAGCGGTAATTGAGGCGCTGGCGAGGCTGTGGAAGTGGACGTTAAAACCGACCATCGCGCCGCTGGCGTTTTCATCTACCTCGATGCGCTCAACGTCCAGCGCATGCACGGTGAAAATATAGCGGTGGCTCTCACCTTTTGGTGGCGCCGCGCCGCCGTAGCCCGCATTGCCGAAATCGGTGCGAGTCTGTACGCTGCCTTCCGGCAGGTCGGCGATGCCCGATCCTGCACCCTGGGGCAGAACCCGGGTGTCGGCAGGCAGATTGGCGACAATCCAGTGCCACCAGCCCGAACCAGTCGGCGCATCCGGATCATAGCAGGTGACCACAAAGCTTTTGGTGCCCGCGGGGACGTCATCCCACGCCAGGTGCGGAGAGATGTTATCTCCGTCGTAGCCCATGCCGTTAAACACCTGACGTTGTGGCAGTTTTTCACCTTCACGCAGGTCGTTACTGACTAAAATCATCGTTGCCTCCTTACTTAATCTACTGATTAAGAAAGCAGTGTAGCGGGCGTCAGGCAATTTTACCGTGGATTAATCGATAAAAAATGTGTCCGTTTCAACGGCTTCGCACACCGCACGGGTCAGGCGGCTCAGTTGTTCAGCGCTGATGATATACGGTGGCATCAGGTAGATAAGCTTACCGAAAGGTCGGATCCAGACGCCCTGATCGACAAAGAAACGCTGCAACGCGGCCATATTGACCGGTTTACGCGTCTCCACCACGCCAATTGCGCCCAGAATGCGGACGTCAGCAACCTGAGCCGCCGATTTTGCCGGTACCAGTTCGCGCTGTAACTGCTGTTCAATCGCCGCAACCTGCTGCTGCCATTCTCCGCTTTCCAGCATCGCCAGGCTTTCGGCGGCGACGGCGCAGGCCAGCGGATTGCCCATAAACGTCGGGCCATGCATAAAGCATCCTGCTTCGCCGTTACTGATGGTCTCGGCTACCGGGCGTGTCGTCAGGGTGGCGGAAAGCGTCATCGTGCCGCCGGTAATGGCTTTGCCAAGACAGAGGATATCCGGGGCGATCCCCGCATGTTCGCAGGCAAACAGTTTGCCTGTGCGCCCAAAACCGGTGGCGATTTCGTCAGCAATCAGCAGTATGCCCTCGCGGTCGCACATTTTGCGGATGCGTTTGAGCCATTCAGGATGGTACATCCGCATTCCGCCCGCGCCCTGGACGATGGGTTCAAGGATCACCGCCGCAATTTCATGACGATGCGCTGCCATCAGGCGAGCGAACGCCACCATATCGTGCTCGTCCCATTCGCCATCAAAACGGCTTTGCGGTGCCGGAGCGAAGAGGTTTTCCGGCAGATAACCCTTCCACAGGCTGTGCATCGAGTTGTCCGGATCGCAGACGGACATCGCGCCAAAAGTATCGCCATGATAGCCGTTACGGAAGGTGAGGAATCGTTGCCGCGGCTCGCCTTTCGCCTGCCAGTATTGCAGCGCCATCTTCATTGCCACTTCAACCGCGACGGAACCGGAATCGGCGAGGAAAACGCACTCCAGCGTTTCTGGCGTCATCGCCACCAGTTTACGGCACAGAGAGACGGCGCCCGGGTGAGTGATCCCACCAAACATCACATGCGACATCTGGTCAATTTGCGTTTTCATCGCCGCATTCAGGCGTGGGTGATTGTAGCCATGGATGGCGGCCCACCAGGACGACATGCCGTCAACCAACTGCTCGCCGCTCGCCAGTTGCAGTTCACAACCGTGCGCGGAAACCACCGGGTAGACGGGAAGCGGGGCGGTCATCGAGGTGTAGGGGTGCCAGATATGTTGCTGATCGAAGGCGAGATCGTCCTTTGTCATAATCGACTTGTAAACCATTTTGAAAAGTTTTAGGTTTACGAGTATAAACCGATCCGAAAATTAACAAAACCCCTGGAGAAGCCAATGGCTAACCCTTCACGCTGGACAATGTCGCAAGTCACCGCTCTTTTTGAAAAACCACTTCTTGATTTGCTGTTCGAAGCGCAGCAGATCCATCGCCAGCATTTTGACCCGCGTCAGGTGCAGGTCAGCACGCTGTTGTCGATAAAAACCGGCGCCTGCCCGGAAGATTGTAAATATTGCCCGCAAAGCTCGCGCTATAAAACCGGGCTGGAGAGCGAGCGCCTGATGGAAGTGGAGCAAGTGCTGGAATCGGCACGCAAAGCGAAGCTCGCAGGATCGACCCGTTTCTGCATGGGGGCGGCATGGAAAAACCCGCACGAGCGCGATATGCCCTACCTGGAACAGATGGTGCAGGGCGTGAAGGAGATGGGGCTCGAGGCGTGTATGACGCTTGGCACCCTTTCCGATACCCAGGCGCAGCGCCTGGCTTCAGCGGGGCTGGATTACTACAACCATAACCTTGATACCTCACCGGAGTTTTACGGCAATATCATCACCACCCGCAGCTATCAGGAACGTCTTGATACGCTGGGCAAAGTGCGTGATGCCGGGATCAAAGTATGCTCTGGCGGGATCGTTGGCCTGGGTGAAACAGTGACCGACCGCGCCGGTTTGTTGCTGCAACTGGCAAACCTGCCGACGCCGCCGGAAAGCGTGCCTATCAACATGCTGGTGAAAGTGAAAGGGACGCCGCTGGCGGATAACGAGGATGTGGACGCGTTTGATTTTATCCGCACCATCGCCGTCGCGCGCATCATGATGCCGACCTCTCATGTGCGCCTCTCCGCCGGGCGTGAGCAGATGAACGAACAGACTCAGGCGATGTGCTTTATGGCCGGGGCGAACTCGATTTTCTACGGCTGCAAGTTGCTGACCACGCCAAACCCGGAAGAGGATAAAGATCTGCAACTGTTCCGCAAACTGGGGCTGAACCCACAGCAAACGACCGTTACCGTTGGGGATAACGAACAGCAGCAGCGTCTGGAGCAGGCACTGATGACGCCGGATACCGAGGATTATTACAACGCGGCGGCGGTATGAGCTGGCAGCAACGCATTGACAATGCTTTAACCCAACGGCGTGAGGCGGATGCCCTTCGCCGTCGCCAGCCGCTTGCCCGCGGTGCCGGGCGCTGGCTGGAGTGCGATGGTCAACGCTATCGCAACTTTTCCAGCAACGACTATCTCGGCATGAGCCAGCATCCCGCCGTGATCCGCGCCTGGCAGCAGGGCGCGGAACAGTACGGCGTCGGCAGTGGCGGATCTGGTCATGTGACCGGATTTAGCCATGCGCATCGCGATTTAGAAACGGATCTGGCGCAGTGGCTGGGCTATCCCCGGGCGCTGCTGTTTATTTCCGGATTCGCCGCCAACCAGGCGGTGATCGCTGCGTTGATGGGTGAAAAAGACCGCATTATTGCCGACCGCCTGAGCCATGCCTCACTGCTGGAAGCCGCAGCGCTGAGTCCGGCGGCGCTGCGCCGTTTTCAGCATAACGACACCCCGCATCTGTCGCGCCTGCTGGCGGCGTCAGTTGAGGGGTTGCAACTGGTGGTCACTGAAGGCGTATTCAGCATGGACGGCGACAACGCGCCGCTGGCGGACGTGGCTGAAGCGACGGCCCAGGCCGGTGCATGGCTGATGGTTGATGATGCGCACGGAATTGGCGTGAACGGCGAACAGGGGCGGGGAAGCTGCTGGCAGCAGGCGGTTCGTCCTGAAGTGCTGGTGGTGACTTTTGGCAAAGCGTTTGGCCTGAGCGGGGCGGCGGTATTGTGCAGCGAGTCAGTAGCAGATTATCTGCTTCAGTTCGCCCGGCATCTGATTTACAGCACCGCTATGCCTCCGGCGCAGGCTGTGGCGTTGCGGGCATCGCTGGCGGTGATCCGCAGCGACGACGGCGATGAACGGCGCGGGAAACTGGCGCAGCATATCGCCCATTTCCGCGAGGGGGCGCAGGGGCTGGATTATCAGCTTACGGCCTCAGAAAGCGCCATTCAGCCGCTGATCGTCGGTAAAAATGCGCCAACGCTGGCGCTGGCGGCAACGCTGCGCCAGCGAGGTTGCTGGGTTACGGCGATTCGCCCGCCGACCGTACCCGCCGGAACGGCGCGTTTGCGCTTAACGCTTACGGCGGCGCACGAGCGTGAGGATATCGAAAATCTGCTGGAGGTGCTGCATGGCGTCCGTGAATAAGCAGGCGGTTGCGGCGGCATTTGGTCGCGCGGCGGCTCACTATCATCAGTTCAATGAACTGCAGCGCCAGAGCGCTGCGCATCTGCGTGAGCAAATCACCACGCAGGCCTTTGCGCGTGTGCTGGATGCGGGCTGTGGCCCGGGCGGGTACAGCCGCTACTGGCGCGAACAGGGCTGCGAGGTTACGGCGCTGGATCTTTCAGCAGAGATGCTAAGCCAGGCGCGGCAGCAGCAGGCGGCGCACCACTATTTGCTTGCCGATATCGAAGCTATCCCGTTACCCGATGCCGGGTTTGACCTGGTGTGGAGCAACCTCGCGGTGCAATGGTGCAGCGATATTCATATCGCACTTGCGGAGCTATACCGCCAGCTTCGTCCGGGCGGCGTACTGGCGTTTACCACGCTGACTGCGGGCTCATTGCCGGAGCTGAATCAGGCCTGGAAGGCCGTGGATAGCCACCCGCATGCCAACCGTTTTTTACCTGAGGCGACGCTGAGAGGCGCGCTGGCAAAGTGGCAGCATCGTTGTACGCTCACCACCTTAACGCTGCCTTTTCCCGATGCGTTAAGCGCGATGCGCTCCCTCAAGGGGATTGGCGCGACTCATCTACACGAAGGGCGGGCGCGTGAGCCGTTAACCCGCAGTAAGCTGCAGCAACTGCAACTGGCGTGGCCGAAAGAGCAGGGGCAATGCCCGCTGACGTACCATCTTTTTTCAGGAGTAATCACACGTGATTGAACGTTATTTTGTCACTGGCACTGATACGGAAGTGGGCAAAACGGTTGCCAGCAGCGCGTTGCTACAGGCGGCAGGCGCGCTGGGGCGTCAGGCAGCAGGTTATAAACCGGTGGCCTCCGGGAGTGAAATGACCCCTGAGGGGTTGCGTAACAGCGACGCGCTGGCGCTTCAGCGCAACAGCGTGATACCGCTCGGCTATGCGCAGGTGAACCCCTACACCTTCGCCGAACCCACTTCGCCGCATATTATCAGCGAGGTTGAACAACGCCCGATTGAGGCCGACGTGCTGTCGGCAGGGTTGCGCGAGCTTGAGAAACAGGCGGACTGGGTATTGGTGGAAGGGGCTGGCGGCTGGTATACACCGCTCTCACCGCATTTGACGTTTGCAGATTGGGTGGTGCGGGAACAACTTCCGGTGATCCTGGTGGTGGGAATGAAGCTTGGCTGCATCAACCACGCGCTCCTGACGGTACAGGCCATTGAGCAGGCAGGCTTACGCCTTGCAGGCTGGATTGCGAATGATGTGCAACAGCCCGGCAAACGTCACCAGCCTTACCTGGCAACGCTGCAACGGATGATTCATGCGCCGATGCTTGGTGAGATCCCCTGGCTTGGCGAGGCGTGGTCGGAACAGGGGTTGGGGGATTATCTCGACCTTAGTGCTCTGCATCAGGCGTCATCCACGCTCTAATCAACTGTTCATCAAGTTCAGCCACGTCTCCCTGAGCTACGTTTCTGCCGTGATGCAACAGGCAGAAACGGTCGGCTACCCGCTGGATAAACGACAACTGCTGTTCCGCGAGCAGGATAGTCAAACCAATTTCCCGGTTCAGGCGTAACAGCAACTCCCCAAGTCGGTGCATGAAAGCGTGGCCAACGCCGCGTGTCGGTTCATCAAGGATCAGCAACCGTGGCCGCGTCACCATGGCGCAGGCCAGCGCCAGTTGATAGCGGTCATCTTCCGTTAATGCGGAACCTTTTAGTTGCCTGAGAGCATACAGAGAAGGAAACAGTGAATAGATCTCCGGATCGACCGTCCCACCGGTCTCACCTGCCGCTTTAAGCGCAATCAGCAGGTTCTCCTCGACGCTCAGTTGAGAAAAGATGCGCTTATCCTGCGGTACGTAGCCAATCCCAAGCGTCGTGCGCCGCAGCGGGGAGAGGGGCATTAAATCACAAGGGGGCGAGCCAGTTTGCTGCCAAATCATGCTGCCGCTTTCGATAGGTTGATGTCCGGTAATGCAATTCACCAGCGTGGTTTTACCCGTCCCGGGAAGGCCGATTAAGCAGGTACACTCCCCGGAAGATAGTTCGAGGTCGATGTTCCAGAGCGTGTGCTGATTACCATAAAAGTGATTCACTGCGTGCAAACTCAACATCGTGTTCTCCTCGGCAAAAGACAGGACGACACAATGAATTTGCAATTATCTTGCCAGAGAGAGTGATTTTTTTGCGGGGAGCCGTTTTTTAAGAATAAGCCTAAAAAACGACCTCAAAAAGAAGGAGTAAGCGATGCAATCGGCGGGGCAGCAACAACCGTTTTCGTGCAAAAAAGATACAGATTTGTGAAGCCCGTCACGCGAAAAGCTGATGATGATTTTCGCTGATAAAAATCAAAAATTAGCGATAAAAAATTTTTACCCCCCCGATTTTCCCCCTCAGGTGAAAACGCCCGAGTGACAGGGGATAGGGGCTCCAGACAGTTATCCACCATTCCTGTGGATAACCTTGTGTATTAGAGTTAGAAAACATGCGGAAGGCGAGAGAATACGCGGCTTGCCACTAAATTGATGCGAAACGCGGCTCTCCCCTGTTTTTCTTTATTATCAATAAGATGAATAAAAGCAATGCCTGGGCTGGAAGCGTGGTTCACTGACACAAAAGTTTAATTACGCATATTGACAAATGTTAAAACAGAAAAAGTTCTGGGGATAACCTTGTCGGGGTGGTGTTTTATCTTGTTCGCGCACAAATTTCAGCCACTCTTCGCCATGCGAGAGCGGCGTATCAGCAATACCATAATGCGCCACTGTTTTTTTATCCAGTATTTTTTATTGGCAAAATGAGCAGCGGAGAGTAGAATTAATCACCTGCCCGCTCAACCCGTCATCAGGTAGCTTTGTTCATGAGTAAACCGTTCAAATTGCACTCCGCATTTCGTCCATCAGGCGATCAGCCAGGGGCCATTGCTCGCCTGAAAGAGGGGCTGGAAGATGGTCTGGCGCACCAAACCCTGCTGGGCGTGACTGGCTCAGGGAAAACCTTCACCGTGGCGAACGTAATAGCCGATTTACAACGCCCGACGATGGTGCTGGCGCCAAACAAAACGCTTGCGGCGCAGCTTTATGGCGAAATGAAAGAGTTTTTCCCGGAAAACGCCGTCGAATTTTTTGTCTCCTACTATGATTACTATCAGCCTGAAGCTTACGTTCCCAGCTCAGACACATTCATTGAGAAAGACGCGTCGGTGAACGAACACATCGAACAGATGCGACTCTCCGCGACTAAAGCGCTGCTTGAACGTCGTGATGTGGTGGTGGTGGCTTCCGTATCGGCTATTTACGGCCTGGGCGACCCCGATCTCTACCTGAAAATGATGTTGCACCTGACGGTCGGGATGATCATTGACCAGCGGGCTATCCTGCGTCGTCTGGCCGAGCTGCAGTATGCCCGAAACGATCAGGCTTTCCAGCGCGGCACTTTCCGCGTGCGTGGCGAGGTTATCGATATCTTCCCCGCGGAATCGGACGACCTGGCGCTGCGCGTCGAGTTGTTTGATGAAGAGGTAGAGCGTCTGTCGCTGTTTGACCCGCTGACGGGTCACATCGATTCCACCATCCAGCGCTTTACCATTTACCCTAAAACGCACTACGTTACGCCGCGCGAGCGTATTGTGCAGGCGATGGAAGAGATCAAAGACGAACTGGCCGATCGCCGCAAGGTGCTACTGGAGAACAATAAACTGCTCGAAGAGCAGCGTATTAGCCAGCGGACGCAGTTTGATCTCGAAATGATGAATGAATTGGGTTACTGCTCGGGTATAGAAAACTACTCGCGTTATCTCTCCGGGCGCGGGCCAGGCGAGCCGCCGCCGACGCTGTTTGACTACCTGCCAGCCGATGGCCTGCTGGTGGTGGATGAATCCCACGTCACCATCCCACAAATCGGCGGGATGTACCGTGGCGACCGGGCACGTAAAGAGACGCTGGTTGAGTACGGTTTTCGTCTGCCTTCAGCGCTGGATAACCGCCCGCTGAAGTTTGAAGAGTTTGAAGCACTCGCTCCGCAAACCATTTATGTGTCTGCCACTCCGGGCAACTATGAACTGGAGAAATCCGGTGACGAGGTTATTGACCAGGTGGTGCGTCCTACCGGCCTGCTCGATCCCGTGATTGAAGTGCGTCCGGTGGCCACTCAGGTGGATGATCTGCTGTCAGAAATTCGTCAGCGCGCTGCTATCAATGAACGTGTACTGGTGACGACGTTAACCAAGCGTATGGCAGAAGATCTCACCGAATATCTCGAAGAACATGGTGAGCGGGTGCGCTACCTGCACTCGGATATCGATACCGTCGAGCGTATGGAAATCATTCGCGATTTACGCCTGGGCGAGTTTGATGTGCTGGTTGGGATCAACCTTTTACGTGAAGGGCTGGATATGCCGGAGGTATCGCTGGTGGCTATCCTTGATGCCGACAAAGAAGGCTTCCTGCGTTCCGAACGTTCGCTCATTCAGACCATTGGTCGTGCCGCGCGTAACATTAACGGTAAAGCCATTCTTTACGGCGATAAAATCACGCCGTCGATGGCGAAAGCGATCGGTGAAACGGAGCGTCGTCGTGAGAAGCAGCAGCGTTATAACGAAGAGAACGGTATTGTTCCGCAGGGCCTGAACAAGAAAGTGGTCGACATTCTGGCGCTGGGCGAGGGAATGGCGAAGACGAAAGGGAAAGGGCGCGGGAAATCACGAACGGCGGCGCAAATTGTCGAGGCGGATCAGCTATTGACGCCGAAAGCATTGCAGCAGCAAATTCAGACGCTGGAGGCGCAAATGTTGCAGCATGCGCAGAATCTGGAGTTTGAAGAGGCGGCGCAGATCCGTGACAAGTTGCACCAGCTACGCGAACTGTTTATCGCGGCATCTTAATTCCGGAATATTCAAAATGAGGCTGGTATCACATAGCGTAATACCAGCCTTAATGTTTGCTTAATCTCTGACAGAGATACTATCCGCGTCAACAAGAGGATAGCGTCATGTCTAATCTTACCCTACAGCAATCTTTCACCCTGTTACTTTCCGGGGCGATTATCGTCAGCTTTCTCTGCCACTGGGCGCTGACGTTCTGAACGTGTTTTCTGGTTCGCGGGCGTGAAGGCAATCCACGCCCGGGTGCCTTTCCGGTCTTCCCTGTTTTGCAGATAAAACGCCGCTTCGTGGAGCTGCGCGATGCGGGTAACAATGCTTAACCCGAGGCCAATCCCGCCATAGCGGCTATCCATGCGCACAAACGCCTGGCTAAGCTCACCGACTTTGGACTCATCAATACCAGGCCCTTCATCTTCGACAAACAGCATTGGCGTAGGCGAAGCAGCAACGGAAAGGGTGATGGTCGAATGTGTCGGGCTGTAGCGGCAGGCATTTTCCACCAGGTTGCGAACCATCACGCGAATCAACGTGGCATCACCCGCGACGGTGACGGTGGGCTGATGGTCGGCTATTGCGAGCGTTTGCTCCCTTCCTTTCAGCATGGTTTCCAGTTCATCTTTCAGTGGGGAAATGACGTCTTCCATCAGTTCGACACGCTGATAGCTCCCGGCTGAAAACGACTGTCCCACTCGCGCCAGTTGTAGTAACTGCGCCACGCTATTGGTCATTTGATCCAGACGTTGAAGCAGTGGCGCGACATCAATCGCGTGGGCTTTCTCAATCAGTTCCAGATGAAGACGTAAACCGGCCAGCGGCGTGCGGAGCTCATGAGCGACGTCAGCAGTAAACAGGCGTTCCCTGTCAAGGGTTTGTGTCAGCCGGGCAACCAACAGGTTGATGGCTGAGATAACGGCATCCACTTCCAGCACGGTTTTTTCGAGGTGAATGGGTTGCAGATTATCCGGGGTACGCGCATCAAGCTCCTTTTGCAGGTCAGAGAGCGGACGCGTAATGCGCTTTACCGCTTTCATGCAGACAAATAGCGCCAGACCAATAATCACCAGGCTTGGCACCAGCAGGCTGGCGACGGCTTCGCGCACCTCATGCTGGATATGTTTGGCGTTATTGTGTCCCTGAATGATACTGGCCACTTCCAGGTCTATTTGCTCTTTGCTCTCATGCCAGAGCCAGAAAACGCTAATAACCTGAAAAATCACCAGAATAATGCCGACGGTCAACAGAAGTTGATGACGCATCGGCCATTTACGAATGACGGAAAGTGGCATAGGTTATTCCGTTGCCTCACTGTTATCCAGTTGATAGCCAAATCCCCGGACGGTGCGAATACGGGTCTTACCGACTTTGTCACGCAGATTGTGAATATGCACTTCCAGGGTATTGGTCGATGGCTCGTTATCCCAGTTGTAAATATCGTTGTAGAGGATTTCACGATGTACCGGGCTGCCGGCTTTTTGCATTAAACGCGAGAGCAGGGCGAACTCTTTTGGCGTCAGTTCCAGCAACTGCTCGTTCAACCAGACCTGACGGCGGGTAAGGTTAAGCCGTAAATTTGCTACCGTGACTTCGTTCTCACCCTGATTATAGTGGCGGCGTAGTAACGCGCGAATGCGGGCGTTGAGTTCTTCCAGAGCAAAAGGTTTGATCAGATAATCGTCCGCGCCGGTATCCAGGCCGCTGATGCGGTCATCCACCGTGTCACGCGCGGTCAATATCAATACAGGCAGGCTACATTTTTGCTGGCGCAAACGCGCCAGGAAATGGAGGCCATCTTCATCAGGTAGCCCCAAATCCAGCACCATTAAGCTATACAGCCCCGATTGCAGACTAAGCTCCGCCTGATGTGCTGTTGTCACTCCATCACATGCGTGTCCTTCGCTCTGCATCGCCAGAATAAGCCCCTGGAGTAGCAGGGCATCATCTTCAACGACTAAAATTTTCATTGCGTTACCCTCTGCAAGTCGAAAGTATGTCATCCGTTGGACGATACTCGCTGGTTTCTACGCCCAGTATACCTAACATCGTAGAAAACAGATTATCCTGCGAATAATCGTTTTGCGTCGCCTGTTTCTTCAGACAATCATAATTAACACCATAGCGTTTTTTATAATCATCTGAGAGCCAAAGCAGCATAGGCACATGTTTTTGCGTTTCGGGCGCAATCGAATAGGGTAAGCCATGCAAATAAATACCGTTTTCCCCTAATGATTCACCGTGATCGGAAAGATAAACCAGGCTGGTGGTAAATTTATCCTGCTTTGATTGCAGCAATTTAATTGCTTTGTCAACGATATAGTCGACGTATAACACCGTGTTGTCGTAGGTATTTACCAGTTGCTCCTGTGAACATGACTGAATTTCATTCGTGTCGCAGGTCGGTGTAAATCGACGAAACGCCGGTGGATAACGGTTGTAATAGGTTGGGCCGTGGCTGCCAATAGTATGCAGCACAATCAGACCATCGCTGTTTAATTGATCAATCTCTTTTTCCAGATCGTGGAACAGAACTTCATCGTAGCACTCCCCATTTATACACTGGCCGGGGAGATTGAGTACGGTCATGTCTTTATGCGGAACGCGTTCACAGACGCCTTTACAGCCGCCATCATTTTCATTCCATTGCACATGAATCCCTGCGCGCTGGACGATATCCAGCAACCCTTCCTGATGATGGGCTAGCTGATCATCGTAATGCGCGCGCGGCATATTAGAAAACATGCACGGAACGGATACCGCGGTGGCGGTACCGCAAGACGCAGTTTTCGGTAAATAAATCACGTTGTCCTGCGCAAGCCGCGGATTTGTCTCGCGTGAATATCCGCCGAGCGAGAAGTTTTCCGCGCGTGATGTTTCACCGACGATAAGAATAGTCAGGTTCTTACGCGGCTCGTTTTTCATTACCGCTTTCTGTTTTGCATCTTCGCCAATATGCACCAGCGGAAGGTTATCCATTTTGTTGTGCACGTACCAGGAGTTAATCGCCGTAATACTGTTAGAGGGATTCAATGACTTCACTAACTCTTTATTATTACGAAACAGAGAAGCGTAATCTTTATAAAACAGAAGGGCGACAACGGCTATCAACAAAATGGAAGCCAAAATTGCGCCGGCGCGTAACCCTGCCTCGCGCCACTTGCGAGTGGCTGGTTTGATTTTTATCCACCACGCCAGGGCGACAAACAGTACTGCGGTAAATAACAGCGTGAGGATCATCTTGCCAGACATCAGTGCAAAACTTTCTGCAGGTGTCGTATCGAGAATATTGGTAATCATTGACCGGTCGATAATCACACCGAAGGTCAAAATAAAATATTGTGCCGATGCGCTGAGTAAAATAAACAGCGTCGCCAGCACCTTTTCCAGACGCAGAAAAGAGGCCAGCGTCAGACAAAACAGCATCACTGAAAAAGCAACCAGCGGCATGGTGAAGAACACCAGTGCGTTATGAAGGGTGTTTACCGGTAAAAGAGCCCAGGCCTGACGATAAAAGGCCACGTTTAACGCCAGTGCGATATAGAGCGCGAAAAACAGAATATAGGTTAAACGGCTAACGGTGGGGCGATAGCGTAAGCAGGACAACATAGCAATGTTCCGGGTAACGATGATGGCAGCTATGTTGCCGGGTGTTTTTTAAGACAACCTTAAGATCTTAAGGAAAGCTAACCTAACGCCTGCAGGGCTTTTTCCAGCGCGTCATGCAGAAGCTGACGGTCATGACGGTAACGGATGTCGCTGGCTTCCAGCGGTTCCTGAATGACAACGCGGCTGCCAATACCGGAGGTATCCACTTTTGGCCCAACGACCACGGCGTCAATGACCGATCTGCCGACATAGTTTTCCAGAATTTCCAGCTTTTTCGTCAGCGTCAGGCTGGCGGCGGCCGGGCTTAATTCCCGACCCAAATTGCCAATATAGACCATTGGCGCGGGCGTGCGGCGCAGTGCCTGAGCGACATCGCTCAATAACAGTGCGGGTAGCAGGCTGGTATAAAAACTCCCCGGGCCAATCAAAATCAGATCGGCTTCGCCAATCGCCTGCACCGCTTCGCGCGTGGCGGAAACGGAAGGTGACAGCATTAACTCCTGCGGCGGTAGCGGCAACTGGTCGATATTCACTTCCCCGTAGACTTCATTGCCTTCCTGATCGATAGCCATTAAATCGACGGGTTGTTCCGACATTGGAATTAATGAGGCCTCTACTTTTAGCAGATTTCTGATTAAGTTAATCGCCTCTAAAGGCCGTACACTCAGGTGGTCCAGCGCTTTTAACATCAGATTTCCGAGGTTATGCCCGGAAAGTTCGCCATTACCGCCAAAACGATACTCAAACATGGCTGACGCCACGCTGGGTTCGGTGATCAACTGATTAATACAGTTACGCATGTCTCCCCAGGCAATACCGCCTTCCGAGCGGCGAATACGCCCGGTTGAACCGCCGTTATCGGTAGTGGTAACGATACCCGTTAAACGAGAGCCGAGAGAGGAGAGTGAAGACATCACTCGCCCTAATCCATGTCCACCACCAAGGGCGACGACGCGATCGAGATCGGCCAGAGTGCGATTGCGCATACAGCTTCCTTATATCAAAACATCTGCCTACATTAGCTTAACTACTCCCAAAAGACGATGCCGCATCCCGGGCAAAATGACGTATATCAATGCAAAAACGTGATTTATGCGTATTCTGTACGGAAAATGCAGGATTAAGTCGCTATATAACAATTTATATACCGAAATCGAAAATGGCGAAAGATGCCATCTCGCGCTACTATCGGCATTACCACCTTCAGCAATGCTGAAGAAAACACTCTAGCCTCTGCGCCTAAGTTGAAAGATAGGGCGTTTTGGCCGTGATGCTCCAGGCTTTAGCAAGCATCACCAGGGCGAAGGAAGAAATGACCTCGCCTCCCATATTTGGAAAGGTGTCTATGGCTTCACAATTGACTGACGCGTTCGCGCGCCGATTCTACTATCTGCGTTTATCGATAACGGATGTGTGTAACTTCCGTTGCACCTATTGCCTGCCCGACGGCTACAAGCCGGGCAACGTCACCAATAACGGCTTTTTATCGCTCGATGAAGTGCGGCGGGTTACTCGTGCTTTTTCCGCGCTGGGCACGGAAAAGGTGCGCCTCACCGGCGGGGAGCCGTCGCTGCGTCGCGATTTCACCGACATCATTGCAGCAGTAAAAGAGAACGCGGCCATCAAGCAAATCGCCGTCACGACTAACGGTTATCGAATGGCGCGCGATGTTGCCGCCTGGCGTGACGCGGGCCTTACGGCACTAAACGTCAGCGTCGACAGCCTCGATGCACGTCAGTTTCATGCGATAACGGGTCAGGACAAATTCCGCCAGGTAATGGATGGCATCGACGCCGCCTTCACCGCGGGCTTTGAAAAAGTGAAGGTCAACACTGTGCTGATGCGCGACGTGAACCATCACCAGCTCGACACCTTTCTGGCGTGGATCAAACCGCGCCGCATTCAACTCCGCTTTATCGAACTGATGGAAACCGGCGACGGTAGCGAACTGTTCCGTAAACACCATATCTCTGGCATGGTGCTGCGTGACGAACTCCTGAAACGCGGATGGATCCACCAGATTCGCCAGCGTAGCGATGGCCCGGCGCAGGTCTTTTGTCACCCCGATTACGAAGGGGAAATCGGCTTAATCATGCCGTATGAAAAAGATTTTTGCGCCACTTGCAACCGTCTGCGCGTCTCTTCCGTGGGAAAACTGCATTTGTGCCTCTTCGGCGACGGCGGTGTAGAACTTCGTGACCTGTTAGCAGCAGATGCCCAGCAGGAAGAACTGGAAGCGCGCATTGCACAGGCGTTAACCCATAAGAAGCAGACCCACTTTCTGCACCAGGGCAACACCGGGATCACCCAGAATCTGTCCTGGATTGGTGGTTAATTCGTTTTCAAGGAGTATCAAATGAGTCAGGCGAGCACTGAATTTTTCCCGACCCGTATCGCAATTCTTACTATTTCCAGCCGTCGCGGCGAAGAGGATGATACCTCCGGCCACTATCTGCGCGACTCAGCGCAGGAGGCGGGTCACACCGTCGTCGATAAAGCGATTGTAAAAGAGAACCGCTACGCCATTCGTGCCAAAGTCTCTGAGTGGATCGCGCGTGATGATGTGCAGGTGGTACTGATTAACGGTGGTACCGGCCTCACCGATGGCGATCAGGCGCCGGAAGCGCTGCTCCCGCTGTTTGACCGTGAAATCGAAGGTTTCGGTGAAGTGTTCCGTATGCTCTCGTTTGAAGAGATTGGCACTGCGACGCTGCAATCGCGCGCCGTTGCCGGAATCGCTAACCGGACGCTAATTTTCGCCATGCCGGGTTCGACGAAAGCCTGCCGAACCGCGTGGGAAAATATCATCGCGGCGCAGCTCGATTCCCGCACCCGTCCTTGTAACTTCTACCCTCATTTGAAGAAATAAACGATGTCGCAACTGACCCATATCAACGCCGCGGGCGAAGCGCATATGGTGGATGTTTCCGCCAAAGCTGAAACCGTCCGCGAAGCTCGTGCGGAAGCCTTTGTCACCATGCTGCCGGAAACGTTGTCGATGATTATCGACGGTAGTCACCACAAAGGGGACGTTTTCGCCACCGCCCGTATCGCGGGTATTCAGGCTGCTAAACGCACCTGGGATCTTATCCCGCTGTGTCATCCGCTGATGCTCAGCAAAGTGGAAGTGAATCTTCAGGCTGACCCGGAGCATAACCGTGTGCGGATCGAAACGCTCTGCCGTCTGACCGGTAAAACTGGCGTCGAGATGGAAGCGCTGACGGCGGCATCGGTGGCGGCGCTGACGATTTACGATATGTGCAAAGCGGTACAAAAAGATATGGTCATTGGCCCGGTACGTCTGCTGGCGAAAAGCGGCGGGAAATCGGGCGATTTCAGGGTGGATTGTGATGATTAAGGTTCTGTTTTTTGCGCAGGTGCGTGAGCTGGTCGGCACGGATGCGCTTCAGCTTCCGGCAGATTTCGCAACGGTAGAAGCCATTCGCCAACATCTGGCGGCGCAGGAAGGGCGCTGGTCGCTGGCGCTGGAAGAGGGCAAACTGCTGGCGGCGGTCAATCAAACGCTGGTGAGTTTTGACACCCCGGTTGCTGATGGCGATGAGGTGGCATTTTTCCCACCGGTAACGGGGGGCTGATGATGAGCGAAACCTGCATTCGCGTCAGTCATGACGCATTTAACGTGGGCGACGAATATGACTGGCTGGCCGGGCGCGATGAAGATGGCGCGGTGGTCACCTTTATCGGCAAGGTGCGTAACCATAACCTGGGCGATAGCGTAAAAGCGCTGACCCTGGAGCACTATCCGGGAATGACCGAAAAAGCGCTGGCGGAAATTGTCGAAGAAGCGCGTGGCCGCTGGCCGCTGGGGCGTGTGACGGTTATCCATCGCATCGGCGAACTCTGGCCGGGCGACGAAATTGTCTTTGTTGGTGTGACCGGTACGCATCGTGGCAGTGGTTTTGAAGCAACAGAGTTCATCATGGATTATCTGAAGACCCGCGCGCCTTTCTGGAAGCGCGAAGCCACGCCGGAAGGCGACCGCTGGGTGGATGCCCGCGACAGTGACAAGCAGGCGGCAGGGCGCTGGTACAATAGCTGATGGCGCTTCGCTTATCCGACCTACGCCTCGCATGTACCCGTAGGTTGGATTAAGCATTCACCCCACGCAACACGTCTGTTTACTCTCCTTCGATGCACACCGGCTTCATTTGCGATATCCTTAAGATATTCCTTATATCTTCAGGAGATCGTCATGGACAGATACCCTCGTTCTGATTCAATCGTACAGGCTCGCTCCGGGCTACAAACCTATATGGCGCAGGTCTATGGCTGGATGACCTGCGGCTTGCTGCTGACGGCATTTATCGCCTGGTATGCGGCGAACACCCCGGCGGTGATGATGTTTGTCTTCTCCAGCAAAATCACTTTCTTTGGCCTGATCATCGCGCAACTGGCGCTGGTCTTTGTGCTCTCCGGCATGGTGCAACGCCTGAGCGCCGGTGTCGCCACCACGCTGTTTATGCTCTATTCGGCGCTCACCGGGTTGACGCTTTCCAGTATTTTCATCGTCTACACCTACTCCTCTATCGCCAGCACCTTTGTAGTGAGCGGCGGGATGTTTGGCATCATGAGCCTGTACGGCTACACCACCAAACGTGACCTCAGCGGCCTGGGGAATATGCTGTTTATGGCGCTGATCGGCATCATTCTGGCATCACTGGTTAACTTCTGGCTGAAAAGCACCGCACTGATGTGGGCGGTGACCTATATCGGCGTCGTGGTGTTCGTCGGCCTGACCGCGTATGACACGCAAAAGCTGAAAAATATCGGCGAGCAGATTGATGTACGTGATACTTCAAGCCTGCGCAAAACCGCCATTCTTGGCGCGTTAACGCTGTATCTCGATTTCATCAACCTGTTCCTGATGCTGCTGCGGATATTTGGCAACCGTCGTTAACGGTCAATCACGCAAAAATCCCGGACTGGTTCCGGGATTTTTTTTATCCTCAATGCGATATCACAGGCTCTCTTTTTATCATCACATCCCCCCTCATTGCGCCATCACTTATCTATTTCAAAAGACACCGGCGATGATATTAAATCATCCCACCTCATCTCTTTACCTGAACACTATATTCTTTATTCCTTTACTTATAACGTTAATACCCATGGTGCTAATACATGATGTTTGAAATTATTAACTTTAAAAAGGAATGGAAAAATGCAATTAGATTTCGCTGTTAAATTTAGCGACGACGTATGGTATCCAACGGTGGATATTACTGGCTTTAAATCCAGAACCGGTATCAACGTTGATGTGAAAGAAAAAATGGTACTGACGTTTACCGCACCGGGGAAAATAACTGAAGGTGATATTACGGTTTCCACTAACCCGTGGCGTGAAATTAAGCTGGCGCTTGAGTCAAACGAAATTTCAGGCGGCGTCCATGATATTAAACTGACAATTACTGCTGCTGATGGTAGCGCAATTGGCGATGCTATCACGCAAATCCATATGGGCGTTAATGTCGCCTCGGATACGGCGCCAAAATGGCCCAGCTTTAAAGACTCTTTCAATATTGCAGCAGATGAAGAAACCCAGGTTGCGGGTGAACTGGTGGTCATTTGTGCGCAATTCCCGGCAGGCCTCGATAATATTCCGCTGGAACTGGTGCTGATGCGCGGAGATAAAAAAGAGGTACTGCGGCCGAAAGCGGGTATTAATACATTCGCCATCGCCGCCGGAACCTGGAGTGCGACGGCGGCAGAGTTACGAACCGCTGCCGGCACCGTTCGTGCCGGGATAAAATTAAGTGCAGGGGAAGTCACCATCAATGCGGGGAAACGTGCGCAGCTTGATATTTCCTTTGCCCCGGCCGAGCGCAGCACAACGCTGGATATCGCGATTGATTTACCCGCCAGTAATGCGCTGCATAACGAAGTGCTGAACGTGGTTTATCTGGAAAACGGTGTCGAAAAACAGGCACTGATGATGAAAGCGGGCGATAAACAGCGCCTGGAAAATCTGCCGGTGAGCGGCCACTATGCGGTGATTGTCAAAGACATCAGGCTGAATAACGTTCGCTATATCTTCAGTGCGCAAAACGGCGCGCTGAATAACCAGTTCCACGATATTCTTTTTTCTGCCGCAAAAATCCAACAAGCGGATGATACAAAAACCGGCTCCGCAACGTTGACGCTGAAAGTGCAGGCGGAAAAAACCGTTGCCGCAACGTTCGACCTGCGCCTGCTGGGCGATGAGGGGCGTCAGTACCTTTTTGCCGGGCTACCGATGCAGTCCGGAAACCGTATGCAAACCATCACGCTGGCGCAGGGCATTTACCAGGTTCAGTCTGACGTGGTGATTTGTGATGGGGTGTTGCACTATGTCGATGCCGCTTCTGAGACAATCCAGGTCGACAGCAACTCTCAACAAACGCTGGAGATCACACTGACGCAAGGCGCGAATCTTCATGTTAAAGGCTTCCCCGACTTCCTGAGCTTTGGCGGTTGCGCCGATATGCAGCCGAGCAACGTTGACGACCTGGCAGAAGCGCGCGTTTCGTCGCTGTTCAAATACTCAGGTGATGACGGAATGGGCGACGCCTCCGGCTATCTTGACCCGGCAAAAGAGCCGACACTGAAAATTATCGAGATGGCGCGTAACGTCAGTGCAAAAACGCAGGAAAGCGTGTTGCCGGTGATGGTCTCCTACACCTGTAACCTGTCGCTGGGCGATGTTGAGAATATCATTGACGATCCGGTGCGCCATAAATTCAGCTTCGCCAACTTCATTCAGGCGTTGCAGATGGCCCAGTCGATGAAAGACGATGCGCATCCGGTACCTGCGGGCTTTATCGTCAACCCGGACTACCTGGGCGAATGTCAGAAGTATGGTTTCTCGCCGGATTATCCGATTCCGGTACGCCTGCCGATGGCGGAAGCACTGGCGCATCACGGCGTCCATATCGCAGTCCCGGCGGGCATTACCGATACCCTGAAGGGATATATCAAAGGTGTTAACTGGCTGGTTCGCGCCGTTGCGCCGGACGTCTCGCTCGGCTGGCAGCTTAATCTGTGGAGCGTCGGCGGGTCACAGTGGGTCTACAGTGATTTTTCCTACGATGACGTCTTTGATCCTGTTGCTGGAGTGAAGAAAAAAATGACGATAGATCCTGAACTGGCAGGCAAACTCTGTGCCCGGTATGCGCTGCTGGTTGGTGTGTTTGAGGATACTGAATTTACTCGTCAGGATGGTTCAAAAGCCATCGCGAAGGGCGCGGACTTTATGGCGGTCGACCGTTATGAAGCGGATGATTTTACCTCCCGCTCCTACAAAAATGGCTACTGCTACTCGCCATATGAGTGGGATCGCACATTTGATTTCTGCGCCTCGCTCAGCCGCCACCTGCGTCAGCCTGTGCTGCCGTGGCAGATGCCGGCAAGCCGCCTGGCGACAGTCAGTGAAGAGGTCGGCGATCTCGATCAGCAGTTCTGGGGAACCGGCGGCAGCTATTTGATGGGGCATCCGGAAATCGGCGACGATATTACGGCTATCAACAGCCGCCTGCTGAATACGGAATTTCTCGACGTCCATGCGAAGATGATGGGGCGTAACGCGAAGGAGCTGTTCGAGCGTCACCCGTGCGACTTCTCTGCGCCGAAGTATTACGACTTCCCGTCACGCGGTATTTTCCACGTGCAGGTAGGCGGCGGCGCGACCACCGGCGTGGTGAGCGGTGTTAACCGCGACAGCAGCCGCTGGATGCGGGCGAAGCTGAAAGCGTACCGTGACAATCCGGTAAGGTTTAAAAAGTAATTCATCTTTGCAGGCCGGATAAGTGTGGCGCCATCCACGAGGATGCGCGCGCACATTCTGTACTCTATTATTTCTCGTTCCCGGACATGTTCCGGGATTTTTTTCGGAATTTATAAAGGGGAAATACGCACGATATAACCAGCATGCAAAAATTTTGGTTGTCAGATTATACCTGATCACAGGGATGTCTTTTAAGGGACGGCTGGCACATGAATATGTTCTCTTCCATACGGCTGAATCAGGTTCGCGCTGCACCTGCGACGATGATGATCCGCATCTGGCTTTTTACCGCACTCGCGATGGGGCTGACGATTGTTGTGGCGTGGCTGGCGCTTTTATCGGGTGTGGTAAATGTCGAAAATCATCCCGGGATATTTATGTGCAACCTTATTCTCATCTTCCTGATTTCCTTCTGGCTCGATTTGCGGTGGGATAAATTCAGCACGCTTCTGGCGAGTCTGATTGGGCTGGTATTGATTGTTTTGGTTGGCACAGCGCTATCGGCGTTCTTTTCCATACTGGCGATTGCCACGGTATTTGGCATCCTGGTTGCGATATTTGTACTTAGCGCGACCCTTAGCCTGCTATTGGGATGGAATCCCGGTTCCCGATGGTTGATATTACTGATGGCGGTGAGCGGGGTACTTCTCGCTGTAATAATCAATAGCCTTATGGAGAGCACATTCTCTGTATGGGCCATGAGTATCCTGGCTGCGCTGGCCTGGCCCTCCGCGGTATTATTTAAGCTTGATGTTTTAAGTGAGCTCTCTCGTAAACTGTATGCTGGCGAATTTTCGACTCTACCGCGCTGTATGGTACTGGGGGGCGTAATCATCTATTTAAGCGTGCTCAGCCAGTTTTGCCAACTGTTAATGTTCTTGCTCGAAGTTTTGTTCCGAACGGGAATGGGGATGCTGGGATGGTAATAATGGGCTCATCATTAACTAATCTGGCGATGCGCAGAGTCGATACCCTCTCACTGTCGTTGATTCACGGCACAAGCGATGATGGACAAGAGGCCTGCGAGTCGTACATTTATCTTAACCAGGTGAATACGGGGATCATTGTTCCGGTTTGTTGGTTGGAAGTGGCCGTTTTGCTTGAGGATGGCCGATATTTACTACTGGCAACCGATGAAAACCCCTTTGAACAAACGCTGGAAATATTGCTGATAGATCTTCAGGAAGGCGTGCAGGAGCGCGTTGGGTTATTCCTTATTTATCATGACGGTTTGCTAAAAAATGTTTGCGTTTATGATTCCTGCCTGGCGTTTAGCTATTTCAATACTGAAATATGGCGGCTAAGCGTGTCACAGAAAAAACGATGCAGTTTTCCTTTCCGGGGATGGTTGGCAATGGGAGGCGCTGCTTTTCGGTTTCATCGTTATTTGCATATTATGCAGGTAAGTCGCGATAGCCGGGGTGATATTCATGATTGTGGAAATGTTTAAGGAAGGCGCTTCTTTCGAACAACGAATCGATGAGATTAACGCAATATTGTTACTTATTCAGACAAATCTAAAGGAAAGACATCCCGAGATTACCCTGCCTGCGGAGCAATGGTGCTATGTACTTTTGCCGGGGAGGATAGGGGGAGAACAATGGGATAATCTCATTGCGGCGGGCTATTGCTGTCTTAATCACCCCGAAGGTTATCAATTTGCGATCGTGCTGTCGGCAGAAGAGTTATTTTCTAAGGTTATAATTTCTACATTATCTATACAAAATGATTTTTACTACTTAATTGCATTTGCTTCAACACTACCATCAAATGAAGGAAAGTTATTGCAATGGATTGATAGGGTGTTAAATAATATGCTCAGTGATGAATTGCCACCTTTTGAGCTTCTGATATTCGAGTGTGGTACTTTGTTGCTGAATGGTTAATCACAATGGCAGTCTCGGAAACATAGTGGATTTTAAAATAAAGGCGAGTGATTACTATGCGAATATCGAAAGATGATTTTGTTGAATATAATGGCTTTACATTTATTGAAGCGAAAGTGAATAAAATTGCCCATTCTATAGAACGCTATCCAGGTGCGAACAAAACCACACAGTGCCGCAACTGCATGCTGGAAATATTACTCTATTTGATTGCTTGTAATAATTATAGTAAAATATATGGATGCCATGAATAAATTAAAGGAAGTAATAAGTTCCTTTTGGGTTAAATATAGAGGGGTATCCCAAGAGGATATTTCAATAATTGAGGGAGTTCTAACGCATAAATTACCTGATGACGTAAAATCATTTTGGCATTGGTCTAACGGTGGTTGTGGGAAATTTAAAAATATATATATCGATTTCTGGCCGTTAGAAGATATCCCGTCTTTAAATTCCTTAAGTGAAGGCTATTCGATTAAGCATTACTTAGGCAATGTGTTTATTGCTTTCGGCTCTGATGGTGGACCAATTTGTTTTCTATTGGATTATCGCGAGCCTGAGTGTGTAAAGGTATGTAGCGTTAATTTTGGTGATCTGGATATAGAAGAAGTTAAAGAAGTAGCACCTTCTTTTATAGCATTTATGGAAATGGCGCTTGATGGCTCGCTTGATGATGAGCAGTTATAAACATTAACGGGAGAAGCGAGTATTCTCGGATAATTTACGGGCTAGAGCACTCAACGCTCAGAATATCAGTATTCCATAATCACGTTCTTTGGACATTAAGATGAACATTATGAATAAAACAGAAGCATTAAACTTTCTGTCATTACACCAACCTATGCCAGATGATCTTGATATCACGCAAGAGCTCATTGATCAATATGATGATGTGCGTCAGTATTTTACTGAGAATCCAGATAACGATGCAATCCCACTGCTTATGCATTCGTTCGGATCTGGTGATGGTCTGGGAGTTTATCAGTTAGTGGAGGATGTGTTTTATAAATGTGATTATGAACGTGTTATTGAGAATGTCATCGAGATCTTAACCGATCCTTTTACTATCAAAAGTGTAAGATATTGGGTTACACAACAGGCAGTAAATTTCCTTGATGCCAGATTAATCGATGGCTTAAATTTATCATTACAATCTGATGCTGATGATATTTGCTGCATGGCAGAAATCGCCTTAAGGATTATTGTTGAAAATTCACAAAATTGACATCTATTTGTTTTCTTAAGGTTGGAAGTACTTTCACAATTCATCTATCGGACTGGAATCTTGTCACCCTCCAGCCTTCTCTTCATTCCTCTCCCGAATCTTTTTCGCCTGGCTCTCCAGAACCAGATAACACACCAGTGCCAGCAGTAGCGGAATAAAGTAATACAGCACACGCCACACCAGCAACGCGGCGATAATCGCGCCGGAGGAGATTTTCTCACCGGCCAGCAGCGCGACAAACACCGCCTCCAGCACGCCGATACCGGCCGGAATATGCACAATTACCGCCACCACGCTGCTTACCAGCAGTACGCCGAGGACGAAGAAATAATCCACCGCCTGGCCCATCAGCAACCAGATGGTTGCGCCCATCGCCATCCAGTTCAGGCTGGAGATTGCCATCTGGGCAAGGGCGAATTTCCAGGTTGGCAGCACCAGCGTTTGCCCTTTGATGGAATACTGGCGTTTCTTAGCAAAAGCGCAAAAACCCAAGTAAATCAGTACCATTGCCAGTAACCCGGCACCGAGCAGGCGTAAGGTGATGTCATTGATATACCAGTGCGGCGGCAGGTCGATGGCGCCGATACTGAACATCACCCCCGCCAGTAGCAAATAGCCCAGCCAGTTGGTGGAAATGCTCAGGGAAAAAATACGCGTGATGGTGCCAGGCTTCAGGCCGAGGCGGGAGTAAAGTCGATAGCGCATACCGATGCCGCCGACCCACGTACTGAGCGTCAGGTTGAAGGCGTAGCAGATAAACGACACCAGCATTACCTGGCGTTTAGCCAGTTTATGCCCGCACCAGACGCGGGCCAGCAGATCGTAGCAGCCGTAAAGCAGGTAGTTGAATATCACCAGAGCGATCGCGCCCGCAAGCGCCAGTCGGTTGTAATCGCGGATAACGTTCCATACTTCCTGCCAGTCAATTTTGCGCGCATACAGAACCAGCAGCACGGCTACGGCCACCAGGAAAAGCCAGGTCAGCGCGCGTTTGGCCCACTTCCATTGCTTTTTACTCATCCATTTCACATCTTCGCTCCTGAGTTTTCCGTCTCTACCCGATCCTGTGTCTCCATGGTGGGTTGTGCGGGTGGGCTGACTTCCGCCAGTTTCGGCGTATGGGCCGGCAGCCAACCGAGCATGGCCGGGAAGTGGCGCAGGAAGTGGAATACGACCACGCCGATCCCCAGGTTGAGCCAACTGCGTTTGGGCACCATGCTCTCATCCACGCGCCGCGAATCCTGCGTAATCAGGGTATTGAGGTTGTCGCGCAGGGTTTGGTTAAACTGCCTGTCGTGGATCATCAGGTTGGCTTCAAGATTGAGCGACAAACTGAGCGGATCGAGATTGCTGGAACCTACTGTCGCCCAGTGATCGTCCATCAACGCCACTTTGCCATGCAGCGGACGACGCTGATATTCATAAATATGTACGCCGCTTTTTACCAGGTAGCGATAAAGCAGCACCGCGCCCACTTTGACAATCGCCATGTCAGGGTTGCCCTGAACCACCAGTTTTACCCGTACACCCCGGCGTGCGGCACGGCGCATGGCATGTAACAGGCGATAGCCGGGGAAAAAGTAGGCGTTGGCAATAATGACTTCACGTTTAGCGGTTGCCAGCATACGCAGGTAGTGACGTTCAATATCGGTGCGGTGCTCGTCGTTATCGCGCCACACCAGCAGCGCCTGCGCTTCGCCGGGCATGCGGTTCTCTTCCGGGCGGTGATGGCGTCGCCACCAGCGGCGAGCCGGGGCATTTTCCGGCAGGTTTTCCAGCTCGAACTGCAGGATATCCTGCACCACCGGCCCTTTAACCTGTACGGCATAATCCTGTTTCGCTTCCGGCCCGTAATTCGACATATGTTCGGCGGAATAATTAATGCCGCCGATAAAAGCGGTATGCCCATCCACCACCACAATTTTGCGGTGCATACGGCGGAAAAGGTTGGTGCGCATTCCCAGCAGGCGCGGTCTGGGATCGTAGTAGCGGAAGATCACACCCGCTTCGGTCAATTCATTCACGAACTCATCGCTGAGATCGGGCGAACCATAGCCATCGAGCAGCACTTCTATCTGCACGCCCCGTTTCGCGGCACGTAACAGTACGGCATGGAGTTGTTTTCCAACCTCATCCTCAAACCAGATGAAGGTTTCTAGGATAACCTTCGCCTGAGCCTTATCAATTGCCGTGAAAACCGCCGGGTAGTACTGATCGCCGTTCTCCAGCAAGGTAATCTGATTTCCTTCTCGCCAGGCGCATTTCATAGATGGATCTCCGCGCTAAGGGGCGCATGGTCTGAAAGGTGTCGCCAGCCGCGCAGCGCCAGTTTTGTTGGCTGGCTGGCGTTAGCGTTTTTCACATAAATTCTATCGAGGCGCAGCAGCGGCAGATTAACGGGAAAGGTGCGCGCCGGGCGGCCCCGTGCGCGGGTAAAAATCTCCTCCAGCCCGGCCTGTAATTTTAGCGGATGGTTGGCTTTTTGCCGCCAGTCGTTGAAATCGCCTGCCACCAGTACTGGCTCGCCCTGCGGCAGCGCATTGACGAAATCCGCCAGCATAACAAGCTGCGCCTGTCGCTGTTTTTCACCTAACCCAAGATGTACGCAAATCACATGAATCGGCGTCCTGAGCTGTGGCGGCGCTACCCGGCAATAGAGCAGCCCGCGTTTTTCACTTTTACCGATGGAAACATCGTGATTTTCATAATGTTCGATGGGGTATCGAGAGAGCACCGCATTGCCATGATGCCCCTCCGGATAGACCGCGTTGCGTCCGTAGGCATAATCGCTCCACATGGTGTCGGCGAGAAATTCATAGTGGGTCGTATCGGGCCAGTTTTCAATGTGCAGTGGATGCACTTCATGCGCGCCCAATACCTCCTGCAGGCAAACAATGTCTGCGCCGACGGTACGAACGGCGTCGCGAAGCTCCGGCAAAATAAAACGTCGGTTAAATGCCGTAAAGCCCTTATGGGTGTTAATTGTCAGTATTTTTACCGAAAAAGGCGTGCTGTTCGCGGTCATTTGGCTCCCGTTATTTTTTTCTTCCTGACTAAATAGTGTAGTCGGCGTCACAAAAAGGTGCGGTGATACGGAATTTTCCGTAAAGTGGCGTACTCTGAATAGGCAAATAAAATCCTTCAGGAGAAGAAGCCATGAAGTGGCAACAACGCGTTCGTGTCGCAACAGGGTTAAGTTGCTGGCAGATTATGTTGCATTTGCTGGTTGTGGCGGTGCTGGTTATGGGCTGGATGGGCGGTGCATTAGTCCGCGTCGGCCTGGGCCTGTGTGTGCTCTACGGCGTAACGGTGATTCTGATGCTGGCATTACAGCGCCACCGTGAGCAGCGCTGGCGTGATGTGGGCGATGTACTCGAAGAACTCACCACCACCTGGTATTTTGGCGCGGCAATTATCGCCTTATGGCTGCTGTCGCGAGTGTTACACAATAACTTTCTGCTGGCCCTTGCGGGGCTGGCTATTCTCGCCGGGCCAGCGCTGGTCTCTTTGTTAGTCAAAGAGAAAAAGCGTCACTCAGGCGATCTTCCGGCGAAACATCGTATACGCCACTGAGCCTGTCGTGGCCGCTATGACCAGTAGCGGCCACAAACTTCCCCACACAATCGTTAAGCTCGCGTCCTTCAGGTAGATTTGCTTGGTGATGTCCGTAAAGTGACGAATCGGGTTAATCCACGTCAGATTTTGCAGCCACACCGGCATGTTTTCTACGGGGGATACATACCCTGAAAGCAGAATGGCGGGCATCATAAACACGAATACGCCGATAAATGCCTGTTGCTGGGTTTCGCACTGGGATGAAATCAGCAGGCCAAAGCCGACCAGCGATAAGCCATAGATAATCATCGTAAAGTAAAACAGCGCCAGTGAACCTGCGAACGGAATTTGATACGCCCAAATCCCGATCCCCAACACGATAGTGGCCTGGAAGGTTGCCACAATCAGCGCCGGAACGGCTTTGCCGATGAAAATTTGCCAGGTCGCCAGCGGTGAAACCAGTAGCTGATCCAGCGTGCCCTGTTCGCGCTCTCGCGCCACCGACAGTGAGGTGACGATCATCACGCCGATGGTGGTGATCATGGCGATAAGTGACGGCACCACAAACCACTTATAGTCCAGGTTGGGGTTATACCAGTTACGTACCACCAGCTCACTGTTGTTGGGTTTTGCCTGGCCGTCCGTTAACTCCTGCTGATAATCTTTGACGATCTGTTGCAGGTAGTTGGCCGCGATTTGCGCGCTGTTAGAGTTTCTCCCGTCAAGAATCAACTGCATCGGCGCCTGCTGGAAGGTATCCAGATTACGTGAAAAATCCGCCGGGAAGCGCACCAGTAGCAGCGCTTTTTGGGTGTCAATGGTCGGTTGGATCTCCTGCGGGCTTTTCAGCAGCAGAATATGGGTGAAGGCTTTGGCGCGGGCGAAACGCTGGGTGAGTTCCACCGCGTGTTTACCGTTATCTTCGTTATAGATAGCGATGGTGGCGTTGGTCACTTCCAGCGTCGCGGCAAAGGGGAAGAGGATCACCTGAATCAGCACCGGCAAAATCAAAATAGCGCGCGTCTGCGGCTCGCGCAGCAGCGATTGCAGCTCTTTGCGGATGAGTGTCCATAAGCGATAAAACATCTTTTCTCCTTAGTCCAGCCGCCGTTTCGTTTTCAGCCATGTCAGGCCAATAAACATCACCGCCGAGGCGATTAAAAACAGGGTGTTAATCACCAGCACCACAGGAATATTGCCCGCCAGGAACAGGCTTTGCAGGGTGCTGACGAAATAGCGAGCAGGGATGATATAGGTCACAATGCGGATAGCCGCCGGCATGCTGTCTATCTGGAAGATAAACCCGGAGAGCATAATCGACGGCAGAAACGCGGCGTTTAGCGCCACCTGTGCGGCATTGAACTGGTTGCGGGTGATGGTCGAAATCAGTAACCCCATTCCCAGCGTGCTGAGTAAAAACAGGCTGGTGATGAAAAACAGCACCAGCAGCGAACCGCGATAGGGCACGCCGAGAATAAACACCGATACCAGCATACAAAGCAGCATCGCCAGCATGCCGAGGAAGTAGTAAGGAATCAGCTTGCACAGCAGCAGTTCAGTACGCGTGACTTCAGTGGAAAGCAGCGCCTCCATGGTGCCGCGCTCCCATTCTCGCGCCACTACCAGCGAAGTAAGAATGGCGCCGATCACCGTCATGATAATGGTGACTGCGCCGGGAATGATAAAGTGCTGACTGATGGCCGCCGGGTTAAACCAGTAGCGCATCTGCACATCGATCAGCGGCGTGAATTGTTGCCCTTTATCTTCCGCCCGCTGCGCCTGCCATAGTTGCCAGATCCCCTGGGTGTAGCCCTGTACAAAGTTGGCTGTATTCGGTTCACTACCGTCAGTAATCACCTGAATGGGCGCAGTCTCGTTGGCGCGCGCCATCTGGCTGTCGAAATTCACCGGGATCACCACCAGACCACGAATACGCCCGGCCTGCATCATTTCGACCAGTTGGCTGCGATTATCGCTGATGGTGGCGTCAATATAGGGTGAGCCGGTCATCGCATGGGTAAAATCGAGCGCTTCTTCGCTCTGTTGTTCCAGCAGAATGCCGACGCGCAGTTTGCTGGAGTCGAGGTTAATCCCGTAGCCAAAGATGAACAGCAGCAGTAAGGGGATCACCACCGCAATAAGCCAACTGCTGGGGTCGCGGATGATTTGCCGTGTCTCTTTGACGCACAGCGCCCGTACACGCCGCCAGGAGAGGGGACTATTGCGCATCGGCGTGCTCCTTATCCCAGTTGTGGATCAGGGTGATGAAGGCCTGTTCCATGGTCGGGTCGATCTGTTCATCACTGGCAGCCTGCGCTTTGAGGTCATCCGGGGTGCCGCTGGCGATAAGTTTGCCACGATAAACCAGCCCGATTCGGTCGCAATATTCGGCTTCATCCATAAAGTGGGTCGTGACCATCACAGTGACGCCTTTCTCCACCATGCTGTTGATATGCAACCAAAATTCACGACGGGTGATGGGGTCGACCCCGGATGTGGGTTCGTCAAGAAACAGAATGTCCGGTTCATGCATCAGCGAGCAGGCCAGCGCCAGACGCTGTTTAAAGCCGAGCGGTAGAGCATCGGTGGCGTGGTTGGCGATGTTCTTCAGGCCAAAAGCTTCGCTCATCCGGGCGATTTTGTCATTTTGCGCCCGCCCGCGCAGGCCATAGACGCCGGAGAAAAAACGCAGATTCTGTTCCACGGTCAGGTTGCCGTAGAGCGAGAATTTCTGCGCCATATAGCCCAGGTGCTGGCGCGCTTTGCCGGAGCTCACTTTCAGATCCATATCCAGCACCAGCGCTTTGCCGGATGTTGGCACCAGCAGGCCACACATCATCTTAAAGGTGGTCGATTTTCCCGCCCCGTTCGGCCCAAGCAGGCCAAAGATTTCTCCACGTTTAACGGCAAAATCAACGTGGTCGGTGGCAGCGAAATCGCCGAATTTTTTAGTGAGTTGCCTGGCTTCAATCACCGTCTCTTCCGCTGTGCCTTCCACCGTGTGCAAAATTGCGCCCAGCGGGGATTCAGAGGTGCCTGCGCCGCCCAGCAGGTCGATAAAGGCATCTTCAAAGCGCGGCGTGGTTTCGTTAATTTCGATTTCCGGCATCTCAGGGGCACGACGAATATCTTCGGCGGTGGCGTCCTTTTTAAGGATCACGCGAACCGATCGCCCCTGAATCATTCCGTCACTCACCTGCGGTAATTTCAGCGTGCGCTGTAACAGGCGGCGGTTATTCTCGGCGTGACTGCTCATCAGAAAGCTGCGACCCGCCATGGTTTTGGTCAGCGCCGTCGGCTCGCCCTGATAAAGCAATTCTCCTTCGTTCATCAGCAGCACGTCGCGGCACTGTTCCGCTTCATCGAGGTAAGAGGTGCTCCAGAGGATCAGCATCCCATCGCCCGCCAGTTCGTGCACCATTTGCCACAGTTCCCGACGTGAAATGGGGTCGACGCCGACGCCGGGCTCATCGAGAAGGAGCACTTTGGGTTCTCCCACCAGCGTGCAGGCAAGCCCGAGTTTCTGTTTCATCCCCCCTGAGAGTTTCCCCGCCAGACGTTCGGTAAACGGCCCCAGCGCGGTGAACTCCAGCAGCCGGGCAAAGGTTTTCTGTCGAGCCTCGCCGGTGACGCTACGCAGATCTGCGTAAAGATTCAGGTTTTCCATTACCGTTAAATCTTCATACAGGCCAAACTTCTGCGGCATATAGCCGAGCATACTGTGAAGCTCGCTATCGTTTTTAATCGGGTCGAGCCCGAGTACAGTCGCCTGACCCTCGTCGGGCTTCAGTAGCCCGGCCAGCATGCGCATCAGGGTGGTTTTCCCCGCGCCGTCCGGCCCCACCAGCCCGGTTACATAACCGGAGTGAATGGTACAGTTCAGCGGCGCGACGGCGGGTTTATCCATTCCGGTAAAGCGCTTAACCAGCCCATCCAGTTGAATGCGATCTTCACTCATGGCGCGACTCATCGCTGAATTTCAGGGTGACAGGCATGCCCTGGCGCAGGGTATCGTCTGCATCAGTGACGATGATGCGTAGGCGATAAACCAGATCGGTTCGCAGATCCGGCGTTTCAACGGTTTTGGGCGTAAATTCGGCGGTTGGGGAAACAAAACCGATTTTACCGTGATAGGGCTTGTCCGGGCGTCCATCGGTATAGAGCAGAATTTCCCGCCCTGGCTGAGCCTGATTGAGGTTCTTCTCGTCCACATAGGCGCGTACCCATACCGGGCGGGTGAGCGACAGGGTGAGGGCGGTACTGCCCGCGCTCAGCATGCTGCCTGGCTCCACGGCACGGGTAAGTAATGTGCCGTCAGATGGGGCGACTAACGTGGTGTCGTGCAGGTCGAGCGTAGACTGCGCGAGCTGCGCCTGGGCTTGTTCAAGGTTGGCTTTTGCCTGGGCAATCTCCTGCGGACGATTACCGGCGCGGTACTGACTCAGTTTATCCTGCGCTGATTTCAGTGTTGCCATTGCCTGATCGCGGGATGAACGTGCATTTTCCAGGTCATTGGCGGAAATCGTGCGGCTTTTCCATAACCCCTGCTGGCGTGCGTAAAAGTTCTGTGCGTAATCATATGCGGCCTGCGCTTGTTTCACCGCTGCGGCGGCCTGGGCTATTTCTTCCGCCCGGTAGCCCGCCATCATCAGATCGTATTGCGCCTGAGCGGTGGAAACATTGGCTTTTGCCTGCATCAGCGCATTCTCGTAAGGCGCTTTATCGAGTTGCCCCAGCGTCTGACCGGCTTTGATGGCATCGCCTTCATCCACCGTCAGCGACTGCAAACGGCCGCCAACGCGGAAGCTCATATTGACGGTGCGAATGTCCACGTTACCGTAAAGCGTCAGCCCGTTGTCCTGACGGCTCTGATACCACCAGGTTCCGCCAATGGCGGCAACAATCAGCACCAGTAGCAGTGCAATAACGACCGGTTTCTTCATTGGTTAAGGCTCCTTTGCGTTAGTCCCTGCAAAATGAAATCGATGTGGCAACTCACCACCTGGAAAATCTGTTCCGCTTTCTCGTCGTCAAATCGTGCCCAACCGGCGCGCAGCAAAATGGTCTCGCGCCCCAGACGGAAGGCGAGAATTTCGCCAAGTAAAGCATGGGTGTGCAAAATCGTCTGCGTATCGTGCGGGTCACGCCCGGTATAGGCGGCGATCAGGTGTGTGAGGTGGGTGTGCATCGGCGCAATCACCTTGTCGTGAATGTGCTGATAGGCGGCGGTTGGTGAAAACTGTTCGCGTGAAATAAACTTACTGAGGTTCACCGTGTCGTCCTGGGTCAGCAGCAGGATCATATTTTTGCAGGCGCGCAAAATCAGTTCGTGAATGGCGGCTTTATCGGGTTCCGGGCGGGCGAAGAGTTCCTCCGCGGCCTGTACGTGCGGGCGGAAGTTCTCGCCAATAAAGTCGGCAATCCACTGGGCGCAGGCGAGATAGAGATCGTCCTTCGAGCCAAAATAGTAGGTGATAGCGGCAATGTTTTGCCCGGCCTGCGCGGCGATATCGCGGGTGGTCGCGTGCAGGCCATATTCCCCGAACTGGGCCAGTGCGGCGGCGATTAGCTGGCTTTTAGCCTGTTCGCCTTTGGTGGTAACAGGAGTCGTATTCATCGCGTTATAAAAATTAATCAATCGATTGATTAAGATTATGACCGATTATTGAGCTTGTCCAGTCAGATGCACGAAAAAGCGCGGAATGACAGCATTTTCACCGCCGTGAGGGGCACCTGGCTGGCGAGATATTTTATGCGCCAGGTCACAAAAGCTGCTACACTCCGGCCCTTCATGACATTGTGGTTTTTGTCATTATCTGGTTTTTAATCCCCTCGAAAACTACACCGCATGCGGTCGGGGTGGGTGTGGAGTAACTATGTCTTTCGATTCTCTGGGGCTTAGCCCTGAACTTTTGCGTGCCATTGCTGAGCTTGGCTATCGCGAACCCACCCCCATTCAGCAGCAAGCTATTCCTGCGGTGTTACAGGGCCGCGACCTGATGGCCAGCGCCCAGACCGGTACGGGTAAAACAGCGGGCTTTACGCTGCCGCTGTTGCAGCACCTCATCACCACTCAGCCACATGCCAAAGGCCGTCGCCCGGTGCGCGCGCTGATCCTTACACCGACCCGTGAACTCGCGGCGCAGATTGGCGAAAACGTGCGTGAATATAGCCAGTATCTGAACATTCGTTCGCTGGTGGTGTTTGGTGGTGTGAGCATCAACCCGCAGATGATGAAGCTGCGCGGCGGCGTGGACGTGCTGGTGGCAACGCCGGGGCGCCTGCTGGATCTGGAACACCAAAATGCTGTCAAACTTGATGGTATTGAAATCCTGGTGCTGGATGAAGCTGACCGTATGCTCGATATGGGCTTTATTCACGATATTCGCCGCGTGCTGGCGAAATTGCCTGCGAAACGTCAGAACCTGCTGTTCTCCGCGACCTTCTCCGACGATATTAAAGCGCTGGCTGAAAAACTGCTGCACAACCCGCTGGAAATTGAAGTTGCGCGTCGCAATACCGCCTCCGAGCAGGTGACGCAGCATGTGCATTTCGTTGATAAGAAACGTAAACGGGAACTGCTGTCACAGATGATTGGCCAGGGCGACTGGCGTCAGGTGCTGGTCTTTACCCGTACCAAACACGGCGCAAACCACCTGGCAGAACAGTTGAATAAAGATGGCATCCGCAGTGCGGCGATCCATGGCAACAAATCTCAGGGCGCGCGTACCCGTGCGCTGGCTGATTTTAAATCCGGCGATATCCGCGTGCTGGTGGCGACCGATATCGCCGCGCGTGGTCTGGACATCGAAGAGTTGCCGCACGTGGTGAACTACGAGTTGCCGAACGTGCCGGAAGATTATGTCCACCGTATTGGCCGTACCGGCCGTGCGGCGGCAACGGGTGAAGCGCTGTCGCTGGTGTGTGTTGATGAACACAAACTGCTGCGCGATATCGAAAAGCTGCTGAAGAAAGAGATCCCGCGCATTGCGCTGCCGGGCTACGAGCCAGATCCGTCTATCAAAGCGGAACCGATCCAGAACGGTCGTCAGCAGCGTGGCGGCAACGGCGGCGGTCGTGGGCAAGGTGGTCGCCCGCAGGGTCAGGGCCAAAGCCAGGGCCGCGGACAACAGCAGCCACGCCGCAGCGAAGGCAGTGCGCCGAAGTCTGACGCTAAACCGAAGCAATCCCGCCGCATTGGCGATGCCAAACCGGCAGGCGAACAGCAACGTCGCCGTCGCCCGCGTAAACCGTCAGCGGTGCAGTAACCCTCGCCATCTGGCATGATGCAAAAATTTCTGAAGCCTGGCCGCAAGCCGGGCTTTATTTTTTGCTGCGCACTAAAGAAAATGCCACAATAGTGGCTGTTTATACAGTATTTCAGGTTTTCTCATGGCATTGACCGCTGCGCTGAAAGCGCAAATCGCCGCCTGGTATAAGGCGCTTCAGGAACAGATACCGGACTTTATTCCCCGCGCGCCGCAGCGACAGATGATTGCTGACGTGGCAAAAACGCTCGCCGGGGAAGAGGGGCGGCATCTGGCTATCGAAGCGCCGACCGGCGTCGGGAAAACCCTCTCTTACCTGATTCCCGGCATTGCGATTGCCCGGGAAGAGCAAAAAACGCTGGTGGTCAGTACCGCTAACGTCGCCCTGCAGGATCAAATCTACAGTAAAGATCTCCCGCTGCTGCGTAAAATCATCCCCGATCTTAAATTCACTGCTGCGTTCGGGCGTGGTCGCTACGTCTGTCCGCGTAATCTGAATGGGCTGGCGAGCACCGAGCCAAACCAGCAGGATCTGCTGGCGTTTCTGGATGACGACCTCACGCCGAACAACCAGGAAGAGCAGAAGCGTTGCGCTAAACTGAAGGCCGACCTCGATAGCTATAAGTGGGACGGCCTGCGCGATCACACGGATATCGCGATTAACGATGATCTGTGGCGACGTCTGAGCACTGATAAAGCAAGCTGTCTGAACCGCAACTGCCTCTACTATCGCGAGTGCCCGTTCTTCGTCGCGCGGCGCGAGATCCAGGAAGCGGAAGTGGTGGTCGCTAACCATGCGTTGGTGATGGCTGCCATGGAAAGCGAAGCGGTGCTACCGGAGCCGAAAAACCTGCTGCTGGTGCTCGATGAAGGCCATCATCTGCCAGATGTGGCGCGCGATGCGCTGGAGATGAGCGCAGAAATCACCGCGCCCTGGTATCGCTTACAGCTCGATCTTTTCGTCAAGCTGGTGGCGACCTGCATGGAGCAGTTTCGCCCGAAAACCACGCCGCCGTTGGCTATCCCGGAACGTCTGAATGCCCACTGCGAAGAGTTGTACGAACTGATTGCTTCGCTCAATAACATTCTGAATCTCTATCTGCCGGCGGCGCAGGAGACGGAGCATCGCTTCACTATGGGCGAATTGCCGGAAGAGATCATGGAGATTGTTCAGCGACTGGCAAAACTCACCGAGATGCTGCGCGGGCTGGCAGAACTGTTTTTAAACGATCTCAGCGAAAAAACCGGTTCGCACGATATCGTGCGATTGCACCGGGTTATTCTGCAAATGAACCGGGCGCTGGGGATGTTTGAGGCACAAAGTAAACTGTGGCGTCTGGCTTCGCTGGCTCAGGCATCAGGGGCGCCGGTGTCAAAATGGGCGACCCGCGATGTGCGCGACGGGCAGATGCATTTGTGGTTTAACTGTGTAGGCATTCGCGTAAGCGATCAGCTCGAACGCCTGTTGTGGCGTAGCGTGCCACATATTGTGGTCACATCTGCAACCCTGCGTTCGCTGAACAGTTTTTCGCGATTACAGGAGATGAGCGGCCTGAAAGAGAAGGCTGGCGATCGCTTTGTGGCGCTCGACTCGCCGTTTAACCACGTTGAGCAGGGCAAACTGATTATTCCGCAGATGCGCTACGAGCCATTGATGGAAAATGAAGAGATGCACATCGCCGAGATGGCAGCCTATTTCCGCCAGCAACTGGAAAGCAAAAAACACACGGGCATGCTGGTGCTGTTTGCCAGTAACCGTGCCATGCAGCGTTTTCTCGAACACGTTACAGACCTGCGTTTGCTGTTGCTGGTACAGGGAGACCAACCACGCTACCGGCTGGTTGAGTTGCACCGTAAACGTGTTGAAAATGGCGAGCGCAGCGTGCTGGTGGGGCTACAATCTTTTGCTGAGGGGCTGGATTTAAAAGGCGAGCTGTTAAGTCAGGTGCATATTCATAAAATCGCTTTCCCGCCTATCGACAGCCCGGTAGTGATCACCGAAGGCGAATGGCTGAAAAGCCTGAACCGCTATCCGTTTGAGGTTCAGAGCCTGCCGAGCGCTTCATTTAACCTGATCCAACAGGTTGGGCGACTTATTCGTAGCCACGGCTGCTGGGGCGAAGTGGTCATTTATGACAAACGCCTTTTGACCAAAAACTACGGCCAGCGTCTGCTTAATGCATTACCTGTATTTCCTATTGAGCAACCACCCGTGCCCGATGTTAAAGTAAAAAGCAAAGCAAAACCGACCCGTCGCAAAAAACGGTAATCAGCCGCACGGCATGTGACAAGGAGCATCTGATGGATTTACGCAATGTGATTAAAGAGATCGGCCGGGGCAAAAATCACGCCCGCGATCTGGATCTGGATACCGCCCGTAGTCTCTATACCCACATGCTGAATGGCGATGTGCCGGATCTCGAAATGGGCGGCATCCTGATTGCGCTGCGCATCAAAGGGGAAGGCGAAGCGGAGATGCTGGGCTTTTACGAGGCCATGCAGAAATACACGATGCGTTTGACCCCGCCGGTGGGCAAACCGATGCCCATTGTTATCCCAAGCTATAACGGGGCGCGTAAACAGGCCAACCTGACGCCATTGCTGGCTATCCTGCTACACAAAATCGGTTTCCCGGTGGTAGTTCACGGCGTAAGCGAAGATCCAACGCGCGTGATAAGCGAAACCATTTTTGAATTGATGGGTATTGAACCCACCCGCCAGGCCGGGCAGGCCCAGGCCAAACTTGATGGTCATCACCCCGTTTATATCCCGGTGGGTGCGCTGTGTCCGCCGCTGGAAAAACAACTCTCCATGCGCTGGCGGATGGGCGTGCGTAACAGCGCGCATACCCTGGCGAAGCTGGCGACGCCATTTGCGGAAGATGCCGCGTTACGTCTGTCGAGTGTTTCGCATCCCGAGTATGTCGGTAAAGTGGCTAAGTTCTTTACCGATATCGGTGGTCGCGGCCTGCTGATGCACGGTACGGAAGGAGAGGTGTACGCCAACCCGCAGCGTAGCCCGCAGATGACGCTCATTGATGTGCAAGGTGCGCGAGTGGTGAGTGAGCGCCAGGCAGATGCGGCCAGCGAAGCCATGATGCTACCTGAAAGCAAAGATCCGGAAGTGACGGCGCGCTGGATTGAACGCTGCGTCGCGGGAAGCGAAGCGGTTCCTCAGTCGCTGAAAATCCAGATGGCGTGCTGCCTGCTGGCTGCCGGAGAAGTGGCGTCACTGGAGGCGGGACTGGCGAAGGTGGCTGAGTCGTACTAAGAGACACCTTTAAAAAAGACAAAAAAAACCCGGCGTGGCATGCCGGGCGTCAAAAAGGGTATCAACAAGTTCAATGAGGGTTAAAACAGCCGCCAGTGGGTTAAGCTGGCGGGGTACAACATTTTGTCAGTCAAATCATTCGGTTATTTGTAGATAACCGCAGTACCGCTAACTTTGTTGTTGGTGTTAGCAGAGGTGATGCTGTAAGCAGATGCACCAGC
Source organism: Pseudocitrobacter cyperus (assembly GCF_039889165.1). Lineage (NCBI taxonomy): Bacteria > Pseudomonadati > Pseudomonadota > Gammaproteobacteria > Enterobacterales > Enterobacteriaceae > Pseudocitrobacter > Pseudocitrobacter cyperus. The sequence goes on along the minus strand of NZ_JAYMYY010000001.1, from coordinate 1,260,618 downwards.
CGCTTCTGCTTTTGCAGCCAGTTTTGCTTCCAGACCATCCAGAGTGGATGCGCCTTCCGCAGAAACCACGCCAATTTTATTCAGATTCTGTGCCTGAGCAGAGCTAACGGCTTGCGCAGCGAAAGCACCAAAGGACAGGGTGGACAGGGCAATAGCAGCAACAGCATATTTGATAGTTTTCATTTTCAATCTCTCGCAGGTTATTTGTTAGGGGACGATGTTCTGTCGATGTGATGAGTATCACGTTTTATTGCGAAAGAATAAATCGAAGAGAATTGATAACCTTCATCAATATTTTTGAATGAGTATTAATTTACTGATTATTAATAAATTATTTTTACCGTGAATGGTTTCGGAGGGGGATAATAACTGTCTCGATGATTTATGGCACGATTTGCTACTTTTTTAATCGAAAAGGGTGGTCGTAAAGATAACCGTTTGCGCTGTATTTTCCGGTATGGAACTGTCAACGAAGCTGGCTATCTTTCGATCCTCTGCGATTATATCCTGCAAAGGTAGAGTTATGTAAATCTTTCTCCTGTTGGCATTGCACGCAGAGGTGAACCCCCGGAATGGCCTGCCGACGTGCTTCCGGGATCGGTTCCCCACATTCTTCACAAAATTTGCGGCTTTCGCCCTTCGGAAGCCCGTTTCTCGCCCTTGCTACCGCATCCTCAATGGTGCTGTCGATTTGATCCTGCACGGCGCCGTCATTTGCCCAACCTGAAGCCATTTTCTCTCTCCTGGTTAAATATTGAACATATTATAAACAATATGGGGGCGTTTCGGTGCCAGACAAGCCCTAAATCTCTGACCACTCGCGCAACAGGTTGTGATAGAGATTAAGCAGCGACAGCACCTCTTCTGATTCGCCGTGGCGATTTTTCAGGGTCTGAATATTGCGGTCGAGATCGAACAACATCGCCCGCCGTTTATCATCGCGGATCATCGACTGGATCCACATAAACGAGGCAAGGCGTACACCGCGAGTGACCGGCGTGACGCAGTGCAGGCTGCTGGAAGGGTAGAGTACGAGATCGCCCGCCGGGAGCTTTACGCTGTGTTGCCCGTAAGTATCGTTAACTACCAGCTCGCCCCCCTCGTAGCTTTCCGGGTCGCTCAGGAACAGCGTGGCGGACAGGTCTGTACGCATCCAGCCACTTTGCGGATGGCTGCGCACCGCACCATCAACGTGAAAGCCGTAGGTTTCCTGCTGCTGGTAGCGATTAAATAGCGGGCTGGAGATCGTTTTCGGCAGCGCGGCGGCAAAGAAGTGTGAGTGCTGATTCAGAGCGGCCAGTATCCGGGCCTGAAGCGCCTCATACAGTGGAGTGCGGGTATCAATTTGCTGGTTATGTTTAACCTGTGCTCCCTGCGCCCCAACGGTTGCGCGGCCATCAATCCATTCTGCGCGGTTAACGTCGGCTATCATCTGGCTAACGTCATCAGCATTTAACACGCCGGGAATATGGTACATCATGGGGGATTCTCCTCAACAGAAAGTGGGGCGTTCGCCCCACGTTATCACTTAGAAATGCACATTCGCCGTTAACAGGAACGTTCTGGGTTCACCTGGATGGTAGCGGTAGCCGCTCTTATTGATAGACGCGACGTAATCCGTATCAAACAGGTTATAAACGTTCAGTTGTAAATCGAGGTTGTTGTTGATGCGGTAGCCCAGTTTGGCATCCGCTACCCAGTAGCCTTCGGTGTAAGACGGCGTACCGACCGCACCATCGCTGCCACGATGCATACTGCCGACATAACGTGCCCCCGCGCCGACAGAGAGGTCATTCGTTGCCTGGTATTGTGTCCACAAGGTGAACGCATGCTCCGGCGTATAGGGCAGGGCGGAACTGCCATCCTGCGCTACGTTTGCGCCTTCCTGAATTGAGGCTTTCTGCTGTGTGTAGCCGCCAATGACCTGCCACTCCGGCGTAATGTTACCGGCTACGGAAAGCTCATAACCTTCTACGCGTTTTTTACCGTACTGGGAGTAAGTGCCATCGTCATTCTCGGCGACTTCATTTTCAATATCGGTGCGGAACAGCGCGGCGGTAAGCAGCAGGCGCTTATCAAACAGTTCCCACTTGGTACCCACTTCGCTGGTTTTCGCTTTTTGCGGTTTGAAGTCCGTGCGGTTGGCGCTGTTGCCTGTGCCGCCCTGCGCCAGCGCGAAGTTGCTGCCTCCCGGAGGCTGCTGGGAAATCGCATAGTTCACATAGATATTGCCCTGTTCGGTCAGGTGATAGAGCGCCCCGGCCTTCCAGTTCACCAGATTACCGGATTTCGCCGTATCAACCGTTTTAATCGGCGAACCTTTTGGTGTACCGCTCGGGCAGGCTAATGCGCCACGACCGGAACCGCCGCAGGCGGTCGAGCTGTCGTATTCGGTACGATAGTTATCCAGACGGATACCACCATTTAGCTCGAAATCATGGGTGATTTGCAGCGTATCAAACGCATAGATGCCAAAGGTGTCCGTTTGGCCGTTAGCGTTCGCGCCGTTACGGTGCAGGCTACCCACGTTGATATTGCTGTTCGGACTGTAGATATTGACCGGCGGGGCGGTGATAGCGTTCACGCCATAGTTTGTTTGCGTTTCGCGGGTGAACTCTACGCCTGTGCTGATATCGTGGCCGACCGAGCCGGTATAAAACGTCGAGGTCAGGTTGGTCTGGTTGGTGAGGATTTTGTTGCTCACATCTTTGGTATTCGGTGTGCGCGTCCAGGTCCAGGTGCCGACATTATTGGGGTCTGGCATACCAATATTGCTTGCGCCGCCCATCACCGCTGTCATCAGGTAATCCTGCTTCACCCGCGACCAGCGCGTAGTGTTGCGGATCGTGGTGGTGTCGTTAATGTCATGCTCGAAGCGCATGGTGGCCGTGTCGGTGGCGGAATCGTCGTAATCAGAATCCGTCCCGTAGAAGTTACTGGTGTTTACCTTGCCGGAACCATTAAGCGCGGATGTCGCGGCATTGGGCGCCGAGTAGCCCGGCAGACCGATGGTTGGGATCCCGCCATCCGGGGTGTTGTGCTGGGTAACGTGCAGGTAGTTCAGGTACAGGCGATTTTCTGTGCCTAAGCCGAAAGCGACAGAAGGCGCAACGCCGTAGCGTTCGTTCTGCACTTTATCGCGGCCTGCATCGTGGGTTTTCTCGCCCATCACATTCAGGCGCACGGCGGAGGTTTCACCTATCGCTTCGTTAATATCAAGCGTGCCGCGGCGGAACCAGGCGCTGCCGATGCTGGCGGAAGCGTCGATCCCGGAATCAAGGCGCGGCTGTTTGCTGATCATGTTGATCGAACCAGTGGGTGCGCTGCGGCCGTAATCGCTTCCCGATGGGCCTTTGATCACTTCGACCTGTTCAGTATTAAAGGTGTCGCGCGATACGCTGCCGATGTCGCGCACGCCATCGACGTAAATACTGTTTGAGGTATCTGCGCCGCGCATATAAATGGCATCGCCGGTTGAGGAACTGCCGTTTTCCCCGGCGAAAAAGGCACCCACGCCCGGCACGTTTTTCAATGCATCGGTCAGGTTGTTGACGCCCTGATCTTTTAACACCTGGTCGGAGATGACCGTAACGGTACGGGTGGTATCCGCGATCGGGCGACTAAATTTCGGGTCGGCGGATTTTTGTGGTGCGTAGAGAGAGGGGGTCTGCGCTTCAACAACCAGCGTATCCCCCTGTTTTTGATCTTTACTCTCTGCAACGGCCTGACCAACAGGGGTTAAGCCGATACAAATGCCTGTAAAGAAAGTCAGTGAACTAAAGCTGTTAAACGGCAAATTGCGATTATTATCCATATTTTTGAGCGTCTTATAATTTTTTAGCATTCTGTTTTTACGATGACAGCAGGGCACGTCATTGCCCTGGTCACAGCATATTTTATAAATGTGTTTGATAATGATTGTGATAATCATTATCAAACGCGTAACGTTCTAACACTCATTTATGGAAAAATAAATACATTAATTTACATTAACTTCTTTTTTTATACATAAAGCACAATGGGGCAGGGGGTATTCCGGGGATACGCTGAAAAAGAGACTGCCCGAAGCGGGCGCTATCGGGCAGGTTAGGGTGTGTGTGTCGCCATCATTTATAAATGGTTGCCGTGCCGAACATCTTATTGTTGCCGCTCGCAGATTCCACCACGAAACCTTTGGCTCCCTCTTTCTGCGCCTTTTCCGCCAGTTTTGCTTCCAGGTCATCCAGCGAACTGGCGCCCGAGGCAGAAACCGTGCCGGCCGGGCGCAGTTGCCCGGTGTTGTTATCATCCAGGGGTTGCGGTGCTGCGACAGCGGAGAAAGCAACCACGGCAAGCGCGCCTGCAAGGAGCAGGGCGAAACTTCTCTTCATAGGAAAATCCTCCAGGTTACGACGGGTTAGCCCACTAAGTGTAGGTGGTCGTGAAGGGGGCTTATCCGCAAAAAATTGCGCAAGACGAAGGGGTTTTTCGAATGAAAAATCTTGACGAAATGCTGACAAATCAGCCACATACAAGTGACTGATTTCATTGCTAACGACGTGAGTCAGGGCGGATAAGATCGAAACGGTGAGCTTCATCGATGGTGTAGTAGGCTGACGGGCCGCCAGCACGGAGCACTGGTTTTGCACGGGCGGTTTGATAGATACCCTCTTCGAGCAGGGATTCATCAATATGAATACCGACCACTTCGCCTAACACCAGCCAGGTATCAACAGGCACGCCATCAGCGGATGTTAACTGGATGCACTGGGATAAACGGCATTCGAAATTGACCGGGCTTTCCGCCACGCGTGGCGCACGAACGACACGACTGGCTGCAGCGGTTAAGCCCGCACGTACAAACTCATCGTCCCCATGCGGCAGCGTGGCCGAAGTTTCGTTCATGGCGACGGCTAAATCCTGAGTCGTCAGGTTCCAGACAAACTCTTTGGTCTCCATAATGTTCTGTACGCTATCTTTCCATCCGCTGCTGGCAAAGCCGATAATCGGCGGGTGATAGTTAAAACAGTTAAAGAAACTGTAGGGAGCGAGATTGCGTTTCCCCTGCGCATCCTGCGAGGATATCCAGCCAATCGGGCGTGGCCCAACAATGGCGTTGAGCGGGTCGTGCGGCAGCCCGTGTCCCTGAGAGGGTTCATAGAAATACATAACGCACCTGTTATTTGTAAAGGTATTCCAGAGTCCCTTATTTACCGCGCCGCCGTCAACGGGTATCTTACGCCGCTTAAGACAGGAGAAAGTCATGAATGCCCAAAAACCGGGTTTACACCCGCGCAACCGTCACCATAGCCGCTACGACCTTACTGCGTTGTGCCAGTCGAGTCCGGAACTGAGTGGTTTTATCACCCTGAATCCGGCCGGTGAGCAAACTATTAACTTCGCTGATCCACTGGCGGTGAAGACCCTGAATAAAGCGCTGCTGGCGCACTTTTATGGTGTGAGCTCGTGGGATATTCCGGATGGCTTCTTATGCCCGCCGGTGCCGGGTCGTGCGGACTATATCCACCATTTGGCCGATCTGTTGACCGATGACAATGGCGATGTGGTGCAGGGCGCGAATGTGCTGGATATCGGCGTGGGGGCTAACTGTATCTATCCGCTGATTGGCGCGCATGAATATCGCTGGCGTTTTACCGGCAGTGAGACGCACCCGCAGGCGTTTGCCAGCGCACAGGCCATCATCAGCGCCAACCCGTCACTGACGCGCATGATCCGCCTGCGTCGTCAGAAAGATAATGAATCCATGTTCAACGGCATTATTCACAAGAATGAACAGTACGATGCCACCCTGTGCAACCCGCCGTTCCATGATTCCGCCGCCGCGGCACGGGTAGGCGGCGAGCGCAAACGTCGTAATCTGGGCCAGGATCGCAATGACGCGCTGAATTTTGGCGGCCAGCAGCAGGAGCTGTGGTGTGAAGGCGGTGAAGTCGCGTTTATCAAAAAGATGATTGCTGAAAGCCGCGACTTTGCCCGTCAGGTCATGTGGTTTACTTCTCTGGTGTCGAAAGGCGAAAATCTGCCGCCGCTCTACCGCGCACTGACCGAAGTTGGCGCGGTGAAAGTGGTGAAAAAGGAGATGGCCCAGGGGCAGAAGCAGAGCCGCTTCATTGCCTGGACCTTTATGGACGACGACCAGCGTCGCCGTTTCCTGGCGCGTAAACGCTAAAGCGTCGGCTCCGCCGGCGGCAGCCCGGTTTCCGGTTGGGTTGCATTCGTCGGGGCTGGCAACACCTGATACGTCTGTACCGGTGGGCGAACGCCTGCGAGTTCAAAGTGTTTTTTCACCATACTGTCGAGCGCAAAGCGCACCGACCACTGTTTTAGCGGCAGCGTGGTGAAAGTGACGCGTAGCGTGAAGGCGGTGTTGGTGAGCCCGACTATCCCGGCAAACGACGGTTCACCGATAACCAGCCCCCGAATATCGTCCATTTGCATCAACTCATCGACCGCCGCTTTCAGCGCCTGGTTGGCTTTTTCCGTCTCTTCATGCCTGTCGACGTCGTAATTTGCCACAACGGAGCCAATTCCGCGCACAAAGTTGGCAAAAGTCGTGATCGAAGACCACGGAATAATGTGGTAAGCCCCGGTATCCTGACGAACCCCCACTGAGCGAATCGACATACGTTCAACGGTGCCGGTTAACGGCCCAATGGTGACCAGGTCACCCGTGTTCATTCCATTCTCGAACTGAATAAACACCCCGGTAATAATATCTTTCACCAGCGTCTGCGCACCGAAAGATGATTAGACTTGAGATAAATGACAGGGACTAGGTGAGATAATTATGGGAAGAACTGGGTCAACATGGGAAGAGACTGGATGGAATATGCAATAACCTTACAGTATGTGAAAATCAGACCGGCCCGAAAAAAACAGAACTCGTACCAGCCTGATTGCAGATATTACTCCTTTTTCCCCGTATCGGCATCAGGTTCGCCATCAAACAGTTTGCCCTGCATCCGATCCAGTTCTTCTTTTCTGACCCGCTTCACCACGCTGTAAACCCACTGTAGTGAAACACCAAATTTGCGGGCCAGTTCGTGATGATTGCGCCCGTCAAACTCCAGGAAGATTTCCCGGTCGCGCTGGCTGACCTTCCAGACCATGCCCATCGGAAAATAGACGTTTTGTCCGCCCCAGACCTGCATCATGCGGTTCGCGACAGCCTGACCAATTTGGTCGGCAACAGCGGGTTCGATATCAATAATCTCGCGGACGGTCTCAGAAGTATGCTGTGCCAGTTCCACCAACAGTTCCGGCCCTTTACTACGAAACTGATTCAGGTCGCTCATTGCTTCACCCCCGCAGCTCTGCGCTGCCACTTCTTCAGTTTCTCAATCACGCCACTTGCCTGCTCATTGCTGAGCCAGCGTAACGCGCTGATGCCCGTTTCCCGTTTAACCCATAGCGCCAGCGCCTGCTCTGAACTGTCACGGACGACGCCTGCTGCAGCCATTTCAAGCCATAGCGCACGGATTTTCTTTGACTGCGGATGGCTATCCAGCGGTAAGCCGGGCCTGGCTTTCCCGGTAGGCTTAATGCGAAAGCCTTTCTTTTTCATGGATTCCAGTACGCGGTTTAGCTGTGGGGTATCCATCCCTTTGGTTGAGGCTTTGCCGGTCAGCCCCTGTAGCATCTGGCGGTAGGTGTCCTCATCCATTTGGAGGTCATTGCGGGCAATATGGATGAGTTGAATAAGACGCTGCCTAGTCATCATCGCCGCTCCTTCTACCTGCGCCACCGATATAATCGACATATAAAGGAAGCGCTACAGGCCAGCACAGGAACATAACGGCCCAACTGATCCAGTGTCCGGCACCGCTGTAACGTGAGTAAACCCCTGAGCGGCGATGTAGTTCAGCGGTACACCACCCCACGAGACCATACCAGAACAGGGCACATACAATAGATTCAGCCATCATAAGCTACTCCCCAGCTTCCGCTGTTCCTGCCCGCTGACAGGCTGATGCAGACGGACGTTTTCTCCCTCTCTGTAACCGATGTGGCGGGACATGTCCGCGTCACGGGATTTACCGGCTTTGCGGCCAGAGGTTGTTCCTGAATCAGGGTATTTTTGTTCAAGCCAGAGGCTTGCCAGCTCCCGTTCTTCACGGGACATAGCAAATAAATGAACCTCGCTACGCACGGCCAGAACCCACCCTTCGGCAAATTTGTCACCACGGCTGGTCTTGGTCGTGTTTTTGATCCTTTTATTCTGCTGTCGAATATAGTTTTTACGGGCCATGATTAATTGTCTGGCCAGTACCTCCCATGTATATGAGGCCAGTTCAACCCGGTCTTTATTACCGTAAAAGCCAACGCTGGGTTTAAAGCCGGAGTGAATAATAGACTTAACGCCAAATGCCACCTGGATAATGTCCAGCAGACCCAGCATGTAACGCGGCGGATTTACGCTACCTGCAGCCCAGTAGTTACTGACGCTTTCATCAATATCACTGAGTGCGAGGTCAGCCTGGGTGATGTTATAGGCTTGCATCAGTTTCTGGGCGCGTTGCAGTGCCAGTGCCGCTTCATGGGGGTTATCGGATTTAGCCAGCGCAAGTAGCTTTTTTAACTTCTCCAGCAGCTTTTCATTATTCTGCGGCATAAGTCACCCCCAGGCGTTCGGCAAGGCGTTCCAGCTTTTTCTGCTTATGAAAATCAATCATCAGGCCCATCCCGTTGAGGCGGAACTGTTCAATCATGATTTCAACGTCAGCCAGTTCGCCAGCCAGATCAACTTCACTGCCCAGTCCGTTCATGTTGCGGGCGGCAGCAGCGGCCAGCTCGGCGGCTTCTTCCATCAGCTTCAGCGCCTGTGCTTCGGGGCCAAAGGTTTTCAGGGCCAGATTGTATATAGTGGAGCGGTTATATAATTTCATGCCTTTCATTTTTTTGCCTCGCAGGGGATGAACTCCATGGCCGGAACTTCGGTGTAGTAATGCTGGCTGCAGTGAGGGCATACCAGCGTGATGAGGACGGCTGGCACATGGTATTTGCCAGAGGTAATGACGCTGGCGTCGCTGAACTTCAGGGTGGTGATACCTTTCTTACAGTTGGAACATTTGATGGACATGATTTATTCCTCAATGCTGTTTTCGGCGTGCAGAAGCCCACGGCACTGACGCCGAAATAAAAAAGAAATTGAATTAAAATTAAATGGCAGCGATATCTAACGGAATATTAATTAGCTTCCCGTGTTTATCTTTCTCCCGGAAATTAATATAGGTTTTGGACATTGCTACCTGCAGTGATTCCGATATGGCCTCCATAGCACGGTTCCAGCGCTCGTCCTGAATCTTGACGCGGCGCAGGGAAAGAATACGTCCGGTATTAAGCTGGCCCTCTTTGTCCACCTGGAAAGCATCGCTGATGATGGCCCGCAGGTTGGCATTTGCGCCTTCCGACCACTCGGTGACGCACTCGTCTATCAGATCTTTGGCAATCTGCAGCTCTGGCCCGAAGGTCAGGGTTTCCTGCACGCGGATGGTGATCTGCTGAGCACCGTCGAAGCTGCTGAAGGTCACGTTGCCTTTGGCACCGCCACGCGTTCTGCCGTACTTCTCGGCCACAAGGTCAAGCCAGGCATAGCACTCGTCAAAGGCACGACGCTTGAAGTCGCTGAGTTCATCGCGTTTAACTTTCGCGGCGGCAACCTGTTCTTTAACGAAAGAATCCATCGCAAGGTCATAGTCAGACACCTGGTCAACCGGCACCAGACGCCCCTTGCGGTCTTTCATGTAGTCTTCTTTATTTACTTCGCTCATCTCTGTTCACCTTATGGTTAATGTAATGACTCTGACCAGGTAATACGGCAGCCATGCAACTCAAAGACGCCCTGACGGAAGCGCCCTGAGCTGTCATGGCCAACATGGGTATAACTCGCTTTCCCCTGTTCCAGCAGGCAGTAGCAATGTCCGTTTCTGGCAATACGGATAACCGGCTTACTGCCCGCAATCATCACGCTCTGTATTGTGAGATTCATGGCGTTGAGCGCCATAATGGCGGACTGGACTTTGTACATCTGCTGGTTGATATCGGCGATGGATTTCATGTTTAAACCCCTTTGACGACGTCAGCGTTGACCTGCGGAACCCCGATTTCAGCAGCCAGATTCATGGCGGCTATCACCAGGTTACTGACGGCCAGCGGATACAGCAGGCTGACCATGCTTTTACGGTTGCTGCCCAGATTGCTCAGGCGGGCACGGATGGCTTCCACTGCGCTGGCGTCCATGATGTCGGTCAGCTGCTTACCGGCACGTTGCAGTTTGAACGTCAGAAACTCTTCGAGGCTGTTGTCCAGCGGCAGGAGTTCAACCACCTCGCAGCGCTGGACGACCTCACGGACTTCCATGTTGCGTTCGGACAGTTTGTCCGCCAGCTCAGGCTGGCCAATCAGCACGATGGACAGCAGTTTTTTGAAGCCGGATTCCAGCTCAAAGAAGCGTTTGAGGTGCTTCAGCGTCGGGATGGGCAGACTGTGGGCCTCCTCAATCACCAGAACGTGGCTGAAACCCGCCTGGCTGCTGTACTTCAGGACGCGGTGCAGCTGGCGGAAGCGGGCGTCCTGGCTGCGTTTGATGCTCTCCAGTGGCGCGATGGTGCTGATAATGGCCTCGGCGATAGCTGCCGCCTTCAGGGTTTTGCCCTTCACGTCGTTATCTTCCATGGCGATGATGTATGGCTCGATAACAATCACCGGCGCGTTCTCGCGGTTGACGCGTTCAATCAGGTCGCGGCGCAGCGTGGATTTACCCGCGCCAGACTCGCCGATAACCGCCAGAAAGCCACCATGGCGGGCGGTCTGGAACAGTGCCTCACGCACGTAGCGGATATCCGGCGTGGTGAACACATCGTCCGCGCCCTGCATGGCTTCATCGGCGAACGGGTCACGGAAAAGGCCAAACGCTTTTTTGGTTGCTGGAAATAACACCTGCTTTTTGAGTAACATGTTCTCTTCCTCACTGAGGTTGGTTTTATCGGTAGTACCCGCTGTACGGGGCGTGGCAGCGCCCTGTGCAGCATCAAAACTCTTCGCTGTATCAATCCCCTGACTTTCCAGATATAACGCCAGACGCTGGCGCACCTCCTCCGTGCTGGTGCGGGGCCACTCGTTATGGTTCACAATCTGGGCCAGCGTGGCCTCGGAAACGGCGACGGCTCTTGCCACCACCGCCTGCGGGATGCGTGCCTCTTTCAGTTGTTGCTTCAGTACCAGCATGCCTTCCTCCTCAGTTACCATTAACGATGCTGATAACGCTGTTGCGGGCCGGAGTGGTCAGGGTGACCATGACCTCATCCAGCGTGGCTTCCGGTACGCCATCCGGGTACTGCGCCGTTAACTGGCGGTAATGATCCGGCGTCCAGGTGTGGCCGTTAGCGCTGAACTTCTCGCGCAGGGCTTTCGCGGCCTCCACATGGGTCATCGGACGCTGCTCAATACGCGGCCCGCGTACGTCTGAAGCCTGACCACGCTTCGGCATATAGGCCGGAAGCGTGGTGTCGTCGATATGTTTGTACGGGTCAAGTCGCCCGCCGAACGGCAGCGCCTTCGCCTTGCGTGCAGCAGCTGCATCCGCGGCGTTATCGGTGCCGGTGACCAGCTCTTCGATTTCTTTTGCAGCCGTCTGCGCCGGGGTCTCCGGCAGGACTTTGTAGTTTTCGCCAAATACCGCCGCGCTTTCGGCAAAGCCAAACTCGTTCTTTCTGACCTCTTCAACCAGGAAGAACGTCTCGTGGCCATCCTCACCGGTCAGTACCACCTGCGCCACATCGCTGCGCCACGGGTTACGGGTAATCATCAGTTTTTCGCCGACCAGTACGCCCGGTACCGTCGAAACGTCAAACTCATTGCCCCGGAACGAGACGCGCAGTTTTGGCGTGACCTTACGGAGTTCAGGTGCGGCCACCGCCAGTTCACGGCATAGCTCAACGGATGGCGCTTTTTTCAGCTGGTCAGCGGTAATCTTCAGCCAGATATCCGTGCGGGTTTTACCGTGGCGGCTGTGAACTGCCGTGGCGTTAAAGTGGCTGCGCCATTTCACGGCCAGCGCGTTCAGCTCTTCCAGACTGTGAACCGGCTGGAACTTGAGACCCGGCTCCAGCTTGCGCTCGATAATGTCACGGGCCTTTTCCACTTGCCCGGTGGCGCGGGCGTTATGCGGCTTGTGCGCTATCAGGTTGATACCCAGTGAACGGCACATGTTTTTCGTCATGCCAGCGGTGTTCGCCGAGCCGGGGTCGAGGTAGAGTATTTTCGGCACACCGTGCAGCACGTCAGCACCGCCACGCTCCTGCATGGCATTGATAAGAACAGAACAGAGGTTTTCACCGGACTCCGCGCCCATCACGTACTCAACGTAAATCCAGCCGCTGGTATGGTCGGTGATCTCATAACTCCACACGCGGTCACTGGCGATGCGTGCAAGGTTGGCAGGCTTGTTCTTGTAGAACTTCGCGCTGTCCATCACCTGCAGCCCTTTATGGCCGTTGCTCAGGTAGTAAAGCGTACAAAGTGATGCATCAATCTCCCAGACGTGATTGGGATGCAGGCTGGCCATCTCGGATGACGGGGCCGGTGCGTCAAGCTGTTCAGGGTGCAGACCATAGTTACGCAGGGCGCGGCTGATGGTGTCCTCGGACAGCGGGAAAAACTCGCCTGTGGCCTCGTCCGTTCTGCCAGCAGTGATAAAGCCGTTTGACCGCAGAGTCTCCACCGCATCCGCGATGGAATACAGGCGTTTACCGTTCTTACGGGTGGCCTCGCGCAGCGTGGCGGAGATCAGCGCGGCCTCGTCGCGGCTCAGGGCGCTGCGCCCGGCATCGGCGCGTTTTTTGCGTTTGTCAGTCACTGATACCTCCTTCAGCTTGCGCAGCAGGGTGGCGCGGGACATGCCCAGTTCAGCGCAGGCGGCGTCGTATATCGCACCGCGCTTACCATGCCCCGCGTCACGTGCCGCGCGGGCAACATAAACCAGTCGTTCAGTCAGGGCGGCACTCATCGGTTATGCCTCCTGCCCGTTAATCTGTGGCGTCGGTTCAGTCAGCCATGAAGGGGCGGCGTTACCTGTCGGCTCATCCGGCAGGTCAAATGTGGAGCGCAGACTACGCGCGGTGCTTTCCAGCTGGCAGACCAGACCCGCCATGAAGTCTCTGGGTGTATCAATCATGTTTTCAGCGCAGTATGCACACAGGGTTTCAAAGGCGCTGGACAGTCGAACGGCGATGGCAGATTCAGCCTCAACCGCTAACGCCGTCACTTCCGCGCGCATCTTCTTCACTTCTTCGTCAGGCTTGGGTGGCTGGATACGGGATTTCTTCTCCAGTTTTGTGGAGAGTGAGTCGATTTTTTCGTTTTTGTCGGCGAGTACACGTTGTTGTGCTGCGTTGGTTTCGCGGGCTTCGCGTAGGGCAGCCTTCAGTTCGCGGCTTGTCATGCGATCAATATCATCAAGCGTTGCCCCAGCGACGGTTCCACCATCAGCTAATGCGTCGAGTTCTTCGTCATCCAGAACCATCAGTTCATACAACTTGGTCTTACCTAAAACGGTCAGCGCTGTCCGTTTTGAATTCTGATCGCCATTACCCAAAAATTTCACACTGGCCTGCATCATACGGCGTGCGACGCGCGGCTCAAGGCCGAGGTCATTTTCGAGAATATTTATAAAATCGCCGTGAGGTTCATTCTCCTTGAGAATTACCAGTCGCTTACCCGCCTCTAGCATGGCTTCTGCACTCTGGGCCATATAAAAACGTGTTTCATGGACAATACGATCGCGTTCATACGGCAGCCCATCACCAAACTGCTGCATGATTTCAAGGCGATGTTCGGTCATGGCGTTAAGATTAACGTTGAGGCCATCACTCAGCGGTGCATCTTCCATTAGTTCAACTGTTTGTGATTTTGTGCGTCCCATTTCAACTCCTTAGCGACTGCCAGCCATAACACGCTGGTTGATTTCATTAATACGATCCTGCGCCCGCGCCATTTCGGTACTGTGCGCCATGGCGATTTGTAAGAGCTGGACTCCAGGGGCAAAACGCCCGTTATCCAGTTTGAGGGCCAATCCCTCTTCGATAAGGGTATTGAGTGCCCGATTGATATTCGCCGGGGACTCGCCCAGAGCTGATGCCAGTTCACCGTTAGAAACCCCATTCAGAGCGTGACCACGCAACGCTTTAAGAACGCGCAGAATGCGAGACCCAGAACTGGATACATTTGCTTTGCTCATGACGCCTCCTGAAGAATGCCCGGTGTAACTTCTTTGCCGATCACGACTGATAAATCACGCAGAATGCGATAGGTCAGACGTCCGCGAGGAAGTTCATTTTTGCCAGCCCAGCGGCTTACCGCTTGAGTGACTGTTCGTGGCTCATAGCCCGCGTTAAGCGCGAACTGACGCAGGCTGCTGCCCCGTTCAACCAGTCGTGCTCGAACTTGCTGTTTGTTCATATGCACCGTGTTCCTATTGGGTTATGATGTACTCAATATGAATAAGTGTACTTATTCAAAATGAATAACTCAAGTGAGATTTATTTGAAATGAATAAAAAGGCCGTTGATGCAGTGCTTCTGCGACTCATGTCACTGTTTAATGTTGATAACGACAGCGAGCTGGCTCGGGTGCTGAACGTTAACAGACAGACTTTAGCCAGTTGGAGAAAGCGAGACTCTGTGCCTTATTCAATTTGCATAAACATAGCCGAGGAGAGAGGAGTCTCTCTTGACTGGTTACTCACAGGTAAGGGAGAGGAGGAGGTATCGAAGGTTGAATCAGCAACTCAAAGCTTCAGTCAAGCGGACCTTAAAATGCTTGAATTATTAAATCAGCTAGACCCTGAGGTTCGACGAGACCTTATGCGAGGCGCTGAAGAAAAACAGCGTGTGATTGAGATGGAAAAACAGATCCAAGAGCTGTCCGCACAGCTAAATAATTTAAAAAATGTGGGCTAATTTGTTCCCATTAAGAACATTGACGGGTTAATAATATGACTATACGAAAGTTTCTTTTACCGACGATATTTCTTTTGGCTGGGTGTGGCGATAATGCTGACCCTGCTGAGGCTCAAAGCCCATCTGTAGAGCACTCAGTCTTCAGTGTTAATACCGATAATCCGATTGTGAAGCGCGAGTTGCCTTTTATTCGCCAACAGTGTCCTGGACTGGATAAATACGCAGCTGACTTCGAAAAATTTGAAGTGTCTGAGGACAGCATACGACCAGTAACAACAGTGCAATTCCATATTAAAGACGACAATAATATTCCAAATGATTATGCTGCATCTGGGCATAACTGTTTTTTGTTTATATCGAATAATGCGCAAGAAGTTAAAATATCTAAATCAGCCTGCCAGTCTGTTTGTCTCGACAAAATGGATGTCCCTAGTGGGGATATGATCCTAAAACTCAATAAAGAATAAAACCGCTAGCTGGATGAAGGAGATGCTAAGAGGTGACACCTCCTTCATCAACCTAACTGTTAAAAGTTAGAAATCACCAATTCTTTCCGTGGCGTAGCTTTACCTGTGACCTTCAAGTTGTAGCTGATATCAACTGTCTGAATGTTCAGTCCATTGAACGCCTGCCGCATTTCCTGGATATCGTTCACCGATATAATCATCTTCCCTCTGGTGCTCCGCGCCAGCTCTGCCATGTGATCATAGTTTTCCAGCCCGAACTCCACACCATAGCCTTCCGTTCCCCAGTAAGGTGGGTCACAGTAGAACAGCGTATGCGGGCGATCATATCGCTCTATGCACTGGTGCCAGTCCAGATGCTCAATCAGCGTTCTCGACAGGCGCAGGTGTGCCATCGACAGTTCTTCCTCAATACGCAGCAGATTGAAGCGCGGCGCACTGGTTGTAGAGGTACCGAATGTGTGATCGGCGACCTTGCCTCCAAATGCCTGTTTCTGCAGGTAGTAGAACCGGGCCGCACGCTGTATGTCGGTGAGTGTCTCCTCCGGCGTATCCTGCAGCCATTTGTAAATCTGACGGCTGACCAGTGCCCATTTGAACTGGCGGACAAACTCTTCTAGGTGATGTTTTACCACCCGATACAGATTCACCAGCTCGCCGTTGATATCGTTAATGATTTCGATCTTGCTGGGTGTCTTAAGAAAATAGAGCGCAGCTGCTCCGCAGAACGGCTCCACATAGCAGGTATGGGCCGGGAACAGCGGCAGAATATGCTTAGCCAGACGACGTTTGCCGCCAATCCATGGAACGATGGGTAAAGATTGTTCTTTCATTATCCGTAAGCCTTTTGCAATCAGTGAAAATATGGCAGGCTAGTCTGGTCTCGCGAGACTGACTGAACCCTGGTCGGCTCACAGTGCATACCTGTGGGTTGATGACCAGTCCGGTGTTCGAGCACCGGACTGGTCGTTCTTTCACTGCCAGGATGCGGTTTTGGGATGTTCGGCGGCTATTAATGCGGTTTACTGGATGGCGGCATAAGAGCACGTCATTTAGCTGATTTGATAAGGATGTACCTTCCGTTGGAAAAGTATTACACGCTCGATTCTGCAAAGAGTCTGTTTCCATTTCATGAGATAACGCTGCGTCACCACACCCCCAAACAGCCGGAGTTGGCTGAATTCCTTAATCAAATACATCCCGATGGGTTGTCGAAGCACGGCTATAACTATCTCTATAATCCTGCGCTTTTCGATGAAGACCACCAAAGGGACAGCGCCTTACTGATTGGTCTCATCCTTGAACTTGTACGGCGTAGCAACTTTCCTGATAAACCGTCCCGATATCAGTCGCTGTTTGCCTGTCAGGAAATCAGCGAGGTTAAACAATTCAGGGAATTGCTGGCCAATGAGCGTGGTGATGATGGAATACGGACAGCACCGATATATGAAGTAAGGAACGAGAACCCTGTTCACCGTGGTGATATGAGGCTGCTTAACAGTGATGGCCCGATTCTGGATATATATCGTCGGGCGCATCTTTACTGGTCAGGTAAAAGTCTTGCACATGCAAATGGTGAAGAACCATTCTGGGAGATACTGATCCCTCTTCCGGCATCAACAGGCAGGCGGGTAACGGAATGAGCAATATGACGGCCAGATAGTTAGCAAGCCGATCTGCTTTTTGGATTGGCGCTGATGGTCAGTCTTATCTGTCCAATGAGTATTCCTTTTAGCTTATTTTCATGGAGTATTCGTGGCGTTTTCTCCACCTGCTCAAGCGCGGTTTGCATCTCTCTTATTGCCTCTGCAAGATTGTCAGCATTGACGCTGAGGGTGTAAATTTTTGCCGCAGTTTCATACTCATCGCAGGTGATCCCCATCAGACAGAGTGAGCTGGATTTAGCAGTTGCCGAAGTCATACGTTTCCCCTTCAAAGAAATATCTGTGGTTGTTGGCCAGCCAGGTATTGGTGCATCAGTCTTGTCGTTCTTTCAAAGTAATCATGCGTTTTGCCCCATCGCATCACTATTAACGCTGTTTAAAATCCCTTTCCCCCGACATTTGTGATGCTGTCTCCCACACAACAAGGAGACGCACCATGAAAAACCTGAAAAAATTCATTCCCCCTGTTAAAAAGCCCCGTCTCAGCGGCTGGCTGCTGACCTCAGTGCTGCTGCTCGGCACCATCGGTCTTGTATCGCCCCAGCAGCTGCCAGTGGTTGTCTACAAGCTGTCACTCATCACGCTGGCGGCAGTATTGGGCTACTGGCTTGACCGTTCGCTTTTCCCCAAAGCCCGTCCCGGTCAGTACCTGAAGCATGATGACAGGCTGATGGCTGATGGTCGCTTCCCCGTCCAGACTGGCCTTCACCTGGTCTTTTCCGCTGCGCTAATCCGCCGTGCGCTGATTGTTGCCGCAGTCTGTCTGGCCGTAGCGACGGGGCTGTAATCATGAACTGGCCTCAAATCACCCTCATCATCCTGCTTGCCTTTGGTCTGGGCGTAACCGCCATCAAGCATGGCGAGCCACGCAACGATAAATACAGCTTCTGGTGGCAGCTCGCTGGCAACCTGGTTATTGCCTGGCTGCTCTGGTGTGGCGGCTTCTTCAGTCAGGCCCGCGCAGCCCAGCCTCCGCAGGCCGCGCTGCAGTATCGCGACGATGTGATCCGTAATGCCCGGCTTGAATGGGGAATGTCTGCGCCAGTGGCCGACTTCGCCGCGCAGCTGCATCAGGAAAGCGGCTGGCGACCTGATGCGGTTTCGCCGGTTGGCGCTCAGGGGCTGGCGCAGTTTATGCCCGCCACCGCTGACTGGATAAGTCAACTGATGCCGGGGCTTAACAGCCGTGAGCCGTTTAATCCGGCGTGGGCCATCCGGGCGCTGGTTAGCTATGACCGCTGGCTGTGGCAGCGCGTCAGCGCCGCCAACGGCTGTGAGCGCATGGCCATGACTCTGTCTGGCTATAACGGCGGTCTGGGCTGGGTACAGCGGGACAAAAGGCTGGCCTCGCAGCAGGGGCTGGACAGCACCCGCTGGTTTGGTCATGTCGCCACGGTCAATGCCGGGCGCAGCGCCGCCAACTGGCGCGAGAACCGCCACTACCCGCAGCGTATCCTTCGGGAGCTGGCCCCCCGTTATCTCACCTGGGGAGGCGGCAGCTGTGTGGACTAGCCTGCTAAAAAAACTGCCATGGCGCAGCATGTTAATCGCGCTTGCCTTAGTCGGGGCGCTGTATGGCCTGTACCACTGGGGTTATCGAGGTGGTCACAATGATGCCAAACGCGACGGGGATGCGGCGCTCAGCACGCTGCAGTCAGCATTCGACACGTACAAAACGGAGCAGGCAACGCTTGAGAACGCTGCGCTACGGGCCTGGGCAAAACGGTATCAGGAGCAGGTAGCAGCCGGGCGGCATGCCGAGGCCAGTTACCTTGAGCAGATTGCTCAACTGGAGAGCCAGAACAAACAATTACAGGGGCAAATTAACGATGTCACACAGCGCTGGATTGATGAAAAAGGTAAGAGCCATCCCATTGAGTGCGTGTTTACTCGCGGTTTCGTGCGCCAGTACAACGCCGCGCTCGGATATGACAACGCATCCGTCAACACCGGTCATTCAGACGCAACTGCCGCCGCTGGCACCGGCACTGGCGCACCGTCCGGGCAACCTGAAGCCGCTGACACCTGGCTACGCGACTCAGGCGTCTCCCAGCGTGACGTCCTCGCCAACATCATCGACAACGCGAAGCAGTGCCGCATCTGGCGCAGCCAAATAAACGGGCTGCTGGACGAACGGGAAGGATTACAGAAATGACGCTGCAGGTTGAATTCTGGACGGTGGTGGGCTTTCTCATCACCTTTATGAGCTTTGTCGGCGGGATAGCAAAGTGGTTATTCAGTAAGGCGGAAGAGCGTCAGGCGGCACGGTTCGCCTCTCTTGAGCAGTCGCTGCAGCACTCCGCCTCAAACTGGGGCGAGCTGGAAAAAGAATTTATGCGGTTTAAGGCAGATTTACCGCTGAACTACGTCCGACGAGAAGATTACATCCGGGGCCAGACGGTCATCGAAGCAAAGCTGGACGCACTCTACAACAAGCTGGAACTGGTACAGCAGTACCGTCATACAGGAGGTCGTAATGGTTGATATCACGCGCGTGCGCCGGGAATCCCTGCGCTGGAGTCTGCTGGTTGCTCTGAACAAAACCCGCCCGTACACCGCCAGCGAAACGTTACTGCTGGACGTGGCCCGCGCAATCTACCCGGATACCACGCCGCTCGAACTGCGCCGTGAGCTGGATTATCTGTCAGACCGCAGGATGGTAGATCTGGAGAAGAAACCCTCCGGGGACTGGTTTGCCGACCTGACCCGGCTCGGCGTCGACCTGGTGGAATACACCGTGGAATGCGGCCCCGGTATCGCCCGCCCGGAAAAGTACTGGAGTGAATGATGGCCAGACGCAGCACGATAGAAAAGCTGCCGGAAGACGTGCGTCGCTGGCTTGAGCGGGCGCTGACTGAATCCGGCTTCAGCGGGTATAACGAGCTGGAGTCCCTGCTGCGTGAGCAGGGTTACGTTATCAGCAAATCGGCTATCCATCGTTATGGCCAGAAGATTGAGCGCCGCTATGGCGCTATCCGTGCGGCCACCGAAGCGGCCCGGATGCTGACCGAAGGTGCGGCTGACGATCAGGATGCACGTTCGGAGGCGGTGATCGCCCTGATTCAGACCGAGCTGTTCGAGAGCATCGTCCAGCTGCAGGAAGCGGAAGAAGGCGAAGTCGACCCTAAAGAGCGCGTGGCGCTGCTGTCCAAGGTTGCAAAGAACGTGGCCACGCTGTCCCGTGCTTCCGTCAACCTCAAAAAGTTCCAGTCTGAAGTCCGGGCCAGAGCGCAGCAGGCGGCCAGCAACGCCGAGAAAATTGCCCGTAAGGGTGGACTGTCAACCGATGCGGTACAGGCGCTGCGTCGTGAAATTCTGGGGATTGCCTCATGAGCCAGCTTGCTCCCGTTTTGCCTGATACCTCAGCGCTGGATATCCCCGCCGTTCTGATGCCCTACCAGCAGCGCTGGGTGGCTGACACGTCTCCGCTGAAGGTAATTGAGAAGAGCCGCCGAACCGGTATCACCTGGGCTGAGGCGTCCGATGACGTGCTGACCGCAGCCTCTTCAGCCCCTGCGGGTGGGATGAACGTGTATTACATCGCCTATAACCAGGACATGACCGTCGAATATATCCAGGCGTGTGCGATGTGGGCGCGGGCATTCAACTATGCCGCCAGTGAAATCGAAGAGGGTTTCTGGGAAGAGGACGAAGACGACAAGCATATCAAGACCTACACCATCAAATTCCCTGACTCCGGCTTTCGTGTCGTCGCGCTCTCCAGCCGCCCGTCTAACCTGCGTGGCCGTCAGGGCATCATCGTTATCGACGAAGCGGCGTTCCATGAGCAACTGGACGAACTGCTGAAGGCGGCGCTGGCGATGCTTATCTGGGGCGGTAAAGTGCGCGTTATCTCCACCCATGACGGTGACGATAACCCGTTCAATACGCTTATCGGTGATATCCGGGCCGGGCGTCAGGGGGGTAGCGTACATCGCATTACTTTTCAGGAGGCTGTGTCCGAGGGGCTGTTCCACCGCGTCTGCCTGCGTACCGGGAAAGAATGGTCGCAAGCATCCGAGCAGGCGTGGATGGCATCGGTATACAAATTCTACGGTGCCGGTGCATCGGAGGAGCTTGACTGTGTTCCGGCTAACGGTGGCGGAGCCTGGCTGTCCCGCGCCCTGATTGAGTCCCGTATGTCGGCTGGCACGCCGGTGTTGCGCCTGACCTGCCCGGAGGGTTACGAGCTGAAGCCCGACGACGTCCGCTGGAGCGAGACGCAGGAGTGGCTTGATACACATCTGAAACCGTTGCTGGAGGCGCTCCCCGCTGACGCACGTTCTTTCCTGGGTCGCGACTTTGGCCGCAGCGGTGACCTGTCGGTGGACTATCCCCTGCTGCAGGAGAAGAACCTGGTTCGCCGCGTGCCGTTCGTGCTGGAGCTGCGCAACGTGCCGTTCAAACAGCAGGAGCAAATCGCCTGGTACCTGATGGACGGCCTGCCAAACCTGATGGGGGCGGCGCTTGATGCCCGTGGTAACGGCTCTTACCTCGCCGAATACGCCATGCAGCGCTACGGCTCCAGCCGGGTTAAGCAGGTGATGCCAACTGAAAACTGGTATCGCGAGCATATGCCGCCGGTCAAGGCTGCGCTGGAAGATGGCAACCTGGTGGATTTACCGAAGGATGAAGACACGCTGGATGACCTGCGGGCCGTTCAGGTGGTAAATGGCGTTCCCCGCGTGCCGGAACAGCGCTCAAAAGCGAAGTCTGACAGTGGCAAGCGTCACGGGGATTCAGCCATCGCACTGGCGCTGGCGTACTTCGCCAGCCGTGAAATTAACAAAGGGCCGGTGAAGGCAAGCTCACGCCGTCGTCGTCAGGCGGCCCGTATGCTGGAGGATTACTGATGGCCCGTGGACTCTGGGTTTCACCCAGTGAGTTCGTCAAATTTGCCGAACCCAATAAAACGCTGACGGAGCAGATCGCCTCGCGCAGCCGCTCCATCGACTTCTTCGGGCTGGGGATGTACCTGCCTAACCCTGACCCCATTCTGAAATCTCAGGGCCGGGATATCCGCATCTATCGCGAGCTGCGTACCGACCCGCTGGTCGGCGGTTGCATCCGCAGGCGCAAGGCGGCGGTCAAGTCGCTGGAGCGTGGTCTTGAGCGCGGTCATGCCCCGGCGCGGGTATTCAGCTTCATCCGGGATATGCTCGACGATCTGGATTTGTCCCGCATCATCGGCGAGATGACCGACGCCGTTCTCTACGGGTATCAGCCCTGTGAGGTCATGTGGGGACGCTCTGTTAAATCCTGGGGCATCGCAGATATCGTGGGCAAGCCACCGGAGTGGTTCCAGTTCGACAATGACAATCTGCTGCGCTTTCGTGCTAAAGACGCCGGGCTTGAAGGCGAGCCGGTACCGCTGAACAAGTTCGTGGTACCGCGTCAGGACGCGACCTACGACAACCCGTATGGCTTCCCTGATTTGTCGATGTGCTTCTGGCCCGTGACCTTCAAAAAAGGCGGCATGAAATTCTGGGTGCGCTTTGCCGAGAAGTACGGCTCACCGTGGGTTATCGGCAAGCATCCGCGCGGGACGGCCCAGGGTGAGATTGACCTGCTGCTGGATTCCATGGAGGCAATGGTGGAAGACGCGGTGGCCGCTATCCCTGACGATTCCTCTATTGAAATTAAGGAGGCCGCAGGCAAGGCCGACAGCAGCGATATTTATCAGAACCTGATAACGCTTGCCCGCAGTGAAATCTCCATCGCCCTGCTGGGGCAGAATCAGACCACCGAGGCCAACAGTAACCGCGCCTCCGCGCAGGCCGGACTGGAGGTCACCGATGATATCCGTGACGCTGACGCTGATATCGTGGAAAGCGCGGTGAATCAGGCCATCAGGATGGCGGTATCAATGAACTTTGGCGATGTAGCCAGCCCCGTCTGGAAGATGTGGGAACAGGGAACGGTCGACGATACCCAGGCAACCCGCGACGAGAAACTCAGCCGCGCCGGTGTGGTCTTCACCCCGCAATACTTCAAGCGTGAGTACCAGCTGCAGGACGGCGATATTGACGAGACACCACCGTCAGAACGCCAGCAGAACATGCTGCCGCTGTCATTTGCCGAGGCCATTGATGCCGATATTCAGGCACAGCAGGCCCTGGACGACGCGCTGGATATTCTGATGAACGGAGGCACGTTAAATGGCACGCTGGAACCCGTACTGGCTCCTCTGTTTAAGCGGGTTGAAGATGGCGTCAACCCGTCTGAGCTGCTGGGCGAACTGGCCGAGTTGTACCCACAGATGAACGCTGAAGACCTGCAGGAACGGCTGGCACGGATTATGTTTGTTGCAACTGTCTGGGGGCGTCTGCATGAGCGTGACAACGGCTGAACTGGCGTACTGCATGACGCTGCCCCCCAAACGGGCTATCAGTTACCTGAAGTCCAAAGGGTATAGCTTCACGTGGGACTGGGAGGAGATGTGGCAGGATGCCCATGCCCGCGCCTTTACCGTCGCCAAAGTGACCCGCCTTGATATCCTGGAAGATATCCGCAGCCGCCTGCAGCAGGCACTGGATGAGGGGAAGACAGACCGCTGGTTCCGTAAGGAGCTGGAGCCAGAATTGCAGCGCAAGGGATGGTGGGGGCCACGTGACACCACCGACCCGGTAACGGGCGAGCCGGTCACCATCCAGCAGGGCAGCCCGTGGCGGCTCGACACCATCTTTCGCACCAATATGTCCGTACTCTACAGCGCCGGTCGCTGGGCTGAGCAGATGGAGAACGTCGACGACAGGCCGTACTGGATGTATACCGGCATCAACGACAGCCATACCCGCAAGAGCCATCTGGCGCTGCATGGTCTGGTGCTGCGCTATGATGACCCGTTCTGGCAGGCGTTCTACCCGCCGAACGGCTGGCGCTGCCGTTGTGGCGTGATTGCCCTGAGCGCGGCGGATGTGCGTGCCCGTGGCCTGAAGGTGTCAGGTTCTGGCGCAGCTCTGGGATGGGAGCTGAAGCTGGTCTCAGAGAAAACAGGCGAGATGCAGAACGTCGCCACCTTCAATACCGGCACCACGAAGGTGGCCACCGACGTCGGCTGGTCTTATGCGCCGGGGGCTGCATACCGTCCCGACCTTGCCCGCTATCAGGGTACGCTTCAACCGCTGGCACAGCAGGAACTGAGAGGATAACGATGGCTTCCGATAACCTGGTCAATGTCACCATTAACGATGAATCCCTGCGCCGGAGCCTTCGTGCGCTGGACCTTGCTGCCACAGACCTGGAACCCGCGATGCGCAAAATCGCCGGAACCCTGCTGGCGGAAACGCAGTTTAACTTTCTCGATGAGGGGCGTCCGGGGTGGACTCCCTCACTGGCAGCGCAGGAGCGCGACGGGCAAACGCTGCAGGATACCGGGCGTCTGATGGGGTCGGTATCAACCGACCATGACGACCGGCAGGCAGCGGTTGGCACTAATGTCGTTTATGGGCCGATTCACCAGTTCGGTGGTAAAACGGGACGTAATGAGTCCGTTGAACTTCCTGCCCGTCCGTTCCTGCCGCTGACGGGGGACGGTGAACTGCAGCCTGAAGTGGTTGTCCCCATCCTCGATACGATTGTCCGCCATCTTGAAGCAGCGGCCCGTCGCTGAGTGTTGTCTCTTCAGGCGGGTGATTTATCATTGCCAGCCGCTGAGGGGCTGTATTACCTTTATAAAGGCTTTACAGCCCCCGCTTCGCACCACTATTCGCCCGCAGCGTGACATTCCCCGTACTGATACCCCCGATTTTTTCTAAAGCAGATTAAAAGCGCTGCTGATGCTTTTTCCACAGACTGTCCCCGACAACGTAACGCGGGACAGCAAAATGGAAGCCATTCACATTTTTAAAGCCGGTACTCATACCGATATGCACGGCAAGAAACTGCCGTTCACGCAAAGCGATCTTGCCGCCTGCGTGAAAGCCTACGATCCGTCCGTCCACGAAGCACCGCTCGTTATTGGCCATCCCCAGACGGAAGACCCGGCATGGGGCTGGGTGAAATCCCTGACGCTTAACGGAAGCGATCTGCTGGCTGAGCCTGACCAGCTCGACCCGCAGTTTGCCGAACTGGTGGGCAACGGGCGCTTCAAGAAGGTCTCCGCCTCGTTCTATCTCCCGGACTCACCGAACAATCCGAAGCCCGGCACGCTTTACCTGCGTCATGTCGGCTTTCTGGGGGCGCAGCCACCTTCCATTAAGGGGCTGAAGCAGGTTTCGTTTGGTGAGAAAGAAGAAGGCGTCGTGGAGTTTGCCGACTGGAGTGATATCACCAATGCCTCTTTATGGGGGCGTCTGCGCGATTTTCTGATCGCCCAGTTCGGGCTGGACGAGACCGACAAGGTGCTTCCTTCATGGCAGGTGGACTCCCTGCGCGAAGAGGCTTACCGCGACACCGGGAAGTCTGAACCGGACTTCAGTGAACACAATCCCAACCCTCAACAAGAGAACAGCACCATGACTGATGATGAAATCAAAGCGATTCAGGCGGAAAACACGCGTCTGAAAGCGGAAGCCGCCCAGCGGGCAGAGCAGGAAGCGAAAACCCGGCAGGAAAAACTGCACGCGGACAACGTCTCCTTTGCCGAGAAGCTGGTCGGCGCGGGTCGCCTGACCCCGGCAGCAAAACCGGTTGTTGTTGCCATTCTTGATGCGGTAGCCGGTGGCGATAAGCCTGTCGAGTTCGCCGAGGGCGATACCCGCACCCCGCTGGCCACGGCGTTTAAGACGCTGCTGGATGGCACTGCCCCGGTACTGAATTTCAGTGAGCACGCGACCAAAGACCGCGTGAACACGGATATCAAAACGACGTCAGCAGAGTTCGCTGAAGCCGACCCGGAACGTCTGGCGCTGCATCAGAAAGCGCTGGAACTGTCGAAAAAAGAAGGCATCAGCTACGACGCTGCTGTCTCCCGCTGCCTGTAATTAAGGAGAGAACATGTCTGACTATTTAAAGGGTAAGCGCGTTGTTGACCCGGTGCTGACCAGCATCGCTCGCGGTTATAAAAATGCCGCGTTCATCGGCGAGCGCATCTTCCCCATTGTCCAGACCGATAAGGAAGGTGTGACCGTTCCGACCTTCGGTAAATCCGCCTTTGTTGAGTACGACACCGAGCGTGCCGTGGGGGCTGACAGCAACGTTCTGGTACGCGAGAAAACCGGCAAGCTGGACCTGGTTCTCAACGAACACGATCTGGCCGCGCCGGTGGACTATCGCGAGCAGGCCGAGTCGATGTTCAACGAAGAGGCCAAAGCCATTCGCCGTGTGACCAGCGGCGTCAACCTCAAACGCGAGCTATATGCGGCCCGTCTGGCCCAGGACAAAAACGTCTACCGTGCAGCTAACGTCAAAGCGCTGGCTGCGGCTGAACGCTGGGCAGGTGGCCAGGGTGATCCGATTGGCATCATCGAGGGCGGGATTGAAGCGGTACGTAACGCTACCGGTCTGCGTCCGAACCTGATGACCATGGGGGCCAGCGTCATGTCGCTACTGAAGTTCCACCCGGCAATTCAGGCAGCGATTGGTGCTAACGAGCGCAAGCGTATCACCATCGAAATTCTGAAAGACCTTTTCCAAATGGAAGATGTGGTGATCGGCGAGCCAGTATCCATGACCTCCATGAAAGATGCGCAAAACAAGGACAAAGTCCCGACCGATATCTGGCGCGACAACCTGATGCTGCATTACGTCGGCAAACCCCAGCCGGGCACTGACAGCGCCGACGAAAATGAGCCGTCATTCGGTTACACCCTGCGCCGTAAAGGGATGCCGGTGGCGGACAAATATGATGGCGTCGGCGGCAAGGTGAAGTACTGCCGTTATACCGATATCTACAAAGTCGCCGTGGTCGGTGGCGATGCCGGGTATCTCGTCACCAACATCGTGAAATAAGGAGACGGTCATGGGTACAACTCAGCAGGTCATTCTGACCACTACCGTGACGGCCAGCGCGGCGCTTATGCAACAGCGCTTTGTCGGTGCCGATAACGCACCTTGTCAGGCCGGAGCCGTCGCGCTCGGCGTGGCTGAGGTGGATGCCGCTGTCGGTGATGTAACCCCGGTCAACGTACTGGGTATTGTTGCGGTCGAGGCCGGTGCCGCGATTGCTAAGGGGCAGAACGTCCAGTCGGATGCAAACGCCTGCGCCGTTCCCCAGACAGCCGCCACGGAAGATACCCCTGCGGGCATCTCTGCCGGGATTGCGCTGGATGAGGCACTGGCCGAAGGTGACGTTATCCGCATCCTGCGCGGGGTGTGACATGTACTGCACCCTGGCGGATTTACAGGAACAAGTGCCTGAGTCAACGCTGATTCAGCTCACTAACGAGGTCGTGGATTTCGACACCCCTGCCACGGTGAATGTGACGGTTGTGGACAGCTGTGTTCGCTACGCCGGGGAGTTGATTGATGCGCACCTTCGTGGCCGCTATACCCTGCCGCTGGCAGAAGTGCCTACCGTTCTGCGGGATATTGCCATCACGCTGGTGCGTTACCGCTTGTATGTCCGTCGTCCTGAAGGTGATCTGCCTGACACCGTCAAAGACGACAACAAAGAGGCCCGGCGTCAGCTTGAGGCTATCCGCGACGGTAAGCTGACGCTGGGGCTGCAGTCCACTCAGAAGGATGTGCCTGAGTCCGGTGAAATCCGGGCGCGGGCACGCCGCCCCACCTTTGGCGGGCGCGACGGCTTACTGGAGAAATACTGATGAACGTTCTGCCCGTCCTAGATGCGGTGCTGGCCCGGTTGCGCGAGAAGCTGCCCCAGCTGCAGGTGGAGTACTTCCCGGAAAAGCCGTCCGAATACCGCCTGAATCATCCTGTCGGGGCGTTGCTGCTGAGCTATGCCGGTTCGCGCTTCGACAAACCCGATGATATTGGTGCGGTGATCCAGCCTCAGACTATCCAGCTCTGCGTCACGGTGGTCTTTCGCCAGCTCAACGGTAAAAGAGGTGCGATTGACGTTCTGGATGCAGTCCGCCGCATCCTCGGTGGCTACACCCCGCCGAATTGCCGCCGTCGTATCTGGCTGACCCGTGAAGTGTTTATCGGTGAGGTCAAGGGGCTGTGGCAGTACACTCTCGACTTCGCAACCGAAAGCGTCTTTATCGAAGACAGCGATTTACCGTCCGGCCCGCTGTTAACCGAAGTGAACTATGAGGAAAGCGAGTGATGAAAGAATACCGCTATTCCGGCCCGGCCAGCGGCGTCACGCTGTCGGACGGAACCGAAATCTTGCTCTGGCCGGGGAAGAATGTTTCCCTGCCGGAGGAGCATGACTATGTGAAGGTACTGGTGGCGCTGAAGCATCTGACGCCGGTATCTGAAGAGAATAAACCCGCCAGCACACCGGCTGTGCAGTCACCAAAGCGCAGGAACGGCGGCGACAGCGATGTGAAAACGGAGGACTCCCATGTCAGCTAACTATCTGCATGGCGTCGAAACCATTGAGGTGGAAAACGGTGCCCGCCCGGTTAAAACGGTGAAATCCGCCGTCATTGGCCTGATTGGTACCGCCCCAATGGGAGACGTCAATACGCTGGTGCAGTGCCTGTCTGAGAAAGATGCAGCGGCGTTTGGCAGCCAGCTCACTGGCTTTACCATTCCGCAGGCACTGGATGCGATCTACGACCATGGGGCAGGCACCGTTCTGGTCATTAACGTACTTGATCCGGCTGTGCATAAAACCGCTGTGGCCGATGAAGACGTAACATTCGACAAGGCGACGGGCAAGGCGCAGCTGGCTAATCCGGTGGTCGCGCAGCTGGTACTGAAACCGGACAGCGACGGTCAGCCTTATGTGGAAGGTCAGGACTACTCGCTTGATGCGCAGACCGGGGTGATTACTAACCTTGGTAAAAGCATTGCTGCAGATGCAACGGTGAAGGCCAGCTATAACTATGCTGATCCGACCAAAGTCACCCCGGCCGATATCATCGGTACCGTTAACGCGGCAGGCAACCGTACCGGCATGAAGCTGCTTAACGACAGCTTCAACCTGTTTGGCTACTTCGCCAAAATTCTGATTGCCCCGGTATTCTGCACCCAGAACAGCGTCTCGGTTGAGCTTATCGCCATGGCTGAGAAGCTGGGCGCGGTGACCTACATCGACGCGCCGATTGGTACCACTTTTGCGCAGGCTCTGGCGGGGCGTGGCCCGGAAGGCACCATTAACTTCAATACCAGCTCCGACCGCGTCCGTCTGTGCTATCCGCACGTCAAGGTGTATGACGCGGCCACCAACAGCGAACGGCTGGAGCCGCTGAGCCAGCGTGCTGCAGGTCTGCGTGCCAAGGTCGACCTGGACAAGGGCTACTGGTGGTCGTCCTCCAACCAGGAGATTCTGGGTATCACCGGCGTGGAGCGCCAGCTGTCGGCAATGATTGATGACCCGCAGAGTGAGGTGAACCTGCTTAACGAACAGGGCATAACTACGGTCTTCAGCAGCTACGGCAGCGGCCTGCGTCTGTGGGGGAACCGGACGGCAGCATGGCCAACGGTCACCCATATGCGCAACTTTGAGAACGTTCGCCGCACCGGTGATGTTATCAACGAGTCCCTGCGTTATTTCAGCCAGCAGTACATCGACATGCCGATTACCCAGGCACTGATTGATGCGCTGACGGAGTCGGTCAACGCCTACGGTCGCAAGCTGATTGGCGACGGTGCGCTTCTGGGCTTCAGCTGCTGGTTTGATCCGGCCCGTAATGAAGAGACGGAGCTGGCCGCCGGTCACCTGTTGCTGAGCTACAAATACACGCCGCCACCGCCGCTGGAGCGGCTGACGTTTGAGACCGAGATCACCTCGGAATACCTGTTAACCCTGAAGGGGAATAGCTGATGGCAAAGATTGAGATCAACCGCATCACGAATGCCAACATCTACCTGGATGGCGCTAACCTGCTGGGCCGGGCCGAGGAGGTCAAACTGCCTGACGTCTCCATGACCATGCAGGAGCATAAGGCGCTGGGGATGGTGGGCAAGGTGGAACTCCCGGCAGGCTTCGACAAGCTTGAGGGCGAGATCAAGTGGAACAGCTTTTACCGCGACGCGATGCTGTCTGCTGCGAACCCGTATAAGTCGCTGGCGCTGCAGTGCCGTTCCAGCGTCCAGCGCTACAGTTCGCAGGGGCTGATTGACGAAATTCCGCTGGTCACCTTCCTGACGATCATGTTCAAGAAGAACCCGCTGGGGACGTTCAAACAGCATGAGAACGCCGAGTTCTCCAGTAGCTTCACCTGCACGTATATCAAGCAGGTACTGGATGGTGAAGAACTGCTGGAGCTGGACTATCTGGCCAACATCTTCCGCGTCGGCGGCGTTGACCAGTTGACTGATTACCGCATCAATATCGGAGGGTGATCATGGTGGTACCCAAAGTTGAGCGCAAAACGATAGACGACCTGGTGGCGTCGCTGAGTTATCAGACCCACCACTTTGCGGGCACCACGCTGACAATTGCTGTCGCGCTGATGCCAGATGGCTTTATGGTCAGCAGTGGATTCAGCGCCACGGCGCATCCGGGGCTGTTTGATGAAGAGACCGGCAGGAAGGTGGCCATCGCTAAAGCGCAGCACAATGCGACTGAAGCGCTGTGGCAGTTTGAGGGGTACAGGCTGAAGTCCCGGCAGGCATCGGGGAACCACGATGACCGTTGAGATCGAAGATAAAGGTGGGAACTGTGGTTCTATTGGCATGGGGAATGGTACCTGGTTTACCATCCTCGATATTCCGGGGGTGGAAAACCTTTTTAATACCCGTAAAACCAATGACCCGATTGACTGCACCCGCTCCAAAGCACGGAAGCTGGCTGACCTGATTGAGGCATGGGAGCCACCTGACCACTGGTTCACCGGCATCGGCAAATCCGAAGGAAAGGCGCTTCTTATCGCCTTCCTGCGTAACTGCAAAGGCTTTCGCACTCACTGATATCACAGGGGCTTCGGCCCCTTTCTTCTTAATCCCCTTTAATATCTGCCAGTCCCACCACCAGACATACTGCTCTGAACTTACACAGGAGCACGATCATGTCACAGACCCAATCAGATACTTTTAAGCTGTCTTACCCCTTCACCACCGCTGCAGGCACCAGAGTTGAGCAGGTTGAACTGAAACGCCTGACGGTCAAAGACCTGAAGCAGGTGCGCAAAATCAGTAAAGACCCGGCTGACTGGGATGAACCGCTGATTGCCCGTAGCACCGGTATTCTCCCGGAAGACCTCGATAACATGGATCTTGCCGATTACATGGAGCTGCAGAAACGATTTCAGCAAGTCACTGGGCTGGGCAAGAGCGACGAAAACGCTGATGCAGGCGCAGGGGCTGCTGGCGAGGTGGTTTAGATTTCAGCCGGGGGAGATTGATGCCCTCGATACTGACGATCTGGAGATGTGGCTGGAGCAGGCTGAAGAGCAAATCAGAAGCGAGTTCGGCGATAATCAGTAACTCCTCATCACTTAACAGCCGCTACTCGCGGCTGTTCTGCATGGCTCTCAGACATTTTCCTTCCGTTTTTCCGCTTTCAGAGGATAACCACCGTGGCCAGTGAATTTTCAGTCGGCGTCATTATTGGCGGCATTGTCGGGAGCAGCTTCCGCTCAGCCGTCAGCGGTACCCGACGCGCCCTAGATTCCCTGGGCGATACATCGCGCCGCCTGCAGGAACGCCAAAACGCCTTAACCCGTGCAACAGAACGCTATGGTCAGTTGGGTTCTTCCCGGATGCAGCGCCTCAACAGCGACCTGCTGCGGGTAAGCCGCACAATGGAGCAAATTGAACGCCAGCAGCGCCGTCTGTCAGCAGTATCAGCCACCAGTGACGCGCTGAAAGCTAACCGCATGGCGCTCTATGGCCAGGGAGCAGAAACCTATGCCATCGGCAGAACACTGGGGGCACCGGTCATGGCCTCGGTCAAACAATATGCCTCGTTTGAATCGCAGTTGCGGGATATCAGTGTCACTGGTGATCTGGATTCAAGGCAGGAACAGGCCATCGGTACTGCCATTCGTCGGGCATCCCTGCAGGTCAATCAGCTCCAGGAATCTCTGTTGGGCGGTGTTGGTCAACTGGTTGCCGATGGCATGAATCCGCAGCAGGCAGCGACCTTTGCCGGGATGCTCGGTAAAGCTGCCACGGCCACCAAAGCGGATATGACTGACCTCGCAAAAATGACCTACGCCTTTAGCGATGCACTGAAAATTACCGATGCCAAAGAACTGGAGCAGGCGTTTGGGATTGCGGCAACCGGGGCTAAGCTAGGCTCGTTTGAACTGAAGGATATGGCGAAAGCGTTACCTGGTATGGCCAAAGCCTTCGCTGCACGTGGTATTTACGGCAAAGATGCCATAACCCAGATCGTCGCCAGTCTGGAAGTTGGTAAAGGCAGCGGCTCAGCGGAAGAGGCCGTCACCAATATGTCAAACTGGCTGGCGGCGATGGGGCGCGGAGATACCATCCAGAAATATGCTAAAGCCGGGGTGGATTACCAGGGGTCAATGCAGAATTACGTCGCTCAGGGCTTCTCACAGTATGAAGCCTCACTGATGATTGCCAACCGTTTTATCGACGGTAAAGGTAAGGCGTTTTTACAGCAATGGAAAGCAGCAGGCTCAAGAGGCGATCAGGAAGGCCAGCAGAAGCTAATGGAGTCATTTGGTCTGGCAGAAGTCTTCACTGATATTCAGACCGTTAACCATTTACTGTCAATGCGTCAGGGCTGGGATAAATACCTTTCCAATAAGCAGGAAATGAATACCCCGTCAGCAATGTCTACGCTGGATAAGGATGCTGCAAAACAAAATAATACGCTCGAAGGTCGTTGGCGCAGAACTCAGATTGGTTTTAACGAGGCAGCCATCAGCATTGGTGAGTCACTACGCCCGGCCTTGATCCAACTGGGTGAGACTTTTATTCCTTTAATGGACAGTGTCGGCAAATGGATAGCGGCAAACCCGCAACTCGTCAGCGGCACCATAAAGGTTGTAGGAGCATTACTCGCTTTCAAGATGGCCACTATCGGTCTCAAGCTGGGGCTGAATCTCCTTATTTCCCCTTTTGTTAACGTCTGGAAAAATGCCGTTTTACTGCGGGCTAACTGGCTTCGGCTGACGCTTGCACTCGGTGAAGGAGGTAAGCTCCGCTGGCTGGTGACCGGCTTCAGCGCCGTCGCCAGAGGTGCCAGAACTTTGGGAGGCGTGCTGTCAGGTGGGCTGGTTCGCGGCATTATGATCGCCGGGCGTGCCGTTCTCTGGATTGGCCGGGCACTGTTAATGAATCCCATTGGTCTTGCCATCACCGCCGTCGCGGCAGCAGCTTACCTTATTTATCGCAACTGGGGGGCTGTCAGCAGTTGGTTTAAACAGCGCTGGGCTGACATTAAAGAGGCGTTTAACGGCGGTGTCGTGGGGATTGGTAAGCTGCTGATTAACTGGTCGCCGGTTGGTCTGCTCTATAAAGCCTTTGCGGCTGCGCTGAAATATCTCGGCGTTGATCTGCCAGCGAAGTTCACCGATTTCGGTGGTCACCTTATCGACGGCCTGATTAACGGCATCAAAAATAAATGGGAGTCGCTCAAAACCACCGTCACAGACATGGGCGACAGCGTTGGCGGCTGGTTTAAAGAAAAACTGGGTATCCATTCGCCAAGCCGGGTATTCATGGGCTTTGGCGACAACATCGCGCAGGGAGCGGCTATTGGCCTGCAACGCACGACACCACAGGCTGCGCTGGCCGGGCAGCGAATGGCCAGTGAACTGCTCCCCAAAATGCCCGTTAGCATTCAGGGACCAAAAATACTGGAAAACAGCTTCAGCATGCCGTCGCTCGATATCAATGGGTTTATGTCGTCTGCTAAAAATGCGCTCGGAGCCGTGATTAATAGCTTGTCTTCCATGTCAGCTATCCCGCTCTCCACCAGAGCATCACTTTTACCAGGACAACGTCTGGCGAATGAAATGACACCGGATGTTCCCCGTATCCCGTCGCCGGAAATTATGGCTGCGGGATATTCAGACCGTGGCGCAGCTGCATCCGGTGGCGGAACATCTGGTGGTATTAAGGTCAGCTTTAATCCCCAGTTTTTCCTCAATGGCAAAGAAACCGCAGCGCCTGTCGGGTTGACCGGCGCACTGAATATGAGCCTGCATGAGCTGGAGAAAATGCTGGAGCGTCTGCTGGCTCAGCAACAACGCAGGAGGTACAGCTGATGTTTGCAGTACTGGGTGATATTGAGTTTGAACTGATTACCTACTGGGACGGCTTCGAGGCCACGTTCGGCGTCGATTATGCGGAGCATCCCCGTATCGAGGGTAAGCCCGGCCTGCAGTTCGTTGGCGATAAGCTGGACGAGATCCAGATAAGCCTGGTCTTCCATCAGCACTATTGTGTGCCCGACGTGGAGCTGGCGAGGCTGCGAACGGCCATGAAGGCCCATCAGGCGCTGGCGCTGGTCTTCGGCAACGGTGACTATCGCGGCTGGTTCGTGATTACCGATGTTACTGCGACCAGCGAGCAAACCGACAGCACCGGCAACGTGCTGGCTGTCAATGCCACAGCGTCTCTCCGGGAGTACATCGGCGACCCGAAAAACCCGCTACAGCCTCCGGCGATACGCACAACGGTTCCCGGCGTCGGGGCGGTCTCCGGTGCCGTTCCTTCACCTTCCGGGGTGGCGCAGTACGTTCGCGACGGCGTCAACTATGCCAAACAGGCGCAGTCTGTTCTCCAGACCACCCTCAGTGCCGTTCGGGTGGCGCAGAAAATGAAGGATAACCCCGCCGTTGCACTGACCCGCGTACCGGGGCTGATGAGTGGGCTGGGCAACGTATCCGGGGCATTAGGTCAGAGCATTCCGGCATTTAATGCGCTCTCTGAATCCATGCCTGATGCCATCAGTCTGGCCAGAGCCACCAGTGATGCGGCCACGTATGTACAACAGGCACAGTCTTCGCTGAGCGGAGTGGACGGCAGCAATATCGCGGCGGCGCTGGACGCCGTTTCCGGGCAGCTTAACTCCGCCAGCACCACCTTCACCCGTATGTCGCCGGGGTTAAGCACCATGGCAGCCAGAATACTGGCGAGGAGTGTGTGATGTTTCTTGAACATGTCACCCGTGACGGAGAGCGCTGGGACTCTCTCGCATGGCAGTACTATGGCGACCCGCTGGGCTATCCCCGGATAATTGCCGCCAATCCGCACGTAGCCATCACGCCGGTCCTGCCCTCCGGGCTGCTGTTACTGATTCCGGTTATCGAGGCTGAAGAAGCCAGTACAGAAGAGGATATTGCCCCATGGCTGAGATAAACAGCACTGCACAGGCCGCATCAGCGTTAACCGGCGTCAGCGATGTTCTTAGTCCGGTGTTCACGCTGTGGTATCTGCAGAAGAACATCACCACCGATATCGCCCCCTATGTCACCCGCGTAACCTACAGCGATAACATCAAAAGCGAGTCCGATACCATTGAGGTGGAGCTGGACGACACCGATGGCCGCTGGCTGGATAAGTGGTATCCGGGCAAGGGTGACACGCTGACGCTGAAAATGGGTTATCAGGGCGAGAAGCTGCTGTCCTGCGGTACGTTCTCTATAGACGAGATCGAGGTGAGTTCGCCCGCGTCCGTTGTCGCTATCCGGGGCGTGGCCACGTCAGTCAACAACGCCCTGCGGACAAAATCCAGTCGTGGTTTCGAGAGCACCACGCTGGCGGCCATCGCCGGACGGATTGCCAAAAAGCATCAGCTGAAGCTGGTTGGCAGTATTGAGTCCATCAAAATTGACCGGGTGACCCAGTATGCTGAAACGGACGTGGGCTTCCTGCGCCGACTGGCCAGCGAGTATGGTTATGCCGTGAAAGTGGTCAGCGACCAGCTGATTTTCTCCCATCTGGCCACGCTGCGCGGTCAGGAGCCGGTAAAACAGTTGAAGCCGCAGGATGTAGCCAGCTTTTCCCTGCGTGACACCATCAACCGCGTCTACAAATCAGCAAAGGTAAAACACCAGAAGAGCAGCGATAAAAAGCTGATCGTTTATGAAGCTGATGGCGGTACCAGCGAAAGCGACAAACAAACCAAAGGCGGTAAGGTCACCAGTGCCGACTCACTGAAGGTCAACAGCCGCGTCAGTGACCCGGACAGCGCCCGGATTAAAGCAGATTCGGCGCTGGCCAGACATAACGAATACCAGCAGAACGGCTCGCTGACGCTGATGGGGACGCCCCAGTTGACTGCAGGCAACAAAATTGAACTGGTGGGCTTTGGTCAGTTATCCGGGCCATGGCTGATAACCACTGCCCGCCATGCGTTTGACCGTAACAGCGGCTACATCACAGAACTGGAAGTGGCACGAGGGCCGGTCACGCAGGGCAAGGCGAAGAAAGGTAAAAAGACCGGCAAAACCCAGACGCTGACCGTCTATAAACCGGACGGCAGTACGTCCACAGTAATAAAGGAGAAGAAATAATGGCAGGCGTCACCCGTCAGGTCGGTACGGTCAGCGCCGTCGATGCCGACAAGGTTCAGGCCCGCGTTCGTCTGCCGGAATGCGATAACCTGCGCACTAACTGGCTTAACGTGCTGCAGCGCAATACCCAGGATAACAAGGATTACTGGCTCCCTGACGTGGGGGAGCAGGTTGAGGTGCTGCTTGATGCCAACGGCGAGGATGGTGTCATTCTGGGCGCGGTGTACTCAGAAGTCGATAAACCGCCGTTCAGCGACAAAAACGTCCGGGGCACGAAATACGCGGATGGTGCAGAGTTCAGCTATAACCGCGCGACCCATACGCTGACAGTCAAAGGCGGTATCGAGCGCGTAGTAATCGAGGTTGCGGCAAGTATCAGCCTGAAGGGAAAAACCATTGATTTGACCGCTGACACCACCACGGTGAACGGCAACCTTGAAATCAACGGGAACGCCCATGCGACAGGTAACATTTTTGCTGACGGCCAGAACTCCAATCACCACTCCCACTGACCTTCTTAAACGCCTTTAATATCGGCGTTCCCGCACAGGGGCAATACTGCCCCTATGAAAACAACCTCAGTATTCTGGCAACCGGCCCTGCAGGCCCCCGGCGAAATCGTTCGGGGGCTGGATGATATCTGGCAGGCTATTCAAATCATCCTGCGTACTCCTCGCGGCAGCGACCCGCATCGCCCGGAGTTCGGCAGCAATCTGCATCTTTATATCGACTGGCCCATCGACCGGGCTATCCCGCATATGGTGCGCGAATCCGTCGATGCCATCCGCCGCTGGGAGCCTCGCTGCCAGCTGATGTCGGTAAAACCCGCCGTCGACGGCGAACATCTTACGCTCCGGGTGAGCTGGAAAGGCTCTGACGGACAGACCCGGACTCAGGAGCTGCTATGGCGCTGACAGAACCCGACTTTATTGAACGTGATGCCGACAAAATCACGGCTGAAATGATTGCACAGTACGAAGCTGCAACCGGCAAAACGCTGTACCCCGCTCAGGCTGAGCGCCTGTTGATTGACCTGTGGGCATACCGCGAAATGCTGGTCAGGGTGGCAGCGCAGGAAGCGGCCAAACAGAATCTGGTCGCCTTTGCCCGTGAGCCGATGATTGATTACCTCGGTGAACTGGTCGGTGTATACCGTCTTGCCGCGCAGCCTGCCACCACCACGCTCCAGTTCTCCGTGGATGAGGCACTGGCCATTGATGTGCTGATTCCGGCAGGCACCCGCGTCAGCGCTTCCGACAGCATTATTTTTGCCACCGATACGGACGTGGTGCTGAAAGCCGGATTGCTGCTGGTCAATGCCACGGCCACCTGTACCGAACCGGGAGCCGCTGGCAACGGCTGGCAACCTGCGCAGGTCAGCCAGTTGCTCGATGAGATTGATAACGTCGACCTGCAGGTGACCAATCTGGCGGCCAGTTCTGGCGGTTCTGAGCAGGAAGACAATGACAGGCTCCGCGAGCGTATCAAACTTGCCCCGGAGTCATTCACTAACGCCGGAAGCCGTATGGCGTACCGCTTTCATGCCATGCAGGCCCATCCCAATATCGTTGATGTCGCCGTGCTTTCCCCGGTTCCCGGCACTGTAGAACTGTATCCGCTGCTCAGTACCGGCCTGCCGGACGACAGCATCCTCACACTGGTAGAGAGTTTCTGTTCGGATGAAAAAGTCAGACCGCTCACTGATACCGTGCGGGTTAAAACGCCTCTGCAGGTGGATTACGCCATTGAAGCCAATATCACGATCTACCGCGACCAGGATGCCAACTCGGTAAAGGACAACGCTAACAGTGCCATTCAGAACTGGGTGGCATCCCGTACCGCCACACTGGGGCGCGATATTGTTCCCAGCCAGATTATCAGCGTGCTGTCCGTCTCCGGGGTATATCAGGTCGAACTGGTGACACCGGCACTGCGGGTGGTGGCAGAAAACGAATGGGCAAACTGCACCGCAATTACTCTCAACATGACCGGAGTATCCGATGGCTGAGCCGCTACAACTTCCGCCGCCGCTTGAGGGTGATATCAGCCTCAGAACGCTGGGAAGACTGGCCGGGCGGCTGGATAACATCGACCTGAGCGTACTGATGGTCTATCTCGTCGATATCGTCGACAGTTCCGCGCTGCCATGGCTGGGCGAGCAGTTCTCACTGTTCGGCGATGGCTGGGAGCTTGCGGAGTCGGACGATGTACGCCGCATGCTTATCAAATCCGCTATCGAGCTGCACCGCTACAAAGGAACGCCGTGGTCAATCCGGGAAATTATCCGCCGTTTCGGCTTCGGCGAAGTGGATCTGATTGAAGGCACTGGCCAGATCGGCTACGACGGCAAACACACTTACAACGGGCTTTTTGTCCATGGCGATGTAGAAGCCTGGGCGGTCTATCGCGTCATCCTTCAACAGCCCATTACTAACGATCAGGCGGCACTGTTACGTCAGACGCTCGCTGCCTTTGCTCCGGCCCGCTGCCATCTGGCGAGCCTTGAGTATCAGTCTGTCGCCATTCGCTACAACAACACCGTCAACTATGACGGTAGCTATAACCACGGGAGCAGTTAATTATGGCAAACCTACCTGAAACCCCGCAGTGGGAAGAAGGCATCTACCAGATTGAGGTCTCTGACCCCGTTCTGGGCGGGCCTGACGGAATTTCTAATCGGCAGGCTAAACAACTGGCCAGTCGTACGTCATACCTTAAACAAAAGGTTGAAAAAGGCGACTCAGACCTTGCTGCACATCTGGCGGCAACAGACCCGCATACTCAGTATGCGATGAAAGCCAGCCCGACATTCACAGGCACACCGACAGCGCCTACGGCGGCAAATAACGACAACAGCAAGAAGCTGGCAACGACAGAGTTTGTAGCCAGAGCGCTTGCGGCCCTTGCTGATAGTGCTCCGGAAACGCTGGATACACTTAAAGAGTTGGCCGATGCCCTCGGTAACGATCCGAACTTTGCGACTACAGTCCTTAACTCACTGGCAACCAAGCTGACGAAAGACCAGAATGGTGCCGATATCCCTGACCCTGATCTCTTTGTCAAAAACCTTCGTTTAGGA
Source organism: Pseudocitrobacter cyperus (assembly GCF_039889165.1). Lineage (NCBI taxonomy): Bacteria > Pseudomonadati > Pseudomonadota > Gammaproteobacteria > Enterobacterales > Enterobacteriaceae > Pseudocitrobacter > Pseudocitrobacter cyperus. The sequence goes on along the minus strand of NZ_JAYMYY010000001.1, from coordinate 1,221,000 downwards.
GATGCGGCAAAAAAAAATGTTGGCACTGGTTCCGGACAGATTCCGGACATGTCTTCATTTGGTAATCAGCGAGCCGATTCGGGGTATCAATACCTGCCAGGCGGGTTAATTCTTCAATGGGCAATAGCCACAACGAACACATCCCCAGGAACAGTATCATTCCCGGTTGCGTTTCCAACCAGGGCGCTTTGTGTTGTTGCAACAGACCAGAGTGTTGGGGGTACAGGTCAAGGTTTTGCGTTAACCGCCCAGAATTTTACGAGCACTAATTTCCAGCTACGCGCTTATCAGACAGGAACCAACGCTGAATCATCCATCGGCGCTGGCGGGTTTAACTATTTTGCTGTGGGGTATTAATAAATGGCTTATTTTTATTCAGCAGTAAATAACGCTTTCTACCCTGATGAGCTCAGAGATGTTTATGAAGCGAGTAGAAACTGGCCTGACGATCTCATAGCCGTCTCAGATGAGACATTCACTGAATATTCGGGGATGCCACCAGAGGGTAAAACTCGTGGGGCTACTGAGGATGGAATGCCGACATGGGTAGACATTCCACCTTTATGCCATGAGGAGGAAATAGCAGCAGCTGAAGCTGAAAAACAGTATCGTATCGATCAGGCTAATGAGTATATAAACAGCAAGCAGTGGCCGGGTAAAGCTGCGCTGGGGCGACTTACAGACGACGAGAAGGCCCAGTATAACGAGTGGCTGGATTATCTCGATGCGCTGGAATCTGTGGACATATCCAGCGCACCTGATATCAACTGGCCGGTTCCTCCGGTTCTTTAAATTCGTTTCCATCATATAAATAGCCCTGCTCGACATCAGTGGGGCATTTAACCCATATAAGCGATTGGTGAAAACGTCCCTCTGGATTTACATCGGTTAATTCCATTACCGTGTTATTTTCAATTCGTGCCCACATAATTATCACCATTCAATTAATACATAACCCGGTTTTCCGATACCTGCAATGCAAGATACCGAAGTATCTGACCCCTGCGCAGCACCTGAACCTCCTCCGCCTGGGCCGATTGCGTTTGTTCCGTTATTTACTGACGAAGAAACAGAACCTGGGCCACCTGCACCACCGCCAGAACCACTACAATACGCACTACCCATTGCTCCTGCACAGCCTGGCCCAAGAGAGGTATTTAGTGTTCCTCCGACCCCTATACCACCTTTCCCTGCCGATGGAGTTGAGCCGCCGTCGCCACCTGTTGCTGATAAATAGCCTCCAAATGATGACGATCCTCCCGCACCACCTGAGGTTGTTGATGTACCCAATGCGGCAGGAGTACCGCCAGCGCCAACGGTAATTGTGACACTGGAAACGCCAGTCAGGTCAACAAGCTTTGATGCTAACCCACCACCGCCACCGCCACCGCCAGCAACAGCACGCCCGCCAGCACCACCACCACCTACCACTGTGACTTTTACGCGCCTGCCATTTTTCACCACATCGGGAACACTCCAGTTTGATATGCCAGCAGCGGAAAAAATAACACTTCCCTGAATGCCTCGATTTGAATCTTGCAAACCAAGGTTTTTGGAAAAGCGGTTACACATAGCGAAATCTGTAAAAATCCTCCCACCGCAACATAGAGGAGGAGAATTGATGGCCGTCATTGGTTATATCCGCGTATCAACAATCGACCAGAACAGCGATTTACAGCGTATTGCACTCACAAGCGCAAACTGTGACCGCATTTTTGAAGACCGTATGAGCGGAAAAGTTGCCAGTCGTCCCGGTCTGAAACGCGCTTTAAAGTGCGTTAATAGCGGAGACACCCTGGTCGTGTGGAAACTGGACAGGCTGGGGCGCAGCGTTAAGAACCTGATCGCACTGATATCAGAGTTACATGAACGCGGTGCCCACTTCCGCTCTTTAACAGACAGTATTGATACCAGCACTGCCATGGGGCGTTTCTTTTTCCATGTGATGTCGGCACTGGCGGAGATGGAACGTGAGCTGATCGTCGAACGCACACTTGCCGGATTGGCAGCCGCCAGAGCACAGGGACGCATAGGTGGAAGGCCCAACGCATTAAAGCCGCATGAGCGAGAACAGATTGCACGGCTATTGGTTAAGGGGCATACCCGCCAGCAGTTGGCCATTATCTACGGAGTGGGGTTATCGACGTTGTACAGGTATTTTCCGGTAGATGGTCAGAGAAAGGATGACGCGGTAGGATTGTAATTCTTTTGCAAATATTGAAACGCCGCAGCGATGCTATTTATCTCACGGAAATGGGCGCATTTATCGCGCGGCGCATCAGAAAGAGATCGCCAGCCCCAGCGCGCCTGCGCCTGCCAGCAGCGGGGCGATATTTACGCCAATTTCAGAAAGCAGAATCATCACCGTGATGGTGCTGATGACGACCGCCAGCGCATTACGAAACAGCGTCAGCAACGTGCGCGTGCGCGCGCTGGGTAAAGGGCGGCCATGAATATCGGAGGTCAGCCGGTTCTCTATGAGGCTGGCGAGCACAGTCCAGCCGACCGCAGAGAAGACCAGAATTAAGGCGATGCGGATCAACACATCTACCGTTTTTTCGCCGGTATCGTCATGTAGCCATGTCCAGAAATCGAATAATCCCCAGGCGCTGAGCAGTAGCATAATGGCGACACAGACCACCAGAATACGCGCCGTTTTCAGTGAGCCAGAGAGCCAGCCATTGAGGCGCTTTTGTAGTTCGGGGTAGTTACGCTGCGTCTGTGGCGAGAGCGTGATGGTTTTGGCAATCCAGCGCGACAAAATGCCGGAGATGAACGCGGCAAGCCCCATGATGGCAAGGCTTTTGACTGAGGCACCCATCATAAATTTCAGGCTGTTTCCGGGGTCGAACAACGAGAAGAAGAACAGCACAATAAAATAGGCGCTTGCCAGCCAGTGCCAGACCAGCGCGAAGGCGCGAATAAACAGACTGAAAAACGCCAGTGAGCGATCGGCGAGATGTAACAGTCCCTCCGTTATCGCTTTTTTGTTGTGGAAAATCAGGTACAGCGCCCATAGTGTTATGGAGAGCATAATCACCACATTGGCCATTGCGCCCACTTGCACGTTGACCTGATTAGAGATAATCGGTACGGCGACCACCAGCCCGTAACCGATCAGGCTGCTCAGGGCGCTGAGGCGTAAATTCCAGTAGCGTGCGGTTTGATCGGTAATGGAGAAGGGACGCAGATCCGGTACTCGCGGGCAGAAAATCAGGCGTAGCAGCGCTTTAAAAAATTCAATCATCGCGAAAGCATTGAGGAACAGACTCTGCTGGAAGGCGATTGTGCGATTGCCGGCATTCAGATTGTCACTCAGTAGTTGACCCACAAATAGGGTTAGCGCCAGCAGGAGTAAATCGATAATCAGCGCGCCTGTTATCATCGCCGGAAGATGTAACCAGTTACTGCGGTCGCGGTTTTTGTGCCGCCCCCAGCGCCCCATTTTGCGGTACAGGGGCAGGGCGCAAAGGCGCACAAGGCTATAGAACGCAAAGACCAGCGCTGCCAGCATCAGAAAATGAGTCACTGCATTGAAGAAGGTCGCCGTGTGAAACGGTTTATGCGGCGCGGTGGAGATATTGCGCCAGAGCTGGGCAAAGCGTGAGGAGAACTCTCCGCCATAGTGACGCGTCAAATCGGTCACATTCTCCAGTACGGTTTTTTCCTCTTTCACCTCCGGTGGCGTCAGCGTGGGAGCCGCTTCGGGTGGCGGTGTTGCGGCGGCATGGCGTAGCTGTTCGATCAGTTCCTGGCGTGATGTGTCATTTTCCAGCACATCGGCCAGCGCAGAATAGGCCGCTTTTTTCTGTGCGGCATCGGGCTCGCTGGCGGCGCTTTCGCTGGTGGTCGATGTTACGCCGGGGATGGTCACCGCATGCAGCGGCGTGCTGATAAGGGCGAGCAAAAACAGCAGGATGTATGGCACGAGTCCCTCCGAAAGCAACAATCGCAAAGGGTTAAGTATAGATTGCGAGGAGAAGGGGGAGGGGTTTTGGGAGAAATACGGGTACTCGGCGCGCTGTTGCCCTCTCCCACAGGGAGAGGGAGAGGTTACTGGGGAAAATCAAGAAACGTGCTGTAAAAACTCCTGCAAACGCTGGCTCGGCGGATTTTTCACCAGAACCTGCGGGTCGCCGTCTTCGGCGATGCGGCCTTTATCGATAAAGATCAGGCGAGAAGCCACTTTCTCGGCAAAGCCGATTTCATGGGTCACGATAACCATCGTCATGCCTTCTTCCGCCAGATCCTGCATCACTTTCAGCACTTCGTGGCGCAGCTCCGGGTCAAGCGCAGAGGTGGGCTCATCAAACAGCATCATCTTCGGTTTGACTGCCAGCGCACGGGCAATCGCCACGCGCTGTTGCTGGCCACCGGAGAGTTCAGACGGGTAGTGATGCGCGCGTTCCGCGAGGCCCACTTTTGCCAGTAGTTCTTTCGCCAGCTTTTCGGCGTCCGGTTTCTGGGCGCCGCGCACACGTAGCGGGCCAAACATTACGTTCTCCAGCGCCGTCAGATGTGGGAACAGATAGAACTGCTGAAACACCATCCCCGCTTCCTGACGAATCAGGCGTTCGTCCACTTTCGGGTCATTCACCTTGAGGCCATCCACGAACAGATCGCCGCTGGTAATCTCTTCCAGCTTGTTAATACAGCGCAGCAGGGTTGATTTCCCGGAGCCGGATGGCCCGATGATCACGACCACCTCGCCCTGTTTAACGTTGAGATCGATATTATGCAGCACCTGGGTTTGGCCAAAGTGCTTGGAAACGTTTTTAAATTCAATCACAGGATTTTCATCCTTCTTTCAAGAATGCGGAGCACGATATTCAGAACCTGCGTGATAATCAGATAGATCACGCCAACGGCGGTCCAGATTTCCAGCGCGCGGAAGTTGCCGGCGATAATTTCCTGGCCGCTACGCGTCAGTTCGGCTGCACCGATAACGATAAACAGCGAGGTGTCTTTGATGCTGATAATTAGCTGATTGCCGAGCGCGGGAAGCATACGACGCAGAGCCAGCGGCATAATGACGTGGCGGATGGTTTCGCGGCGCGAAAGCCCCAGCGCCAGCCCGGCCTCGCTGAATCCCTTGTGGATTGAGAGCACTGAACCACGGGTGATCTCCGCAATATAGGCACCTGAGTTAATGGTGATGGTTATCACCGCCGCGGTAAACGTATCGATACGAATATCAGGGAAAGCCATCGGCAGGGCGAAGTAGATATACATCACCTGTACGACAATAGGCGTTCCGCGGATCACTTCGATAAAAATAAGCGCAACGTGGTTGGCAATCCAGCCGCCATAGGTGCGGGCCAGGCCGGCCAGCAGACCGATAACGATCCCCCCGGCGAGGCCAAGGATTGAAATCCACAGAGTCATTTTGGCGCCGTCCAGCAAAATTGGGATGGCCGGCCAGATGACGCTCCAGTCAAACTGCATAATGTATTCCTGTTACCGTGGTGGAAAATAGCAGCTCATCAACGGTGAGCTAAAAAACATGCCCGGTGCGCAGCGCGCAACCGGGCACGGGGATAGTCGATCTTATTTAGGCTCAGTGCCGAACCATTTTTTGTAGATTTCGTTATAGGTGCCGTTTTCGCGCAGTGTTTTCAGTGCGCCATTCACTTTCTCACGCAGTTCGTCGCTGCCTTTAGAGAAGGCGATACCGTAGTCCTGCGCTTCCAGAGAATCGCCTACCGCTTTGAACTGACCGTTACCGGCGGTTTTGATGAAATACAGAATGTTCGGCGTATCGTGCAGTACCGCATCAGCACGGTTGGTACCGAGTTCCATATAGGCGTTGTCGATATTCGGGAACTGACGCAGATCTTTGGTTTTGATATTCGCTTTCGCGTAATCCACGGAGCCAGTGCCGCTCTTCACCGCGACCACTTTACCATCGAGGTCTTTTACGCTTTTCACATCGTTATTATTAGCTTTTACCATCACCAGCAGGCCGCTTTTGTAGTAGCCGTCAGAGAAATCGACCGCTTTTTTGCGCTCTTCAGTGATAGTGATACCGGCCAGCGCCAGGTCAACATTTTTGGTTTGCAGCGCCGGGATAATGCCGCTGAAATCCATCGGTTTCAGGGTGTAGTCCAGTTTCAACTCTTTCGCGACAGCAGCCCACAAATCAATGTCAAAACCGACGTATTTATCGCCCTGCTTGAACTCAAACGGAACGAATGCCGTATCGGTTGCCACTACCAGTTTCTTCTCCGCAGCCTGCGAAGAAACGGCGAACGCCAGGGTCAGTGCAGCCAGGGAAACTTTAAACAGAGACTTCATAACATTTCCTTTTATATCCACGGGGCAATCCCCTGCGAGAACGAACACTTTATGAAAAAAGCATGCCAACTATTCAACTCATTGTTTTTTAACAAAAGAGAAGGCAAGGAATGTATGAATCCAGCGATCGTCTGCTTTTGATGCACCATTCTGGGGCTTTGTTATGGTGCACGATCGGTATTTTACGATTCATGCTGTTTTTTAACGCAAGTGACGGTGACAAAACAATCTTTTATTAACGATTGTGTGAGGTGATTATTACAAAAGATTTACTTTAGCGAGGATTTTTAACAGGAAGGTGCACCTGGATGGTGCAGCCCCTCTCATCAGGGTGATGAGAGGGGGAATAAGAATAACCTATGGTTATTCGATGTTAGCTTCGATGAACCACAGGAATTTATCCAGATCGCGGGATGCTGCGGTCAGAATGTCAGCGGTATCTTCATCTTTTGCTTCACCGATGGCATTACGTACATCATTCGCCACAATCGCGTAGCGGTCAGCCAGCTCTTTTAAGTGGTCTTGTACGGTATGAATGTCCAGCGGATAGCTTTTCAACGGTGTTTTGCTGTTAATCACCTGGGTGGTGCCGAGCGCCACGCCGCCGAGCTGTACAGCACGCTCTGCCATAGTATCCAGATGATCGGTCAGTGCTGTCCTGAAGCCATCCAGCATTTCATGGACGGCAATAAAGTTAGCTCCGCGCATATTCCAGTGAGCCTGTTTGGTAATCAGAGACAGGTCAATGAACTGGATAACCTGGCGATTCAGCAACTCAACAGTGCTTTTTTTCTCACTGTCAGAGACATCGTTGCGGGTATAAAGCAGATCAGACGCTTTTGATTTAACCAGTTTAGCGGTACTCATAATCTCATATCCTCTTGATGTTTTGCGTTCCAGTATTAACTGGCGATAAGTATAGCACCGGGTGACGGATAGAAAATTCTGACTCTGCCTATCGGTTTAATAGTGACATTAAGCTTTAACTTACATCCACTTTCTGGATTTTTGTGTCGCGGCGCATCGTCAGGGTCGAGCCCATTGATGCCGCAATAATTGCCGCCAGCGCCAGCGTTTGCGTGGCGGTCAGCGTTTCGCCGAGGAAGATCATACCTGAAATGGCGGCAAGGCCGGGTTCAAGGCTCATCAGCGTACCGAAGGTTCGTGTTGGCAGGCGCGTCAGGGCGAGCATCTCCAGCGAGTAGGGCAGTGCGGTTGAGAGCACCGCAATGGCCAAACCCAACGGTAAGATTGACCAGTGCCAGCTAACATCGATGGACTGGAAGACGCCGAGCGGGACGAAAATCACCGCTGCGATAAGCGACCCCATCGCGACCGTTGCCGGGCCGTGCTCAGCCCCGGCGCGTTGCCCGCTTAGAATATAGATGGCCCAGCCCGCACCTGCACCCAGCGCCAGCAGGGCACCGGTGAGATCAACATGCGCAACATCTTGCCCCAACGGCAACAGAAACCACAGCCCGAGTACGGCGAGGATCACCCAGATAAAGTCCACGGCGCGGCGAGAGGCAAACAGCGCCACGGCCAACGGCCCGGTGAACTCCAGGGCAACGGCAATCCCCAGCGGAATGCGCTGGATGGAGAGATAGAACATATAGTTCATCGCGCCCAGCGAAAGCCCGTAGAAAAGCAGCGGCAACCGCTGCTCTTTGACAAAGCGCAGACGCCACGGTTTAAAAATAACTGCCAGAATCAGCGTTCCAAATGCCAGTCGCAGGGCGGTAACGCCCGGAGCGCCAATCAATGGAAACAGCGACTTAGCAAGCGATGCGCCGCTCTGGATAGAGAGCATCGAAATGATAAGAACGCATACGGGCATCCATGCAGAAGATTTACGGAGCATGCCAGACATCTTTTTCCTGTCAATTTGTGTCAAACGGAGTAAAAAAGGCAGTGTAAATGAAATACCAGGCTACGGTTGAGGAATTGTTGAAAAAAAACAGGCCGCGAACCGTTAGAATGTCCTTAGTCGACGGATTATTAATCTGTCAAACTAGGAATTATCTGGAATTTTGTGACGAAATCGTTGTGTGATAATAGTCACCAGTTCCGGAAAAACTTGTGTTTTTTGAAAGAGATAACCATGCGCGGAAATTTTTGGTTACATCAAAGGTCTGGTTAGACATCACAAGTTAGAAAGAGTTTCCTAACAAATTTTGATATATTTAAAACTTACGGATTTACTTGAAGCACATTTGAGGTGGTTATGAAAAAAATTGCATGTCTTTCAGCACTGGCCGCTGTTCTGGCTGTATCCGCAGGTACCGCAGTAGCTGCAACTTCTACCGTTACTGGCGGTTACGCTCAGAGCGATATGCAGGGCGTTGCTAACAAAGCTAACGGTTTCAACCTGAAATATCGCTATGAAATGGACGACCAACCGTTGGGCGTTATCGGTTCCTTTACTTACACCGAAAAAGACCGTAGCTCCAGCGATAACAATTATCACAAATCACAGTACTACGGCATCACCGCAGGCCCTGCTTACCGTCTGAACGACTGGGCGAGCATCTACGGCGTAGTAGGTGTTGGTTACGGTAAATTCCAGACCGCTGATCTGCCGAACAAACACGACACCAGCGATTACGGTTTCTCTTACGGTGCGGGCCTGCAGTTCAACCCGATCGAAAACGTTGCCCTGGACTTCTCCTACGAGCAGTCTCGCATTCGTAGCGTTGACGTCGGCACCTGGATTGCCGGTGTTGGTTACCGCTTCTAATCACTTAGGTGATGTAAAAAATCCGCCCTTGTGGCGGATTTTTTTTGCCTGCGAATGCCTGGCAGCGCGGTGCTACCAGGCCAATCTGCGTTTAACGGCTTTTCGTCGAAAACAGATCCGTACCGAGATGGTTGTAATCGACCTTCTGCAACTGGAAGTTGGTGATATAGACCGGCCCCGCCTTCTGTTCTGAGATAAAGCGATAGCGTGAGCGTATCTCTTTCGCCTTGATCCCCGTCCATTGCGTAAAGAAATTCAGGAAATCGTTCGCAGAACGGCGCGCTTTAATGACCTTGTGCGCTTTGTCGTCGCTCGACAGCACCATAAATGGCACCTGGAAGTTCTGCTGGAACTTATCGTCATGCGCCAGATATTGCACCTCTTTGCCGCGTTCCTTAAACGCCAGACCGTGATCTGAGAAGTAAACCAGAGAGAAACTGTCGCCGCTGTTACGCAGTTGATCGTAGAGCTGGCGCAGCAAATCGTCGGTTTGCGTCATAGTATAGAGATAGCAGGAGGTCTCTTTGGATTGTACAAACACATCGTATTTGCCATGTGTGCGGTCACAGGCCTGCGGGTGTGAGCCCATCAGGTGCAGCACAATCAGTTGCGGCTGAGTGCGCTGCGCAGCAAACACCTGTGCTGTCATCTTCAGTAACGCGGTATCCTGGGTATTTTTATCGGCTTCAAAATCACCGCTTTTAAGGAACTGCACTTCATCGGCGCGTTTCGCAATGCTGGCGATAGCGGTGTCGTATTCACCGATTTGCCCCTGATTAGAGAACCACCAGGTCTGAAAACCTGCGCGGTTGGCGAGAGTCACAAAGTTATCCTGATATTGTGGTTTCCCGTCGACCACCCGGTTGAGCGTTAGCCCCAGCGATTTCTGCGTCGAGCCGCTGGCGGCGATATAATCGCTAAACAGGTAGCCATTTACCGAGCTTGAGAATGGGGTGTTATCCCAGTGGCCGCCGAACGCGCCCAGCGCATCGCGACGAGCGCTTTCGCCAATCACCACCACATAGGTATGGTATTTGGGCTTAACGGAAGTCACGGTCCAGGTGTCTTTCATCTGCGCGAACTGCGCCATACGCTGTTGTTCGTCAATAACTTCGTTATTGTTGACGATGACGTCTTTCACAAAACGAATAGCCGGATACCCCGTATCTTTGAGCTTAAACACGCCGCCCCAGGCGAGGTTTTGAATCGGCTGCACAAAAAAGGTGCCGACGCTGAAAATCAGACACAGAGTTTCCATCTTACCCCAGCGTTTCACCGGGCCTGCCTTCCTGCGCACAGCAATCACGCCAAGCGCAAAAATAAACAGCGCCACCAGATAGCTGTACCAGGGGAAAATAGTGAACATCTCGGTAGACTCTTCGATGTTCGTCGAATGCAGCGCCAGCAGGGTATTAAAGTTCGGCGAACCGTAGGCCTGGCTGAACGGAAAATAGAGGGCGGCTACCAGTGAGTAGAGGCCCAGCACGACTTTTTGTACTTTCGGCGCAGCTTGCCACAGGAGATGTAGCACGCAGGTAAACGCCACCGCGTACAACAGGCTGAAGGGGTAACCCAGCGCCAGGTTGATCAGTAGTGCTTGCAGGAAATAGAGACCCGTCCACGGATTCAGCGCGAGTCCACGGGCGGCGAGAGTTTCTTTCAGCGTGACATTCATAAATCGCAACTATAAAAACGCCATGTGCGTCCCCTGGCGTCAAGGGGCTTTTGCCGGACATTATTGCGTATAGAGAAGGGGGGAAGCTCCGCATCTGCGAGCCGCAAAAGTGCAGGGCCGGACGAAGATAAAGCGCGCGCTGTTTTAGGTCAACTACCCATAACAAAATGTTTTGCGAAGGTGATTACAAAAGCGGAAGAAATGTGGGGGTTTTATACACGCCGGGTTAGTCTGGGCACAAAAAGAAGCGAAAAAAACAGAGCGTCGTACCGCGACGCCGCGTTAGTTGGGTTTGTTGTCCTGCTGCGGTTTCGTGTTGATCATGTCGCACAACATGTTGATCAGCATTAAGCGGACTTTAAAAGGAGAGTGACTAAACACGCGTAAACACCTCTTCAATTCGTTCATTGTAACCTCCTGCTTTTGCGCTCGTCATTCCCTGATGAGTGTCTGCATTACATACAGATATAGCACAGGCTATATTATATAGCTATGGCTAAACGTTAAATTTTTGTACTCAGAGCACGATCCATTACAATATGGGCAATTTATAAGATGCTTTGATGCGTCACCCTGATGAGGAAGTGCCATGAACCGCCGTGCAGGTAAGCCGACGACCCAAAAAGTGACGCAACTGGTTAATGTGGAAGAACACGTTGAAGGGTTCCGCCAGGTACGGGAAGCGCACCGTCGGGAGCTGATAGACGACTATGTTGAGCTGATTTCTGATCTGATTCGTGAATCAGGCGAGGCGCGTCAGGTCGATATGGCTGCCCGGCTTGGCGTTTCACAGCCGACGGTCGCGAAAATGCTCAAACGTCTGGCGGGGGTCGGGTTGATTGAACAGATCCCCTGGCGTGGTGTGTTTTTAACGCCGGAAGGCGAGAAGCTGGCGCAGGAGAGTCGCGAGCGCCACCAGATTGTTGAAAGTTTCTTAATGGCGCTGGGCATAAGCCCGGATATCGCCCGTCGCGACGCCGAAGGAATCGAACACCATGTCAGCGAAGAGACGCTGGAAGTGTTCCGTTTGTTTACGGAAAAAAATGGGCAGTACGTTGAATGACGCTACCTTTTGTTCGATCGCTGGCGCACGATCGTTTTCTGCATTTGCTGCTGCTTATTGGCGTTATTCTCTCTTTTCTGGTTCCCTTTGCCCCGACGCGATGGCCCGCGGCGATTGACTGGCACACCATTATTACCCTTAGTGGTTTGATGCTGTTGACCAAAGGTGTCGAGCAGAGCGGCTATTTTGATGTGCTCGGGCGTAAGATGGTGCGCCGTTTTGTCACCGAGCGGCAACTGGCACTCTTTATGGTGCTGGCGGCGGCTGTGCTGTCGACCTTTCTGACCAATGATGTCGCGCTGTTTATCGTTGTCCCGCTGACCCTGACGCTCAAAAAATGGTGCGCCATTCCGGTGAACCGTTTGATCATTTTTGAAGCGCTGGCGGTGAACGCCGGTTCGCTGCTGACGCCTATCGGTAACCCACAGAATATTTTACTGTGGGGGCGATCGGGTCTGAGCTTTCCGGCTTTCACCCTGCAAATGTTGCCGCTGGCGCTGGCGATGATGGCGAGCATACTGCTGTTGAGCTGGTTGTGTTTCCCTGCTAAAAAATTGCAGTTTCAGAGCAGCGATGCGACCCCGTCGTGGCGGCCAAAGCTGGTGTGGAGCTGTCTGGCGTTCTATCTGGTCTTTCTTGCCGCGCTGGAAATGCGATTTGAACTGTGGGGGCTGGCTTGCGTGGCGGCGGGGTTTCTGTTACTTGAGCGGCGTGTAGTTTATAGCGTTGACTGGACGCTGCTGTTGGTCTTTATGGCGATGTTTATCGATGTTCACCTGCTGACGCAGTTGCCTGCATTGCAGGATCTTTTGCACGGTGTCGAGCAACTGTCAGACGGTTCGCTGTGGCTGACCGCGATAGGGCTGTCGCAGGTGATCAGTAATGTGCCTTCCACCATTCTGCTGCTGAACTATGTGCCGCCCTCCACGCTGCTGGCATGGGCGGTCAATGTCGGCGGTTTCGGGCTGCTGCCCGGGTCGCTGGCTAATCTTATCGCCCTGCGTATGGCCAACGACCGCCGGATCTGGTGGCGTTTCCATTTGTACTCTCTGCCCCTGTTGCTCTGGGCGGCGCTGGTCGCTTACGGGCTGCTGCATCTCCTTAATTATGCTTGATCTTTAGGATAGGCTCACAAAAAGTGAGCCGATCCATTGCCTTTTGCGCCTTTTTTCAATATGACTAGTCATATACTTTATTTGACTAGTCATATTGCTGAGGACGCGCTGATGAACAAACTGCCAGAAGGATTTTTGTGGGGAAACTCTGTTTCCAGCATGCAGACCGAAGGGGCATGGGACGAGGGCGGGAAAGGGATGTCGGTTTATGACATTCGCGAGCCGAAAGAGAACACCTCTGACTGGAAAGTTGCCACCGATAGCTATCATCGCTTCGAAGAAGATTTTGATTTAATGCAGGATCTGGGGATGACCTGTTACCGCTTCCAGATCGCCTGGAGCCGTGTCTGCCCCGACGGTGACGGCGAGTTTAATGAAGAGGGGATCGCGTTTTATCAGCGCTTTATTGATGCGTTACTGTCGCGGGGTATTGCGCCGATGATCTGCCTCTACCACTTCGACATGCCGCTGGCGCTGGCGGAAAAATATAACGGTTTTACCGATCGTCGGGTGATGGAAGCGTTTATCCGTTACGGTAAAAAGATGATCGACTGTTTTGGCGATCAGGTTACCTGGTGGCTCACCTTTAACGAGCAAAATCTCTACCATATGCCGGAAGCATTTTTGATTTCCGGCTATATGCAGGGTGAGAAAACCCTGCGCGAGCTCTACCAGATTCAGCACCACGTCATGATGGCCCACGCCCACCTGACGCACTATCTGCATCAGAACAAACCCGGCAGGCTGATGGGCGGCATGCTGGCGCATGCTCAGGTTTATCCCGCCACCTGCAAGCCACGCGATGTTTTCTGCGCCCGTCAGTTGGATGAGTTCTTTAATCAGAATCTGTTACGTGCGTTTAGCGGGCAGGGTTACAGCCCGGAAGTGATGGCATTTGTCGAACGTGAAGGGCTGCGGGATATTTATCGCGATGAGGATCTCGCTGTACTGGCGACGCTCAAAAATGACTACCTGGCCTTCAGCTACTACGCCAGCCGCACGTTAAGCAGCGAGCCCATACCGGAAGGGACAAGCGTGAACAACTATATGGTGTTCGGTGATACCCCGAATCCGCACCTGAAGGCGACTGAATGGAACTGGCAGATTGACCCGCTCGGCTTTCGCAGCATCATCACCCGCTACTATAACGACTGGCGCTTACCGGTGTTCCCGATTGAAAACGGCATTGGGGTGATTGAGTCCTGGGATGGCGAAACGCCCATCGCTGATGATTACCGTATCGCCTATCATCGTGACCATATCAATGCGATGAAAGCGGCAATGTTCGAAGATGGCGCGCAGGTCGTGGGCTATCTGGGATGGGGGTTAATTGATATCCTCAGCTCCCAGGGCGACATGCGTAAGCGCTACGGCGTGGTGTATGTGAACCGTGAAAACCATGATTTGAAGGATTTACGTCGTGTGCCGAAGAAAAGCTACGCGTGGCTTAAGCGGGTGATCCACAGCAACGGCGAAGCGATGTAACACCGATACAGGAGCAGAGGATGGCGGCGAAGTATCTCTCCATCGCGCAGGAAATTAAGCAGCGTATTTTGAGCCAGCACTATCCGGCCACACAACCGCTGCCCGATCAACTGGCGCTGGCGGCCGAATTTAATACCAGCAGGATGACCATTCAACAGGCGATGCGTCAGTTGATTGTGGAGGGGCTTATCTACGCTCGCCAGGGGCAGGGGACGTTTGTACGCAAAAACGTCAACCAGATTTCGCAGTGGGATGTCTCAGGTAGCGACTATTACGGTGCGACGGAAACCTGGCGACATCTTGGCGAGGTGACAAGCCAGGTGATTCAGTTTGAACTGCGTTTTGCGGATGAGAAAGAGCAAACCGCGCTGATGATCGGCGCGGACGCGCCGGTTTACGACTTTATCCGCCTGCGTTTGGTCAACGGTGAACCGATATCGCTGGATATGACGGTAATGCCCGTTGCCCTGGTGCCGGGGCTTAATAAATCGCATCTGGAAAGCTCAGTATTCCGCTACGTGCGTGAAACGCTGGGATTAAAAATGATGGGCGCTTACCGTGTGGTGCGCGCCTGTAAACCGGATGTTCGCGACAGAGAGTATCTCAACTGCGACGAGACTGACCCGGTGCTGGAACTGGAGCAGGTTATCTATCTGGAAGACGGTACGCCGCTGGAGTATGCGCACTGCCATTATCGTTACGATCACGGCGGGTTTGTGATGGTGAATAACGGGTGAGGGGAGTGCGCGCTGGTGCCCTCACCCTAACCCTCTCCCACAGAGAGAGGGAACCGACTGTGCTCGTTGGGGAGAGGGGAAAAAAACGCACTCATGCCCAAAAAAAATGGCGAAGCATCAGCTTCGCCATTTTTGCATCTGAACCAAATCAGTTCAGACGAATCGGTATACCGGCACGGTTCTGAATCGCCTGATTCAGCACGTCCTGGTCAACGTCAGACTGAGACGTGACTTTCTGTACCGCAGAGTTCAGAACCACCGGCACGGTTTCGCCGCCTTCAAACTGTGCTTCAGTGGTAGACAGCGGGTTGTGAACTTCGATAAAGCGGCTGCCATCTGGTTCGGTGGTCGCTTTAACCGGCTCATCAATAAACTGTACGCGGGTACCAACCGGCACGCTCTCGAACAGGAATTTGATGTCTTCGTTACGCAGACGCACACAGCCGTGGCTTACACGCAGGCCGATACCGAAGTTGGCGTTGGTACCGTGAATGGCATACAGGCGACCGATATACAGCGCATACAGACCCATCGGGTTATCCGGGCCAGCCGGAACGACGGCCGGAAGCGGGTTGCCTGCTGCCGCATATTCTGCATGCATCTTGGCAGTCGGCGTCCAGGTTGGGCCTGCTTTTTTACGTTCAACTTTAGTCGTCCAGTTAATTGGGGTGTCTTTACCCAACTGGCCGATACCAATCGGCAGCACGATCACCGTGTTAGTGCCTTTCGGGTAGTAATACAGACGCATTTCCGCGCTGTTGATGACAATCCCTTCATGTACGGTATCCGGCAGAATCAACTGCTGAGGGATGGTCAGCACAGTGCCGCCCTTCGGCAGATAGGTATCCACGCCCGGGTTCGCTTCCAGCATGTTGGAGAGACCCATCTGATACTGGGCCGCAAAGTACTCCAGCGGCTGTTTGTTGTTTTCAGGGATGGTGATCACCTGATTTTGACCAATGACCCGGCTACCATCCGTCGGCAACGGATAGGTCACGGCGGAGGCTGTTTTACAGAATCCTACGACAGCAAGCGCCGCAGCGAAAAGTGTGGTTAATTTTATTTTCATGTTGTGTGAAATATCAGTGCCACTCAGGCTGTGGTTGGAAAATTGGATGATTGATGGGAGCGCATTATATGTGCATTCCCCTCGCCATGGAATTAGGATGTGTACGAAATCACATTTTTTTCACTTCTGTGACAGTTTAGCCCGCGACGAAGGCGGGCGATTTTAATTCAGAATTGTGGCAGAATAGGCGGTTTGTCACATTCCTCAGGATACTTCCGTGTTAGTTACCAGCAACGTTACCATGCAGTTTGGCAGTAAGCCGCTGTTCGAAAACATCTCCGTCAAATTTGGCGGCGGCAACCGTTACGGCCTGATTGGCGCTAACGGGAGCGGCAAATCCACCTTTATGAAAATCCTCGGCGGCGACCTTGAGCCGACGCTGGGCAACGTCTCTCTCGATCCGAATGAACGTATTGGTAAATTGCGTCAGGATCAGTTCGCGTTTGAAGAGTTCAGCGTTCTGGATACGGTCATCATGGGGCATGGAGAGCTGTGGGAAGTCAAACAAGAGCGTGACCGCATCTATGCCCTGCCGGAAATGAGCGAAGAAGACGGCTATAAAGTGGCCGATCTGGAAGTGCTCTATGGTGAAATGGATGGCTATTCTGCTGAAGCGCGCGCCGGTGAACTGCTGTTGGGCGTGGGTATTCCGCTGGAACAGCATTATGGCCCTATGAGTGAAGTTGCGCCCGGCTGGAAACTGCGTGTGCTGCTGGCACAGGCGCTGTTCTCTAACCCGGATATTCTGCTGCTTGATGAACCAACGAACAACCTGGACATCGACACCATCCGCTGGCTGGAGCAGGTGCTGAACGAACGTGACAGCACCATGATCATCATTTCGCACGACCGTCACTTCCTGAATATGGTCTGCACTCACATGGCGGATCTCGACTACGGTGAACTGCGCGTTTACGCCGGTAACTACGACGAGTACATGACAGCCGCGACGCAGGCGCGCGAACGTCTGCTGGCCGATAACGCCAAGAAAAAAGCGCAGATCGCTGACCTGCAATCCTTCGTCAGTCGTTTTAGCGCCAACGCGTCTAAATCCCGTCAGGCAACTTCTCGCGCACGTCAGATTGATAAAATCAAACTCGACGAAGTGAAAGCGTCCAGCCGCCAGAACCCGTTCATTCGCTTCGAACAGGATAAGAAGCTGTTCCGTAACGCGCTGGAAGTGGAAGGTCTCAGCAAAGGCTTTGATAACGGCCCGCTGTTTAAAGGGGTAAAACTCCTGCTGGAAGTCGGTGAGAGGCTGGCGATTCTGGGAACCAACGGTGTGGGTAAATCCACGCTCATGAAAACCCTGGTGGGCGATTTGACGCCGGACGCGGGAACGGTGAAATGGTCGGAAAACGCGCAAATTGGCTACTACGCGCAGGATCATGAGTTTGAGTTTGAAAATGATCTGACTGTCTTCGACTGGATGAGCCAGTGGAAACAGGAAGGCGATGACGAACAGGCGGTGCGCAGCATTCTGGGACGTCTGCTGTTCAGCCAGGACGATATCAAGAAGCCGGCGAAAGTACTTTCCGGTGGTGAGAAGGGCCGCATGCTGTTCGGTAAGCTGATGATGGAAAAACCGAATGTGCTGGTGATGGATGAACCGACTAACCACCTGGATATGGAATCGATTGAATCCCTGAACATGGCGCTGGAGATGTATCCTGGCACATTGATCTTCGTCTCTCACGACCGTGAATTTGTGAGCTCGCTTGCCACGCGTGTGATTGAGATTACGCCGGAGCGCGTGATTGACTTCACCGGTAACTATGAAGATTACCTGCGTAGTAAAGGTATCGAGTAACTGGATGGCTGGAAATGCAAAGTACGCTATGCATTTCCAGCCTCTTTTTTTCTTCCTTCAATTCGTTTCTTATTAAATAAAATCAAACAAAGTCTGATATAAACTCATTATTGATTTATAATGATTGCCATAAGCGTAATTTATAAATTGAATAAATAGTTTTTTATAGTTCTATTCTTCAGGAATATTGTTAATTTAAATGGATGACGTTTTCTATGGACAGAAAAAGAGTAATTAATCTTTTTTACCCCCCTTTGTTTCTCTTTATATATGGAATATGGAAATGCTGGCGAGTAAGTGATAATGCTGATGGTATAGAAATAATCCAGTTTGGATTAGCCATGCTGGCGCTTTTCCTGAGTCTGGTGGCGATGTTTATCCTGGCAAGCGCAGTGATGGTGTGTAAGGCCAGTGCACGCACTTCGCGACGTTCCCAGGATGTCCTCATTCAAAAATTTACTCTCTGCCGCCGACTACTGCCCTTCATGATGGTTGGCGAAATCCTTTTCTGCGGCCTTGCGAGCGTCGCGTTAGTGCTCTCAGAAATTATCTGGGCCATGGGACACGTAGAGATGAATGGCGGCGGTATAAAATTGCTGTTCGGCATGATATTAGCTGTATTTGCCATATTGTGGATGATCATTAAAAGTTTCTTTTCTGTGCGTAAATGCTTTGCCCTGTTTAAGCCTGAAGATTCGCGGGTGATAGGTGTCAATCTGCCGGAAATGCAGGCACCTGAACTCTGGCTGTGGGTTCGGAGCCTTACCTCTCAGGCGCAGCTTACGCCACCGGATAACATTGTCGTGGGGTTTTTTGACTGCTTTTATGTCACGGCCAATCCCGTCCAGGTTGAAAAGGGCGAGCGCTTAACGGGGAATACACTCTATTTACCGCTGACGTATCTGTCACTCCTTAACGAAGCGGAGATCGCCGCCGTCGTGGGGCATGAGTTAGGTCATTTTACCGGTGAGGATACGCAGTACAGCCTGCGCTTCGCCCCCCTCTATGCAGGCATGCAAAATAGCCTGCAACAGATGGCCAAAAACATGCAGGATGCCTGGATAGACCGCCTGGTACTCTATTCCGCACTGGATATGGCGATGTGGTTTTTACAAACCTTCCATGAGACGGTGAACCACTGGAGCCGTATCCGTGAACTGGCCGCCGATGAAACCGGGGCTCGCGTATCATCCTCTTCGGCCTTTGCTAGCGCATTGCTGAGAATATCGGCGCTGAGTGAACCCGTTGAGCGCTTCCTGGAAGACGTTCTTCGCGGGCGGAAGATCAGTAACAATTGGACGGAAGATCTGATGTCTGCGTTGCAAAAGCTGGGGCCGCTTGATGTTCTTGCCAGCATCGACAGTGAAATTGCGCATCCGATGGATAGCCATCCCACGACCCGCGCGCGTATCACCGCCCTGAATCTTTCACTCAATGAAGAATTGCTGATACAAGCCTCTCGTGCCGTTGCGCCAGAAGAGAACCTCTTCTTCCCCGCGTTATTCGCGCCCGTTGCCAGCGCATTATCTTGTGAGATATCTCAGGAGATTGAACCAGTGCGCGCCAAGATACGCGAGGAAATCGAGGCTGAAGCAGCACTGGCGACAGAAACTAAGGCTATATGGTCTTCCTCATCGATGGCATGGACCATGATGATCGTGGGTATTGTGCTGATAATTGGCGGGGGCTATCTGGTGCTCTTTCAACACCTTAGCGCGATATGCTGGCTATTGACGCTGATAGGTCTCCCGCTGGGTATGATGGGGCGGGTGGCATTACAGCGGTCGCGTCAGCCGTTGTTCACATTGACGCCGCAAAGCATTACCAGCCTCTATCTTCCACAGCCACTACCGCTGGAATATGTTGAACGTTATGAGGTCGTCGTCAACTCCGGCGTCGCGATGCTCCATCTCTATGTGCGCAATGGCAATAAGCTGAATATCACCACCAAACGCTTTATGCAGGTATTCCGTTATGAACCTCAGGAAAGCCGGGTCGTTGTCGTCGTAAGCAGCCCCTGGTGCGAAGAAGAGGGGCAAAAAGTTAAGCTCGATGCTGTAACGATGTCGCAGATCGTGGGGCAATATATTGCATCTGCTCACGCGCGTGCGGAATTGAGCAAATAGTAGATTTGTTTTTGCTGTGATGCCGGGCCTGGCCCGGCATTGTCTGAATTGTCCCATCGGGCAGGAGGCAGTAAAATTTTCAATTTTGAGAAAGGAATGGTTTCTGATTCCAGGAGAACACTATTCATTACTGCGCCAGCGAAAATTCTCGATCCCGTTTTGTGCCAACGGTATGTAAGCCCTGAACGGGGGGAACAGTCTCTGCCTGTACGCCGGGACTGAAACATGCGGCGGACAATACCGCCATTACTATACCCTGTTTTACTTTCATTATATTTTCCGTGAATAAATTTATTTCAAATATGATATTTATTGATGCGTTTGAATGTGCTGAATCATTTCGCGGTGCGGCAGGATAATATAATGATGCGTAGCAAATGTGTGATCGCTAATGGAAAAATAGAGGGTAGTGAAAAGAGAGCGGCCCACCATTGGGCCGCTCTCTTTTTTAAAGCTTTATTCCGTGAATTTCCACTCGTTAATTAACTGACCGTTGACGCGTAGCTGGCGTTTCTCATCCCTGGGCTGAGAAATCGTTAATGTTTTCCAGCCCGGACGATAGTCACCGCGGGCGCTAATCGTAAGATCGATGGTAGTGGCATTACACGCCATTTCCCATTCCACCCACAGCGCATTGCCGTTCTGATAACCCCACGATTCGCCGTCATCTTCGAACAGCACGCCGGATGTGGTGCCTACACCTTTAACCGGGAAGAGTTTGAGTTCACGGGTATCATCGTCTTTGGCGCTGACAAAGGTGATGCGCTCGCTAAGCGGCAGGGCGGCACCGGCGCGAACCAGCAGCGGCAGTTTTTCCAGCGGTGCATCGCGGGTTATCCACTGGCCGCCGGAGAACCACTCCTGGGTGTAAAAATCGTACCAGCCGGTTTCATTATCAGGCAGCCAGACGCGGCGTTCACGCAGGCCTGGCTCGACAACGCTTGCCACCAGTAAATCACGGCCCAGCAGGAAATCGTCGCATTCTTCGAAGGTCTGCGCGTCATGCTCGTGGTCGAGGAAGGTCGGGCGCAACATAGGCTCATCGTCCACATGCGCCTGCCACATCAGGGTATAGAAATAGGGCAGAAGGCGGTAACGTAGCTCAATGGCGCTGCGGATAGCCGGTGTGACTGCCGGATACATCCACGGTTCGTTCACCGTATGGTCGTCATTCCACGAATGAATGGTGAAGCGCGGATGCATCACGCCGTTCTGCACCCAGCGGACAAACAGTTCCGGGTCGGGCTTATCGCCAGAGAACCCTCCGACATCGTGGCCGAGGTTATAGAGACCAGACAGGCTCATTCCCAGCCCCATACGGGTGTTGTAACGCAGGGTATCCCAGTTGGTGCGATTGTCGCCGCTCCAGGTCTGGACGTAACGCTGCATCCCTGCGCAGCCGGAGCGGGAGATCAGATACGGGCGCTTATCTGGCGCAAAACGTTGCTGTGCTTCCAGCGAGGCGCGCATCATGAGTAGCGGCATCACCGGGCGGATGTGTTTAATGGCTATCTCGTTGCCAAAGCCATGGCAACGCGCTTCACCGTCCCACACTTCATATTCGTTGTTGTCATTCCAGGTGGAGTCAATGCCCATCTCCAGCAACTGTGTGGTTACGCCATTCTGCCACCAGGCAACAGCCTGCGGGTTGGTGAAATCGAGATGAGATCCTTCATCGTCCCAGAAGCTGGAACGTTCTGGTTCGTCTTTCTCTGAATCACGGATAAATAATCCCTGTTCCGCGACTTCTGCGTAGCGCGGATGATCCTGCAACAGACAAGGTTTGATATTGGCGGCCAGATGCAGCCCCGCATCGTGAAACGCCTGGCTCATCACTTTCGGCTGTGGCACCTTCTCATTGTTCCAGTTGAACACATAGCGCTTGCCGTTTATTGATGTATAGCCGGATGAAAGCTGGAAAGAGTCGCACGGGATCGCGTGCTCGTCGCACAAGCGAATAAAGTTCATCAGTTGGTTTTGCGCGTCCGGCGCATCGGTATAGTGCATGGTGGAACCGCTGTAGCCAAGGCTCCACTTCGGGCCGAACAGGGTTTTCCCGGTCAGGCGCACAAAAGCTTTGGTGACATCAAGCACGCGCTCACCGGTGAACATATAGTAATCGATATCACCCGCTTCAGCCTGCCAGCGACGGTAGGCTGTGTGGTAGTTATCGATCTCATTACCGAGATCCAGCCAGCAACTGCTCAGATTGTCGTAAAACAGGCCGAAACTGATGTCGTCGCGGCGAGTAATAGTAAACGGAATGTGCTTATACAGTGGGTCGGTGCTGACGGCGTTGTAGCCCATCGCATCCAGATTGCGCATTTCATAGCGCTTGCCGTTGCGTTGCAAATCGCCCGCTTTATCACCCAAACCATAAAAACGTTCGTCTTTACGGCGGCTCTGGTAGTGAGCCACGCCGTCGCCGTGCGCATTCAGCAAATAGGCGCTGGTCGGGCGGTCATTCACCAGCGGTAGCCATTCGCCAGCCGCGTTACGGTAGTGCCACTCCAGCCACAGCGGCTGGTGGACGGTTACACGTAGTGAATCGCTGGCGACGATAAGCGTATTGTCCTGTTCCGTGAGCGTCCAGGCAGGCAGGGTAAAGCCGCTGAGATCGTCACGATGTCGACCTTCCCACGGTACATCCTGCTGAGGGGCAATACTCCAGGTTCTGTCCAGCGCCAGCTCGCCTTTGCGTTTTATCAGCACGCGGAACAGATTCTCTTCCAGTACATAGAGGCACAGTGTGTGCTGGCCATCGACCAGCAATTCAGCGTGATGGGCAGACTGTTTTTGTAGGGCCCAGTTTTTCAACGTTTTCATTTTTACATCCACTCTCAGGCGCGTTTTGCGCGACGTTCAGCAATAAATGCCACCAGGAAACAGGCGCCAATCAGGTCGAAGAATCCCATGGCGATAAACAGCGGGTTGAAGCCGATTTTGTCGGCGGTAATCCCGATAATCAGAGAAAAGAGGAAGCTGGCAATCCACGCGGCTGAGCCGCGCATGCCGTTGACGGTTGCCATCTGACCTTTATCGAATGACTCCACAACGAGTGCGCTGAGCATGCAGGAAATAATCTGATGGCCAAAGCCGCCGATGGACATCAGCACCACGGCAAAAATCGGATCTTTGGTGAGGGCGACCACCGCCAGCGAAATCATCATGAATGCGCCCGTCACGGAGCTGGCAACCGTAGAGTTGATGCGCGAGCACCCGAACAGACGTGTATAGAGGCGGGTTAAATAGCCGCTCGCGACGCTACCCAGGTCTGCGGCCAGAAAGGGCAACCAGGCGAACAGGGCTATCTGCTTGAGATCCATGTTGTACTGTTTGGCGAAGTAGAGCGGCATCCAGAAGCTGAATACGGCCCAGGCAGGTTCAGCCATAAAAGCAGGGATCGCGATACCGTAAAAGCGTTTGTTCTTGCCAACCGTTTTCAGCGCTGTCAGGAAAGGGAGTTTGACTGGCGGCGCTTCGTTATCCTGGCGGATATACTCCAGCTCACTTTTGCTCAGATTCGGATGTTTTTCCGGATTGTGATAGAACGCCCACCACAGCACCACCCACAGCCCGGCCAGTACGCCGGTAAACATAAACGCGCCCTGCCAGCCGAACGACGCATGGGCGAAATAGATGATGGGGGGAGCCAGCATCGCACCCACGGAGAAGCCCACCCCGGCCCAACCGGCGGCAATCGGGCGCTCGGTTTTCGGGAACCACTCGCCGATGGTTTTGGCGTTTGCCGGGGTAGCCGCCGCTTCCGCGCCCCCCATAAAGAAACGCAGGATAGCCAGATGTAGCCAGCTTCCCGCTCCGGCATGCAGCAAGCAAGCCAGCGCCCATAGTGAGGCACAAATCATAAAGCCAAGTTTCAGGCCAATAACGTCAATTAACCAGCCACACAGAGGCTGAAACAGGGTATAGGCAATCTGGAAGGCACCCACAATCCAGGAGTATTGTTCGGTTGTGATCCCGAGGCTGGTTTTCAGCTCCGGCGCCAGAATACCCAGCGAGTTACGGGTGATGTAGTTAACGGTAACGCCAAGTAAAAAGAGAATAAGCATCCACCAGCGCAGGTTTTTCACCACCCGGCGGGTTTTGCTGACGGTCATATCGTTATTGATGCCCTGACTCATGGGGATCTCCACAGAATTTTGTAGGATAAGGTGGGCAACTCCGTGGAGAGTTGTCACACCAATCTTGTTAACCTTTGATATGTTTATTATTTAGTTTTAGAAGCTTCCGCTATTCTTGTATGGAAGTTGTTCTACCAATTCAGACTAAGAGACAAAAAAAGCCAGGGAAAGGAGGTTTTGTGCACGTTTTTTCATAAAACTCTGAGATACATTACCCATGCTTGCCTTAAGCCTTATTACATAGGGCTTGTGCTTTATGAAAATTCTTTCATTTGCGAATTTGAAACGGATCACAAAATGGAAAAGAAGCTGAAAATTGCCGAGATTGCCGGGCGAACCGGACTCTCTGCCAGCACCGTTTCACGCGTACTGGCGGGAAAGGCCAATACCAGCGTGCGAGCGCGCGAACAGGTACTTACCGCTGCGCGTGAACTGGGGGTGATGGAAGGGATGGCGGCGGGGCGTTTGTTGCTTAACAGCCTGCTGGTGTTCGCGCCACCGAGGGCATTCGATGAACGTTCGGATATTTTTTACTACCGCGTGATTCAGAGCATCAGCAAAGCGCTTGCCCCGCATGAAGTGCGGCTGCGCTACTGTCCGCTGGAAGAAAATGATAGCGACCCGACGCTATTTCTCTCGCGGATGAACGAGGTGGAAACACAAGCTGCGATCCTGCTCGGTATTGACGATCCGCATATTCACGATCTCGCCGCCGATCTTGGCAAACCCTGTGTACTGATCAACTGTCGCGATGAACGTATGCGTTTACCAGCGATTGCCCCGGATCACCGCATGATTGGCGCATTTGCCGCCCGCTATCTGTTTGAGATGGGGCATCGGGAAGTGCTGAATGTGATGTGCTTGCGTCGGTACACAATGGAGCAACGCCTGGCAGGGATCCGCGAGTCATGGGCGCAGCATAACCTGAACTTTGACCGTGACAGAGACCTGCTGAATATCCACAGTTTCAGCGCCAAAGCGGCGGAAGAGAAAGTGGGCGACTGGCTGGATGCGCGAAAAGGGCAGGCCTTGCCGAGCGCGCTACTGGTCGGCAGTGATTTCATGGCGGCGGGGGCCATTAATGCGCTGACTCAGCGAGGGCTGCGTGTGCCACAAGATATCTCGGTAATGAGCATTGATGGTTTTAATCTGGCGGCCATTGAAGATGTACCGCTGACGGCGGTGCATGTGCCGCGTGATGAGTTGGGCAGTGAAGCGGTACAAATGCTGCAACAGCGGCTGATCCGCCCGGATGCGCCGGTGGGGTCATTGCTGCTGCATGGGCGTTTGGCAGTACGTGAATCAGTACGGCGGGTGCGACCCGGGAAAGGGCACTCCGCCGTGGAGAACGAAGGGCTGTATGACAACTACTCCTCTATGCCTAACGCCCGTTTGCCGTGAATGTTTAAATCATCCAGCGTAAAGCGTCCCTCCCAGTTGGCTTCATAATCCTCCCGGGGGAAGTCGCCGGGTGACACGCCCGTCTCCAGCGCGGCGCGCACTTTATGGGCGTAGGCGAGGTTTTTCTCGCACATTGGCGCTGCGGGGATATACATCACGTTCCCCCAGCCTTGCTGATTTTCGACCGGCGCGACGGCGTGAATGACATCGCAGTGCCACCATACTGAGTCACCGGCTTCCAGTGCCGGAATGGACGTCAACGCTTTGAGCAGCAGAGGATGCCATTTCTCTGAAATAGGCAACACTCTACCTGGCGCAACACCGCAGAGTTCATCTTCAGGCACATCATCGAGCAGTGGGCGTAGCAGAACATACGCCATCGCTTCCGGAATTGGCACCACGTGTAATAGACCCTGACCCGGGATCATATCGGAGAGCGCCGTCCAGCCCTGGAAAGTACGAAAAACAGAGCATTTGGTGGTGTTATCCACAGTGTATTCTTCGACGTCAGTTCGGTGTGCGGCGTTCCAGGGATCGTATTCCTCGATATTGCCGTTAAAGACGCTGGCGAACACCTGCTGATAAGCGGGCAGTAACCAGCGCTCCAGCGCGCCGGAATCCGTGTGGGCGCCAAGCCCTTTAGACGTGGTGCCTGGCGGACGGCGGCGGATGCGATCCGGGTAGATCACGCTGATATCGGGGTTAAACCACTTTTTTCCTCCCCCTTCAACCTGCCACAGGCGATTGAGAAAGGACTGCGCCGCAGCCATGCTATCGCTCTGCCTTGCCTGCATTTGCGCCTGTGACCAGTAAATGGGATAGATTTCCGGGCGCGAGGCCTCCAGCGAGCCGAAGAAGCTATCACCAGGCCCCTTATAGATATCGTCGAAGTGGTTGGCATCGAGGTAATCCAGCATTGAACGATCCCATGCCAGCGCCTGTTCACGCGGGAAGTGGCCTTTGATGACGGCGCAACCCCGGCGTTTAATTTCGGCGCGAGTCGCTTCGCTGACGGTACCGGATGCAATATCCGCGAAGGAAATTTCCGGCCATACCGGTAAACCCTGCGCTTTTCTTGCTTCTATTTCAGCAACACGGGCTTCAATTTTTGCAGTCAGTTCGTTGAACACCTGCTGTACATCGCCGAGTTGCGCGCGCAGGGCGGCTTTCATCTGGCGGATAGCCGATTTGGGATCGGCAGGCAGTGTGTCGTGGGTAAAGGTAAGAGCCATATCAACCTCGCAATCTTTCATTCGAAAGTAAAAATGATTACAAGTGATACTTTAAGTTAAAATTTAGTTAATGCAAGTTTAAAAAATGAGGAGTGGCACAAAGCGATGAAGAGGGAGAGCAACGCCGGGTCAGACCCGGCGCAAAGGATCAGCTATCGAAGGGGGAGTGACCGTCCAGTACCGCCTGAATGACATTCAGCGCACCGTCATGGTTATTGTCGTCAGTGGCATAGCGTGAGATTGTTTTGATTGCTTCACCCGCATTCGCCATGGCAAACGAATATTTAACGAGCTTCAACATTTCGGCATCGTTGCCGCTATCGCCGATGGCCACACATGATTGCGGCGAGATATCCCAGCGCTTAAGCAGGCGGCTGATACCGTTGGCTTTGTGCAGGCCGGGAATAATCAGGTCGATAAAGCCAAAGCCGCTGGTGACAGGCTTCATCACGCCGTCGAGCGCGACGCGCAGTTTATCAATCAGCAACGGGATCTGTTCATCGGACAGGTTAAGCGAGAATTTAAATAGCTTATCGTCGATATCCGCATAGCTCGCCACGCGCTTCAGGCGATAGTAATGCTTTGACATCAGCGCGACGAACGCCTCCGGGGCGTCCTCGCTGACATAAGCACTCTCCAGCCCACAGGCCACGAAATTCAGCGTCTTGTCTTTCAGTAGTTCAGCAATCACGATTTGTGATTCGTGGTGCGTCAGCTCACCGTGGAAAAGCTGTTGCCCGTGCTCATACACCAGTGCGCCATTTTCGGCGACGAAAGAGATGCGATTCTGAATTTCCGGGAAGAAGGTAATAAGCTGATAATATTGATTTCCGCTGGCGACGACGAACTCAATACCACGCTGTTGAAGCTGTTCAAACTGCGCCAGAAAACGGTCACGATCGTATTTTTTGGCGTCATTAAGAAAAGTTCCGTCCATATCGGTGACGATCACTTTTACGGTCATACTCAGTGCTCCTGATGTAACTGCGACCAGAAACATTCTAATTACAATGTGACCGCATCCACAAATTTATTTCATATGAAAGTAAAACATCAATGGCTACAGGTCTTAAATTCTTCCGGAGCGAGGCCGGTAATCAAACTCACTTTTTGTATATCCAGCCCCTCTTTTAGCAGTTTTTTCGCGATGCGCAGGGAGGCGATATGCTGGCCTTCTTCTCTTCCTTCTTCTCTTCCTTCTTCTCTGCCTTCTTTAAGCCCCTGCTGTCGTCCCTTTTGCTCAAGCTGTTCTGCGATTGTCATCAACGTCTCCTTATGCTTCGGCGCACGCTGCGCCAGCTTTTCCAGCAATGCGCTACAGTTCTCGGTATTTCCTTCGAGGAACATATAGTTAACTAACGCTTTCAACTGCGTTTCGGTAGTGTATCCCAACAATAAAAGGGTGACCAGTTGCTCAAGTAAACCTGTGAGATCGCGCTGGCGAATATGTTTTTGCAGCAGTTCCAGTAGCGCGATTCGGCGATGTTGCATGATAGCGTCATCGGGCGTGACAGTGATGTCCACCAGCGGAAATGCGCGGTAGAAGATCTGGCGGGCCAGTTCAGGATTGTCAAATTCATCAGTCCAGTCCATTGAATGAGGATAGGGCGTCTCCTCACCGTGATAGAACAAAATCGGGATCACCAGGGGAATCTTTTTATAGCCGATATCCAGATGGCGCTGCATGGCGGCGACGGCATAGCGCATCAGGCGAAAAGCCATATGATCGTCAGGAGAGCTTTGGTGTTCGATGATGACATAGATGTATCCTGCGCCATTTCCGGTTTGCAGGGAGTAGAGCACGTCGGAATAGCGGGATCGCAGTTTCTCATCAAGAAAACTTTCTGGTTCCAGTTTCAGGGTATCGAGATCGCAATGTGGTCGCAAAAAGGGTGGCAGATGCGTTTCCAGAAAATCACGCGCGGTTTCACCGTGGCGCAAAAACGTCTTGAAGATGGCATCGTGAGGTGTTGAGGGAAATTTGGCTTTCATGGCTGTCCGTGCCTGTTTGATTAAGATGGACAGACTCTAACATCTGCGAAATGAAGTGTGATTTTGCGTGCTCTTTCCTGCGAGGATGCTCGGAAAACCTCCCTCAACGAACATAAAAACGCCGGGCGGCGATAAGCCTTTACCCGGCGGTAGTCCCGGTGAGCGTAGTGCTACCGGGCAGAATTGATTTATAACGTGTGCTCAGTACGGGCAATAATGTCGTCCTGAGCGTCCGGCGACAGGGCGGTGAAGAATGCTGAGTAGCCGGCGACACGCACCACGAGATCGCGGTATTGCTCCGGATGTTTTTTGGCTTCCAGCAGCGTTTCACGGGAGACGATGTTGTACTGGATATGCCAGCCTTTATGTACTTCAAAGAAAGTACGTAACAGCACCATCAGTTTCTGCTTATCGCTCTCATTATCAAGCGTCGCCGGGTTTAGCTTCTGATTCAGCAACACGCCGCCGAGGATAGCTGAGGTCGGCAGTTTTCCGACGGAGCTAATTACTGCGGTCGGCCCGAGATGGTCTGTACCGGAGGCCGGGCTTGCGCCTTCTGCCAGCGGGGTTTTGGCTTTACGCCCATCCGGTGTTGCCATCGTCTGCGCGCCAAACGGCACGTTCGCGGAGATGGACGAGGTGCCTGCGTAGTAGTTGCCGCCAATCGGGCCGCGACCATGGCGCGGGTTGTGATACTGCTTTAGTTCGTCGATATAGGTCTGGTAGGCGCGCGCCAGCAGGGTATCGACGCTATCGTCATCGTTGCCGTACTTCGGCGCGCCGTTGATCAGGCGTTGACGAAGCTGTTCATGCGTCAGCCCTTCGTAATCTTCCGCCAGCGCTTTCGCCAGTTCCTGCTGGCCAATCAGCCCCTGATCGAAGACCAGTTTTTTTACCGCCGCCAGGCTGTTGCCAAGGTTAGCGATGCCTACCTGAAGGCCGGAAACCCAGTCATATTTCGCACCGCCCTGTTTGATGCTCTTCGCCCGTTCGATGCAATCATCCACCAGCGCCGAGCAGAGGATGTCATGAACGTTCTCCTCCAGCATGGTGTCGACCACGTACTCAATCTCAATTGATTTACGGGTGTAGTAGCGGATTTGCGTATCCCAGTCGGCAAGCATCTGTTCGAAACTGCTGAAATTACCTTTCGATAGCGCATGCTCCTGCAGCAGGAACACCGTGCCGCTGGTGGCGTCGCGGCCGCCTTCCATTGCCGCCAGCATCACGCGAGCGAAGTTGATAAAGCTCATGCCGGTGCAGCGATAGCCCCATTTGCCGCCGACGGCGGTTTCGATACAGCCGATCGCCGCATAGTCATACGCATCCTGCTGCTCAACGCCCAGTTTGATAAATTCCGGAATAACGATCTCATCGTTGTTAAACGCTGGCATGCCGAAGCCGCAACGGATCACCTGTACACAGGCGTCGAGGAAATCGTTGCTCATCCCCGCATGATAGCGCACGCTCAGGTTGGGCTGGGTGGAGCGCAGGCGGCCGCAGGATTCCAGGATCGCATAAGAGAGCGGGTTGACCGCATCCTGCGCTTCGCCATTGACCAGTTTTTGCCCGCCGATAGTGACGTTCTGATACAGCGGACTTCCGGCAGAGGCTTTGGAGTGGGAGCCGGAGCGGATTTTGTTAACTTCCAGCAGCTTCAGCCAGCAGCTATGCAACAGTTCAATGGCGTGTTCGCGATCCAGTGTCTGTTCCAGTTCGACGTCGCGGCGGTAGTAGGGATAGAGATACTGATCCATACGGGCAAAGGAGACGGAGTGCCCGTTGGACTCGATCTGCAGGATCAACTGGATGAAGTAGCAGAGTTGTAGCGCCTGCCAGAAGGTTTTCGGCGGCTGGTGGGCGATGATATCGCAGTTTTCCGCCATCGCCAGCAGTTCGTCGCGGCGGCTTTCGCGGGTTTCTTCTGCCGCCATCTTGCGCGCCAGTTCGGCAAAGCGAACGATATGCAGGCTGACGGCGTCAAGTACGATATCAATCGCTTTCAGAAACTGTTCGCCGTGCAGGTCATCCAGCACGGTCAGGTTAATTCTCGAGCGACGTTCGGCCACTTTTGCGCGCATGCCGTCGAGGCCTTTTTCCAGCAGCAGCGGGAAATTCACCGCCAGGTGGGCGTCGCCGGAGGTCATATTGCCTTCCGCTTTGATTATCCCGGTTGCCAGCAGCGCTTTTTGCTCATCGGTGAACATGCCGTAGCAGCGATCCTGTACCGTCTGGCCGCGCCACCAGGGGCATACTTCATGCAACACGCGTTTGTTTTCTTCACTGACCGCGAAACCTGCCCCCGGGCGATCCGCCAGAGAGTCAATTTCTTTCTCGATCCAGCTTACGGTATATTCCGGGAAGATCGGCGCCGCTCGCACTTCACTTGCCTGATTACCGATAATCAATTCGTCATGCTTGATCCAGATGGTGCGTTCCGCCAGGTGATGCGCCAGCGCCAGCGCGCGGCGTACCGGAATCGGTTTATCCAGATGTTGCTGATAAGCTTCAGTGTAGTGGCGCGCGCGTTCGGTACAGACCGGCGGTTTAACGATATTTATCAGTGCAGATTTGTGCGTTTTGATACGGTCGGTGAGTTTATCGAGAGTCAGAGTGGTCATCAGATTATCCTCGTAGGGTCGCCGTTAAGCCTTTTTCGCGGGCATACTGCAGGGCAAAATCCAGCAATTCCGGGTCGTCGAGCGGCTTGTCGGGGGCATTGTAGGGTTGGCCGAGCAGCGAATATTTATTGATGCCCAGCGTGTGATACGGCAAAAAGTGAATCTCCTGCGCGCTCAGTTTGTCGGCAGCAAATTCGGTAATGGCTTTAATGGAATCGATATCGGCGTTAAACCCCTGAATCAGCGGAACGCGGATGGTCATTTTTTTGCCTGCGGCGGCGAGGCGTTGCAGGTTATCAAGAACACGTCTGGCGGAACCATCAGTCCATGTTTTGAAGCGCGCGTCGTCGACATGTTTAAGGTCAGCAAGGAAGAGGTCGATGTATGGCAACGCGGGTTCGAGGTAGCGCCATGGTACATGCAGGCAGGTTTCCACAGCAGTGTGTATGCCTTGCTGGTGGGCATTTTTCAGGAGCGCCAGCGCCAGTTCCGGATTCATAAACGGCTCGCCGCCGGAAAGCGTCATCCCGCCGCCGCTGCGATCGTAAAAGGGTTTATCACGCAGAACGCTCGCCATAATCTCTTCGACGCTTTTCTCCTCGCCACAAACCGTCAGCGCCTGCGTCGGGCAGCAGTCGTTGAGTGCGGCAAGATCCGTTTCAGTCAGCTTCTCACGGTGGATGAGTAACCCATTCAGCGCACGTTCAATCACCGCCGGAGCGGCCTGCTGGCAGAGGTCGCAACCCTCCAGACACAGGCGTGGATCAAACAGCAGATCCTGCTGCCGTGAGCGGCTCTCGGGGTTCTGGCACCAGCGGCAGCCGAGTGAGCATCCTTTGAGGAATACCACGGTGCGGATGCCTGGGCCGTCATGGGTAGAATAGCGCTGAATATTGAAAATCATACATTCCCCTCGTGTTTCGTATAAAGATTAAATGACTTTCGAATGAAAGTCTCTTTGACGTAAATCAACTAAAGGAGAGGTATCCTCGTGGTAGTGTTAAAGCATGCTAAATGTCACGATTTAAGGAACGGCGATGGAACTCTATCTCGACACTTCTGATGTAGCGGCAGTTAAAAAACTGGCGCGAATTTTCCCTCTGGCGGGGGTGACAACTAACCCAAGTATTGTTGCCGCAGGAAAGAAACAGCTCGATGTTTTGCTGCCGGAGTTGTACGACGCGATGGAGGGGAAAGGCCGCCTGTTTGCGCAGGTGATGGCAACCACCGCCGATGGCATGGTGGCGGATGCCCATAAACTGCGGGCCATTATCCCGGATCTGGTTGTGAAAGTGCCGGTAACGGCAGAAGGCCTTGCAGCGATTAAACTGCTGAAAGAAGAGGGTATTCCGACGCTCGGTACCGCCGTTTACGGTGCGGCGCAGGGGTTGCTGTCGGCGCTGGCGGGCGCGGAGTATGTCGCCCCCTATGTGAACCGTATCGATGCTCAGGGCGGTAACGGTATTCAAACCGTATGTGAATTACAGGAACTGCTGACGCTGCATGCACCGCGGGCAAAAGTGCTGGCGGCCAGTTTTAAAACGCCGCGTCAGGCGCTGGATTGCCTGCTGGCTGGCTGTAAATCGGTCACTCTGCCGCTGGATGTCGCTCAGCAGCTCATCAGCTATCCGGCTGTTGACGCGGCGGTGGCGAAATTTGAACAGGACTGGCAATCGGCGTTTGGCCGCACGTCCTTGTGATTTTACTCCCGACGGCGGGCGCTGTCGGGAGGATATCTTGTCATTCCAGGGCTGGATCACGCCCCGCAGAGGCAGGTAGCATAAACTGGCTGACGGTTTCTCCCCGCCAGCAGGTCAGATACCAGCCTTCTTCGTCTTGCCTGAGTTTAAGCTCTGTGATTGGGCGGGTTGTATCAAAATCCCACACAGCAACAAACTGCGCATTTTTTTGTCGGCTACGTAATATCACATAGCTCAGATCGCTAATCGCCGGGTTGCCTGGCGCGTTACCCTGCCAGCGCTCTCCGTCTCCTGCCAGCCACAATGCGACCTCTCCCTTTCTGTGGGCAAATAAACAACGCTGAAAACCGACAAGGGGGAGAACCTTGCTATTGCGCAGGATGCTGAGGGGGCCTGTTGTGGCGAATGTTGCCGATTGCCCTTGTGGATCAATCGCCTGCGCATCCAGATGCAATGCCCAGTCAAGCTGTTGCTGGTGCGGGTTTTCTACCGTAGAGAGGTCAACCAGCGTATTTCCCACCCATAAAATCCGCCGCCTGAACTGAATATCTTTCCAGGCATCGCTATCCCATTCCACGCGCGTATGGCTATTGAGCTGCGGCGCGGGTTGTCGCCAGTCAACGTGGCTATCCAGCCAGAAGTAATCTTCTCCCTGGTGCCAGCCGGAGATCTGCGGTGTGGCGGGGGGTTGATTGGTTTGATTTACGCTGAGAGTGTTATGCGTCGCGCTGTTCTTGTAGTAGGCATAATGCATTTTCGCCCCGTATCCGGTGGTACCGAGATCCGGCAGAAGGGGGAAGTGCTTATCCCAAATCAACACGCTCAGGCGATCGTAATGATCGTGTTCGCCGCCATAGGGTGAATGTTTGATCAGCACCGCCTGGCCATTCTGCGGTTTTCGCCACAGGCTTATTCCCGCACCAGGGGCATAGATCGAGCGCTCCGGAATCAGCGGTTCGCACAGGTCAGGTAACGCGGTGTCGCGCCACAGCACGGTGTCCATATCCTGCGTCTCTTCGCCGAGGAAGTTCAGCACCTGGGCATAGCGCGGCGCGTGATACAAAAACCAGGCAAACTCATAAATATCGCGATGATGCAGCGTTTCCTGGCCCGCGATACAGTCATTCAGGCGGGGGAATGTGCCATCCGGCATAAGCAGGGTAAGGGGGAAATCCAGCATCTGCCGATAGTACGGAAGGTGCTGTAAACTCCAGCGGGTGTCGTGGGCCAGTTTTTCAAAGGCTATAAATCCCTGAAGTGCATAGTAGTGATAATGAATAGAGCCTTCGAACCACAACCCTTCCTTCAGCAGGCCATGCTCAAGCTGCCAGCGCAGGCCGTAAGGTTGATTGACGGCAAAATCAATCAACGCATCGTCTTCAAGGATAAAGCCGATAACCGCAATTGCGGCGCTAATTTTCACCTCGTGGTTATGCATTTGCGGGCTGCGATGGGCCATTAAAAAGGTGGCGGCTTCGCGCAGCAGTTGCTGACAAATATGCTGCTGTTCGGTGGGCGATAGCGCATCGGCGATAAAATCGTAGCCCAGCGCCATATCCAGTAAACAGTTGGCTTCGCACAGGGTTTGCGCATTCATCTTTCCTGGGCCGTTATGCGGTATGTTGCCATGCACCTGATAGCCCGGGTAGTAATCCGCATAGCGGGAGAGTATTTCCGCCGTTCGCTGCATATAGCGGTGTTCGCCAGTCAGCCGCCACAGCAGGCCAGACTGATAACACATCCGGGCGTTACGCCCGTTCATCTCGCGCCACCATGCGCTGTCGTAAGGCTCGCCGCTAAACAGAACGTCATCAATGGGGCAGCGATGTTGAGTGGGGGAGTGGCGATCCCAAACCAGTCTGACGCCGTGATCGGGGCAAAAATAGTAGAGGTTCCAACTGGCTATCCCCGTTTCTGGCACCTGTGCGGGGGCGCTGAGAACAGGTTCCAGACGCTCGATTAACGCTTCAACCTGGGAACTGCGTAAGGCTCGTTCGCGGATCGCATCCCAGCGATGAATAAATTGCTTCATAGTCGGCTTATCCTTTACATCAATGAGCAAGCGGCAGTGGGCTGGTTAGGGTGGTGATATCGTCAGGGTATTTCGCCTGCAGCCAGCGTGCCTTTTGGGAGAATGTCGTATCGTCAGGCCAGGCGTGAGCAGCGGTAGAAACATTAAACAGGGCTTTTTTATCATCCCACTTGTCGATGTCTTTCCACGGCCAGGCCGTTGTGCCATCGACAAACTGTGCGATATACGCGTAGCCGTTGCGCAGGCTGTGATCGTCGAGGGTGAAGTTCCAGATATCGACCCCCACTTTTTCGCCCAGACGTCCTAAGCGGCTGTAGGCCTCAAGATTAAAGTTGCTGTAGTGCCATGGGCGAGTCCGTTCGAGTTCGGCCGTCTGGCGGCCCTGCATGTCGAAATGTCCGGCGATTCGGCGAAGCTGGGTGATTTGCAGTTGCTTTTTCGCCTCTTCGGGTTTCCCGCTAAACCAGGCGAAGGTGGCTGCCTGAAGGTCAAACCAGGTGCCATGGTTATTATGCCAGTTCTGCTCTTCGAAACCGTTCTGGCTGGTCATCATCCAGTGCCAGAAATCGCCATACCACGACTGAAGTTTGCGATAATCGGCGTCGGAAAGCTGTTGTGTGCCGTGCAGCAGTTCAATGGCATCGACCACATCGACCAGCGCACGGCTATCGATAATGCCAATGCCGCGCCCGTTGTTGATCCCCGGAATGGCCTGCGCATATTGCAGACTGGCATTCATTTTCGTCTGCGGGTTAAGGAACCAGCTATTGATTTGCGCGGTCGCTTTTTCGGCGTAGCGTTTATCCTGCGTGAAGTACCAGGCAAGTGTGAGCGTGTAAACGTCGTTGCTCATTTTTACCAGACGATTTTTATCCGTGGCGTCGCTGTTGGCCGCAGGGTTTGTTTCGCCATCTTTGCGGATATAAGGCAGGCCGTCTTTTTTATCCGGATCGGGCCACCAGTAGGGGGGAAAACTATAGTAGTCGTGTTTATCGCCGCTTACGGCGACTAACGTTTTGTCCATGACGGAAAATAAAGGGTGCGTCAGCGCGGCATCGGCACGTTTTACCAGCGCATCGCGGGCATGGACGAAGGCCGGAGCTTGAGCCGTAATCTGCTGTTGGCTGTACGCCAGTTCGTCCGGCGACAGGATGGCGGGTTTTATTACCGTTGCAGCATAAAGCGAAGTGCTGATAGCGAGTGACAGCACTGTCAAACTTAAAGCCCCACTGTATTTTGCGATATTCATTCTTTTATACCTCTGGTTAATGTCGGGATAGTGGCCGAAAAAAATATTTTTCAACCCCATCAAAGCGTCACTGTAAAAAAAATACAAAAAAATGCTGTGCAGTATTTAAATGCTGCATAAAACAATGTTGCGGAATTAATTTTTCGCAGTGTAAAAGAGCTTGCGGGAAAAAATGTGATGTAGATCTTTACTGGTGCAAGAGAACGAAAATGGCGAGAGAAATGCGGCTTGCATCACGTAATATCGCGAATATCAAAAAAATTAAAAAATTTAAATTAAATGCGTTATTTTGTATGTTACTGATAAGTATCACCTATTTTTTATTGGTTAAAATTTAACCATATTTTTGTGTGATCCAAAGCTAATTTTTTAATTTCGAAACGCTATTTCTATTTTGCCCCGTTGTGTTTGAAAAAAGCATTCTATTAAATGAGGGGTAATATTTGTTTCGCATGTTATAAGCGAATCGATAATACCTCATCGACCTACAATAAAAGGATATGAAAATGTCTGGAAATAAACTCCGCTCGTTACTTTTGTTAACAGCATTAGGTCTGGGTTGTGGGCAGACCTTTGCCAGCACAACGCTGAATGTCTGGATCCGTGCGAGTAATGACTCAAAAAATATCTATAAAAATGAGGCGGAAGCCTTTGAGAAGAAAACCGGGATCAAAATTGAGTATTTCAACGCAACGACCGATTTTGAACAACGTCTGGCGCGGGCGGCGGCGGGAAACGCTTTACCCGATCTTATCTTTAATGACGCGACCGCGCTCGGGCAGTTTATCCAGTTGGGCATCGTTGACGAGATCAAACCCGAGTCCATCAAGGGCAGTCAGGATCTCTTTCCAACGGCCTGGGAGAGCACCCGATATGCTGACGGAAAGTATTACGGGGTACCCACCTCGGCACAAACTTTCGCCCTGATGGTTCGTAAAGACTGGCGTGAAAAGCTGGGCCTTCCGCAGCCAAAAACCTGGGACGATGTTCTGGCATTGGCGAAAGCATTCACTCACCAGGATCCCGATGGCAACGGTAAGCAGGATACTTATGGGTTCATCGTCCCCGGCTCCACGACGCGTGGGTATGCCAGTTGGTTTATGAGCAGCTTTATCTGGCAGGCGGGCGGTGATTATGTGGCGAAAAAAGGCGATAAATTTACTGCCACGATGAATACCCCGCAGGTCGCGCAGGCGACACAGTTTATTCGCACGTTACTGTGCGAGAAAGTCACGCAGCCTGGGGCTATCAATGCGACAACGGCGGATGTGATCCCCTCGTTCCGCTCCGGACAGTCCGGTATGTTTTTCACCGGCCCTTATCATATTGCGCTGATGGATAAAGACCCCGGCAAAGATAACTACGAAATCGTCACGCTTCAGGGCCCCAAAAATGAAGCCACGCTGGCTGAAGGTACCACCGTTTTTATGATGAAAAGCAGCCAGCAAAAAGAGGACGCGCGTAAATTTATTGAATTTATGATCTCCCGTGAAGGCCAGGAGATCGGCATGGGTAAAGGCACAAAGAATATTCCTGTGGTACGTCTGCCGGTGAATAAAAACGTCAACGTTGAGCAGGTCTATCAGGATCCGCGCTGGAACACATTTGCAGCACTCTATAGCAGCCATGGCCGCTATGTCCCGCAAATCCCTAACTGGACGCCTGCGCGTCAGGTGACGGCGGAAGGCTTTAACCGTATTTTCTCCGATTGTTCAGGCGACATTAATAAAGAACTGACGGTCATGAACGAGAAGCTTAATCAGGAACTGGCGAAACAAAATGTGCTGGCTAATTGAGGTCGCGGTCAATGACATTACATGAGAGTAAAATGGCGACACCACAAAGGAAAGACGCCGGTGACGGCGTCTTGTGGCTGACGCCCGCACGTAAACGGGCAATTATTCCCTGGCTCTTCCTTGCTC
Organism: Pseudocitrobacter cyperus; assembly: GCF_039889165.1. Lineage (NCBI taxonomy): Bacteria > Pseudomonadati > Pseudomonadota > Gammaproteobacteria > Enterobacterales > Enterobacteriaceae > Pseudocitrobacter > Pseudocitrobacter cyperus. Next base: position 1,182,598 of record NZ_JAYMYY010000001.1, on the reverse strand, counting down.
CGGCGCTGATTATTTTCACCTGGTTTAAATTCATCCCCATGATTCAGGGGCTGGTGATGAGCTTTTATAAGGTGAATTTCAACCAGCCTAATGAGTGGGTCGGTGGGGCAAACTTCGCCCGCGCATTTGCTGATGCCGAACTGCATGCCGCTGTGGCGAATACCTTCCTGTACGTGCTGGTAACGATGGTCGTTGCCGCCGTGCTGGCTTTTTTTCTTGCGATGCTGCTTGAAGGCCCCGCGCGCCATTTACGCTTCATCCGAACCGCCATCTTTTTACCCGCAGTGACCAGTGCGGCGATCGTGGCTGAGATGTGGCGCATTCTGTTTAACCCCACGCCAAATGGGGTGGTGAACCACATCCTGAGCTGGTTTGGCGTGGCGGATCAAGGGTTCCTCGCCAGCAGTGACCAGGCGCTGTGGGTCATCATGCTGCTGCATATCTGGAAAGCCGTGCCCTATAACATGGTGATTTTCATTGCCGGGTTGGCGGGCATCAGCCGAGACCTGTACGACGCGGCGAATGTCGATGGCGCAAACTGGTGGAATCGCCTGCGCTATGTCACGCTGCCGGGGATGATCCCCGCGCTATCGGTGGTGTTGATGCTGTCGTTTATCCGCGGTTTTCGCGTGTTTGCTGAGGTCTATGCCACCACCGGCGGCGGGCCGTCTAACGCCACCGAAATGATCATGACGCATATCTACAAACTGGGCTTTGAGCAGTTCGACTATGGCTATGCCTCCGCCGTATCGTTCCTGCTGTTCGCCTTTACCGTGGTACTGACGATTTGCCACCTGACGTTAAAGAAACGCATTGCGCGTTACTAAGGAGACAGCATGTTAAGTAAGCGTTGGGACACGGCAGGGCGCTGGTGTATCTATCTGTTGCTGTTGATCGTCTTTGTTGGGCCCTTCTGGGGCATTGTTGCCACGGCATTCAGCGGTGCGCCGGTGAAACCCGGCGAACTATTAGCCTGGCCGAAATCCTTCTCACTGGAGAACTTTATCTTCGCCTGGCAAGACATCGGCGTCTGGCAATATTTGCTGAACTCTATTCTGGTGGTTTTTTTCGGCACGATTTTGCAGGTCTCCGTCAGCGCCCTTGCGGCTTACGCGCTGGCGCGAAAAAAATTCCGCGGCGTGGCGCTGGTGAGCCTGATTATTCTCTCGACGATGATGTTGCCGGAAGAGGTCATCGCTATTCCGTTGTATATGATAATCAACTGGCGCCTGCCGCTGATTGATGCCTCGTTGTACAACAGTTACCTGGGCATGATCCTGCCGGTGGTGGGCTGGGCATTCTCAATCTTCGTACTGACTGAATTTATGTCGGCCATCCCAAAAGAGCTGGAAGAAGCCGCGCGTATCGACGGTGCGAATGAATGGCAAATCTTTTTCCACGTCATCCTGCCGCTGGTGAAACCGGCGTTGGGCACGGTGGTGACTTTTGGTTTCATCATGATTTGGGATCAGTATCTGTTGCCGCTGATTGTCATTAACCAGGACAGCCTGAACACTATTCCGGTGATTCTGGGGTCGCTGCGCACGGATGAAAGTATCACGCCGAACATTTTCATCGCCATTACGCTGCTGGCTATGTTGCCGAGCATCATCGTGTATCTGGGTCTGCAAAAACATTTCAACCGCGGGATTATGTCCGGCGCGGTTAAAGGATAAGGAGTCTGCAATGGGATCGGTTGTTCTGAACAATGTTCGTAAATCTTATGGCGATGCGCATGTGATTAAAAATGTCTCATTGACGATTCCGGATGGCGAGTTCTGCGTGCTGGTGGGGCCAAGCGGCTGCGGGAAATCGACGCTGCTGCGCATGATTGCCGGGCTGGAGGAGATTTCCGAAGGCGATATCCACATCAATGAACGTGTCGTAACCGATGTGGAACCCAAACTGCGTGACATCGCGATGGTTTTTCAGAGCTATGCGCTCTATCCACAAATGACGGTACGCGAAAACATGGGCTTCGCACTGAAAATGGCGAAGTTGCCGAAAACAGAAATTAATCAGAAGGTTGAAGAGGCAGCAGAACTTTTGAACCTAACGCCGCTGCTGGAGCGTTTGCCGAAAGATCTCTCCGGCGGGCAGCGGCAGCGTGTCGCGATGGGGCGCGCTATCGTGCGTAAACCGCAGGTTTTCCTGTTCGATGAACCGCTCTCTAACCTGGATGCCAAATTGCGTACTCAGGTTCGCGGTGAGATCCGCGAACTACACCGCCGTCTGAAAACCACTTCTGTTTATGTCACCCACGATCAGATAGAAGCCATGACCATGGGACAAATGATTGTGGTATTGCGCGATGGGCGTATTGAGCAGGCCGGGACACCGCTGGAACTCTACGATCGCCCGGCAAATTTGTTTGTTGCCGGTTTCATCGGCTCGCCAGAAATTAATCAGTTGCCAGGTGAAATTGTGCTTAACGGCGATATCGCTCAACTGCGCCTGCGTGATGGTTCATTACTGCGTTTGCCAGGCTCACTCAAGGTGAAAAATGGTCAACAGGTGGTCTATACCATTCGCCCGGAGCAGGTGAATGTGGTCAACCAGGAGCAGGAAGATGCCCTGGGTGCGGTAATCACGGCCATTGAAAATACCGGTTCAGATATGCAGCTCTTCTGCGATACCGGCGGAGGCGCATTTACCTCGGTGTTCAAGCAGCGTCTGGCGGTAAAAGAGGGGGACAAAGTGTGGTTGCAGCCAAAGCTTTCCGGGGTGCATCTGTTTGATGCGGCATCGGGTGAACGTATTGCCGACAAGGGGGAATAAGCACCGTGGCGATAAAACTCTACACCCTTGACGAAACCTGCCTGGAGAATGCCCGGCAGGGGTTGAAGCAGCCTTTTTCACCGCTTCAGCTAGCGCTTAGCCGGCTGGTAAGCGATGCGGACGGTTTAAAGCGCCTGGCGCCAGAGAGTGTGGTGCATAAAAAGTTACGTCCGGCGAGCGGCGATGCCCATGATTACTACAGCCTGGGCACCTACTGGTGGCCCAATCCGCGCAGGCCGAATGGTCTGCCTTATATCCGTCGTGATGGGCATACGAATCCACAGTGCGAAAATAATGATACGGATACCACGCGTATTATACGTATGTGCGAGCGTTGCCTGACGCTGGGGCTCGCCTGGTATTTCACCGGGCAAAAACAGTACGCTCAGGCCGCAGCAGTACAGATTCGCTGCTGGTTCCTTGATAGCGATACGCGGATGACGCCGCATCTCAATTATGGACAGGCCATTCCCGGCGTGGTTTCCGGCAGAGGAACCGGGCTTATTGATACGCGGCTGTTATGGATGGTGATAGATACGATTGGCCTGATATCGCCAGCCGGGGTGCTGGATACGGACGATATTATCGGGCTGCACCAGTGGTTCCGCGATTTCAACCACTGGATGTATTACAGCGATATCGGACATTCAGAATATGTCTGGCATAACAATCACGGTACCTGGTATGACGTGCAGCGGACGGTGAATGCGCTGTTTTATGGTGATAAGGGGCTGGTGGCGCGGATTATCGAGCAAGGATTCACTCAGCGAATGGCCGCGCAGATAGATCAGGATGGGAAGCAGACCATGGAACTGGAACGTACTATTCCCTTCCATTATTCGCTGTTTAATCTGGAAGCGCATTTGTTATTGAACCGATATGCGGAACATGTGGAAATCGATCGCTGGAATCATATTCGCGATGGGCGAGGTGTGAAAAAGGGTATCGATTATCTGGTACCGTTCATTCGCGAGCCGGATTTATGGCCATACAGCGATCTACAGGGTATCGTCTGGGATAGTGCAACACGCGTTCTGCTACAGACGTTGCGGGGCTATCATAAATATGCCGAGCAATATCGCGATTTATTGACGACATTTCCACAGGAAACACTGAGCCTGAAAGAGCATTTGATGTGGTGCCCGCCGATACGCAGGAGCTGATTTTTACAAGTCTTTCGTTAATCTACTAAAGAACCCGGTTAATCCGGGTTCTTTTTTTGTATCTTATAAAATTCTTATGGGTAATGATTATAAATCATTTCGAGTTATGTATTTTTCAACTAACTTAAAATGAAATAATATTTCATTTTAAGTTGATAGCGATCTCATTTTTATTTCTAGTGCAATGACAAGGGTGTTTTTTGTATTTAACATCGGTCTTGTAGTACAGGATAAATGTCTGCGGAATACTTAGTGTCTTCACATTAGGTAATAGGGATTTATTACTTTAAAAAAAATATATTAGCCGCTTATTTTTATACCCAGAGGATTATTGAATGAAAAAAGTTGCAACCCTTATTGCGCTTGCCCTGGTGAGCGCGTCAGCAAGTGCCGTCACTATTGATTATCGCCATGAATATACCGATGACAGTAAGGTGCAGAAAGATCGTCTGTTAATCTCTCACCGCTTTGCCAATGGCTTCGGTATTTCGATTGAGGGGAAAGTGAAATCGGGCGGCGATCAGCCAAATAAAGCATATACCGATGTTGTCGATAATGGTGATGAATATGTCGTGAGCTATCAGTTTACTGCTGCGCCAGGTTTTACCGTTCAGCCTGGTTTTGCCCTGGAAACATCATCGTCAAAAGCGATTTATAAGCCTTATATTCGTGGTCAATATACGTTTGATAATGGCTTTTATGTCGCCGCGCGTTATCGCTACGAATATACCCGCGATACTTCCTCAGGCAAAGAGGACGAACATGTCAACCGTGGCGACCTGTGGCTGGGGTATAAGATCAAAGAGTGGACGTTTGAAGGCAACTACTTATATAAAAAGAGCGACGACTATGATCGCTTTAATAATGGCAAAGACGATTATGAGCTGGACTTAAAAGTTGCTTACAGTATCGATAAAAACTGGAAGCCATACGTACAGTTGGGGAATGTGTCAGTGCGTTCGAGTACGGATGAACGCCAGACTCGTTACCGTGTTGGGATCCAGTACTCGTTCTAAACCAGGCGCGTGTCAGGCAAGGGCTTGCCTGACACGCCGTGTGCCTAACCGCACACTTCACAGCCGGGGTTACGCATCAGCTTCATTTCACGAAACTGACAGGTCATCGCATCATACATCACGATTTTTCCGGCGGCAGGTGTGCCGTAGTGGGTCAGCACTTTGATGGCTTCCATCGCCTGTAACGAACCTATCACGCCAATCAGCGGCGACATCACGCCCGCCTCCACGCAGGTGAGGGCATTCTCGCCAAACAGACGGCTCAGGCAACGATAGCAGGGCTCACCCTCCTGCCAGGTAAAGACGCTGATTTGCCCCTCCATGCGGATTGCCGCGCCGGAAACCAGCGGCGTCTTGTGGCGAAAACAGCCTGCATTGAGCTGGTTACGCACCGCGACGTTATCGGTGCAGTCGAGCACCAGATCGTGCTGCGCAATCAATGCCCACAGCGCCTCATCATCAAGCAGCGCATTATGCGTCACCAGTACTGTATGGGGATTGATGCGCGAGAGCGCATCGCGCGCGGAATCTACCTTGGGCTGGCCAATAGTGGCGTCGCTGTGCAGCGTTTGACGCTGAAGGTTTGAGAGGGCGACGGTATCGAAATCGACCAATGTCAGTTGCCCGACGCCCGCAGCGGCGAGGTACTGGGTCGCCGCACATCCGAGGCCGCCCAGACCCACGACCAGCACTTTCGCCTCTTTTAGCCGCTCCTGGCCGTCGAAATCAAAGCCGCGCAGAATGATTTGCCGGTTATAGCGCATCATCTCCGCATCGCTGAGTTCCGCTGCCATCACAGGCCTCCCAGCAGATGGTTAAAGGGTTCCACTTCCACCCATTCGCCGGCTTCCACATGGCCGCGTTCACGCTCCAGCACGATAAAGCAGTTGCCCTGGCTGAAGGAGCTAAAAATATGTGAACCCTGATGACCGGTGGTGGTGACGGTGAGCTCGCCACTGGCGTCGCGCTGCAAAATACCGCGCTGGAAATCGAGTCGTCCCGGTGATTTTTTCAGCCGTGACGCAGCGCGCACACGCAGACGCGGCGCCTGAGTTGAGCCGGTAAAACCGCTCAGTTTTGCCAGCAGTGGCTGAACCAGTTGATAGAAGGTGAGGGCAGCCGAAACCGGGTTGCCCGGCAGGCCGCAGAACCAGCTCTGGCTCAGTTTGCCAAAGGCGAAGGGTTTGCCCGGTTTGATAGCCAGTTTCCAGAAACCGATTTCGCCCAGTTCGTCGAGAATCGTTTTGGTGTAGTCCGCTTCGCCGACAGAAACGCCGCCGGAGCTAATCACGACATCCGCTTCGCGGTCGGCCTGGATAAACGTCTGGCGTAATTGCTGCGGATCGTCGCGGATAATACCGAGGTTAATGACGTCACAGCCAAGCTGTTCGAGCATCAGATGCACAGCCAGACGATTGGTATCATAAATCTGACCATCGCCCAGCGGCTGGCCGGGAAGTTGTAGTTCATCACCGGTGGAGAACAGCGCGACGCGGATTTTGCGTACTACCTCAACGTTGGCAATGCCGAGCGACGCCAGCACTGGCAGCTCCGCGACCGTCAGGCGGGTGCCTGCCGGGAAAACCACCGCGCCGTCTGCAATATCTTCACCGCGGCGGCGGATATTTTGGCCCGCTTTAACCGGGGCTGTGAAACGCACGCCCGCGTCGGTTTGTTCCGTCTCTTCCTGCATCACCACGGCATCACAGCCCGCAGGAACCGGCGCACCGGTCATAATGCGAATGCAGCTTCCGGCAGGCCATTCGCCGTGATACGGCTGACCGGCGAAAGCTTTACCCGCGACCATCAGCGGTGCGTCGGTGGCGAGGTCGCTCAGGCGCACGGCGTAACCGTCCATCGCGGAGTTATCGAAACCCGGGACATCGAGCGGCGAGATGACATCGCGTGCCGTGATGCGGCCAAAGGCCTGAACAAGAGGAAGGGACTCTGTCGCATTAAGCGGCGTAATTCTTTCGAGCATCTGGCTCAGCGCCGCATCAAGCGGGATTAGGCCGGCAGTAAAATCCATGGGTAAACTCCTGGGAAAACATCGAATCCGCCCATTATGGCAGAAAAGCGCGCCCCGCTGTATTCCACCAGAGGCGTATCTTTATTCAAAAATCGAATAGGTTTGCTGCCACTATAATGATATTTATAGATAAAGTTTTTTAATGATAGGCAATGAAGAATCCATGGCAAAGGCAGTGATTGCGATTCATGGCGGGGCTGGAGCGATTACCCGCTCGCAGTTTTCGGCGCAGAAGGAACTGGAGTATGTCGAGGCGCTATCTCTTATCGTTGAACATGCGCAGAAAATGCTGGAAGAAGACGCAAGCGCCCTTGATGTTGTGACTGAAGCCGTGCGCCAACTGGAAGAGTGCCCGCTGTTTAACGCCGGAATCGGCTCGGTGTTTACTGCCGATGAAACTCATGAGCTGGATGCCTGCGTGATGGACGGCTATTCGCTCAACGCGGGTGCGGTGGCAGGGGTAAAACATCTGCGTAACCCGGTGCTGGCGGCGCGTCAGGTGCTGGAAAAGAGCCCGCACGTCTTGTTGATTGGCGAAGGCGCTGAAGCGTTCGCCACGCAACAGGGTATGGCATTAGTGGAAAATGCTATCTTCTCCACAGCGGAACGTTTTCAGCAGTTACAGGACGCGAAAATGCAAGGGGCAATCAGTCTCGACCATGATGCTCCGCTTGATGAGCGCACGAAAATGGGCACCGTCGGCGCTGTGGCGCTTGATAAACACGGCAACCTGGCGGCAGCCACCTCGACGGGCGGCATGACCAACAAACAGCCAGGGCGTGTCGGTGACAGCCCGCTGGTCGGCGCCGGGTGTTATGCCAATAACGCTAACGTTGCGGTCTCCTGTACCGGCACCGGGGAAGTGTTTATCCGCGCGCAGGCGGCCTACGATATTGCAGCGTTGATGGAATATGCCCACTTAAGTTTGCACGACGCCTGTGAACGCGTGGTGATGGAAAAATTGCCCGCGCTCGGCGGCAGCGGCGGCCTGATCGCTATTGATAGCGAAGGCAACGTCGCACTGCCGTTTAACAGTGAAGGTATGTATCGCGCCTGGGCTTATGCGGGCGATACGCCGACTATTGGCATTTATCGGGAATAGAGGGGACGTTGCTTGCCGCACTCTGAACACCTTGACGCGGGAAATGTGCTGAGCGTCCAGGATCTTAACGTGGCGTTTGGCCAACAGCAGGCCGTTCGCCAGCTTAGCTTTACGCTTAAGCGCGGAGAAACGCTGGCGATCGTCGGGGAGTCGGGCTCCGGAAAATCGGTGACGGCGCTGGCGTTGATGCGCCTGCTGGGCGGGGAAAACGTCCGCGTTCGCAGTAAACAGATGCTGCTGCGTCGCCGCAGCCGTGACGTCATTGAGATAGCAGAGCAGTCGGCAACCCGGATGCGCAAAATACGCGGCGCGGATATCGTCATGATTTTCCAGGAGCCGATGACCTCGCTCAACCCGGTATTCACGATTGGCGAACAGATTGCCGAGTCTATCCGCCTGCATCAGGGCGTGGGGCGCGTCGAGGCGCTGGTGGAAGCGAAAAAAATGCTCGAACAGGTGCGCATTCCCGAAGCGCAGACAATGCTGGGGCGTTATCCGCATCAGCTTTCCGGCGGCATGCGCCAGCGGGTGATGATTGCGATGGCGCTCTCCTGTCGCCCGGCGGTGCTGATTGCCGATGAGCCCACAACGGCGCTGGACGTCACTATTCAGGCGCAAATTTTACAGCTTATCGACGTGCTGCAAAAAGAGATGTCGATGGGGGTCATCTTTATTACCCACGACATGGGGGTGGTGGCGGAAATTGCCGACCGGGTGCTGGTGATGTATCAGGGGGAGGCGGTCGAGACCGGCAGCGTGGCGGAAATCTTCGCCGCGCCGAAGCATCCCTATACCCGCAAGCTGCTGGCGGCGGTACCGAAACTGGGTGAAATGCGCGGCAGCGATTTACCGCGCCATTTCCCTGAGCCTGATGCGCTGCAACGCCCGCCAGTGGAACAAAACACGGTAGTGGCGGGCGACCCTATCCTGCAGGTGCGTAATCTGGTCGCGCGCTTCGATTTGCGCAGCGGCTGGCTTAACCGCGTCACCCGCGAGGTGCATGCGGTGGAGGATGTCAGTTTCGACCTCTGGCCGGGTGAAACCCTGGCGCTGGTCGGCGAATCTGGCTGTGGGAAGTCGACCACCGGACGCGCACTGTTGCGGCTGGTGGAGACGCAGGGCGGCACCATTACCTTTGACGGTAAACGAATTGATACGCTGTCGGCGCATCAGCTTCAGCCGCTGCGCCGCGATATTCAGTTTATCTTTCAGGATCCCTACGCCTCGCTCGACCCGCGCCATACGGTGGGCTTCTCAATTATGGAGCCGCTGCGTATCCACAAAAAGCTGGAGGGCGAAGCCGCGCAGCAACGCGTCGCCTGGCTGCTGGAGCGCGTAGGGTTACAGCCGGAACACGCCTGGCGCTATCCGCATGAATTTTCCGGCGGCCAGAGGCAGCGTATCTGTATCGCCCGCGCACTGGCGCTGGAGCCAAAAGTGGTGATTGCTGACGAATCGGTTTCAGCGCTGGACGTTTCCATTCGCGCGCAAATTATTAATCTTCTGCTTTCCTTACAGCGGGAGATGGGCATCGCGTTTCTGTTTATTTCACATGATATGGCGGTGGTGGAGCGCATCAGCCACCGTGTAGCGGTGATGTACCGGGGCAGAATTGTTGAAATTGGCCCCCGGCGCGCCGTCTTTGAAAATCCGCAGCACCCTTACACCCGCAAATTACTGGATGCCGTTCCGGTTGCAGACCCCGCGCATCGTCGTCCGCAGCGCGTGCTGCTCTCAGACGAATTACCGGGAAATATCTATAAGCGGGGAGAAGCGGTGGTGAGCGTTCCGTTGCAGCAGGTTTCGCCAGGGCATTTTGTCGCCTGCGAACCGGCGGCGAATGCGCTCCTGCGAGGATAAAAACGACAGACAGGGTACTTCAGGAGAAAAACATGACACAACGTGTATCAGGTAAATGGCTTCTGGCGCTGGGCGTGGCCTCCGCGCTGGCTGCCTCTCCGGTGTTTGCTGCCAAAGATGTGGTGGTCGCCGTTGGCTCCAACTTCACCACCCTCGATCCGTATGACGCCAACGACACTTTGTCGCAGGCGGTGGCGAAATCCTTCTATCAGGGGCTGTTTGGCCTTGATAAAGAGATGAAAGTGCAGAATGTGCTGGCGGAAAGTTACACGGTTTCCGACGACGGCCTGATTTACACCCTAAAGCTTCGTGAAGGCGTGAAGTTCCAGGATGGCACCAATTTCAACGCTGAAGCGGTAAAGGCCAACCTCGACCGTGCCAGCAACCCGGAAAATCATCTCAAGCGTTATAACCTCTATAAAAATATCGCCAAAACCGAGGCGGTGGATGCAAACACCGTCAAAATCACCCTGAAGCAGCCATTCTCGGCGTTTATCAATATCCTTGCTCACCCGGCGACGGCGATGATCTCTCCGGCGGCGCTGAAAAAATATGGCAATGAGATTGGTTTCCATCCGGTCGGCACCGGCCCGTACCAGCTTGAAACCTGGAATCAGACCGATTTTGTCAAGGTGAAGAAATTTGCCGATTACTGGCAGAAAGGGCTACCGAAGCTGGATTCCATCACCTGGCGACCGGTGGTCGATAACAATACCCGCGCGGCGATGCTGCAAACGGGTGAAGCACAGTTTGCTTTCCCGATCCCTTACGAACAGGCGCCGCTGCTGGCGAAAAACGCCAGTCTCGAACTGGTGGCCAGCCCGTCGATTATGCAGCGCTATATCAGCATGAACGTGACGCAGAAACCCTTCGATAACCCGAAGGTGCGCGAGGCGATTAACTACGCGATTAACCGCCAGGCGCTGGTGAAGGTGGCCTTTGCGGGCTACGCCACGCCTGCAACCGGCGTAGTACCGCCGTCGATTGCTTATGCGCAAAGTTATCAGCCGTGGAAGTACGATCCTGCGAAAGCGCGTGAACTGCTGAAAGAAGCGGGCTATCCGAACGGCTTCAGTACTACGCTGTGGTCATCGCATAATCACAGTACCGCGCAGAAAGTGTTGCAGTTTACTCAGCAACAACTGGCGCAGGTGGGCATTAAAGCGCAGGTCACGGCGATGGATGCCGGGCAGCGAGCTGCGGAAGTTGAAGGAAAAGGGCAGAAAGAGAGCGGTGTGCGTATGTTCTACACGGGCTGGTCGGCTTCAACCGGAGAAGCTGACTGGGCGCTGTCACCGCTGTTTGCTTCGCAGAACTGGCCGCCAACGCTCTTTAACACCGCGTTTTACAGCAATCCGCAGGTGGATAAAGACCTGACCGACGCGCTGAAAACCACGGATAACCAGCAGAAAGCGAGTCTCTATAAAGCGGCGCAGGACACTATCTGGAAAGAGTCGCCGTGGGTGCCGCTGGTGGTCGAGAAACTGGTATCCGCGCACAGCAAAAAGCTGACTGGTTTCTATATCATGCCGGATACCGGGTTTAGTTTCGATGAGGCGGATTTGAAGTAAGGCCTGCCCCCTGTGCCTGAACGGCGCAGGGGGCAGAGCGCAAGGAGAGTCATGCTCAACTATGTGATTAAACGCCTGCTGGGGCTTATCCCGACGCTGCTGATTGTGGCGGTGCTGGTGTTTCTTTTTGTTCATATGCTGCCGGGCGATCCGGCGCGGTTGATTGCCGGGCCGGAAGCAGACGCCGAAGTGATTGCGCTGGTGCGCCAACAACTGGGGCTCGATCAGCCGCTGTATGTGCAGTTCTGGCACTACATCACTAACGCGGTTCAGGGCGACTTTGGGCTGTCGATGGTCTCACGCCGTCCGGTTTCGGAAGAGATTGCCAGCCGCTTTATGCCGACCCTGTGGTTAACGCTCGCCAGTATGGTCTGGGCGGTTATTTTCGGTATGGCGATGGGCATCGTCGCTGCTGTATGGCGCAACCGCTGGCCGGATCGTCTCGGCATGGCGATTGCCGTCACCGGGATCTCTTTTCCGGCCTTCGCGCTGGGGATGCTGCTGATGCAGATCTTCTCCGTCGAACTTGGGTGGCTCCCCACGGTGGGGGCGGATAGCTGGCGACATTACATTCTGCCTTCGCTGACGCTTGGTGCGGCGGTGGCTGCGGTGATGGCGCGCTTTACCCGCGCCTCGTTTGTCGATGTGCTTAACGAAGATTATATGCGCACCGCGCGCGCCAAAGGTGTTAGCGAACGGCAGGTGGTGCTCAAACACGGCTTGCGCAATGCGATGATCCCGGTGGTCACGATGATGGGATTACAGTTTGGCTTTCTGCTTGGCGGCTCCATCGTGGTGGAGAAAGTCTTTAACTGGCCAGGGCTTGGGCGTCTGCTGGTCGACTCGGTTGAAATGCGCGATTACCCGGTGATCCAGGCGGAAGTACTGCTCTTTTCGCTGGAATTTATTCTTATCAACTTAGTGGTGGATGTGCTCTACGCCGCCATTAACCCGGCTATCAGGTATAAATAAGTGCGATTACTGAACTGGCGCCGTCAGGCCGCGATGAATGCCATGCCGACCATCGGCGCTATGCAACCCCGCACGCCGTGGCGTGAATTTTGGCGTCGTTTCCGTCATCAGCCGGTGGCGATGGCGGCGGGTATCTTTATTCTGCTGTTGATTGCGGTGGCGTTGGTCGCGCCATGGATTGCCCCCTTCGATGCGGAAAACTACTTTGACTATGATCGGCTTAATGAAGGGCCGTCGTTGATGCACTGGTTCGGGGTCGATTCTTTGGGGCGGGATATCTTCAGCCGTGTGCTGGTCGGCGCACAGATCTCGCTGGCGGCGGGCGTATTTGCCGTGCTGATTGGCGCACTGGCAGGTACCGTTCTCGGGCTGCTGGCGGGTTATTATGAAGGCTGGTGGGATCGTGTGATCATGCGGATCTGCGATGTGCTGTTCGCCTTTCCGGGGATTTTACTGGCGATTGCGGTGGTGGCGGTGATGGGAAGCGGCATGACCAATGTGATTATCGCCGTGGCTATCTTTTCTGTTCCCGCCTTTGCCCGCCTGGTACGCGGCAATACACTGGTGCTTAAGCAGCAGACGTTTATTGAATCTGCGCGCAGTATTGGCGCGAACGATATGACCATCATTTTTCACCATATTCTGCCGGGCACGGTGTCGTCGATTGTGGTCTATTTCACCATGCGTATCGGCGTGTCGATTATTTCCGCCGCCAGCCTCTCGTTCCTCGGCCTCGGCGCGCAGCCGCCGACGCCGGAGTGGGGAGCGATGCTCAACGAAGCACGCGCCGATATGGTGATGTCACCACACGTCGCACTTTTCCCGGCAATCGCCATCTTCCTGACGGTGCTGGCGTTTAACCTGCTTGGTGACGGACTGCGCGATGCGCTGGATCCAAAAATAAAGGGATAATTTAGCCGGGAAATAAAATAGGCTGCGTTATTATTAGAAACTATTTACTCACCATGCGTTATTTTAAATGCATGTAAAAAGATTGATGTAAAATAATGATTGTTGATTTTTTTATTTTAATCAGCACCTTTTGTGAAAGGTGCTTTGATTAATAAGTTAAAAAATTCTCGGTGACATATTTATTATTATTTTGTTACATTTGATAGAGCACTAATTGCATGTTTTAAAGCACATTTCGCAAATATTTCCTTAGCTTACTAAGTCAACATTATATTAAGAATAAGTTTTGTCTGAATTATGATGCCGCTAAGCGGCTTTTATGTTGAAACAAAGGAAGTACAAAATGAAACGTTCAACTCTCGCTCTATTTATTTCATGCGCAATGTTTTCTACGGCAAGTTTTGCTACCCCGGTACAATTAGCATCGGTAAAAAATCTCTCTACCGATGCTGAAGTTAACGGCTTCCAGAGCTCTTTATTCTACAGCGACACCGGTACGGTAAACGGTTTCGATCTGCCGATTCTCGGTTATACGGAAATGGATCAGGTCAATGGTTTCCAGCTCGGTGCTGCTGCGGGCTCTCATGTTCGTAATGGTGTGAATGGTGCCGCTATTGGCTTATTCAACTGGCACGGTGGTGAAGACAACGGTTTGAACATCAGCCTGGCAAACCAGGTCGGCGTGATGAACGGCGCCAGTGTCGGTCTCTATAGCGCTGCTGACGAGATTAACGGCCTGAATATTGGCGCGGCGACGGCAGCAGGAAACCTGAATGGCACTGGCGATATTAACGGCATGAACGTTGCCGCGCTTGGCAACTATAATAAAGGCCGTATGTACGGGCTGAATATTGCGGGGCTGGGTAACTATACCGAAGGCACCATGAGAGGGATGAACGTTGCGGGTATTGGTAACTATATCGGCGGCGACATGAAAGGTTTTAACGTCAGCCCATTCAACTGGGTTGAGAAAGATATTACCGGTGCCAACGTCACTATTGCGAACCACAGCCGAAATGTTGAAGGCCTGAACGTCGGTGGTATTGCCAACTGGAGCGAAGGCGACATCAAAGGGATGAACGTGGCCGCCGTCAACGTATCTGAAAATATGACCGGTCTTAACATTGCCCCGTTTAACAAATCGAAAGAAACGGTCGGGGCTAATATTACAGCGTTCAACTGGTCTGAAAACACCACTGGTTTTAATATGGCTGCGTTCAACCGCACTAACGATATGACCGGTTTCAACCTGGGTGGTTTTAACGTTGCGAACAATGTTACCGGTATGAACCTGGGGGCGGTTAACTTCAACGGCGGGAGCGTTAATGGCCTGAACATGGGTGCCGTCAACGTGACTTCCGAAAACGTAACCGGTTCTAACATCGGTGCTATCAACGTCACTTCTGGCAGTAGCTCCAGCGATTTTGGTGCCTTTAACTATGCGGATACCACTAACTTCCAGTTTGGCCTGATTAACGCCACGAAACACCTGGAAGGTCTGCAGATTGGGGTGATCAACGTGGCGATGAACGCAACGGTACCGGTGCTGCCGCTGGTTAACTTCCACCGTTCATTCTGATACGGCGTTGCGAAAAATGTTAACCTGCCGACTGTTGGCAGGTTAAAAGAAAGCCCTGCGGGGCTTTCTTTTTTTAACGACATGGTTTAATTGACTCTTACCACATCAGATCATCAGGCACTTTAAAATCAGCATACGGATCGTCTTCATCCTGCTCTTCCTGACTCAGCGCGCTGTTTAACACAATGCTTCCGGCGTCACGCTGGGCGATTTTATCCGCCACGCTTGCCGGGATAATCGCGTATTGCGGTTCGCCATTGTTATCTGCCGCCAGACGTGCAATCGCGAGACGGCCATTAATCAATTGAGTTTGCGTCACTTTATCGACAACCACTTTTTTAATCAGATTGCCGTCGGTAAAGTTAAAATCAATATTACCTTTATTAATGGTAATTCTGTTCATTTCAATCAGTTGTTTCACCTGAGCTTTAAGCTCTTTCGATAAAACCGCCTGTTTTTGCTGCTCGCTAAGCTGCTTGTCACGCTCAAGCTGCGCTTTTTTGTTTTCTTCAACCGCTTCACGAGCCTCACGCGCCTGAACGCGTGATTTCTTTGCCGTTCTCTGGACTTTGGCCATTTTTTTGCTGGTCACTAAGCCCGCTTTAAGCATCTGCTCTTGTAAGGTAAGTTTCGTCATCTTGCTTATCAATCCGTTAAGTATCAGGGGATGCGTGTAAGGCTTAAACCTTCAGCATTTTCACCGTGGCATCGATATCAATTTCATCTGCCGAGAAGATGTGCGTCGTTCCCTGAAAGGTGGTGATGGCCAGTTTTTTCAGTGAACGCGTTTCACCGGGCTTTGATTCTGATTTTGGTCGAATACTGTTCATCAGCAGGCCTACGGAGAGCACGGCGTTCTCTTTATCGATACGGGTATCGGCAGGCACATCTTCGCTGAACACCACGTAAGACTTGATAGAGGTGAGCTTCAGGCGTTCGCCTGCAATGTAGATATATTTGCTTTCCGGGAGGACTTTGACCGCGTAGGCGGAGAGCCCTTTGTTATTGGTTGTAGGCTCAAAGGTTACCGCTGCATCTTTCTTAATAAGATCAGGATTGGCGACCTTAATCACATGAAAATAGCGATTGTCGCCGTTCTCGTCTTTGATAAATCCAAAACCTTTATCCTGAAACCACGTTGTGATTGTTCCGTTCATCGCCATTACCGCCTGATTAATCGTTTATCTACTCAATTTTTGCAGCGCGCAGTTTAATGCACATTGCCTGCGCAGACCATGCCTTAAGTTAAGTCTGGCTGAGAAAGGCCAGAAGGTGGAATTTTAACTGTTGCTTTCTGTCAGGAAAATAAAAAAGCCAGGCGCTGGAGCCTGGCTTTGGTTCTTTCTGAAAGATGCTTAAACCCGGCTAGCCCACAGGTCATATTCGTCGGCGTTATCCACCATTGCGCGGATAATGTCGCCCGGTTTCACCTTCGTTTCACCGTTCAGATAGACTGCGCCGTCGATTTCCGGGGCATCGGCCATGCTGCGGCCAATCGCGCCTTCTTCGTCGACTTCATCGATAATGACCATGATTTCGCGGCCCACTTTTTCCTGCAAACGCTCTGCTGAGATTTTCTGTTGCAGTTGCATAAAGCGGTTCCAGCGATCTTCTTTCACGTCATCCGGCACCTGATCCGGAAGATCGTTGGCGCTGGCGCCTTCAACCGGGCTGTACTGGAAACAGCCGACGCGATCGAGACGCGCTTCTTTCAGGAAATCGAGCAGCATCTGGAAATCTTCTTCCGTTTCACCCGGGAAGCCGACGATAAAGGTCGAACGCAGGGTCAGTTCCGGGCAGATTTCACGCCACTGTTTGATGCGTACCAACTGGCGGTCGACGGAGCCCGGACGTTTCATCAGTTTCAGAATCCGCGGGCTGGCGTGCTGCATAGGAATATCGAGGTACGGCAGGATTTTGCCTTCCGCCATCAGCGGGATCACGTCGTCGACATGCGGATACGGATAGACATAGTGCAGACGCACCCAGATGCCCAGTTTTGCCAGCTCTTCACACAGGCTAACCATGCTGGTTTTCACCGGAGAACCGTTGTGGAAACCTGTGCGATGTTTTACATCGACGCCATAAGCGGAGGTGTCCTGAGAAATGACCAGAAGCTCTTTTACTCCCGCGTCAGCCAGACGTTTGGCTTCAGAGAGCACGTCGCCGATTGGGCGGCTGTCAAGATCGCCACGCATGGACGGAATAATACAGAAGGTGCAGCGGTGGTTGCAGCCTTCGGAAATTTTAAGATAGGCATAGTGGCGCGGCGTCAGCTTCACGCCCTGTTCCGGCACCAGGCTGGTGAACGGGTTGTGCTGCGGCTTTGGCGCGTAGTGGTGGACGTGCTCCAGTACCTGTTCATAGCTGTGCGGGCCGGTGATTTCCAGCACTTTTGGATGCACTTCACGAATCTGGTCTTCTTTCGCGCCCAGGCAGCCGGTGACGATAACCTTGCCGTTCTCTTTTAAGGCTTCGCCAATCGCTTCCAGAGATTCCTGGACGGCGCTGTCGATAAAACCGCAGGTATTGACGATGACCATATCAGCATCATCATAGCTGGGCACCACGTCGTAACCTTCAGTACGCAGCTCCGTTAAAATACGTTCGGAATCCACCAGGTTTTTCGGGCAGCCCAACGATACAAAACCAATTTTGCTCATTTTATATACTATTCATTGCTCGGAATCGGGAGATTATACATACGGCGCAGCGGGACGACCAGAGACGTTATCCACCATTTTTTGACCGGTAGAGAGGGGAAGAGTGGTGCTGTAGAGAAAATGTTTTTGTGGCGTATTCGTGATTCAATTATTGACCTCACGCATCATTCTGTACAAAAAATGACCTTATAATAAATATGCCAAATGGATGAGGAGGGGAGGAAATCACATGAGTGTAATGACGCTGAAACGCAATATGGTGAGTAAAATCATCAATGCGCGCATCGATCTCGACGCTTACCTGCAACTCAGAAAAGCGAAGGGATATATGTCAGTCAGCGACAACGAGCATCTGCGTACTAACTTGTTTGATTTATGTGGTGAATTGCGCAGCAAGGCACCACATCTGATACAGTCCGCAACGCCAAAAGAAAGGGATGCTTTGCGGCAGGCAGGCGAGGCTATCGCTTCTGCGGCTGTGTGTTTGATGACCGGGCACCATGACTGCCCGACCTCCATCGCCGTGAACGTGGAATCGCTCGAACGCTGTTTGACCACGTTGAGTGAAAGCATTCGAAATATGAATGGTCACACCCATCATTTGCACGCCTGACCTCAGGGGGGAGAGATACCCCCCTGTTAAAGGTTTTGTAAAAATCCCCGCATTATCAATGACGTTGTCTACCCTTAAGCCAAACAATGGCGGCAACCGGAGTGGGCTATGCGGCGGGTTTTTCTTTCTCTTACCTTGAGTTCTCTGCTTTATGTGACTTCCGTTCAGGCTGCGGGGGTGAATGTCGAAGTGCTTCAGAACAAGCTGAATCATCCCTGGTCGCTGGCTTTTTTGCCCGATGATCGCGGACTGTTGATTACACTACGCGGCGGCGAGTTACGACACTGGCAGGCGGGAAAAGGGCTTTCTGCGCCGATAGCGGGCGTGCCGCAGGTGTGGGCGAATGGCCAGGGGGGGTTGCTGGATGTTGTGCTGGCGCCCGATTTTGCACAATCACGTCGCGTCTGGCTGAGTTTTGCAGAAGCGGATGATAACGGTAACGCAGGAACGGCCGTGGGTTACGGTAAATTAAGCGAAGATAACCAACGGTTGACCGATTTTAACGTCATGTTTCGCCAGATGCCGAAGCTCTCTACCGGCAATCATTTCGGTGGCAGACTGGTATTTGACGGCAAAGGCCATCTTTTCATTGGTCTTGGCGAAAATAACCAGCGTAGCACCGCGCAGGATCTCGATAAATTGCAGGGCAAAGTGGTGCGTCTGACGGAAGACGGCAAGGTGCCCGAGGACAATCCATTTGTGAAGCAACCCGGGGCGCGCCCGGAAATCTGGTCTTACGGTATCCGTAATCCGCAGGGAATGGCGATGAACCCATGGAGTGATGCGTTGTGGCTGAACGAGCATGGCCCGCGTGGTGGGGACGAAATCAATATTCCGCAAGCGGGGAAAAATTATGGCTGGCCGCTGGCGACGCACGGCATTAACTACAGCGGGTTGCCTATCCCTGAAGCGAAAGGGGAAACGGCCGCCGGAACAGAGCCGCCGCTGTTTGTCTGGAAAAAATCTCCCGCACTGAGCGGCATGGCGTTTTACGATGCGAAGACCTTTCCCCAATGGCAGCACAGGCTGTTTATTGGCGCGCTGAAGGATGAATCAGTGATTGTTATGCAGGTTGAGGGCGATAAGGTGACTGAGGAGTCAAGGATACTCGGCGATCGCAAACAGCGCATCCGTGATGTTCGCGTCGGGCCCGATGGTTATCTCTATGTCTTAACCGATGAGTCCGACGGCGAGTTGCTAAAAGTGAGTCCTCAACATTAACGCATGATGTGGCGGCGTTTCCCGTAGCCTCGTCACCTGAGCGACATCAGGTAACGGGGATCATCACCACATTCTGAAATGCCGGGCGTTCAGCAAGTTGTTGATACCAGCGTGTCAGATGCGGATGCGGCTGCCAGGTTTTCACGGCCTCCAGCAGGTTGTATATGAACGGTGCGACGGCGATATCGCCCACGCCAAATTCATCGCCGGATAACCAGTTGTGTTTCGCCAGTTCAGCATCGAGGATAGTCAGCAGCGGTTCACATTCGGCGATGGCCTTATCAATCAGCGTCTGGTCGCGCTTTTCCGGCGGAGTGCGCACCAGGCCCATCAGAATCAGACGATGTGTGGGGGAAAGCGTGCCATTGGCCCAGTCCATCCACTTCTCACCCTGTGCGCGTTTTACCGGGGCGTTCTGCCAGAGACGCCCCTGACCATACTGCGCCACTAAATAACGCACGATGGTATTGGACTCCCAGAGTACAATTCCGGCTTCATCATCTTTCAGTAGCGGCACCAGCCCATTGGGATTGAGTGCCAGAAATTCGGCGTCGTGATTTAAGCCAAACTCCATGCCCGCCATAATCTGCTGATAAGGCAGCTCCAGTTCTTCCAGCGACCAGCGAACTTTTTTCACGTTTGTTGAGTTATTTCTTCCCCACAGCGTAATCATAACCACCCCTGCATTTCGTATTTGTACGTATCAGCATGGTGATTCAAACTTGCGCGTTAGGCAATCTTGATCAAAAAATTGTTCAGGTTTTTCGCACATCGCCGGGATCTTGCGTAAACTTAAAAAACTTTACCAACTTACTGTTTCTTTAAGAGAGTTTGTACGTTATTACTCACCGCCTGGTGCAGCACGGTTACGGTAGTGGCGTGTTTTTTTGGAATGGATACTTGGGTGGCTTTTATGACGCGTAATGCTTTTTCCCTTCGTGGCCTGGTGACGGGCTCTGCTCTTTTACTTCTTGTCGCGCCTGCGGTGCAGGCGGCGGAACAACTTCCCGACGCGCCGTCAATTGATGCGCGAGCGTGGATCCTGATGGACTACTCCAGCGGTAAAGTGTTGACCGAAGGGAACGCGGACGAAAAGCTGGATCCGGCAAGTCTGACCAAAATCATGACCAGCTATGTTGTGGGCCAGGCGCTGAAGGCGGGGAAAATTAAACCGACCGATATGGTGACTATCGGTAAAGACGCATGGGCGACGGGTAATCCGGCACTACGTGGTTCATCGGTGATGTTCCTGAAACCTGGCGAACAGGTCTCGGTTGAGAACCTCAATAAAGGGGTGATTATCCAGTCCGGGAACGACGCCAGTATCGCTATCGCCGACTTTGTGGCGGGCAGCCAGGACTCTTTCGTCAGTCTGATGAATAGCTATGCGCAGAAAATTGGCCTCACTAATACCACCTTTAAAACGGTGCACGGCCTTGATGCACCGGGGCAGTTCAGTACCGCGCGCGACATGGCATTGCTGACCAAAGCGATGATCCACGATGTGCCGGAAGAGTATGCGATTCATAAAGAGAAAGAGTTCACCTTTAACAACATCCGCCAGCCGAACCGTAACCGTCTGCTGTGGAGTTCAAGCCTGAACGTGGATGGCGTGAAAACCGGTACCACGGCAGGGGCGGGGTATAACCTGGTCGCATCCGCGAATCAGGGGGAAATGCGATTGATTTCGGTGGTTCTTGGCACGAAAACGGATCGTATTCGTTTTAATGAGTCGGAAAAATTGCTGACCTGGGGCTTCCGTTTCTTCGAAACGGTGACGCCGATTAAACCGGATGCTACTTTTATCACCCAACGCGTCTGGTACGGCGATACTCGTGAGGCAAAACTTGGCGCCGGTGAAGCAGGCTCGATCACCATCCCGAAAGGGCAACTGAAGAACCTGAAAGCCAGTTATACCCTGACGCAACCGCAACTGACCGCGCCGCTGACCAAAGGCCAGGTGGTCGGTACTATCGACTTCAAACTGAATGACAAAACCATCGAACAGCGTCCGCTGATTGTTATGGAAGCGGTGGAAGAGGGCGGTTTCTTTAACCGGATACTCGACTTCGTGCTGATGAAATTCCACGAATGGTTTGGTAGCTGGTTCTCTTAATCCCTTCAAAACGGGCGAAATTCTTCGCCCGTTTTTTCTTAACATGTCATTAAGATTTTCTAAATTGTCTCTCGTTGACTCACCCCGATAATAGTACGGCCATTAGGTTGGCACATTCTTATTTTTAGTGAATAAGAGAATTTCCGACTATTATTTATTTTTATTAGAGAGACGCTCGTGAAGGAATATAAAGCTGTTATATATCAAGAGGGTATGCTGGGAAGCCTGCTTCTGGGTGGTTCAAAAGTCAATCCTGTTAAATTAAGTGATTTTCTGAATAAAAATGCCAAAGAGGGTTGGCGAGTCGTGACGATGGAAAAGGATAATCGCCGCATGCTGCTATTTTTTATGCGTGAAGCTTATGTCATTATTCTTGAAAGAGACATATGAAAAAAACCATCATTGTCTGTCTGGTAATTTTGGTGGCATGGTCATGTCTGGCGCTGATTCAGTTATGGTTCGTCCCGCTTAATGGCTGGACATTTATTAAAATATCCATCACCGCTGGCGTACTGGATGTCGTGGTATTGGTTGTCGGTTTATGTCGACGAGAATATTGTGAAAACACCAAAATGAAAGACGATGGATATATAGACTAAATATATTATTCGTCACCTGAACGCGTAATTAGCATCATACGGTGTCATCCGTATGATGCTAACTCTCACGTTTACCACACCATTTCAATATTCTTTTCTTTGCAGTAATCCAGTAAAGCCCGTTCCGGTGCTGCATCACTTACCAGTACATCAAACTTCTCCAGCGCCCCCATTCTTGCCGGGCGTACCTTACCAAATTTACTGTGATCCGCCACCAGCACGTGGTAGCGCGCCTGACGCATCGCCCAGTGTTTTACTGGTAATTCTTCGAGATTAAAGCAGGTTGCACCCTGAACAATGTCGATGCCAGCCGCTGAATAAAAGGCGATATCCGGGCAGAGATGGGTCAGCGTATCCTGTTCACTTAGCGGTTTAAAAATCGCGTTACTGGCGTGAAATTCACCGCCGCAGAGGATGACCTTACAGTGTGGTTTTTCCTGCAACGCCAGAAAGGTATTCAGTGAATAGCAAACGCCGGTAAAAGGCAGCTCATTATCAATAGCGTCAATGATCCACGGTGTCGTCGTACCGCAGTCAAAAAAGGCCATCTGGTGTGCTTTCAACAACTGCGCAGCATGCTGGGACGCGCGCTTCTTTTCATCCACCAGACGCGTTTTTTGATCGCTTAACAGATAATGTGAAGCGCTGCGCGGCTCAAGAACAATATATCCGCCAAGCAGCACGACAGGCCCGCTTTGGCTGTTCAGGTCACGGCGAACCGTCATTTCTGAAACGCCCAGCAGTGCTGCGGCTTCTTTAAGATGCAGTTTATCGCTGCGCTTTAATGCCTGAATGAGTTGACCAATCCGATCGTCGCGTCGTGTTTCCATGTTTCCTCTACCGGGCCAGCTCCGGCAGGGCGCCGGAGTCAGCCTGCCATATTACCTGCGCCTGACGGCTTAGTCACGCACCCAGCCTTTACGGATGGGCAGGGAAAACAGCATGCGATAGAGCGATTGTAGACGCAGGTATACTTGTGCGCCAAAACGGTGCCAGAGCATCTGTGAGGTCAGGCAGCCAATAAGCCCGCTGATGAAACCGCCGAGCATATCCATCGGCCAGTGAACGCCCAGATAAACGCGCGACCAGGCAATCGCGCAGGCAATTGCCATCAGTACTGCGCCAGACCACAGACGATGCCAGAGCAGGAATGCCAGCGCAAAGGTGAAAATCACCGTGCCGTGATCGCTTGGGAAAGAATCATCTGCCGCATGGGGCAGGAAGTTGTAACCCATGCCCTCGACAAAGGGGCGATCGTGCGGGAACAGATGACCGATAACCCATGAAAGCGTCAGGCTGACGGCAATCGCCAGCGCAGTTTTTACCACCAACTGGCGCTGCGCGCAGACATGCTGCTTCGGCCCCCATAGCCAGAGCGCAACGGCCAGAAAGGGGACGATTGAGATGAGGTCGCGGGCGATAAAGGTCGCGAGGGCTATCAGCCATTGCGCTGAAGCCGGCGTGGCATTAATCAGCGCAAAGAGTTCGTGATTCAGGGTTTCCAGCATAACATCCAGACTTTTATGACAGATTAATGACCGATACCTTAAAAAGCTTAACCGCAGCGGTAAAGGGGGATTGTCTTAATTCCACCGGCGCTTGCGAGCAATTTAAACTAACTCTTTGAATTTGCCTCAGTATACGCAGGCAAGGTTAAGCAAACCTTAAACGAGTGAAAATGTGCGAAAATATTACGTGTGAGCGATAATTTACTATCGTCACTACGTGGCTTTGATTAAACTGCGCCTCTTTTATACTGAGTTAGCTATTCGCAATGAGTCATACCTCTCTTTCCGGCAAACGTCTGGGCCGTCAGGCGCTGCTTTTTCCGCTCTGTCTGGTGCTGTACGAATTTTCTACCTATATCGGCAACGATATGATCCAGCCGGGCATGCTGGCTGTGGTGGATCAATTCAATGCGGGCAATGAGTGGGTTCCCACCTCGATGACAGCCTATATGGCCGGTGGGATGTTCTTACAGTGGCTGCTTGGGCCGCTGTCGGATCGTATTGGCCGTCGTCCGGTGATGTTAACCGGCGTGGTCTGGTTTATCGTCACCTGTCTTGCCACGCTGCTGGTGCAGAACATTGAACAGTTTATTTTCCTGCGTTTCCTGCAGGGAGTCAGCTTGTGCTTTATCGGCGCAGTGGGCTACGCAGCGATTCAGGAATCCTTCGACGAAGCAACCTGTATTAAAATCACCGCGCTGATGGCGAACGTGGCGTTGATTGCGCCACTACTCGGCCCGCTGGTCGGGGCGGCGTGGGTTCATGTTGCCCCGTGGGAAGGCATGTTCGTGCTGTTCGCGCTACTTTCTGTTGTCGCTTTTGGCGGCTTGTTCCGCGCAATGCCGGAAACGGCGACACGTATTGGTGAAAAACTCTCTCTGGGTGAGCTGGGGCGTGATTATGCGCAGGTGCTGAAGAACGGACGTTTCCTCGCCGGGGCGCTGGCGACGGGGTTCGTCAGCCTGCCGCTACTGGCGTGGATTGCGCAGTCGCCGGTGATTATTATCAGCGGCGAGCAGGCCAGCAGTTATGAGTACGGCCTGTTGCAGGTGCCTATTTTCGGCGCGCTGATTGCCGGTAATCTGACACTCGCGCGCCTGACGTCACGTCGTTCCGTGCGTTCATTGATCATCATGGGCGGCTGGCCGATTATGGCCGGGCTCATTCTTGCTGCGGCGGCAACGGTGGTCTCCTCCCACGCCTATTTGTGGATGACGGCGGGGCTGAGTGTTTATGCATTTGGTATTGGTGTGGCAAATGCGGGGCTGGTGCGTTTGACCTTATTTGCAAGCGATATGAGTAAAGGCACCGTCTCTGCGGCGATGGGCATGTTGCAGATGCTGATTTTTACTGTCGGCATTGAACTGAGCAAGCATATGTACCTGCAGGGCGGAAATGGCCTGTTCAGCCTCTTTAACCTGGCGAACGGCGTGCTGTGGCTGGTGGCGGTTGTGTTCTTTCTTAAGGATCGGAACGTAGGTAGTAGCAACCAGCCGTAATCATATCTGTGCCCGGCTATTCTGCCGGGCATCTTTCAGGCGAACGGCGCTTCACCGTTAAGTGCTTTTTCAATAACGTCCAGTACGCCTTCTTCGTTATTATGCGCCGCACGATATTTTGCGACGGATTTCACCACGTCGGAAGCATTGGCCATCGCAAAGCCGTAACCGGACTGCTGCAACATTTCAATGTCATTGCCGCTGTCGCCAAAGGCCAGCACTTCGCTGTCATCCACTCCCCAGCGCGCCTGAAGCAGTCGCAGCCCGTTCGCTTTGTGGACGCCCGGAACGATAAGATCGATGCTGCCGTGACCCGTGGTGACGGCGGTGAGCATATCGCCCACTTCCGCATGAATCAGTTTTTGCATCTCAGGCACCAGCGTGTCGGGTACGTTGAGGCCAAACTTGAGGAAAGTGTCGTTAATATTGTCGAAGTTATCGACCTGTTCAAGACGATGATAGTAGCGAGCGGCGATTTCTTTAAACCCATTATTATAGCTTTTCAGCGTATAGGCACTCTGTTTACCACAGGCGATGATTTCCAGTTCAGTATGGGTTTGCAGAAAACGGACTACATCCCGGAAGTGGCGTGAAGGGATACTGCTATTGAAGATATCTTCCCCCGCGTCGACGACCCAGCCGCCGTTTTCGGCAACGAAAGCAATTTCATCGACTATCTCCGGGAAGAAAGAGATGAGCTGATAGTACTGGTTACCGCTGGCGACGACGAAGCGGATCCCCTGTTGTTTCATACGCTGATACTGATCAAGGAAGCGCTCGCGATTATACGTTTTTGTATCGCTGAGGAAGGTGCCATCCATGTCGACTGCAATTAGTTTAATACTCATCCATTATTCTCCATCACAACGTTGGGTTCAGGTTTGGCGACCGCTCGTGCGACCAGGGCAGCAACCAGTACCAGCGCCAGTACCGCGAGCATGGCGCTGCGCAGACCGTAATGTTCACCGAGGAATCCCAGCAGCGGCGGCCCGACAAGAAATGCAAGATAACCTGTCGTGGCCACCACGCTGACGCGCGTCGGGGCATCGGGGCCGGTATCGCTGGCCGCGGAAATCGTTAACGGGAAGCCCAGCGATGCGCCCAGCCCCCACAGAATGACCGATACACCCGCTACCCAGTCAACATCCACAAAGATAATTAGCGCAATGCCGAGTGCACCCATCAGCGCGCTGGCGCGGACGACCGTTACACGGCTGTAGCGATCGATGAACCAACCGCCGGTGAAACGCCCAATGGTCATCCCCAGTGTGAAACCGGCGTAGATCAGCGCACCGGATTTTGGGCTAAAACCGTGCCCGTCAACCATCAGTAACGGCAACCAGTCGTTTGCAGAACCTTCGGCGAACGCCATCGCCAGCACAACCACGCCAATCAGCATCAACTGCATATCACGCCAGAAAGGGACACCTTTTTCGTTATGCTGCGTACCATCGGCGGCGTTTTTGCCTGTCCCATCCGGGATCGCCCGAATGGCAATGGCGATGGGGGCAATCCCCACTAACGCCGCCAGCCCGATGTGCAACATGGCGGGCAAACCGAAGGCGGTAAGCGCCATCCCGACACCTGCGCCCACCAGGGTGCCGAAGCTGTAAAAACCATGCATCATCGGCAGCACGGTTTTTTGCATCTCCTGTTCTACGGCCGCCCCTTCGACGTTAATCGCCACTTCTGCTGCGCCAAAACTCCCGCCAAATACGGCCAGGCCGGCCGCGAAGATCCAGGCGGAGCTGAACCAGAGCGCGATGCTTAAAATAAACATCCCGATGACCGCGCAGGACATGGTGGTACGGATCACCTTACGTGTACCAAAACGCTTCACTAACGGGGCTGAACACAGAATACCGCTCATCGACCCGACCGACAGCCCGAACAGCACAATGCCCATTTCAGCCGTCGACAGCGATAAAATATCGCGGATAGCAGGCGTGCGCGTGGCCCAGGAAGCCATCAGTAAACCCGGTAAAAAGAAGAACATAAACAGCGCATACATGCGCAACTGAAGGGCTTTGCGGGGCGTCACGTGGTTATCCATTCGCATAAATAAAGAAATAATGCGACAACACTAGCAAGGCTATGTACATTTGTACATAAACAAACGAGGAGAAATATGGCTCGCCGACCCAACGACCCGCAGCGTCGGGAACATATCCTGGACGCCACGCTGGAAACGATTTCTGCCCATGGTATCAGCGCGGTAACGCACCGCAAGATTGCCAGTTATGCGGACGTCCCGCTGGGCTCGATGACCTATTACTTCGACGGCATTGAGGCGCTGCTGGTGGAGGCATTCACCGTATTTACCGAGCGTATGTCGCAGGAGTATCGCGACTTTTTCCGCAAAGTGGAGAACCGAGCGCAGGCCTGTGACGCCATCACCCAGCTTATCTTCAGCAGTGAAGTGACGACGCCGCGTAATATGACATTGATGTATCAGTTGTATGCTTTCGCCAGCAACCGACCCGCCTTAAAAGGCGTAATGCAAAACTGGATGCAGCGCAGCCAGCAAACGCTGGAACAGTGGTTCGACCCGGCCACCGCCCGCGCGCTGGATGCCTTTATTGAAGGCATGACGCTGCATTTCGTCACCGACCGCCAGCCGCTGACGAAGGCGCAGATACGGGAGAAGGTGGGGCGGATTGCGGGAGAGGGGATGTAGAAAACAAAAAACCCATCAACCTTGAACCAAATCTGGCGGGGTTGATGGGCTCCACAAAATGGGGACATCAAAGAAAAGCAGTGGCATAAGTTATGACTGACGCTTATGCGAAAAGTTCTCTGTATCCCCAAAAATTTTTCTAAACAATTAAGTCTAAGAATTATCCTAGCCCAGGCCAGATGATGATAATTAGCGTACCTGCCAGGGTTAACAATACGTTAGCGATGGCGTAGGTTCCGGCGTAGCCGAGCGCAGGAATGTTGCTTCGGGCTGTATCGCTGATGATTTCCATTGCCGGTGCACAGGTACGTGCGCCCATAATCGCGCCGAACAGCAGGGCGCGGTTCATTCGCAGGATATATGCGCCAAACAGGAAGCTGATCACTACCGGAACCAGGCTGACGATAAGCCCGGCAATCAGCATCTGCCCGCCGACGGCACCCAAACTATGGCCGATACCGCTGCCTGCGCTTAAGCCGACGCCTGCCATAAACACCATCAGGCCGAACTCTTTTACCATATTCAGCGCGCCCTGCGGGATGTAACCAAAAGTCGGATGGTTTGCACGCAGGAAACCGAGCATGATGCCGGCAAACAGCAGGCCCGCGGCGTTGCCGATGCCAAAGCTAAAGTTGCTGAACTGGAAGGTGATCATGCCGATCATCAGGCCAACGATAAAGAAGGCGCAGAAGGCCAGCAGGTCGGTGACCTGGCTGTGAATAGAGACGAAGCCGATGCGATCGGCAACTGTTTTCACGCGTCGCGCGTCGCCGCTGACCTGAAGGACGTCACCTTTGTTCAGTACGACGTTGTCGTCGATAGGCATTTCGATTTGGCTGCGGATCACGCGGTTAAGGAAGCAACCGTGGTCGGTCAGTTTGAGCTGTGCCAGGCGGCGACCGACGGCATTGTGGTTCTTAACGACGATCTCTTCAGTCACGATGCGCATGTCGAGCAGGTCGCGGTCGAAGACCTCTTTACCATTACGGAAGCTTGGGTCGAGACGCGCGTGGGCGTCCGGATAACCGACGAGGGCAATTTCGTCGCCCATTTGCAGAACAGCGTCGCCGTCCGGGTTTGCCAGAATACCGTTGCGGCGGATGCGCTCGATATAGCAGCCGGTCTGGCGGTAGATCCCAAGTTCGCGCAGGTTTTTGCCGTCAGCCCACGCCACCAGTTCCGGGCCAACGCGATAGGCGCGAATAACCGGGAGATAGACTTTACGGTTGCTGTCTGTATCCAGCCCACGTTCACGGGCAATTTGCTGGGCGCTGGTTTGCAGATCCTGATGTTGCAGTTTAGGCAGATAGCGCGCGCCAACAATCAGGCTCACCAGGCCAATCAGATAGGTGAGGGCGTAGCCGAGGCTCAGGTGATCCTGGGCAATGGCCAACAACCCGGGTTCCATCCCTGAGTGGCGTAGCGTATCGCCTGCGCCAACCAGCACTGGCGTCGACGTCATTGAGCCAGCCAGCATGCCCGCCGTCAGGCCGATGTCCCAGCCGAACAGCTTACCCAGACCCAGGGCGATCAGCAGCGCGCTGCCGACCATCACCAGCGCCAGCATCAGATAATTTTTGCCGTCGCGGAAGAAAATTGAAAAAAAGTTAGGCCCGGCTTCTACGCCAACGCAGAAAATAAACAGCATAAAGCCGAGATTGAGCGCATCGGTGTTAATACTGAAATGCTGCTGGCCTAATAACAGGGAGACGACTAAAACGCCAATAGAATTACCGAGTTGAACGGAACCCAGACGTAATTTCCCCAGGCAAAGGCCAAGTGCCAGCACCACGAATAATAACAGGATGTAATTCCCATTTAACAAATCTGCGACGTTTATATTCACGGAGACTAACTTCTTGTTTACCAGTAACTTGTTGAAAGAGATGGTTATTTAGTCTAATGTTTTGGTTCAGACAGCCGCGTAAATGCCTCTGTTCTGTACCTACAAAATAACCAAAAAATTGAAGCCGTTAGTTTAATCGTTCCTTATCACTTCGGCTAGCAACAATCGCTTTTTGTACTTAAGTGTTTTGGCACGGAATGCCAGATGCTTTATCTGACTGGGCGCCCGACGGGTGAAATGTTGAGTTTGATAGAGAATTTTTCAGGAGGATCTTTTGAGATCTGAACGCGGCTGGACCGGCGTGATCTGCTGTTTCCTGCTTTTTATCGTGGTTTTCTTTTCATTGCTGTTGCACATGAAAGGGGCGTTTCGTGCCTCTGGTGCGCCTGAACTGGGGTTATTGTTCTTTTTGATCCCCGGCGCGGTGGCGAGCTTTATCTCTCCTGGAAGACGGTTGTTGCGGCCGTTGGTCGGGGCGATCCTTGCGGCACCTTTGTGTCTGGTGATGATGCGGCTGTTTTTCTACTCTGAGCGTTCGTTCTGGCAGGAGCTGGCGTGGTTATTCAGTGCGGTGTTCTGGTGCGCGCTGGGTGCGCTGTGCTTTCTGTTTGTGACTGCGCTATTACGGCTGAAAAATCGTAATGCCTGACGCCCACCCTGTTGATGGGCGTCGGGAAATCAGGCGTAAAGACCCAGCGTCTCTTTTGCCCAGGCTTCAAAATCTGCGCACCCGCCAATGTGTTGCTGATCGACGAAGATCTGCGGCACAGTCTCAACCGGTTTGCCTACTGTTTTTTCCAGGTCAGCTTTGCTGATGCCTTCCGCGTGAATATCAACGTAGCGGTAGTTGAAGTCGTCGCGTTCCTGCGTCAGTTTTTCAGCCAGTTCTTTTGCGCGAACACAGTACGGACAACCCGGGCGACCAAAAATTACGGTGAACATCGTTTCTCTCCTCAACTTAAAAATATCATTTCAGCCTGACGGCGAAGGGCGTCATCATGACGCCCTTACGCGTAATGGGAAAGAAGATTCTGCCTGTTGCTTCAATTCATTCTGACTATGTGTGGCGAAATGCCCTGCAACAATCGCGGCGGCTGAGATAGACTTGAGTTCTGACATTTCAGCACGGTTAAGCGGAGGACGCATGCGTTCGCTCGGGTCGTTACCCAAAAGCGTTTTAATTCTGGAAGCGATAGGCATGGTGTTGCTGGGAGCCGCGTGGCTCTCGCTCAACGACTATGTCACGTTGCCTGCGCCCGTCTCCAGCCAGGGGGCGGCGGTGGTGATGATTTTTGCCGGAATAATCCTGATGCTCCCCGCCGCCTTTGCCCTGTTTTGGGGCATGGCGCAAACCGTTGCACCACAACTGATGGGGCGTAATACCAAAACGCCTCCTAAGCCAGATAAGGAAAAACATGATGACGCCGACCATTGATCTGCTTCTCAGCCATCGTTCTATTCGCCAGTTTACCGATAAGCCCATCAGCGATGAGCAACGCGCAGCAATTATTGCCAGCGCTCAGGCGGCTTCCAGTTCCAGCTTTTTACAATGCAGCTCGATTATCCGCATTACGGACAAAACGATGCGCGCGCAACTGGTTGAGTTGACCGGCGGTCAGCAGCATGTGGCACAGGCGGCGGAGTTCTGGGTATTTTGCGCTGATTTCAATCGTCACCTGCAAATCTGTCCGGATGCGCAACTGGGCCTGGCGGAGCAACTGCTGCTGGGCGTCGTCGACACCGCGCTGATGGGGCAAAATGCCTTCACCGCGGCGGAGTCACTGGGGCTGGGCGGCGTTTATATCGGCGGCATTCGTAACAGTATTGAGGCGGTAACTGAATTGCTGAAGCTGCCAAAACATGTGCTGCCGCTGTTTGGCCTGTGCCTTGGCTGGCCGGACAGCAATCCGGACATTAAGCCGCGCTTACCGGCCTCGATTGTGGTGCATGAAAATCACTATCAGCCGCTGGACGCAGGCGAACTGGCGAAGTATGACGAGCAGCTTGCGGAGTATTACCTGTCTCGCGGCAGCAATAATCGTCGTGATACCTGGAGCGATCATATTCGTCGCACCATCATTAAAGAGAACCGCCCGTTTATTCTCGACTACCTGCACAAGCAGGGGTGGGCGACGCGTTAAGCGATAAAAATCCGCATATATTCGGCCTGGCGGCATGTGTATCATACTCGGGGTTATTCAGGGTTTTTAGCGAGGTAAAGGGTGAAAATTGCCATTTTGTCCCGGGATGGAACGCTCTATTCCTGTAAGCGTCTGCGTGAAGCAGCGATGAAGCGTGGTCATATTGTCGAAATACTCGACCCGCTCTCCTGTTATATGAACATTAGTCCGTCAGCGTCCTCGATTCACTATAAAGGGCGCAAGCTTCCCCATTATGATGCGGTGATCCCGCGGGTGGGGTCGGCTATCACCTTTTACGGTACGGCGGCGCTGCGTCAGTTTGAATTGCTGGGCAGCTATCCGCTTAATGAATCTGTTGCCATCACTCGCGCGCGCGACAAGCTGCGTTCGCTGCAACTGCTGGCGCGCCAGGGTATCGACCTGCCGGTGACCGGCATTGCCCACTCCCCCGATGACACCAGCGATTTGATCGCGATGGTAGGCGGCGCGCCGCTGGTGGTGAAACTGGTGGAAGGCACTCAGGGGATTGGTGTGGTGCTGGCGGAAACGCGCCAGGCGGCGGAAAGCGTGATTGATGCCTTTCGCGGCCTGAACGCGCATATTCTGGTGCAAGAGTATATCGAAGAGGCGAAAGGCCGTGATATTCGCTGTCTCGTGGTCGGCGATCGCGTCGTGGCCGCCATTGAACGACGGGCGAAAGAGGGCGATTTTCGCTCTAATTTGCATCGTGGCGGGATGGCGACGGTGGCGGATATTACCCCGCGTGAACGTGAGATAGCCGTGCAGGCAGCGCAAACGCTCGGGCTGGATGTGGCGGGGGTAGATATTCTGCGCGCTAAACGTGGCCCGCTGGTGATGGAAGTCAACGCGTCTCCGGGGCTGGAAGGTATCGAAACGACCACCGGCGTTGATATTGCGGGCAAAATGATCGAGTGGATTGAGCGTCAGGCGCATCCTGGTTTTTGTCTGAAAATGGGCGGCTAAGGCTGTTTTTGCAGCTTTCGTGGTATGCGGATTCATTTTTGAGTAAGCTATAGCCAATCTGTGCCGGGTATACAGCCTGGCATTCTTCTGTTTTATACCGCATGAGGTCATAGGTCATATGGATTCTCTCGTCGTCCCGGGTCTGGATACGTTACGTCAGTGGCTCGACGAATCAGGCATTAGCTTCTTTGAGTGCGATACCTGTCAGGCGTTGCACCTGCCGCATATGCAAAATTTTGATGGCGTTTTTGACGCGAAAATCGACCTTATTGATAACACGATCCTCTTTTCTGCGTTGGCGGAAATTCGCCCTTCAGCTCTGTTAGCCATGTCGGCGGATCTCTCGGCGATCAACGCCAGCTCGCTGACGGTCAAAGCATTCATCGATATACAGGATGATAATTTGCCAAAACTGGTCGTATGCCAGTCTTTATCGGCGACCGTGGGCGTCACTTACGAGCAGTTCGTCGCGTTTATGCGTCAGAGCGAGGAGCAGGTGTCGATGGTCATCCTGGAAGCTTTTGCCCAGCAGTTGCTGTTTAAAGCAGAAGAAGAGGAAGAGCAACCTGCGGAAGAGGTTCAATACCACTTTCTTCACTGATCCCGCCACGGAATAACGCAGCCACTGCCAGAGGGGCTGCGTATCACGTTCTTTTATCCCGTCTGTAACCTTAATTTAAAGTTTCATTCACTACCTGAAGGCGCCTTTTGGCCTATCAGATAAAGTGATCTTGCATAAAAAATTGATAAAAGGCGTTTTTAACGCCGAGCTATGGCCTCTATCTCTGGCTACAGTTATTCTTGCGATACCCGGATGATCCCCCTCAGAGACCAGAATTTTTACCGATCTGGCGAGGTTTTTGCATCCGTTAAGCGAGCAATGGCTGCAGCGAGAGGATCTTTTTCTTCTTCAATGCAGTACAAAAAATATGCATGAATTTTGCATGCCTCCGACTGCGTAGTTTTGGTCCAAATGTTAACGGACGTTGAGAAGGAAAAGAGATATGGCCGCTTTCAGTAAAAAATGGTTAACAGGTCTGGTCACGGGGGTGTTGATGGCCACCACGGCCAGTGCGCTCGCTGCGGAACAAAAAACGCTGCATATCTATAACTGGTCTGACTATATCGCGCCGGATACGGTGGCGAATTTTGAAAAAGAGACCGGAATTAAAGTGGTTTATGATGTTTTCGATTCCAACGAAGTTCTGGAAGGGAAACTGATGGCGGGCAGTACCGGTTTTGACCTGGTCGTGCCGTCGGCAAGCTTTCTGGAGCGTCAGTTAACGGCGGGCGTCTTCCAGCCGCTGGACAAAAGTAAACTCCCCAACTGGAAAAATCTCGACCCGGAAGTGCTGAAGCTGGTTGCGAAGCACGATCCGGACAACAAATATGCCATGCCCTATATGTGGGCAACCACCGGTATTGGTTACAACGTCGATAAAGTGAAAGCAGCGCTGGGCGCGGATGCGCCGGTAAACAGTTGGGATCTGATCCTGAAACCCGAAAATCTGGAAAAGCTGAAGAGCTGTGGCGTCTCTTTCCTCGATGCGCCTGAAGAGGTGTTCGCCACGGTGCTGAATTATCTGGGCAAAGATCCGAACAGCACCAAAGCGGATGATTACACCGGCCCGGCGACGGATCTGCTGCTCAAACTGCGCCCGAATATTCGTTACTTCCACTCTTCGCAATACATCAATGACCTGGCCAATGGCGACATCTGTGTCGCCATTGGTTGGGCGGGTGATGTCTGGCAGGCGGCTAACCGCGCAAAAGAAGCGAAGAATGGCGTAAACGTCTCGTTCAGTATCCCGAAAGAGGGGGCGATGGCCTTCTTTGATGTCTTCGCGATGCCTGCCGATGCTAAAAACAAAGAAGAAGCTTATCAGTTCCTCAACTACCTGATGAAACCGGAAGTCGTGGCGCATATCAGCGATCATGTGTTCTACGCTAACGCCAATAAAGCGTCCACGCCGCTGGTCAGTGAGGCTATCCGTAATAATCCTGGTATTTATCCGCCACCGGATGTTTTCGCCAGGCTCTTCACCCTGAAGGTACAGGAGCCGAAGATCGACCGCGTGCGTACTCGCGCGTGGACTAAAGTTAAAAGCGGTAAATAAGACGATACCCGCCCGATGTGCGCTGTCGGGCGGGTGACAAAGCCGTTTTTCGTATGGCGACCGGGCCATATCGAGTATGTTTTTATGCCGGAGAGCACCCATTGAACGACGCGACCCCCCTCCCACAGGCGAAAATCCGTAAAGCGCTTACCCCGCTGCTGGAGATCCGTAATCTGACGAAATCCTATGATGGCCAGCACGCCGTTGATGACGTCAGTCTCACCATTTACAAAGGCGAAATATTTGCACTGCTGGGCGCTTCCGGCTGCGGAAAGTCGACGCTTCTGCGTATGCTGGCGGGTTTTGAGCAGCCGAGCAGTGGGCAAATCATGCTTGATGGCGTCGACCTCGCGCATGTTCCGCCGTATCAGCGTCCGATCAACATGATGTTTCAGTCCTACGCGCTGTTCCCGCATATGACGGTAGAGCAGAACATTGCCTTTGGCCTGAAGCAGGACAAATTGCCAAAAGCGGAAATAAACTCCCGCGTCGCCGAAATGCTGGCGCTGGTGCATATGCAGGAGTATGCCAAACGCAAGCCGCATCAGCTTTCCGGCGGCCAGCGTCAGCGCGTGGCGCTGGCAAGAAGCCTCGCCAAACGGCCTAAATTGCTGTTGCTTGATGAGCCCATGGGCGCGCTGGATAAAAAGCTGCGTGACCGCATGCAACTGGAAGTTGTCGATATTCTGGAACGCGTCGGCGCCACCTGTGTGATGGTGACTCATGACCAGGAAGAGGCGATGACGATGGCCGGACGTATCGCCATCATGAATCGTGGGAAGTTTGTGCAGATAGGCGAGCCTGAGGAGATTTACGAGCATCCGACTACCCGCTATAGCGCGGAGTTTATCGGCTCGGTGAATGTCTTTGAGGGACTGCTGAAAGTGCGTGAAGAGGATGGCCTGGTGATTGACTCTCCGGGGCTGGTGCATCCGCTGAAGGTGGACGTTGATGCCTCGGTGGTAGACAACGTGCCGGTCTACGTCGCGCTGCGCCCGGAAAAAATTATGCTTTGCGAGACGCCACCTGCCAGTGGCTACAACTTTGCCGTGGGGGAAGTGGTGCACATTGCCTACCTCGGCGACCTCTCTATTTATCATGTGCGTTTGAAAAGCGGGCAGATGATCAGCGCGCAGCTACAGAATGCGCATCGCTACCGGAAAGGGTTACCGACCTGGGGCGATGAAGTACGTCTGTGCTGGGATGCTGATAGCTGTGTCGTTCTGACGGTGTAAGGAGGGCGAATGGGTGCTTTAGAATCGCCAGCCTCGGTGAATAAACCGGGCGGCCTTGCGCAGTGGCTGGCGCGTATGAATCTGGCTCATGGGCGTAAGCTGGTTATCGCGCTGCCATTTATCTGGCTTATTCTGCTGTTTTTATTGCCATTTTTGACGGTATTCAAAATCAGTCTCGCTGAGATGGCGCGCGCGATCCCGCCCTATACCGATCTCATGTCATGGGAGGACGGGCAGCTTACGTTGTCGCTCAATTTTGGTAACTTCCTGCAACTGACCGCCGACCCGCTGTATATCGAAGCCTATTTCCAGTCATTACAGGTGGCGGCCATTTCGACCCTTTTCTGCCTGCTGCTGGGATATCCACTGGCCTGGGCCGTAGCGCACAGCAAACCTTCAACGCGTAATATTTTGTTATTGTTGGTGATCCTGCCGTCATGGACATCGTTTCTGATTCGCGTTTATGCGTGGATGGGCATCCTGAAAGGCAACGGTGTGCTAAGCAATTTCCTGCAATGGACAGGCATAATTGATCAGCCGCTGGAGATCCTGCACACCAATCTCGCGGTCTATATCGGGATCGTCTATGCCTATCTGCCGTTTATGGTGCTGCCTATTTATACGGCGTTGACGCGGATCGACTACTCGCTGGTGGAGGCGTCGCTCGATCTCGGCGCCAGGCCGCTGAAAACCTTCTTCAGCGTGATTGTGCCGCTGACCAAAGGCGGGATTATCGCCGGGTCGATGCTGGTGTTTATTCCGGCGGTGGGGGAGTTTGTGATCCCGGAACTACTCGGTGGCCCGGACAGCATCATGATTGGCCGTGTGCTGTGGCAGGAGTTCTTTAACAACCGCGACTGGCCGGTGGCGTCGGCGGTGGCGATTGTCATGTTGCTGCTGTTGATTGTGCCGATTATGTGGTTCCACAAACATCAGCAAAAACAGATGGGAGAACACGGATGAATAACTTACCGGTCGTCCGTTCGCCATGGCGCGTTCTGATTCTGGTGCTGGGTTTTACCTTCCTGTATGCGCCAATGTTGATGTTGGTTATCTACTCGTTCAACAGCTCAAAACTGGTCACCGTCTGGGCGGGCTGGTCGACGCGCTGGTATGGCGAACTGTTTCGTGACGACGCGATGATGAGCGCTGTGGGGCTTAGTTTGACCATTGCCGCCTGCGCGGCGACGATGGCGGCGATCCTCGGTACCATAGCGGCGGTGGTGCTGGTGCGCTTTGGCCGTTTTCGCGGCTCAAACGGTTTTGCATTTATGATAACCGCGCCATTGGTGATGCCGGACGTAATAACGGGTTTATCGTTGCTGCTGCTGTTTGTTTCGCTCGGTCATGCCATTGGCTGGCCGTCCGATCGCGGCATGCTGACAATCTGGCTGGCGCACGTCACGTTCTGTACGGCGTATGTGGCCGTGGTTATCTCATCGCGTCTGCGCGAGCTGGATCGTTCGATTGAAGAGGCTGCGATGGATCTCGGCGCAACACCGTTAAAAGTGTTTTTTATCATTACGTTGCCGATGATTATGCCGGCGGTGATTTCCGGCTGGCTGCTGGCGTTCACGCTTTCGCTGGATGACCTGGTGATTGCCAGTTTCGTCTCCGGCCCGGGGGCAACCACGCTGCCGATGCTGGTGTTTTCAAACGTGCGCATGGGCGTCAACCCGGAAATCAATGCACTGGCAACACTCATCCTTGTGGTGGTAGGAATTGTCGGATTTATCGCCTGGTATCTGATGGCACGCGCAGAAAAACAGCGAGTGCGCGATATCCAACGTGCAAGACAAGGATAATCCTCTTAAAATCAGCAGAGATTGTTCTCGGCTCCCTGTCAGCCAGGGGGCCGTTTTCACGGAAGACAACATCTTGGGATTCTTTGCTAAAACCGGGCGTTCGCATGCCAGATTAAATGTCCCTGCGCTGGTGCAGGTGGCGGCGCTCGCCATTATTATGATTCGCTGCCTCGACCTGCTGATGATTTTTAATCTGCTGGGGGTGAACGGTGTTGTCGATTTTATTCACCGCAGCGTACAAACCTGGAGCCTGACGCTGGTGTTTCTGGCCAGTCTGATCCTGGTGTTTATCGAGATCGGCTGTGCGTTTTCGCTGGTGAAAGGGCGTAACTGGGCGCGCTGGCTCTACTTACTGACGCAGATTATTGCGGCCAGCTATCTGTGGGCGGCGTCGCTGGGCTACGGCTACCCGGAACTTTTCAGTATCGCTGGCGAATCGAAGCGTGAAATATTCCACTCACTGGTGATGCAGAAAATGCCCGACCTGCTGGTGTTGTTCCTGCTTTTTGTCCCACAAAACAGTCGACGGTTTTTCCGCTTGCAATAACGGTGATACAATCGCCGCCCCTGAATTTCTGAAGGTCTTTGTATGCAGTGCGCACTTTATGACGCGGGTCGCTGTCGCTCATGCCAGTGGATTGAGCAGCCGGTAGCCGAACAACTCTCTGCCAAAATGGACGATCTGCATGTGCTACTGGGCGGGCAGGCGGTGGAGACGTGGTGCGCACCTGTCAGCGGCCCGGAGCAGGGTTTCCGTAATAAAGCCAAAATGGTAGTCAGCGGCAGCGTGGAAAAACCGCTGCTTGGAATGCTGCACCGCGACGGTACGCCTGTCGACCTCACGGACTGCCCGCTCTATCCCGCTTCATTTGCGCCGGTTTTCGCCGCGCTGAAGCCCTTTATCGCTCGCGCCGGGTTAACGCCCTATAACGTCGCCCGCAAACGTGGTGAACTGAAATATCTTCTGCTGACGGAAAGCCAACGCGATGGCGGCATGATGCTGCGCTTCGTGCTGCGTTCCGAAGCCAAAGTTGAACAGCTTCGCGCCGCGCTTCCCGGGTTACAGGCGCAATTACCGCAACTGAAGGTGATTACTGCGAACATTCAGCCGGTTCATATGGCGATAATGGAAGGTGATCAGGAGATCTTCTTTACCGAACAGCAGGCGCTGGCGGAAACCTTTAATCACGTTCCTCTGTGGATCCGCCCACAAAGCTTCTTCCAGACCAATCCTGCCGTTGCCAGCGCATTGTACGCCACGGCGCGTGACTGGGTGCGCGCGCTGCCCGTGACGCATATGTGGGATCTCTTCTGCGGTGTCGGCGGCTTTGGCCTGCACTGCGCGACGCCTGAGATGACTCTCACCGGGATTGAAATTGCGCCAGAAGCCATCGCCTGCGCGAAACAGTCTGCCGCTGAGCTGGGGCTGACAAAGCTTCAGTTTCAGGCGCTCGATTCCACGCAGTTCGCCACCGCGCAGGGTGAAGTGCCGGAACTGGTGCTGGTTAATCCGCCGCGTCGTGGTATCGGTAAAGCGCTGTGTGATTACTTAAGCCAGATGGCTCCGCAGTTTATTATCTACTCAAGTTGCAACGCACAAACCATGGCGAAAGACATATCGTGTCTGCCGGGTTATCGCATTGCTCGCGTGCAGCTATACGATATGTTCCCCCATACCGCCCACTATGAAGTCCTGACGCTGTTAATAAAAAGCTAAATACATTTAAATAATTAATTATTAGATCAAAAACATTCACGAAAAATAATAACTATGATCGCCTGGGGAGTGCCTCCAATAGATCATGGTTATGTGTTGTTTATTTTTTGCAAATCAAATCACAAATAATCAAGAAAGATCTTTAAATGATTTAATCTGATTACTAGAGTGCAAGGTAAGGTGATCAGAACGGGATGTGACTTTATCGAAAATATAAAAATCAGTGGAACAACTATCAATGTCAGCAGAGAGGTCATTTATTGACAATGGAAATGTACGCTTATGGAGGGCGTTCAGACGATGCTTGCTAAAATTATAGATGTTATCCAAACCTTTTTAACTGA
This sequence comes from Pseudocitrobacter cyperus, assembly GCF_039889165.1. NCBI lineage: Bacteria > Pseudomonadati > Pseudomonadota > Gammaproteobacteria > Enterobacterales > Enterobacteriaceae > Pseudocitrobacter > Pseudocitrobacter cyperus. Next base: position 1,142,531 of record NZ_JAYMYY010000001.1, on the reverse strand, counting down.
ACCCGCAATATTAATCGGCTTATTAGTCGGTGTCGGTTATGCACTTGATAAAAAATCGCCGATAAAAATTATCACCGGCATGGTTAGCTCAATGGTCGGGCTGATGATGATTCTCTTCGGTGGTTTTCAATTTTCAGCAACGTTTAAACCAGTAGCTGAGGCAGTGAGTAAGTCCTATGGCGTCCACGGATACTTAATGGATTCCTATGCAATGAAAGCGGCGACGCAAATTGCATTAGGGGATAACTTCGGTTATGTCGGTTATGTTTTTGTTCTGGCTTTTTTCACAAACCTGGTACTGGTTCTGTTCGGGCGATTTACGAAAGCAAAGGGCATCTTTCTCACCGGGAATACTGGCGTATCACACTCGCAGGCCGTGTTGTGGTTGATTGTCTTTTGGTTAGGCTTTGGCTGGGTTCAGTCAATTATCATCGCTGGTGTCTTAACAGGGATATTTTGGGCATTCGCCACAACCCTTATCGTTAAGCCAATCGCCAAAATCACGAATAATGCCGGGTTCACGATTGCGCACAACCAAATGTTGGGCTTATGGTTTTTTTCGAAATTTGCACATAAATTTGGTGACCCGGAAAAGCACGATGCTGAAAACTTAAAACTTCCAGGCTGGTTGGCCATTTTTAACCATAACGTCACGGCTATCGCTATCATTATGACTCTGTTCGTTGGCGGCTTTTTGCTATCAACGGGGATCGATAACGTGCAAATGATGGCTAAAGGGAAACCCTGGTATATCTACATTATTAATCTTGGGCTGCAATTTTCCATGTATATGGTTATTTTGCTACAAGGTGTCCGTATGATGGTTGGGGAAATTAATGGTTCATTTAAAGGCTGGCAGGACAAGTTCATTCCCGATGCCATTCCCGCCGTTGATGTCGCCGCATTATTACCATTCTCACCAAACGCCGCAACCCTGGGGTTCATTTTCTGTACTTTCGGCACGATTTTTTCAATGGGAATTTTGTTGTTGGTTCATAGCCCCATTATGGTATTACCCGGGTTTGTCCCGCTCTTTTTCTCCGGTGGCCCGATTGGTGTATTAGCGAACAGGTTAGGGGGCTATCGTTCAGTCATTATATGTACTTTCCTTTTGGGCATTATCCAAACATTCGGTACCGTCTGGGCCATTCCATTGACGGGGCTGGCAAAAGAGGGTATTGGCTGGACAGGAATATTTGACTGGGCAACGGTCTGGCCTGCTATTTGTGAAGTCTTACGGTTTATTGCAGAAACATTCCATCTTGGGCCGTATTCAGTTTAATTTATCATCACTATCAAGGACTCGAAAATGAAAGATAAAATCAACATTCTGTTTGTTTGTGGCTATGGTGTAGGTAGCAGTGTGATGCTGCAAATTGTTGTCGGAAAGGCACTCGCAAAATATAACTTTAAGTTCGCTATGGAACATACCGCCGCGGGCGAAGTCGGTGGTTTTACTGACTGGACTGACATTTACGCTATCTCCAAAAAACTGATTGATGTCGTGAGCCTGGATCCTAAAAACGGCCAATACCTGATCCCTATTGAAAACATTATGGATGGTGAAACTATTGGCAAGCAGATATTTGAAGTGGTCGAAAAACATTTCCCGCATCTGCTGGATAACAACTAAGGATGGGTGATGAAAGCTATTATTCTACTGTTTGATAGCCTGAATAAGCGTTATTTGCCGCCTTATGGTGATTTATTGACACATGCGCCTAATTTTCAGCGTCTGGCGGCGCATACCGCTAAATTTGAAAATAGCTATGTGGGAAGCATGCCCTGTATGCCAGCACGGCGAGAATTACATACCGGGCGCTGCAATTTTTTGCATCGTGAATGGGGGCCGCTGGAACCCTTTGATGATTCAATGCCAGAACTGCTCAAAAAAGGGGGAATTTACACTCACCTTATTAGCGATCACCTGCATTACTGGGAAGATGGTGGCGGAAATTATCATAACCGCTACAGCTCATGGGAAATTATTCGCGGTCAGGAGGGTGATCACTGGAAAGCGAGCGTGGCGGAACCCTCTGTTCCAGAGGTACTGCGGGTTCCGCAAAAGCAAACCGGGGGCGGTGTTTCAGGACTGTGGCGACATGATTGGGTGAATCGCGAATATATCCAGCGTGAGGCTGATTTCCCGCAGACAAAAGTGTTTGATGCGGGTTGCGAGTTTATCAATAAAAACTGCCAGCAGGATAACTGGCTACTGCAGGTAGAAACCTTTGATCCTCATGAGCCGTTTCACGTTACACAACAGTATCTGTCGCTCTATGAAGATACTTGGGCTGGCCCGCATTATGACTGGCCGCGCGGAGAAGTGAATGAAAGCGATGATGCTATTGAGCACATCCGTTGCCGCTATCGCGCGCTGGTGTCAATGTGTGACCGCAATCTGGGGCGGATCCTTGATCTGATGGATAGTCACGATCTCTGGCAGGATACGATGCTCATTGTCGGTACCGATCATGGTTTTTTATTGGGTGAGCACGGCTGGTGGGCAAAAAATCAGATGCCCTACTATAACGAAGTCGCGAACAATCCTTTATTTATCTGGGATCCTCGCAGCAAAGTCCAGGGCGAAAAGCGTGAGGCGTTGGTTCAGATGATCGACTGGGCTCCCACGCTATTAGATTACTTCCGGCAGCCGATTCCTGCCGATGTGCAAGGAAAGCCGTTGGCTGCAACGTTAACGGAGGATGCACCCGTTCGTCAGGCTGCGCTATTTGGCGTGTTTAGTGGGCATGTTAATGTGACTGATGGGCGCTATGTTTATATGCGCGCGGCGTTACCCGGTCGGGAACATGATATTGCGAACTACACGTTAATGCCGATAAAAATGAATACCCGTTACGGCGTTGAAGAGTTAAAGCATTTGTCTCTGGCTCCTCCGTTCCGTTTCACAAAAGGGTTGCAGGTGCTGCGTATCCCGGCAAGGGAGAAATATGCGGGCATTAATAGTTTTGGTCATTTATTGTTTGATTTACAAAACGATCCGCAACAACTCCATCCTATCAGCGATGAAATTATTGAAGCGCGTATGGTTCAATTATTGATTCAGTTGATGAAAGAAAATGATGCGCCGGCAGAGCAGTTTTGGCGTTTAGGGTTGAATGCAGACTAAAGAAAAAAATCGCCTGCATCCGCAGGCGATGAACTTTCCCATCACCGCGGCTGGTGCTATTGCGCTGAAAAGCGGAAGTTAAACAAAATGTGAACTTTTGCCGGACGGAAATCAGGTAAGCTTAATCTCAGAACAGATGAAAAGGCACTGATTGATGACGGCAAAACAGATCCTGCTGGTGGAGGACGATCGCGATATCGCCGCTCTGCTACAACTTAATCTTGAAGATGAAGGCTACGTTATCGTTCACGAAGAGGACGGCGGCAGAGCATTACAGCATCTTGAACAGACGCAGTGGGATATGGTTATCCTCGATTTAATGCTGCCTGGCGTAGATGGGTTGACGATTTGCCAGCGCATTCGCGAGCGTGGGCGTTATCTTCCGGTGATTATTATCAGCGCGCGCAGCAGTGAAACGGAACGCATTCTGGGCCTCGAAACCGGGGCTGATGACTATCTGGCAAAACCCTTTTCGGTGCAGGAGCTGGTGGCGCGCATTAAAGCGCTGTTTCGTCGCCAGCAGGCGATGGGGCAGGATGTGCAGCAGACCAGCGGCACGATCGCCGCGCACGGCCTGGTGATCGACCCGCTGGCGCGCAGCGTTCGGCTGCGCGGAAATCTTATTGATCTCACTCCGCGTGAATTTGACCTGCTCTGGTTCTTCGCCCGTCACCCGGGGAAAATATTTTCGCGTCTCGATCTGCTGGAACAGGTTTGGGGCTATCAGCACGAAGGTTACGAGCACACCGTTAACACTCACATCAACCGCTTACGGGTTAAAATTGAGCACAATGCGGCCGAGCCGGACATTATTCTCACCGTCTGGGGCAAGGGCTATCGCTTTGTCGGTGGCCCGGCATGAGCGCGCGTCTTAGCCTGAGTCAGCGCTTAACGCTGCTGTTTATTCTGTTGCTGGTGCTGTGCGCAGCGATTGCCGGCGCGGTGCAGCTTTACAGCAGTAAGCAGTACGGTAATGCGATGGTACAGCAGTTATCGGCAGATTTGGCGCAGCAGATTGTTCTCAGCGAGCCGCTGGTGGATGGGCAGGGTAGTGTAGACCGCCGTATGCTGAAGCCGCTGTTCGATCGTCTGATGACCTTTAACCCGAGCGTCGAACTCTATGTTATCTCACCGGAAGGCGAACTGCTGGCCGATGCCGCGCCGCCGGGGCACATCAAGCGCCAGCGCGTTGACATTACGCCGATCGAGCGTTTCCTCAATCACTCCACGATGCCGGTGTATGGTGACGATCCGCGAAGCCTGGATAATCAGAAAGTGTTTAGCGCCGCGCCGCTTCGTTCAGATGGGGTATTGCGTGGTTATCTGTACATTATTTTGCAGGGGGAGGCGCTCAACGCGCTGGCGGAAAATGCCGGGTATAAAACCTTGTGGAGTACTCTGCTGTGGGCGCTGTTGCTGGTTGCGGTGGTGGGAACCGTGGTCGCGGTGCTGGTTCGCCACTGGGTCACTCGTCCGGTTAATGCATTGACCAGTGAAGCCAGTCGTATCGATCGGGACAGTATCAGCGCAATTAAACATCTGGCTGCACAACCGACGCTTGAGCGGCCAGGCGACGAAGTGGCGCTGTTGCGCAATACATTTATTGAGCTGGCGCGCAAAATTGCCTCCCAGTGGGATGCGCTGGCGGATAGCGACCGCCAGAGACGTGAGTTTATCGCCAATATCTCGCATGATTTGCGCACGCCGCTCACCTCGCTGCTGGGCTATCTGGAAACGTTGTCGATGAAATCGGCAACGCTAACGCCGGAAGCGTCACGGCACTATCTGGAGATCGCGCTGCGCCAGGGGCACAAGGTGCGCCATCTCTCGCAGCAGTTATTTGAACTGGCGCGATTGGAGCATGGAGCGATTAAACCACAGCGGGAGCGCTTTGCCCTGAGTGAGCTGGTTTCCGATGTGGTACAGAAATTCGACCTGCCGCTCGAGACGCAGAAAATAACATTGCAGACGGAGATCCCTTCACATCTGCCGCTGATTAATGCCGATCTCTCAATGGTTGAGCGCGTAGTGACCAACCTGCTTGATAATGCCATTCGTCATACGCCGCCGGAGGGAACCATTCGTCTGAGGATCTGGCAGCAGGATGAGCAGTTGCAGATGGAGGTGGCCGATAGCGGGCCTGGCGTCGATGAAGCGGTTCGCGAACAGCTTTTTTTACGCCCTTCGGCGCTGAGTCAGCAGGCGACACGCGAGAAACGCGGTGGGCTCGGTTTGCTGATCGTCAAAAGAATGCTGGAACTGCACGGTGGAGGAATTGAGTTGGTGGAATCGACGAGCGGGGCGTGCTTCCGCTTCTGGTTACCGTGTGGACGGTAATTGCCGGATAAGGCGAAGCCGCTATCCGGCATAAAGCGATTACTCAGGGAACCACTGGTTGCTGATTTTTTGGTACGTACCGTCAGCTTTGATCGCCTTCAGCGCACCGTTCAGTTTTTCCAGCAGGGCTTTGTTATCCGGGCGAACCGCGATGCCAAGGCCGGTACCGAAATATTGCGGGTCGGTGACTTTCTCGGTTGCGGCACCCAGTTGCGGGTTGGTTTTCAGCCACTCATTCACCACGGCGGTGTCGCCGAACACGCCATCAATACGGCCATTTTTCAGGTCGATAATCGCATTCTGATAGCTGTCGTAAGCAACGGTTTTGACTTCCGGGTGTTTATCCATCAGGTATTTCTGGTGGGTGGTGCCGTTTTCCATCCCGATGCGTTTGCCTTTCAGGTCAGCAAAGGTTTTATAGGTATCTTTCTTCGCAATCACCAGCGCGGAGTTGGCGTAGTACGGTTCGGTAAACGCAACCTGCTTGCTCCGTTCCGGGGTAATATCCATACCGGAAATAACGGCATCATATTTTTTAAACTTCAGCGCCGGGATCAGGCTATCAAATGCATGGTTAGTGAAGGTGCACTCTGCCTGCATCTGTTTGCACAGTGCTTTCGCCAGGTCGATATCAAAGCCGACGATTTGGTTGCTGGCATCCATCGACTCAAAGGGTGGGTAGGTTGCGGAAACGCCAAAATTGATTTTATCCGCGGCGCTTACGCCGGCGGCGAAGGTGGCAAGTAGTGCGGCCAGAACTAGCTTTTTCATCGGTAAGGCTCCCGTCTGTCAAATCATTAAGATGCTGCCCTGCGTGTGGCATGGATATATCCTGCCTTCTTTTGAATTTATATGCAATAAAAATGATTTTTTATTTTATTGCATATAAAAAAAAGCGGACAACTTATAAGGTTGCCCGCGGTGTTTATTTGCATTTATGCAATGCCGTGCTTAATTTCTGCGTTCGAACGCCAGCGCTTTGCGCTCAATCAGGCGCATCAGCAACGTCAACAGACCGTTGACGATAAGATAGACTACGCCCGCCGCGCCAAAGACCATCACGTCATAGGTGCGACCATACAGCAACTGCCCGTGACCCATAACTTCCATCAGCGTGATGGTGTAGGCCAGAGAGGTACTTTTGAAGACCAGCACCACTTCGTTCGAGTAGGAAGACAGCGCGCGTTTCAGCGCGTAGGGCAGCAGAATCGCCAGCGTATCTTTCTTGCTCATTCCCAGCGCGCTACAGGACTGCCATTGCCCGTCCGGTATGGCGCGAATCGCCCCGTAGAACAACTGAGTGGTATAGGCCGCACTGTTCAGCGACAGCGCAATCAGTGCGCACAGCCACGGTTCAGAGAGCAAATGCCACAGCGCCGGATAATCCTGTAACGACGGGAACTGGCCCGGGCCGTAGTAAATCAGGAAGATCTGTACCAGCAGCGGCGTGCCGGTAAATAGCGTGATGTAGCCACGCACCAGCCAGACCAGCACCGGCGTTTTCAGCGTCAGAATGATGGTGAAAATCAGCGACAGGATCAGCGCCACCGCAATAGAGGCCACGGTCAGCGTCAGGCTGGTGTGCAGCCCTTTCATCAGTTCCGGTAAATATTCAAGCATCAGCCTGGTCTCCGTTCGAAGCGAGTGGTATGCAGGTCAATGCGTTTGAGAATGTACTGACTGAGCAGGGTGATCACCAGGTAAATCGCCGCCGCCACGATGTACCAGGTAAACGGCTCCTGAGTGCGGGTAGCGATGCTTTTGGTTTGCAGCATTAAATCGTTGACGCTAATAAGGGAAACCAGCGCAGTATCTTTTAGCAGCACCAGCCACTGATTACCGAGACCCGGTAACGCATGACGCCACATTTGCGGCATCACCAGACGGAAAAAGATCGCGCCTTTCGATAGGCCCAGCGCCTGGCCGGACTCCCATTGCCCTTGTGGCACCGCTTTGAGCGCGCCGCGCAGGGTTTGTGACGCGTAGGCGGCATAAAGCAGCGACAGCGCAATCACACCGCAAAGGAACGGGCTAACGTCGAAGTTTTCGATTTGCATCTGCAACGGAATCTGTACCACGCCAAGATTTATCGTGAAACCATCCGACAACATCAGCAAAAGCTGTGAGGAACCGAAATAGATAAACAAGACCACCAGAATTTCCGGTAGCCCACGCAGTATGGTCACGATAGCGGAGCCTATCCACGCAATGGGGCGCCATTTAGCCGACTCCCACACCGCGAAGAACATCGCCAGCGCCAGCCCGATGACCAGGGCGCAAACGGCAAGGCCGACGGTCATCCCGGCGGCGCTTGCTAATGGAAAAAATTCGTTCATCAGTTCTTACTTCTGGAACCATTTGCTGTAGATGGTTTGATAAGTGCCATCTTTTTTCACTTTTTCCAGCGCAGCGTTGAATTTCTGCTGCAGCTCGGTGTTGCCCTGGCGTACCGCGATGCCCAGACCGGTGCCGAAGTAGTCTTTATCTGTCACTTTGTCGCCGATGGCAGCCAGTTTGTCATTCGCTTTCAGCCACTCGTTCACCACCGCAGAGTCACCGAAGACCGCGTCGATACGACCATTTTGCAGATCCAGTTTCGCATTCTGGTAGCTGTCGTAAGGCACGGTGGTGATTTCCGGATGTTTATCCATGATGAATTTCTGGTGAGTGGTGCCGTTCTGCACGCCGACTTTTTTACCTTTCAACGCATCAATGCTGGCCACTTTTCCCTGCTGGCCGATAAACAGCGCAGAGTTGTCGTAATACGGAGTGGAGAAGAGAACCTGTTTTTCACGCTCAGGCGTGATATCCATCCCGGCCATTACCGCGTCGACGCGGCGGAATTTCAGGCTGGGGATCAGGCTGTCGAAAGACTGGTTAGAGAAGGTGCAGGTGGCATCGATCTCTTTACACAGCGCGTTCGCCAGATCAACGTCAAAGCCGACGATCTTATTGTTGGCATCCATGGATTCAAACGGAGGATAGGAGGCTTCCGTGGCGAAACGAATGGTCTGAGCGGCGCCAGCAGAGAGGCTTACGCTTGCAAGAAGTGCGGCAATCAGTACTTTTTTCATGGTCATTGTCCCGGGTCTCTTCAGTGAGAAAGGTAATTCTTAAACGCTTCAGTCTGTGGCTGGGTAAAGCAGCTTCCATCGCCCTGTTCGACGATATGGCCGTTTTCCATATACACCACGCGGCTGGCGGTTTTACGCGCCACTTCCACTTCGTGGGTGACGATTACCTGTGTAATGTTGGTTTCCGCCAGTTCGCGAATGATACTCACTATTTGGGCGGTGATTTCCGGGTCGAGAGCCGCGGTAGGTTCATCAAACAGCAGAACCTGCGGTTCCATCATCAGCGCACGTGCAATCGCCACACGCTGTTGCTGACCACCCGAAAGGTGCAGCGGATAACGATCGCTGTAAGGTTTCAGGCGTAGACGCTCAAGCAGCTTTTCAGCGCGCGCCATGGCGTTTTCTTTGCTCAGGCCCAGCACGCGGCAGGGCGCTTCAATCAGGTTTTGTACCACGGTGAGATGCGGCCAGAGGTTGTACTGCTGGAATACCATGCCGACGTTCTGGCGCAATTCGCGAATCGCTTTGTCTGAAGGCGCTTTGGCGAAATCAAAGTGATTACCGGCGATGTTCAGCGTGCCGGAGCGCGGCATCTCAAGGAGATTCAGCACGCGCAGCAGCGAACTCTTACCCGCGCCGCTTGGCCCCAGCAGTACCAGTGTTTCACCCTGCGGGCACTCAAGCGTGATGTCGAACAGCGCCTGGTGTGCGCCGTAGAAGCAGTTAATGCCGTTTAATTTAATGCTCATCGATACTCGTCAAGATGCGTTAGCTGTAGGTACTTACCCCGAACTCGCGTTCAGCGGCTCACTCAGTTGCTGCGGTATCCGGTCGTTTCGGCAGAATAAGCTTCTGCTTAACCCGGCTTTGCCCGCTCATTATGTAACGAAAATGTTGCTAAATTCTCGAAGGTTTTCAGCAATTGAGGCCGCAAATAGTACCTTTGACAGAATAGTTATGCAATATTTGTGCGTTAAAACTTAAATATAAACCAGCGTTACTCTTAAAGTTAGCACAAAATGTTGGGTGGGCGAGGCGGGAGGCAGAAATGTCGGCATTCCTCACGGAATGCCAGACAATTTACCCATGTGATGATTGATACGTGGGAAGATTAACGTTTTTCCAGAGACTGGCGCAGGGTGCCTGCTGGCGCATGGACGCTGCCGCCGAGATAGCGCACGTCATCAATTGCCCAGCACTGGCCTTCACGGATCATCAGCACCTCATCCTGCCAGCTTTGTGTACCTTGCTTCAGGGTGACACGCAGCGGAATATTCCGCGCATCGGTGTTAGGGATGGTCGATGCGCTGGCGACCGTGGCGCTGTCCGCAGGCGTGGTGCAACTGGAGAACGGATCGGACTGCAACAGCTCGCTATGGCTGGTATCGCTACGGCTTTCGTTAAGCACTTTCGCCAGATCGTCGCTCAGATAAGGGCGAAGCGCCGAGAGGTCATTATTACGGTGCTGAATACGATAATCGTAAAACTTTTGTGCCACGGCGTCCGGCCCGCCTTCCACGCACGGCCCGCTACGCGTACCAATATCTTTAAACGCGGGTGTCACTGTGGTACAGGCGCTAAGCAGCAGGGCGCCAGGCAGGAGGAGTGCAAGAGTGGAGTAGCGCATAATTTTTCCTTTTAAGCAGCTCAACACATCCTCCTTCAAACGTGTCGTTTATGCGATGCAGTCTGAAGGATTTGTGTATACGATTATGATGGAATCCCTTTCCAAGCATAGCGTATCAGCCCGATAATAGCAGTGCGCGATTGACGCTAAGGCATTGAACGTTAAAAGAAGGAGTACAACGATGCAATTCTCAACCACCCCGACGCTGGAAGGCCAGACCATTGTAGAATATTGCGGCGTGGTCACTGGTGAGGCGATTCTCGGCGCCAATATCTTCCGCGATTTCTTCGCAGGCATTCGTGATATCGTTGGCGGTCGTTCTGGCGCTTACGAGAAAGAACTGCGTAAAGCGCGCGAAATCGCCTTCCAGGAACTGGGCGAGCAGGCGAAAGCGTTGGGTGCAGACGCTATCGTCGGTATTGATATCGATTATGAAACTGTCGGTAAAGACAGCAGCATGCTGATGGTCAGCGTTAGCGGTACGGCGGTGAAAACGCGCCGATGAAACGTTTCCTGACGCTGGCTCTACTCGCGAGCCTTCTGGTGGGCTGTGCGGGTGAGAAGGGCGTGATAGATAAAAACGGGTATCAGCTTGATACCCGCCATCCGGCGCAGGCGGCATACCCGCGCGTAAAAGTGCTGGTTATTCACTACACGGCGGACGATTTCGATGTCTCGCTGGCGACGCTCACCGATAAGCATGTCAGTTCGCATTATCTCATTCCTGACGTGCCGCCCATGCACAACGGGAAACCGCGCATCTGGCAATTAGTGCCGGAAGATAAACTTGCCTGGCATGCCGGTATCAGCTTCTGGCGCGGGGCGACGCGTATTAACGACACTTCTATTGGTATCGAACTCGAAAACCGTGGCTGGCAGAAAACGGCGGGTGTGAAGCACTTTGTTCCCTTCTCGCCGTCACAAATCAATGCGCTGATCCCACTGGCGAAAGAGATTATCGCCCGCTATGACATTCAACCGCAGAATGTTGTCGCGCATGCGGATATCGCCCCGCAGCGGAAAGATGACCCCGGCCCACTGTTTCCATGGCAACAACTTGCCGCACAGGGCATTGGCGCCTGGCCGGATGCCGGGAGCGTCGCGTTTTACCTTAATGGTCGTTCTCCGTACCAGAGTGTTGATACCGCCGGGTTGCTCGATCTGCTATCGCGCTATGGTTATGACGTGACGCCGGAGATGACACCCGCGCAGCAAAAGCGGGTGATTATGGCGTTTCAGATGCACTTCCGCCCGGCGCTATGGAACGGTGTTGCGGATGCGCAAACGCAGGCCATTGCCGAAGCGTTGCTGGAGAAATACGGGCAGGGTTGAGAGGGGGCAGCCTGGAGTGGGCATAAAATGGAGGCCCGATAAGCGAGATGCTATCGGGCGATGCTGGCGTTAGCGGTGCAGCTTCCCGTGGTCTTCCAGCCACTCGGCGGTGCGCACGATACCTTCATTCAGCGTCACAATTGGCGCGTAACCCAGTTCCTCTTTCGCGCGTGTAATATCCAGCGTGAAATCAAAGTTCAGTTTTGAGACGCCGTAGTGGGTGAGTGCAGGCTCTTTGGCCGATTTATTGCCAAAGCGCTCCATGCTGCGCGCGACCATATCCAGCATGGGATACGGTACGGAGCGGATGCGGCACTTAATTTCCAGTTCATCAATCAACCGTTCGACGATGCTGCGCAATGTGCGGGGTTCATCGTTGGTGATGTTATAGGCACGGCCAGAAGGCAGGCTATCGCACTGTGGCTGGCTCGCCAGCCACATGGCATGCACGACGTTTTCGTAATAGGTCATATCGACCATCGCGTGGCCGCCGCGCGGGAGCAGCACGCTGCCGTAGTGGTGCATCATCTGCGCCAGACGTGGAATGAACACTTTATCGTGCGGCCCGAAAATACTTTGCGGGCGCAAAATGGTAAAGCGCGTGTTGGGATTGGCCTGCGCCAGTAACTGCACGACTTCTTCACCTGCCGCTTTACTGCGGGCAAATTCGCAGGCAAAGCGGTGCGGACGAAAATCTTCTTTGATATCGCGGTGATGGTGATAATCGAAGTAGAGCGAGGGTGAAGAGATATGGATAAAGTTACGCACCCCCCAGGCCACGGCCCATTCACCAAGGCGGCGAGTGGCGCGCACGTTAGCGAGGTCAAACGCCTCCTGGGTTCCCCACGGTGAGGTGAAGCTGGAGCAGTGCCACAGCGTATCGACACCGGCGAGCATGACTTTCGCCTGAGAAGAGACCAGTTCCGTTAAATCGGCGTGAACGAACTCTGCGCCCATTTTTTCCAGCAGCTTGCCCATCGCCTCATTGCGACCCGTCGCTCTGACGCTGATGCCCTTGTTGCGCAAATACTCGACTGCGTTTCTGCCAAGCCCGCTGGTGGCGCCGGTAACCAGTACCTTCATATCAATCCACTGTGTAAAAAAAGAATTTCGTGCGCATTTTTCCGTGATTTTCGCTCTCATGCAATGGGAAACTAAGAAGAATTCGGATTAAGGCTCTTTTTTGCCTGTGATCTCCTCAGCAAGCCTGGCAATTCGCCGCGCCATGCCACGGAAAATGAACAGATGCGCCGGGATCATCAACAGCCAGTAGAGTAATCCTGGCATACCGTGCGGATGCCACCAGGCGCGAACGTCAAGTTCACGATGGTCGCCTTTATCCGCCAGTGTAAAACTGAGCCGCCCCAAACCCGGCGCTTTCATGCCGAACAGCAGTGACAATTGTTTCTCCGGCTCGACGATAATCACCTTCCAGCTATCGACACTGTCCCCCGTTTTCAGCCGCGCGTGTGCGGGGCGGCCTTTCGCCAGTTTATGCCCCACCAGTAAATCCATCGCTGCGCGCGTTTTCCACAGAATATTGCCAAAGAAATAGCCTTCGCGACCGCCCAGCCGATTCACCACTTGCCACAATGCCGCCAGGCTTGCCGGGGTTTTTACCGTATAACCCGCCTGTTTGGCGAAATAGCCGTACTCGGGCCGCCAGCGGGCAAACGCGTGTTCGTCGTAGCCCCAGTCGCTGGAGTTCACCAGCTTCTTTTCTTCTTCCAGCGTCTGGCGTACTGCGTCATCAAACGTGGTCAATTTCTGCGGGATCAACGCGCGGAGTTCACGATCGTCTGCCAGAAGATCGTGCTTTAAACCCTGGATCAGCGCTTTCGCAATCGTCGGCGGCACAGAGGTGATCACATTTAAGAACCACACCGAGATCCAGCTTGTCGGGAAAGGAATGGGAATTAAGAGACGATGACGCCCGCTGACCACCATAAAACGCTCAAACTGCTGCTGATAGGTGAGTTCTTCCGGGCCTGCCGCCTCCAGCACGCGATGCTCTGAGGCTGGATGCTCCAGCAACCCCGCCAGATAGACCAGCAAATTTTCCAGCGCAATCGGCGTGGTGCGCGAGCGCACCCAGCGCGGCGGCGTCAGCACCGGCAGGTTATAGACCATATCGCGCATCACTTCGAAAGCGGCAGAGCCCGCGCCGACGATGATCCCGGCGCGCAGTTCGGTCAGTGGAATGCCCGCTTCGCGTAGAATATCGCCGGTAGCCTGGCGAGCCCGCAAATGTTCAGACTGTTCATGCGCAGGCGCCTGTAGCGAACTTAAAAAGATGATCTGCTTGACCGGAACCTGGCGCAGCGCATCGCGCACGTTAAGCGCGACCTGGCGCTCATGGGCGAAAAAATCGCGGCTTTCGCCCATGCCGTGCACCAGATAGTAGAGCGTATCAACGCCCTCAAGCAGGGCAGGTAATGACACCGGCCACTCAAGATCGAGCGTGTGACAGGTAACGCCGGGAAGGTGTTGTTTCTCCAGGCGTTCAATATGACGTGCCGCAGCCCGCACCAAATACCTACGGGCACTCAATTCCGCAACCAGATGCTGGCCGATATATCCACTGGCGCCAAGGACTAAAACAGTTTGCGGCACGTATGACTCCTTATTTTGCTAAAAAAGCTTTCCAGTGGCTGACAACCTCAATGAGTTGTTCGCGGCTGACGTCAAGATGCGTCACCAGGCGAACAATCGGCGATGCGTTAATCAGCACATTACGTTCGCGCATAAATTCGCCCAACGTCGCTGCCTGTGCCTCACCAACGCGGACAAACAGCATGTTGGTATCGTGGCGCATGACGTCCGCCCCCGCTTCGCGCAGTTGACTGGCGAGCCAGGCGGCGTTGTCATGGTCGTCCTGCAACCGCGTGACGTTGTTTTTCAGTGCATACAGCCCGGCTGCGGCCAGGATCCCCGCCTGACGCATACCACCGCCGGTCATTTTGCGCCAGCGTATTGCGCGCCTGATGTAATCGTTATTGCCAACCAGCAGTGAGCCCACTGGTGTTCCCAGCCCTTTAGAGAGGCAAATGGTGAACGAGTCGCAATATTGCGTTATCTCTTTGAGTTCACAGCCGTACTCCACCACGGCGTTAAAGATCCGCGCCCCATCGACGTGTAACCCCAGCCCGCGTTCGCGGGTAAATTCCCATGCCTGGCGCAGATAGTCGCGCGGCAACACTTTGCCGTTATGGGTGTTTTCAATACTCAGCAGTCTGGTGCGCGCAAAGTGGATATCGTCGGCTTTAATTTTAGCGGCGACTTTATCGAGCGGCAGAGTACCGTCCGCAGCCGCGTCGATAGGCTGTGGCTGGATACTGCCCAGCACCGCCGCGCCGCCGGCTTCATAGAGATAGTTGTGCGCACCTTGCCCGACGATATACTCCTCGCCGCGCTCGCAGTGGCTTAACAGCGCCACCAGGTTCGCCTGGGTGCCGGTGGGTAAAAAGAGGGCGGCTTCCTTCCCGGCGAGGCTCGCCGCATAGCGCTGGAGTTCATTGACGGTAGGGTCGTCGCCATACACGTCATCCCCGACCGGGGCGGCCATCATCTCTTCGAGCATGGCGCGGCTCGGCCGGGTAACGGTATCACTGCGTAAATCGATCATGACATTTCCTTGTAACTGAGGAGAATGTCGATAGTTTTACCTGAGCCAGTTGGTTTTCGCCAGTTCGATCACTTCGTCGCCGCGTCCGTTGATAATGGCGCGCAGCATGTAGAGGCTAAACCCTTTGGCCTGTTCCAGTTTGACCTGTGGGGGCATTGCCAGTTCTTCTTTTGCGACCACCACATCGACCAGCACCGGGCCATCGATACTGAACGCTTTTTGAATTGCTTCATCGACGTCCGCTGATTTTTCCACACGGATCCCCGGAATACCGCAGGCTTCGGCGATGCGGGCAAAGTTGGTGTCATGCAGTTCGGTACCGTCGGTAAGGTAACCGCCCGCTTTCATCTCCATTGCGACAAAGCCCAGTACGCTGTTATTGAAGACGAAAATTTTCACTGGCAGCTTCATTTGCACCACCGACAGGAAATCACCCATCAGCATGCTGAAACCGCCATCGCCGCACATCGCCACCACCTGGCGGCCAGGGTGAGTGGCCTGTGCGCCCAGCGCCTGCGGCATGGCGTTGGCCATAGAACCATGGTTAAAGGAGCCGAGCAGTCGGCGTTTACCGTTCATTTTCAGATATCGCGCGGCCCAGACGGTCGGCGTGCCGACATCGCAGGTGAAGATGGCATCATCGGCGGCAAAATGGCTGATTTGCTGTGCCAGATATTGCGGGTGAATCGCTTTATCGCTGGGTTTAGCAAGATCGTCGAGCCCTTTGCGCGCATCGCGATAGTGCTCCAGCGCTTTATCGAGGAAGCGACGATCGGTTTTTTCTTCGAGCTTCGGCAGCAGGGCGCGTAATGTCGATTTGATATCGCCGACCAATGCCATATCGACCTTACTGTGCGCGCCGATGCTGGCGGGGTTGATATCAATCTGGATGATTTTGGCATCCGTTGGATAGAACGGGCGATAAGGGAATTGGGTGCCGAGCAGGATCAGCGTGTCGGCGTTCATCATCGCGTGGAAGCCCGACGAGAAACCGATCAGCCCCGTCATGCCGACATCGTAAGGGTTGTCATACTCGACATGTTCTTTGCCGCGCAGGGCGTGAACAATCGGCGCTTTTAATTTGGCGGCAAATTCCACCAGTTCTTTATGCGCCCCGGCGCAACCGCTGCCGCACAGGAAGGCGATATTACTGGAATAACGCAGCAGTTGCGCCAGTTTATCGAGCTCTTCTTCAGCAGGCGTTACCACCGGAAGCGGGGCGTGATACCAGTGGCTGCTGGCGCTTTCTGGCGCGGCTTTCAGCGCTACGTCGCCCGGTAGTACAACGACCGACACGCCGCGATTGAGTACCGCCTTGCGCATGGCGATAGCCAGCACCTGCGGAATTTGCTCGGGTGAAGAGACCAGTTCGCAATAGTGGCTGCACTCGCGGAACAGTTCCTGCGGATGCGTCTCCTGAAAATAGCCGCTACCGATTTCGCTTGACGGAATATGGGCGGCAATCGCCAGCACCGGAACGTGGTTGCGGTGACAATCAAATAATCCGTTGATTAAGTGCAGGTTGCCTGGCCCGCATGAACCCGCGCAGACGGCGAGTTCGCCGGTGAGTTGCGCTTCTGCGCCTGCGGCAAAAGCGGCGACCTCTTCGTGTCGCGTGGGCATCCAATCGATGGTGCCCATCCTGTTGAGGCTGTCACTCAGGCCATTTAATGAGTCTCCTGTGACGCCCCAGATACGTTTAACGCCAGCCTGTTCAAGGGTTTTAGCAATGTAAGCGGCAACGGTTTGCTTCATGGTTTTCCATCTCCTGAAATGTGATAACGGTAACAAGTTTAGTCGATGCTGCTCGTTTCGCTGTCCAGTACCCCATCTTTCCATTGCTTTTTTTAGGGGAATAGCAAAATCTGGCGGAAAATCATAAACAGGAGTTAAATCAGATGGTTAATCCATTGTTAAATGCCGTGAACAGGATGTTGATGCATGAGGATTTTGGCAAGTTATTATTGCGTCTTGCCGTGGGTGGGCTGATGCTTTTTCATGGCCTGCATAAGCTCTTTGCGGGTATTGACGGTATTAGCGCAATGTTGATTGCCAAAGGTATTCCCGGTTTTATTGCTTATGGGGTGTTGGCAGGAGAAGTGGTTGCGCCGGTACTGATTATACTGGGGATATTAACGCGGACGTCGGCGTTGATTGTGGCGGCAACAATGGTCGTTGCCTGGCTAATGGTCGCGATGGGGAAAACCTGGATGCTGGATAAAACCGGTGCGTGGGCGATTGAGAGCCTGGTCTATTTCTTTGTTGGCGCGCTGGCTATCGCTTTTATTGGGGCGGGGCGTTTTTCTGTCGCCGGAAATTCAGCCTGGCGCTAAACCTTCTGACAGTATAAAAATGCCCGGCTGATTAGCCGGGCATTTTGCATCAGGCGAGTACTAAATCGCCCTGAGGATGGCAGGAGCACGCCAGCACATAGCCGTCGGCGATCTCTTGTTCGCTCAGCGTCATCGTGCTGGTGACGGTGTAGTCGCCGGAAAGCACTTTGGTTTTGCAGCAACCGCAGACGCCTGCGCGACAGGCTGCCTGAACCGGCACCTTGTTGCTTTCCATCGCGTCGAGCAAGGTGGTGCCAACCGGGCCATAGAACGTCTGCGCAGGTTGCAGTTTGGTGAACTTCAGGCCGCTGGTGACGGCATCGGCGACAGGGGTGAAGAACTTCTCGCTAAAGAAGCGGGTAACGCCGAGGGCTTTTACCTCTTTCTCGACCATCTCCATGTACGGCGCCGGGCCGCAGGTCATCACGGTGCGTGAGGCGAGATCCGGCACGCTTTGCAGCAACTCCCGGCTCAGGCGACCAGAAACAAAGCCGTGCGTGGCATTATTTTCCGCCACCAGCGTCACCGGGTAGTGGTGCCATTCGTCAGCGAAAATCACATCCTGTGGCGAACGGACGTTGAAGATCACCTGCACGTCAGCCTGCGGACGATATTTTGCCAACCAGCGACGCATTGACATAATGGGCGTCACTCCGCAACCGGCTGCCAGTAGCAGGAAACGGTCGTTCGGCTCATTGTCACAGGTAAACTCGCCCATCGCATCGGACAACCAAATATAGTCGCCGCGTTTTACATCGTGGGTTAGCCACTGAGAGCCTGCGCCATCGTCGATTTGACGAATGGTCAGCGTGATGTATTCGCTTACGCCAGGCGTAGACGAAATCGTATACGCGCGCAGGGTGTCGGCGGAGTTACGCACGCTCACCAGCGCATGCTGGCCCGGACGATAAGGATAGTAGTCGTGGCATAGCAGCGAAAGCGTCCACACATCCGGTGTTTCCTGGTGGATGTGATGCACCTGCATCCGCCATGGACATTGAGGGGTTGGCATGGTCATCGTTTACTCCTTACGCGCTCAGCAACTGCTTCATATCTTCTTCAACGGTTGTCACAGAACGCAGACCAAATTTCTCGTTGAGGATGGCCAGCAGGTCTGGCGTAAAGAAGCCCGGCGCGGTCGGCCCGGTGACAATATTTTTCACGCCCAGTGAAAGCAGGGTCAGCAGAATCACAATCGCTTTCTGTTCGAACCAGGAGAGCACCAGAGAGAGCGGCAGGTCGTTTACGCCACAGCCCAGTTTTTCCGCCAGCGTCACCGCCAGGATGATCGCAGAGTAGGCGTCGTTACATTGACCGGCATCCACCAGACGCGGCAGGCCTTCGATATCGCCGAAGTCCAGTTTGTTGAAGCGGTATTTACCGCAGGCCAGAGTCAGGATCAGGCAATCATCCGGGACGCTGGTGGCGAAATCAGTGAAGTAGTTACGTTCACCGCGCGCGCCGTCACAGCCGCCAACAAGGAAGATGTGACGCAGTTTTTCACGGCTCACCAGGTCAATCAGCGTATCGGCGGCGCCGAGCAGGGTCTGACGACCAAAGCCAACGGTGATCAGATGCGGGATTTCGCTGTACGGGAAGCCAGCCATCTGCTGTGCCTGAGCAATAACCGGGCCGAAGTTATCGCCTTCGAGGTGGCTCACGCCCGGCCAGCCAACGATGCTGCGAGTCCAGATACGGTCATCATAAGCACCAACGGTTGGGTCGATGATGCAGTTGGAGGTCATTACGATAGGGCCAGGGAAGCGGGCAAATTCCACCTGCTGATTCTGCCAACCGCTGCCGTAGTTACCGATCAGGTGCTTAAATTTACGCAGTTCCGGGTAGCCGTGTGCCGGCAGCATTTCACCGTGGGTATAGACGTTAACGCCGGTGCCTTCGGTTTGTTCCAGCAGGTTATAGAGATCTTTCAGATCATGACCGGAGATCAGGATGCATTTGCCTTCGGTCGCTTTAACGTTGACCTGAGTCGGCGTTGGATGGCCGTATTTGGTGGTTTCACCGGCATCCAGAATGCTCATCACTTTAAAGTTCATCTGGCCGATTTCCATTGAACACTCCAGCAGAGCATTCATATCGGTAGGCCAGGTGCCCAGCCACGCCATAATTTTGTGGTATTGCGCGTAGATATCGTTGTCGTACTGGCCGAGGACATGCGCATGCTCCATGTAAGCCGCTGCGCCTTTCAGGCCGTACAGGCACAGCAGACGCAGGCCGAGAATGTTCTCGCCAATGGCTGCTTTGTCTTTGTTCGGGGTAAATTCAGCCGCCTGCTGTTGCAGGGCGCCCAGGTCGTCGCTCACCAGTTGCAGATCCGCCATCGGATTATTGACGGTCGCCTTCGGGTCAACGCTCAGAACCTGTTCTTTCAGCGCTTCGCGTTTGGCAATCGCTTCGCGAGCATAAGCTACGATGCGCGGTGAGTCGAAGTTAACGTTGGTCAGCGTGGAGAAGAAAGCGCGGGGGGCAAAGCTATCAACGTCATGGTTGATAATGCCGTATTCACGCGCTTTTATCGCCCATGCGGAGAGGCCCTGCAGAGCAGCAATCAGCAAGTCCTGAAGATCGGACGTTTCGGCTGTTTTACCGCACATACCCTGCGAGTAAGCACAGCCGTTCCCTGCGGGAGTACGGATTGTTTGTTCACATTGCACACAAAACATGGTCACACCTTTTAAAGTTATATTTAATATACATGTTTAAGGGTAAGCCTGTGCCAGGTGCTTGAAAAGTGGTTTTTGTCGCTAGTTAAAGGGAGGTTGATTTAGCGCAATTTTGGCGGCAGCAAAGACTACCGCCATAGGGGTAATCAGGCGCTGAAAAAGGCCATCAGCAGTGGGACGAGCAGGCTCAGAACAAAACCGTGAACGATAGCGGGCGGAACCATCTCCACGCCGCCGGAGCGCTGAAGCACGGGAAGGGTGAAGTCCATCGACGTTGCGCCGCACAGGCCAAGCGCCGTCGAGCGACTGCGCTGTACCAGTGCCGGGATCAGCATAATGGCAATCAATTCGCGCGCCAGATCGTTAAAGAAAGTGGCGCTGCCAATCACCGGGCCAAAAGCATCGGTGGTCATAATGCCGGAAAGGGAGTACCAGCCAAATCCGGAGGCCATTGCCAGACCGGTTTTTAATGGCAAACCGAGGATCAGGGAATTAATGGCGCCGCCTGCTAAAGAACTCACCATGACCACCACGGAAATAATCATCCCGCGACGATTAAGGACGATCTGTTTCAGGGTCATACCGCTGTTGCGTAGTTGAATACCCACAAGGAATAAAAGGAATATCAACGTATATTCACTGGCCGCTGTGGCGTGTTGTAAAAAAGAGAGGCCGCTTAAGCCAATCACAAAACCGCCAACGACCACAAAGCACAGTTTTAACGATTCCAGCGCCATTGCCAGGCGTGAAGGTAATTTTTCCTGTTGATGGTGATGACGCCAGGGCAGTGATTTTTCCAGCCATAGCAGGGCGGCAATATTGCACAGTAAAATAACCACCACGCTGATCGAAGAGTAGTAAAAAATAGCCAGCAGGTTGTTTGCCAGGTTATCGAGAAACGCCAGACTTACCCCCATCAAAAAGAGGATCACATAAACAATCCAGCTAAGCAGGCGATTAATAAGCTGGAGCGTGGGGCGATGGGTAAGAGGGATCAGGTAACCCAGAATCAGGGGTACCAGGATTATCAGCAGTCCCGACAACATGAGCGGTCTATTCCTTGCAGTGTGGATTAAGCGGCAATGACACTACCGAAATCGCCCTGCGGAGTAAAGCCACTAAAAAAGAAAGGGCCCGCACTGCGGGCCCTTAACAGGAGAAAACGCCGTTAGTCGCGTTTTTCCAGCAGAGTACGGTAGATGAGGCCGCCGAGGATACCGCCGATGATCGGCATAACCCAGAAAAGCCACAGTTGTTGCAGTGCCCAACCGCCCTGGAAGATGGCAACCGCGGTGCTACGCGCCGGGTTTACAGACGTGTTGGTTACCGGGATGCTGATCAGGTGGATAAGCGTCAGCGCCAGGCCGATTGCGATCGGCGCAAAGCCCGCCGGTGCGTGTTTGTCAGTGGCGCCGTGAATAACCAGCAGGAAGCCGCAGGTCAGAACGATTTCAATCACGATAGCGGAAAGCATAGAGAAGCCGCCCGGTGAATGCTCGCCATAGCCGTTAGATGCGAAGCCGCTTGCCGCCGCATCGAAGCCCGCTTTACCGCTGGCAATCAGATACAGAATGGCTGCAGCGACGATACCGCCGATAACCTGTGCCACGATGTAGCCGATAACGTCTTTCGCCGGGAAGCGACCGCCAGCCCACAGGCCCAGGGTAACTGCCGGGTTAAAGTGACCACCGGAGATATGGCCGACGGCATACGCCATGGTCAGCACGGTCAGACCGAACGCCAGTGCTACACCTGCGAAACCGATACCCAGTTCCGGGAATGCTGCCGCCAGAACGGCGCTACCGCAGCCACCAAACACCAGCCAGAAAGTACCGAAGAACTCTGCAGCTAATTTTCTAAACATAACCACCTCAATAAAAAAGCAAGCACAGGCGATAAATCTCGCTGTACATTATTTATCGTCAGAAAGGGGTGACGACACAATTTATACTCACAGCATAACCCCGACATGGTAGATGAATGGAATCATCTCAATGCCGGAAGAATAAAGACGAGTATAAGAAGTCGTTATTTTAAAAACGATGCCATCCCTTCACCAGTTAAATTTGTACATTAAATTTGATGTAAGGCAATGCGATGTTATTCCTTAAACAATTTGTTTGGTTGAATAGAGTGTAGTGCATTATTTTGAGAATATTCATTGTTAGTAATGTCTGTTTATCATGGCATTTATGTGATAGCAGAGAAGCCCCACCTGAACAGTTCAAATTTGCAGCGATGGCTCACGCTCTCGTCCCCCGCTTGACGCTTCCTGAAGGATTGTGCGTATATACTGCTGATAACAGATGGAAAAGGCAGTAGCTAAACGGAGGGGACATGCTTCTTGAACGCGTAGAAATTGTCGGTTTTCGCGGCATTAATCGTTTGTCATTAATGCTCGAGCAGAACAACGTCCTGATTGGCGAAAACGCCTGGGGCAAATCGAGCCTGCTGGACGCGTTAACGCTGCTGTTATCCCCGAATGAGGAACTCTATCACTTTGTTCGCAATGACTTTTGGTTCCCGCCGGGTGACGTTAATGGTCGCGAACACCATTTACACATCATTCTGACCTTTCGCGAGTCGGAGCCCGGTCGTTATCACGGACGCCGTTATCGACCGCTGGCGGATTGCTGGTCGCGCTGTGATGACGGTTTTCATCGCCTCTTTTATCGTCTGGAAGGGGAACTGGGCGAAGAGGGGAGCGTCATGACCCTGCGCAGTTTTATCGACAGCAACGGCCAGGCGCTGGAGTTAGACGATATCGACGCGATGGCGCATCACCTGATCCGCCTGATGCCAGTACTGCGACTGCGCGATGCGCGTTTTATGCGTCGCATCCGTAATGGCACCGTACCCAATGCGCCGGATGTGGAAGTCACCGCCCGCCAGCTTGACTATCTCTCCCGCGAACTGGTTACCAGCCCGCAAAACCTGAGTGATGCGCAGATCCGCCAGGGGCTTTCGGCGATGGTACAACTGCTGGAGCACTATTTTTCAGAACAGGGCTCTGAAGTCGCGCGCCATCGTTTGATGCGTCAGCGCTCGCACGATGAACAGCGTAGCTGGCGCTATCTCGATATCATCAACCGGATGATCGATAAGCCCGGCGCACGCAGTCATCGGATGATCCTTCTCGCGCTGTTCTCGACGTTGTTGCAGGCGAAAGGGACGGTGCGACTGGATAAAGACGCCCGCCCGCTGCTGCTTATTGAAGATCCCGAAACGCGTTTGCACCCGATCATGCTGTCGGTGGCGTGGAATTTACTCAATCTGCTGCCGCTTCAGCGTGTCACCACCACCAACTCCGGCGAACTGTTGTCGCTTACGCCGATGGAGCATGTGTGCCGCCTGGTTCGGGAATCTTCGCGCGTAGCGGCGTGGCGGTTAGGCCCCGGCGGTATGAATGCCGATGACAGCCGACGGATCTCGTTCCATATTCGTTTTAATCGCGCCTCTTCGCTGTTTGCCCGCTGCTGGCTGTTGGTAGAAGGCGAAACCGAGACCTGGGTGATTAATGAACTGGCGCGTCAGTGCGGTCATCACTTTGATGCCGAAGGGGTGAAGGTGATTGAATTTGCGCAGTCTGGCCTGAAGCCCCTGATCAAATTTGCCCGCCGGATGGGCATTGAATGGCATGTGCTGGTTGACGGCGATGAGGCCGGGAAGAAATACGCCGCCACCGTGCGCAGCCTGCTCAATAACGACAAAGAGCAGGAGCGCCACTACCTGACGGCGCTGCCGGCGTTGGATATGGAACACTTTATGTACCGGCAGGGCTTCTCCGATGTCTATCATCGGGTGGCGCAACTGCCGGAAAATATCCCAATGAATATGCGCCGGGTGATCACCAAAGCTATCCACCGCTCCTCAAAACCGGATCTGGCCATTGAGGTGGCGATGGAGGCCGGGCGACGCGGGGTGGAAGCTGTACCGACGCTGCTGCGTAAAATGTTCTCCCGGGTTATCTGGCTGGCGCGTGGCAAAGCCGACTAACGATTAAAACGCTGCCGGATTTGGCTATCGATGCCATCCAGCAGCGCGTAACGTCGGCGGTACTCCGCCCGTTTTTTACTGGCGATCTCCGTTTCATCTTTGCGGGCGATCGTCAGCGGTAAATGATAATAGCCTTGGTTGTCACTCACGCCGCCAACGGCTTGCCAGAAGTCGTCATAATCCGCGTGAATTTTGTTCTCTTTATCGCGATAGCGCAGGCTGCGGTAGATATGCGCCTGATTGCTGACAGCGAGGATCTGCGTAATCTGCCAGCGCCTGGCGAAACTACATACTGCTTCCATCACCACTCTTTTGGGGAAAAGCCCGTGGCAGGCTTTTGTCGCCTGATGAATATCTTCCTGCGACTGTTCGGTTTTACCACCCTGTAAACCGCCGATAAACAGCGTGCGTTTGCCTTCGTACTCGCAAATGGTGAAGGTGATTTCCGCCAGCATTTCATTACGTGCGTTACGCAACAGAATGGTGCTTTCGCCCTCTTTATCCAGCGAGATGACCGAGGCAAAATGCAGAGTGTAGATTTCGCCCCCTTTGCCTTCAATGTCTGCAAGCGGGATCCCGGCATAGGCGAAGTAGTGCTGCAACTCTTCGTCGGTCAACGTATTGCGCAGCGTGGCGTAATGGTAACGCAATGCATCCAGCAATTGCTGTCGATCGAAATTCACCGCCAGGTAGGGGCGATGCAGACGAACCGGCAAACGTGGTTGAATCAACAGCAGGCGTTCGATGTCCGGCCATCTCGCCATTTCTGCCATCCACTGGCGGGTTAAACGCGGCATAAACAGCGAACGCAGCATAAACTTTCTGCGAAAGCTGCGTTGGTGCCAGAATTTACCAGGGCGCCACAGCCCGCTCCACAGACAGAGAAAAAGCCCCAGGCTTGATCCAGGGAGGGTGGGGAAAGGGGGATTTTCGGTGGTATGCAACATATCAGCTATCCGCGTAATGGATGATGGGCTGATTTCACCACTGGCAAGCTTAACCAATTCTCAATAACTCTGTTACCCTGTTCACCTTTACCATGTTGTTTAGTAACGGTTGATGTTGATGCTCTCACTCTGGCTGAAACAACGAAAATTATCAGGATAGCTATGCGCATTAAGGGAAAAATAAAAAAACGTTATCTGCTGCTCGCGGTCGTGATTCTTGTTGCGTTTATCGCCCTCTGGCGAACGCTGAATGCGCCGGTGCCGCAGTATCAAACGCTGATTGTTCGCCCTGGCGAGCTGCAACAAAGCGTGCTGGCGACCGGCAAGCTTGATGCCTTACGTAAAGTGGACGTCGGTGCGCAGGTAAGCGGGCAGTTGAAAACCCTGTCGGTTGAGATTGGCGACAAAGTGAAAAAAGGGCAACTGCTGGGGGTCATCGACCCGGAACAGGCAGAAAACCAGATTAAGGAAGTAGAAGCCACGCTTATGGAGTTGAGGGCGCAGCGTAGCCAGGCAGAAGCGGAACGCAAACTGGCGCAGGTGACGCTGGCGCGTCAGCAGCAACTGGCAAAAACGCAGGCGATCTCTCGTCAGGATCTCGACACAGCCGCCACCGAACTGGCGGTAAAACAGGCGCAAATTGGCACGATTGATGCGCAAATTAAGCGCAACCAGGCGTCGCTCGACACGGCGAAAACCAACCTCGATTATACGCGAATCGTGGCGCCGATGGCCGGGGAAGTCACGCAAATCACCACCCTGCAAGGGCAGACGGTTATCGCCGCGCAGCAGGCGCCAAATATTCTGACGCTGGCGGATCTCAGCACTATGCTGGTGAAGGCACAGGTTTCCGAAGCCGACGTGATTTATCTGAAGCCGGGGCAAAAAGCCTGGTTTACCGTTCTCGGCGATCCGCTGACGCGCTACGAAGGTACGCTGAAAGATATTTTGCCGACGCCAGAAAAGGTGAACGATGCCATCTTCTATCACGCGCGCTTTGAAGTACCGAACCCACAGGGTGTGCTGCGGCTGGATATGACCGCCCAGGTGCATATCCAGTTGGCTGGTGTGAAAGACGTATTAACGATCCCGCTTTCAGCGCTGGGCGATAGCGTGGGCGATAACCGCTATACCGTGCGGCTGCTGCGTAACGGCGAAGTGAAACCGCGTGAAGTCTCTATTGGCTCGCGTAATGATACGGAAGTGGAAATCGCAAGAGGGCTGGAAGCGGGTGACGAAGTGATTATCGGCGAGGGCAAAACCGGAGCCGCGCAATGACGGCGTTGCTGCAACTCACGGACATTCGCCGTAGCTACCCATCCGGTGACGGCAGCGTAGAAGTTCTTAAAGGGATCACCCTTGAGATTAACGCCGGGGAGATGGTGGCGATTGTCGGGGCGTCGGGGTCGGGTAAATCCACGCTAATGAACATCATTGGTTGCCTGGATAAACCCACCAGCGGAACCTACCGCGTGGCGGGCGTCGATGTCGCCACCCTGGATGGCGACGCGCTGGCGCAACTGCGTCGCGAGCACTTTGGTTTTATCTTTCAGCGCTATCATCTTTTGTCGCACCTGACGGCGGTGCAGAATGTGGAAGTCCCGGCGGTGTACGCCGGAATGGAGCGCAAAGCCCGCCTGGTGCGCGCGGCGGAATTGCTCAAGCGCCTGGGGCTGGACGAGCGTGTGGATTACGCGCCTTCGCAGCTTTCCGGTGGGCAGCAGCAGCGTGTGAGTATTGCCCGCGCGCTGATGAACGGCGGCCAGGTGATCCTCGCGGACGAACCGACCGGCGCGCTGGATAGCAGCTCTGGCGAGGAGGTGATGGCTATCCTGCATCAGCTCAAAGAGCAGGGGCACACGATTATCATCGTCACTCACGACCCGCAGGTGGCCGCTCAGGCGGAGCGGGTGATTGAAATTCATGACGGCGAAATTTTACGTAACCCGCCAGCCAAACCCGCCACCGGCGAGCCGCGTCGGCTGGCGGGCGAAAGTGTTCCCGGCTGGCGGCAATTCAGCAATAACTTCCGCGAAGCGCTGTCGATGGCCTGGCGCGCACTGGCGGCGAACAAAATGCGCACCCTGTTGACGATGCTCGGGATTATTATCGGCATCGCCTCGGTGGTATCGATTGTGGTGGTAGGCGACGCCGCCAAACAAATGGTGTTGGCGGATATCCGTTCCATTGGTACAAACACCATCGATGTGTATCCCGGCAAAGATTTTGGCGACGACGACCCGCAGTATCAGCAGTCATTGAAATATGACGATCTGCTGGCTATCGAAAAACAGTCGTGGGTAAGTTCCGTTACGCCCGCCGTTTCAAAAAGCCTGCGCTTGCGGGCGGGGAGCGTGGACGTCGCGGCCAGCGTACAGGGCATCGGGCAGCAATACTTTAACGTCTACGGTATGACCTTCAGCGAGGGTAATACCTTTAACGCCATCCAGGCTGCGGAAAGAGCGCAGGTGGTGGTGCTGGATAACAATACCCGCCGTCAGCTTTTTCCCAAT
This sequence comes from Pseudocitrobacter cyperus, assembly GCF_039889165.1. Lineage (NCBI taxonomy): Bacteria > Pseudomonadati > Pseudomonadota > Gammaproteobacteria > Enterobacterales > Enterobacteriaceae > Pseudocitrobacter > Pseudocitrobacter cyperus. The sequence goes on along the minus strand of NZ_JAYMYY010000001.1, from coordinate 1,114,936 downwards.
AAAACGCAGGTGGTGGGCGAGGTGATTCTGGTGGGCAACATGCCAGCGACGGTGATCGGTGTTGCTGATGAGAAACAGTCGATGTTTGGCAGCAGCACTATTCTGCGCGTCTGGTTGCCTTACTCAACGATGGCGGGGCGGGTAATGGGGCAATCGTGGCTCAACTCGATCACTGTCCGCGTCAAAGAGGGCTACGACAGCAGTTTTGCCGAGCAGCAACTGACGCGTTTGCTGAATCTTCGCCACGGTAAAAAAGATTTCTTCGTCTGGAACATGGACAGCGTCTTGAAAACGGCGGAACGCACCACACATACATTACAGTTGTTTCTGACATTGGTGGCGGTGATCTCGCTGGTGGTTGGCGGTATTGGCGTGATGAATATCATGCTGGTGTCGGTGACGGAGCGAACCCGTGAAATCGGCATTCGTATGGCGGTGGGCGCGCGGGCCAGCAATGTGCTGCAACAATTTTTGATTGAGGCTGTTCTGGTGTGTCTGGTGGGCGGGGCGTTAGGTGTCACGCTATCCTTAATGATAGCGCTGGCGCTGCAACTTATCCTGCCCGGCTGGGAGATCGGTTTTTCACCCGTCGCGCTGTTAACGGCGTTTATCTGTTCGACGCTGACTGGCGTACTGTTTGGCTGGTTGCCCGCTCGGAATGCGGCAAGGCTTGACCCGGTGGATGCGTTAGCGCGAGAGTAAAATAAAAATGCCAGTCGGAAGGACTGGCATTTTGACGGCGGGGTGTACACAATGAAACCTGAAGGCTATGCGGCAGTTTCTGTCTCGATGACGGGAATAATCACGCTGGCGTGATTCCCCTTCGGGCCTTCGTGAACATCAAACTGGACGGATTGCCCGGCTTTTAGCGTTCTGTAACCATCCATCTGGATGGTGGAGTAATGGGCGAATATGTCATCGCCACCGCCTTCCGGGCAGATGAAACCAAACCCTTTGGCATTGTTGAACCACTTAACAGTACCCATTTCCATACTTCGACATCCTTCGTAACGCTTATATGTAGATGGAATGAACCGGTGGTTGAGTCAGGAGCTGTTTAAAACCTCGCCAACTCTCGCCAGTACAATTTAGAGTTTTCGCGCAAAGCGTCAAGGGTTTGAAGGGCCAGATGGGCGGAAAATGAATCAAAATTTGAAGCAGTTAACGCTATTGACGGTAATGTGACAGAGTTCGCTAATGACAGCTATAGGTGATAGTTATCTATGATCTACAGTAGATTTAGTACCTGTATAAACAGAGGTCAGCGACTGCGTACTTGCCACCGAAGATGATGACTGACAATGAGTAAGAGCAGAGACTGGCTGGATTTCGACCAGCTAACGGAAGATAAACTACAGGATGGGCTGAAACCCCCATCGATGTATAAAGTGATTTTAGTCAATGATGACTACACGCCAATGGAGTTTGTTATTGACGTGTTACAAAAATTCTTTTCTTATGATGTAGAACGTGCCACACAACTGATGCTCACGGTTCACTATCAAGGTAAAGCTATTTGTGGTGTTTTTACTGCCGAGGTGGCAGAAACCAAAGTAGTGATGGTGAACAAATATGCGAGGGAGAACGAGCATCCATTGTTGTGTACGCTGGAAAAAGCCTGAAATCAGGCATGAAAATTGGGGGAGGTGCCTATGCTCAATCAAGAACTGGAACTCAGTTTAAACATGGCTTTCGCCAGAGCGCGCGAGCACCGTCATGAGTTTATGACCGTCGAGCACTTGTTGCTGGCACTGCTCAGCAACCCATCGGCCCGCGAAGCGCTGGAAGCGTGTTCTGTGGATCTGGTGGCGCTGCGTCAGGAACTCGAAGCCTTCATCGAACAAACCACGCCGGTTCTGCCCGCCAGTGAAGAAGAGCGCGACACACAGCCGACGCTTAGCTTCCAGCGTGTCCTGCAACGTGCGGTTTTCCACGTTCAGTCTTCCGGGCGTAGCGAAGTGACCGGCGCGAACGTCCTGGTGGCCATTTTCAGCGAGCAGGAGTCGCAGGCTGCGTATCTTCTGCGTAAACATGAAGTCAGCCGCCTTGATGTGGTTAACTTTATTTCTCACGGTACGCGTAAAGACGAACCGAGCCAGTCTTCCGACTCCGGAAGCCAGGCCCCGAACAATGAAGAGCAAGCAGGCGGGGAGGAACGTATGGAAAACTTCACCACCAACCTTAACCAGCTTGCTCGCGTCGGCGGTATCGACCCGCTGATTGGCCGCGACAAAGAGCTGGAGCGCGCCATTCAGGTGCTTTGCCGTCGTCGTAAAAATAACCCGCTGCTGGTGGGTGAATCCGGCGTGGGCAAAACCGCGATTGCCGAAGGTCTGGCATGGCGTATTGTGCGCGGTGACGTGCCGGAAATCATGGCCGATTGTACGATTTACTCACTCGATATCGGTTCGCTGCTGGCGGGCACCAAATATCGCGGTGACTTTGAAAAACGCTTCAAAGCGTTGCTTAAGCAACTCGAGCAGGATGACAACAGCATCCTGTTTATCGACGAAATCCACACCATTATTGGTGCGGGTGCCGCGTCGGGCGGCCAGGTGGATGCCGCTAACCTGATTAAACCGCTGCTTTCCAGCGGTAAAATCCGGGTGATGGGCTCAACCACCTACCAGGAGTTCAGCAACATCTTCGAAAAAGATCGTGCGCTGGCGCGTCGTTTCCAGAAAATCGACATTACCGAACCTTCTGTCGAGGAAACGGTGCAGATCATCAACGGCCTGAAACCGAAGTATGAAGCTCACCACGACGTGCGCTACACCGCGAAAGCGGTACGTGCGGCGGTGGAGCTGGCGGTGAAATACATCAACGACCGTCATTTGCCGGATAAAGCGATTGATGTGATTGATGAAGCGGGCGCGCGTGCGCGCCTGATGCCGGTGAGTAAGCGCAAGAAAACGATCAACGTGGCGGATATTGAATCTGTGGTGGCGCGCATCGCGCGTATCCCGGAGAAAAGCGTCTCCCAGAGCGATCGCGATACGCTGAAAACACTGGGCAATCGCCTGAAAATGCTGGTGTTTGGGCAGGATAAAGCCATCGATGCGTTAACCGAGGCGATCAAAATGAGCCGTGCCGGTCTCGGTCACGATCATCGCCCTGTCGGGTCATTCCTGTTCGCCGGGCCAACCGGGGTGGGGAAAACTGAAGTGACGGTTCAACTGGCAAAAGCGATGGGCATTGAACTGCTGCGCTTTGATATGTCCGAATATATGGAACGTCACACGGTGAGCCGCCTGATTGGCGCACCTCCGGGATACGTTGGCTTTGACCAGGGCGGCCTGCTGACCGACGCAGTTATCAAGCATCCGCATGCGGTACTGCTGCTCGATGAAATCGAGAAAGCGCACCCGGACGTCTTTAACCTGCTGTTGCAGGTGATGGATAATGGTACGCTGACCGATAACAACGGCCGCAAAGCCGACTTCCGCAACGTGGTGCTGGTGATGACCACCAACGCCGGGGTACGTGAAACCGAGCGTAAATCTATCGGCCTTATCCAGCAGGATAACAGCACCGATGCGATGGAAGAGATCAAAAAGATCTTCACGCCGGAGTTCCGTAACCGTCTGGACAACATTATCTGGTTCGATCACCTCTCCACTGAGGTTATCCATCAGGTTGTTGATAAGTTTATCGTCGAACTGCAGGTGCAACTGGATCAGAAAGGCGTGTCGCTGGAAGTTTCTCAGGAAGCCCGTAACTGGCTGGCGGAGAAAGGCTACGACCGTGCAATGGGCGCGCGTCCAATGGCTCGCGTGATTCAGGACAACCTGAAGAAACCACTGGCTAACGAGCTGTTGTTTGGTTCCCTGGTCGACGGCGGTCAGGTGACGGTGGCGCTGGATAAAGAGAAAAATGAGCTGACCTACGGGTTCCAGAGTGCGCAGAAGCACAAACCGGAAGCAGCGCATTAATTTCTGAGCGATAGCGCCGCGGGCTGATAGCCCGGTGCGTGATAAATCAAAATCCGTAATCTCTGATGAGGTTACGGATTTTTTTTCGCCACGGCAGGCGCGGTTGGTAGACCCTTTTTTTTCACCTTGACGTAACTAATTGATTTTCGGCCGTACATTATGAAAGAGGTAAAAAAGGGTTTTGCCGGGGATTGTGGATATTTTACTTTATCAACAAGAGGTTGGGCGTGTAGTATTTGAGTTCACTGCCGTACAGGCAGCTTAGAAATCCAATGTCTCCCGCAAAATCGCAGATTTCACGTTCACTGCCGTACAGGCAGCTTAGAAATGTAACATTCTATATTCATCGTATTCGAGAGCGTTCACTGCCGTACAGGCAGCTTAGAAAAATCGCAATATAATCCCCCAGCCGCAAAACTAGTTCACTGCCGTACAGGCAGCTTAGAAAAAACGCCTACGACGATATCGCAGTGTATTTGCGTTCACTGCCGTACAGGCAGCTTAGAAAAGTAACTCAGCCCGCCGAATCTGCCAGTGGTTGTTCACTGCCGTATAGGCAGCTTAGAAAGCTCAGTGAGAATGCTGGCCGCAAAGGAGGGAGTTCACTGCCGTATAGGCAGCTTAGAAAGATGGTAAGTCGGCCGCCGACCGTTCCTACACGTTCACTGCCGTACAGGCAGCTTAGAAAGGAATGGGTGGAACCGGGCATGCAAACCTGAAGTTCACTGCCGTGCAGGCAGCTTAGAAACTATGCAAGCCATATCGGGAGATAGCTATGCCTTCACTGCCGTACAGCCAGCCTGGAAAATGGTGCAATTTGAGCTAATGGTGGCATTAGCGGTTCACTGCCGTACAAGCAGCTTAAAACACGCTCAACCAGCTCTGCCCCTACCTCCTTCTTTTCAATAAGAAAGTCCAAAAGTGGGATAAGAATCAATCTAATTGCCAGGATAACGTGTTCTATTATCTGGAATAATAACCAGAGTGATTATAACGATGTGTTCTTATGTCAGCCAACTACCTCACGCCCTCCGATCTCAAAACCATTCTCCATTCCAAACGCGCCAACATCTACTATCTGGAAAAGTGCCGAGTGCAGGTCAACGGCGGGCGCGTTGAATATGTCACCAGCGAAGGGAAGGAGTCGTTCTACTGGAACATCCCTATCGCCAACACAACCGCGCTGTTATTGGGGATGGGCACATCGGTTACTCAGGCGGCGATGCGGGAGTTTGCTCATGCTGGCGTGATGGTGGGTTTTTGCGGCACCGATGGAACGCCGCTGTACTCGGCGAATGAAGTGGATGTGGATGTCTCCTGGCTCAGCCCGCAAAGTGAATATCGCCCGACAGAATACCTTCAGAAGTGGGTGTCGTTCTGGTTTGATGAAAATAAACGGTTGCAGGCGGCAAAAGGTTTTCAGCAGATCCGTCTGGCGCAAATTGAAAAACGCTGGCTCAGTTCTCAGATGCAGCGTGAATCCGCTTTTCAACCCGATCCTGCGGCACTACAGACGTTACTTAATCGCGCTAGCGATGAAATGGCGCAGGCGGAAGATCATACGCTGCTGATGCTGGCGGAAGCGAAGCTGACCAAAGCACTGTACAAAATGGTGAGTCAGACGGTGGGGTATGGCGACTTCACGCGGGCGAAGCGTGGCGGTGGTATTGATTCTGCCAACCGTTTTCTCGACCAGGGGAATTATCTGGCCTATGGCCTGGCGGCGGTGGCGGCATGGGTGACCGGTGTGCCGCACGGGCTGGCGGTGATGCATGGGAAAACGCGTCGCGGCGGGCTGGTTTTTGATCTCGCCGATCTGATTAAAGATGCGCTGGTGATGCCGCAGGCATTTATTGCGGCGATGGCGGGAGACGGCGCTCAGACGTTTCGTCAGCGCTGCATCAACGTTTTCCAGCAATCCGATGCGCTGGATATCATGATTACCTCTCTTCAGGAAACCGCGCAATCGCAGGCTGAGGATGCGCAATGAACGTGCTGATTATTTCCCGCTGCACCAAACGCGCCCGTGAGGAGAGTTGCCGGATAATCGACCAGTTTGCCGAACGCACGGGCGATGCCGCCTGGCAGACCGTTATCACCCTCGAAGGCGTCAATACGCTGCGCCGCCTGTTACGCAAAACGGCCAGACGCAATACGGCGGTGGCCTGCCACTGGTTGAAGAAAAACGGGCAGATGGAGTTGATGTGGATTGTCGGCAACCTTCGCCGCTTTAATGCCCAGGGACGTGTGCCGACCAATCGGAGCACCCGAAGTTTACCCTCCGGCCGGGAAGAGCAGCGCTGGCAATGTGCGGAGAGCACTGCGCTGCTGGCCGCTATCGCCGGGCTATTTCACGACTTCGGCAAGGCAGGGCGGGCTTTTCAGGAGAGTCTGACGAAAAAAGGCGCGAAAAGTTATCAGCCGTACCGGCATGAATGGATCTCTGTGCGGCTGTTTCAGGCGTTCGTCGGTGAACAAACGGATGATGAATGGCTGGCGAAACTGGGCGCGCTGGCGCCTGAGGATGAAGCGGCGATCCTGGCGCGTCTGCGTATGGATGACCTCGACTTCTCGGACAGCCCGTTTTGCACGCTGCCGCCGCTGGCGAAAACGGTGGCGTGGCTGATTTTGTCGCATCACCGGCTACCGGAAAATTTACCCACTCAGAGCAAAGAGCCGTCAGAGGGCTGTGAACGCTGGCTGGAGAACCAGCTTAACGCCGACTGGAACGCGCTGAATCATAAAAATGGCGAGTGGATGGCGCGCGATTTTCGTCAGGTCTGGACATTCCCAGCGGGGACGCCGCTGCAAAGCCGCACCTGGCGAGAAAAGGCGCGGCAAATCGCCCGCAGGGCGCAAAACGCCATCGCCCTGCCGACATGGGGGCGGATGGATCAACTGTTCACCCTGCATATGGCGCGTTTTTGCCTGATGCTGGCCGATCACTGCTACTCCTCCGGCGCGCCACAAGTGAAGTGGCAGGATAGCGACTACATCGCCTGGGCAAACAGCGACAGAAACAACGGCGCGCTGAAACAGCGGGTGGATGAACATCTTGTCGGCGTGGCGCACCATGCGCTGCTGCTGGGGCGACAACTGATGCACGTCCGGGCGTCGCTGCCGGCGATTGCCCGGCATAAAGGGTTTCGTCAACGGGCTGCTAACTCGCTGCTTCACTGGCAAAACAAAGCCTGGGATGTTGCCCTCGCTATGCGGGAGCGCAGCCGGGAAGAGGGCTTTTTTGGCGTCAATATGGCGTCGACGGGGTGTGGAAAAACCTTTGCCAACGCCCGGATTATGTATGCGCTGGCGGATGAACAGGAGGGCTGCCGCTTCACCGTGGCGCTGGGGCTGCGCACGCTGACACTGCAAACGGGTGAGGCGTTGCGTGAACGGCTGGGGCTGGATGAGGACGATCTGGCCGTCATGATCGGCTCGGCGGCGGTAAAACGGCTCTGGAAACAGAAGGAAGATGAGCAGCCTGAAGCCGATCGCGGTAGCGCGTCGGCAGAAGCGCTCTACGATGAACAGCAATATGTTCATTATGAGGGCAGTACGCATACCGGCTTGCTGGGAAAATGGTTGCAGAATGACACCCGGTTAAACGAGCTGGTCAGCGCGCCGATACTGGTGGCGACCATTGATCACCTGATCCCGGCGACGGAAGGGGTGCGCGGCGGCGCGCAGCTCCCGCCTGTCTTACGGCTGCTGACCAGCGACTTGGTGCTGGATGAGCCGGATGATTTTGATATTGCCGATCTTTATGCCGTCTGTCGCCTGATGAACTGGGCGGGGATGCTGGGGACGCGGGTGTTGCTCTCATCCGCAACGCTGCCGCCGGGGCTGATTCAGGCGCTGTTTGCCGCCTATCTGGCGGGGCGCAGAGTCTGGCAGGCGTCGTGCGGGGTAAGCGGCAGGCCGCTCAATATCTGCTGCGCCTGGTTTGACGAGAAACAGTCACGGGCGGAACAGATTGCCGATGGCCGCGCCTTTAGCGAAGCGCATAAAGCCTTTGTTGAACAACGTGCGCTGATGCTGGCGGCAAAACCACGGCTCCATTTCGGGCGTATTGCGCCGGTTCAGCCAGCCTCTGACGCAACGGGTAATGCGATAGCAAGCGTTGCTCAAACCGTACACGGCCAGATGATGGCTTTGCATCGGGCGCATAACCAGGTTCACGACAGCGGAAAAACCGTCTCGCTGGGGCTGGTGAGATTCGCCAATATCAACCCCCTGGTGGCCGTGGCGAAAGCGCTAATGGCGATGCCGTCGCCGGAGGATGTCTGCATTCACTATTGCGTCTACCATGCCCGCCATCCGCTGGCGGTGCGTTCAGAGATCGAAAAGCGTCTCGACCGCGCCTTTACCCGCCATCAGCCGGATGCCCTCTGGCAGAATGCGGAAATTGCGACGGCGCTCCATAAGCGGCCGGAAAAACACCATCTGTTTGTGGTGCTGGGAACCTCCGTCATCGAGGTGGGGCGCGACTGGGATGCGGACTGGGGGATAATAGAGCCCAGCTCAATGCGTTCCATTATTCAGTTTGCCGGGCGCATACAGCGCCATCGTCGCCAGGCGCCGGAAAGTGAAAATCTGGCGATCCTCAGTCGTAATATCAGGGCGCTGCAGCAAAAAGCCCCGGCGTTCTGTAAGCCGGGATTCGAAACGAAAAATCATCTTCTCCCCAGCCACGATCTGCGTGAACTGCTGCCGATTGAGGATTTTCGCACCATCAACGCGCTGCCGCGCATTCTGCCGCCGGACGGTAAGAACAAACTGGCGGAACTGGAACATCTGCGTTTAAAGACGGAACTGATGAACAGCCCGGATAAGCAGGTGGTTGCCGCCCAGTGGTGGCGACAGCCGCTGACCTGGAACGGCTGGATGCAGCGCCGGACGCCGTTTCGCCGCTCGCAGCCGGAGGCGGTGTTTTATCTGCATATGGAGGATGAGGAGAGCGAGCCGCGCTTTTATTCCCGTACTGACGATAACGGTGGCAAAGAGAGCGGGAATTTCAGGTTACAGAAGGTGGAGTGTGCCAGTGGCGTCGCTCGCTGGGGCGAAGTGGATTACAAACGGATTTTGCTGGAGCAGGCCGAGCAACACCATCTCGACATCCGTCGGGTTGGGGCGATTTTTGGCGAGATTCGAGTGACGGCTAATGAGGAGGATGCGGTTAGCGACTGGTATTACAACCCATGGTTGGGCGTGTTTCGCGCCCCCTGATGACCTGTTCAAGGAGGGAATCTTTTGAACGAAAAATTGGCAGGTTTTATTGCAGATTACATCGCCTCCCGAAGGCAGACCAAACTCGATGCCTTCGAAAAAGAGGCGGCAAAGCGTCTGGCGCAGGGCGAAGATGCCAGCGCCATCGCCCTGGAACGTCAGGAAATGGAAGCGCGCTATCAGCCGCGAAACTGGCTAACGGATGCGGCAAGGCGGGCGGGGCAGATTAGCCTGGTCACGCATGCGGCGAAGTTCACGCATGGTGATTCGAAAAGCAGCAGTATCTATTGTGAAACCAGGGAGGATGAGGGTTATCTCAGCACCTCTTCACTCGCGAATATCGCCACCGATGCCGTGGGCAACGCGGCAGCACTGGATGTCGCAAAATTGCTGCAAACTGAAGTTAACGGCGACACTTTGCTCGCCTGCCTTAAACGGGGCGACGAGCGGCCATTGAAGGCCTTTGCAGAGGACGATGCGCAACTGGCGCAGTGGGTGGCCGGGTTTAATCAGGCATTAACATCGGCTCAGCCCGCCTCGCACAAGCTCGCCAAACAGATCTATTTCCCCGTCGGCGACGATTACCACCTGCTGTGCCCGCTGTTCGCCACTTCGCTTGCGCAGGCGATGCATGAAAAAATGGTCGCGGCCCGGTTTGGCGAAGAGGCGAAAGCCATACGCGATGCCCACCGGGCGGGGATGTGGCATGCAAAACCCGATATCCGTTACCCCGGGCTTGCCGAAATGCATTTTGGCGGCACCAAGCCGCAGAATATCTCCGCACTCAACAGTGCGCGCGGCGGGCGCGTCTGGTTGTTACCGTCGAAGCCACCCGCCTGGGTGAATCTGCAACGCGCGCCGCAAAATATGCGTAACCTTTTTTCGCCACGCGAGGCATTCAACCGGGCGGCATCAGGGATTATCGCCCGCATGACTTTCTTACTGAAAGTGAGCGTAGACAGGAATAATGTCCATATACGCAAAGCCCGGGCGAAATACGTCGATGAACTTATCGATTTGCTGTTTATGCAGGCGTCCGCCTTCCAGCAGGAAAAGTGGCAGGGCTGGACGCAGAATTGTCCCGAACTTCCGCTTCATCAGCAGCTCTGGCTCGATCCCGGGCGTGGCAAGACAGAAGAATCGTTCTGGCGTGAACGCGATAAAGACGACTGGCAGGTTGCCGTGGCGGACGATTTTGCGCGCTGGCTGAACTATCGTCTGAAAAAAGCGAGCCTGGAGGTGGGGGCTGTCGAGTGGCGAGAGTGGCGCACACAACCCTTGTTCCGCCGCCGGATGCGTGAAATGGAAGCCATTGTGCAGGAGGCGCTGAAATGAGCTATCTGCTGTTATTACCCCACCTGCGTATTGAAAACGCCAATGCTGTCGCCGGGCTGACGTGGGGATTCCCCGCCATCACCCATTTCCTGGGCTACGCGCATGCGCTCTCCCGCAAAGTTTGCACGGAGTACGGCGTCCGCTTCGAGGGCTGTGCGGTGATTAGCCATGAGCATCAGGTGCAGGCTTACAGTTCCGGGCGCGATTTTCAGTTTGCGCTGACCCGCAATCCGCTGACCAAAGAGGGCAACACCGCCTCCTTTAATGAAGAAGGGCGCATGCATCTGACGGTTTCGCTGGTGATTGAATGTGAGGGCGAAATCACCAACGGCGAGTATGGCAAAGAGGCATTCTGCGATCGTCTGAAAATGCTCTGTCAGAGCCACAAACTGGCGGGCGGAGCGATTGTCAGCATGCGCGATCCTCAGCTTTTTCAGACCCCTGAAAATGAGCAACAGCTTCGGCAGATCCTCTGGCGGCTGATGCCCGGTTTTGCTCTGTACGATCGCAGCGAGTGGTTGGCGGAACATCATCAACAGCAGCCCGATACCTCTGTGCTGGATGCCTGGCTGGATTTCGCCGCGATCAAATACCAGGCCACAGACCCTGACGAAGAGGGGAAGGCGACCTGGGAGTATCAGCCCAAACCTATGCCGGGCTATCTGGTGCCGCTGATGTGCGGCTATCAACGCATCTCTCAACTCTACCCTGCCGGCGAAGTGGCCAACGCGCGCGACAGTACGACACCGTTTGCCTTCGCAGAGGCGGTTTATGGCGTTGGCGAATGGCGCGGCCTGCACCGCGTCACCGATATCGAACCGCTTCTCTGGCGCTACCGGACAACTGAGACTGGCTACTACTGCTCCGCTATGCCGGTGGCCGATGATTTCACAATTAACGACGATGACGATTTTGAATAAGGATATAACTATGGCAAAGGCACCTGTCTCTGTAAAAACGGCCTCCGTACTGGCATTCGAGCGCAAACTGGCGACCTCTGATGCGGTGATGTATGCCGGAAACTGGCAAAGCGATTGCTGGCAACCAATTGAAATTCAGGAGAAAGCCGTTCGCGGTACTATCTCCAACCGTCTGAAAAATGCGATTTCCAGCGATCCGGTAAAACTGGATGCTGAAATCCAGAAAGCGAATCTGCAACGTGTGGATGTTGCCGCGCTACCGGCAGATGCTGACACGTTAAAAGTGATGTTTACCCTGCGCGTATTGGGCAATCTCTCTGCTCCGTCAGTATGTAATGATATGGCCTATCAGGACGCGCTGACGAAGGTGATTGAAGGTTATATCAGTGAACATGGCTTCCAGGAACTGGCGCGTCGCTATGCAACCAATCTGGCGAATGGCCGTTTTCTGTGGCGTAACCGCATTGGCGCAGAGCAAATCGAGGTGAAAGTGACGGCAGGCGACCAGACCTGGACGTTTAACGGCCATGACTATTCGCTGCGTGAGTTTGCCCACGCTGATGATTCACTTAACTCACTGGCCGCAGTGATTGAACAGGGATTAAGCGGCCAGCAATGGGTGATGCTGAGTGTGGAAGCGCAGGTTCGACTTGGGGCGGGTCAGGAAGTGTTCCCCTCTCAGGAACTGGTTCTGGACAGCAACAGCACAAAAAGCCGGGTGCTGTATCAGGTTGCGGGTGTTGCCGGTATTCACTCACAAAAAATCGGCAACGCGGTGCGTACTATCGATTCCTGGCATCCCCGCGTTGATGAACTCGGGGCGATTGCCGTGGAACCCTATGGTTCAGTGACCAGCCGCGGCGTTGCCTGCCGTCAGCCAAAAGAGAAAATGGATTTTTACACCTTACTCGATAACTGGGTGACGAAAGGGGCCACACCCGATGTCGATCAGCAGCACTACGTGATGGCAGTCCTGATTCGCGGCGGCGTATTTGGCGAGAAAAGTGAATAAGGAATCGGTTATGGATCACTACATGGAGATCCGTGTTCTTCCTGACCCCGAGTTCAACGCCGGGATGCTGATGGCGGCGCTTTTCGCCAAACTTCACCGGGCGTTGGGGGGCAGAGGGAAAGGGGATATCGGTATCAGTTTTCCTCACCATGGCACAACCTTAGGGGATTGCCTGCGTCTGCACGGCAGCGCTTCTGCCCTTAATGAACTGGAAGCGACAAGCTGGCGCAAGGGGCTAAGCGACTATTGCCAGTGCGGCGCGGTTACGCCCGTGCCGGACGTTAAAGCATGGAGGACGGTGAACCGTATTCAGGTGAAAAGCAGCCCGCAGCGACTGCTGCGGCGCTCAGTACGTAAAGGGTGGTTGACAGAAGAAGAGGCGCTGGCGCGGTTGCAAACGTTGCCGGAGGCCCGGACATCTTTGCCATACCTGCACATAAAAAGCTTATCCAGCGGGCAGCAGTTCAGGCTTTTTGTGTCTCATGGGGAATTACTGAATGCGCCTGTTAGCGGTAAATTTAGTAGTTATGGTTTGAGCGCCGTTGCCACCGTTCCCTGGTTTTAAGTTCGACGCTACCGCGCCTCACAAACGGAAAAGGCCGGGGATTTACCCGGCCTTTCAGCATCTGGTTGCCTCTGGGGGCTCAGGAACGATCAGCGACTACGGAAGACAATGCGGCCTTTGCTCAGGTCGTACGGGGTCAACTCAACAGTCACTTTGTCGCCCGTCAGAATGCGGATGTAGTTTTTGCGCATTTTACCGGAGATGTGCGCAGTTACCACGTGACCGTTTTCCAGTTCTACGCGGAACATAGTGTTAGGTAACGTATCAAGTACGGTACCCTGCATTTCAATATTGTCTTCTTTGGCCATCTAGTCCTCGGGGTATCACTACCATAGTTTTTAACCGGCAAGATAATGCCGAACTTCATCATGTAAGTAAAGATTTAGCGATTAAATCGCCGAAAGTCGTTTTTGCGCATTACCCCTTCGCCACACGATGGAACCGTGCGATTGACGCAGATCGGATTGGATGCTGCGGGAGATCTGGCTCGAATGATTCCCAAAAGGCGGCGGGGCAAAAGGCAGAAGCGACTCTCAGGGCACAATTATATCATCCTGACAAAAATTGTGCTGAAAACATTTACGCTTCCGGTGAAAAGAGTGTTCGTGGTACCCAGAAATTTTCCGGCAGGCGGTGCATACGTAATATATCAAGCTGTTCCAGATAGTCGCGACGTGCTATTTCCACCGCGCCTAATGATGCGGTATGGCTATTCAGTACCTGGCAGTCGATTAATTTTCCACCGCTTTGTTTAAATGTCTCGCAAAATACCAGTAATGCCGTTTTTGAGGCGTTTTCCGCACGGCTGAACATGGATTCTCCACAAAAGAGCGCGCCCAGCGAAACGCCGTACATGCCGCCGACCAGTTCATCCTCTTTCCACACCTCGATGGAGTGTGCGTGCCCCAGTTCATGTAGGCGATGATAGGCCTGCACGATTCCGGTGGTTATCCAGGTGCCTTCATGTCTCTCTTCCGCGCAGCCTTCTATCACTCGACCAAATGCATAGTTGAGGGTGATGCGATAGGGGGAGCGGCTATGAAAGCGTTTCATGCTGCGGCTGATGTGAAAAGTCTCAGGCCACAGTACGGCTCGTGGATCGGGCGACCACCATAAAATAGGATCGCCCGGCGAGAACCAGGGGAAAATGCCGCGCTGATAGGCCATCAGCAGGCGAGCGGGGCTCAGATCACCCCCTAAGGCCAGTAAACCATTCGGCTCGCGAAGCGCTCCTTCAGGAGAAGGAAACGCTATCGAGTGGCGAGAGAGCTGAACAAGGCGCATGTCGTTATCACTCCACAGACGGATCGCTAAATAATAGCTTACAGACGCTGCTTAAACTGATAATAGCGACCTTGTTGCGACAGCAATTCTGCATGATTACCTTGCTCAATAATTTGCCCGTTGTCCATCACAATAATGCGATTAAAACGCGCCAGCCCGCGTAGGCGATGCGTGACCATCAACAGGGTTTTATTACGCATTAAATCGGCCAGCAAATCGAGGATCTGGCTCTCCGTCGTGGCATCGAGCCCTTCGGTGGGTTCATCCAGTAGCATCAGAGGCGCATCGTGCAACAACGCCCGGGCAATGGCCAGACGACGAAGTTCGCCGCCGGAGAGCTGGCGTCCGCCTTCACCTAACCAACTGTTGAGCCCGCCATCTTCCAGCAGTTTGCCGAGCCCGGTTTTTTGCAGAACGCTGCTCAGCGCGTCGTCAGTCGCTTCAGGGCAGGCCAGCAGCAGGTTATCGCGTAGCGTGGCGCTGAAGAGGTGAACACGCTGCGGCACGACGCTCATGGTGCGGCGCAGTGTGGGTTCAGCCATCTCGCGGAGTGGCTGGCCGTTAAGCAGGATCACCCCCTGCTGTGGATCCCACGCGCGAGTGATAAGCTGAAGCAGCGTCGATTTACCGCAGCCTGTGCGCCCCAGTATCGCGATATGTTCGCCAGCATGAATCTGTAAGGTAATGTCGTTCAGCGCCATTTGCGTCTGTTCAGGGTAGCTGAAGGCAACCTGCTCGAAACGCAACGCGACCTGTTCCGGGACGAGAGATGGCGTCTGCGAGAACTCTACTTCCGGTTTTTGTTCGATAACCTGCGTCAGGCGCAATGCCGAGGCAATTACCTGGCCGAGATGCTGGAACGCACCCGTCACCGGGGCCAGCGCTTCGAAGGCTGCGAGCGCACAGAAAACAAATAGCGCAATCAGCGCGCCAGGCTGAGTATTGCCGCCCACGCCACCCGCGGCCAGCCAGAGCATGGCGATGACGGCGAAGCCGCCAATCAGCAGCATCAGCGCCTGAGAAAGTGCCGTTAACTCTGACTGACGACGCTGGGCGTCATGCCAGTTTACTTCCGTCTGTTCCATCTGCTCACGGTAGCGTGTGCTGGCGTTAAAAATCGTCAGCTCGGCCTGCCCCTGCAACCAGCGGGTAAGTTGTTGGCGATAGCGCCCACGCAGTTGCGTTAACTGCTCGCCGGTAGGTCTCCCGGCTCGATAAAACAGCGGCGGCAGCAGTAACAGCGTCAGTAGCATAATGCCGCCGAGCGTCAACGCCAGCATACCATCCAGGAAACTGAGGCCAAAGGTAACGACCAGAATGATCACCAGGGCACCGACTAACGGTGAAATGACGCGCAGGTAGAGGTGATCCAGCGTATCGACGTCCGCGACCATTCGGTTAAGTAACTCGCCCTGGCGAAAACGCGCTAACCCGGCAGGGGAGAGGGGGAGGAGTTTGCTGAACGTGAACACGCGCAGGTGCTGTAACACGCGGAAGGTGGCATCATGGCTGACCAGGCGCTCGAAGTAACGCCCGGCAGTGCGAATAATCGCCGACCCGCGCACGCCGGCCGCGGGCAGCATATAGTTAAAGCTGTATATGCCTGCCACGCCGACGACCGCCGAAGCCGATAAGAACCAGCCTGAGAGCGTCAGAAGCCCGATGCTTGCCAGCAGAGTAACAATTGCCAGCACTATGCCAAGTGTCAGCAACCATTTGTGACGTTTATACAATGCCAGGTAGGGTAATAACGCGCGCATTTAAATCTCCTCCTGACGGTTGGCAAGCAGGCGCGCGAATGGCCCCTGCGCGGCGGCCAGTTGCTGATAGCTGCCTTGCTCGACAATCTGACCGTTATCCATCACCCAGATGGCATCCCAGTCGGTAATCTCTTCCAGTTGATGGGTGACCATCAGTGTTGTTTGTTGTACCGAGGCGCGGGTGAGCGCCTGCATCACGCGCTGTTCGCTGTGGGCATCCAGGCTGGCTGTCGGCTCATCAAGCAGCAATAACCGGCAGGGGACGAGCAGCGCACGGGCAACGGCAACACGCTGCGCTTGTCCAACGGAGAGACGAGCGGCCTGATCACCGACAACCGTATCGATTCCCTGCGGAAGCTGCGGTAAAAACTCGCTTACCCAGGCGTTATCCAGCGCGGCCTGCAACTGCTGTTCACTGGCTTGTGGATCGGCAAGCAACACGTTATCGCGCAGCGTCGTTGCCGGAAGCTGTGGGTTCTGCCCGACCCAGCTAATCATGCGCCGCCAGCTCTCAGCCTGAAGTTGGCTAAGCTCTACACCGTTGACCTGCAACGAACCGGTATAAGGCAGAAAACCTGCCAGCGTGTTCAGCAGCGAACTTTTACCCGAGCCGCTCTGGCCGACCATCACCACCCGTTGCCCGGCCTGCATGCTGAAATTCAGCGGCCCGGCGAGAATCTTGCCTTCCGGTGAGGTGATAAAGAGATCCTGCGCGGTAAGGGTGACGGGCTCTTTATCGTTGATTTCCCGCTCACCCTGTTCCGGGTGCGCCAGCGGGGTCTCCATAAATGTTTTTAAACTGTCCGCTGCGCCAACGGCTTGCGCTTTGGCATGATAAAAAGTACCTAAATCACGCAGCGGCTGGAAAAATTCCGGCGCGAGGATCAGCGCCAGAAAACCGGAGGAGAGCGTCACGGCCATGCCGTAGCTGCCAAAATTGAGTTCACCAAGGTAGGAGAAGCCAAAATAGACGGCGACAAGGGCGATGGAGAGGGAGGTAAAGAACTCTAAAACGCCAGAGGAGAGGAACGCCATGCGTAGCACTTCCATGGTGCGCTGGCGGAAATCCTCTGAAGCTTCACGAATACTTTCTGTTTCGGCTGCGCCGCGGCCAAAAATACGCAGCGTTTCCATACCGCGCAGGCGGTCAAGGAAATGGCCGCTCAGACGTGCCAGCGCCAGGAAGTTGCGGCGGTTGGCGTCCGCGGCGCCCATGCCCACCAGCGCCATAAACAGCGGAATGAGTGGAGCGGTAAAGAGCAGAATCAACGCCGCCGCCCAGTTGGACGGGAAGATGGCGATCACAATCAGCAGCGGTACGCAAACGGCCAGCGCCATCTGCGGCAGGTAACGCGCATAGTAGTCATGCATATCGTCAATCTGTTCAAGGATCAGCGTCGCCCAACTCCCCGCGGGCTTACCCTGGATCCAGGCCGGGCCGGCTTGTTGCAGGCGGTCGAGCACCTGTTTGCGTATCTCAAAACGAATATGCTGACCCGCGTGGAAACCCACGCGTTCGCGTAACCACACCACCCATGCGCGCAGAATAAAGACCAGCACCAGCAGCACAAAGGGCAGCAGTAATGCCTCGCGCGGGATATTTTCCATGATCATATGGTGCAGGATGCGGGCCAGAAGCCAGGCTTGCGCGATGATTAACACACCGCTGACAAAGCCCAGCAGGCGGGAGATCATCAACCAGCGACGGGAGATCAAACTTTGCTGTTTTAACCAGCGGGTGAGTTCTTGTTGACGGCTTTTATTCATTGCGTGCTTCGCAGGTGCTGTAATGAGAATTTTTAGGCACGGCAATGTTACATCGCGGCAAAAATAAAGGCGACTTATAGTCGCCTTATTTACCTTTGTTACTGACTTGTAAAGATTATTTACATGCGTCAGCCAAACCGTCGAGATAACGCTCGGCATCCAGCGCAGCCATACAGCCGGTACCCGCAGAGGTGATCGCCTGACGGTAGATGTGATCCATCACGTCGCCTGCGGCGAACACGCCAGGGATGCTGGTTTGCGTGGCGTTACCGTGAATACCTGACTGCACTTTGATATAGCCGTTTTCAAGTGCTAACTGACCTTCGAAAATAGCGGTATTCGGGCTGTGGCCGATAGCCACGAACAGGCCCGCGACGTCCAGTGATTCAACGTTATCGCTGTTCTGCGTGTCACGCAGACGCAGACCACTGACGCCCATTTGATCGCCAGTCACTTCTTCCAGCGTGCGATGGGTGTGCAGCACGATGTTGCCACTTTCCACTTTATCCATCAGGCGTTTGATAAGGATTTTTTCCGCGCGGAAGCTGTCACGACGGTGGATAAGATGCACTTCAGCCGCAATGTTAGACAGATAAAGCGCTTCTTCAACCGCCGTGTTACCGCCGCCGATGACCGCGACTTTCTGGTTGCGATAGAAGAAACCGTCACAGGTCGCGCAAGCTGAAACGCCGCGGCCTTTAAACGCCTCTTCTGAAGGCAGCCCCAGGTAACGTGCGGATGCGCCTGTTGCGATGATTAATGCATCGCAGGTGTATTCGCCGCTGTCGCCGATGAGGCGGAAGGGACGATTCTGTAAATCGACGCGGGTGATGTGATCGAAAACAATTTCGGTCTCAAATTTTGTCGCATGCTCGTGCATACGTTCCATCAGCAGCGGCCCGGTCAGGTCGTTTGGATCGCCAGGCCAGTTTTCCACTTCAGTGGTGGTGGTCAGTTGACCGCCTTTTTCCATGCCGGTAATCAGAACCGGATGCAGGTTTGCGCGTGCGGCGTAGACCGCTGCGGTGTATCCCGCAGGTCCAGAACCAAGGATAAGCAGTTTACTGTGTTTGGCCGTGCCCATGAGATCCCCATAATTGTTGGCAGACATTGGGCAGGATTGTAGGGAATTTGTTGTCGTAAAAAAAGGGCAGAACGATTTTGTTAACGATATGTGCAATAGCAACCGCCGATGAATAGGGGATTTTATCACCCGCGAATATAACTATTCCTGTTGTGAAGCGCGCAATTATAAGACGATTTACTATGAATATGACGGTAGTGATGATGAATATCCGGCATGTTGTACTAAAAAAAGATGTTTTGCTTTGACAATCCCCTGTGCTTTTGCGAAAACATTCAAGGAAGAAGAAAAGCAGTGTTGGCAGTGTTACGAATTTTCATGCACTGAAACACCATTTTTACCCGGTTTGCTGAAATCTACGTATGGTGTGGACAGACATCATACGTGATGTCTGCGGTCGCCTTGCGGCACCGGGCTTCTCATACACGTACCCCTGGGTTATGCGGCGTAGATGAATAAACGACGCATGGGCAACGGGTTCAGGCTCTGAACAGTGAAGTGCACAGAGTCAAGACAGGAGTAGGGAAGGAATACAGAGAGACAATAATAATGGTAGATAGTAAGAAACGCCCCGGCAAAGATCTCGACCGCATCGATCGTAATATTCTGAACGAACTGCAAAAAGATGGGCGTATTTCCAACGTCGAGCTTTCAAAACGAGTAGGGCTTTCTCCGACGCCGTGCCTTGAGCGTGTGCGTCGACTGGAGCGACAGGGCTTCATTCAGGGCTATACTGCACTGTTGAACCCGCATTATCTGGATGCTTCACTGCTGGTCTTTGTTGAGATTACTCTGAATCGTGGCGCGCCGGATGTGTTTGAGCAATTTAACGCCGCTGTACAAAAACTTGAAGAAATTCAAGAGTGTCATCTGGTTTCCGGTGATTTCGACTATTTGTTGAAAACCCGCGTACCGGATATGTCGGCATACCGTAAACTCCTGGGCGAAACCCTGCTGCGCCTGCCAGGCGTAAACGACACCCGTACCTATGTTGTTATGGAAGAAGTTAAGCAGAGTAATCGTCTGGTAATTAAGACTCGCTAATACGGAACAGGTGCAAAATCAGCTCAGTTTGATTACACTCCTGTTAATCCATACAGCAACAGTGCCGGGGAGACCCGGCGCTGTTGTCCGTTTTAGCATTTGGCACCTGGAGAGCCTTTCTTGAGCCAGGAATACACAGAAGACAAAGAAGTCAAACTGACAAAACTGAGCAGTGGACGCCGACTCTTTGAGGCGTTGCTTCTCTTATGTTCCCTTTTTGCCATCTGGTTGATGGCGGCACTACTGAGCTTCAATCCTTCCGATCCCAGTTGGTCGCAAACAGCCTGGCATGAACCTATCCATAATCTGTGCGGTGCATCCGGCGCGTGGCTGGCTGATACGCTGTTCTTCATTTTCGGCGTGATGGCTTACACCATTCCGGTGATTATTGTCGGCGGCTGCTGGTTTGCCTGGCGACATCGCGCCAGCGACGAATACATCGACTATTTTGCCGTCTCGCTGCGCCTGATTGGCGTATTAGCGATGATCCTCACTGCCTGTGGTCTGGCGGCGATCAACGCAGATGATATCTGGTACTTTGCCTCCGGCGGCGTCATTGGTAGCCTCCTGAGTACGGCACTTCAACCGATGCTGCACAGCAGTGGCGGTACTATTGCACTGTTGTGCATTTGGGCCGCGGGTTTAACTCTGTTCACGGGCTGGTCCTGGGTCAGCATTGCCGAAAAACTGGGTAGCTGGATCCTCAATATTCTCACCTTCGCCAGCAATCGCACACGCCGGGATGACACCTGGGTGGACGAAGAAGAGTACGAAGATGACGATGAATATGAAGACGATGCCCCTGTTGCATCGCGTGAATCACGTCGCGCGCGCATTCTGCGTGGCGCTCTGGCGCGTCGCCAGCGCATTGCAGAAAAATTCTCTAACCCGATGGGGCGCAAGACCGATGCTGCGCTTTTCTCGGGCAGGCGCATGGATGACCCGGAAGACGCTGTACAGTACAGCGCCCGTGGCGTTCAGGCCGATCCTGATGATGTGCTGTTTTCAGGCAGTACGGCGTTACGCCCTGATGCCGATGACGTACTCTTTTCTGGCTCCAGCGCGGTACGTAGCGAGTTCGATGAATACGATCCGCTGCTGAACGGCCATTCTGTAGCTGAACCTGTTGCCGCTGCTGCTGCCGCAACAACGGCAACCCAGGCCTGGGCGGCGCCTGCTGACCCGGTAACGACAGCGCCGACCGCGGTCGATGGCGTTGCACAACCGGGGGTTGAGTGGCAAACCGTTTCCGCCGCGAATCCGGTTGAACCGACCATTGCGCCTGCACCAGAAGGCTGGCCACCGGCACAACCGCAGCAGTATCAGGCGTATGAGCCGGAACCGGCTTATACGCAGCCGCAACAGCCTGAACCGGCCTATCAACAACCGCAGCAGTATCAGCCTGAACAGCCGTATCAACAGCCGCAGCAATATGTGCAGGAGCCGGCATTCGAAGAACCGCTTCAACAGCCATACCCGGCGGAAATCGCTCATCAGCAACCTTACTCAGAGCCTGTTCATGCCGAGCCGATAGCGGAAGAAGAGCCGAAACCGCATCAGCGTCCGCCACTTTACTATTTTGAAGAAGTGGAAGAAAAACGCGCGCGTGAGCGTGAACAACTGGCAGCCTGGTATCAACCGATTCCTGAGCCTCTGGCTCCGGTGGAACAGCATATCACCCCGGCAGTCACGCCAGCCGCCGATCCGACGCCTGCCGTAGCGCCGATTGCCGCAAGTGTAAAAGAGGCATCGTCTACCGTTGCGGCTGCTGCGGGGACAGTGGCTGCCACCGCGCCGCTCTTTAGCCCGGTTGATGGCCCGCGTCCGCAGGTGAAAGAGGGCATCGGCCCTAAACTGCCGCCGCCTAACCGTGTGCGCGTACCTACCCGCCGTGAACTGGCCTCTTATGGCATTAAGTTGCCATCCCAGCGTATGGCTGAAGAACGGGCTCGTGACGCCGAACGCGATCAACACGATGGCCATATCGATAACCTGACCGACGACGAAGCCGATGCACTGCAACAGGATGCGTTAGCGCGCCAGTTTGCTGCGACCCAACAGCAGCGATATGGCGTTGATGCGGATATCGGAAACGATGAAGACGACGCGGATGATGCTGCGGAAGCGGAGCTGGCGCGCCAGTTCGCCGCCAGCCAGCAATCGCGTTATGCCAGCGAGCAGCCCGAAGGCGCGCATCCATTCTCGCTGGATGACTTCGATTTTTCGCCCACCAAAGCGCTGGTTGATGACACCCCGAAAGCCCCGCTGTTCACGCCGAGCGTAACGCCGGAGCCGCAGCCGCAATACCAGCAGCCGCCGGTGCAACAGCCGCCGCAGCATCAACAGGCATATCAGCCGCAGGTACAGCAGCCGCAATACCAGCAGCCGCCGGTGCAACAGCCGCCGCAGCATCAACAGGCATATCAGCCGCAGGTACAGCAGCCGCAATACCAGCAGCCGCCGGTGCAACAGGCACCGCAGCATCAACAGGCATATCAGCCGCAGGTACAACAGCCACAATACCAGCAGCCGCCGGTGCAACAGGCGCCTCAGCATCAACAAGCGTATCAGCCGCAGCAAGCGGCTGCGCAGCCGAAAGAGAGCCTGATTCACCCACTGCTGATGCGTAACGGAGACGATCGTCCGGCGCTCAAGCCGACGACACCGCTGCCGTCATTAGATCTGTTGACGCCGCCGCCGACGGAAGTCGAGCCGGTTGATACCTTCGCGCTGGAGCAAATGGCGCGTCTGGTTGAAGCCCGTCTGGCTGATTTCCGCATCAAAGCGGATGTGGTGAACTACTCCCCAGGGCCGGTTATCACCCGCTTTGAGCTGAATCTGGCTCCGGGGGTAAAAGCGGCGCGTATCTCTAACCTGTCGCGCGACCTTGCCCGCTCGCTCTCGACCGTCGCTGTGCGTGTGGTGGAAGTTATTCCGGGTAAACCTTATGTGGGCCTGGAACTGCCGAACAAAAAACGTCAAACCGTCTACCTGCGGGAAGTGCTTGATTGCGTTAAATTCCGCGATAACCCGTCACCGCTTTCCGTGGTGCTGGGTAAAGATATTGCCGGCGATCCGGTGGTCGCTGACCTGGCGAAAATGCCGCACCTGCTGGTTGCCGGTACCACTGGCTCCGGTAAGTCTGTCGGGGTTAACGCCATGATCCTCAGCATGCTCTACAAAGCGCAGCCTGAAGATGTGCGTTTCATCATGATTGACCCGAAAATGCTGGAGCTTTCCGTTTATGAAGGGATTCCGCATCTGTTAACGGAAGTGGTCACCGACATGAAAGACGCCGCCAATGCCCTGCGCTGGAGCGTCAACGAGATGGAGCGTCGCTACAAGCTGATGTCAGCGCTGGGTGTGCGTAACCTGGCAGGCTACAACGAGAAAATCGCCGAAGCGAAACGCATGGGGCGCCCGATTCCTGACCCATACTGGAAACCGGGCGACAGCATGGATGCCACGCATCCGGTGCTGGAAAAACTGCCGTATATCGTTGTGCTGGTAGACGAATTTGCTGACCTGATGATGACGGTCGGTAAAAAAGTGGAAGAGCTGATCGCGCGTCTGGCGCAGAAAGCGCGTGCTGCAGGTATCCACCTGGTTCTGGCGACGCAGCGTCCATCAGTCGATGTCATCACCGGTCTGATTAAAGCAAACATTCCGACGCGTATCGCGTTTACCGTGTCGAGTAAAATTGACTCCCGTACCATTCTTGATCAAGGCGGTGCTGAATCGCTGCTGGGAATGGGGGATATGCTCTACTCCGGCCCGAACTCCAGCACGCCAGTGCGTGTGCATGGCGCGTTTGTTCGCGATGAAGAAGTTCATGCCGTGGTACAGGACTGGAAAGCGCGAGGTCGTCCGCAGTATATCGACGGCATTACCTCCGACAGCGAAAGCGAAGGTGGCGGTGGCGGCCTGGACGGCGGCGAAGAACTCGATCCGTTATTCGATCAGGCTGTGAACTTTGTGACACAAAAACGTAAAGCGTCGATCTCCGGCGTGCAGCGCCAGTTCCGTATTGGTTATAACCGTGCGGCGCGCATCATCGAACAGATGGAAGCTCAGGGGATCGTGAGTGAGCAGGGGCACAACGGCAACCGCGAAGTGCTTGCGCCACCACCGTTTGAGTGATCGTAAAACCAGGTAAATTAGTCAAAATTCAGTATTTTCTTCTGTCGCCTCGCCGGGCTTAGGCCTAAAGTGAGCGGCAGAAGACTCCCCGTCGGGAGCATGATGCTATTAAGGATTAACGATGAAAAAGGCAGCAATCACGTGTGCATTACTTTCCAGCTTTGTTGTCAGTAGCGTCTGGGCAGATGCTGCCGGCGACCTGAAGAGTCGTCTGGACAAAGTAAGTAGCTTCCATGCCAGCTTCACCCAGAAAGTGACTGACGGTAGCGGCAATGCGGTACAGGAAGGTCAGGGCGATCTGTGGGTGAAACGCCCGAACCTGTTTAACTGGCACATGACGCAGCCGGATGAAAGCATCCTGGTGTCTGACGGTAAAACCCTGTGGTTCTATAACCCGTTTGTTGAGCAGGCGACTGCGACACGTCTGAGCGATGCGACAGGCAATACGCCGTTTATGCTGATTGCCCGTAACCAGTCCAGCGATTGGGCGCAGTACAACATTAAGCAAAGCGGTGATGACTTCATGCTGACCCCGAAAGGCAGCAACGGCAACCTGAAACAGTTCACCATCAACGTTGGCCGTGACGGCACCATCCATCAGTTCAGTGCGATTGAGCAGGACGACCAGCGCAGTAGCTATCAGTTGAAATCGCAGCAAAATGGCGCGGTAGATGCGTCTAAGTTTACCTTTACGCCGCCTGCCGGGGTGACGGTGGATGATCAACGTAAGTAGAGGTAAGTCGTGAGCAACATGTCGCTCGACTTTTCAGATAATACCTTTCAACCTCTGGCCGCTCGCATGCGGCCAGAAAATTTAGCGCAGTATATCGGCCAGCAACATCTGCTGGCCGCAGGCAAGCCGCTGCCGCGCGCCATCGAAGCGGGGCACTTGCACTCCATGATTTTATGGGGGCCGCCGGGGACGGGCAAAACCACGCTCGCTGAAGTGATTGCTCGTTACGCCAGCGCCGATGTGGAACGCATTTCTGCCGTCACTTCCGGGGTAAAAGAGATCCGCGAAGCGATCGAACGCGCCAGGCAGAACCGTAATGCCGGTCGCCGCACCATTCTGTTCGTGGATGAAGTACACCGTTTCAACAAAAGCCAGCAGGATGCTTTCCTGCCGCATATTGAAGACGGCACTATCACCTTTATCGGCGCCACGACCGAAAACCCGTCGTTTGAACTCAATTCCGCACTGCTTTCACGGGCGCGAGTTTATCTGCTGAAATCGCTCACGACCGAGGATATTGAGCAGGTGCTGAGTCAGGCGATGGAAGATAAAACCCGCGGCTACGGTGGTCAGGATATCGTTTTGCCTGATGACACACGCCGGGCGATTGCTGAACTGGTTAACGGCGATGCGCGGCGAGCCCTGAATACGCTTGAGATGATGGCCGATATGGCTGAGGTGGACGACTCCGGCAAGCGTACCCTGAAGTCTGAACTGTTGACTGAAATCGCCGGTGAGCGCAGCGCGCGTTTTGATAATAAAGGCGATCGCTTTTACGATTTGATTTCCGCGCTGCATAAATCGGTACGCGGTAGCGCACCGGATGCGGCGCTTTACTGGTATGCGCGGATCATCTCTGCGGGCGGCGATCCGCTTTATGTCGCCCGGCGCTGTCTGGCTATTGCCTCTGAAGATGTGGGTAATGCCGATCCGCGCGCCATGCAGGTCGCTATCTCCGCATGGGATTGCTTCACTCGCGTCGGCCCGGCGGAAGGTGAGCGCGCGATTGCGCAGGCGATTGTGTACCTGGCCTGTGCGCCAAAAAGCAATGCTGTCTATACCGCCTTTAAAGCGGCAATGGCCGATGCGCGTGAGCGTCCGGACTACGACGTCCCGGTTCATCTGCGTAATGCGCCAACTAAGTTGATGAAAGAGATGGGCTATGGGCAAGAGTATCGCTACGCCCATGATGAACCGAATGCGTATGCCGCGGGTGAGGAGTATTTCCCGGCTGAAATGGCACAAACGCGCTATTATCGTCCAACTAACCGTGGCCTCGAAGGCAAGATTGGCGAAAAGCTCGCCTGGCTCGCTGAACAGGATCAAAATAGCCGCACAAAACGCTACCGCTAGCGCAGGCGTTGCGGTAATGTTGGCAATGTATCTTTGCAACCGCAGGCTGCGGTTGCATTCCCTTTTATAATTCGATAAGCACAGGATAAGCATGCTCGATCCCAATCTGCTGCGTACCGAGCCAGACGCAGTCGCAGAAAAACTGGCACGCCGGGGCTTTAAGCTGGATGTAGATAAACTTCGCGCTCTTGAAGAGCGTCGTAAAGTACTGCAGGTAGAAACCGAAAATCTGCAGGCGGAGCGTAACTCGCGATCGAAATCCATTGGCCAGGCGAAAGCGCGCGGGGAAGATATCGAGCCATTACGCCTGGAAGTGAACAAACTCGGTGAGCAGCTTGATGCCGCAAAATCCGAGCTGGACGTGCTGCTGGCGGAAATCCGCGATATCGCACTGACCATCCCGAACATCCCGCACGATGACGTGCCGGTTGGTAAAGACGAAAACGACAACGTTGAAGTCAGCCGCTGGGGAACACCGCGTGAGTTTGATTTTGAGGTTCGCGACCACGTAACGCTGGGCGAAATGCACAGCGGACTCGATTTCGCTGCGGCCGTTAAATTGACGGGCTCCCGCTTTGTGGTGATGAAAGGCCAAATCGCGCGTATGCACCGTGCGTTGTCGCAGTTCATGCTGGATCTGCACACCGAACAGCACGGTTACAGCGAGAACTATGTGCCGTATCTGGTAAACCAGGACACGCTGTACGGTACGGGTCAATTGCCGAAATTTGCCGGCGACCTGTTCCACACGCGTCCGCTGGAAGAAGAAGCCGACAGCAGCAACTATGCGCTGATCCCAACGGCAGAAGTGCCGCTGACCAACCTGGTACGCGATGAAATCATCGACGAAGACGACCTGCCGATCAAAATGACCGCACACACGCCATGCTTCCGTTCAGAAGCGGGTTCTTATGGTCGTGACACGCGTGGTCTGATCCGTATGCACCAGTTCGATAAAGTTGAGATGGTGCAGGTTGTTCGCCCGGAAGATTCCATGGCGGCGCTGGAAGAGATGACTGGTCATGCAGAGAAAGTGCTGCAATTGCTGGGTCTTCCTTACCGCAAAATCATCCTGTGCACAGGGGATATGGGCTTTGGCGCCTGCAAAACCTATGACCTGGAAGTATGGGTTCCGGCGCAGAATACCTACCGTGAGATCTCCTCCTGCTCCAACGTCTGGGATTTCCAGGCGCGTCGTATGCAGGCGCGTTGCCGTAGCAAATCGGATAAGAAAACCCGCCTTGTGCATACTCTGAACGGCTCCGGCCTGGCAGTGGGTCGTACACTGGTTGCGGTGCTGGAAAACTACCAGCAGGCTGATGGTCGTATTGAGGTGCCGGAAGTTCTGCGCCCATACATGAACGGCCTGGAATTTATCGGTTAATCGATACTTCTTATGTAAAAAGCGCCTTCGGGCGCTTTTTTTATACCCATCATTGACACTGAACAATACCTCTTCCATTCAAAAGATAAATACTCCCTCCGAAGTAACAAGCAGCATATAAAACTAAAATTTCATAATATCGCTATATAAATTTCTATATATCGATTTTGTTTTCAATGTGAGCAACGAAGTGAGTATCCATGAAAATTAAGACCCCCGATGCCTTGCTGGCAGCCGAGGTCAGCCGTCGTGGTTTAATGAAAACCACGGCAATCGGCGGCCTGGCAATGGCCAGCAGTGCCTTCACGCTCCCGTTCAGCCGAATGGTAAGCGCCGCTGATGCGTTAGCGCCGAAGAATGCCGCTGAGCGTATCGCATGGAGTGCATGTACCGTTAACTGTGGCAGCCGTTGCCCGTTGCGTATGCATGTCGTGGACGGTGAGATCAAATACGTCGAAACCGATAATACCGGTGATGATAACTACGATGGTTTACATCAGGTTCGCGCGTGTCTGCGTGGGCGATCCATGCGTCGCCGTGTCTATAACCCGGATCGTTTAAAATACCCGATGAAACGCGTGGGGAAACGCGGTGAAGGGAAATTTGAGCGCATTAGCTGGGAAGAGGCGTTTGACACCATCGCTAACAACATGCAGCGCTTGATCAAAGACTACGGTAACGAATCTATTTACCTCAACTATGGTACCGGTACGCTGGGGGGCACGATGACGCGCTCCTGGCCGCCAGGAAATACCCTGGTTGCGCGTTTGATGAATTGCTGCGGCGGCTATCTGAACCATTATGGTGATTACTCATCCGCACAGATTGCTGAAGGTCTGAACTATACATACGGCGGCTGGGCAGACGGTAATAGCCCATCCGACATTGAAAACAGCCAACTGGTTGTCCTGTTCGGGAATAACCCGGGCGAGACGCGCATGAGCGGCGGCGGGGTAACATATTATCTCGAACAGGCGCGACAGAAATCGAATGCGCGCATGATCATCGTCGACCCTCGCTATACCGATACCGGTGCGGGGCGTGAAGATGAATGGATCCCCATCCGTCCGGGTACCGATGGCGCGCTGGTTTCTGCGCTGGCGTGGGTGATGATCAACGAAAATCTGGTCGATCAACCGTTCCTGGATAAATATTGTGTTGGCTACGACGAGAAAACGCTGCCGGAAGGTGCGCCAGCAAATGGCCACTATAAAGCCTATATTCTCGGCCAGGGTAATGACGGCGTGGCGAAAACGCCGGAATGGGCCGCCTCGATTACCGGTATTCCGGTTGAACGCATTGTGAAGCTGGCGCGTGAAATCGCCACCGCTAAGCCAGCGTTTATCTCCCAGGGCTGGGGGCCGCAGCGTCATGCGAACGGTGAAATTGCGACTCGTGCCATTTCCATGCTCTCCATTCTGACGGGCAATGTAGGTATCCACGGCGGCAACAGTGGCGCGCGCGAAGGTTCATATTCCCTGCCGTTTGTACGCATGCCGACGCTGGAAAACCCGATTGAAACCAGCATCTCCATGTTTATGTGGACTGACGCGATTGAGCGTGGCCCGGAGATGACGGCGCTGCGTGATGGTGTGCGCGGGAAAGATAAGCTCGATGTGCCGATCAAAATGATCTGGAACTACGCAGGTAACTGCTTGATCAACCAGCATTCAGAGATTAACCGTACCCATGACATTCTCCAGGATGACAAAAAGTGCGAGCTGATTGTGGTGATCGACTGCCATATGACCTCTTCAGCGAAATATGCCGATATTATTCTGCCGGATTGCACCGCCTCTGAGCAGATGGACTTCGCGCTGGATGCCTCCTGCGGCAATATGTCGTATGTGATCTTTGCCGATCAGGCCATCAAACCGCGCTTTGAGTGTAAAACCATCTATGACATGACGAGTGAGATTGCCAAACGGATGGGGGTCGAGCAGCAGTTTACTGAAGGCCGCAACCAGGAAGAGTGGATGCGCCATCTGTACGAGCAGTCGCGTAAAGCGATTCCTGAGCTGCCGGATTTCGATACCTTCCGCAAACAGGGCATTTTCAAACAGCGCGATCCGCAAGGCCATCACGTCGCCTATAAAGCGTTCCGTGAAGATCCGCAGGCGAATCCGCTGACCACGCCATCGGGTAAAATTGAGATTTACTCTCAGGAACTGGCGAAAATTGCCGCGACCTGGGAGCTGGCAGAAGGGGATGTTATCGATCCGCTGCCAATTTACACCCCGGGATTCGAGAACTATAACGATCCGCTGGCGGAAAAATTCCCGTTACAGTTGACCGGCTTCCACTATAAATCCCGTGTTCACTCCACCTATGGCAACGTAGAAGTATTGAAAGCGGCCTGCCGTCAGGAGATGTGGATCAACCCACTGGATGCGCAGAAACGCGGTATCGCCAACGGCGATCGTGTGCGCATCTTTAACGACCGTGGCGAAGTGCACATCGAGGCGAAAGTGACGCCGCGTATGATGCCGGGCGTTGTCGCACTGGGCGAAGGGGCATGGTATGACCCGGATGCTAAACGTGTGGATCAGGCGGGTTGTATCAACGTTCTGACGACGCAGCGACCGTCGCCGCTGGCGAAGGGTAATCCGTCACATACAAATCTCGTTCAGGTTGAAAGGGTGTAAGGAGTAATCGATGACAACCCAATATGGTTTTTATATTGATTCGAGTCGTTGCACCGGCTGCAAAACCTGCGAGCTGGCGTGTAAAGACTACAAAGATTTGGGGCCGGATGTCAGCTTCCGTCGTATCTATGAATACGCGGGTGGCGACTGGCAGGAAGATAATGGCGTCTGGCATCAGAATGTCTTTGCCTATTACCTCTCTATTTCGTGCAACCACTGTGAAGACCCGGCCTGTACCAAGGTCTGTCCGAGCGGTGCGATGCATAAACGCGAAGATGGTTTTGTGGTAGTGGACGAAGACGTCTGTATCGGTTGCCGCTACTGCCATATGGCCTGTCCTTACGGCGCGCCGCAGTACAATGCGGCGAAGGGGCATATGACTAAGTGCGACGGCTGCCACGATCGCGTGGCTGACGGTAAAAAGCCTATCTGTGTTGAGTCCTGCCCGCTGCGCGCGCTTGATTTCGGCCCGATTGACGAACTGCGTAAAAAACACGGCAACCTTGCCGCCGTTGCACCGCTGCCGTCCGCGCATTTTACCAAACCGAGCATCGTCATTAAGCCGAATGCCAACAGTCGCCCAACCGGCGACACCACCGGCTATTTAGCCAATCCGAAGGAGGTGTGAGATGGGAAGTGGATGGCATGAATGGCCGTTGATGATCTTCACGGTCTTTGGTCAGTGTGTCGTGGGAGCATTCATTGTGCTGGCGCTGGCGCTGCTGAAGGGCGATTTACGTCCCAACGCACAGCAACGCATAATTACCGGGATGCTTGCCCTGTGGGTACTGATGGGGATCGCCTTTATCGCCTCGACGCTGCACCTGGGCTCTCCGATGCGTGCGTTTAACTCACTCAACCGTGTGGGTTCTTCTGCGCTGAGTAATGAAATTGCCAGTGGCGCAATCTTCTTTGCGGTGGGCGGCCTGGGCTGGCTGCTGGCGATGGCAAAAAAACTGTCTCCTGCGCTGCGTGGCTTATGGCTGATCCTCACTGCCGTGCTGGGCGTCATATTCGTCTGGATGATGGCGCGCGTGTATAACAGCATTGATACCGTGCCGACCTGGTACAGTGTCTGGACACCGATGAGCTTCTTCCTGACGCTGTTCATCGGCGGGCCGCTGTTGGGCTACCTGCTGCTGCGCGCGGCGGATGTTAGCGGCTGGGCGATGCGTCTGCTGCCTGCTATCAGCATCGTGGCGCTGGTGGTGAGCGTGGTGGTTGCATTGATGCAGGGCGCTGAGCTGGCAACGATCCACAGTTCTATCCAGCAGGCATCGGCGCTGGTGCCGGATTATGGCTCGTTGATGGCCTGGCGTGTGGTGCTGATTGCGTTGGCGCTGGCATGCTGGGTGGCTCCGCAGTTGCGCGGCTACCAGCCTGCACTGCCGCTGCTGAGTATTGCGGTCGTTCTGGTTATTGCCGGTGAGCTAATTGGTCGTGGCGTTTTCTACGGCCTGCATATGACCGTTGGAATGGCGATAGCCAGTTAAGTCGATGTTTGTTTCTGAAAGCCAGGGTATACCGCCCTGGCTTTTTTATGCTTTTTACCATGAAATTTTTCGACCAATCCTTCCGGCATGTTCCGGCAATTAGCCAATAAAAACAATAGAATGATAATTGGCGTGAATTAGTTTGCGCTTCGCTGGATAAGAAACATCAATCGTTGGCCTGAAAACCCCGCAGCCCCCGCCATCCGGGCGATTGACTTTAAAAATGGCCGTGGCATGATGCGCTCGAAATCTGATCACCCTCACGGTTTATACCCATGTCCACCTACACTCGCCCGGTGCAGTTACTGCTCTGTGGCTTACTTCTGCTGACGCTGGCGATTGCCGTATTAAATACGCTCGTCCCGCTCTGGCTCGCCCATGAAAACCTTCCGACCTGGCAGGTTGGGATGGTTGGCTCCTCCTATTTCACCGGTAACCTGGTGGGAACACTGCTGACCGGGCGTTTAATTCAACGCATGGGGTTTAACCGTAGCTACTACATCGCGTCGGCTATTTTCGCCGCTGGCTGCGTGGGGTTAGGGGTGATGGTCGGTTTCTGGAGCTGGATGTTCTGGCGCTTTGTCGCGGGCGTCGGCTGCGCCATGATTTGGGTGGTGGTAGAAAGTGCGCTGATGTGTAGCGGAACGTCACGCAATCGTGGTCGCTTGCTGGCGGCGTATATGATGGTCTACTACGTCGGTACCGTACTCGGCCAGTTGATGGTCAGCAAACTGCCAACAGACCTGGTGACCGTTTTACCGGTAATGACGGGCCTGGTGTTGGCAGCGATACTGCCGATGCTGTTTGCCCGTATTAATAATCAGCAGGATGAATCCCATACCTCAACGCGTGTCTGGTCGATGTTCTCGCTGCGCCAGGCGCGTCTGGGCGTTAACGGTTGCATCATTTCCGGGATTGTTCTGGGGTCGCTTTATGGCCTGATGCCGCTCTATCTCAACCACCAGGGCGTTAGCGATTCCGGCATTGGTTTCTGGATGGCGGTGATGGTGAGTGCGGGTATCGTTGGTCAGTGGCCAGTCGGGCGACTGGCCGACCGTTATGGTCGCCTGTTAGTTCTTCGCGTTCAGGTCTTTGTGGTGATCCTCGGCTGCCTGGCGATGCTGAGTCACGCGGCGATGGCGCCTGCGTTGTTTATCCTCGGCGCATCCGGGTTTACGCTCTACCCGGTCGCGATGGCATGGGCCTGTGAGAAAGTTGAACATCACCAACTGGTGTCAATGAACCAGGCGCTGTTGTTGAGCTATACCATCGGTAGCCTGCTTGGCCCAACGCTGACGGCGATGCTGATGCAGAACTACTCCGACAACCTGCTGTTTGTGATGATCGCTTGTGTGTCGTTTATTTATCTTCTTATGTTGCTGCGCAAAGCCGGGCATCATCCGACGCCGGTGGCGCATGCCTGATTATTCGGCCCGTTAATCTCATCATTATCGGGCTGTTTAATAAAGTCGAGAAATGCCCGAAGCCCACAGGACATATAGTGCCTGTTCGGGTAGTAAAGCTGGAAGCCCGGCCGGGCGGGCAGCCACTCTTCCAGCACCGATTCCAGCCTTCCGCTTTTGAGATGTTCATCCACTTGTTCGTTCAACAGGTAGCCAACACCTGCACCCATTAACACGGCATCCAGTTCGGCATCAATGTCATCAACGGTGATATTTCCTGTTGTGGCAACATCCAGTTGACCCTCTGGCCCATGAAACTCCCAGTGATAGGGCCTGCCGCTGGGATAACGGAAGACAACGCAGGGGTGTTGCAACAAATCACGCGGATGCTCAGGCCGACCAAAACGAGCGAAATGCGCGGGTGTCGCGACGACCGTTAAGCGAATAGGTGGGCCAATGGGGACAGCAATCATATCCTGTTCGACAATGGCGCCCAGTCGAATCCCGGCGTCAAATCCCTCAGCCACAATATCAACCAGGCGATCGTCCGAAGAGACTTCAATCTTTATGTCAGGATAACGACGGGTGAATTTTGTAAGCAGCGGCATTAGAAAAACGCGTGCCGCGATGCGAGCCGCGTTAAAACGCAGAGTTCCTGACGGCGTTTCACGGAAGTTATTTACTTCATCCAGCATGGTCTGGATATCTTCAAAAGCGGGTCGAAGTCGTTCATAGAGACTGCGTCCCGCTTCCGTTAGCGCAACGCTCCGTGTCGTGCGGTTGAATAAACGGATTTTTAGTCTCTGTTCCAGTTGTTTAATGGCGTGACTAATGGCGGAAGGCGATAGACCCAATGCATCCGCCGCGCCGCGAAAACTTTGATGACGGGCAACAGCAAGAAAGGTGGCGAAATCGGCGATATTGGCTTTCATTGATGAAAATCCCTCACTAACCCATGCTGAATAATCAAATTCACAGAATTATCTCACCTCAGTAAAGTGGCTGGCAAATCCCATATAGCTGAGGTAACAATGGAAACCAAAAATATCTATTTGATTTGGGCGCACCCTCGCCGTGATTCTCTCACTGCGCAGGTGGTAAAGGAAATTCAGCAGCAGGCGGAAGATCAGCAGATTACGGTTGATACGCTCGATCTTTATCGTATGGATTTCGATCCGGTATTGCGCATGCAGGATGAACCGGACTGGGCCAACCCGCATAAGACTTATGCCCCGGAAGTGCATAAACTCTTTGCGCAGATGCAGGGACATGATACGGCGGTCATTGTGTTCCCGGTCTGGTGGTATAGCTTCCCTGCAATATTGAAAGGGTATATCGATCGGGTATGGAATAATGGCCTGGTCTATGGTGAGGGAGGCGCCTTGCCTTTTAAAAAAATTCGCTGGGTCGCGTTAGTGGGCGGTGCGGAAGATAAGTTTGAGCTTTACGGTTGGCGTAAAAATATGAGTGATTATTTGATCAATGTTGCAGGTTATCTCGGCGTGACTGATGTGGATGTGACTTATTTGTACAACACGATTGGCGTGGAGGAAGACATTGATAATCGCGAAGAGCACTATCAAGCGCTGTTTACACAATCGCGTGAGATGGTAAAAACGCTGTAAGTCGCCAGCCAAACCCGCACCACGTGCGGGTTTGGTGGATGGGTTATATTGTTGGCATAGCCATTAAGTCGTCACGTCAGTAACTGGCCACGACATCGATGTGACGAGTTTAGAGAGTTCATCCTGATGGTGAATATGACTCAACTGATGTAAACGATCGCGTTCATCTAACCAACTCACTAACCGTTGGATCATGAGGATATGTTGCTGGCTGTTCGCGGCAGCCAGCACAATGATAAATCGAACATCCGGATGACCAGGAAATTCAATTTTCTCGCTGCAGCACAATAGCGATAAGCAACTTTGCTGGCTGAGGACGCCTTCTTCAGGACGGGCGTGTGGAAGCGCAAATTCGGGGCTAAGAATATACCACGGGCCGTTTTCCTCTGTTGCCTGAATGATCGCGCCAGCGTAGCCAGCAGACACTTTCCCTTGTTGTTCTAACGGAAAACAGGCCAGTTTGATGGCGTGCTTCCAGTCAATCGGATGATTTATGTGCTGATAAGCGCTAAAGAAAGGGTTATCCATAGCAACGCTCCTGAGAGCGGGCTGCTCCTGGATGGGAACAGCCCGTGCAGTGACTAACTCAGCGCCTGGTAAATGGCTGCGCCAGAGATCCCGTACTTAGCTTTTAGCTCGCGGCTATTTCCGGATTCTGTGAACGTATCCTGGGTTCCCAAACGACACAGTTTTGCAGCAATGCCCATCTGCGTCATGGCTTCCGCGATTTGTCCACCCAGCCCCCCGTTGACCGTATGATTCTCAATGGTAACGAGCGAAGGGCAACCCTCAATCAACGCGTAAAAAGCGTCGTGATTAAACGGCTTAAGTTTGGCAACATGGATAAGCTTGCCTTTCTTACCGTCGGCCACGAGCTTTTCGTAACCCTCCATAGCCTGTTCCATTACCGTGCCTTCAAAGAGAATGGCAAAGTCATTGCCGTTCTCTGCAATGGCGGCAATATCGGTAACACGCGGAATAACAGATTTATCGCGTATTGGCATGGGCTCACGCGCAACGCGGATGTAAACAGGCCCGTCGATGTTCACCGCCTGTTCGAAAGCGCCTTCTATTTCGTCGGCGTCGGCAGGAGTAAGAATCGTCAACCCTGGCAGGACGCGAGTCAGGGCCAGATCTTCCAGTGCATGGTGTGAAGCGCCATCAGGGCCATCGTCCATCCCCGGGTGGCTACCAACCAGTTTGATATTGGCTTTGGCGTAGCAAGCCTGACGCAACTGAGTCCATGCGGTTCCGGTAACGAACATGGCAAAGTTGACGTAGAAGGGAATATTGCCTTCGATTGCCTGCCCAACGGCAAAACTCATCGCGGAACCTTCGGCGATCCCCATTTCAAAAAAGCACGCCGGGTACGCAGACTGGAATTGATCGGTTCGCGTTGAGCTCGCGAGATCGCTGTCGATAGCGACTATAGGATAACCTTTATTTTTCAGGGCAATAAGTGCTTTGCCAATTTCATCGCGTGGGGCTTTCATTATTGTAATTCCTCCATTGCCTGATGATATTGCTCCGTTGATGGCGTTTTTGAGTGCCAGTCGCCGTTATTTTCCATATAACTCACACCACAGCCCTTGGTGGTATGTGCGATGATGGCGATTGGCTTACCTTTCAGATGGCGGGATAAGCTCAGTGTATTGGCTACCTGGTGCATATCGTTACCATTCTGAAGCTCAAGAACGTGCCAGCCAAAATGACGCACTTTATCTGCCAGGGGCTCAAGGTTGACGACCTGATTAACCGGGTCATGTGAGGAGAATCCGTTGTAGTCGATAATGGCGACCAGGTTGTCCATTTTCATATGACCAGCCTGTTGCAAAGTCTCCCAGATTTGCCCTTCATGCATTTCGCCATCACCAATAATGGCGAATACGCGTTCAGTTTCTCCACGCTGTTTCTTCGCGGCAGCCATGCCGAAGGCAATGGACAACCCCTGCCCGAGCAGCCCTGTGGTAGCGTCAACCTCAGGCATCGCTTTGATGCTGGGGTGGCCCTGTAAGCGGGAATTAATTTGTCTGAACGTCTTAAATTCGCTGCGCGCTATGAGCCCTTTCTGATACAGCATGGCGTATTGTGCTGCCACGGCATGACCTTTACTCATGACCACGCGAGTCCGAGGGGAGGCGGTAAAATCAACCTCTTCGTTATAGATCCAGGTCAGGATATCGATGATCGATAAAGCGCCTCCAGGGTGTCCGATTCCGGATTCGTAAATCATACTAACAATGTCGCGACGTGCTGCGAGTGCGTGAGACTCAAGTTGCTCTATATTCATTTTTTCCTTCCTATGGCAGCATTTTGCCGATGTAGTACACCACCAATCCGAGGGCAACAAAGTCGGTTTCCGGGAAGCTGGTGCCTGATAAACCTACGGATTCCATGATCGGGTAAATCAATGCTGGCCCAATGCCTATCAATATCCCGGTCACAAAACTGCCAACAATTGCGCCTTTCCAGCCACCGGAGGCGTTACCAAATACCGCGGCGGTCGCACCAATAAAGAAATAAGGGATTGCGACAGGGATAATGACCGTCTGGCCGAGGATGGCGAGGAAACCCATGACGACTAAGCCACCGATAAACGATGAGATGAAACCCAGCACGGTTGCTGTCGGCGCATAGGGAAACACAACAGGGCAGTCCAGCGCGGGCTTTGCATTGGGAATAAATTTCTCTGAAATGCCCAGAAATGCAGGAACAATTTCAGACAAAAGCAAGCGAACCCCGGTGATAATGATGTACAACGATGCGGTAAAAGTTAGCGACTGGTACAGCGGATAAACCAGCCAGTGCATGCCGCCTGCCGCGGCGGTGACGGCAGCTTTACCGGCAGCAAGCGCTGCGATGTAGTAGAAGATACTGACAGAAATGGATACAGAGACGATATAGTCTTTAAATATCCCCAGCCAGCCCGGTAAATTTAATTTCTCTGTCGATTGTTTCGGATCGCCAACTTTTGCGCCTATCCAGCCTGAGATAGCGTAAGCCAGGGTGACGTAATGGCCCATGGCAATTTCATCGTTGCCGGTGATCTTCCGCATCCAGGGCTGCGCGATGGCCGGATAGAGGCAGGCCGCGAGTCCCAGAAGCACGGAACCAACAATGATGGTAGTCATGTCGCTGTAGCCCAACGCTTTAAGCGTAACGGTGAGCAGGGCGGAGAGGTAAAGGTTATGCTGCCCGGTAAGGAATATGTATTTAAAGGGGGTTATGCGGGCGAATACAAGGTTCCAGCCAAAACCAATGACCATGATGAGCGAGACGCACATGGCGAATTTGGTTTGAGCAAGCCCAGTTAATGCTTCCGCTAATGGCATGACACCTTTCAGGCCGAATCCATCGCTAAATAACGTCTGAAAGTTTCCCAGCGAGGTCACCGCAAGCCCGGCACCTCCGGCAAATACCAGAAATCCCACGATGGTTTTAAACGTACCGGAAAGGACTTTTTCGATGGGTTTCCGCTGGATAAGCAGTCCGATTAATGCAATAAAGCCAACTAAAAGTGGGGTTACACCCAGAATGTCGAATACAATGAACTTTAGGAGATCCATATTTCCCCCGAGAGAGATTAGTTGTTCTGAACGACGCTGGTGAGCGCAGATTCCATTTCTTCGCTGTTCATCAAATCGGTAATACCGATAGCCCTGAACCCGGCTGCTTCTACTTCATCGGTGAGATCGCGCATGGTGATGACAAAATCAACGCCTTGCCAGGTCGCCAGCCCGGAAAGCACATCGTGTTCGAGATCGATGTCCCATCCGTGTTTATCGATGATTTTTTGTGCTTTAATTTTGAGCATGAGTGAGCTGCCCATGCCGGTACGACAGACGATAAGCCCTTTCATAGGATGTCCTTCTGTTTGTGAAAATAATTATTTTTAACTATCATTAACTCGGTAAAAATTATTATCACAATCCCGGCCGAAATATGTGACAGCATATGCATTTTGTGTAAAAAGGCGAAAAATGAGCCAGACAGGCAGTAATTTGTTGATAAATATACGAAATGAGGCATCCGGGCTAAGCCCGATCCTCGAAAAGGTAGGGCGTTTTATTACTGAAAATCCCGATTTTGTGATGAGGCACACCATTACCGAGCTGGCTGATTCCATCGATACCAGCGAGGGGAGCATTACCCGATTTTGTCGGGCGTTTGGATTCAAAGGTTTCTCTGACTTCAGAACCGCGCTGGCGCTGGAGCAGGGGGCTGCCCGATCTGACGAACGGAGTGATGACGAGACCTCTGCGGTATTGGCCAGTATTCGTGACAGCAATGCCATTATCGACAGCATTGAGCTGCAGGCCATTGCATCATGGCTGAATCAACTGGGGAATATTGCTATTTATGCGGTGGGGACTGCTGTGCCGGTCGCGCTTTTCCTCCAGATGCACCTGGTGCAGATGGGGAAAATTGCGAGTTTTATTGACAGATCCTATCCGACGGCCATTTCTCCTCTCGCCGATAACCAGAAGACGGGAATCATTGTTATCCATACCGAACAAACGTCTACCGATATGATGCAGGCGCTGTCTCTGGCGAAAGAGCAGGGGATCAAAATATTGTCGCTGACGCGTGGGTCGTTTGTGCAGTTGAATCGTCTCTCGGACTGGAACTTACAGGCTGCTGTGGCGCTTCAGGGAGATGGTGAGTCTGGTTTTGCGGAAATTGCGGGCGCGATGATGGTGGCAGATCGTATTCTCAGTGCGCTGGCAGAGCAGGATGAACGTTATATTCAGTGCCGAAAAGCACATCAGAAACGCATCTTCTCGATTGAAAGCGTGACGAATAAGTTGTCTGAGTATTTTATGTCGTAGGGAAAGCATGGCAGATTTCACGGATTTTTTTCCGCGTATAATCTGCCACGCTAAAGGCTTTAGTACATCACCTTATGACCATACTGCTCCAGAATGCCTTTCACGCGTTCCATGGTCTCTTTCCTGGGGGGATGGACACCATCCAGCTTGTACTCTTCGCCCATCGCAACCCACTTATGTTTACCCAGCTCGTGGTACGGCAGCAGTTCGATTTTCTCGACGTTGCCCATATCACGGGTAAACTCGCCCAGACGGTGCGCGGAGTCGTCATCGTCTGACCAGCCTGGAACCACCACGTAGCGGATCCAGACGTTGATATCTTTTTTCGACAGATACTGTGCAAATTCCAGTGTGCGATGGTTGGAGACGCCAACCAGATTCTGGTGAATTTCGTCGTTCATCTGTTTGAGATCGAGCATCACCAGGTCGGTGACTTCCAGCAATTCATCGATAACAGGATCGTAGCGACGCACAAAACCGTTGGTATCGAGGCAGGTGTGGATGCCCTCTTTTTTGCAGGCACGGAACCAGTCACGCACGAACTCTGCCTGAAGAATGGCTTCGCCGCCGGATGCGGTTACACCGCCGCCGGACGCGTTCATAAAGTGGCGATAGGTCACCACCTCTTTCATGAGTTCATCAACGGTGACTTCTTTGCCGCCGTGCGTGTCCCATGTATCGCGGTTATGGCAATAAAGGCAGCGCATCAGGCAGCCCTGGAAGAAGGTGATAAAACGGATACCCGGGCCATCAACGGTGCCACAGGATTCAAAGGAGTGAATGCGACCAGTTACAGACATTGCAGTGTTATCTCCAGTTTTTCCCCGCGTCCGGCAGGGGTGACGATCATGACTTCAGGCCGTCTTGAGTTTATTTTGCACGTTAATTTCATTATAGAGATTAACCCGCAAAATAGGCTCGGAGAGAGTGGGGCACTTATAAGAAAGGCCCCACTTGCGTGGAGCCTTTATTGTACGCTTTTTAAATCGCGATTTCAGTCAAATCCATTACATGGACTGAGTGAAGGTACGAGTAATAACGTCCTGCTGCTGTTCTTTAGTCAGGGAGTTAAAACGTACTGCGTAGCCAGATACGCGGATGGTCAGTTGCGGATATTTTTCCGGATGTTCCATCGCGTCGAGCAGCATTTCGCGGTTCATTACGTTAACGTTCAGGTGCTGACCACCTTCGATGGAAGCTTCGTGGTGGAAGTAACCATCCATCAGGCCTGCCAGGTTGGTTTTACGAACGTCGTCGTCTTTACCCAGTGCGTTCGGAACGATAGAGAAGGTGTAAGATATACCATCTTTAGCGTAAGCAAACGGCAGTTTTGCAACGGAGGTCAGAGAGGCAACAGCACCTTTCTGGTCACGGCCGTGCATCGGGTTAGCACCTGGGCCGAACGGAGCGCCTGCGCGACGGCCGTCTGGGGTGTTACCGGTTTTCTTACCATACACAACGTTAGAAGTGATGGTCAGAACAGACTGAGTCGGGATAGCGTTGCGGTAAGTAGTCAGTTTCTGAATTTTCTTCATGAAACGTTCTACCAGGTCAACAGCCATGTCATCGACGCGAGCGTCGTTGTTACCAAACTGCGGGTATTCGCCTTCGATTTCGAAGTCGATAGCCAGACCGTCTTCGTCACGAATCGGTTTAACTTTCGCATATTTGATTGCAGACAGGGAGTCAGCCGCAACGGACAGACCCGCGATACCGCAAGCCATGGTACGGATAACGTCACGGTCGTGCAGCGCCATCAGAGAAGCTTCGTAGCTGTATTTGTCATGCATGTAGTGGATGACGTTCAGTGCGGTGACGTACTGTTTAGCCAGCCAATCCATGAAGTGATCCATACGGTCGATAACTTCGTCGTAGTTCAGCACATCGCCTTTCATCGGTTCAGATTTCGGGCCAACCTGCATTTTCAGTTTTTCATCAACGCCGCCGTTGATTGCGTACAGCATGGTTTTCGCCAGGTTAGCACGCGCACCGAAGAACTGCATTTGTTTACCAACGATCATCGGGCTTACGCAGCAAGCGATAGCGTAGTCATCGTTGTTAAAGTCAGGACGCATCAGATCATCGTTCTCATACTGCAGAGAAGAGGTATCGATGGACACTTTCGCAGCGTATTTTTTGAACGCCAGCGGCAGTTTTTCAGACCACAGGATAGTGATGTTCGGTTCCGGAGACGGGCCCATGGTGTACAGGGTGTTCAGGAAACGGAAGCTGTTTTTGGTCACCAGGGTACGGCCATCAACGCCCATACCACCGACGGATTCAGTTGCCCAAATCGGGTCACCGGAGAACAGTTCATCATATTCAGGAGTACGCAGGAAGCGAACCATACGCAGTTTCATGACCAGGTGGTCAATCATTTCCTGAGCTTCTTGTTCTGTGATTTTGCCTGCTTTCAGGTCACGTTCGATGTAGATATCCAGGAAGCTGGAGGTACGACCGAAGGACATTGCAGCGCCGTTCTGGGATTTAACCGCGGCCAGGTAGCCGAAGTA
Organism: Pseudocitrobacter cyperus; assembly: GCF_039889165.1. Lineage (NCBI taxonomy): Bacteria > Pseudomonadati > Pseudomonadota > Gammaproteobacteria > Enterobacterales > Enterobacteriaceae > Pseudocitrobacter > Pseudocitrobacter cyperus. Next base: position 1,072,889 of record NZ_JAYMYY010000001.1, on the reverse strand, counting down.
AGTCCACTGAATCGCTTCCTGAGCGTTGGTAGCCGGACCAGAGATGTCGTAGCCGTATTTAGCAGCCATCTCTTTGATCTGACCCAGCGCACGGTGCTGTTCAGAGATTTCTTCACGCAGACGGATAGTCGCTTCCAGGTTCACACCGTTTTCCAGGTCAGACTGGAGAGAGGAGAACTGAGCGAATTTGTCTTTCATCAGGTAGTCGATACCGTAAACGGCGATACGACGGTAGTCACCGATGATACGACCACGACCGTATGCGTCTGGCAGACCGGTCAGAACACCGGATTTACGGCAGCGCAGGATGTCCGGAGTATAAACGTCGAACACGCCCTGGTTGTGAGTTTTACGGTATTCGGTGAAGATTTTTTTGATGGTTGGATCCAGTTCGCGGTTGTACGCTTTGCAGGAACCTTCGATCATTTTGATGCCGCCAAACGGAATCAGCGCGCGTTTCAGCGGAGCTTCGGTCTGCAGACCAACGATTTTTTCCAGCGACTTGTTGATGTAGCCCGCGTCGTGGGAGGTGATGGTAGAAGCAACAGCGGTGTCGAAGTCAACTGGCGCGTGAGTGCGGTTTTCCAGTTTAACACCTTCCATTACTTTGTCCCACAGCTCGGTAGTTGCTTGAGTAGCACCTGCCAGGAAGGACTCGTCACCCTCGTATGGAGTGTAGTTTTTCTGGATGAAGTCACGTAAGTTGACTTCATTCTGCCAGTCACCCTTAGTAAAACCTTCCCAGGCTGTGGCTAACTTTTCATTAAGCTCGGACATGTAACACCTACCTTTTATGTGGATTTTTTATTTACTGCCTGACACAACGCTCACTTTAGTGATGGTCGCCTTCACGCAGGTAAATGACCCAGTATGTCAGCCCAACTAACAGGCCTCCGCCAATGATATTCCCGATGGTTACCGGAATGAGGTTATCAGTGATGAAGTTCATGATAGTCAGGTGAGAAAAACTATCCGGGGTTGAACCAACTGCGGTCCAGAACTCCGGGCTTGCAAAGTTGCGAATCACAATCCCCATTGGGATCATAAACATGTTTGCAATACTGTGCTCAAAGCCGCTGGCAACAAACATGGCAACCGGAAGAACCATAATCATGGCTTTATCCATCAGGCTGCGGCCAGAGTAGCTCATCCAGACGGCCAGGCATACCATCAGATTCGCCAGGATACCGAGTGCAACGGCTTCGATAAATGTATGGTGCATTTTGTGGTCAGCGGTTTGCAGGACATTCAGGCCCCATCCCCCGTTGGCGGTCATATACTCGCCGGAAAGCCACATTAGCAGAACAAAGAGCAGACATCCTACCAGGTTACCAAAATAGACGTTCAACCAGTTTTTCGCCAGTTGACCCCATGTGATTCGACCACTGGCTTTCGCCACAACAATCAGCACCGTCGAGGTAAAGAGGTCAGCCCCGCAAATGACGCAGAGAATCAAGCCTAGTGAGAAGCAGATACCCCCAATCAGTTTCGCGACGCCAAAAGGCATCCCCGCGGTTCCTGTGGTGGCAGTAATGTAGAAAACAAAAGCAATGGAGATGAACACGCCCGCAGTGATCGCCAGATAAAAGGTTTTCAGCGGATGCTTCGTTGCTTTATAGACACCTGCTTCTTCGGCCACTTTGGCCATCGCTGCAGGAACAAGTAGATCAAAAGGGTTGTCAGCTTTCACACTAACTCTCTCTTTATTAAGTCGGCGACGAGATACTAACAAAGCATTATAGATGAGAATTTGATGTAGATCATATCTCGCCTGGCTTATAGGCCCGCAAATCGAGTGGTTTTTCATCGAAAGCGGCATAACTTTTTGATTATCAAAGTAAAAATAAATTTTAAAGTTTGCAATTTCAGTTGATTTTTTTCGTTTACCTCCCGTTTTGGCAGTTAATTAAAATGGAGTAATGATCATTTAAATTAACATTATTGGTAAGCTACCAATAATAGTGTTTACCCATACGTAACTTAATTATCACAAATCAGTTTGCGTATTTTTTAAAATAAAAAAAGGGCCGTTAAACGGCCCCATAATATAGCGTAGAGTAATCTTTAAACCTACTTATTCTCAGGGCTTTTAGCCCTGGTTTGACCAAAACGCAGCTTTTGCACACTGCAGCTTTTCGTAGGCTTCAAGCAGTGACTGGTGCGCAGGGAAGGCTTCCAGGCCGTTGTCGACAGCCTGTAAACCGTAGAACGGCGCTTCACCGCTCAGTGCGGCACTGGCGGCTTCTACGGCGTCAACGCCATACATGCGCACAAAGGCATTCAGGTACTGAAGTGGCTGACGATCCTCTTCCTGCGAGAGCAGCAGCAGGGTTTGCAGACAACGATAATAGTTAGCCCGCTCCGCGCTGAATATCGATGCGTTAAATTCCATCGTCCATTCCGTCCAGATCAGCGCCTGTTCCATATCTCCGCCTGCCAACGCCAGCATGGCTTTCAGTTCGCCGACACGCAGCGTATACCAACCGTTATCTTTGCCGGTCGCAAGGCCCAGTAATTCACGCACACGGGTGAAATCGTCCAGCCCTTCTTCATCAAGTTGTTCGATGAGATTCAGGTACTCTTCTTTTTCCCACTTGCTGTCTGGCAGCGTCAGAATGGTTTCGCGCAGGTGGCTACCCATATTGTTATTAGCGAGCCACAGATCTTCCGCCGGATAGATATCGGACATGCCCGGCACCAGGATACGGCAGGCATATACACCTAAATGCTCGTAATCCGCGATGTACACTTCTTTATCTTCCGCGTTGAAAATCGCCATCAGGGTAGCGAACTCTTCTTCAGTGGTGCCGGAGAAATTCCAGTCCACAAACGGGTAGTCGGCATCCTGCTTAAAGAGATCCCAGGAGATCAAACCGCTGGAGTCGATGAAGTGGGTTTCCAGGTTGGCGTGCTCGGCGACTTCTTCATCATCGAAGGTTGGCGGTGTGAACACGTCCAGATCTTTCAGGCCACGGCCCTGAAGCAGTTCTGTGACGGTACGCTCGAGCGCGACGCCAAAGTCCGGATGCGCGCCGAAGGAGGCAAAGCAGGTGCCGTTTGCCGGATTGAACAGCACGACGCAAATAACCGGGTATTTGCCGCCTAAAGAACCGTCGTAAGCAAAGATTGGGAAACCTTCCGCTTCCAGTTTTTCGATAGATGCCACGACGCCCGGGTAGCGCGCCATCACCTCTTGCGGAATTTCCGGCAGGCTGATGCTCTCGGCGATAATGCGGTTTTTGATGTGACGCTCAAACACTTCCGACAGGCCCTGCACACGCGCTTCGTTAGCAGTGTTGCCCGCTGACATACCGTTAGAAACGTACAGATTGCCGACGATGTTCATCGGAATATAAATAGTTTCACCATCGGACTGGCGGGTAAACGGCAGGCCGCAAACACCGCGATCGGTGTTGCCCGATTGCAGATCGACCATCAGGCTGCCGGTCAGTTGATCGTCCGGATCGTAGAACGCACGCAGACGCGCATCGAGCAGGCCTTCCGGCAATTCGTCATCTTCCGGGATTGGAAACCATTTTTCGTTCGGATAATGCACGAATGGGCCGTTAGCGATTTTCTCGCCCAGCCAGAAATCGGCGAAGAAGTAGTTAGTCGACAGGCGCTCGAAATACTCCCCTAATGCAGACGCCAGCGCGGCTTTTTTGGTTGCGCCTTTACCGTTGGTAAAGCACAGCGAGCACGCTTTGTCGCGAATATGCACAGACCAGACGTTTGGCACCGGATTCAGCCAGGAGGCCTCTTCGATGTTAAAGCCCAGGTCGAGCAGTTTTTGCTGGAAGCGAGCGATGGAATCTTCCAGTGCGGCATCTTTGCCGGGGATATAGGTTTGCGTCATGACGGTCTCATTTCTATTGTGCATAAGGTGCGCAATGATACGGGGTTTGGATGAATGACGCTATCTTCATTGATTTTAAGGTCGAACAGGGGCGGAGTGTGACCTCAGAAAGCGAGATGGAAGATGTGAATATTTTGGCTGCCACGAAACTCTTTATTTGCGGCTGCTTGTAAGTTGTTGATTTTTATTCGGGGTTTATGAGGTAAGAAAAAAATGGGGCAAGGGGTGGTATTAGCGTTTTTATCTAAGAAAACAGTCGGATAGAATGGGAAGGGTTGAGTTCACTGCCGCATGGGCAGCTTAGAAAATTCTCGACGGCAGGAAGACGCAGACGCGTCGGTTCACTGCCGTATGGGCAGCTTAGAAACATCTCGGAAGTCTTCCAGCACAGTTGGTTAAGTTCACTGCCGTACAAGCAGCTCACAAAATCCCCATCCCCACAGTGTCACCCCGCCTGGTCTATTCTTATTCGCAACTCCCCTGTCAGGTATAAAAATGAAATCGTTCGACCTTCACCGTATGGCGCTGGATAAAGTCCCTCTGGATTTCCTTGGCGAAGTAGCGCTCCGCTCGCTTTATACGTTTGTGCTTGTTTTTCTCTTTCTGAAAATCACAGGGCGACGTGGTGTGCGCCAGATGTCTCTGTTTGAAGTACTGATTATTCTTACATTAGGCTCTGCGGCAGGCGATGTCGCGTTTTATGACGATGTGCCCATGTTGCCCGTATTGGCCGTTTTCTTAACGCTTGCGGCACTCTATCGCCTCGTGATGTGGCTAATGTCACATAGCGAAAAGCTGGAGGACTTACTGGAAGGTAAGCCCGTCGTAATCGTCGAAGAGGGTGAGCTGGCATGGGAGAAACTGCAATCGGCGAACATGACAGAGTTTGAGTTTTTTATGGAGCTCAGGCTCGGGGGTGTCGAGCAACTTGGGCAACTTCGTCTGGCTATCATGGAAACGAATGGGCAAATCAGCCTTTATTACTACGCCGATGATGAGGTGAAAGCGGGACTGGTGATTCTGCCGGCCTCCTGTACTGAGCGATACCGTGTCGTGCCGGAGACGGCTGACTATGCCTGCATTCGTTGCAGCGCAATTTTCAATCTGAAAGCCGGGGAGCATCAATTATGTCCACGCTGTGCAAATCCAGAATGGTCGAAGGCCAGCACCGCGAAACGTATCACCTGATAGCGGATTTCTCCATTTTATTCCGTCAATATGGACGAATCTGTTGTGTGAACTACGGCACATTTTCTTACCTCTCAGTATTACCCATTGCGGCGCGTGTCACTGAATGATAAAACCGATATCCACAGGAATAACTTATACCCGTGTGAATGCACACGGGTAGACAACATTGCAACGCGGTGAGGGGAAATGGCTCAGGTCTTTAATTTCAGTTCAGGTCCGGCAATGCTACCGGCAGATGTCCTTAAACAGGCGCAGAATGAATTACGCGACTGGAACGGATTGGGTACATCAGTAATGGAAGTCAGCCATCGTGGAAAAGAGTTTATCCACGTGGCGGAAGAAGCAGAAAAGGATTTCCGTGACCTGCTCAATATCCCTTCCAATTATAAAGTGTTGTTTTGCCATGGCGGCGGTCGCGGGCAGTTCGCTGGTGTGCCGCTGAACATTCTGGGTGATAAAACCACCGCAGACTATGTTGACGCCGGTTACTGGGCGGCCAGCGCAGTAAAAGAAGCGAAGAAATACTGCACGCCGAATGTGATTGACGCCAAAATCACCGTTGACGGCAAACGCGCTGTTAAGCCGATGAGCGAATGGCAGCTTTCCGCGGATAGCGCTTATCTGCACTACTGCCCAAATGAAACCATCGACGGCATCGCCATCGATGAAACGCCGAATTTCGGTAAAGATGTGGTCGTTGCGGCGGACTTCTCCTCAACGATTCTTTCTCGTCCGATTGATGTCAGCCGTTTCGGCGTGATCTACGCGGGCGCACAGAAAAACATCGGCCCGGCAGGCCTGACGCTGGTCATTGTGCGTGAAGATCTGCTTGGCAAAGCCAACATTGCCTGTCCGTCCATTCTGGATTACTCCGTGCTGAACGAGAACGACTCGATGTTCAACACGCCGCCGACATTTGCCTGGTATCTGGCGGGTCTGGTCTTCAAATGGCTGAAAGAGCAGGGCGGCGTGGCGGCAATGGATCGCATCAACCAGCAGAAAGCTGAACTGCTTTATGGCGTTATCGACCACAGCGATTTCTATCGTAACGATGTGGCGGCGTCTAACCGTTCGCGCATGAATATTCCGTTCCAGTTGGCGGACAGCGCACTGGATAAAGTCTTCCTTGAAGAGTCCTTCGCGGCGGGTCTGCATTCGCTGAAAGGCCACCGCGTTGTCGGTGGGATGCGTGCGTCAATCTACAACGCGATGCCGCTGGCGGGCGTTCAGGCCTTGACCGATTTCATGCAGGACTTCGAACGTCGTCACGGTTAATTTTTACTTTTTCATCCCCCGCAGCCTTTCTGCGGGGGGTTTTATTTGCGAATTTGAGAGTTGAGTTTCATGGAATCCCTGACGTTACAACCCATTGCGCGTGTTGATGGCACCATTAACCTGCCAGGTTCAAAGAGTGTCTCTAACCGTGCCTTGCTGCTGGCAGCTTTAGCGCGCGGCACCACTGTCCTGACCAACCTGCTGGACAGCGACGATGTCCGCCACATGCTGAATGCGCTGAGTGCGCTGGGAATTCATTACACCTTGTCTGCCGATCGCACCCGTTGTGAAGTCACGGGGAACGCAGGCCCGTTGCAGGCCAATGAATCACTGGAATTGTTCCTCGGGAACGCGGGCACGGCGATGCGCCCTCTGGCGGCGGCGCTCTGTCTGGGTCACAACGATATCGTGCTGACCGGCGAACCGCGCATGAAAGAGCGTCCGATCGGTCATCTGGTTGACGCGCTGCGTCAGGGCGGAGCGCAAATCACATATCTGGAACAGGAAAACTACCCTCCGCTGCGTTTGCAGGGCGGTTTTAGTGGCGGCAATGTTGAGGTTGACGGCACCGTATCCAGCCAGTTCCTGACTGCGTTGTTGATGACCGCGCCGTTAGCGCCAAACGACACTACCATCACCATTAAAGGCGATCTGGTTTCCAAACCGTATATCGATATCACCCTGCACCTGATGAAAACCTTTGGTGTTGAGGTGGAAAACCAGCACTACCAACACTTTGTTGTACGTGGTGGTCAGCAATATCAGTCACCGGGTCAGTATCTGGTTGAAGGCGATGCGTCTTCTGCATCCTATTTCCTGGCGGCCGGTGCGATCCGTGGCGGTACGGTAAAAGTCACCGGCATTGGTCGTAATAGCGTGCAGGGCGATATTCGTTTTGCCGATGTGCTGGAAAAAATGGGCGCAACTATCACCTGGGGCGACGATTTCATCGCCTGTACTCGTGGTGAACTGAACGCCATTGATATGGATATGAACCATATCCCGGATGCCGCGATGACCATCGCCACGGCGGCGCTGTTTGCCAGGGGCACGACCACGCTGCGTAATATTTACAACTGGCGTGTCAAAGAGACCGATCGCTTGTTCGCGATGGCGACCGAGCTGCGCAAAGTGGGTGCGGAAGTGGAAGAGGGCGAAGATTACATTCGCGTCACGCCGCCGGAAAAACTGCAATTTGCGGAAATCGGCACCTATAACGATCACCGTATGGCGATGTGCTTCTCACTGGTGGCATTGTCAGACACGCCGGTGACTATTCTCGATCCGAAATGTACGGCGAAGACCTTCCCGGACTACTTCGAACAGTTGGCGCGTATTAGTACGTTGGCTTAATCAAGCAAAAAGTAAAACATTGTCATCTTTCGGGCTGGCCCTGCGCCAGCCCGCTATAATTAGTGTTCACTATTCCTACCATTTTTGGCGTTAATTTCGTAATTCGCAGACAAAGGTAACTGTCAGGCGTAGACATGCGTATAATGCGCGCGTTTAGGTTCTATACGCCTTGTGTTGAAGGAGATAAAGATGACGGCAGTTGCCCCGGTAATCACAATTGATGGACCAAGCGGTGCGGGTAAAGGCACCCTGTGTAAAGCGATGGCTGAGGCTTTACAGTGGCATTTATTGGACTCGGGAGCCATCTATCGTGTTCTGGCGCTGGCCGCGCTGCATCACCACGTCGATTTGACGTCGGAAGATGCGCTGGTTCCGCTGGCCGCTCACCTGGATGTCCGTTTTGTCTCTACGGAAGGCAACCTGGAAGTGATTCTGGAAGGGGAAGACGTTAGCGGTGAAATCCGCACCCAGGATGTGGCGAATGCCGCGTCGCAAGTGGCGGCTTTCCCTCGTGTTCGCGAAGCGTTACTGCGCCGCCAGCGCGCGTTTCGTGAAGCCCCGGGTCTGATTGCCGATGGCCGCGATATGGGCACGGTGGTCTTCCCTGATGCGCCAGTAAAAATATTCCTTGATGCCTCCTCGGAAGAGCGCGCGAATCGCCGAATGCTGCAGTTGCAGGAAAAGGGCTTTAGTGTTAACTTTGAACGCCTTTTGGCCGAGATACAGGAACGTGACGACCGCGATCGCAACCGCGCCGTGGCGCCGCTGGTTCCTGCTGCTGATGCTTTAGTGCTGGATTCCACCACCTTAAGCATTGAGCAAGTGATTGAAAAAGCGCTACAATACGCGCGCCAAAAGTTGGCTCTCGCGTAAAGCGACCGAATTTGCAGTACCCCCGTTGCAATGGATTGACAGCGGGTATGTTAAACAACCCCATCCGGCACGGAGCCAGGTGGACGTTAAATATGAAACCTGAAGATTAAACATGACTGAATCTTTTGCTCAACTCTTTGAAGAATCCTTAAAAGAAATCGAAACCCGCCCGGGTTCCATCGTTCGTGGCGTTGTTGTCTCTATCGATAAAGACGTCGTTCTGGTTGATGCGGGCCTGAAATCTGAGTCTGCTATTCCGGCAGAACAGTTCAAAAACGCGGCTGGCGAACTGGAAATCCAGGTTGGTGACGAAGTTGACGTTGCTCTGGATGCAGTAGAAGACGGCTTCGGTGAAACTCTGCTGTCCCGTGAGAAAGCTAAGCGTCACGAAGCCTGGATCACGCTGGAAAAAGCATACGAAGAAGCTGAAACTGTTACCGGTGTTATCAACGGCAAAGTTAAAGGTGGCTTCACTGTTGAGCTGAACGGTATTCGTGCGTTCCTGCCAGGTTCTCTGGTAGACGTTCGTCCGGTTCGCGATACTCTGCACCTGGAAGGCAAAGAGCTTGAGTTCAAAGTAATCAAGCTTGATCAGAAACGTAACAACGTTGTTGTTTCCCGTCGTGCCGTTATCGAATCCGAAAACAGCGCAGAACGCGATCAACTGCTGGAAAACCTGCAAGAAGGCATGGAAGTTAAAGGTATCGTTAAGAACCTCACTGACTACGGTGCATTCGTTGATCTGGGTGGCGTTGACGGCCTGCTGCACATCACCGACATGGCATGGAAACGCGTTAAGCATCCGAGCGAAATCGTAAACGTTGGCGACGAAATCACTGTTAAAGTGCTGAAATTCGACCGCGAACGTACTCGTGTATCTCTGGGCCTGAAACAACTGGGCGAAGATCCATGGGTAGCTATCGCTAAGCGTTATCCGGAAGGTACCAAACTGACTGGTCGCGTGACCAACCTGACCGACTACGGCTGCTTCGTTGAAATCGAAGAAGGCGTTGAAGGCCTGGTTCACGTTTCCGAAATGGATTGGACCAACAAAAACATCCACCCGTCCAAAGTTGTTAACGTTGGCGACGTAGTGGAAGTTATGGTTCTGGATATCGACGAAGAACGTCGTCGTATCTCCCTGGGTCTGAAGCAGTGCAAAAACAACCCATGGCAGCAGTTCGCGGAAACCCACAACAAGGGTGACCGTGTTGAAGGTAAAATCAAGTCTATCACTGACTTCGGTATCTTCATCGGCCTGGACGGCGGCATCGACGGCCTGGTTCACCTGTCTGACATCTCCTGGAACGTTGCAGGCGAAGAAGCAGTTCGTGAATACAAAAAAGGCGACGAAATCGCTGCAGTTGTACTGCAGGTTGACGCAGAACGTGAACGTATCTCCCTGGGCGTTAAACAGCTCGCAGAAGATCCGTTCAACAACTGGGTTGCTCTGAACAAGAAAGGCGCTATCGTAAACGGTAAAGTAACTGCAGTTGACGCTAAAGGCGCAACCGTAGAACTGGCTGACGGCGTTGAAGGTTACCTGCGTGCTTCTGAAGCATCCCGTGACCGCGTTGAAGATGCAACTCTGGTTCTGAGCGTAGGCGACGACGTTGAAGCTAAATTCACCGGTGTTGACCGCAAAAACCGTGCAATCAGCCTGTCTGTACGTGCTAAAGACGAAGCTGACGAGAAAGATGCAATCGCTACTGTTAACAACAAACAGGAAGACGGCAACTTCTCCAACGCAATGGCTGAAGCATTCAAAGCAGCTAAAGGCGAGTAATTCTCTTACTCTTCGCTCTGATTATCAGTCGAAGAATCATGAGATTACTTGACAGATTACGGTTTTCGTTCTGTAATCAAGCACAAAGGGCGGCTACGGCCGCCCTTGTTTACGCTGTTAGCTAATTTTCCTTATTAAGGAAACCGGAGGAATTATGACCAAGTCAGAATTGATTGAAAGACTTGCCAGCCAGCAATCACATATCCCTGCGAAAGCAGTGGAAGATGCGGTAAAAGAGATGCTGGAGCATATGGCCTCAACCCTCGCACAGGGTGAGCGCATTGAAATCCGCGGTTTCGGCAGCTTCTCTCTGCACTATCGAGCACCACGTACCGGGCGTAACCCGAAGACTGGCGATAAAGTGGAACTGGAAGGCAAGTATGTGCCGCACTTTAAGCCTGGTAAAGAACTGCGCGATCGCGCCAATATTTACGATTGAGTTTTGAACCGTCACTTAACGGTTTAACTTGATTGCGAAAAAAGCACCTGCGGGTGCTTTTTTCATTTCCTCCCTGCGATAAAACCTTCTTCCCACATCACGCTTTCCTGAATCTTTCTCGCAAAACCGCATCGTCTTTTCAGTAACTGAAAAGATATCCGGAAGGCGGCTCGACACTTCTGATTTTGCCCGGCGACAGCGCCGCATTCACGCGCGACACTCCATGCAACAAGGAGATGTTGATGCGTGTACCATACTTTGCCTGCTGCGTGATTCTGGGTGTTCTTCCTCTGCTTTGGCTGCCAGTGCTGCCGGCGTTGCCTGTCGTTGAGGGGGCGATAATCGTGCTGAGTACTTTGGCGCTGCTTTGTCGCAGACGATTAGTTCGCATCCCGTGCATGGTCGGGCTGCTGTTTTGCTGGGGCATACTGGCTGCCTGGCAGGTTCAGCTTCCTGCAGAGCGCATTCCCGGGCGGAATCAGTTCGTGGAGATAGTGCTCGGCCAGACTGACGGGCAAACCACGCATCAGGGGAAAATCGTGCGACTTAACGGACAGCGCCTTTTCCCCGCCCCGCAGATAACGCTCTATGGTAACTATTTACCGCAGCAGCCCTGCGCCGGGCAGCGCTGGGCAATGCAGATTCGCGCCAGAGCCGTACATGGTCAACTCAACGATGGCGGGTTTGATTCTCAACGTTACGCGCTGTCACAGCACCAGCCGCTTACCGGGCGATTAATCGAAGCCACTCCGCTGGATGTGACATGCAGCCTGCGGGCGCAGTTTCTGGCATCTCTACGGGCCACACTGGCTGAATACGAATGGCGGGATGTGCTTCTGGCGCTGGGTCTCGGTGAGCGTCTGAGCGTTGATCCGGAAATAAAGCTGTTGATGCAACAAACCGGAACATCACACCTGATGGCTATTTCGGGGTTGCATATTGCGCTTGGCGCATCGCTGGGCTGGTTAATCATTCGGGCGATACAATTTTTCCTGCCATGTCGCCTGATTAACTGGCGATTGCCGCTGTTTGGCGCGTTAATCGGAAGCTTTCTGTATGCCTGGCTTACCGGGTTACAGCCCCCAGCGGTACGCACAGTGGTTGCCGGAGCCATCTGGACGCTGCTGCGCCTGTCTGGGCGGCGGTGGAGCGGCTGGGAAGTCTGGTTATGCTGCATAGCGGCAATCTTGTTTACAGACCCGCTGGCGGTGCTTTCCGACAGTCTGTGGCTCTCCGCCTTTGCAGTCGCCACGCTTATCTTCTGGTATCAGTGGGCGCCACCGCCGCGGTGGAAGGGCAATACGCTACAGCGTTTTCTTAAAGAGATGATTTATCTGCAATTGGGGTTAATGCTGTTACTTACCCCGTTGCAAGTTATGCTCTTTCATGGTGTCAGCACGACGTCTCTGGTGGCAAACATCTTCGCCGTGCCAATAGTGACGTTTGTCGTTGTACCGCTGGTGCTACTGGGGATGCTGCTTCATCTTTGTGGCTCCTGGGGGATTGAAACGGCGGTCTGGGTTTGCGCTGATAGGGTGACGGGCTGGGTGTTTGCCTATCTGCGAATACTTCCGGAGGGCTGGCTAAGTGTGGATGCGCGCTGGGAATGGGCAACCCTGATACCGTGGATAATACTGATTATCTGGCGCTTGCACGGATGGTGGACTTTTCCGGCACTTTATCTGTCAGCGTTTGCTTTGCTGACTTTCCCTCTCTGGCGCACATCGCCGGGCTCTCGCTGGCAGGCCACGATGCTTGATGTTGGACAGGGGCTTTCAGTCATCATTTCGCGTAATGGAAAAGCCATCGTCTACGATACCGGGTTGGCATGGCCCGGTGGTGATAGTGGAACGCAACTGATTATTCCCTGGCTACGCTGGCGGCATCTTACCCCTGAAGGCATTATTCTGAGCCACGAACATCTGGATCACCGGGGCGGCTTCCACAGCCTGCAAAATGCCTGGCCGAAAAGTTGGGTTCGTAGCCCTCTGGGTTGGGTAGGGCATCGCGGATGTTTTCGCGGCGATAGCTGGCGTTGGCAGGATTTATCTTTTCAGGTGCTTTGGCCATTACCGGGTAAAAGACAAACGGGTAATAATGGATCCTGCGTAATTCGTGTTGATGATGGGAAAAACAGCCTGTTACTGACCGGAGATATTGAATTATCGGCGGAAATGGCCATGCAAAGCCATTACTGGCAGCATCTTAGGTCTACAATTATTCAGGTGCCACATCACGGCAGTAATACCTCGTCGGGCATCGCGTTAATACAGCAGGTCGACGGTCAAGCAGCCCTGGCGTCGGCATCACGCTATAACGCGTGGCGCCTGCCTTCGGCTAAAGTGAAAGCTCGCTACCGACAGCATAATTATGCATGGTTCGACACCCCGCATCAGGGGCAGATTACGGTCACTTTTTCCACTGAAGGATGGAAAATTGAGGGCTTACGCGATCAACTTTTACCTCGTTGGTATCATCAGTGGTTTGGCGAGGGGCAGGATAACGGGTAGAATATGCGGCTATTTCAACATAAGCTGGTTTTTTGAATGCAGAACGACAAAGATCTCTCCACGTGGCAGACCTTCCGCCGACTCTGGCCAACCATTGCGCCATTTAAAGCGGGGCTGATTGTGGCTGCGGTTGCATTAGTTTTCAACGCAGCCAGCGATACCTTCATGCTATCGCTCCTTAAACCGTTACTGGATGAGGGTTTTGGTAAAACTGACAGGTCAGTGCTGCTGTGGATGCCGCTGGTGGTTATCGGGTTGATGATCCTGAGGGGCATCACCAGTTATATCTCAAGCTATTGTATTTCCTGGGTTTCCGGCAAAGTGGTGATGACCATGCGTCGCCGCTTATTCAGTCATATGATGGGGATGCCCGTCTCTTTCTTCGATAAGCAATCGACGGGGACGCTGCTTTCGCGTATCACTTACGACTCTGAGCAGGTGGCTTCGTCCTCTTCCGGTGCGCTGATTACCGTGGTGCGTGAAGGGGCGTCGATTATCGGCCTGTTCATCATGATGTTTTATTACAGTTGGCAGTTGTCGCTGATCCTCATCGTGCTGGCACCGGTTGTGTCAATCGCTATCCGGGTGGTCTCTAAACGCTTCCGTAGCATCAGTAAAAACATGCAAAACACGATGGGGCAGGTGACCACCAGTGCGGAGCAGATGCTGAAAGGGCACAAAGAGGTGCTGATTTTCGGTGGGCAGGAAGTCGAAACGAAACGCTTTGATAAGGTCAGCAATAAGATGCGTACCCAGGGCATGAAAATGGTCTCGGCATCGTCTATCTCTGACCCGATCATTCAGCTTATTGCCTCTCTGGCACTGGCATTCGTACTCTATGCCGCCAGTTTCCCAAGCGTGATGGAAACCCTGACTGCCGGTACTATCACCGTTGTTTTCTCATCGATGATTGCACTGATGCGTCCGCTGAAATCCCTGACTAACGTCAATGCTCAGTTCCAGCGCGGGATGGCCGCTTGCCAGACGCTGTTTGCCATCCTCGACAGCGAACAGGAAAAAGACGAAGGGACGCGCGTTATTAAGCGCGCGAAAGGGGATCTCGAGTTCCGTGATGTCACCTTTACTTACCCTGGGCGTGAAGCGCCTGCGCTGCGCGATATCAATCTCTCCATCCCGGAAGGAAAGACGGTTGCGCTGGTTGGCCGTTCAGGTTCTGGTAAATCGACGATTGCCAGCTTGATCACCCGTTTCTACGACATCGACCAGGGGCAAATTCTGCTGGATGGTCACGATCTGCGTGAATACACTTTGCCTTCGCTGCGTAATCAGGTGGCGTTGGTGTCGCAAAATGTTCACCTGTTCAACGACACGGTGGCGAATAACATTGCGTATGCGCGTACCGAAGAGTTCAGTCGTGAGCAGATCGAGAAAGCGGCTGAAATGGCTTATGCCATGGACTTCATCAACAAGATGGATCAGGGGCTGGATACGATTATTGGTGAAAACGGGGTACTGCTTTCCGGTGGTCAGCGTCAGCGTATCGCGATTGCCCGTGCGCTGCTGCGCGACAGCCCGATACTGATCCTGGACGAAGCCACCTCTGCGTTGGATACGGAATCGGAACGCGCCATTCAGGCTGCTCTTGACGAGCTACAGAAAAACCGTACTTCGCTGGTGATTGCGCACCGCCTGTCGACTATCGAACAGGCGGACGAAATTGTCGTGGTGGAAGATGGTCGCATTGTTGAACGCGGTAGCCACGCAGACTTACTTGCACATCGCGGCGTCTACGCACAATTGCATAAGATGCAATTTGGCGAATGATAGCGCGCATTTGGTCGGGCGAATCACCGCTCTGGTTGCTACTGTTACCGCTCTCCTGGCTATATGGCCTGGTGAGTGGGCTTATCCGTCTGAGCTATAAGCTGGGCCTTAAAAAAGCCTGGCGAGCACCGGTGCCCGTGGTTGTCGTAGGCAACCTGACAGCAGGCGGTAACGGGAAAACGCCGGTGGTGATTTGGCTGGTTGAGCAATTGCAAAAGCAGGGTATTCGCGTTGGTGTGGTTTCTCGCGGCTATGGCGGGAAAGCGGAAAGCTATCCGTTGTTGCTCAACGCGCAAACCACCACCGCTGAGGCGGGTGATGAACCCGTGCTGATTTTTCAGCGCACGGGCGCGCCAGTGGCCGTATCGCCTGTCCGTTCTGACGCTGTTAACGCGCTGCTTGCCGCCCATCCTCTGCAACTCATCATCACCGACGATGGCTTACAGCACTACCGCCTGGCGCGTGATAAAGAGATTGTGGTGGTGGATGGTATACGCCGCTTTGGTAATGGCTGGTGGCTTCCTGCCGGGCCGATGCGCGAACGCGCTTCACGTTTAAAGTCGGTAGATGCGGTGATCACCAACGGCGGTACGCCGCTGGCGGGTGAAATACCCATGCGCCTACAACCAGGCCTGGCGGTGAATTTGCTGACTGGTGAACACGCCCCGCTAACAGCGTTGCACAATGTGGTGGCGATGGCGGGTATTGGTCATCCACCACGCTTTTTTGCCACGCTCGAAAACAGTGGCCTGCATCCGGTGAAAACCGTGGCGCTGGCCGACCATCAGGCGCTCACTGAGTCTGATGTCCTGGCGCTAACCGCGCCGGGGCAATCACTTATTATGACTGAAAAAGACGCCGTGAAGTGTCGGGCTTTCGCCCGGGATAACTGGTGGTATCTGCCGGTTGATGCCGAATTAGGCGGGCAGCAGGCGCAAAGACTGCTTCAGGAACTGATCGCTCTGGCGCAAAAATAACCGCCGGGGCGGATGGCGCAAGGGCTTAATATGGGGACGTAACATGCCAGAGTTGCATCTGACCCTTAGCGCAGCGCGCCATCTCCACCTTGCCGCACAGGGGTTATTAAATCGCCCACGGCGTCGGCCAAAACCAGCAGATATTCTCTCCACTATTCAGCGTATGTCGCTGCTGCAAATTGATACCATCAACGTTGTCGCTCGCAGCCCCTATCTGGTGCTCTTCAGCCGTCTTGGCGCCTATCCGCAGAACTGGCTGGATGACGCGCTGACGCGCGGTGAGTTGATGGAGTATTGGGCACACGAAGCCTGTTTCTTACCCCGTTCAGATTTCCCCTTAGTGCGTCATAAGATGCTCTCACCGCATAATATGGGCTGGAAATATCATGCGGAGTGGATGGCGGAACACGCCGAAGAAATTGACTCACTGATTACCCATATTGCTAAAAACGGCCCGGTTCGTTCGGCGGATTTTGTTCATCCCCGCAAAGGCGCAAGCGGCTGGTGGGAGTGGAAGCCCCACAAACGTCACCTCGAGGGACTATTCACCGCCGGAAAAGTGATGGTGATAGAACGGCGAAACTTCCAGCGCGTGTATGATCTGACCCATCGGGTGATGCCAGGCTGGCAGGATGAGTTGCATGCGCTTTCACAGGATGATGCCGAAGCGATAATGCTGGAAAACAGCGCGCGCAGCCTGGGGATTTTCCGCCCGCAATGGCTCGCGGATTACTATCGTCTGCGACAACCCGACCTGCCGTCGTTACTGGCGCGTTGGCAGGAGGCACAGCAGGCGATCCCCGTACAGGTCGAACAACTGGGCGAAATGTGGGTGCATGCGGATATGTTGCCACTGCTTGCTCGGGCGGCGGAAGGGAAGCTGAAGGCGACGCACAGTACCGTACTTTCGCCTTTCGACCCCATCGTCTGGGATCGTAAACGCGCCGAGCAGTTTTTTGATTTTACCTATCGCCTCGAATGCTATACCCCGGCTTCGAAACGCCAGTATGGCTATTTTGTTTTGCCGATATTGCATCAGGGTAAGCTGGTAGGGCGCATCGACAGTAAAATGCACCGTAAAGAGGGCGTACTGGAAATTTTTGCACTTTATCTGGAAGAAGGGACGCGGATCAGCGCCTCACTGGAAAAGGGCATCAAACAGGCGCTGGATGATTTTGCTCGCTGGCAGGGCGCAGAGCGGATCCGCCTTCAGCGGCTACCGGAAAAGCTCTTTTCGCATCAGCGGGATGGTTGGGAAATTGACGTTGCCTGAGATGGCACTATGATATGCTGCATCGAGGCCTACCCGGTGCATCAGGAGGAACCATGGATCACCGTTTACTAGAAATTATCGCTTGCCCGGTTTGTAACGGCAAACTCTACTACAGCCAGGATAAGCAGGAACTGATCTGCAAAATTGATAATCTGGCGTTTCCGTTCCGTGATGGGATCCCGGTATTGTTAGAACATGAAGCCCGTCCGCTGGCGGTAGAAGAGAGCAGACCATGAGTTTTGTCGTCATTATTCCGGCGCGTTTCGCTTCTACGCGCCTGCCTGGTAAACCGTTGCAGGATATCAATGGCAAACCGATGATTGTCCACGTACTGGAACGCGCTCGCGAATCCGGTGCGGATCGCATCATTGTGGCGACCGATCACGCTGAGGTCGCTAAAGCGGTGGAAGCGGCTGGCGGGGAGGTGTGCATGACCCGAGCCGATCATCAGTCCGGTACCGAACGTCTGGCGGAAGTCGTAGAGAAGTGCGGCTTTAGCGATGACACCATTGTGGTGAACGTACAGGGTGATGAACCGATGATCCCTGCGGTTATTATTCGTCAGGTGGCGGACAACCTGGCGGCCAGTAAAGCCGGTATGGCGACGCTTGCGGTACCTATCGACAACGCAGAAGAAGCCTTTAACCCGAATGCGGTGAAAGTGGTGATGGACAAAGAGGGCTATGCACTCTATTTCTCCCGCGCTACCATCCCGTGGGATCGTGACCGCTTCGCGCAAAGCCGTGAAACGGTGGGAGACTCCTTGCTGCGCCATATCGGCATTTACGGCTATCGCGCCGGATTTATCCGTCGTTACGTCGGCTGGGCGCCGAGTCCGCTTGAGCAGATCGAGATGCTCGAGCAACTGCGTGTGCTGTGGTACGGCGAAAAAATTCACGTTGCCGTTGCGCAGGAAGTGCCGGGCACTGGTGTGGATACGCCGGAAGACCTGGCGCGCGTTCGTGCTGAAATGAAATGATCCTCTTGCCCCCGTTTCTGCGGGGGCTGCTTACCGCTACGTATTCCCCTGTTTTCTGTAACAGTTTTGATCTTATCCGGTGACAACTGCCTGTCATGTGCTCATTATAAAAGCAGTAGCTTTTATGAGGGCAAACTGAAATGGAACAACTGCGTGCCGAACTCAGCCACCTTCTGGGTGAACAACTCAGCCGGGTGGAGTGCATCAACGAAAAGCCCGATACCGCGCTGTGGTCACTGTACGACGCCCACGGTCATCCACTTCCTTTGTTGGCCAGAAGTTTCACAACGCCTGGGTTGGCGCGGCAACTGGCATGGAAAATTTCTATGCTCGCCCGCAGCGGCACCGTGCGTATGCCGGTCGTTTATGGCGTGATGACTCATGAGGAACACCCCGGCCCGGACGTGCTGTTGCTGGAACGTTTGCGTGGTGTGCCGGTGGAGGCGCCAGCCCGTACTCCGGAGCGCTGGGAGCAACTAAAAGATCAGATTGTCGAGGGGTTACTGGCCTGGCATCGGCAAGATAGCGGCGGTTTGGTGGGGTTTGTCGATAGCACCCAGGAAAATCTCTGGCCGCACTGGTATCGCCAGCGCGTCGAGGTGCTTTGGGGAACACTCAACCTCTATCAAAACACCGGGATGACAATGCAGGACAAACGCATCCTGTTCCGTACACGCGAATGTTTGCCTGCCTTGTTTGAAGGCTTCAACGATAACAGCGTCCTTATTCACGGTAACTTAACGCTGCGCAGTATGCTCAAAGACGCGCGCAGCGATCAGTTGCTGGCGATGGTTGGCCCGGGGGCGATGCTGTGGGCTCCACGCGAGTTCGAACTGTTTCGTCTTACGGAGGGGGGCCTGGCGGAAGGGCTACTGTGGCGCTACCTCCAGCGCGCGCCAGTGGCGGAATCCTTCCTCTGGCGACGCTGGCTCTACTTGCTGTGGGATGAAGTTGCCCAGTTGGTCAATACCGGGCGTTTTAATCGCGCGAACTTCGAGCTGGCGAGCAAATCACTGCTTCCCTGGCTCTCCTGAAATCCCTTTCAACCACTGCCAGATGCGCCCGAGCGTCTCATAGCCGACGCGATCGCTGTGCATCAGCCAGACGGGGGAGGGGATCGCTCTCTCCCACGGATTCAGCGGTGATTGGATCGCGAGCTGGTTGGCCGGTGCGGGAAGCGGGTTAAGGCCGGCGTGCTGGAAGAAGATCATCGCGCGCGGCAGATGTGAAGCGGATGTCACCAGCAGGAACGGTGCATCGCCAATCGCGGTTTTCACCGCCGCCGCTTCTTCTTCCGTATCTTTTGGGGTGTCCAGTACAATTATCTCGCTGCGTGGGACACCGAGGCTTTCCGCCACGCGGGCACCGGCTTCGCCAGTGCTGACCGGGTTGGTCAGCGCACGGGCGCCGGTGAAGATCATTTTTGAACCCGGATTCGCTCGCCACAGGCGAATGCCTTCATTGAGGCGTGGCAGGCTGTTGTTTATAAGGTTTGAACTGGGGGCCCATTCCGGATCCCAGGTGTATCCGCCGCCCAGCACCACGATATATTCAGCGTGTTGCTCTCCGCGCCATGTGGGATATTTATCCTCAATAGGTTTCAGTAAGCCATCGGCAACAGGCTGTAGGCTTAACAGCAATATCAGGAGCCAGCCTGCGGTGATCGCCGTTTTGCCCGTCTTCTGAAAACGCGTAAACCAAACCAGGAATAATCCTAGCCCCGTCAGTAAAAGCAGCAGCGGCAGTGGCAACATCATCCCGCCAATATACTTTTTCAGCATAAAAAGCATCTGAATGGTTCCTTTTTTAACCATCTAAGTGGATCAACGCAGGGATATTACAACAGATAGCTTCATTATCGCCGTGGGTGTGACAAAATAGCCGCCTTGTTGTTGGCGAGTGGGGTCGTCCTGTGCAGGATCGCAATTTTGATGACATCGCGGAAAAATTTTCGCGCAATATCTATGGAACCACCAAAGGTCAATTGCGTCAGGCCATTTTATGGCAGGATCTGAACCGGCTGCTGGAAACGTTTGGTTCACGAAAACTCAGCGTCCTGGACGCGGGTGGCGGTGAAGGGCAGACGGCGATTAAAATGGCCCAGCTTGGTCACGAGGTGATTCTGTGCGATCTTTCCGCTGAGATGATTGCCCGTGCAAAACAGGCTGCCAGCGACAAAGGTGTGAGCGACAACATGCATTTTATACAATGCGCGGTTCAGGATGTGGCTCAGCATTTGGAAACCCCGGTTGATCTGATATTGTTTCATGCTGTGCTGGAGTGGGTGGCGGAACCGAAAGACGCGCTTGATGCGTTATGGTCCGTACTACGTCCGGGCGGCGCATTATCATTAATGTTCTACAATGCAAACGGCTTGTTGATGCATAACATGGTGGCCGGCAATTTTGACTATGTCATGATCGGTATGCCGAAAAAGAAAAAGCGGACGCTGTCGCCGAACTATCCGCGCGATCCGCAACAGGTCTATAGCTGGCTGGAAGAGGCTGGCTGGCAGGTCACCGGGAAAACCGGCGTGCGAGTGTTTCATGACTATCTGCGCGAAAAGCATCGGCAACACGACAACTATGAGATGTTGCTGGAATTAGAGACGCGCTATTGCCGTCAGGAGCCTTACATTAGCCTGGGGCGTTATATTCATGTCACCGCGCTGAAGCCGCAGAAGCAAGGATAAACTATGAGTGAATTTTCCCAGACAGTCCCCGAACTGGTTGCCTGGGCCAGAAAAAACGATTTTGCCATCTCGCTTCCGGTCGACAGGCTCTCGTTTTTATTGGCTGTTGCGACGCTGAACGGTGAACGACTGGAGGGTGAAATGACGGAAGGCGAGCTGGTGGACGCGTTTCGTCATGTGAGTGATGCGTTTGAGCAAACCAGTGAAACCATCAGTACGCGTGCCAACAACGCGATTAACGATTTGGTTCGACAACGTCTGCTGAACCGCTTTACCAGCGAAGTGACGGAAGGTAACTCGATTTACCGTCTGACACCACTTGGGATCGGCATCACCGATTACTATATTCGCCAGCGTGAATTTTCAACGTTACGCCTGTCGATGCAACTCTCTATTGTGGCAGGTGAACTCAAGCGTGCCGCCGATGCCGCCACCGAAGGCGGTGATGAGTTCCACTGGCACCGTAACGTTTATGCGCCGCTGAAATATTCCGTGGCCGAAATTTTCGACAGTATCGATCTCACGCAGCGCATCATGGATGAGCAGCAGCAATCGGTAAAAGACGATATCGCCCAGTTGCTGAATAAAGACTGGCGCGCAGCCATCTCCAGTTGTGAGATGCTGCTTTCTGAAACGTCCGGCACCCTGCGCGAACTGCAGGATACGCTGGACGCGGCGGGCGATAAGCTGCAGGCAAACCTGTTGCGCATCCAGGACGCGACGCTGAGCCATGATGACCTGCATTTTGTCGATCATCTGGTCTTTGACTTGCAGAGCAAGCTCGACCGCATTGTGAGCTGGGGCCAGCAGGCGATTGATCTGTGGATTGGCTACGATCGCCACGTACATAAGTTTATTCGTACCGCTATCGATATGGATAAAAACCGGGTGTTTGCCCAGCGCTTGCGTCAGTCGGTTCAAACGTACTTCGATGCACCGTGGGCACTGACCTACGCCAGCGCCGATCGCCTGCTGGATATGCGTGATGAAGAGATGACGTTGCGCGATGAAGAAGTAATGGGTGAACTTCCGCCTGATTTAGAGTACGAAGAGTTTAACGAAATCCGCGAGCAACTGGCGGCGTTGATTGAACAACAACTGGCCATTTATAAAACCAAAGAATTGCCGCTGGATCTGGGTCTTGTCGTGAAAGAATACCTGCTCCAGTATCCGCGGGCGCGGCACTTTGATGTGGCGCGTATCGTGGTCGATCAGGCGGTTCGTTTAGGCTTTGCACAAGCAGATTTCACCGGGTTGCCCGCAAAATGGCAGCCAATTAATGATTACGGAGCCAAGGTACAGGCGCATGTCATCGACAAATATTGAACAAGTGATGCCAGTCAAGCTGGCGCAGGCCCTGGCCAATCCTATTTTTCCGGCGCTGGATAGCGCGTTGCGTGCGGGTCGGCATATCGGTCTGGATGAGCTGGATAATCACGCCTTTTTGATGGATTTCCAGGAGTATCTGGAAGAGTTTTATGCTCGCTATAACGTTGAGCTGATTCGTGCGCCGGAAGGGTTCTTCTACCTGCGCCCGCGTTCGACTACGCTTATCCCGCGTTCGGTGCTTTCTGAACTGGATATGATGGTCGGTAAAATCCTCTGTTACCTCTACCTGAGCCCGGAGCGCCTGGCGAATGAGGGGATCTTCACCCAGCAGGAGCTCTACGATGAGCTGCTGACCTTAGCGGATGAAGCCAAACTGCTGAAGCTGGTGAACAACCGCTCCACCGGTTCCGATCTCGATCGCCAGAAATTGCAGGAGAAAGTTCGTTCGTCCCTCAACCGTCTGCGCCGTCTGGGAATGGTGTGGTTTATGGGACACGACAGCAGTAAATTCCGCATCACCGAATCCGTATTTCGCTTTGGCGCAGATGTGCGCTCTGGCGACGATCCGCGTGAAGCGCAACTGCGTATGATCCGCGACGGCGAAGCGATGGCAATTGAAAACCATCTGCAACTCAATGATGAGAATGAAGACAGTCAGCCGGATAGCGGGGAGGAAGAGTAATGATCGATCGCGGTAAATTTCGTTCGCTAACGCTGATTAACTGGAACGGGTTCTTCGCCCGTACCTTTGACCTTGATGAATTAGTCACCACCCTGTCGGGCGGTAATGGGGCAGGGAAATCCACCACCATGGCGGCTTTCGTCACGGCGCTGATCCCGGATTTAACCCTGCTGCACTTCCGTAACACCACCGAAGCGGGCGCGACCAGCGGTTCGCGTGATAAAGGCCTGCACGGTAAACTGAAAGCAGGCGTCTGCTATTCGGTACTGGATGTCATGAACTCGCGCCATCAGCGCGTGGTGGTGGGTGTACGTCTGCAGCAGGTCGCCGGGCGCGACCGTAAAGTCGACATCAAACCGTTCGCCATTCAGGGCTTGCCGACCTCCATGCAGCCGACGTCGCTGCTCACCGAAACGCTCAACGAGCGCCAGGCGCGCGTACTGACTCTTCAGGAGCTGAAAGAAAAGCTTGAAGCCATCGAAGGCGTCCAGTTTAAGCAGTTCAACTCAATCACTGATTATCACTCGCTGATGTTCGATCTGGGCATCGTGGCGCGTCGTCTGCGTTCCGCGTCTGACCGTAGCAAGTTCTATCGCCTGATTGAAGCCTCACTGTACGGCGGGATCTCCAGCGCCATTACCCGTTCTCTGCGCGACTACCTGCTGCCGGAAAACAGCGGTGTGCGTAAAGCCTTCCAGGATATGGAAGCGGCGCTGCGTGAAAACCGCATGACGCTGGAAGCGATTCGTGTCACCCAGTCAGACCGAGACCTGTTCAAGCACCTGATTTCCGAAGCGACGGATTACGTGGCGGCGGATTATATGCGTCACGCCAACGAGCGCCGCATTCATCTGGATAAAGCGCTGGAATATCGTCGTGAACTGTTTACCTCGCGTCAGCAACTGGCGGCGGAGCAGTATAAACACGTCGATATGGCCCGTGAGTTGCAGGAGCACAACGGCGCGGAAGGCGATCTCGAGGCCGATCACCAGGCGGCAAGCGATCACCTGAACCTGGTACAGACCGCGTTGCGCCAGCAGGAAAAAATTGAGCGCTACGAAGCGGATTTAGAAGAGCTACAGGTTCGTCTTGAAGAACAGAACGAAGTGGTCGCCGAAGCGGCGGAGCAGCAGGAAGATAACGAAGCCCGTGCCGAAGCCGCTGAACTGGAAGTGGATGAGCTGAAAAGCCAGCTTGCTGACTACCAGCAGGCGCTGGACGTACAGCAAACTCGCGCCATTCAGTACAACCAGGCGCAGCAGGCGCTGGCTCGCGCCAAAGAGCTGTGCCACCTGCCGGATCTAACGCCAGACAGCGCCGATCAATGGCTGGAAACTTTCCAGGCCAAAGAGCAAGAAGCGACTGAAAAACTGCTCTCTCTCGAACAGAAAATGAGCGTGGCGCAAACCGCCCACAGCCAGTTCGAACAAGCCTACCAAATTGTTGCGGCGATTAACGGCCCGGTTGCCCGTGATGAAGCCTGGAACGTGGCCCGCGAACTGCTGCGTGACGGTGTTAACCAGCGTCACCTGGCGGAACAGAGCCATGCTCTGCGTAGCCGCCTGAACGAACTGGAACAGCGTCTGCGCGAGCAACAAGAAGCGGAACGTCTGCTGGCCGAGTTCTGCAAACGTCAGGGTAAACACTACGATATTGAAGATCTGGAAAACCTGCATCAGGAGCTGGAAGCGCGTATTACTGCGCTTTCCGACAGCGTTTCCAGCGCCAGCGAGCAGCGCATGTCCCTGCGCCAGGAGCTGGAAACGTTGCAGTCGCGCATCTCTGCGCTGATGCACCGCGCGCCGGTCTGGCTGGCGGCGCAGAACAGCCTGAACCAGCTTTGTGAACAGAGCGGTGAGCAGTTCGAGTCCAGTTCCGATGTGACCGAGTATTTGCAGCAACTGCTGGAGCGTGAGCGCGAAGCGATTGTTGAGCGTGATGAAGTCGGTACTCGTAAACGTGAAATTGACGAAGAGATCGAACGCTTAAGTCAGCCTGGCGGCTCGGAAGATGGGCGTCTTAACGCGCTGGCCGAACGCTTTGGCGGCGTGCTGCTGTCAGAAATTTATGACGATGTCAGCCTTGACGATGCGCCGTACTTCTCGGCGCTTTACGGCCCGTCCCGTCACGCGATTGTGGTGCCGGATCTCTCGCAAATTGCCGAGCAGCTTGAAGGGTTGGAAGATTGTCCGGAAGATCTCTATCTGATCGAGGGCGATCCGCAGTCGTTCGATGACAGCGTCTTTAGCGTGGATGAGCTGGAAAAAGCGGTGGTGGTGAAGATTGCCGATCGCCAGTGGCGTTACTCTCGCTTCCCGACGCTGCCACTGTTTGGCCGCGCTGCGCGTGAAAACCGTATTGAAAGTCTGCATGCCGAGCGTGAGGTGTTGTCAGAGCGGTTTGCCACGCTCTCCTTCGATGTACAAAAAACTCAGCGTTTACATCAGGCTTTTAGCCGCTTTATCGGTAGTCATCTGTCGGTGGCATTTGACGACGATCCGGAAGCGGAAATTCGTAAACTGAATACCCGCCGTGGCGAGCTGGAACGTGCCCTGAATACGCACGAAAGCGATAACCAACAGCAGCGTACTCAGTTTGAGCAGGCGAAAGAGGGCGTCGCCCAGTTGAACCGCCTGCTGCCGCGTCTGAGTCTGCTGGCGGATGAAACGCTGGCCGATCGCGTTGATGAAATTCAGGAACGTCTGGATGAAGCGCAGGAAGCCGCGCGCTTTATTCAGCAGCACGGTAATCAACTGGCGAAGCTGGAACCGGTCGTTTCGGTACTGCAGAGTGACCCGGAGCAGTTTGAACAACTGAAAGAGGATTACGCCTGGTCGCAGCAGGTACAGCGCGAAGCGCGTCAGCAGGCATTTGCCCTGACGGAAGTGGTACAGCGCCGCGCGCACTTTAGTTACTCCGACTCCGCGGAAATGCTCAGCGGGAATAGCGATCTCAACGAAAAACTGCGCCAGCGCCTGGAGCAGGCGGAGAGCGAACGTACTCGCGCTCGCGACGCGATGCGTACCCATGCCGCACAGCTCAGCCAGTACAGCCAGGTTCTGGCATCGTTGAAAAGTTCTTATGACACCAAAAAAGAGCTGCTGAACGATCTCTACAAAGAGTTGCAGGATATCGGCGTTCGTGCCGACAGCGGGGCGGAAGAGCGGGCGCGTATCCGGCGTGATGAGCTGCATGCGCAGCTCAGCAATAACCGTGCGCGTCGTAATCAACTGGAAAAAGCGCTGACCTTCTGCGAAGCGGAGATGGACAACCTGAACCGCAAGCTGCGTAAGCTGGAGCGTGATTACCTGGAGATGCGTGAACAGGTGGTTAGCGCGAAGGCCGGGTGGTGCGCGGTGATGCGTCTGGTGAAAGATAACGGCGTTGAGCGTCGCCTTCACCGCCGTGAACTGGCCTATCTTTCCGCTGATGATCTGCGTTCTATGTCGGATAAAGCGCTGGGCGCGCTGCGTCTGGCGGTGGCGGATAACGAACATTTACGCGATGTGCTGCGTATGTCGGAAGATCCTAAACGTCCGGAGCGCAAAATTCAGTTCTTTGTTGCTGTATACCAGCATCTGCGCGAGCGTATCCGCCAGGATATCATCCGCACCGATGATCCGGTCGAAGCGATTGAACAGATGGAAATTGAACTGAGCCGTCTGACCGAAGAGCTGACCGGGCGCGAACAGAAGCTGGCGATCAGCTCTCGCAGCGTGGCGAATATCATCCGCAAAACCATTCAGCGCGAGCAGAACCGTATTCGCCAGTTGAACCAGGGCCTGCAAAATGTATCGTTTGGTCAGGTCAACAGCGTGCGTCTGAACGTCAACGTGCGGGAAACGCATGCGACGCTGCTGAATGTGCTGTCTGAACAACACGAACAGCATCAGGATCTCTTCAACAGTAATCGCCTGACCTTCTCTGAAGCGCTGGCAAAGCTTTACTCTCGTCTTAACCCGCAAATCGATATGGGGCAACGTACTCCACAAACCATCGGTGAGGAACTGCTCGATTATCGTAGCTACCTTGAGATGGAAGTGGAAGTTAACCGTGGTTCCGACGGCTGGCTCCGTGCGGAGTCCGGCGCACTCTCAACCGGTGAAGCTATCGGTACCGGGATGTCGATTCTGGTGATGGTCGTACAGAGCTGGGAAGATGAAGCACGACGCTTGCGCGGGAAAGATTTGTCACCGTGCCGTCTGCTGTTCCTTGATGAAGCTGCGCGTCTGGATGCCCGTTCTATCGCTACGCTGTTTGAGCTGTGCGAGCGTCTGGAAATGCAGTTGATTATTGCCGCACCAGAAAACATCAGTCCGGAAAAAGGCACCACCTATAAACTGGTGCGTAAAGTTGTGGGCACGCACGAGCATGTTCATGTCGTCGGCTTGCGTGGTTTTGCCCCGCAATTGCCAGAGACGCTGCCGGGAACGGCTGACGCCTCGTGATGTAAAAGGGCGTAAATATGGAACCCGGTGCGCGAAAGCCGCCGGGTTTTTTCTTATTCAGGGTTTAAGCCCCATTTAGCTATCTGCTTTTAGGAGTGGAAGAGGTATTATCTTTAGACTTCTTTACACTTGGTCAGGCAAAAACTTTTTTGCTTTTATATACTGACAGTAAGCTCGTTATTGACGAGCACCAAAGCAATAACAGGGGGCAAGGGATGTTGCTTAATAAAATGAAGAGTTGTCGATTGTCGACATTGAGCATCTGTCTGGCAATGGCGTTTGCTCCACTGTTTAACGCTCAGGCCGATGAGCCAGAAGTTGTGCCTTCAGACAGTTCCGCCACGGTCGCTGAAACGGCGCCTGCGCTGGCTGTGCCGGGAAGCCAGGCCTCCGTTATGGCGAATCTGTTAGGGACTCAACCGCTCCCTGAAGGCGCGGCGGCGAAAAGCCGCGCTGATATTCAATCATGGCTCCCTGCTGGCTATACGCCTGTCTATCTGAATCCGCTGGTCACGCTCTACGCCGCTCACGAGATGAAACCGATGTGGGAAAATCGTGATGCGGTGCGTGCGTTTCAGCAACAACTGGCCGAAGTCGCCATCGCCGGTTTTCAGCCGCAGTTTACTAAATGGGTTGAGTTACTGACCGACCCTGCCGTCAGTGGCATGGCGCGCGATGTTGTGCTGTCAGATGCCCTGATGGGCTACCTGCACTTTATCAGCGGGATCCCCGTTCAGGGGAATCGCTGGCTCTACAGCGCGAAACCTTACACCATGGCGACGCCGCCGCTGTCGGTCATCAATCAGTGGCAACTGGCGCTGGCTGAAGGGACATTGCCGCAATTTCTTGCCGGGCTTGAGCCACAGCACCCGCAATATCAGGCGATGCATCAGACGCTGCTGTCGCTGTTATCCGATGTTAAACCCTGGCCGAAACTGAAGACGGGAGCCTCTTTACGTCCCGGTCAGTGGAGCAGCGATGTGCCTGCGCTGCGTGAGATTTTACAACGCAACGGGATGCTGGATTCCGGGCCGAACATTGCGTTGCCAGGTGATGAACCTGCGGTCAGCCCATCGGCAAAAACTAAAACCGCTAAATCGGGGCCTGCGGCCTATGATGCCACGCTGGTGGAGGCCGTTAAGCGCTTCCAGAAATCTCAGGGGCTGGGCAGCGATGGCGTGATTGGCGGAGCCACGCGTGATGCGTTGAATCTTTCCAGTGCTGAACGTGCGGGAGTGGTTGCCCTGAATATTCAGCGTCTGCGTCTGCTGCCAGGGACGCTCTCTACCGGCATTATGGTTAATATTCCAGCCTATTCGCTGGTCTATTACCTTGATGGCAACCAGGTGTTGTCTTCCCGGGTAATTGTCGGTCGACCTGATCGCAAAACGCCGATGATGAGCAGTGCGCTGAATAATGTGGTGGTGAACCCGCCATGGAATGTGCCGCCGACTCTGGCGCGTAACGATATCCTGCCGAAATTGCGCAATGACCCCGGCTATCTGGAGCGGCATAACTATACGATGATGCGCGGCTGGAGCAGCAGTGAGACTATCGACCCATGGCGAGTGGACTGGTCAACGATTACCGCCTCCAATTTGCCGTTCCGCTTCCAGCAGGCGCCGGGGCCGCGTAATTCCCTGGGCCGCTATAAATTCAATATGCCAAGTTCGGATGCCATTTATTTGCACGATACCCCGAACCATAATTTGTTCCAGAAAGATAGCCGGGCGTTAAGTTCAGGTTGCGTTCGTGTGAATAAGGCATCTGAACTTGCCAGTATGCTATTAGGTGACGCGGGCTGGAATGATGCTCGTATTTCCGATGCATTAAAACAGGGGAATACGCGCTACGTGAATATTCGTCAAAATATCCCGGTGAATCTTTATTACCTCACCGCTTTTGTGGATGCTGACGGAAGGACACAATATCGTACAGATATTTACAATTATGATGTGACAGCGCGATCTGGCGCACAAATTTTGCCAAAAGCGGAACAATTAATCAGATAAATGAAGTAGTTCAGGTAATTTAGTGGTCGTATCTATGTCGTAACCTTCGCCCCGGAAAGCCCTGGCGGCGCGGGTTGCGCTGGGATGGTCGCCTTGACGCTGGCAGTAATGCCCGGTAAGGTGCCCTACGTGCGCCAGAAGTGCATAAATTTCGATCACATTTACTTGTAGACCTGATTATCATGGACAAATTTGACGCTAATCGCCGCAAACTGCTGGCGCTGGGTGGGGCTGCGCTGGGCGCTGCTGCCATCTTGCCGACGCCGGCACTTGCTACCCTCTCGACCCCACGTCCGCGGATCCTGACGCTGAACAATCTCCATACGGGTGAGTTGATTAAAGCCGAGTTTTTTGACGGCAGAGGCTATATTCAGGATGAATTAGCAAAACTCAATCATTTCTTCCGTGATTTTCGCGCGAATAAAATAACCTCTATCGACCCTTCATTATTCGATCAGCTTTATCGATTACAGGGCCTTTTAGGCTCTAATCGCCCGGTACAGTTAATCTCTGGCTATCGCGCCATTGATACGAATAATGAATTACGTGCCCATAGCCGTGGTGTAGCAAAAAACAGCTACCACACGAAAGGACGGGCGATGGATTTTCATATTGAAGGTGTTTCGTTAAGCAATATTCGCAAAGCCGCGTTATCTATGCGCGCAGGTGGTGTAGGATACTACCCACGTAGCAACTTTGTGCATATTGATACCGGGCCGGTGCGGCACTGGTAACGAAACAGGAGCCTTATGAACTATCGTATTATTCCGGTTACCGCGTTCGCGCAGAACTGTTCATTGATTTGGTGCGAGCAAACGAAACTTGCGGCGCTGGTCGATCCGGGCGGTGACGCGGAGAAAATCAAAGAGCAGGTGGAGGCCGCTGGCGTCACCCTGGTTCAGATTTTGCTCACTCACGGGCATCTTGATCACGTAGGCGCGGCGGCGGAGCTGGCTGCGCATTACGGTATTCCCGTGATTGGGCCGGAAAAAGAAGATGAGTTCTGGTTACAGGGATTACCGCAACAGAGCCGGATGTTTGGCCTTGAAGAGTGTCAGCCCCTGACGCCCGATCGCTGGCTGAATGAAGGCGAAACCGTTAGCGTGGGTAACGTGAAGTTGCAGGTGCTCCATTGTCCAGGCCATACGCCGGGGCATATCGTCTTCTTCGACGATGCGGCACGTTTGTTGATTTCCGGTGATGTTATCTTTAAAGGCGGGGTGGGGCGCAGCGATTTTCCGCGCGGCGACCATGCGCAATTGATCGACGCGATTAAACGTAAGCTGTTGCCGCTGGGCGATGACGTCACGTTTATTCCCGGTCACGGGCCGCTGTCGACGCTCGGTTATGAGCGGCTGCACAATCCGTTTTTACAGGATGAGATGCCGGTCTGGTAAATCAAAAAAAAGCCGCTTAAGCGGCTTTTTTTATCGTTTCATCGCTTATAACACGGCGACAATCGCTTCACACAGCGGAGCCATGTTATCTGGCGTCATCCCGGCGACGTTGATACGGCCAGAAGCTACCGCATACACCCCAAATTCTTCACGCAGACGCAGCACCTGATCTTTGGTCAGGCCGCTGAACGAGAACATCCCATTCTGTTTGGTGATAAAGGTGAAGTCACGGTTAGCGCCTTTCTCCTGCAGCGTGTTGACGAACAGCAGACGCATACGTTGAATGCGTTGACGCATGTCGGTCAGTTCCTGCTCCCAGATGGCGCGCAGGGCGTCATTGCTGAGAATAGTGGCGACAACGGACGCACCGTGAGCCGGTGGGTTGGAGTAGTTGGCGCGAATAACGGATTTCATCTGGCTGAAGGCGCGATCGGCGTTTTCAGCATTAGCCGTCACCAGCGTACAGGCACCGACGCGCTCATTGTACAGACCGAAGTTTTTGGAGTAGGAGCTGGCGACAATCAGCTCATCATGCAGCGCAGCGAACGCGCGCAGACCTTCAGCATCTTCTTCCAGACCCCGGGCAAAGCCCTGGTAGGCGAAGTCAAACAGCGGCAGCCAGCCTTTTTCGGCAGAGAGTTTCGCCAGTTGTTGCCACTGTTCCAGGGTTGGATCGATACCGGTTGGGTTATGACAGCAGCCGTGGAACAGAACCACATCGCCCGCCTGTGCATGGCTCAGACTGGCGATAAGGCCATCAAAATTGAGCGCATGATTCTGTGCGTCATAGTAGTCATATTCACAAACTTCCAGACCCGCAGCGTTAAAGACGCCTTTATGGTTCGGCCAGCTTGGGTTGCTTACCCAAATACGTTTTGCACTGGTGTTTTTGGCGAGGAAATCCGCCGCGACGCGAAGCGCGCCCGTACCGCCTGGCGTTTGCGCCGTGCGCGCACGTTTAGCGTTGACGATTTCACTTCCTTTACCGAACAGCAGCTCCTGAGTGCAGCGACCAAATTCCGGGATACCATCAATGCCGAGATAATTTTTGGTTGTTTCATTTTCCAGCAGATAAAGCTCTGCTTTTTTTACGCTGGTCAGAACCGGGGTTTTACCGGTTTCATCTTTGTAAACTCCAATCCCGAGGTTGATTTTGCTCGGGCGGTCATCGGCACGAAACAGATCGGCCAGACCCAGAATAGGGTCGGCAGGGGCGGCTGTAATGTTCTCAAACATGACGAGGTTCCATTTATGGGTGACTTGGAGAAATCCGCTATCAGGTTAACGGTAGATTTACAAAATGCCAACCGTTTGCAATGAAAAGCGCGAGCCTTTTCAAAAGTCGCGATTATTCACTGGCTGAAATGAGAAAAACAGGGCCGAAGCCCTGTTTCTTATGCATATAACAAAGTGGCGTACTGATTAGAACTGATACACGATACCCACTGCCGCCTGGTCGTCGGTAGACAAGCCGGTAGCCGCGGTGTATTCGTTGTCGTCCAGCAGGTTAAATTTATACGCAGCGTAGACGTTCATGTTTTTGTTGAAGTAGTACCAGGTGCCTACTTCGATATATTTCAGCAGGTCAGCAGTGCCGCCGTCGAAGCCAGGACGGGAAGCGAGGTTTTTACCTTTTGACTGAACGTAGCCAACGGAGGGACGCAGGCCGAAGTCGAACTGGTACTGAACCACTGCTTCAATGTTCTGGGTTTTGTTGGCAAAGCCTGTATCTTCCGGCGTCATGTTGTAAGTCTGGGAATACATGACCGCAGCGTAGACGTTATTTGCATCGTACTTCGCAGACGTTGCCCATGCTTCAGCTTTATCGCCGCCGGCGCTGTTAGCCTGGGTTTTCTGGTCGAGGGTACGATTGGAGTTAGCATAGCCCGCAGAAACCGCGAAACCTTCACCAAATGCCCAGGTGGCAGAGGTGCTGATGCCATCACCGTTCTGCTTCTGAATGTTGCGGTCTTCGTTTTTGCCCTGATACTGCAGCGCGAAGCTCAGACCATCGACCAGGCCGAAGAAGTCAGAGTTACGGTAGGTTGCCACACCGTTGGTACGCGCAGTCATGAAGTTATCGGTGTAGTTCCAGCCGTCGCCGCCCCATTCAACCAGCATATCGGTTGCGGATTCAACGTCGTAGATAGCGCCATAGTTACGACCGTAATCAAAAGAACCAAACTCACCGGCTTTCAGACCGGCGAAGGCCAGACGGGTTTTTGTGCCCTGGGAACCTTCAACATTGGATGCATCCATGTTGTATTCCCACTGACCGTAGCCGGTCAGTTGCTCGTTAATTTGAGTTTCCCCTTTCACACCAATACGGGCATAGGTGGTATCAGAGTTGCTGGTGTCACCATTGGTGGTCCACACATGCTCACCGACCATTTTGCCGTAAAAGTCCAGTTTGTTGCCGTTTTTGTTGTAGATTTCTGCAGCATTAGCTGCACCGGCTACCAGCAGGGCAGGGATCACCGCTGCCAGGATATTGCGCTTCATCATTATTTATTACCCTCATTAGGTTTTTTTTTATATCGACACTCGCCACTGCCGCCAATAACCTCTGTCAATAAAAATTTACAGAAACATTGATGATAGTTTGGTGTCTTTTTGTGTCTGAGAGGCATATTTCCATTCAAACTACCGTTTCGCTAGCCTGAAAGTGCTACAAATATCCTAATTAAGTAACAGAAAGAAATTATGTGTAACAAAAAGTTAAAAACAAGGAACTTTGTGAAGCAACTCAAAGTTCTGTTGGGGTTAAGGAAGTATTTAGTGAAATAGTAGATATCTATATGAATTTCTTATCTTTAATTGTGTTGTTGGTTGTTTATTGCTCGTGTTGGTGTAAATGTGAGCTGCCAAAGATGTTAAAATTAAGTATCAGAGCGCCGATGATTTCGCTTAAAAATAATGCTATCGACTCAGGTATTTCTAAAATCCATAAGAAATTGCACGTTTTTTGTGCATAAACGTTAACAGAAATGTGATGTAACAAACTACGTAGCGTAGGGGGTTGATCCTTAAGGTAATTGACGAAGATTTACGTTAAGGGCACAAAAAAGGCCAGTGTATGCTGGCCTTGATGCGAGTGCGGAGCGTTAGAAGCTGGCGTTACGCGGCGTTCTTGGGAATGCAATCACGTCACGGACGTTTTGTACGCCAGTCACGTAGGCAATCAGACGTTCGAAGCCCAGACCGAAGCCAGAGTGAGGAACGGTGCCGTAGCGACGCAGGTCGCGGTACCACCAGTAGTCTTCTTTGTTGAGTCCCATTTCTGCCATACGGGCATCCAGCACGTCCAGGCGCTCTTCACGCTGGGAACCACCGATGATTTCACCAATGCCCGGGGCCAGCACGTCCATCGCCGCGACGGTTTTACCGTCGTCGTTAAGACGCATGTAGAACGCCTTGATCTCTTTCGGATAGTTTTTCACAACCACCGGCGCTTTGAAGTGTTTCTCAGCGAGATAGCGTTCGTGTTCGGAAGAGAGGTCAACGCCCCAGTAAACCGGGTTTTCGAAGGTCTGACCGCAGTTTTCGAGGATAGTGACCGCGTCGGTGTAATCCACCTGCGCAAAGTCAGCTTCGATAAAGCGTTGCAGACGTTCAATGGCTTCTTTGTCCACACGCTCAGCGAAGAACTTCATGTCATCCATACGTTCTTCAAGCACGGCTTTGAAGACATATTTCAGCATCGCTTCCGCCAGCGCGGCGTTATCTTCCAGGTCGGCAAACGCCACTTCCGGCTCCAGCATCCAGAACTCAGCCAGGTGACGGCTGGTGTTGGAGTTTTCCGCACGGAAGGTCGGGCCAAAGGTGTAGATTTTTGACAGCGCGCAGGCGTAGGTCTCGCCGTTCAACTGACCGGAAACGGTCAGGAAAGACTCTTTACCGAAGAAGTCTTTGTCATAGTCAACTTTGCCCTGATCGTTACGCGGCAGGTTTTCCATATCCAGCGTCGAGACGCGGAACATTTCGCCTGCGCCTTCCGTATCAGATGCCGTAATCAGCGGGGTGGACACCCAGAAGAAACCCTGTTCGTCGAAGAAACGATGCAGCGCCTGCGCCAGAGTATGGCGAACGCGCGCAACCGCGCCAATCAGGTTGGTGCGCGGACGCAGGTGCGCCACTTCACGCAGGTATTCGATGCTGTGACGTTTGGCCGCCATCGGGTAGGTGTCCGGATCTTCCACCCAACCAGTGACTTCCACGCTGCTTGCCTGGATTTCAAAGCTCTGGCCCTGGCCCTGAGACGCCACGACTTTACCGGTGATGATAACGGAACACCCGGTGGTCAGACGCAACACTTCCTGATTGTAATTGGGCAGAGAATTATTAATAACGGCCTGTACAGGATCAAAGCAGGAACCGTCATAGACGGCCAGGAAGGAAAAGCCAGCTTTTGAATCTCGGCGAGTACGCACCCATCCGCGCACGGTGACTTCGCTGTCAACGGCGGCACGGCCCTGGAGTACGTCGGCTACAGGCACAACGCTCATAATAGTCTCTCTGTTAAGTTGTCCAATAAAGAATAAGTTGCTCCCTAAATAAGGGAGATATCTATGTTACCTGTCATCCGCCATCAGACAAGCAGATTTCGCACTGTGAAGGGGAGATTTCAGAAATTAATAAAGAAGAAGGGAGCCGAAAGGCTCCCCTTGATGATTAACTCGCCTTTTTCACCTGCGGCAGGTCGAAGGCTTTGCGCAAAGCGCGTACAAATGCTTTGTCATGACAGATGGTTTTCCCGGGGCTATCAGAGAGTTTTGCCACCGGCTTGCCATTGCATTCCACCAGCTTAATGACAATATTTAGTGGTTTCACCTGGGGGATGTCACAGGTGAGGCGGGTACCAATGCCAAAACTCAGATTCACCCGTGAGGAGAAGTGACGATAAAGGTCGACCGCTTTCGGTAAATCGAGATTATCAGAGAACACCAGCACTTTGCTGTGCGGGTCGATACCCAGTTTCTCATAGTGGGCAATCGCTTTTTCGCCCCACTCAACCGGGTCGCCGGAATCGTGGCGCAGACCCTGGTAACGGGTAGCGAACTCCGGGCCAAAATCGCGCAGGAATGCGTCCATCGTGATGCAGTCGGTAAGCGCAATGCCCAGTTGATCCGGATATTCTTTCAGCCAGGCAGCAAGCGCCGCCCGCTGGCTGGTCGCCAGATCCGGGCTGATTTGCTGGTGGGCCTGGAACCACTCATGCGCCTGGGTGCCCATTGGGGTGAGGCTCAGACGGCGCGCAAGATCATAGTTG
Source organism: Pseudocitrobacter cyperus (assembly GCF_039889165.1). Taxonomy (NCBI): domain Bacteria; kingdom Pseudomonadati; phylum Pseudomonadota; class Gammaproteobacteria; order Enterobacterales; family Enterobacteriaceae; genus Pseudocitrobacter; species Pseudocitrobacter cyperus. The sequence goes on along the minus strand of NZ_JAYMYY010000001.1, from coordinate 1,036,763 downwards.
CTGGTGCCGGTAAACCACGGCTCCTGCTGTAAACGTCCGACAATCGCTTCCTGTACTTCGCGTGAAAAGCGACGACGGGTACCAAAATCCATCAGGCGGAATGCTGACATATCGAGGTCTGCGGTCATACGCGTAAAATCAGCGAGTTTATGCTCCAGCATTTCCAGCGCCTGCGGCACGCCTTCTTCCGGCGAACGATAGCGGTGAACCAACTCGCTGATGACCGCCAGCAGCGGTACTTCCCACATGATGACTTCCCGCCACGGGCCATCAAGGCGGATATTCAGTTTGCCGTTATCGTTACTGACGGTGACCTGCGTTGGGTCATAGCGAAAATCGCGCAGCCAGTTCAGGTAATCTTCTTTAAAGAAGGGCAGCCCCGCTAACCAGTGATATTCATCATCACTGAGCTTCAGCGAGCGCATAGCGTCTACCTGTTCCCGAATGGCATCAGCATAAATGCCCAGCAGATCGTCCCCACGGCAGCGAAATTCCGCCGCGACATTGACGTCGTAATAGTGGTGGAAAACGGCCTGCTGCATATGCAGTTTGTAGGCATCCGTATCAAGCAACGAATGCAGAACAGGTGTCACGAATTGAGTCATGGTGCGCAATAGCATCCTCTCACAGGAGCGTTTAGTAAAATAAACAACAGGGAGATTAGCAGGAGTATACCTTGTTTATTCATTTATTGAACCCCGATCACATCATACGACCATTCATGGCGCTAGAGCATTTCGTGCCACTCCGTTATCCAAATGTAGCAATTTTTGGTATTTGTCTGGAAAAGATGAAGATTCTGCATAGCGCGATTTAAACAACAGGAATAGACTGGATACGACATTTTACAAAAGACGCTAAAGGTTTTTTATGACACAACAGCCCCAAGCCAAGTACCGCCGCGACTACCGTGCGCCGGACTACCTGATCAGTGATATCGACCTGGCCTTTGACCTGGATGCCGCAAAAACCGTTGTGACGGCCCAGAGTCAAATTACCCGTCAAGCAGCGTCCGATGTGCCGTTACGACTGGATGGCGAAGATTTAACGCTTATTTCCTTACATGTGAACGGTGAGCCGTGGACGAACTATAAAGAAGAAGAGAAGCATCTGGTCATCAGTGGCTTACCTGAACGTTTTACGCTGCAAATTGTGAATGAAATCAGCCCCGCGGCAAACACCGCGCTGGAAGGGCTTTACCAGTCCGGTGAAGCACTCTGCACCCAGTGTGAGGCCGAAGGCTTCCGTCACATCACGTATTATCTGGATCGCCCGGACGTTCTGGCGCGTTTCACCACCAAAATTACCGCCGATAAAGCGAAATACCCGTTCCTGCTTTCCAACGGCAACCGGGTGGCGGAAGGTGAACTGGACAATGGCCGCCACTGGGTGCAGTGGCAGGATCCGTTCCCGAAACCGTGCTACCTGTTCGCGCTGGTAGCGGGCGACTTCGAGGTGCTGCGCGACACTTTCACCACCCGTTCCGGGCGTGAAGTGGCGCTGGAACTGTACGTCGATCGCGGCAACCTTGACCGTGCGCCGTGGGCGATGACCTCGCTGCAAAACTCTATGAAGTGGGATGAAGAGCGTTTCGGTCTCGAATACGATCTCGATATCTATATGATCGTCGCCGTCGACTTCTTTAATATGGGCGCGATGGAGAATAAAGGTCTTAATATCTTTAACTCCAAATATGTGCTGGCGCGTACCGATACCGCCACCGATAAAGACTATCTCGATATTGAGCGCGTTATCGGCCACGAATATTTCCACAACTGGACAGGAAACCGCGTGACCTGCCGCGACTGGTTCCAGCTCAGCCTGAAAGAGGGGCTAACTGTCTTCCGCGATCAGGAGTTCAGCTCAGACCTCGGTTCCCGCGCGGTTAACCGGATCAGCAATGTGCGCACCATGCGCGGGTTGCAGTTTGCGGAGGACGCCAGTCCGATGGCGCACCCGATTCGCCCGGACATGGTTATTGAGATGAATAACTTCTACACCCTGACCGTGTACGAGAAGGGTGCTGAAGTGATCCGCATGATGCACACTCTGCTGGGCGAAGCGAATTTCCAGAAAGGGATGCAACTCTATTTTGAGCGCCATGACGGTAGCGCCGCCACCTGTGACGATTTCGTGCAGGCAATGGAAGACGCCTCTAACGTCGACCTGTCGCATTTCCGTCGCTGGTACAGCCAGTCTGGTACGCCGGTTGTCAGCGTGCATGATGATTACAACCCGGAAACCGAGCAGTATACGCTGACCATCAGCCAGCGCACGCCTGCGACGGCAGAGCAACAGGAGAAACAGCCGCTGCATATCCCGTTTGATATTGAGCTCTACGATAACGAAGGGAAAGTCATCCCACTGCAGAAGGACGGGCATCCGGTACACAACGTGCTGAACGTCACCCAGGCAGAGCAGACTTTTATCTTCGATAACGTCTACTTCCAGCCGGTTCCATCGCTACTGCGCGAGTTCTCAGCACCCGTCAAACTGGAATATAAGTGGAGCGATCAGCAGCTTACTTTCCTGATGCGCCACGCGCGTAACGACTTCTCACGCTGGGATGCCGCACAGAGCCTGCTGGCGAATTACATCAAGATCAACGTGAATCGTCATCAGCAGAATCAGCCGTTGTCGCTGCCAGTTCATGTGGCTGACGCCTTCCGCGCTATCCTGCTTGACGAGAAAATCGACCCGGCGCTGGCGGCTGAAATTCTGACGCTGCCGTCGGCCAATGAAATTGCCGAATTGTTCGAGGTCATTGACCCGGTAGCGATCGCTGCGGTGCGTGAAGCGCTGACCCGCACGCTGGCTAATGAACTGGCGGATGAGTTCCTGGTTATTTATAACGCCAACAAACTGCCGAGCTATCGCGTTGAACATGAAGACATCGGTAAGCGCTCGCTGCGCAATACCTGCCTGCGCTATCTGGCATTTGGCGAGCGTGAACTGGCCGATAAACTGGTGAAACAGCAGTATCACCAGGCCGATAATATGACCGATGCGCTGGCGGCGTTAGCGGCATCCGTCGCCGCAGAACTGCCGTGCCGTGATGCCCTGATGCAGGAATATGACGACAAATGGCATCAGGATGGTCTGGTGATGGACAAATGGTTCATTCTGCAGGCCACCAGCCCGGCGGATAACGTGCTGGAGACAGTGCGTAAGCTACTGAATCACCGTTCATTTACCATGAACAACCCGAACCGTCTGCGCTCGCTGATTGGCGCGTTCGCCAGCAGCAACCCGGCGGCGTTCCACGCGCTTGACGGCAGTGGTTATCAATTCCTGGTTGAGATGCTGACCGAGCTGAACAGTCGTAACCCGCAGGTGGCGTCGCGTCTGATTGAGCCGCTGATCCGTCTGAAACGCTATGACGAAAAACGTCAGGCTCTGATGCGTGCGGCGCTGGAACAACTGAAAGGGCTGGAGAATCTTTCCGGGGATCTCTACGAGAAGATTATGAAAGCACTGGCGTAACGAATACTCGCTCCTCCAGTATGCAACGTTGTTGCGAAAGCCGGGTAGGGCGTTACCGCCTCCCGGCTTTTTTAACTCTTTTTATCCGCCGAGTTCAGACTGATGAGCTTTGATGGCCTCAAGCGCACACGCCTGATCGAGGTGGCCTCCTGGGGCGCCGCCGATACCAATGGCACCAACGACCTCATCACCCACTTTTAGCGGTACGCCGCCCGCAAGCAGCAGCAGACCCGGAATATCACCCATATTGGCAGCGCCCGCGTTGGCTTGCGCGGCCTTCATTACCGCTTCGCTGCTGTTTTTGGTGGTTATCGCCGTCCAGGCTTTCATTCGGCTGGCTTCCGGTGTGTGCGGGCCTGCGTTATCCATCTTTTTCATGACCAGAGGCGTACCGGCACGATCAACTACCGTAACGGCGACATTGTATTTCTCTGCGCTACAGGCCGTGATGGCGCTATCAGCCAGTTTACCGGCTAACGCCAGCGTCAGATTTTGCTGGCTTACTACGCCTGTGGCCGCACTGGCGACGCTGAACATACCGCTCGCAACGAACAGGCTTAAAAATAGACGTTTCATCAGACAACTCCTGCTTATGTAATGTCCGAAAATCATAAGCATTGCGCCACTCACCGCCTATTGAGGCGAATACGCACCCCTCCAGGTATTTCTACGTAGTTGGGGGCTGAAACGGCAGCAGATCGGCATATTTGTTCAGGAGTTTAGCCAGCGAGTTGACCTCCAGTTTTGCCAGAATACTGGCTCTGTGGGCTTCGACGGTTCGCGGAGATAGCGAACACTGGCGGGCTATCTCTTTGCTCGAAAAGCCCTGGACTATCCACTCCAGCATCGCGTTTTCTCTGGGGGTTAAGGTGTCGAGATTGCGCTGCCGTTCCCGGGCATTCTGCTGTTGCTCAAAACTGATTTTTTGTTGTTCCATGGCGGTACCGACAATCTCAAACAGGAGATCGGCATCGACGGGCTTGGTCAGGAACTCAAATGCGCCGTTTTTGAAGGCGCGACGACACAAGTCGATATTGGCATGACCGGTCATAATGATGACGGGCAGGGTGAGTCCCTCGGCGCGCCACTCATCAAGCAGCGTTAAACCGCTTTTCCCAGGCATACGGATATCCAGCAACATACAGCCGGATAGATGATTCAATGGGCCTGCCGCATTGCGAAAATCCTGTACGCTCTGAAAGGCCTGGGTTTTCCAGCCGACGGTTGCCAGCAGCAGGCTGAGTGATGCGCCGACGGCAGCGTCGTCATCGATAAGCCAGATGGGGTGTTCCATTATGTCTCCTGCGGTGTGACGGGAAGCCAGATTTGAATGCATGCGCCGCCGCCAGTCTGGTTTCCGAGGGTGATATTACCGTTAAGGCGCTGAACCAGCGTATCGACCAACGTCATGCCGAGTCCGGTTCCTTCAGCGCGGGTTGTATAGAAAGGCATCAGGGCTCGTTGCAGCGCTTCCGGGGAAAAGCCGGGCCCGCCATCGCTAAGGGTGAGCGTGATGCCGCCTGCCTCTGCTGATACCTGAAGATGCACCCACGGGGTGGCGGTATGTCCTTTCTGAGCCTGAATGGCATTGCTCAAAAGATTATGCAGGATCTGCTCAACCCACAGCGGTGGAGCGTTTAGCAGTGGCAGATCCGTTGCAAAAGCACTGGCGGGCTGGACTTTCTGCTGGCGGATCTCGTTATCCAGCAGAGTGAGTACCCGACGCCAGAGCGTTTGAAGATTAATGGGTTGATAATGCGCGTGCTCGCTGGTGAGTCGCTGACGGAACTGACATAGCAAATCGTCAATGCGTTTGATTTGCAGAACCGATGCGCTGAGCAGGGGCGGGACGTCACTGGTCTGATCCTGCTGGATTAGCCGCAGCGCTGCCTGGTTATAGCTTAGCGCAGCGGTGAGCGGTTGATTCAATTCGTGCACGATCCCCGCAGCCAGCTCACCCAGCGTATTCAGCCGCGCCAGTTCAGAGTAGCTGGCGCGTAAATCGGCAATCGCGCGACGTTTTTTGTTCATCTGATACTGTCTGAACAGATACAGGGTAAGCGCCCAGAAGATCGCGGGGAAAAGAATAATTTTTGCGGTGAGTTGTCCCCATTCCGGGCCATCAACGGCGGACAGCACAAAGGGTTGAGAAGGGCTGGCAATCGTTTTATCCCATCGCCAGTAACCGGCGTCCTCCGGGGCACCGCTGTTGTACAGTGCGGTGTTATTCCAGCGCAGGGCGATATGCCGAAAAGCGGCTTTTTCCGGGATCGCTTTTAGCAGGGTATTCAGATCGACCAATAACGAGAGCGAGGAAAAATTAAGCCAGTAACGCGCTTGCCCCTCTTTAACGATCGGGATACGGGGCTCCTGATAATGGTGGCGCCTCCACGAGATAATTTGCGGCAGGATCTTTTGTACTTCCTGCGGGTATTGTTTTTCCGGCAGCAGAGGAATGATGGCATCGTGTTGCGAGAGTTTTACGGTTACTTCGCGATAAAGAATGCGGAAGTTAGCGGATTTCTCTTCGTACTGCTGCTGCAGACACCAGGCTAAAAGCACTGCGCTGGTGAATAGCGTCAATATAAACCACAGAAGGCCATTCCATAATGTGGGAGAAAAATCCCGCCAGCGGTGGAAGGGTTGCCTGATAATGGGTTTAGCATCTTTCTGTGTAATTGTGATAAGAATCTCCCTATACCATCAGCCACAGAGTGGGGCGGTGCGATGACGGTATTCGGGTATATCATTAATTGACAATAAGGACAACTTTGAGTATTGCCTGCTATTCTCGTGGCAAATGGCCTCAGTATAAACAACATCGTCAACCACAATGTTTTGTTTAAACATTATTCAGTATGAGTGATGTATCAGGTAAGGGCATTCCTTGCGAACTTTAACGGGAAATTATTAATATATTATGATATACCCTGTTTATTAATCCATCGTTAAGGGAAGTGAAATGCCTTCAGCAAACCATGCGAGTCTGTTGTTATCTTTCACTATCGCAATCGCATCTCTCACGGGCTGTATCCATTCATCAACGGATATGGAGCGAAACTCGCCGCGGCAGGTCAGCGAAAAAAAATTCACCGATGAAAGGCACCCTCTGCCCTATACGGTAAAACTCTCATCCACTACGGATGATCGGATGCTTTGTGATAACTGTGGTAATGCAGGGCAACAAAGACTAATTCAGGGAGGCGAAAAACTCAGCCAGTATAATATGATGGTTGATAGTCCCTATTATGCCTTTCTGTGCATCGATACACCTGTGAATTCAGCCTGCCGGGCAGGGCAGTGGGTGATGATAAATAAAAACCAGAGCACTCCGCGTGTTGAAAAAATCTCGATTGGAGGCACATCAGCCATTGCCGATTTACGTCCTGCGAATGATAAGGATACGACCTGGCTTGAGGTTATCTATGCTAACGGTGAAAAAAAGGTTTTTGCACTACCTAATACACCGTAGGGGAGCCATGAATAACACAGTATTGCGTAGATAATTCGGGGCAGGAAAGTCCTGCCCCATACCACTATTTTTTCAGCTTAATTTTAGGGAAGTGTGTCGATGACAAATCGCCATACGAGCCTGACAGCGAACCGCCATCGTAAATCAGCTCCAGCTTTTCATCGCCCTGTACTGAACCACGGGCAATAAAGCGGCGCGAAGATCGATTCGTTTCTCGCTGGCCGCCACACAGATAAATATTTCCCGTTGAATCGAAGGCAACACCGATAAAACCGGTCTGTCCTGGCAACTCAAGCCCCGGGAATGTTTTCACAAAGCGGGCCTGCCACTCAGTCGTTGATGAAGTATCTTCAACCACCCACAGATTGCCGGTGAACCCGATAAGCCATGCGCGATTGTTGCCATCGAAAGCGATATCCGCCACCCATTGGCTTTGATCCTGGCCAAACGGGATGACCGTTTCCCCTGGGGCTGGCACAATTTTCAGCGACGCTTTGGCAGGATTCGGGTTCGCAGGATCGTGTTTGAAGTAGTTAATCTGGCTATTTGTGGCATGGAAGAAGAAGCCGACACCGTCCTGACGGAAACCGAAGCTATCGATGGAGGCATTGCCGCCAGACAGACTGTTGGCCCGGACATAGGCTGTCTTCTCTTCCGGGCGGCCAAACCAGACATCACTGCGATTCTGCACAATATAGTGCGTACCATCGGGGGCCACGGCGTTACTCTGACCATAGCTGTAGGGCGAATCGCTGACTTTTTTGATAAGCGCCCCGGTTTTTGCGCTGTGCGAATATACATCACAGTTATCATCTTTATTGCCCTGCCACATCTGCTTATCCATCAATACGATGGCGTACAGTTCATCTTTTTGTGGTGGCGAAAGAGGTTTCACATCCTCCTGTACAATGGGCTTCTCTTCTGCTTCTGTTTCCGGCTGTGGATCAGGCGTTTCCGCCTCCACGGCTGGGGGTTGAGGCTTTGGGTCGGTGGGTACCTTGCTGCTATTAACCGCGTCTCCCTGGGGCTGGTGGCATTTGCAGTCGCTATGGTTGCCGTTACCAGGGCGACAGGCGTCGACAAGTTTGTCCAGTACCCCAGCCAGGGTGTTGACTGCCTTCACAATCTCCCCGGCATGGTGACAGATATTGGCAGAGGGTTGCGGTTTAGCGATATTTTCCAGAGTGTCGGCTTCGCCTTTTTTATCTGCGATGCTTTCATCCTGCGGGATGCGGCTGGCGCAGATGGTCTGTTTTAGTACGGTGACAAAGTCAGGGGAGCCTTTGGTATAGATGTAGTGCTCACCGCCCGTGCGCAGCGCCAGACGCTTGTACTCTTTTGCCATCGCCGCTTCGTCTTCATCGGAGGGATAGGGCGAGTCTTTGTGAGGGGTTCCAAGATAAGTATGCACTTTCACGCCATGGCGAAGGGCGCTGGCTATCGCTTTGTCGCAGGCCTGGATTTTGCTTTGATCGAGCACCATTTCGCCGCCTTCCAGGCTTTCATCGCCGAGGACAAACAGGTTGCGTTCTGCGTTCTCGCGCCAGTCGAAGTGGCTACTGATATCTTCAACGGAACGGGCGACATCTTCCTGGGCGCCGGCATTTTTTACGCTGTCTCTTACCCGGCCGCGCAGCGTGCTGGTATCAATCCCTTTTGCCGCCATATATTCACGGACGGTTTGCGAAAATTCACTGCCAGCAAAGGTGCCTTCGATTCCCAGAAATTGGACTCGCAGGTCGGAAGGGCATGATTTTTTCGCCTCTTCAACGGCGCCACTGAGTACCTCACTGAGTGCTACAGCTTCATCTTCCATTGAGAGGCTGGAATCAATCACAACGACTAAATCAACGGGCTTCAGATCTTCAGACATTATTAATCCTCCTAAAAAGGATAAAGGGATTTCCCGGACAGGCGATTTAATTCCCCCGGTGAGTGTGTTGTTTATTAAGTATCAGGCGAGCTTTATTGCTGCTGAATTGATGGCCGAACCTTTTTAGTTATCGATTGCCCGGCATCGACAAGGAAATAAGCAGACAACTCTCTTTCTATATATCAACGCTATTTAGCGGCGGCGGTATTTTTTGGTTAACCGTGCCAGTCGATAGCAATACAAGCTTGTCAGCAGCAGGAACAGGGCTATCGCTGTCAGGAATGCATCATCTGGCTTAAATTTCAGTAACCACATAGCCAGAACATCCGCAACCACACAAAAAACAAACAAAAAAAGGAAGGCGAATGGGGTGTGGTTCCAGAGTATACGGTCTAACATACCGGGCATTATATCTCCTGCCTTAATGAGTCTATAGGCAGGTTTACTGCTCCCGGATAATCGGGAGCGCAGTAAACCTGGGCATAATATCGTTCAGCAACTTATTTATAAACTTCCGCGTCAAAGTTGCCTTTATTGTCGGAGTAACCGTTTGGGGTATCTGCTACGTAAAGCTGCAATGTCCCTTTTTCCGGAACAGGCCAGTTAATAACGGATGAACCTATATCATAGCTTTTTCCGGAATCCGCGAATCGGGCTTTCAGTACCTTCGTCGAGTCGAATACCATGCCTTCTTTAACGCGGCCATCAGGAAACCCCAGTTTATGCGCTTCGGCACCATAGTTGATGCATCCGGTGGCGCGAATAGTTAATACGTCACCGGTGCTCACGCTAATTCCGGTATCGACGCCGGTGGCGATATTGGCAGGGACTTTACCAGACCAGATTTTTTGCTCAGACATCATTTACTCCTGTCAGGGTTGCTTTATTTCCACTATGGAATCGTTATGCGTGTCGGTTCCAGCGTTGATTAAAAAGCTCAGGTTGAATATCAGTGGTAATACTATGCATCAATTGTGAGTTATTCAACAAACACGCAACAAGCAGACATTTTTTGTTTTTCCAGAAAGAGCGTTTTGATTATTAATATTATTAGCTTGAAAGTGTTATTTTTTATTTCATAATCAACTAACTGATTGTTTTAATGGTTGTATTTTATTTGTTTATGAGAATTATCTCAGGCTTGTTGTTGTATTAGGCATGATTGTGGTGTGGTTATTTCTCGTTGAAAATTACGGTTAGTGTCCAGAAAAAGACATTTTATTTTTCCTTTGTTTGTTTGGGTTTTAATACATCTGTTTCTGAATGTATTTTATTGGATATCTTGAATAAGATTGTTCTTAATGCAAGTTGAGTAAGAGGCGGATGAGTTAATAAAGTTAAGGTGAGTGATATTTTTTGATTGATATTTAAGTGAGGCTGGTTATTCTGAAAGTGCCGGGTTGATTTATTTGATGCTGAATATACAACAGTATGGCAATAATAAAATCGCAACATACCCTTTATTTCAGTTACTCACTATAACGGAGAGTTCTATGACTGTGTCACCAAACTGGTCTGGTAAAATTGATGCGAAAGACGCGAATGGTACACCAACAGGTCTGAAAATTAATGCGGGTGATAAAATTACCATCATCGCTGGAGGCTGGGTTTACTACGGTCGGGAAATATGGGCTATAGCATTCCCTGATGCCAGGATGAAAGACGGCTCGAAGCTGGCGAAGGATGCCGTGCTGAAAGCGCGTTTCTCTACTTCCGGTAAAAACTACGATATTGGCCGAGGCGTGTATCAATGGGTTGCGCCTGAAAGCGGTGAGCTGATTCTGTATGTCCATGACTCCTCGCATTCAGATAACAACGGTGCATTCGAAGGTGAGGTATATCTCACTGAGAATAAAACCGTTGCAGTGACTAAAAAAGCGCAATGGCGGGGACATGTCGCCGCGACCAACGCTAACTGGACAAGCACAGACATCACCGTGGCCAAAGGGGACAAAATCATCCTCGTTGCCTCGGGTGAAGCGCAGTATGACAGCCGGGGGCGCAAGTTTGGCCCTGATGGCGATAGCCAGCATCCTTCAGCGCAAACGCCTGACAGCACGTTTGTCTATTCCGGTGCAATCGCCGGGCAACTGGTGATTAAGGTCGGCGAGCATCTTCATGCAATTGGCAGCGGCGGCGATCCGTGGGAAGTGCCGGAGGATGGAAAGATTGCTCTGATCTTCAACGACACCAATGTGGCCACAGAATATGCCAATAATACCGGTGGGTATGATGTTAATATTGTGGTGCTGAACGGTTAATGACGGCGGCGCTACGGAGTCTTTCGGCTCCGTGGCGCTATAACTTACCCGGCATTGTAGCGGAGCGGCTTTTTGATAAGCCCCAGTAAAAAATAAGCGCACATCGTCGCCAGACATGTTAGTTGAAAAATAAAAATTAAAAATAATGAATTTTGCGGTTGTAGCGTTTGTGTTGTGATTATTACCAGAATGGCGATGGAGCATACTAACCCCAGCCATACAAAACACACCAGGATAATTGAAAGAGCATAACTCCAGCAGTTAATGATATTATTCCTGATGAGCATCGCGCTGTCCTTTACTATAATCATTTGCCGTCTTATCTGATTAATTATAGTAAAGGGTGACAAACCATAATGTCCTGTTGAGGACATCGAATGTCATCTGGCGTTATCAATAATCATGGGGCAGACTCTTATCGACAGAAATGAGTTTTCCGCGGGTCACTTTAATGAATCCCCCTTTCTTAAGCTCAGCAAGGATGGCTGAGACCCGACTCCTGGATATTCCTGTTTCATTGATGATGAACTGAATGGCGCTGATCTTACTCTTAACATCGTCAGGAAGCTGTTGCAGCGACTCAATGCAGTTCTTGATTTTCTTATAACTGTTAGCACCATGCGTCATGTTTTTTGTTATAAGCATGGATTGAATGACATAGGTAGTAAAAAGATAGAGGATTTTCCAGAAACCCTTTTCGCTGAAGATATTATCTGCCTCCTGACGATCCATGATCAGAACGGTACACTCGCTTTGTGGGCTGAATACCATGCCCCCATCGGTAAAATCTTTGTTATTGACAATACCTACGATGAAAGGGGCAGAGTCAACGAAGTTAATATGGTTATTGGTCTGGTTTCTAAGAGTGAAATTTCCAGATGTAACAAAATATAGATATTTTTCACGCTGTAACCTGAAGTTCTCTTCCGCTATTGTCACTGATTCATAATTAGCATGCTTGATAATGTGTTCAACAATGAGTTCCAGGGATGCAATGGGTTTTTGAGTATATGACTTCATTTTAGCGTATTGTGACTTCCAGTTGTAAGGTAAGACCAAAATTCTCAAACGCATAAGGTTTAAGCTGAAAATATGTACAGGGCGCTGATGATGTTTGAATACACCATTTAATGAAACAGTCTAATAAGCTCTTGTACCCTGCGTAAGGGCTGTGCCGTGGCCTTATTATATTGATAAATCTGAAAAAGTGACGAAATAAAATTCTTTTAAGATTTATCTCAAATTATCCTTGCCTGAACTATGGTTAAAAATGCTAAGATAAACTATCCAGGACGTTGACAATATTCTGGAATTTGCGTTTGTTTATATATGTATAATTTTGTCAAATTTCCATTACCAATACCGCATATTCCTGTGAGGAAAAAATGTTCTCTAAAAAAGCAGCATCCATATTTATTCTATTTATTATTTCCGGATGTTCGGCAGAAAATACAAATAAAAATGCGAATAAACCGGCCAGCAACCCGGAGCAGCAACAGAGTACCACGCCCACTGCTTCAGGCGATTTCAGTACCCTGATACTGAACTGTATGGATGCAAAAGGGGAGAAGGCGACGGCAGTGTTGAAGTCGAAAGATGAAACGCTGACGATGAAGGGGGAGGTTTTCCACTATATTGCGCCGACCCGCGCAGATGCGAATCTGGTTGTTATGGACTTTAAAACGCGTGACAGCAAAAATCCCCGCTACCTGCATGTCGACATGAGCAAACCGGTCATTTTCCCGATGCAGGTGACAGCGGCAGGGCAGAAAGAAGATTACAGATGTGAATCCAGTAAATGATGATCGCCGGATGATACAAGGCTCATCCGGCGATTTTTATGCGTGTTCAAATTGTTGATGAAATGATGGGACGCGGATATCGCGACGGTGGAGCGCCTGCCAGAACGTTTCCAGTGCGCTATCGAGACGGCTTTGCAGATTTGGGCTGAAATGAGGTTTATGCTGGTAGTCCGTTACCTGGCTGTCGTCGGCAAATACACCGTGGAGAATTTCCTGGGCCTTCAGTGCGCTTAATACGGGCTTGAGGGCGTAATCGACCGCCAGCATATGGGCAACCGTCCCACCGGTTGCTAATGGTAATACCACTTTTCCATCCAGTGCCCGTTCGGGCAACAGATCCAACAGTGTTTTTAATGCGCCGGAAAACGATGCTTTATAAACCGGCGTGGCAACGATTAGGCCATCGGCCTGCGCCAGTTGCTCAGTCAGCGTTTTTAGCGCCGGGCTATCAAAACGGGCATACAGCAGATCTTCCGGCTCGAAATTCTGTAGATGCCAGTGACAAACTTCGACATCTACTGCCGCCAGTTTTTCGCGGGCGTACTCAAGCAGAGCGCTGGAGCGGGAAGGAAAACGGGGGCTTCCCGCTAAGGTGATGACGCGCATACTCTCTCCTTATAACAAAATGCTTGTATTTATCTAACATTGATAACATTAAGGGTGAGTCTCGCAGAGCCTCGGGCGAACGCTAAATAATTTATCTGCGGTTCGATTGCCGAAAAACGCATATGGCAGTCGTGCTGGACAAGCCAGACGAAGAACGAAAGAAGAAGTGCCAGGGAAAACGATTGCGTTTAATACGCTTTTTTTGCCACAGGTCAATTCCCTTTCTGTGCTGGATAGCACATAATACGCCCCCGGTTTGCACACCGGGAATCCAGGAGAGTTCATGTACTACCCCTTCGTTCGTAAAGCCCTTTTCCAGCTCGATCCTGAGCGCGCTCATGAATTAACTTTTCAATCATTACGCCGGGTGACCGGAACGCCGTTTGAAGCACTGGTTCGCCAGAAAGTGCCTTCAAAGCCGGTGAGCTGTATGGGACTAACCTTCAAGAACCCGTTGGGTCTGGCGGCAGGTCTGGACAAAAATGGTGAGTGTATTGATGCACTCGGCGCGATGGGTTTTGGTTCGATCGAGATAGGAACCGTAACGCCCCGTCCGCAACCAGGTAATGACAAGCCGAGGATCTTCCGTCTGGTCGATGCCGAAGGGTTGATCAACCGTATGGGCTTTAATAACCTGGGTGTTGATAACCTGGTTGAGAACGTTAAAAAAGCGCATTTTGATGGCATTCTGGGTATTAATATTGGCAAAAATAAAGATACGCCAGTTGAGCAAGGCAAAGATGACTATCTGATTTGTATGGAAAAAATCTATGCTTATGCCGGATATATTGCCATTAATATCTCCTCACCAAATACCCCAGGGCTACGCACCCTGCAATATGGCGAAGCACTCGACGATTTGCTTTCTGGTATTAAAAATAAACAAGCTGAACTCCAGGCAAAACATCATAAATATGTTCCTGTGGCGGTGAAGATCGCGCCGGATCTTTCTCCTGAGGAGTTGATCCAGGTTGCCGATAGTTTAGTTCGCCATAATATTGATGGGGTGATCGCGACGAATACTACACTGGATCGTTCCCTGGTTCAGGGGATGAAGAATTGCGATGAAATGGGCGGATTAAGTGGTCGTCCATTGCAATTAAAAAGCACCGAAATTATTCGTATGCTCGCCGCGGAATTAAACGGTCGTCTGCCGATCATTGGTGTTGGCGGGATTGACTCGGTGATTGCTGCACGAGAGAAACTGGCTGCTGGCGCAACGCTCGTGCAGATCTACTCCGGTTTTATTTTTAAAGGCCCGCCGCTGATTAAAGAAATCGTAACTCATATCTAATCTTTTATCTCATTATGTGAACCAGGGCTTTATTTTAAGCCCTGGTTGCTTTATATTTCATTATTGTTGCTTATTTAGACATTTTGGTCTTTTATTATTTAGGCTGTAAACGAAACGGAAAAGATTACAAAGCAATCGGATGCTAAAAATGAGGGGAGCGGACAATGCGAATTAAACCGGATGACAACTGGCGTTGGTATTATGATGAAGAGCATGATCGAATGATGCTCGATTTAGCCAATGGCATGCTGTTCCGTTCGCGTTATGCCCGTCGGATGCTGACGCCTGATGCCTTTGACCCCAGCGGATTTTGCGTCGATGACGCCGCGCTCTATTTCTCATTTGAAGAAAAATGCCGCGACCTGGAACTCTCTAAAGAACACCGCGCCGAACTCATTCTGAATGCGCTGGTAGCGATTCGTTTTCTAAAACCGCAAATGCCGAAAAGCTGGCACTTCCGCGCCCATAGCGATAACTGGTCGCCTGCTACAGGTGATGCTGCCTGCGTCTGGTTAAGTGATACCGACCAACAGGTGAATCTGCTGGTGGTTGAGCCCGGTGATAACGCCGCGCTTTGCCTGTTGGCGCAGCCAGGATTGGTGCTGGCGGGGCGAACCATGCAATTAGGCGATGCGATTAAGGTGATGAATGACAGGCTGCAACCCCAGCCTGGTCTGGCGGGTTACAGCCTGGAACAGGCCGTTTAACTGCGTAATTTCAGCGCCGTTTTCGGCACGCAGCTACAGCTCAATATTGTGCCATCATTGCCAACGGCACTCTTCTTGAGCGGGCTGACTTCGCCTTCCTCAAGTGTTATCCGACAGCTCCCGCAAATACCTGCCCGACAGGAGTAGGGGATTCGGATTCCCTGCTGTTCCAGTTGCTCCAGTAAAACCTGCTGGTTATTTCCGGTAAAAGCCTGACCCTGCCAGTTGATTTCCACCTTTGTCGTCTGTGTGCCGGGAAGCGCCTGGCTCTCATCGTCTTCCCCGGCGCCATAGATCTTTCCGGGCCCGGTCGCTAATATTTCGACTTCATCGCCCACACGAATCACGCCGCTGCTGCGCGGGATCAGGTTCTGCCCAAAATCAACGTCGCCATTATCCTGGGCGGTGCGGAATGATTGCAGCGTATGCAACGGTTCTCCCGCAGGATGTTTCTGACCCCGCTCCGGGCTAATGGTGGTAAAGATACAGCGACTGCAGGGTTTCACCACATCAAAGACCACTTCACCAATACGAAGGGTTTTCCAGCTATCTTCATCCCACGCCTGTGCGCCGGCCACCACCAGATTAGGGCGGAACTGTTCCATCCTGACGCTGGCAGGGCAGCGCTGCTGTAAATCACGCAGAGAAGCTTCATTGGTCAGCAGATAGGGATAACCGTCAGCAAAAGAGAGCGGCACCGCATCATGGCGTTTAACGCGGCGGGTGAGGGTATCGCCCAGCCAGCGTAGCTGTACGTCGCGTTTGAAGAATGGCGATAACCACTGATTAATCGCATCTGGCGCGATGTGGGCCGTGAAATGATTGCCCCAGACTTCCGTCGGTTCGGCCTGCCGGGTGAAATCAGCAAAGCGAATTAGCGCGCTGCTGCCATCAGGCGCAGTGAGGTGCAGCCCATCATGCAGAATGGCAGGGGTGAAACGCACCATCGCCGGAAACTGCCGTGCGGTAATAAACGTGCCATCGAGTTCCGTCACCATAAAAATGCGATCGAACGCCATTCCGCTGATATCTGCGAAGGCATGAGTCAGCCCAATGCCTCTCATGGATTTCACCGGATGAATGAAAAGTCGTGATAACGTCAGCATGACACATTCCCTGGAGTCAGAAATAAGCCTTTTACTTTATGACATGGGGCTGAGATTGGCTATAATGCGCAACAATTTTCTGCAAGTAAAAGTGATGATATGAATTTTCTGTTTGCCAGTACGGCCCGCGGGCTGGAAGAGCTGTTAAAAACTGAACTGGAAGGTCTGGGCGCGCAAGAGTGCAAAATCACCCAGGGTGGTGTCCATTTTCAGGGAGACACGCGCCTTCTTTATCAAAGCCTGATGTGGAGTCGCCTGGCGTCGCGTATCATGATGCCGCTGGGCGAGTACAGTGTCTGGAGCGATCTCGACCTCTATCTCGGCGTGCAGGCGATCAACTGGACGGAGATTTTCACTCCAAACGCCACTTTTGCTGTGAGCTTTAATGGGCTGAACGATGAGATCCGTAACAGTCAGTACGGCGCGCTGAAAGTCAAAGACGCCATCGTCGATGCTTTTACCCGTAAAAATCTGCCGCGTCCGAACGTCGATCGCGAAAATCCCGATTTACGCGTTAATGTGCGCCTGAATAAAGAAAAGGCTTACATCTCTCTTGATCTCAGTGGCGAAGGTCTGCATTTGCGCGGCTATCGTGACCGTACTGGCCTTGCGCCAATCAAAGAAAACCTTGCTGCGGCGATTGTTATGCGTTCTGGTTGGGTGCCTGGTACCCCTCTGCTCGATCCGATGTGCGGTTCCGGCACCCTGTTGATTGAAGCTGCTATGTGGGCGACCGATCGTGCGCCAGGTTTGCACCGTGGCCACTGGGGCTTTGGCGGCTGGGCGCAGCATGATGACGCGCTCTGGCAGGAAGTGAAAGCCGACGCGCAAACGCGCGCTCGTGCGGGCCTTGCGGCTTATGAGTCTCGTTTCTTCGGCTCTGATACTGACCGCCGCGTGGTGGAAATTGCACGCAGCAACGCCCGTCGCGCCGGCATTGGCGAACTGATCACCTTTGAACAAAAAGATGTGGCGCAACTGAGCAATCCTCTGCCGAAAGGGCCTTACGGCACGGTAATCAGCAACCCGCCATATGGCGAGCGTCTGGAGAGCGAACCTGCGCTCATTGCCCTGCATAGCCTGCTGGGGCGTATCATGAAAAACCAGTTCGGCGGCTGGAATTTATCGCTGTTCAGCGCCTCGCCGGAACTGCTGAGCTGTGTTTCACTGCGCGCTGAACGCCAGTTTAAAGCTAAAAACGGCCCGCTGGACTGTATCCAGAAAAACTACCATGTGGCAGAAAGCACGGGCGAAGTGAAAGCCACGGTTGCAGAAGATTATGCCAACCGTCTGCGTAAAAACCTCAAGAAATTAGAGAAGTGGGCGAAACAGGAAGGGATCGAGTGCTACCGTCTGTACGATGCCGATCTGCCGGAGTATAACGTGGCGGTTGACCGCTATGCTGACTGGGTGGTGGTGCAAGAGTATGCGCCGCCGAAAACCGTTGATGCGCACAAAGCCCGCCAGCGTCTGTTCGATATTATCGCTGCCACGATTGCGGTGCTGGGCATCGCGCCGAACAAACTGGTACTGAAAACCCGTGAACGGCAGAAAGGTAAAAACCAGTACGAGAAGATGAACGAAAAGGGTGATTTCATGGAGGTGAGCGAGTATAACGCACGTCTGTGGGTCAACCTGACGGACTATCTCGATACCGGCCTGTTCCTGGATCACCGTATCGCGCGCCGCATGCTGGGTGAGATGAGCAAAGGCAAAGATTTCCTCAATCTCTTCTCCTATACCGGTAGCGCAAGCGTTCACGCGGGCCTTGGCGGCGCA
The DNA here is from genome assembly GCF_039889165.1 of Pseudocitrobacter cyperus. Taxonomy (NCBI): domain Bacteria; kingdom Pseudomonadati; phylum Pseudomonadota; class Gammaproteobacteria; order Enterobacterales; family Enterobacteriaceae; genus Pseudocitrobacter; species Pseudocitrobacter cyperus. Next base: position 1,018,380 of record NZ_JAYMYY010000001.1, on the reverse strand, counting down.
CGTTCCACCACCACCGTTGATATGTCCCGTACTTACCTGGAGTGGGCAGAACGCAACCTGCGCCTCAATGGCCTGACGGGTCGCGCCCATCGTCTGATGCAGGCGGACGTGCTCGCCTGGCTGCGCGATACCGACGAGCAGTTCGATGTGATCTTTATCGATCCGCCGACCTTCTCTAACTCTAAACGAATGGAAGACGCGTTTGATGTGCAGCGCGATCACCTGCGCCTGATGAAAGATCTGAAACGTCTGCTGCGTAAAGGCGGCACCATCATGTTCTCCAACAACAAACGCGGTTTCCGTATGGATCACGACGGCCTGACTGAACTGGGACTAAAAGCACAAGATATTACCCATAAAACACAGTCTCAGGATTTTGCCCGTAACCGTCAGATCCACAACTGCTGGCTGATTACCGCAGCCTGAAAGGAATAAAGAATGTCATTAATTAGTATGCATGGCGCGTGGCTATCGTTCAGCGATGCGCCGCTCCTCGATAATGCCGAACTGCATATCGAAGATAACGAACGCGTCTGCCTGGTTGGCCGCAACGGTGCGGGTAAATCAACGCTCATGAAGATCCTCAATCGCGAGCAGGGTCTGGACGACGGTCGTATTATTTACGAACAGGATCTGGTGGTGGCGCGTCTGCAACAGGATCCGCCGCGTCACGTTCAGGGGAGCGTCTACGACTTCGTTGCCGAGGGGATCGAAGAACAGGCGGTTTATCTGAAGCGTTACCACGATGTTTCGCATCTGGTGATGAACGATCCCAGCGATAAAAATTTGCAGGAACTGGCGAAGATTCAGGAGCAACTGGATCACCATGGCCTGTGGCAGCTTGAAAACCGCATCAATGAAGTGCTGGGCCAGTTAGGGCTTGAGCCTGACATGGAGCTGGCATCTCTTTCCGGCGGTTGGTTGCGTAAGGCGGCGCTGGGCCGTGCGCTGGTTAGCGCGCCGCGCGTGTTGCTGCTCGACGAACCGACGAACCACCTCGATATTGAAACCATCGACTGGCTGGAAGGGTTCCTGAAGACGTTTAAAGGCACCATTATCTTCATCTCCCACGACCGTTCGTTTATCCGCAATATGGCGACACGCATTGTTGACCTCGATCGCGGTAAGCTGGTGACGTACCCGGGTAACTACGATCAGTACCTGTTGGAAAAAGAAGAAGCGCTGCGCGTTGAAGAGCTGCAAAACGCCGAATTTGACCGCAAGCTGGCCCAGGAAGAGGTGTGGATCCGTCAGGGGATCAAAGCGCGTCGTACCCGTAACGAAGGCCGCGTTCGCGCCCTGAAAGCGATGCGTAGCGAACGCAGCGCGCGTCGTGAAGTGATGGGCAGCGCCAAAATGCAGGTCGAGGAAGCGTCCCGCTCCGGTAAAATCGTCTTTGAGATGGAAGATGTTAACTACCAGGTCGATGGCAAGGTACTGGTGAAGGATTTCTCAGCCCAGGTGCAGCGCAGCGACAAAATTGCGCTGATTGGCCCGAACGGCTGCGGTAAAACCACGCTGCTTAAATTAATGTTAGGTCAGTTGCAGGCCGATAGCGGTCGTATCCATGTGGGAACGAAGCTGGAAGTCGCTTATTTCGACCAGCACCGCGCCGAGCTTGATCCGGATAAAACCGTGATGGACAACCTCGCGGAAGGTAAGCAAGAGGTGATGGTTAACGGTAAGCCGCGCCATGTGCTGGGCTACCTGCAGGACTTCCTGTTCCATCCGAAACGCGCGATGACGCCGGTACGCGCACTCTCCGGCGGGGAGCGCAACCGTCTGTTGCTGGCGCGCTTGTTCCTCAAGCCCAGTAATTTGTTGATTCTCGATGAACCGACTAACGACCTGGATGTCGAAACCCTCGAATTGCTGGAAGAGCTGATTGACGGTTATCAGGGAACGGTCATGCTGGTAAGCCACGATCGTCAATTTGTGGATAATACAGTGACCGAATGCTGGATCTTCGAAGGCGACGGGAAGATTGGTCAGTATGTTGGCGGCTATCACGATGCGCGCGGTCAACAGAGCCAATCACAGGCGCAAAAACAAGCTATTGTTAAGAAACCAGCCGAAGTGGTTCAGCCAAAAGCAGAAACAGCTAAACGCGCCACGGCAAAATTAAGCTATAACCTGCAGCGCGAACTGGAACAACTTCCACAAAAACTGGAAGCGCTGGAAGCTGAGCTGGAAGGGTTGCAGGCGCAGGTTGCTGATGCGTCATTCTTCAGCCAGCCGCACGACCACACGCAAAAAGTGTTAGCCGAACTGGCGCAGGCCGAAAAGGCGTTAGAAGAGGCATTTGAACGCTGGGAATACCTTGAAGCGTTAAAAAACGGTGCCTGATACCGAGGAGTTTTCATGTGCGAACAACATCATGCTGCGCGGCATATTCTGTGCCGGCAATGTGACATGCTGGTGGCGTTGCCGCACCTTGAACATCGGCATAAAGCCGCGTGTCCGCGTTGTGGCACCACGCTGACAACCGCCTGGGACGAGCCTCGATCTCGCCCCACGGCGTATGCCATCGTGGCGTTATTTATGTTGTTACTGGCGAACCTCTTTCCCTTTATTTATATGAAAGTGGCCGGGGTTAATAGCGAAATTGAACTGCTGGAAATTCCGCGGGTACTTTTTAGCGAAGATTACGCAAGCCTCGGCACTTTTTTCATGCTCTTCGTGCAACTGGTGCCGGCATTTTGTCTGGTGACAGTGTTACTGCTGGTTAACCGGGTAAAAATGCCGCTTAGCGTGAAGACGTTTTTAGCGAAAATTCTCTTCCATCTGAAGTCATGGGGGATGGCTGAAATCTTCCTGGCCGGGGTGCTGGTGAGTTTTGTGAAGCTAATGGCGTATGGCGATATCGGCATCGGTAGTAGCTTTATTCCCTGGTGTCTTTTCTGTTTACTGCAACTTCGCACTTTCCTGTGCGTCGATCGCCGCTGGCTATGGGATGACATTGCGCCGATGCCGGTACTCGAAAAAGCGCCGCAGCCGGGTGTCACCGGCATTCGTCAGGGGCTACGCTCCTGTTCGTGCTGCACGGCGATATTACCGGCTGACCAACACGTTTGCCCGCGTTGCCACTCTACTGGCTATGTGCGCCGTCGCAATAGCCTGCAGTGGACGATGGCGCTGCTCGTCACTTCCATCATCCTCTATCTTCCGGCCAATATTCTGCCGATCATGGTAACCGATTTGCTGGGCGACAAAATGCCGTCGACGATCCTCGCGGGGGTGATCCTGCTGTGGAGCGAAGGCTCGTATCCGGTCGCGATGGTCATTTTTATTGCCAGTATTATGGTGCCGACCCTGAAGATGATTGCGATAGCCTGGCTTTGCTGGGATGCAAAAGGGCATGGGCGCCGGGATAGCGAGCGCATGCACCTGATTTATGAAGTGGTCGAGTTTGTTGGCCGCTGGTCGATGATTGATGTATTTGTCATAGCAGTGCTTTCCGCATTGGTTCGCATGGGCGGGCTGATGAATATCTATCCAGCGATGGGCGCATTAATGTTTGCGCTGGTCGTGATAATGACCATGTTCTCGGCCATGACCTTTGACCCTCGTCTGTCGTGGGATCGGGAACCGGAATCAAGCCATGAGGAGTCGTAATAGCATGGAAACGAAGAGTGGAGAGGCTAAAGTGCAGAAGGTGAAGAACTGGTCTCCAGTCTGGATCTTCCCGATAATCACTGCGCTGATTGGTGCCTGGATCCTGTTTTACCACTATAGCCACCAGGGGCCGGAGGTCACGCTCATCACCACCAACGCAGAGGGGATTGAAGGCGGTAAAACCACCATCAAAAGCCGTAGCGTGGATGTGGGCGTGGTGGAAAGTACAACGCTGACCGATGATCTCACGCACGTTGAGATTAAAGCGCGCCTGAATGCCGGCATGGAAAAGCTGCTGCATAAAGACTCTGTCTTTTGGGTGGTAAAGCCGCAGGTAGGCCGTGAGGGGATAAGCGGGCTGGGTACGCTGCTTTCTGGGGCATACATCGAGTTGCAACCGGGTAATCAGGGTGGGCAGCAAGAAGACTATCAACTGCTGGATCAACCACCGCTGGCGCCGCCGGATGCGAAAGGGATCCGCGTCATTCTCGACAGTAAAAAAGCGGGTCAACTGAATCCTGGCGATCCGGTGCTGTTCCGCGGTTATCGCGTGGGTTCCGTTGAAACCAGCACCTTTGATCCGCAAAAACGCTCTATCAGCTACCAACTGTTTATTACCGCGCCGAACGATCGGCTGGTAACCAGTAATGTCCGTTTCTGGAAAGATAGCGGTGTGGCGGTCGATCTGACCTCTGCGGGTATGCGCGTCGAGATGGGCTCGCTTACCACACTGTTTAGTGGCGGCGTCAGTTTTGACGTGCCTGAGGGGCTGGATTTAGGTAAGCCAGTTACCGAGAAGAGCGAGTTCAGGCTTTATGACGATCAGAAAAGTATTCAGGACTCACTCTATACCGAACATCTTGATTACCTGATGTTCTTCAAAGATTCCGTTCGCGGTCTGCAGCCTGGCGCACCGGTTGAATTTCGTGGTATTCGTCTGGGGACGGTTTCTCAGGTGCCGTTTGATGTGAAAGGGCTGCGTCAGGCATTGAACAATGACTACCGCATCCCGGTATTGATTCGTATCGAGCCGGAACGTCTGGCGAACCAACTGGGTGAACATCCCGATCTTGGTAAGCATCTGGAGGAGTTGATGCAGCGCGGCCTGCGCGGTTCGCTGAAGACCGGGAATCTGGTCACAGGTGCACTGTATGTGGATATGGACTTCTATCCGAAAGAACCGGCGGTGACGGGTATCCGTGAATTTAGCGGTTATCAGATTATCCCAACGGTGAGCGGCGGTCTGGCGCAGATCCAGCAGCGTTTGATGGATACGCTGGATAAATTCAACAATCTGCCGCTGAACCCGATGATTCAGCAGGCCACGAATACGCTGAGCGAAAGCCAGCGCACTATGCGTGAGCTGCAAACAACGCTGGATAATCTGAATAAGATCACCGCCAGCCAGTCGATGCAGCAGTTGCCGGATGATATGCAGAAAACGCTGCGTGAGCTCAATCGAAGCATGCAGGGCTTCCAGCCAGGCTCTGCCGCCTACAACAAGATGGTGGCGGATATGCAGCGTCTGGATCAGGTTCTGCGCGAATTGCAGCCGGTTCTGAAAACGCTGAATGAGAAGAGCAACGCGCTGGTGTTTGAAGCGAAGGATAAAAAAGATCCAGAGCCTAAGAGGGCGAAATAATGAAAAAGTGGTTAGTTCTGGTCGCGGCTTGCCTGCTGGCAGCCTGTAGCAGCGGCGGGGAGAATAAAACGTACTACCAGTTGCCGCTGGATAAGGGCACGGTGCAAAACAGCGCCGGTTCCGGCAACCATTTGCTGTGGGTGGAGCAGGTCTCCATCCCGGATTTTCTGGCCGGGAGCGGGGTGGTTTATCAGACCAGCGATGTGCAGTATGTGATTGCCAGCAACAATCTGTGGGCCAGCCCGCTTGATCAGCAATTGCGTACTACTCTTGTCGCCAACCTGGGCAATCAGTTACCGGGCTGGGTAATTGCATCGCAGCCGCTGGGCCACGATCAGGATACGCTTAATGTATCGGTGAATGGCTTCCACGGGCGTTACGATGGCAAAGTGATTGTCAGCGGTGAGTGGCTGTTGAACCATCAGGGGCGTTTGATTAAACGTCCATTCCACATTGAACTGCCTCAGCAGCAAGATGGCTATGATGAGATGGTGAAAGTACTGGCGCAGGCCTGGAGCCAGGAAGCGGCTTCTATCGCTCGCTCCCTCAATCAGCAACTATAAGTAGAATTAATAATGCTTAAGGCCGTCGTGGATGCTAAATCCACGACGGTTTTTTTGTTTTTATGCTCAGCAGCTTAGTTGTCCCACTTCACATTTTTTGTACAAATGAACTCTTGAGTAGCTCACAAATATGACACTGGTGTGAATTTTGCGCATTGACGATGGTGATGATTCGGGTTATTCGTAATGTGTGGTTGCACACTTTGCAATCACTGTTTTCATTTCCACCAGATAAAAGTAATGAGGGAAACGAGGCATGAAGAGACAAAAACGAGATCGCCTGGAACGGGCACATCAGCGTGGTTATCAGGCCGGTATTGCCGGTAAATCGAAAGAAATTTGTCCTTACCAGACGTTAAATCAACGTTCACACTGGCTCGGAGGCTGGCGAGAAGCCATGGAGGACAGGACAGTTATCGCCTGACGCTGTCTCTTTAAAAGAAACCTCCGCTTTGCGGAGGTTTCGCCTTTCTACAACCCGAATGCGTTGTGGACAGAAGGGGTTAAAACGCAGAAGTATCCTGGAACAGGCCGACCTTCAGGTCGTTTGCGGTATAGATCAGACGACCATCTACCAGCACTTCGCCATCCGCCAGGCCCATGATCAGGCGACGGTTTACGATGCGTTTGAAGTGAATACGATAGGTCACTTTCTTTGCGGTCGGCAGAACCTGACCGGTGAATTTCACTTCACCCACGCCCAGCGCACGGCCTTTGCCTTCACCGCCAAGCCAGCCCAGGTAGAAGCCAACTAACTGCCACATAGCGTCAAGACCCAGGCAGCCAGGCATTACCGGGTCGCCAATGAAGTGACAGCCGAAGAACCACAGATCCGGGTTGATATCGAGCTCTGCTTCAACATAGCCCTTATCAAAATTGCCGCCTGTTTCGGTCATTTTAACGACACGATCCATCATCAGCATACTCGGAGCCGGTAACTGCGGGCCCTTTGCACCAAACAGTTCGCCGCGACCAGAGGCAAGAAGATCTTCTTTTGTATAAGATTCGCGTTTATCTACCATGTTTTAAGTAAGCCTTATTTTGAGTTCGGGACGCAGGATAGCTAACACGTGTACGCTGAACAAGTCCGATCAGTTCGAATTGAACCAGTTCAGCCAACGTAGCGGCCACGGATAACGATGGCGTGCATCGGGTTGCAATGCCTGCGCGATACGTTCCTGAATCGTTTGCAATAACGTTGTCTGCCCTTCAGCATCCCAGTTAAGTTGGGTGAGAAGCGGCAGGGCTTCGGTCACATCATCGACCGCCCAGATAGAGAACTGCCCGGCTTCAACGGCTTCCTGAACATCCAGCGACAGGCTCAGATGACGCACGTTGGTCGCAGGAATAATTACGCCCTGTTTGCCATTTAAGCCACGTTGCTGACAGATAGCAAAGAAGCCTTCAATTTTTTCATTCAGCCCCCCCACCGGCTGTGCGCGACCAAACTGATCGACGGAGCCTGTGATGGCGATGCTTTGATTAATCGGTACACCGGAGAGGGCGCTAATCAGGGCGCACAGCTCGGCCATCGACGCGCTATCGCCGTCCACTTCACTGTACGACTGCTCGAAAGTCAGCGACGCAGAGAAGGGGATTTGCTGATCGAGTTCAAGCTCTGACATTAAAAATGCCTGCATGATCATCATGCCCTTGGCGTGAATGTTGCCACCAAGTTCCGCCTTGCGTTCAATATCGGTAAATTCACCGTCCCCAATATGAACGACGCAACTGATTCGCGAAGGTTCGCCAAAAGCGCGCGGATGGCCCGGAAATTCAATCACCGACAGCGCGTTGATCTGGCCGATACATTCACCTTCCGTCTCAATCAGAATTTGTTCGAGCAGAATTTCATCCTGCATGCGTTCAGAGAGGTATCCCTCACGCCACTGACGTTGCTCAAGCATGGTTTTGAGTTGTTCATCACCAATGGTGTTACCTTCGCAGAAAGGCGCCGTTTCTCGTAACTGGCGAGCAATCCACAGCGGGCAGAGGGGCAGCGTTTCCTGATCGCCGGTATAGCGTGCGCCTTCCTGAATCAAACGTGGCCATGCATCGGCGGCGACAGTTGGCAGGCTGGCATCACGAGCAACCTGCTGAACCCACTGACACCACTGTTTCAGTGTCTCTTCATCAGTAAGCTGCAGATTGTCTTCATATTCGCTATAGAGCGATTTCTCAGCCAGCTCGGGTTCCATTTCCTGGAAGTCAGCCAGGGCTTCGCGATCGCCTACCAGCATAACTTTCAGTGAAAGCGGCATAGAAGGGATGGTGACTGGCAGCGGGCGAGATTCGTCGAAGGAGAGCCACTCAAAGCGTTGCTGCGTTACCTGAGACTTCAGGCGCATCCACAACAGAGGCTGAGCCAGCAACGCGCGCAGAGACAGAATGAGCACGCCACCGTTGGCCTGGTGAACCAGACCCGGCTGAAGGGTAATTTCGCCGTTAAACTGACGCACGCAGCCGAATAGCTGCTCGGCCTCCACCCAATCGGCAAAAAGGGTTGGACACTGGCTGGCAAAATTATCCTTCGGCGTTGATGCCGGAGAAACGCTCACCTGCCCTGAAGCAATCGTATAGTTGACTCCGGTGAGGCGGGCGCTATCGTCACTGCGCAGTGCAGTGGTCGCGTTGTTGAGGAGTTGCAGGTACGCTTTTTCTTCTGGCGCTTTGACCAGTAAAAAGTCGCTGACGCCCTGAGGGTGTAAAAACTGCTCAAGGGCATAGTGCAGGCGAGCCTGCAGCTCGCTGAATAAAGATTCGTTAACTGTGCTGAGTTCAGGCAGTGTAAATAGCGCCTGGTATGCATCAGTCGCAGGGGCAAGGTCGCGCCGGGAAAGAGTATTTATGGTCAAAGTCGCTATTTTTAGTCAGATGTAAAGCGCGAGATTATACCTTATGCCGCAGTGAAGCTCACGGATAAAGCGATAATGTCTTCACAGTTGCCGATTTCTTCTCAGCACATCAGCAAAAAACTGATATCCTGAAAAGAGTTACACGGTCACATTGGGATCGCAATGAAATATCAACAACTGGAAAATCTTGAGAGCGGGTGGAAGTGGAAATACCTGGTGAAGAAGCACCGGGAAGGCGAAACGATCACCCGCTACATTGAAACCAGCGCCGCACAGGAAGCGGTTGATCTCCTGCTGAAGCTTGAGCATGAACCGGTTCTGGTTAATGAGTGGATTGCGCAAAACATCAATCCTTCGCTGGTGAACCGCATGAAGCAGACGATTCGCGCACGTCGTAAGCGCCACTTTAATGCGGAGCATCAGCATACGCGGAAGAAGTCGATCGATCTGGAATTTGCCGTCTGGCAGCGTCTGGCGGGGCTGGCACAGCGTCGGGGAAAAACGTTGTCAGAGACGATTGTCCAACTGATTGAAGATGCGGAAAACAAAGAAAAATACGCGACGAAGATGAGCAGCCTGAAGCAGGATTTGCAGGCGCTGCTGGGGAAAGAGTAACCGTCTCTTTTACATCGTTGCGTTGAACGCAGAGCAAAAAAAACCCCGCAGCGCGGGGTTTTTTCATAAGACAATAACTTAAGCCTGCGGCTGAGCTACAACGTCTTTGATACCTTTAACTTCGATCTCTACGCGACGATCCGGTGCCAGGCAGTCGATCAGTGCAGCGCGAGCTTTCACGTTGTCACAGGTGTTGCCAGTAACCGGGTTGGATTCGCCCATGCCACGTGCAGAGATTTTGTCAGAAGGAATACCTTTAGAGATCAGGTAATCAACAACGGACTGAGCACGTTTCTCGGACAGACCCTGGTTGTAAGCGTCAGAACCGATGCGGTCAGTGAAGCCCAGAACAACAACGGAACCGTCTTTCGGATCCAGGTTGCTCAGTTGGCTGTACATCTGATCCAGAGCCTGCTGGCCTTCTGGTTTCAGAGTTGCTTTGTTGAAGTTGAACAGAACATCAGACTTCAGAGTGAAGTGTTTGGTCTGAACTTCTGGAGCCGGAGCCGGAGCCGGAGCTACTGGAGCTGCTTCTTCCTGCTGGCCGAAACGATAGGAAACACCTACGCTCAGCAGGCCGTTATCCGGACGTGCACCAACGGTGTTCGCGTCACCGATGTTGTTAGTCCACTGGTATTCCAGACGGGTAGCGATGTCACGGGTTACCGCGTATTCTACGCCGCCAGCGAATACTGGGGATACGCCAGTGTCGTGGTCTTTGAAGCCTTCGTTGTTTTTAGCGTCTGCACGCCAAACCATACCACCCAGACGAGTATAGATGTCCAGATCGTCAGTGATTGGGTAACCCAGTTTAGCGGTCAACTGAACGCCCTGAGCTTTGAATGCGCCGTTCTGGTAAGCACCGTTCTGGGTGTCACCTTTGTACGGCATACGACCTAACCAGTCATAACCCATTTCGAAACCAACATACGGGTTAACCTGATAACCACCGAACGCACCAGCGCCCAGTTGGCTTTCGTGGGTTGGGCCGATGTTGTTGATCTGGTTGTTACCGACATCGTGGAACTGAGACCAGCCCAGTTTAGCACCAGCATACCAGGTGTTATCTTTCGGAGCGGCCTGCGCTACGGTAGCGAAACCAGCCAGTGCCACTGCAATCGCGATAGCTGTCTTTTTCATTTTTTGCGCCTCGTTATCATCCAAAATTTGCCATGAAAATCTAAAAGACTCACGGTTAAATCCTTCACCGGGGGCGTGACTTATTAATTACTCAGCAGATCTCTGCGGCGTAAGCTGATCACCCCTGGCGATGTAAAGTCTACAACGTAGTTGGAAACTTACAAGTGTGAACTCCGTCAGGCATATGAAAAAAAAAGAGTTGTATACACAATATTTAACATTTCAGGCTAGAATTTATGCGAGATAAAATTCTGAGACCCGCATCACACCAGCATTCTCAGGAATTTAAGTAACTGAAACATGCCCGTAACGAGACTGCAAAAAAAATTCCAGGAAAATTCCTAATTTCACTTAATGATACAAATTTGAGTGAATTTTTAGCCCATTGAGTTGTCCTGCTGGATGAGAAGAGGAGTGAACTGGACGCATAATAAACGCCATTGCATTCCCTTCTTCTGCCGCGCTCATCAGGCGAGAATGATCATGCTCCGACAGTTCTTCCGCCACCCAGGCGATAACTACACTATAGTTCCCTGTACGTAATGCACGTTCCATAGAATCAAGCATATTGCACGGAAGCATCTGGCGAAGCTGCATGACCTTGCTTAACGGAAGGCCGGAAGCCTGCACCCACTGGCGACTCAGTTTTTGTTGTGGCGTTAGCCATAGCTGCCAACGAGATTGCTGACCGAGCTGCTGCAATAAAGGTAAGAGCAGTAACTGCGCCATCATGGGCTGATCTTCACGATAAACCACTTCGCTTACCAGGGCAGGGGACGCGTGCACAGGAGTGGCGAACGTGTGATGGGCCGCAGGCGTTACCGCGACAGACGAACGATTTACAACACCAGATGTATACATAGCTAATCCAACCTTGTGGGTTACTGTATGAATATACAGTACTACCACTGTCATTAAAGATCAACCTCATTTTCTGAAAGCTACTCGCAAATTCGCACATCAAATGCCCGTAATGATAAATACACCTTGCCGTGCTGACGGAAGTTTCATATGTTGCTAATTACAGGATTCATTAACGCTTTTAATGCTTCTAAGGCGATGATTAGTAAGGATTAATCGTGAAAAAAATATCATATAAACGGATTTATCAATCTCAGGAATGCCTTTCACCTTTGGGCGTCATTCGCGCCCGCCCCCTGTTTGGCGGTTACAGTCTGACCGTTGATGATGCGATCTTCGCCATGGTGGCGGAGGGAGAACTCTATCTGAGGGCCTGCGAAGATACGGTGCCATATCAGGTGCAACATAATGCGAAACTCCTGACTCTGCAGAAGCGCAGCGGCCCGCACCAGCTTAACTACTTTAAGGTTGATGCGCGGCTTTGGCGGGATCAAAAAACGTTGTTGAAGTTAAGTTCCCTGTCGCTACAGGATGCAAAGCGGGAGAAAAACAGGCGGCATAATCTCAACCGCCTCAGGGATCTGCCTAATATCTCCTTTCAGATGGAACTGCTGTTGAGGGATGCCGGGGTGAAAAGCGTCAATGATTTGCGGCGTATGGGGGCGAAAACGGTATGGTTGAAACTACGACAGCTACGCGAAAATTTGAGCACCAGCGTGATTCTTTCACTTGAGGGCGCGCTGACGGGAGTCCACGCTGCTGCGTTGCCGTTAGACAGGCGTCAGGAGTTGATTGACTGGGCAAGCGCGTTGAACAACCCGCCTGCCGCAGTAGATTAGGCGAGCACCCGCTGTTGCAGCCGGCAAAGTTCGGGTAACAGGGAGATGAGCAGGCCGATTTGTTGCAGTACCAACGGTTCTTTACTGTCCGGTCGCGGCTCCAGATGGTGGATGCGTTCCGCAAGGCCGGCCAGGGCATGCTGGACGCGTTCTTCATCCGCAGGCAGGTGATGGAAGGCGTCGTCAACATAACATACGGCATCATCCAGTAGCGCCAGAATATCCGGGTTAGTCAGTTTTTCACGGTGCGCACCCAGCGCCGAGATGTAACTGGTCAGCGTATGGTTAAGACACAACAGGCGGAAAGCGGTTTCCCGCATCTCGGCACTGACGTTGGGCTCCGTTGTCATGTTCGAAACCACGGAGGCCAGCTCAGCATCACGACTGTGCGCATCGCGGCGGGCTACACGGTATGCCAGCCGGTTATCACGCCCCTGATGATATTGCTCAAGAATAGCGTCCAGATAACGACAGTTGGCATCGACGGCGCGCGCTAACACGCGAGGCAGGTTGCGAAACTTCCAGTCAGGCCAGATAAAACTGACGGCAAACCAGGCTATCCCGCAGCCAATCAGGGTATCGATTATCCGCGGCAATGCCACTTCAAACCCTTCCCCAAGCAGGTTAAAGCACAGCAGTACCAGCAGCGTGATGAACATTGTCGCGTGGGCATACTGCACATTACGAAAAGCAAAGAACAGCACACCGGTTACGACGATCAGCGCCAGTTGCCCTTCCAGCGACGGCACCAGCAGTAACACAGGAATGCCTAATGCAACGCCCACCAGAGTACCGATAATACGCAGCGCCAGGCGGTGGCGAGTGGCGTTGTAGTTCGGCTGACAGACAAACAGACTGGTGAGCAAGATCCAGTAGCCGTGGTTCAGGCCGGTAAACTGAATGAAGGCATAGCCAGCGCAAAGAACCAGCGACATTCGCACCGCATGGCGGAACAGGGCAGATTCCGGCGACATATTCATACTCAGCCGCAGACGAATATCACTGATGCCATGCAGGCTGTCATCGGCCAGCAGGTTCTCCGTCTCGCTCTGCGCCTGTGACTGTAACTGTTCCGATTCAATGGTGGCCAGTTGTGCGTCAATTGCCCGCAGGTTGTTCAGTAAAAAACCCAGCGCTTTCATCTGTTCCGGTGAAGCGCCGCTTGCGCGCACGCGTTCCAGCGCGGCATCCAGATGCGTAAAGGCGCGCTCAAAGCGATTATCATGCTGATAGGGGACACGCAGCAAAATGGCTTTCGATAACTGTTGGCAGGCCTGAGACTGCATTGAGAGCATGCGCTGAAAACGGAACATCACATCGCTGTAGCGGAAATTGTCGCGCAGAGTTTGATATTGAATGTGCGATGAACTGGCGCGTTCGTGGATATCCTGGGCGACAAAATAGTAGTGCAACGTGCGGCGTGTTCCGCGCTGCCCACGGTCACCGCGCAGTCGGGTCAGCAGGGAGGCTTTTGTCTGGTTCAGGGTGGCAATCAGTTTTCCGTTCGCCAGCGCCAGTTCATACAGCGGTGCCTGGTTTTCATCTTCAATATCCGGGTCGAAGAGGCGCGATTTCAGTTCGAGATAGTGCGCCAACTGCTCGTAGCTGCGCGCAAGGTTGTCCTGCAGCGGGCGAATCGGGAAAATCAGATGGCCGGTGAGCGTCAGCAGGTTATACCAGACTGCCCCGGCGATAAGCAGAACCGGCTGCTGATACCAGTGGGAATAGAGCGAGACGCCCAGCATGGTATAGATAGCGATAAGCAGCGCGCCGAAGGCGATAGTGGCATAACGCTGCCCCAGCCCGCCCAGCAAAATAAAGCCGGTGGTGGAGATAGTCAGGCCCAGCGCAAACAGCCATGGCCAGGGGAAAAGCAACTCGACGGATGCCGACGCAATAAAGAAGCAGATAAGCGTAATGACAAGGTTACGCAAACGCCCTGCCAGACGATCGTCGAGGTCGGTAAGCGCCGCAGCAACGACGCCCAGGGTTAATGGAATGGTCAGCTTCGAATCGCCCAGCCACCACGGCAGTGCCGTGGTACCGCACAGGGCGATGAAGATCCTGACGTTATAGAGCCAGGTGCTGTTCCATGTATAGCGACGTAGCAAGGGACTTAACATAAAGAGAATCAGCCCCGGTTACTGGAAACGACGACGCGCATTGGCTTCACGCGCGGCGCGAGCCACTTCAACCGGCACGACGCGACGCCCCACGGGCCAGAGCGCAATGGCGGCAATTTTAAAGTTGGCGATGCCAACCGGGATACCGATGATGCTGATGCATTGCGCGATACCGACCGCGATATGCGATAAGCACAGCCACCAGCCAAACAGCACCAGCCAGACTATGTTCAGCACGGTACCGCCAGCATTCAGCACGCTGTTTTTCGATTGCGGCTCCAGTTCATCAACGTGTACCGCCTCGTTGCCGTATGGGATCAGCGACAGTTTGGTTATCTCCCAGCAGGAACGGGTGAGCGGCAGAGTGATAATAAAAATGATGCTGAAGAACGTTGCTACCAGCCAACCGAAGGTTGTGGCAAAACCACCTAATACAAAATTTAAAATATTCAGAACGGTACGCATAAATCCTCTGTGCGGCCTGTGAATAATAAGTGCGGGTAATTGTAACGTTTTTTTGCGCTGGAGCACCTATTCTCTGGCGGTTACACTGTGTGATATTGAAAAAGTCAGGATTCGGCGAGAGATGGAATTAAAAGCGACAACGTTGGGCAAGCGCATGGCGCAGCATCCATACGATCGCGTTGAGCTTCTCAACGCGGGCGTTAAGGTGTCGGGTGAGCATCATGAATATCTCATTCCTTTTAATCAGTTGCTTTCAATTAACTGTAAGCGCGGGCTGGTGTGGGGCGAGCTGGAATTTGTGCTGCCGGAAGATAAAGTTGTCCGTCTACACGGCACTGAATGGGGTGAAACCCAGCGTTTCCATCGCCACTTAATCGCCAACTGGCAGGCCTGGAGCCAGGAGATGAGCGAGATTTCCGCAGGCGTACTGCAACAGTTGCTGGCGGAAATAGCCGCGAATAATGATGCGGAGAAATGGCTTACGCGCCAGCAAACAGCGGATATTCGTCAGCGGATCCTTCATGCACTGGAAGGCTTACCGGTTCCCGTCAGCCGGCTCGACAGTTTTGACAACTGTCGCGACGCCTGGCAGCAATGCAAAGCCTGGATGAATGATGTGGAAGCCAGTCGCCAGGCGCATAACCAGCGCTATACCGAAACAATGCTGGAACAGTACGCCGATTTCTTCGAGCAGATCGAATCCTCACCGTTAAACGGCTCCCAGGCGCGAGCGGTGGTTAATGGTGAACGCTCGCTGCTGGTGCTGGCAGGCGCTGGTAGTGGTAAAACTTCCGTTCTGGTAGCGCGCGCGGGCTGGCTCCTTGCGCGGGGCGAAGCGGCAGCAGAGCAAATCTTACTGCTGGCGTTTGGGCGCAAGGCGGCACAGGAGATGGATGAGCGTATTCAGGAGCGCCTGCATACGGATGCGATTTCCGCGCGGACTTTCCACTCGCTGGCGCTGCATATTATCCAGCAGGGTAGCAAAAAGGTACCGGTGGTCAGCAAGCTGGAAAGTGATACCACGGCTCGCTACAAGCTTTTTACTGATTGCTGGCAACAGCAGTGCAAAGAGAAAAACGCCCAGGCCAAGGGCTGGCGCTTATGGTTACAGGAAGAGATGGGCTGGGAAGTTGGTGAAGACGCTTTCTGGAATGATGCGAAGATCCTCAAGCGAATGGGTAGCCGCCTTGATCGCTGGGTCAGCCTGATGCGCATGCATGGCGGTTCGCAGGCGGAGATGATCGAAAATGCGCCGGAAGAGGTGCGTGACCTCTTCAGTAAGCGCGTTAAGCTGATGGCTCCGTTGCTGAAAGCCTGGAAAACGGCATTGAAAGATGAGAATGCCGTCGATTTCTCCGGCCTGATCCATCAGGCGATTAACGTGCTGGAGAAGGGGCGTTTTGTCAGCCCCTGGAAGCATATTCTGGTCGATGAGTTTCAGGATATCTCGCCACAGCGCGCAGCTCTGCTGGCAGCGCTGCGTAAGCAAAACTCACAAACGACACTCTTTGCCGTGGGCGATGACTGGCAGGCTATCTACCGCTTCAGCGGGGCGCAACTGTCGCTTACTACGGCCTTCAGTCACTATTTCGGTGAGGGCGACAACTGTGCGCTGGATACCACCTATCGCTTTAATGGTCGCATCGGGCAGATCGCTAATCGGTTTATCCAGCAAAACCCGCATCAGTTGCACAAGCCGCTGAACAGCCTGACGGCGGGTGATAAAAAAGCAGTAACCTTATTACCGGACGATCAACTCGATGCGCTGTTTGACAAGCTGAGCGGTTACGTCACGCCGGAACAACGTATTCTGGTGCTGGCGCGTTATCACCACCTGAAACCTGCCGCGCTGGAAAAAGCCGCCACGCGCTGGCCAAAGCTGAATATCGATTTTATGACCGTGCATGCCAGTAAAGGTCAGCAGGCGGATTACGTGATTGTGCTGGGTTTGCAGGAGGGGCAGGATGGTTTCCCGGCACCGGCGAGGGAGTCCATCATGGAGCAGGCGTTGCTGCCGGAGCCAGAGGATTTTGTCGATGCTGAAGAACGCCGTTTGCTCTATGTAGCGATAACGCGCGCTCGTCACCGCGTGTGGCTGCTGTTCAATAAAGAGGAGCCGTCGCCGTTTGTTGAGATCCTGAAACATCTGGATGTGCCGGTGGCGCGCAAGCCCTGAAAAATAAACCCGGCGTGATAGCCGGGTTGATGAATTATCTCAGACGATCTGCCAGATACCGCTGATAATCCGGAATCAAAATATCCACCGGGTCGCTGAAATGCGGCGACTGGATAATAAGATCCGCCGTTGAGGCGTTGGTGGCGACCGGAA
The DNA here is from genome assembly GCF_039889165.1 of Pseudocitrobacter cyperus. NCBI lineage: Bacteria > Pseudomonadati > Pseudomonadota > Gammaproteobacteria > Enterobacterales > Enterobacteriaceae > Pseudocitrobacter > Pseudocitrobacter cyperus. Next base: position 1,001,333 of record NZ_JAYMYY010000001.1, on the reverse strand, counting down.
TATTCCAGACGGTTGCCAGGCGCAGCAGCGCTTTGACGTCCGGATCGTGTGGCACGGCGTTCAGCGGATCCCAGAAGAAAATCAGCACATCAATTTTCCCTTCAGAGATCAACGCGCCGACCTGCTGATCGCCGCCCATCGGGCCGCTGAGCAAGGCGTTGACTTCCAGGCCTGTAGCGCGCGCCACCAGGTTCCCGGTGGTACCGGTCGCCGACAGCGAGTGCTGAGCCAACACGGCTTTATGGCGATCGACCCATTTCATAAGCATATCTTTGCAGTGGTCGTGGGCAACCAGCGCAATGTGTTTGCGCGCAGGCAGCGTGCGAGTGGTGAGTTCCATAGCGTTGTATCCTGAACAATAAATGCAGACAGATTACTGGATGCGAATACTGCTGCAAGCTTTACGGGTAAAAAATATGATGAGTGGCGAAATTGCCGACAGCGTGAGCGTTAATCGCAGCTCTTCTGAGATTGGCGTACACTGAGAAAAAGGCCAGGAGAAAAAATGATGACTGAAAGTGATATCGCAGACATTTTGACCACCACACGTACCATTGCGCTGGTGGGCGCGAGCGACAAGCCGGATCGTCCAAGCTATCGGGTGATGAAGTATTTATTGGATCAGGGCTACCGCGTGATACCGGTCTCGCCAAAAGTAGCGGGTAAAGAACTCCTGGGTCAGAAGGGCTATGCGACGCTTGCGGACGTACCGGAAAAAATCGATATGGTGGATGTTTTCCGTAATTCAGAAGCAGCGTGGGGCGTGGCGCAGGAAGCGGTAGCCATAGGGGCAAAGGTACTGTGGTTACAGTTGGGCGTGATTAACGAACAGGCGGCCGTGCTGGCGCGCAATGCGGGGCTGAGCGTGGTGATGGATCGTTGTCCGGCAATTGAAATCCCGCGTCTTGGGCTGGCGAAATAAGAAAAACCCCGCAGCTCGGGGTTTTGTTTTTTCGGGGGGTTAGTTACGCAGTCGCGGCGCCTGAAGCTGTTGGCGAATGGTGCGCGCCAGTTCATCCATCGAGGGTTGCTCAGGATGCTCTTCGCTTGGTTCACCGCTAAGTTGAGCTTCAGCCAGGTAGGTATGAACTGGCTGGCCGTCTTCATCTTCCATGACCACGTGATACCACGGCAGCATACGCAGTTCGTCGTTTGCCGCCAGTTCATCGGGCTCTGGTTCATCAAGTGAGTATTCCGGGTCGATATCGACAATCACGCCCAGATACCCTAACAAGGAATGACGAACCTGTTGGCCGATACCGAATTTGCTGGCAATCATAGTCACCTCCCGGGAAACATTAACTCCATACAATATGAGGTCGTTGTTTCGCTTTTCAAGTTACATGACGCGACAGGCAAACCCTTTCAGATACAGTCCTTCGGGATAGGTTGCGATCACCGGGTGATCGGCCGCCTGACGGAACTGCTCTATAAATTGTACATCACGACCGGCATCTATTGCGGCATCCGCGATGATTTTCTGGAATAAATCTGTCGTCATCAGACCGGAACAGGAGAAGGTCAGCAGCACGCCGCCCGGATTCAGCAACTGGATGGCCAGCATGTTGATATCTTTATAGCCGCGGCAGGCCCCCTGAAGCTGGCTTTTGTTCTCAACGAACTTTGGCGGATCCATTACGATGACATCGAATTTCTCGCCCTGATCGCGATATTTGCGCAGCAGTTTGAACACGTCATCCCGCACGAACTCAGCTTTGCTGAGATCAAGGTTGTTCAGCTCGACGTTCTGTTTTGCCACATCCAGTGCTTCCTGCGAGGTATCGACGCTGGTCACCTGGCGGCAGCCGCCCATCAGTGCAGAGACCGCAAAACCGCCGGTATAAGAGAAGCAGTTGAGGACGCGCTTGTCCGCGACATAACGGCGCGTCGCCAGGCGGCTGTCGCGCTGGTCGAGGTAGTATCCGGTTTTGTGACCGTGCTGGATATCCACCAGCAGCTTCATACCGTGCTCCTGAATTGGCAGCAGGGCTGGCGGCAGTTCACCGGTCACCGGGCCTTGCGTCAGTTCCATGCCTTCTTTTTTACGCACGGCGACGTCGCTGCGGTCATAAATGGCGCATTCCGGATACAACGTTTGCAGGGCGCTAATTAACGCTGCACGCTGGTATTCCGCCCCGGCGCTCAGCAGTTGCAGCACGAGGAAATTGCCAAAGCGGTCGATAGTCACACCCGGCAAACCGTCGGATTCGCCGGCAATCAGACGATAGCTATCGAGGCCATCCTGCTGCGCCAGCCAGTCGCGCCACTGTTGCGCCTGCTGTAGACGACGGACAAAGAAGTCGATATCGATGGTTTCATTTTCATCAAACGTCCAGACGCGCGCGCGGATTTGCGATTCCGGCGAGTAAGCACCACGGGCTAACCACTTCCCTTTGTTGTCGACGATATCAATGGTTTCACCGAGGTTGGCTTTGCCTTCCATACGGGCAACGGCCCCGGAAAAGACCCAGGGATGGCGGCGGAGTAAGGATTTCTCACGCCCTTTGGTTAACACTAAACGTACGCTCATAGATAATTATTCTGGCTATTCGATGGGAAGGGCTGCATTTTCCCGACTTCGCCGTCCAATTGCAATGAACAAGGCGATATTGCGGCTCCTGCTACGGTAAAGCGTCGGGGAAATGCCATAATAAACAGAACGACAGGGAACGAGAGGAGGGTAAAAATGGCGTCAATGTGCACAATTGCCTGGGTCTATGGCATGGTTCAGGGGGTTGGCTTTCGCTACAGTACTCAGCGTGAAGCGTTGCGTTTAGGGCTGAAAGGTTATGCGCGTAATCTGGACGATGGCAGCGTGGAAGTGGTCGCCTGCGGCGAAGAGGCGCAGGTAGAAGCGTTGCTGGCGTGGCTTAAGGCTGGAGGGCCGCGCAGCGCCAGGGTTGACCGGGTTCTCACTGAACCCCACCAACCCCGGCAGGCGTGGGATAATTTTAGTATCCGCTATTAAATACACTTCACCGGTTTAGGCAGGCCAGCAATTTTGGTTGCTTGCTTCGCCGGGCCTTTCGGGAACAGGCGATAGAGGTAACGGCTGTTGCCTTTCTCTTCCCCAAATTTATTGGCCATTGCCTTCACCAGCATGCGGATCGCCGGGGAAGTATTAAATTCCAGGTAGAAGTCGCGCACAAATCGCACCACTTCCCAGTGTTCCGGGCTCAGTTCGATGCCTTCTCCGGCTGCGATGACCACGGCCATACCTTCGCTCCACAGGGTAGAGTCTTTCAGATAACCGTCGTTATCGGTCTCAATTTCATGCTCTTCGTAAATCAACATAATTTTTCACACGTCATACAAACGGCGGGCAGTGTAGCAAAAAAAAAGGCCCCGCATAAGCGAGGCCTTGTGGCGTTAAGTCTACGTTAGTCGCGGCTGGCGAAGCCCAGAATGCTCAACAGGCTAACAAAGATGTTGTACAGAGAGACATACAGGCTGACGGTTGCACGGATGTAGTTGGTTTCCCCGCCGTGAATGATATTGCTGGTCTCATACAGGATGGCGCCTGAAGAGATCAGGATAAACACCGCGCTGATCGCCAGATGCAGCGCTGGCAGTTGCAGGAAGATGTTGGCAACCATACCGATCAGCACCACGACGATACCCGCCATCAGCATACCGCCAAGGAAGGACATATCTTTGCGGGTGGTCAGCACGTAGGCTGAACAGCAGAAGAAGACCAGTGCGGTGCCGCCCAGCGCCATGCCAATCACATCGCCCATTCCGGCAGAAAGATACGCGTTAAGGATGGGGCCCAGGATATAACCGAGGAAGCCAGTAAACGCGAACGCGGACAGAATACCAACCGGTTTGTCAGCAGTTTTGTAGGTCAGGAACATCAGACCGTACATCCCCACCAGCGTCAGGATCAGGCCCGGAGACGGCAACATCAGCACGGTGCTGGCCGTTGCGGTGATCGCCGAAAACGCCAGCGTCAGGCTGAGCATGAAATAGGTATTACGCAGGACTTTATGTGTGCTCAGCAGGGACGAGCGGTCACGCGATGAAGTAATTATGCGATCCATGATTCACTCTCTTTTAATGGATAGTAATAGTGGAACAGCATAAGAAAAGCCTGTCATAACCCCTAATCCTTTTACCCATCTTTACTCAGTAGAAAGAGCGAGATCAACCTCTTATAGGTGGCTGAAATTGATTGCCTTATCCAGGAACCGGCGCTAAGAGTGGAGAGGGTCTCAACAATTAAAATAAGGCAAGGGAAATGAAACCACATCATCACAATCACATTACCCGCATCATGCTGGCGACAGGGCTTGTATGTCTCTCAACGGTAGTCAGCGCGGCGAATGTACCAGAAGGCACAGCGTTGGCAGAAAAACAGGAACTGGTGAGAAACAATGGCAGCGAGCCTGCCTCACTCGACCCGCACAAAGTAGAAAGCGATGTTGAGTTCAACATTATCAGCGATATGTTCGACGGGCTGGTGGCGGTAAAGCCAGACGGCACTATTGAACCCCGTCTGGCGGCATCGTGGGAGAATAACGGCAGTTGGATATTTCACCTGCGTGAAGGCATTACATGGTCAAACGGCACCCCGATTACCGCACAGGATATTGTCTGGAGCTGGCAGAGACTGGTCGATCCGAAAACGGCGTCACCCTATGCCAGCTACCTGGGAAGCATACATGTCGTGAACGCTTCCCTGATAGCAGAAGGGAAGAAGGCACCGGATTCGCTGGGTGTAAAAGCGCTCGACGATAAAACGCTGGAAATCACGTTGACGCAGCCCACCGCATCGTTTTTACCGATGCTGGCACACCCTTCGCTGGTGGCATTAGATAAGACGCTGATTACCCGTTTTGCTGAAAAGTGGACGAAGCCGGAACATTTTGTTAGCAGCGGCCCCTACACGCTCTCTGAATGGGTGGTGAACGAACGTATTGTTGGCAAACGCAATCCGCGTTACTGGGATGACAGCCATACGGTGATTAACAAGGTGACTTATCTGCCCATCGCGTCAGAAGCGGCGGATGTGAATCGCTATAAAGCCGGGGAAATAGATATCACGTCAACGGTGCCGATTAATCAGTTTGCCTTGTTGAAGAAAACGATGCCTGATCAGCTTAATGTTTCACCACATCTGGCAACCTACTACTATGAGTTCAACACCACGCGCGCGCCTTTCAACGATGCCCGGGTGCGCCGTGCGCTAAATATGGCGCTCGATAAAGAAATTATCGCAGAAAAAGTACTGGGGCAGGGGCAGCGTCCAGCCTGGCTCGTCAGCCAGCCGGAAATCGGTGGCATCGTACTGAAAAATCCGGAATACGCCAGTTGGCCGCGTGAGAAACGCATTAATGAGGCGAAAAAATTGCTGACTGAAGCCGGATTTGGCGTGAACCATCCACTGAGCTTCAACCTCCTTTATAACACCTCGGAATCCCATCAAAGGATTGCGATTGCGGCAGCTTCAATGTGGAAGAAAAACATTGGCGTCGAGGCTCGATTGCAGAACCAGGAGTGGAAAACCATGCTCGACACGAAGCACTCCGGTGAATTTGATGCGGTGCGTTATGCCTGGATTGCCGATTATGACGATGCCACTACGTTCCTTAATAACTTCCGTACCGGCGACAGCGGTAACACCAGCCGTTACAGCAATCCGGATTATGATAAGGCGCTAAGGGATGCAGCGATGGCCACCGACCTCGCCCAGCGTGGACGCGATTACCAGCGGGCGGAGGATCTCCTCGGGCAGGATGTTCCGGCGATCCCGCTTTATCATTACGTTCGTGCACACCTGGTGAAACCGTGGGTCGGTGGATTTACCCCCGACAGGCTGGGTTATTACTTCACCAAAGATATGTACATCAAAAAGCATTAAACAAAATAAGCGCGCTGTAAGTGTCGAAAAACTCGCCATTTTGTTGTAATTTCAGACGAATAACGCGTTTTTGACTGTTTTTCAGGCAAACGATCAAAATGGGGCTTTACAGGCCGGAGCGGGATGTTTATAGTGCGCCTCATTGGAAGCGTGGCCGAGCGGTTGAAGGCACCGGTCTTGAAAACCGGCGACCCGAAAGGGTTCTAGAGTTCGAATCTCTACGCTTCCGCCAAACACTAAACCCCAGACAAGAAATTGTCTGGGGTTTTTGCATTTTAGCGCTTACCTGCGCTTTCCCTGCCATATCACAAGATCTGCCTGGCCTCCTGTTTGCAGATCCCAGGCTACCTGACATAAATACCACCCGCGTGCTTTCATTCTTTTCTCATCAGGCATTAATTAGCCAGGGGTTAATTAACAAGCCAGAGTTGCGCGTTAACTTATTTCAGCCGTTCACAGCGCCACGAAAAACTAAACATGAATCGGTAGTGCATATTTAACTGGCCGGGTTTTAGTCTTATGGCAAAGCTTTATAAATTTCATTTATTAATAGCGGCAGCCTTCTTGACATTGAAGAAGATGAAGGGGATTCATAATATATGAGAGTAATAGACCTCGGCTGGTAACAGGATAATAGTAAAGCGGTGAAACCTTTCACTGGCGTTATTAACTCCCTGCGGCAGCACGTAAAGTGCGGCAAATTTCTAAACAGCACTTTTTGCATGGTGAAACGTTAAGGCATTCCGCGGGTTGTCAACTAAACTGATACAGTGAGTATCCTGAATTGATGTTGTAAGGTTATTCTGAAGGAATAGAATGCGCGTGTAAAAAGTAGTGTTATCTCATCGTTGATGATGCCTTTTTACAGGGAATGGCGCTCAGAAGCATCTGAAGCCGTCATCACATAAGTCAGTAAAGAAAAATTTGTAATTTTTTGTTCTATCAAGGAAAAAGTCATGCAGTACTTATCGCTGGACAAATATAAAAATGGTGGTTTATTGGTTGCTCGTATTCTACTGGCAATCCTTTTTGTGTTATTTGGCTGGCAGAAGATGATGGGTTTTGAAGGCACCGTAGGCTATATGACCGCCGTTGGTGCGCCACTACCGCAGCTTTCCGCAATTATTGCTATCGTCGTTGAGTTGGTGTTTGGGTTACTTATTGTGGCTGGTTATTTTACCCGTCCGCTGGCGCTGCTTCTGGCCGTCTACACCGTCGTAACCGCATTTATTGGCCACCCTTACTGGACGATGAGCGGAATGGATCAGTACATGGCAATGACCAATTTCTTTAAAAACGTCAGCATCTGCGGTGGGTTCTTGTTGTTGGCATTTACCGGGCCAGGCAGCTACTCTCTCGACCGCAAATAATTACCGCATTGATGGTCTATCATTGATGCAATAATAAAACACCTTCGTGCCGAAAGACTGGCTGAAAGGTTAACGACCCGTATTGCCATTCGAACAGCATTGTTGGAATGGTAATATCTATTTTGATTTCAGTCGGTTTTTCTTATTCGGTAGCGTGTTCAAATTAATTGAAGGGATGTGACAATGTCGAGCGAGAAAACGAACAGTTCGCGACGCGACTTTCTGGTCAAGTCGATGACTTTAATTCCTGCGGTAGTGGTTGGCGGCAGTAGCGTCGGCGCCCTGGGGATGGTTGAAAATGCCGTCGCCGCAGAGAATAAAGCAAACGCCGTTACAGATAATGGTGAGTGGACGCCGCTTTTTTTTAATACGGAAGAGTGGGCGTTTGTTAAGGCGGCGGTTGCGCGGCTTATCCCGGCGGATGAACGGGGGCCTGGCGCGCTGGAGGCCGGAGTGCCGGAATTTATTGACCGGCAGATGAATACCCCTTATGCAACGGGTTCTATCTGGTATATGCAGGGGCCGTTTAACCCGGATGTCCCGAAAGAGATGGGTTATCAACTGCCGCTGGTACCAAAACAAATCTATAACCTGGGCATCGTGGAAGCCAATGAGTGGTGTCGTCAGCAGTACGGTAAACCGTTTGCTGAACTGGATACCGCAAAACAGGATGCCGTACTGAGTCAATTTGAATCGGGCTCCGCCAGCTTCAAACAGCTTCCCGCCTCACTTTTCTTCTCTTACTTACTCCAGAACACCCGCGAAGGGTTCTTCAGCGACCCCATCCACGGCGGCAATAAAGGCATGGTGGGCTGGACGTTGATTAATTTTCCTGGCGCACGCGCCGACTTTATGGACTGGGTTGAACGGGGCGAGCGTTACCCCTTCCCGCCGGTATCAATTAATGGGGAGAGGGCATAACAATGGCTACCGTAATGAAAAAAACCGATGCGGTGATTGTCGGTTTTGGTTGGGTTGGCGCCATCATGGCCAAAGAACTGACCGAAGCTGGATTAAACGTGGTTGCGCTGGAGCGTGGCCCGATGCGCGATACCTGGCCGGATGGCGCATACCCGCAGGTTATCGACGAACTGACTTATAATATTCGCCGCAAGCTGTTTCAGGATCTCTCCAAAAGTACCGTCACCATTCGTCACAACACCACCCAGACGGCGGTTCCGTATCGCCAGCTAGCGGCATTTCTGCCGGGCACGGGCGTCGGTGGCGCAGGGTTACACTGGTCAGGCGTGCATTTCCGCGTCGATCCTGTTGAATTGCAGATGCGCAGCCACTATGAAGAACGCTACGGCAAGAATTTCATCCCGCAGGACATGATCATTCAGGACTTCGGCGTTACTTACGATGAGCTTGAACCGTTCTTCGATAAAGCCGAAAAAGTGTTCGGCACGTCGGGCACCGCCTGGTCGGTGAAAGGCAAAGTGGTCGGGAAAGATCGTGGTGGCAACCCGTTTGCCCCGGATCGTTCAGATGACTTCCCGCTGCCAGCGCAAAAAAATACCTGGTCCGCGCAACTGTTCGAGAAAGCGGCGCGTGAAGTGGGTTATCACCCGTATAACCTGCCGTCGGCGAACACCTCAGACTCTTATACCAACACCTACGGCGCGCAGATGGGGCCGTGCAACTTCTGCGGATTCTGTAGCGGCTACGCCTGCTATATGTACTCCAAAGCTTCGCCGAACGTGAATATTCTGCCTGCGCTGCGGATGGAAAAACGCTTCGAACTGCGTACCAATTCCAACGTACTGAAGGTTAATCTGACCGATGATAAAACCCGTGCGACAGGCGTGACCTATGTGGACGCGCAGGGGCGTGAAGTGGAACAGCCGGCCGATCTGGTGATTGTAGGCGCATTCCAGTTCCATAACGTTCACCTGATGCTGCTGTCGGGGATCGGTAAACCGTACAATCCTGAAACCGGTGAAGGTGTGGTCGGGCGTAACTTCGCTTACCAGAACATGACCACGATTAAAGCCATCTTTGATAAAGATACCTTCACCAACCCGTTTATCGGGGCGGGCGGCAACGGCGTCGGCATTGATGATTTCAACGCCGATAACTTTGACCACGGCGCGGTCGGTTTTGTTGGCGGTTCCCCGTTCTGGGTAAACCAGGCGGGTACCAAACCGATTTCAGGCCTGCCTGTGCCTCCTGGCACGCCGGCGTGGGGGAGCAAATGGAAAGCCGCGGTGGCGGATACCTATACGCACCACCTGTCGATGGATGCCCACGGCGCGCATCAGTCCTACCGCCAGAACTATCTTGACCTCGATCCTAACTACAAAAACATCTACGGCCAGCCGCTGCTGCGTATGACGTTTGACTGGCAGGAAAACGATATCAAGATGGCGCAGTTCATGTACGACAAAATGGCGCCTATCGCCAAAGCGATGAATCCAAAATATATGTTAGGCAGCCCGAAAAACGCCAACAGCCATTTCGATACCACCAGTTACCAGACCACCCACATGAACGGCGGGGCGGTGATGGGCGAGGATCCGAAAACCAGTGCGGTGAACCGCTATCTGCAAAGCTGGGATGTGCACAACGTGTTTGTCATTGGCGCATCCGCCTTCCCGCAGGGGCTGGGTTATAACCCAACAGGGACGGTTGCCGCGCTGGCGTACTGGTCAGCAAAAGCTATCCGTGAACAGTATCTGAGAAACCCAGGCCCACTGGTGCAGGCATAAGGAAGGCAACGATGAAAATTCAACTCTTATCGGCGCTGGTGCTGGGGGCGCTGAGCTTTACAAGCTTTGCGCAGGATGCGTCAACCGACAGTAATCTTATTCGCCAGGGGGAGTACCTGGCGCGGGCAGGCGACTGCGTAGCCTGTCATACCAACGGTAAAGAAGGGAAGCCGTTTGCCGGCGGCCTGCCAATGGAAACCCCAATTGGCACTATTTACTCGACCAATATTACCCCGGACAAAAAGAACGGTATTGGTAATTACACCTTTGAAGAGTTTGACGATGCGGTTCGCAAGGGCGTGCGCAAAGATGGCTCAACGCTTTACCCGGCGATGCCGTTCCCGTCTTTTGCCCGAGTAAGCGAAGCGGACATGCGCGCGATGTACGCCTACTTTATGCATGGCGTTGAACCTCAGGCAGGGCCGAACCGCGATTCCGATATTCCATGGCCGCTCTCCATGCGCTGGCCGCTCTCCATCTGGCGTTTGATGTTTGCGCCAGCGCCGAAAGACTTTGTGGTGAACCCGCAGGCCGATCCGGTGCTGGAACGTGGGCGTTATCTGGTAGAAGGGCTCGGTCACTGCGGTGCCTGCCATACTCCGCGCAGCCTGACGATGCAGGAAAAAGCCCTGAGCGAGAGTGAAGGCGACAACTATCTCTCCGGCAGCAACAGCCCAATCGACGGCTGGGTGGCCTCCAGTCTGCGTGGTGAAAACCGTGAGGGTCTGGGAACCTGGAGCGAAGCGGAACTGGCGGAATTTCTGAAAACCGGGCGTAACGATAAGTCCGTGGTCTTTGGCGGGATGAGTGATGTTGTTGAGCACAGTCTGCAATATCTCTCCGATGACGACATTATGGCGATTTCCCGTTACCTGAAATCTCTGCCGCCGCGCGAGGGTAAGCAGACGCCTGCGCCGGTTGAAGACAGCGTGGCAAAAGATTTGTGGAAAGGGAATGACAGCAAACCTGGCGCATCACTGTATGTGGATAACTGCGCGGCCTGTCACCGTACCGATGGTGTGGGATACAAACGTGCATTCCCGTCGCTGAAAGGCAACCCGGTGGTGCAGACGGAAGATGCGACCTCGCTTATTCACATCATCCTGACCGGTAGCACCACTCCGGCGGTGAAAGGCGCTGTTTCCAACCTGACCATGCCGTCGTTTGGCTGGCGTCTGGACGATCAGCAGGTTGCGGATGTGACCAACTTTATCCGCACCAGTTGGGGCAATAACGCGTTACCTGTAACGGCTTCTGATGTGGCGAAAGTGCGTAAATCGCTTTCTCATGACGAAAAAGCAATGGGCAACGCCGATATCTCTAAACTACCGACGCCGTAACGGATACACGGGGAGCGTTGCTCCCCGTTAAAGGGTTTTTCATGCTGCACGCAAATCAATTGACCTGCGTCTACGAGGAACGGGTGCTATTTGAGTCACTCTCTTTTACGGTGCAAGCCGGGGAGGTGGTGCAGATAGCGGGCGCGAACGGTTCAGGTAAAACCTCTCTGCTGCGTCTGTTAACCGGTCTGACACAGCCCGAAAGCGGCAGTGTGTGCTGGCACGGCGAACGGCTTTCCCGCGTGCGCGACAGCTTTCACCAGCAACTGCTGTGGATTGGGCACAAACCCGGGGTTAAAGCCACGCTGAGCGCTGAGGAGAATCTGCGCTTTTTCTATCCTCAGTCAGCGCTTCAGGCGAGGGAAGCGGCGCTTGCGGCCGTAGGCCTTGCGGGATATGAAGACTTACCGCTATTTCAACTGTCGGCAGGGCAGCAGCGGCGTAGCGCACTGGCGCGCCTGTGGCTTAGTGAGGCGACGCTGTGGATCCTCGACGAGCCCCTGGCGGCGCTTGATGTCGCGGCGATTGAAACCTTGACCCGGCAACTGGAAAAACACGTACAGGCGGGAGGCAGCGTGGTGCTGACCACGCACCAGCCGCTGCGGGCACTGAACTGCCCGTTACGCGTTGTCACGCTTTGCGACGGGGAGGCCTGTCTCCCATGATACGCACAATTTTTGTTTGCGAACTGCGTCTGGCGTGGCGGCGGGGAGCCGACATTCTTAATCCACTGTGGTTTTTCCTGATTGTCATCACTCTCTTTCCTTTCAGCGTCGGGCCGGAAAGCGCGCTGCTGGCGCAAATCGCGCCCGGCGTTATCTGGGTGGCGGCGCTACTGGCTTCGCTGCTGGTGATGGATCGCTTATTTCGCGATGACCTGCTGGATGGTTCGCTGGAACAGCAACTGCTGCTGCCGACGCCGCTGTCAGGCGTGGTGATGGCGAAAGTGCTGGCGCACTGGATGATGACCGGGCTGCCTCTGTTGCTGGTTTCACCGCTGGCGGCACTGTTGCTCGGCATGAGTGGGCACAGCGCCGGCGTTTTGTTTCTCACGCTTCTGCTTGGCACGCCGACATTGAGTTTTATCGGCGCGGTCGGCGCGGCGCTGACGGTCGGCCTGAAACGCGGCGGTGTCCTGCTTAGTTTGCTGGTATTGCCTCTCTCCGTGCCGATGCTGATTTTTGCTTCCGCCGCCTGTGAAGCCGCGGCCGCCGGCCTGCCCGTCGACGGCTATCTCGCGGTGCTGGGCGCATTTCTGGCGGGGAGCGCAACGCTCGCTCCATTCGCGACTGCCGCCGCATTGCGGCTTTCCGTATAACGGGCCTGTTTTCACCTGGATGAGCAATTTTATGTGGAAATCATTACATCAACTGGCGATACCGGAGCGGCTGTATACCCTCTGTGGTCGCTGGCTTCCGTGGCTGGCAACGCTCAGCGCGCTCCTGCTGATTATCGGGCTGGGGTGGGGATTTATCTACGCGCCTGCGGATTATCAGCAGGGCGAAAGCTACCGCATTATGTACGTGCACGTTCCGGCCGCGATGTGGTCAATGGCGATTTACGCCATTATGGCGGCTGCGGCTTTCGCAGGCCTGGTCTGGCAGATGAAAATGGCCGACTTAACGCTTATCGCACTGGCGCCGATTGGGGCAGGCTACACGCTTATTGCCCTGATAACTGGCTCCGCCTGGGGCAAACCGATGTGGGGCACCTGGTGGATTTGGGATGCGCGCCTGACGTCTGAACTGGTGCTGCTGTTCTTATACGCCGGGATTATTGCGCTGTGGAACGCATTTGATGATCGGCGTCTGGCCGGGCGAGCCGCGGGGATCCTGGCGCTGGTGGGCGTCGTTAATCTGCCGATTATTCACTATTCGGTATTGTGGTGGAACACGCTACATCAGGGCTCAACCAACATGCAACAGACCATTGATATCAGCATGCGCATGCCGCTACGGTTCGCCATTCTCGGCTTTCTTTGCCTGTTTATCACCTTAACGTTATTGCGCCTGCGTAACCTGATCCTCTGGCAGGAACGTCGTCGTCCGTGGGTGGCGATGCTTGCCAATAAAGGAGATGTGCAATGACGCCCGCGTTTTCTTCTTTCGCCGCGTTTCTGTCGATGGGGGGTTACGCCCTCTATGTCTGGCTGTCGGTCGCAACGACGCTGGTTGTACTGTTGGGGCTGGTCGGCCATTCCCTGTGGCAGCATAAATCGCTGTTACAGGCTGTTCGCCGTCAACAGCGCCGCGAGCAACGCCTACGCGGTGCGCGCGAACGCATGAACAAGGAGCAGGTTGATGCACGCACGCCGTAAAACTCGCCTTTATCTGGCTCTGGCCGTACTGGCGGGAGTGGGGCTGGCTGTTACTCTGGTGCTCTATGCGCTGAGCAGCAACATCGACCTGTTTTATACGCCGGGGGAAATTCTGTACGGCAAAAATGAAACCCACGAAAAGCCGCATAATGGTCAGCGACTGCGCGTTGGAGGATATGTCGAGCCGGGTAGCATCAAGCGTAATGAGAAAACGCTGGATGTCACTTTCCGCCTGTACGATGCGCGCGGCGCAGTCTCGGTGAGCTATAACGGTATCCTGCCGGATCTGTTCCGCGAAGGGCAGGGGGCGGTAGCGCAGGGCGTACTTGACGGCGATCGGCATGTTACGGCGCAACAGGTCTTAGCGAAGCACGATGAAAACTATACGCCGCCGGAAATCCATAATGCGATGAGCACCACATCGCCTGAGCAAAAGGAACATCGCCAATGATGCCGGAACTGGGCAACTTTTTACTCTGCCTGGCGCTGGGGCTTGCGCTGGGGCTTGCGATTTACCCGCTTTGGGGCGCTTACCGCCAAAGCCGCTGGCTGATGGCGCTGGCGCGTCCGTTAAGCTGGGCGCTGTTTTTCGCCATTCTTGCGGCGTTCCTGGTGCTGGTGCACGCGTTCGTGGTCAATGATTTCACGGTTCGCTATGTGGCGGACAACTCGAACGTCGCGCTGCCTGTCTGGTATCGCGTCGCCGCCACCTGGGGAGCGCACGAAGGCTCGCTGCTGCTGTGGGTGTTATTAATGAGCGGCTGGACTTTTGCCGTTGCGCTGTTCAGCCGCCGAATGCCGCTGGATGCGGTTGCGCGCGTGCTGTCGGTGATGGGGATGGTAAGCGCCGGTTTCCTGCTGTTTATTCTGTTTACCTCTAACCCGTTTACTCGCGGGCTGCCGGACTATCCGATTGATGGGCGGGATCTCAACCCGCTGTTACAGGATATCGGGATGATCTTCCATCCGCCGTTGCTCTATATGGGCTACGTCGGTTTCTCGGTTGCCTTCGCCTTTGCGATTGCCTCGTTGCTTGCCGGAAGGCTGGATACCGCCTGGGCCCGCTGGTCGCGCCCGTGGACGCAGGCTGCGTGGATATTCCTGACCATGGGCATCGTGCTGGGCTCGGCGTGGGCTTACTACGAACTGGGCTGGGGCGGCTGGTGGTTCTGGGATCCGGTCGAAAACGCCTCGTTTATGCCGTGGCTGGTCGGTACCGCGCTGATGCACTCGCTGGCGGTCACTGAAAAACGCGGGAGCTTCCGTGCCTGGACGGTTCTGCTGGCAATCAGCGCCTTCTCGCTATGCCTGATGGGGACATTCCTGGTGCGTTCCGGTGTACTGGTGTCGGTACATGCGTTCGCTTCCGATCCCGCGCGCGGGATGTTTATTCTGGCGCTGCTGGTGCTGGTTATCGGCGGCTCGCTGCTGCTGTACGCCCTCAAAGGCGGCAGCGTGCGGGCACGCGTTGAACATACTCTATGGTCGAGGGAATCCTTCCTGCTGGGCAATAACATTTTACTTATTGCCGCCATGCTGGTGGTTCTTCTCGGCACGCTGTTGCCGCTGGTGCATAAAGAGCTGGGGCTGGGCAGCATCTCTATCGGCGAGCCATTCTTCAATACTCTCTTTACCGTGCTGATGGCGCCATTCGCTCTGCTGCTGGGCATTGGCCCTTTGGTGCGCTGGCGTCGCGATGATGCGAAGAAGCAAATTAAACGGCTGGTGATTTCTCTGGTGCTGACGTTAGTGCTGGCCATTGTGCTTCCGTGGCTGTTACAGGATCGCATTGCCGCGATGACGGTCATCGGCCTGATGATGGCGCTGTGGGTGTTTATTTTTGTGCTGATAGAACTGCATGAACGCGCGACCCATCGCCATGGTTTCTGGGTCGGCCTGACGAAACTCTCGCGCAGCCAGTGGGGAATGGTGTTGGGGCATATCGGCGTGGCCGTCACCGTCACCGGCATCGCATTCAGCCAGAGCTACAGCGTGGAGCGCGATGTACGCATGAAAGCGGGAGATAGCATTGATATTCACCAGTATCACTTCGTTTTCAATGGCGTTCGCGACATAGTTGGCCCCAACTGGTTTGGCGGTGAAGGGATTATTCAGGTGACTCACCATGGGCGTCCGGAAGCTACGCTGTATGCGGAAAAACGCTTTTATAGCGCCAGCCGTATGATGATGACGGAAGCGGCTATCGACGGTGGGTTAACGCGCGATCTGTATGCGGCGCTGGGTGAAGAACTCGACGACGGAAGCTGGGCGGTACGCCTCTATTACAAGCCGTTTGTCCGCTGGATCTGGTACGGCGGTGTGTTAATGGCGCTGGGCGGTTTGTGCTGCATGCTCGACCCGCGCTATCGGATGCGGAAAAAGAGTCTGGAGGTGAATCATGACGCGTAAGATCCTGTTTCTGCCGCTGATTCTGTTTCTGGCGCTGGTCATCGCGCTACTCTGGCAGTTGATGCGTAACGCGGAGGGCGACGACCCAACCAGACTTGAGTCGGCGTTGATCGGAAAGCCGGTTCCGGCCTTTCGTCTGGAAGCGTTAAACAAACCCGGCGAGTTGTACGACCGTTCGGTGCTGATCAGCGGTAAGCCGTTGTTACTCAACGTCTGGGCGACCTGGTGTCCGACTTGTCGCGCTGAACATCAGTTTCTGAATCAACTCTCCGGGCAGGGCGTGAGAGTGGTGGGGATGAATTACAAAGACGACAGGCGCAAAGCCGTCGACTGGCTTAATCAGCTCGGTAATCCCTATTCGCTCAGCCTGTTTGACGGCAACGGTATGTTGGGGCTTGATCTTGGCGTTTACGGCGCGCCGGAGACCTTCCTGATTGACGGGGGCGGGGTGGTGCGCTGGCGTCACGCTGGCGCGCTGGACGAACGCGTCTGGCGTGAACAACTGGAACCGCTCTGGCGGCAGTACAGCCAGGGAGCGTCATCATGAAACGCTGGATACTCGGGATCATGGCGCTGATGCTGGCCTGCAACGCGCTGGCGGCCATTGAGACCTGGCAGTTTAAAGATGATGCCCAGGAGCAGACGTTTCGCGATATCACCGCCCAGTTGCGCTGCCCGAAATGTCAGAACAACAGCGTAGCGGATTCCAACGCCATGATCGCCGCCGATATGCGGCAAAAGGTGTATGAACTGCTCCAGCAGGGGCAGAGCAAACAGCAGATTATGGACTATATGGTGGCGCGCTACGGCAATTTTGTCAGCTATGAACCGCCGGTGACACCCGGTACGCTGGCGCTGTGGCTGTTACCGGCGCTATTTGTTGCGGTGGGCGCAACGGTTGTGGTCTTGCGCGCACGACGCCGTGACGCAAGCGATGACGAACTCAGTGATGAAGAGCGAGCGCGGCTGGCGGCGCTACTGGAAAAAGAGAAAGAGATATGACCCTGTTTTTAATTGTGGTGGCGCTGCTGCTGGCGAGCGCTATCGGGCTGCTTTTCTTTCCCTGGGCTACACGCGATGACGTCGGACATGATGCCCTGAATCGCGCGTTTTATCACGCCCGTCTTCAGGAGATTGAGCAGGGCGATCCTCAGGAGCGTGATGCGATGGTGGTGGAGCTACAACGCACGTTGTTATCTGATACCCCGGCGGCGGTTCCAACGGCATATCGTCCCCAGAGTCGCTGGCTGCTGCTGCCCGGCGCGCTGGCGCTGGTGGTGATCAGCGTCGGGGTTTTCCTCAAAACCAGTAATCTCAGTGAAGTGAATACGCTACGTCTGGCGCAGAACGAATTTCCGACGCTGTTGCAACGTGTGCTCAACCCGGCGGAACGTCCGCTGCGTATGGATGAAGTTGAGCAACTGGGGCTGGGGTTGCGCAGCCACCTGCAAACTTTTCCTGACGATCTGGACGCCTGGCGTCTGCTGGGTCGCCTTGGCATGGTGCTGAACAATGGCGATATGGCGATGGGCGCGTTCGCTAAAGCAAGTCAGTTAGCACCAGAAAGCGCGGCAATCGCGCTGGATTATGCCGGGGCCTTGATTTGTACCGGCGATGAAAGCGCAGTCCGCCAGGGGGAAATGAAACTGCATGATCTGCTAAAAAAATATCCCGAAAATCTGCGCACCGCCGCAATGAGTCAGGGCCAGCCGGTGCTTAATCTACTGGAAAACAGAGGGACACGCTGCGACATGATGGCACGCCATCTGGCGCAATAGCATTTACAATAAATTGATGTGTAATACAGATGTACTGAGCATCCCGTATCAGGTGAAAGCATGCAGTTAGAAGATATCCGGATTTTTGTAACCATCGTGAATATGGGAAGTTTTACGGCAGCGGCGGAGCATCTGCAGTTGTCGAAACAATATGTCAGCCGAAGAGTGGCGGCGCTGGAAAAAAAAGTCGCCGCTCGTCTGCTGGTACGCAATACCCGCAAGCTGTCGGTGACGGATACGGGGCAGGTCTTTTTCCACCACGCGCAGCGCATCCTGGAAGAGGTACATGAAGCCGAACAGGTCATCTCCTCCCGCCAGCAAAAGCTAACCGGTTCCTATCGTATTAGCCTGCCGATGATCTATGGCGTCCGCCGGCTGGCTCCTTTGGTTGTTGAATTTCAGACCGCGCACCCGGAGCTGTCGATACATATCGATATGAGTGATCATTACGTCGATGTGGTGGGGGAGGGCTACGATATGGTGCTGCGCATTGGCAACCTGATGGACTCCACGCTGATTGCCCGCTGTCTGGGGAAACTGGCGATGGTGGTCTGTGCCAGCCCGGACTATCTTAAGACCCACGGCGCTCCTCGCTCTGGTGCCGATCTTATCCGCCACAACTGCCTGTTATACGGGCGTGAAGGCCAGGTGGGCTGGAAATTAAAATCAGATGGTACAGTGAACACATTTGCGGTGCGGGGAAGTCTTAGCAGCAACAATGGCGAAGTGATCCGTGATGCCGCAGAAGCGGGTGTTGGCGTGGCGCTTCTGCCAGCATTTATTGTGGAAGAGTCGCTGCGGCAGGGGACGCTGGTGCAGATATTGGCGGAGGATTCGCCACCGCCGCTGACGCTCAGCGCGCTCTATCCCAGACATCGGCAAAATAGCGCTGTCACCCGGGTCTTATTATCGTTCCTCGCAGAACGAGTGGCCGGGATAGTCGATGAGGTCGAGAAAGATAAAACTGAAAATTACCTGGGTTATCATCCAGAATGAGCCTGAGCGCCATTCTGGATGCATAACTGATCACTCCGCTGTCGTTTGCGCCAGGGCTTTAAATACACAGGCTACCGCGTGAGCACCAGGATCCATATTGCCCGCCAGGCTTTCACTGTTCAGATAGGATGCACGTCCCGCGTTGGCTTTGGTGGCCTGGCTGGTGGCATCCGCTCCGGCCTGGGCCGCACGGTATGCGGCATCCAGATCCCCTGGCTGCTGTGCCAGCGACTCCAGCGCGGGCTGTAGCGCATCTATCAGCGTGCGATCGCCAAGGTCTGCGCCGCCGTAAAATTTCATTTGCGCAAGGCCTGACTGCAATGCAGTGACCAGCGATTTTCCTTCATGAATGGCCTGACCTGCTGCCGTAAAGAAGATGGACATCAGCACACCGCTTGAGCCACCCATCACGACCGTTAAGCGTTCTCCCGTCAGCGCACACAGCGTATCCAGTTCAGCCAGCGGGAGTTGATGCTGTCGCAGCAGCCTGGCGATTTCGCGAGCCCCGGCTGCAAAGGTGGAGCCGGTATCGCCATCGCCCACTTTGGCGTCAAGGGCATTGAGTTCGCTTTCCAGCCCTGACAGTGTCGCGGTAATCGTGTCGACGCAGTGCCCGACCTGCGCATTTTCTGAAGGTGTAAAGGCGACCCTGGCGCTTTTGATTTCGCAGGGCATCGTTGCCTGCTGACGAAGGCGCACCGGCGGCAGCCAGCCTGCGGTTTTCACCTCTGAAAGCAACGCTTTTTCAATGCCTTCTTCCATGACCATGACGGTAATGGAAAAACCTTTCATATCCAGGGCGCTAACCAGTGGCGCGGGGCCGGTTAACCATTCGGTACGCGTGGCCAGCGGGCCGGATGTCAGCTCTCGGGTGATTATCGCCATTTCGGTGACGGATACCCCGCCCAGATTATTGAGCATCACCATCAGTCGGCCGGTATCCGGTAGTACGGCGATGATTTTATCGACCATCAGGCGCACGATTTCGGCGCTGTTTTGTGTGTTAACCACGATGGCGCCAGGCTCGCCGTGGATCCCCATCCCCAGCTCCGCCTGGCCAGGATGATGACGAACGTTATCCTGCGGATTGGCTGGCAGATGGCAGCTTGAGATAGCCACTCCGATGCTGAATACCCGCGCCATTGCCATCCGGGCTTCGCGAGCGACCGTATCCAGGTTACTGCCGGTTTCCGCGAAATAGCCTGCGACTTTGTGGATCAGGATGGTGCCGGCAATCCCCCGTGGGTGTTTGTTATCAGGCAGAGAGATATCATCGCCAACAATCACCATTTCCACTTTGTAACCCATGCGGCGGGCTTTTTCCGCTGCCAGGCCAAAGTTCAGACGGTCTCCGGTGTAGTTTTTAACGATAAGCAGGCAGCCTGCGTCGCCAGTCACGGCCTGAATTGCCGTTAGCACCGCATCAACGCTTGGGGAAGCGAATAAATCGCCGCACACTGCCGCTGTGAGCATCCCTTTTCCGACAAAACCGATATGGGCCGGTTCGTGTCCGGCACCACCCCCGGAGATCACCGCTACCCGGGATTTGTCCAGATCGCGACGGACGACAATGCGGATTGCAGGGTCTGTGTCCAGTCGGGCGAGGTTATTCCATGGGCTGGCGACGATCGCCCCTTCAATTGCGTCATTAACGAGGTTTTCGCGTTGGTTATAGAAAAATTGCGACATAACAGTTTCCTGAGCTTAAGGTGTGGCACGTCTGCACAGCGAGCTGCGCAGCGCGTGTCAGGGAGTAAACGGAGCGTTACTGTCTGGTATCCAGACGGTCTAACGTGAGCAAGTCGCCATCG
The DNA here is from genome assembly GCF_039889165.1 of Pseudocitrobacter cyperus. NCBI lineage: Bacteria > Pseudomonadati > Pseudomonadota > Gammaproteobacteria > Enterobacterales > Enterobacteriaceae > Pseudocitrobacter > Pseudocitrobacter cyperus. Next base: position 980,744 of record NZ_JAYMYY010000001.1, on the reverse strand, counting down.
TGAGGCGCATCAAAGGCATCACCCTGTTGGCACAGCCAGGGAATACCGGCTTCTCTGGCGATGATCGCGCCGTGGGCTAATGGGCTGCCGTGACGCAGGCAGATAGCGGCGGCGTTGCCCGCGTCCAGTTGCAATACCACCGATGGGTAAATATCGTCCGCGATAAGGATCGTGCGGTGATGCAGGCAGGGGACGTTATCGGGGGTATCTGTCAGATGCCCCAGCGTGCGGTGCATGATGTCTTCCACATCGATATAACGCGCCTGCAAGTAGTCATCATCCAGTTCGCGGTACTGCTGGCTGAGAGCCATCATGGTCTGTTGCCAGGCTCGCTCGGCGCTGCATTTCTGCTGGCGTAATCGCTCACCGACGCTTTTCAACAGCTCGGGATCGTCGAGCAGGGTATGCTGACCAGAGAAAATAGCGGCGATATCGTCCGTATATTTTTCTGCCGCCAGGTGAGTCAGGCTAATGAGATCGTCCAGAGTATGGCTCACCGCTATTTTCAGACGACGACATTCGTTATCCTGCGTACCCTCGGGGATGTCATCAAATGAATAATGAACGGGCCGGTAGTGCAGTACCTGGCCGCTGGCTTTTGTCCGGGAGGCGTGCGCGCTTTCTGGCAGCGTTTCTGTATGCCCGCGTTCGCCAAAATTATCCGCTGCCAGCGCCTGAAAAGCCGCCAGCGCTTCTGCGGCCTGAGAGCCTTTGGCAATCAGGCGCACCCGATCGTGGCAGCGTACCTTTAACAGGGCAATTTGATTGATGCTATCTGGTTTTACGCATTTCCCCTCTTTTTCCAGTAGCAGCGCAGCATCAAACCCGCTGAGACCTGCAATCAACCGGGCGGCAGGGCGAACGTGCAGGCCGTTCGGGTTATTAATCTCAACCGTAACGGACTGCGCCTGCGCGTCACTCTCGTCACTCACTTCCAACGAGTCCGCATTCTGGCGCTCCTCATACAGAGGAAAACCGAGCTGGATACGCTTTGCCTGTAAAGCACTTTGCGCGTCTTCAATCACCTTATCGATACTCGCACCGCTGGCGGCGCTGACCGTGGCGGCCAGCGCGCCTTCCACCAGTGGGGCCGGACATAAATGAACGCGTGCGGCAATGTCTGCGTCCAGCAGGTCGAGCGCGGTTTCGGCGCTCAGCAGCGCGCTACCGATATCCATCAATACCAGAATGGCATCCGCGTCCGCCACGGAGAGGATCGCTTCCATTACTTTTATTGGGTCTGTGCCGATAGGATTCGTGGGATCATCAATGCCAGCGGCGATAGCCAGTTTACAGCGATCGTCTCTTAACATCTGGCGAGCCAGTTCTCCAACGCCCTGACCCAGCTGGGCACTGTGCGACACAATTACCAGGTTTACCATCGCCTTATCCTCTATTACGCTTTAGCCGCAGCCAGCAGCATTTGCACCATAAACAGCGCCGACGTTGCTCCTGGATCCTGATGGCCGATACTGCGTTCCCCCAGATAGCTGGCACGGCCTTTACGTGCCTGCATGGTGATGGTGGATTGCGCGGACTGCTGTGCGACTTCGCAGGCTGCTTCCAGCGCGGCTATCATGGATAAATGTTGTTCGCTGGCCTGACGAAGCGACTCGGCAACCGGTAGCCAGACGTCACACATCGTTTTGTCACCGCGTTCTGCTTTACCCCGGCTCACCACGCCATCCGCACCTTCGCGGATCATCAAATAAAGCTCATCGACGTTGAGATTCTGACGCGCCTGAGTCACCTGGGCTGCCCGGATAAAAAAGGTACCTAACAGAGGGCCGCTGGCGCCACCGACGTTGGAAAGCAGCACCATGCCCGTGTTCTTTAAAATAAATCCAATGTCTTTGTCGGCAATGGAAGGCAGCTTTTCCACGACTTTGTCAAAGCCCCGGTGCATATTCAGGCCGTGATCGGCATCGCCAATCTCTCTGTCCAGGCCGGTAAGAAAATCGCATTGGGTGGTAAAAATATCGCCGCAACGGTAGAGCCAGTCGACAATATTATTTTTGTTCAATGACATAGCAGGTCTCCTTAGTGACCCCAGTTAAAGGATGGGGTGTGAACCGGCGCATCCCACAGGGCGAGGGTATCCGTATCGGCTTTCAGCAACGTGATAGAAAAGCCGGACATATCAAGCGATGTGCACCAGGAGCCGATCAGGTTGCGCGCAATCGTTATTCCTGCGGTATCGCACAGCGTTTCAAGGCGGTTATAGACGCCATAGAGTTCCGAAAGTGGGGTTGCGCCGAGATTATTGACCATCGCAATGACCTGATCCCCTTTCTGTAATGGCTGTTTTGTCTGTACGACTTCCTGCCAGTTTCCATTGACAGGATCCCACTGGCGCAACGTGCGGCTGTAATTACCATTCTCCAGCAGGGTGCTGAACATGGCGTCAACGGTATCATCCAGTGAGGTGAATGGACGTCGGTCAATACCCGGTTCTCCGTGGATCCCCACGCCAAACTCCATTTCATTCTCACTGAGTTCGAACGACGGTTTTCCGGCGGCAGGAACGGTACATGCGCCGAGTGCAATCCCGATAGAGTGGCCCTGGTTATTGAGCCTGCGACCCAGAGCGGCGCAGGCGTCCAGGGTATCGCCTCGTTCAGCCGCCGCACCGACCAGTTTCTCAATCAACACGGTATTGGCTACTCCGCGCCGACCGGCGGTATACAGGCTGTCTTTTACGGCGACGTCATCATCGACCACAACCGTGGTGACTTTTATGCCGCTTTCGTGCAGTAGTTCGGTTGCGGTTTCGAAATTCAGGATATCGCCGGTATAGTTTTTGATAATCAACAGTACCCCTTCGCCGCCATCAATATGCATTGCGCACTCAAACATTTTATCCGGCGTCGGCGAGGTAAATATTTCACCAGGACACGCGCCACTTAGCATCCCCTTACCAATAAACCCGCAGTGCATCGGTTCATGACCACTGCCGCCGCCGGAGAGCAGGGCAACTTTACCCGTCACCGGGGCATCTGCCCGCGTGACATAGACCGGATCCTGGTGCAGTTTCAGTTCCGGGTGGGCTTTCGCCAACCCGGCGAGTTGTTCTGTCAGTACATCTTCCACACGGTTAATCAGTTTTTTCATTATTCGTACTCCGCTGGATATAACAGGGCCACATGAGGGCCCGGTGTAGGGGTTCGGTTGGGTAGTGACGTATCCACTATCACGACCGATGAAGAGATTCTCCCCTGGTGGGTAAAAAAGAAAATCCCTGGGAATTTTGGTTTCATGTCGGAACATCATCAGGAAAAAATGTTTCGTAATGGAACGTAATTAATGAATTGCCGGTGAAACTGAGACGCCGGACAATATTTTTAGCCACGTCTCTGCGGCTGAACGGAGCATGCTGAAGGGGGAGAAACGTTTATTTTGGCGAGATGGTGGTCAAAATAGTGGAGAGGCAGAATTATTTGTCGGGGAGTAATGTGAAGGTCATACCGACGGGGATCGCAAACCTGATATATTGTCGCCATTAATGTTTCGTTATGAAACGTTGCCTCTGAAATTTCGTTCCGTTGTGAAACGAAAAGGTGAAGCATTTTTTTGTTCTATACCCGCTCTAAAGTGAGTGCTACCGCGTCGGTCGCGCTTAACCACTCATTGAATAACGCATGAGTGAGCGCTGTCCGGCGTCATCATAGAAACGAGTGCAATGTGAGGGTGTAGAGAATGCTACAAGTTATTCAATCTCCGGCAAAATATCTTCAGGGGCCTGATGCATCAGCGTTGTTCGGTCAATATGCAAAAAATCTGGCGGACAGTTTTTTTGTGATTGCTGATGATTTTGTTATGAAACTGGCCGGTGACAAAGTACTGAATGGCCTGCATGAAAACGGGATCAGTTGTCATGCTGAACGTTTTAATGGTGAATGCAGCCATGCAGAAATCAATCGCCTTGGCGCGATTGCACAACAGAAAGGCTGCAAAGGCGTGGTTGGGATCGGCGGCGGGAAAACCCTCGATACGGCAAAAGCCATTGGTTATTACCATAAACTGCCGGTGGTGGTTATTCCGACCATTGCGTCTACGGATGCGCCAACCAGTGCGCTGTCGGTCATCTATACCGAAGCGGGTGAGTTTGAAGAGTATCTTATCTACCCGAAAAACCCCGATATGGTGGTGATGGATACAGCGATTATCGCCAAAGCCCCTGTGCGTTTGCTGGTTTCTGGTATGGGGGATGCGCTTTCAACCTGGTTTGAAGCTAAAGCCTGCTACGACGCACGGGCGGTTAGCATGGCTGGGGGGCAATCTACGGCGGCGGCGCTGAGTCTTGCCCGTTTGTGTTACGACACCTTGCTGGCAGAAGGCGAAAAAGCGCGCCTGGCCGCCGAAGCCGGGGTCGTCACCCCCGCACTGGAACGTATTGTGGAAGCGAATACCTATCTGAGCGGTATTGGCTTCGAAAGTAGTGGCCTGGCGGCGGCTCACGCTATCCATAATGGTTTCACTATCCTTGAAGAGTGTCACCATCTGTACCACGGGGAAAAAGTCGCTTTCGGAACGCTGGCTCAACTGGTGCTGCAAAACAGCCCGATGGATGAAATTGAAACGGTACTCAATTTCTGCCAGAAAGTCGGTTTGCCGATGACGCTGTCTGAGATGGGCGTTAAAGAGGGCATCGAAGAGAAAATTCTCGCCGTGGCGAAGGCGACCTGCGCGGAAGGCGAAACTATCCACAACATGCCTTTCCCGGTGAGCCCGGAGAGCGTTTATGGCGCGATTCTGACGGCCGATCGCCTGGGCGCTCAGTGGCTGGCGGCTCACTAAACATTTCCGCTGGCCGTTAATCCGGTCAGCGTACCACCTGCGTTGTGGTTTTCCCCTGGTTCTGCGGTGACGGCGCCAGGGGTTGTTGTTTTTATGGATGTTCTTTTTCAGGCACGTAAAGAAGGGGGTTATATCGGTTATGACCATGCAAAACGAGCACGTTGAGCAGGCGCTGACGTCGTTTATTGCCCAGTCCTGGCACCGCTGCGGGAAGATGATGAAACGTGAAGCCTGGAGCACGCCGCATCAGGCTCAGGGGGTGACGTTTCAGTCGATTAGCCGACGCAAGACCACGCTGTTAACGATTGGTCAGGCTGCGCTGGAGGATGCGTGGGAGTATATGGATGGTCGGCCGTGTGCCCTGTTTATTCTGGATGAGTCCGCCTGTATTCTCAGCCGTTGCGGCCACCCGGAGACTCTTGAAGATCTGGATTTACTGGGTTTCCATGCGGGCAGTTACTGCGCTGAGAGCATCATCGGCACCTGTTCCTTGTCTTTAGCCTCAATGATGGGACAGCCGGTAAAAACCCTGGGTGAACAGCATTTTAAACAGGCGTTATTCCCGTGGGCATTCTGTTCCACCCCCATATTTGATAACAACGGTCGGTTATTTGGCTCCATTGCCCTGTGTTGCCGGGCAGAAGAGTCGGGAGTGGCCGATCTTTCGCTGACTCTGGCGATGGCCAGAGAGGTCGGCAATTCGTTGCTCACGGATAGTTTGCTGGCGGAGTCCAACCGCCATCTCAACCAAATGTACGGCCTGCTCGAAAGTATGGACGACGGGGTGATGGCGTGGAATGAGCAGGGAATATTGCAGTTTCTCAACCCTCAGGCGGCGCGGTTATTACATCTGGACGCTCAGACATGTCAGGGGAAAAATATTAACGATCTGGTCACGCTACCAGCACTGCTGCGACGCGCCGTTAAACAGGCGCGATCCTTGAGTCACGCAGAGGTCACGTTCGAGAGCCAGCACCAGTTTGTTGATGCGGTCATCACTCTGAAACCGATTGTCGAAGCCCAGGGAACCAGCTTCATTCTGCTATTGCATCCCGTAGAACAGATGCGGCAGTTGATGACAAGCCAACTGGGTAAGGTCAGCCATACTTTTTCTCAGATGTCTGCGGACGATGCGGAAACCCGCCGGTTGATTCACTTTGGCCGTCAGGCGGCCCGGGGTAATTTCCCGGTACTGATGTGCGGGGAGGAAGGGGTTGGCAAGGAGTTAATCGCCCAGGCCATTCATAACGAAAGCGAGCGAGCCGCCGGGCCATTTATCGCCGTGAACTGTCAATTGTATGCTGATAATGCCCCTGGAGTAGATTTTATGGGCAGCAGTGCGACGGAAGAAGAAAATGGGCGTTTAAGTCGTCTTGAACTGGCAACGGGCGGAACACTGTTTCTGGAGAAGATTGAATATCTGGCACCGGAGCTACAATCCATCTTGCTTCAGGTGATTAAGCAGGGGGTGGTGACACGTTTAGATGCGCGGCGGCTGATACCGGTCGACGTTAAAGTGATCGCCACAACGACCACGGATCTGGGAAATCTGGTGGAGCAAAACCGCTTTAGTCGCCAGCTCTATTATGCTTTGCATTCGTTTGAAATCAGCATTCCACCGTTGCGTGAACGGCGTAACAGTATCCCCGCATTGGTACATAGCCGGTTGCGTACCCTGGAGCGGCGTTTTTCATCCCGGCTGAAAGTGGATGACGATGCGCTGGCACATCTGGTGGCGTACTCCTGGCCGGGAAATGATTTCGAGCTGAACAGTATCGTTGAAAATATTGCCATCAGCAGCGAGCATGGGCATATCAGGTTGAGTAATCTGCCTGGTTGGCTGTTCAGTGAGCACCCTGCGGTGACGACAAACAGTGCGCTCATGCCTGCCAGTATGAGTATTTCGGCCATAGAGAAGGAAGCGATTATTCACGCCGCCAGAGTAACCGGCGGGCGCGTACAGGAGATGTCCCATCTGCTGAATATTGGCCGCACTACGCTTTGGCGAAAAATGAAGCAGTTTGATATTGATGCCAGCCAGTTTAAGCATCGGCACCAGGATTGACAGGCGCTTCAGGCAAGCACTCTGCGACGTGCAAATGCGCCTTCGAGTTACTGAGAGCCCGCGCAATGCGGTCGCCACCGGGTTAGCGTATCGATGCGCTGAGTCATCTTTATTTGAATATCGAAACATATAAATATTGCAATGTTTCGATGTTGGGCTTACTCTGTATTCCATCACTGGCGGGCAATGTTGCTCGCTCAGGAATCTCGCTATATGGAATACGTAATGGAAAATGCCGCACTTTTCACCCCGTTAAAACTGGGTGCCTTCACCTTAAAAAATCGCATCGCCCTCCCGCCGCTGACCCGCTCCCGCAGCAGCCAGCCAGGTAACATCGCCAACGATCTTATGGCGGAATATTATGCCCAGCGAAGCAGCGCGGGATTTATGGTCAGCGAAGGGACGCAGATCGAGCCACGCGGTCAGGGCTATGCCTGGACGCCGGGTATTTACACACCGGAGCAGATTGCTGGCTGGAAAAAAGTGACCGAACGGGTGCACCAGCGAGGGGGCGTAATTTTTGCGCAACTGTGGCATGTTGGCCGTGTGTCTCATACTTCACTTCAGCCCGGAGAAGGGATGCCGGTCGCGCCGTCTGCCATTCCGGCGACTAATGTTAAAGTGTTTATCGAAACCGGGCCGGGTACTGGTGCGCTGGCGGAACCGTCGGCTCCGCGCGCACTGAGCACTGATGAAGTTCGGGAACTGGTTGCGCTATATGCCGCTGCTGCCCGTAACGCCATGGCGGCAGGTTTTGATGGCGTCGAACTGCATGCGGCAAACGGATATCTGATTAATCAATTTATGTCGGTGCATACCAATCAGCGTGACGATATTTACGGCGGCTCCCTTGATAATCGCCTGCGCTTCCTTCGTGAAGTGACTCAGGCGGTTATTGATGTGGCGGGTAAAGATCGCGTTGGGGTGCGTTTCGCGCCGCTGTTTGAAAGCACTGCGGAAGATCGTGTCTATCTCGGTCTGGTGGAGCCTGACCCGTTTACCACCTATATCGAAGCGGCAAAACAGCTCAACCAACTGGGTATTGCCTACCTGTCTATTGCTGAAGCTGACTGGGATAACGCCCCGGATCTGCCGACACACTTCTGCGAAGCGCTGCGTGAAACTTACCAGGGTGTGCTGATGTACGCAGGAAAATATACCGCAGAGAAAGCGAATCGCATGCTGAAGGCCGGGCTTGGCGATTTGTTCGGTTTTGGCCGCACGTTTATTGCAAACCCGGATTTGCCGGCCAGAATTGCGCATAACTGGCCGCTAAATCCGGCAGACCGCAACACCCTGTTTGGCGGTGGCGTCGCGGGCTATACGGATTACCCGGAATATCTTGCCAGGTAAGGGTTATGCGGGCGGCGATGGTCGCCCGCATTGACTTTTACAGGCGCTCTCCCTAATGTACAGCTCACATTCATTGCCGTAGCCAGCCTGATGCCGCTAAATACTGACGATATTCTGAAAGCGATTTCCAACCCGACACGCCGGGAGATCCTGCACTGGTTGCGCGACCCGGCCGGTAACTTTGCCGGGTATCCGCATCTGCTGGATCCTCAGCAGGATGGCGTATGCGCCAGTTTTATCCAGGATAAAACGGCGCTGTCGCAGCCGACAATCTCCTCGCACCTCAGCAAACTGCAAAAAGCAGGGCTGCTGACCAGCAAGAAGGTTGCCACCTGGACATACTACAAGCGCAATGAGCAAGTCATCGCCCGGTTTCTTGCCGCACTGGAAGAGTCACTGTAAAACGCCTCAACGGCGAATTACAGTTCCGTCTGGTTTTTCCCCTCTTCGATAAAGGCCTCGTCGAGTTCTTCTGCGTTGCCTTCATGATCCCGCCCTGAGAAGAGATTCCAGCTTGCGAGGAACAGTGCCGCAATCAACGGGCCGATGACGAAGCCATTAATGCCGTAAATCTCCATGCCGCCGAGGGTGGTTATCAGGATCAGATAATCCGGCATTTTGGTATCTTTCCCCACCAGCAGCGGGCGCAGAATGTTGTCCACCAGGCCTACGATAATCACGAAGAATCCGACAATAAACAGCCCTTGCCAAAGCTGATGCGTGGCGAAGAGGAAAATTGCGGCAGGTACCCAGACGATTGCCGAGCCCACGGCGGGCACCAGCGACAGAAACGCCATCAATGCGCCCCACAGAATACTGCCATCAATCCCGACGATGGCAAAGGCGATACCGCCCAGCGCCCCCTGGACAATGGCAACCACAGCGGTGCCTTTTACTGTCGCCCGGGTGACGCCGACGAATTTGGCAAACAGATGCTGTTTTACAAAATCCGACAGCGGCAGGGAGTGCAGAATCTGGTTTACCAGATACGGCCCATCTTTCAGCAGGAAAAAGAGCAGATAAAGCATGATGCCAAAACTGATGGCAAAGCCGAAGGTGCCTTTCCCAATCAGGAAGGCGCTGCCGGCAAGGTATTGCCCGCCCTGTAATGCCGCCTCGGAGAGCTTTTTCTGGATTTGCGCTGCGTCATCCAGGTTGTGTTCCGTCAGGAATCCACGCGCCCAGTCGGGGAGATGCGAAAACAGGGTGGCGACCACTTCCGGGAATTGTGTGTTGTTCTGCTGGAGTTTGCTGTACACCACGTTCAGCTCGAAGGCGAGCGACGACAGAATGACCATTAAAGGGATAAAGACAATCAGGCAGATAATGGCCAGCGTTAACAACGAGGCCATTCCATTGCGATCGCCCAGGGCAAGACGTAATTTGTTTTTCACCGGATAAAAAATAACGGTTAATACCGCCGCCCATAAAATGGCGGAAAAATAGGGCGATAACACATCGAAGAAGGCCCAGGTGACAAGGGCAAGAATGAAGAGAAAGAAACCTTTAGTCAGTCCATTAAATCGCATGAGTAAATCCTGTTGCTGAAAATCTCTATCGACTATAGAACCGCTCAGCGGATTTACCAACCCGTTATATTTATGTTGTCGTCACGTCAGCTAATGTGCATCGACATTGCCTGCTGAATAACCGGAATCGGTGTCAGCAGGTGCTGGCGCATTAATTCACTGGCGCGCGCGGCGTCACGGGCCAGGATAACCTCCGTCAGTTTCTTATGCTGGTGGTGTTTATCCTCCAGCATTTCAACGGACAACACGGTTCTGCGTAGCCAGATAAAACGGTAGCGCGCCGCCAGGTCGAACAGCCTTTCGCGCATTTGCAGCAGATAGTGGGAACCGCACCCGGTCACGATTGCCGTATGAAAAGCCTGATGCCGACGATCCCACTCATCAAGCATATTTTCACTGGCATTGCTGGCTTCCAGTTTGCTGAGCATGTGGGCTCGCGCGAGGATCTCCGCTTCCCAGGCATCATCACCTCGCTCAATGGCCAGGCGCACCAGCATCGCTTCCATATTGGCACGGGCGTCGAAGATATCGAGCAGCTCCTGTTCAGACATCGGGGCGACGTTATAGCCTTTCTGATTGACCACAGTGACCAGCCTTTCCGCGACAAGCTGTGAAAGGGCTTCACGCAGCGGCCCTACGCCAAGGCCGTAGCGTGAGGTCAGCAGGCTCATACGCAATTTTTCATCAGGTTGATAAACGCCGCGAATAATATCGTTTTTCAGCCAGCGGTAGCCATCAATGGCCGTGGGTTGAGGAATGGCGGTCATGGCCTTGCTCCTGTGCAAAAATCCCGGCTCATGCCGGGAGAATACGCTATCGGGTATTTTGTAGTGGCGCTTTTTGCCACAATACCAGTTTTTTCCAACGCGACATAATGGGGACGGTGCAGATTATCCCTATTGCTAATAACCCGGTTGAAATAACCTCTAGCTGCTGCGCCGGGCGGAATAACATAACCACCAGTACGAAAATAATAAAGCCAATCACAAGCCAGGTGAGCCAGGGATAAAGCCACATCCGCAGCCGAATTTCGCCGCCTTCAGCCTGCAAAATTTTGCGCATCCGCAACTGTGAAACGGCAATCACCAGATACACCAGCAAGGCGATTGCGCCGGAACTATCAATCAGGAATTTAAACACTTTCGCCGGTGCGTAATAATTGACCACCACGGTTAAGAATGCCGCTCCGGTGGAGAGCAATACGGCGACATAAGGCGTTTTGCTGCGGTTGGTTTTACCCATTACCGCAGGGGCATCGCCGCGACGGCTCAGGGAATAGAGCATCCTTGATGCGGTATACAGCGCCGAGTTCAGGCAGCTTGTTACCGACAGCAATATCACACAATCCATAATGAGCTTCGCATACGGAATATTCAGTAATTCCAGCACCGAGCGATAAGAGCCCACCGTTTTCAGCCCCGGCATATTCCACGGTATTAACGCCACGACGACAAAGATCGAGCATAAATAGAAGATGGAAATACGCCAGATAACGGAATTGGTCGCCCGTACAATATGTTTGTCCGGCGTGTCGGACTCTGCGGCGGCAATGGTGACAATCTCCGCGCCCATGAAGGAGAACATCGTAATCAACATTGCGCTCAATACAGCGCCAAATCCGTTTGGCATAAAGCCGCCGCTGTCCCACAGCCTGGAGATACCGCTCACTTCCGCGTAGGGATAAAAACCGCTGATGGCCGCCGCGCCGAGCGCGATAAAGGCCAGAATGGCAATCACTTTGCACAGCGCCAGCCAGAACTCAAATTCCCCGTAGTTTTTGACGCTCAGCAAATTACTGCCGGTTAATGCCAGGGTTATCACCAGCGAAAATGCCCAGACAGGCATTCCGGGTACCCACGAATGAAGAATGATTGCCGCGATATTGGCTTCCAGTGGAATAACCAGCACCCAAAACCACCAGTAGAGCCAGCCAATGGTATATCCCGCCCAGCGGCCAATGGCTTTATCGGCGTAAGTGGAAAACGATCCCGTATCGGGTGTGGCGACGGCCATCTCCGCCAGCATTCGCATAATCATCACCACCAGTAAACCGGCGAAAAGATAGGCCAGTAATACTGCCGGGCCCGCTTCGGCGATAGCGACGCTTGAGCCAACAAATAAACTTGCGCCGATAACCCCGGCGATAGACAACATAGTCACGTGGCGTGACTTCAGCCCGCCGCCTAAACCCTGCGATTGCGATAATTGCCCCATCCTGAAACCTCTCGAAAGTGTGTCACCCGGAGAGCGCCCCGACGTTGCGGTGTCGGGGCACGCGTATCGTTGTTATTGGTTTTTAAGTCGAAGAACCGCTCTGTTAATGCGGTCGGTTAATGCGATTTCGCCTCATCAAAACACTCGGCGATGATCCCGAGCCCCTGGCGGATTTGCGCGTCATCGATAGTCAGCGGCACCAGAATGCGCAGCACGTTGTAGTACGGGCCGCAGGAGAGCAAAATCAGCCCTTTATCGCGGGCGCGCGCCACGATGTCGGCGGTTAGTCTGGCGTCAGGTTTGTGATGATCGCCGTCTTCAAATAGCTCAATGGCGATCATCGCCCCCAGCCCGCGAACATCGCCGATCTCAGGGTGTTTTTCGGCAATCGCCAGCAGGCCGTCTTTCAGTTTCTGCCCCAGGTCATTGGCTTTTTGCAGCAGATTTTCCTGCTCAAAAATCTTCAGCACTTCCAGCGCCGCAACGCAGGCGATCGGGTTTCCGGCGTAGGTGCCGCCAAGGCCGCCCGGCGGTACCGCGTCCATGACTTCGGAGCGTCCGGTAACGCCCGCCAGCGGGAAACCGCCCGCAATCGATTTAGCGAAGGTCGTGAGATCGGGCGCCACGCCCATCTGTTCCATAGCAAACAGCGTACCGGTTCGTCCCGCGCCGCTCTGAACTTCATCGGCTATCAGCATGATCCCGTATTCGTCGCACAGCGTGCGCAGGCGTTGCATAAAAGCTGGCGTCGCGGCGTAAAAGCCGCCTTCGCCCTGTACCGGTTCAATGACGATGGCAGCGATATCTTCCGGGGCGGCATCGTTTTTGAAGATGCGATGGATGCTGGCGATTGCATCGTCTTCGCTGATGCCGTGCAGTGCACAGGGGTAAAGGGCGCGATAGACATGTCCTGGCATTAGCCCCATTCCGGCGGAATAAGGGTTGACCTTGCCGGTTAACGCCAGGGTGTAGTGGGTACGGCCGTGATAGGCTCCGCTAAAGGCGATAGTTCCGCTGCGTTTGGTGGCGGCGCGGGCGATTTTCACGGCGTTTTCCACCGCTTCGGAACCGGTTGTCACCAGCAGCGTTTTTTTAGCGAAATCACCGGGTATTTTCTGGTTCATCACTTCGCACAGTTCCAGATACGGCTCATAGGCCAGCACCTGGAAGCAGGTGTGCGACAGCTTTTTCAGTTGCACTTCCACCGCAGAAACAATCTGCGGATGCAGATGACCGGTGTTCAGCACGGCAATTCCGCCCGCAAAATCAAGGTATTCGCGGCCTTCAACGTCCCAGACGCGGCAGTTTTCCGCGCGGTCGGCGAAAATAGGGTGGATCTGACCCACGCCACGGGGAACGGCCTGACTACGGCGCTGCATTAACGCTTTATTGCTGCTCATTCGCTTTCTCCAGTTAAAGACCGATACACATGTATTTGATTTCTAAATAATCTTCGATGCCGTATTTCGAGCCTTCCCGACCCAGACCGGAGGCTTTAATTCCGCCGAACGGGGCCACTTCATTAGAAATGATGCCGGTGTTGATGCCGACAATGCCGTACTCCAGCGCCTCGCCGACGCGGAAAACGCGGCTTAAATCGCGGGCGTAAAAATAGGCGGCAAGGCCAAACTCGGTGTCGTTGGCCTGGGCAATGACATCGGCCTCATCTTTAAAGCGGAACAGGGGAGCCAGTGGGCCGAAGGTCTCTTCTTTAGCCACTTTGGCATCCCTGGGAACATCCACCAGAATGGTGGGCTGGAAGAAATTGCCGCCGAGTTCATGCGCTTTACCGCCTGACAGCACGCGCGCCCCTTTTTCCAGCGCGTCAGTAATATGTTCTTCGACTTTGGCGACCGCTTTTTCATCGATCAGCGGCCCGATGGTGACGCCATTTTTCAGCCCGTCGCCAATTTGCAGTTTGCTTACCGCCTGTTGCAGTTTTTCGGCAAAGCGTTCGTAAACACCGTCCTGCACGTACAAGCGGTTGGCGCAAACGCAGGTTTGCCCGGCGTTGCGGAATTTTGAGGCCAGCGCCCCCTCTACCGCTTTATCGAGGTCGGCATCGTCAAAAACAATAAACGGCGCGTTGCCGCCCAGCTCCAGCGACACTTTTTTGATGTCTTTTGCGCACTGTTCCATCAACTGACGGCCAATCCCGGTCGATCCGGTGAATGACAGCTTACGCACCAGCGGGTTGCTGGTCAGTTCGTTACCCACGGCGCTTGCCGAGCCGGTGACGACGTTAAAGACGCCAGCCGGGATCCCCGCCCGGTTCGCCAGTTCAGCCAGAGCCAGTGCGGAAAATGGCGTCTGGCTTGCCGGCTTCAGCACCATCGTGCAACCTGCCGCCAGCGCCGGGCCTGCCTTGCGGGTGATCATCGCCGCCGGGAAGTTCCACGGTGTGATGGCGGCGGTGACGCCGATAGGCTGCTTAATCACAATCAGACGTTTATCGGCCTGGTGGCCAGGAATGGTGTCGCCGTAGATGCGCTTGCCTTCTTCGGCAAACCACTCGATAAAAGAGGCGGCGTAGCTGATTTCACCTTTGGCTTCCGCCAGCGGTTTACCCTGTTCCAGCGTCATCAGGCGGGCTAAATCGTCCTGGTGCTCCATCATCAGGTTGAACCAGGTTCGTAAAATATTGGCGCGCTCTTTGGCGGTCAGCGCTCGCCAGGCGGGAAGCGCATTATTGGCGGCTTCAATGGCGGCGCGAGTTTCATCGCTACCCATTTTCGGCACGCTGCCCAGTTGTTCACCGCTCGCGGGGTTTGTCACCGCGATGACCTCGCCATTGTCGGCATTGCGCCATTTCCCGTTAATCAATGCCTGCTGACGGAATAAGTTACTGTCGTTAAGTTGCATAGTGACGTCCTGTTTTCAAAGGTTATTGATTAAATGCGGCGTGTAAGGCATCCACACTACGTGCCGCTCGCAGCGTGCGTCCTGGGTTGCTCTGGCTTGCCAACAGCGTTTGTACCTTGCTGACAATGTGCGCACCAATAGGAATTGCTGATGTCGCAGCCGGAGAGGGCGCATTGCAGGTGTGGATCGTGCGGGGCGTGGTGACAAAGAGAAAATCGTCGATAAGCTTGCCGTCTGGCGACACCGCCTGCGCCCGCACACCGGCGGGCCAGGGCTGGAGATCGCTTAAAGAGAGCCCAGGACAGTACTTTTGCACCAGCCGCAGATAGCCGCTTTTGCATAGCGAGTTTTTCATCTCGCCCAATCCTGAGCGTAGATGGTTTTGCAGCACCCGGCGAATACCGGAAGAACCGAGGATCTCCAGCGTGTCGCTCAACGAAAAATCGCGCTTGCGGTAGCCTTCGCGTTTGAAGGCCAGCACGGCGTTTGGCCCGACGGTGACGCTCCCGTCGATCATGCGAGTGAGATGTACGCCAAGAAAAGGCATCGCCGGGTCGGGAACAGGGTAGATAAGGTGGTTGACTATCTGGTTATGCTGCGGCGCGAGGCGGAAATACTCGCCGCGGAACGGGCAGATGATAAAACCCGGCTCGATGCCGAGCATTTTCACCAGCCTGTCGGCCATCAGCCCGGAACAGCTAATCAGCGTTGACGCTTCATACTCCTGCCCCTGGCGGGTACGCACGATCACGCCTGCCGCGTGTTCTTCCAGCGCGCTGACTTCCGCGTTATAGATAATCTCACCGCCTTTGGCCTGAAAGATTTTCGCCATGGCGGCGGTGACTTCCCGGTAGCTGACGATACCGCTGGAAGGCACAAAAATGCCGCCCAGCCCGGTGATATTCGGCTCCCGCTCGTGCAGCGCTTCGGCACTCAGCCACTCGCGCTCGAGGCCATTGGCCGCCGTGCGATCCCAGAGCGCGCGCATTCGTTCCATCTCAAGAGATGAGGTGGCGACCAGCATCTTTCCACAGCTCTCATAGCGAATGCCGTTTTGCGAGCAAAAGGCTTTGGTGGCGCGGTTTCCGGCAAGGCAAAACTGTGCTTTCAGGCTGCCAGGGGTGTAATAGACGCCAGCATGGATCACGCCGCTGTTGTGGCCCGTCTGGTGACAGGCCGGGCCGGGCTCTTTTTCCAGCAACCCAATGCGGGCATCCGGATACACATCAATCAGTTGCATAGCGGTCGACATGCCAATGATGCCGCCGCCAATAATCACAAAATCATACATCCGCTCAATTCCTTCGCGTCTACTGATGCGTCTGGTAGTGGTTTGTGGCGTAAGCGAAATAGCCGCGCTGGCGCATCAGTTCCCGGCGTAGATCCGGATGCGGGGTAAAGCGGTCACGGCCGTGCAACCAGAACAGGTTGTTAATTAACAGGAATTTCCCCACTGGCACCGGTACGGAAAGGATGTTTTTGCTGGTTTCCAGCGCATCGGATAACTCGCTTAACCAGACGCCCTCTTCAAAATCTTTCGGCTGGACGAACTGGTCGATATAGCGCATGACCGGACGACCCTGCTGGTCAACGTCGAACACCGGATGGTAAACATCTTTGCTGACGTTCTTGCTCGGCGGGGCGGCAAAGCGCATGGGGCGACGCGCCAGCGGGTGGCTGAAGTAGTTATCCAGATGTTCCCAGTCATCCAGGTGCAGCAGCAGCGAGTTGCCGCCCGTCATGTTCTGCTCATCAATCTTCATCATCAGCACATAATCGGTTATCTCCTCGACGTAGGTGCCGTCGTTGTGTAACTCCATCACACGGTGCGGTTGGCGCAGGTAGCTGTCTGAGTTATCGACGTTTTTCACTACAAAACGCGCGTAATACTGACCGCTCATCGCATCGAAATTGGAACGGCCAATCAGATGCGCTACCGCCGTTGCCAGCTTCACCATCTCATCTGCCTGCGCGACATCATCGACACCCACCGCATTGATCAACAGCGCACCTTCAGCACGGTTTAGCAGCGTCTTCAACAGCAACGGTTGAAGCTGATTTGCACACAGATCGTCGAGAATTTTGCCTACCCGAAAACGCAGAAATGATTTGTACTCCAGCGCCTGCACGGGCCATTCGGCAACCTGTTCGAGGAACTGTTTGGTCGTCTGTTCGGTGAAGGTGAGTTCCAGCAGACGCGGGGATTGCGCCGACGGGGTGAGGGTGAATCCGCTATAGTCCTGGCCTGAATCGACAGCGTTGTTTTGTACGGCGGTCAGTGCATTCATCAGAAGCGTTCCTCTTGAGGTTTCAGGGAGAGTACGTGATGCTCATTTCGTAGCCATAAGTAAAAAATATCTACATTTTCATGAAGTGTGCACAAAAGAGGTGATTTGTTTTATTTTTGTGATCAAATGCGGCAGGAATTAAACGGGATATTTGTGTGGTTAAAAGTGCTGTCGTGGCCAAACGCACTTAGCGCAAGAGTGAAGAATTCAATTGTATTTTCAGATTGGGTAAAAATGCTTTATGGCTCAGGTGGTAACGCTATGCTGCTGGCTATCACTTCGTGGATGGGTAAGGAAACAGATGAAGCCAACAGTCAGGGGGTTCCTGGTTTTGCCGTTTTTGTTTTCACCGATAGTGGAGGCTGCGGAAAGAATCGACGATTTTAGGCGTATCAGTTTTCATTCACCCAGTAATTCCGGCTTTCGGACTGCCAGTATCCTCACTGTCGGTTTTACGGGGGCAACCGTAACCATGAGCAGCAACCACGAGGCGCTCAACCTCAATGATGTTGTGTTTAGCGTCGCACATGACTGGCTGGAGATTAAGCCTCATTCAGAGGGGCGGGTAACGCTGTATATGAAGCGACAGCCGTTGTTACATGAAAAATCCAACACGTTGACGCTTCATAATCGCAAAACCGGCAACACTCAGCATTATGATTTTAACGTCCATACCTGGCTTGTCGGTGAGGGGGCCATTGATAATAGTTTTACCGCCGCACGCGAGCGCTGTGAACGCAACAGCGGAAGGTTATTAACCACTCGCGAGTTTCGCGACGTCTCGCGGAAATGGTTTGGACTGAGTAAAGGCCAATTGAGCGTCATGTATCCGCAAGCCCGTCTCTTCCACCCACAGGCGCAGGCCGGCGGCAGTTTCTGGGTGCATGAAGCCAAAGCATTGTTCCTGCATACGGGGATTAAAAGTCACCAGAGGGGGATTAATACGATTTGCCGATACGAATATGAAAGCCGTTAGCGTCAGAGCCGTGTTATCGACAATGCATGTTTTGCCGATCTAAGTCCAGGCCCTTATTCGCCCCCTGGTCAGATTTCCGCTATCATCCGCATCCCCTCTTCAGTCAGGCCGCGTAATGTCTACGATTATTGATACCTTTGTTGCTCCGCCGTGCCATCAACAGATAGCGATCCTTTTTCAGGATGAACACCTGCTCCTGATCAATAAACCTTCCGGTCTGCTCAGTCTCTCAGGCAAAAATCCGCAAAACAAAGATTCGGTGCATTACCGTCTGGTGCAGCAATTTCCTGGCTGTACGCTGGTTCATCGCCTCGATTTCGGTACCTCCGGGTTAATGCTCGTCGCGCGTAACAAAGCGATTAACGCCGCCCTGTGTCAGCAGTTCAGCCAGCGCGCCGTGAGCAAGGTTTACACGGCGCTGCTATGCGGTCATCTACAGGATGATGAAGGGGTGATAGATGCCGCGATAGCCAAAGATCCGGCGCTCTTTCCGCGCATGTCGATTAGCGCCAGTCACGGCAAACCGGCGCGTTCGCGATACCGGGTGGTGGAACGTTTTTATCAACAGCAGGAAGCCGGGATCTCACTGCCAGTGACGCGGGTCGAGCTTACCCCGGAAACCGGGCGTACCCATCAGCTACGTATTCACTGCCAGTATCTTGGTCATCCCATTTTAGGTTGCGATCTCTACGGTGGACGCCTGCTGCCGGGCACGGAAGCCATGCCCCGGTTAATGCTTCATGCGAGCGCATTGCATTTTGTTCACCCTGTCAGCAACGCGCCAGTCAGGGCCTGCAACGCCAGCCCGTTCTGAGATGTCAGCATCAACAGGAAAAATTCAACATTTGTTTATTTGTATAAAAGTGTTTAATTTTTAAATCGCGATGCTATGATGTGCCTATACATCAGCTATGGGCATTGCATTATGACGCTTCAACGATACCCCTCCAGCAAGCCGTTTCCGTTCTCGGATATGGTGAAAGCCAACGGTTTTCTCTTCCTTTCAGGCCAGGTCTCCATGACGCAAAACGGTGAGCCTTTACCGGGGTCAGTCACCGAACAAACGCTGCGTATTATGGATTCCATTGAACAGACGCTGGCGCTTGCCGGGGCGACGTTAAACGATATTGCCCGCACGCAAGTGTGGCTCAGCGATATGGCGCATTTTGCCGAGTTTAATGCGGCATATCGCAGCCACTTCCCGGACGGATACCCTGCGCGTTCCGTGGTGACCAGCCGCCTCGCGTTTGGGCTGGATGTTGAAATTGAAGTACAGGCGATTGAACCATGTCAAACCTCATAAATGTCCTGATGGCCTCCATGGAGGCTCTGCGCACCACGCTTGCGGTAAATACGGAAGCGGTATTGCACGATCTCACGCAGCCCGAGAGTTCCGTCATCAGCATCGTTAATGGTCATGTGAGTGGACGAAAACCAGGTGATGCGCTGCTGTCCGGGCCGGATGATGATCTCGGGTTTTTAGGGCTACTGGAACCCGCACAGCGTGTGCCGTCCAGAGTCTTTAACAACTACAACACCACAACGCTGTCAGGG
Organism: Pseudocitrobacter cyperus; assembly: GCF_039889165.1. NCBI lineage: Bacteria > Pseudomonadati > Pseudomonadota > Gammaproteobacteria > Enterobacterales > Enterobacteriaceae > Pseudocitrobacter > Pseudocitrobacter cyperus. The sequence goes on along the minus strand of NZ_JAYMYY010000001.1, from coordinate 961,106 downwards.
AAGGTGCTGAACAGCGCCTCCACGATTTACTACAGCGAGGAGGGCGTGCCGCTGGTGGCTTTTTGCATCAATGTTGATCTGGACGTGGTGAACAGTTTAAAGCGAACGCTGGACGCATTGCTGCCGGCTTTCACCGCACAGAGTCGTGATGATCTCAGCGATAAGATCCCCGCTCGCTCTTTTGACGATGTGATTGCGCAATTTCGTCAGACCGGGTCAGAAAATAATATCCAGTTTCGTAAACGCGTGGTCTCTGAACTCCAGAAGATGGGCTTCTTTAAGGTGAAAGGGAGCGTGGGCCATATCGCTCAGACTCTGGGGGTTTCGCGTTACACCATTTATAACTATCTGGAGAAAAATGATGACAAGCAATAGCACACATACCCTTCCATTTTACCAGGTGGATGCCTTTACAACCGAGCCTTTTGGCGGCAATCCGGCAGGCGTTTGCCCGTTGAAGGAATGGTTGAGCGACGACACGCTACAGGCCATTGCCCGCGAAAATAACCTGTCGGAAACGGCGTTTTTTGTGCCAACGGACGATGGCTATCACCTGCGCTGGTGCACGCCTGCGGTAGAAGTGGATCTTTGTGGTCATGCGACGCTCGCCGCGTCCTGGGTGCTGTTTAATAAGCTGGGCTATTCCGGCAAAACGATCCGCTTCCAGACTCGCAGCGGCGAGCTTAGCGTCTCCCGGCACGGTGATGAATATTGCATGGATTTCCCGGCGCAAAAGGCCGAAGTCATTGATATCCCGGCAGGGTTACTGGAAGCGCTCGGCATTACCCACGGCGTCGTTGGCGTCTGGAAAGCGGCTGATTTAATCGTGCTGGTCGATGACAAAACGATGATTGACGGCCTGTCACCAGACTTTAACGCACTCAATCTATTTGATACCCGCGGCGTGATTGTTACCGCGGCAGACGATGAATTTGATTTTGTCTCACGCTGGTTCGGCCCGCGGGTCGGCGTCAATGAAGATCCGGTGACGGGATCGGCGCATACGTTCCTTGCGCCATTCTGGGCCGCGCGGTTAGGCAAAAATATGTTATCTGCCCAGCAGGGCGGTGCGCGAAAAGGCACGTTGCGTTGTCATGTTCGTGATGACGGGCGTGTCGAATTGTATGGTGCGGCGCGCATGACGATAGAGGGGACGTTTACTCTATGATGAAAGGTAAGGAGCGTCGTCTGGTGGTTGCGCTTACGGCTGTCATTGTGCTGCTGTACATCGCCTGGGTGTGGGAAAACCTGCGTCTGTTTTAACTCTAAAGGCGCGTAAAGCCTGGTCTGGCCTGGCTTTACGCTGAAAGCCTACTCATTTCCCCACTGATTCAAAAACTCAGCAATCTCATCAATTCGCGAGGATTTAATGCCCGCTTCCTGAGCCATCTCCTGTTGCGCTTCTTCGCTGATCTCTTCGTTATTCATTAAACGGGTGAGCAGCAACTGGAAGTAGAGCGCCAGCGGCGTGCGTTCAGACTCCGCGACCTGTTCTGCGCATTCCGTCGCATACTCATCGGCAATATCATAATATTTCAGTGGGATATCATTATTCATGGCTGACCTCTGGGTTAACTTTCCGTTCCTCTGTTTCACGACGTTGAAGAATACAATGCTTCCCGCAGCCACGCCATAAACGTTGTCACCCGCACCGGCGTATAGTGCCGCGTGGGGCGAATAAGCGACAGGGGCAGCGGAGAAGGCGAGTGCGCCTGCATCACGGGAACCAGCGTTCCGGCATGTAGGGCATCTTCAACAATAAACCACGGCAGCATAGCAATGCCCATCCCCTGGATGGCCGCTTCCCGCAGCACATCGCCGTTATCGCTAATCAACGGCGTGTGCATCTCAGGCAACTCTTTTCCTTCGGCAATACCCCACTCATCGCGGGCGGAAAGCAGTGAATAACGCAGACAGCTATGCCCGGCTAACCCCGCCGGGGAAGCCGGAACGCCTTTACGTTCAAGATAGCCTGGCGAGGCGCAAAACAGACGTGGCAGGTCGGCAATGTGTGAACAGACCAGCGAAGAATCATTCAGGGCGCTAATGCGCAGCGCTAAATCCAGCCCTTCACTGACCAGATCGGAGAGTCGGTCTTCGAGCTGCAATTGCACCGTTACCTGCGGGTATTTCGCCATAAACAGCGGCAGCAACGGAGCCAGTTTTTTCACCCCGAATGTCAGCGGCGCCGACACACGGATCACGCCGCTAAGTGTCTCCTGAAAACAGTTGAGCCGCTCCTCCGCCTGTTCCAGCGCAGCCAGGATGTCTTTCACATCCTGGAAAAACTGCTCGCCTGCGGTGGTCAGTTCGAGATGGCGCGTCGTGCGGTTCAGCAGGCGAACGCCCAGGCTTTGCTCCAGCGCGGAGATCCGGCGGCTGATGGAGGCGCTGCTGGTTTCCATCTGTACGGCGGCGTTATAGAAGCTTCCTGTTTCAATCACAGCAACAAAGCTGCGCAGGGAAGTCAGATCGTATTCTTTCATTTTTCGTAACGGTGAATTGTATGTAGCCCCATTTATCGTGGGCAGAAAGGTCATTATTCTGTCCGCATTATATGAACACCGGAGAGCAACAATGACAACCCAATACCGTGTAAAAAAAGGCGAATCCCTGCATTATCTGCCCGCGAGCGATTATCACCCGGCGGATACGTACTTCCATTTTTCCTTCGCCAATTATTACGATCCTGACAATATGAATTATGGCGTATTGCGCGTCGTGAACGATGACAATGTGAAACCGCACAACGGTTTTGGCCGCCACCCGCATCAAAACATGGAGATTGTCAGCTATGTGATTGATGGCCAACTGACCCACTGGGATAGCGCAACACAAACGGAAGAGACCCTGGGGCGCGGGCACGTGCAGGCAATTACTGCCGGGAATGGCGTCTGGCACTCTGAGCTGAATAAACACGATGAGTGGTGCCGCTTCCTGCAAATTTGGATCCTGCCGCCGAAACAGGGGCTGGAAGTGCGTTACAACCAGCGCAAATACGAATCTGCAGAGCGTGAAAATAAACTGCTGCATATCGTGGGGAGCCTGCATAACGACGATGCGCCGCTGATGCTCAATCAGGACGTCAATATGTACGTTAGTGAATTGACGAATACGAGCGCGGAAGTTGAGTATCAACTGAAAGCCGGACGACAGGCTTATATCAATAACTTCGAAGGCGAAGTGGATGTGAAAGGTATCGCGTCTCTGGGGACAAAAGATACGCTGGAAATTACCGGGCCCGCGACGCTGAAATTCAGCGCAGCCAAAGAGCACAGTCATTTTATCATTATTGAAATGCCTGAATCGCAACACGCCTGATTTTTGATGTATGACGCTGTCGATTTTTCCGGACACTTGCTAAAGTAACCTGCTGATAGCAAGGGAAGGAACGCACTGTGGCCGGAAGAATCGATTATCAGATTGAAAAGTACAGTTTTACTGAAACGGGCGAGTCGCCGAGGCTCGCCCAGCAGTGGCGAGAGGTGATTGAGGAGTGTCGGCAGTCCGGTGCGGGCGCGCAGGAGCGTTTACGCATTGCGCTGCTTAATGTTGACTACGTCACCAGCTTCGAGTTGCCTTTTCGCCTGCTGTTGATCCGCGCCCCGCAACTTATCGCCGCCGTGCGTGATGAACTTCAGCTCAGTCAGAAAAATGTCCTCTTTAACGGCAAACGTTTCGGCTGTGTTTACAGCCTGAAAGCCCGCCTGGACGCGATTCCCGATGAATATCAATACCGTTTATCTAACCGCATCCGCCGGATGGACGGCTCGCTTTCCACCGCATCGCCTTATCAGGAGATTGCCCGTCAGATTAAATCCCCGCGCGAACGTCTGAAGCTGGCGCTAGAGAGTGATTTAGCGGTGACGGCGCTGGATGGGCTGTTCTGGTTCGGGATCCAACGAATGGCAGCAGATGTACAACGGCTGCGGAAAAGTGGGATGAATATCAGCACCGCGGAAGTGGAGGTGTCTGACAACCTGACCGGCACCACGCGGTTGGTGCCGTATTATCAGCAGGTGAAAAGCGACGCGTAATGCGTCGCTTGAGATTGCGTAATGTTTTATCAAGCACCATCCAACAATTACGTCTCGTTCACCGGCGTTCTGTCCCCCTCATACAGCGGCACTTTGCGATAACGGCGCACCAGATACCACAGGTACGCACCGCCCAGCGCCGCCCACACCAGACCCAGCGTCAACGAGGTGGCTTCGAGGTTAATCCACAGCACCCCTACGGTAAGTGCGCCAACCAACGGCATCAGTAAATAGTGGAAATGCTCCTTCCAGCTTTTGTTCAGCCCCTTGCGCCGCCAGAAGTGGTTAAACACCGACAGGTTAACGAAGGTAAACGCCACCAGCGCGCCGAAGTTAATCAGCGCCGTGGCGGTGACTAAATCGAAGAACAGCGCTGACAGAGCGACGATCCCGACCATAATGACGTTCAGCGCCGGAGTGCGCCATTTCGGATGCACATAACCAAACACGCGCTCCGGGAACACATTATCGCGCCCCATGACGTACAGCAGTCGCGACACGCTGGCATGTGACGCCAGGCCGGAGGCCAGCGTATTCACAAAGGTGGTGCAGAGAAAAATCGACTGAAACAGCTTGCCGCCCACATATAGCGCTATCTCCGGCAGTGCGGCATCCGGGTCTTTAAAGCGGCTGATATCCGGAAAGAACAGTTGCATAAAGAACGACGCGGCAATAAAGATAATGCCGCCATAGACCGCCGTCAGGAAGATAGCTTTCGGGATCACGCGCGCGGCGTCTGGCGTCTCTTCAGAAAGGGTTGTCACCGCATCAAAACCGAGAAATGAGAAACAGACAATCGTTGCCCCGGTGATGATCGGGATCAGGTGCGCGTTTTCACTGATAAACGGCTGCAGTGACCAGACGGTACCGACGCCTTCACCTTTATTTAACCCCTGAACCACCAGAATGATAAATACCACCATGATGGAGATTTGCACCAGTACGAACAGGGTGTTGAAGTTGGCGACCAGGTTCACGCTCTTCAGATTCGCGGCAGTTAAGATGGCGACGAACGTCACCACCCATACCCACGGCGGCACCTCAGGGAAGAGGGCGGAGAGATAGATCTTCGCCAGCAGCACGTTGATCATCGGCAAAAAGAGATAATCCAGCAGCGAAGACCATCCCACCATAAAGCCCACATGCGGGTTAATCGATTTTTGCGCATAGGTATAAGCTGAGCCCGCCTCCGGGAACTGGCGAACCAGCTTGCCATAGCTGACAGCGGTAAACAGCACGCCCGCCAGCGCCAGCAGATAGGACGCAGGAACGTGGCCGTCGCTGATGCCGGAGACGATACCAAAGGTATCAAACACGGTCATCGGCGTGAGATAGGCCAGCCCCATCATCACGACCTGCCACAGCTTTAGCGATTTACGCAGCCTGGTTTTGCCGGGTTGCGCGGCGATATCAAGAGAGGAATTAAAGGCCATGACGAATGCCTCCGCTGCGTAATCGGGTTTGCGGTCGTGAAGACCTGCAATCAAACCTGTTTAGCAGGGGAAGCAAGGGGGGCGGGGTACACTCGGTCGTGGGGAGCGCGCATACGCAGCCTCCCTCGCCATGCGGGTATTTCATCATCGGCATCATCTCATTTCCTCGTCACAGTCTGTATCATTAACGGAAGCCCGTTGCCGCCTGCGTTCCATAACGCGACATACGGGAAATGTCTGGATTACCAGCAAATGTCAGGCCAGGCTCCGCTCAGGCCGGTGATACATACCCCGCAAGGGGCCACTACGCGTTTTTCAACATCCACTCAATTTCGGTTTCGGTGATAAGGCGCTCAAACTGCAACAGCTCATCATTCTTACAGGCGTGATACACATGGCAGAAGCGCTCGCCCAGATAGTGGCGCAGGTCGTCGTTTTGCATAAACTCCCACAGCGCATCGCTCTGGCGAATCGGGAAGGGTAAACCTTCCTGTTCCAGCCCGTTACCTTCCACTTCTTCCTGCAACGGCAATTCGTTATCAAGACCGTGCAGAATACCGGCAAAAATCGCCGCCATCACCAGATATGGGTTAGCATCTGCCCCCGCCACGCGGTACTCCACGCGGTGGTTTTGGCGATCGCCGCAGGGAATACGCAGGGCGACGGTGCGGTTGTTATGGCCCCACGACGCCTGCGTCGGCACATACATCCCCGGCTGGAAACGGCGATACGAGTTCACATTCGGCGCCAGCAGCGCCATAGAAGAAGGCATCAGGTCGATCATCCCGGCGAGCATCTTTTTCAGCAGCGGTGAATCTTCGCCGTCGGCATCGGACAACACGTTCTCGCCGCGGTTATTTTGCATACTGATATGGATGTGCATCCCGCTGCCCGCATGCTCTTCATACGGCTTGGCCATAAAAGTGGCGTGCATCTTATGTTTTTCCGCCATCAAACGCACCAGTCGCTTAAGGGCTAATGCATCATCGCAGGCGTCCAGCACGTTATCGGTGTGATACAGATTAATTTCGAACTGACCCGGCGAGGCTTCAGCGACTGCGCCGTCTGCCGGAATGAGCTGTAATTGCGCCAGTTCATCAATATCATTGAGTACATCGGCGAAGTGGTTAAGATTGTCGACCGAGTAGACCTGGCTTTGGGTGTTGCGGTCATCGGTGCCGGGCGCGCAGGGCGGTTGCAGATACCCTTCGGCGTCGCGTTTGCGATCCAGTAAATAGAACTCCAGCTCTACCGCTACCACCGGGAACAGTCCGCGCTGGCGTAGCTGCTGCCACAGGCGGTTGAGGACATTCCGCGGCTCAACGTCAAAGGGAGCGCCATCTTCATCGACCATGGTCAGAAGCATCTGACCGATATATTCCGGGTCTGCGGCGGAAGGGGTTAAGGAACCCAGTACCGGCACACAGGTGCGATCCGGTTCGCCCATCTCCTGACCGAGGCCTGCCTCTTCTACTACATTGCCCAGAATATCCATCGCAAACACGGATGCCGGGAAATAACAGCCTTTCTCTAGTTTCTTCAAACTGGCGACCGGTACACGCTTGCCGCGGAAGCAGCCATTCAGGTCGGTCAGTAACACATCAACATATTGCGTATTCGGGTAGCGCTCCAGGTAGCGTTTCACTTCCTGCGTAAATGCGCTACCCCGCCTCTCTTCTGACTGCTGAACAAAGTTCTCTACTTCAACGATATTGGTTTCCATGATTCTTCGCCTTTGGTTTTGTTTTCCGCTCGCTATGAAAGCGTAAAATATAATGACCACTCTTCGAATTTGTATGCAAACTAAATGTTTGTCAAATGTTAAATTAAGTTTGCAAAACCGAAAATCCACTGCTAGATTGAAAAAATATTGAACAGAAAGGTCATTTTAACCGCATTAATGGCGATAATTTAGTCCACTTTGTGAGAACGATCATGGAAAATATAATGTACAGGCCGGTTGTTGGTGTCGTGATGTGCAGGAACAGGCTTAAGGGTCATGAGACCCAGACTCTGCAAGAAAAGTACCTGAATGCCATTATTCATGCGGGTGGTCTGCCGATTGCGTTGCCACATGCGCTGGCGGAACCTTCGTTACTCGCGGAACTCCTGCCAAAACTTGATGGTATCTATCTGCCAGGAAGCCCCAGCAATGTGCAGCCGCACCTTTATGGTGAAAACGGCGATGAGCCTGACGCCGATCCCGGGCGTGATCTTCTGAGCATGGCGTTGATTAACGCCGCACTCGAAAGGCGCATCCCCATTTTCGCCATCTGCCGTGGGTTACAGGAACTGGTGGTCGCAACTGGCGGGTCGCTGCATCGCAAACTTTGCGAACAGCCGGAACTGCTGGAGCATCGGGAAGATCCTGAACTGCCGGTGGAGCAGCAGTACGCGCCATCTCATGAAGTCCAGGTTGAAGACGGCGGGTTGCTATCCACGCTGTTACCTGACTGTAGCAACTTTTGGGTAAACTCCCTGCACGGGCAGGGGGCGAAGGTTGTGAGCCCGCGTTTACGCGTTGAAGCTCGCTCGCCGGATGGGCTGGTGGAGGCCGTTAGCGTTCTCAATCACCCCTTTGCGCTGGGCGTGCAGTGGCACCCGGAATGGAACAGTAGCGAGTATGCGCTTTCGCGTATACTGTTTGAGGGTTTTATCACCGCATGTCAGAACCATATCGCTGAAAAACAGCGACTCTGACCACTACAGTTAAGGAAATGCAAATATGAGTGATGACGGACTGGCACCAGGAAAACGTTTGTCGGAAATCCGCCAGCAGCAGGGGCTTTCACAACGTCGTGCCGCCGAACTCTCCGGGCTGACTCACAGCGCTATCAGTACGATAGAGCAAGATAAAGTAAGCCCTGCTATCAGTACGCTGCAAAAGTTACTGAAGGTGTATGGTCTGTCACTCTCGGAGTTCTTTTCCGAGCCAGAGAAACCTGACGAACCGCAGGTTGTGATTAATCAGGACGACCTGATTGAAATGGGCAGTCAGGGCGTGTCGATGAAACTGGTGCATAACGGCAACCCGAATCGCACGCTGGCGATGATATTTGAGACGTATCAACCGGGTACGACTACCGGAGAGAGGATAAAGCATCAGGGTGAGGAAATAGGCACTGTACTGGAAGGTGAAATTGTTCTGACTATTAATGGCCAGGATTATCACCTGGTCGCGGGACAAAGTTATGCCATTAATACCGGCATTCCGCACAGCTTCAGTAATACGTCGGCCGGTATCTGCCGAATTATTAGCGCCCATACCCCCACCACGTTTTAACCTTTTCGCTTTGTAGCAATAAGAGCCGGGTAAGCACAGCGCTGCCCGGCAATTTATAAAGAATGTCGCCGGAAATAAACGGGCTCACTGCCTGGGGATTTCTGCGCCCTGACGTTCACTTTTAAGTTTATTTGAATACGTGAAACAGGAGTCAAAATGAATTTTCATCATCTGGCTTACTGGCAGGATAAAGCGTTAAGTCTCGCCATTGAAACCCGCTTATTTATTAACGGTGAATATACCGCTGCGGCGGATAATGACACCTTTGAAACCTGTGATCCGGTTACGCAGGCGCCGCTGGCAAATATAGCGCGTGGTAAAAGTGCGGATATTGAGCGGGCGGTTGACGCTGCCCGCCGGGTATTTGATGGCGGCGACTGGGCGCAGGCCTCACCGGGAAAACGTAAAGCGGTGCTGAACAAACTCGCCGATTTAATGGAAGCGAATGCCGAAGAACTGGCGCTACTGGAAACCCTCGATACCGGCAAACCAATTCGCCACAGCCTGCGGGATGATATTCCCGGTGCTGCGCGCGCCATCCGCTGGTACGCCGAAGCTATCGACAAAGTGTATGGCGAAGTCGCCACCACCAGTCATCACGAACTGGCGATGATTGTGCGTGAACCGGTTGGCGTCATCGCGGCCATTGTGCCGTGGAACTTCCCGCTGCTGCTGACCTGCTGGAAGCTCGGCCCGGCGCTGGCGGCAGGCAACAGTGTGGTTCTGAAACCCTCAGAGAAATCGCCGCTTACCGCGATTCGCCTTGCTGGTCTGGCAAAAGAAGCCGGGCTTCCCGACGGCGTGCTGAACGTGGTAACGGGCTATGGCCATGAAGCCGGGCAGGCACTCTCCCGTCATGAAGAGGTCGACGCCATCGCTTTTACAGGGTCGACGCGCACTGGCAAGCAACTGCTGAAAGATGCAGGTGATAGCAATATGAAACGGGTCTGGCTGGAGGCGGGCGGGAAAAGCGCCAATATCGTTTTCGCCGATTGCCCGAACCTGCAACAGGCCGCAAGCGCGACTGCTGCCGGTATCTTCTACAACCAGGGCCAGGTCTGCATCGCGGGAACACGCCTGCTGCTGGAAGAGAGCATCGCCGATGAATTTTTAGCGCTGTTAAAACAGCAGGCGCAAAACTGGCAGCCTGGTCATCCGCTCGATCCTGCCACGACGATGGGCACCTTAATCGACTGCGCCCATGCCGATTCGGTACACGCTTTTATTCGTGAAGGGGAAGGCAAAGGCCAGTTACTGCTGGATGGGCGTAATGCCGCACTGCCTGCGGCAATCGGCCCGACCATTTTCGTCGACGTAGACCCACAGGCCTCCCTGAGCCGCGAAGAGATCTTCGGCCCGGTGTTAGTGGTGACGCGCTTTAAATCAGAAGATCAGGCGCTGGCGCTGGCTAACGACAGCCAGTACGGCCTTGGTGCGGCGGTCTGGACGCGCGATCTTTCCCGCGCGCATCGTATGAGCCGTCGCCTGAAAGCAGGCTCGGTATTCGTCAACAACTACAACGACGGCGATATGACCGTGCCGTTTGGCGGATATAAGCAGAGCGGCAATGGCCGCGATAAATCCCTGCATGCTCTTGAAAAATTCACAGAACTTAAAACCATCTGGATTAGCCTGGAGGCCTGAAATGAGCGAACATACCAGCAGTTATTACGCCGCCAGTGCGAATAAATATGAGCCTTTCGGGACGCTAAATGAATCGATTAGCTGCGATGTCTGCGTTGTTGGCGGCGGCTATACCGGACTCTCCTCGGCGTTACACCTGGCAGAAGCGGGTTTTGATGTGGTCGTGCTGGAGGCCGCGCGTATCGGCTTTGGCGCCAGCGGGCGTAACGGCGGGCAACTGGTTAACTCCTACAGCCGCGATATCGACGTCATCGAAAAAAGCTACGGCATGGACACTGCGAAGATGCTCGGCAGCATGATGTTTGAGGGCGGCGAAATCATCCGCGAACGCATCAAACGCTATCAGATTGACTGCGACTATCGCCCCGGCGGCCTGTTTGTCGCGATGAATGATAAACAGCTTGCCACTCTTGAAGAGCAAAAAGAGAACTGGGAGCGCTACGGCAACACTCAACTGGAGCTACTGGACGCCAACGCTATCCGCCGTGAAGTGGACAGCGACCGCTACACCGGCGCGCTACTCGATCACAGCGGCGGCCATATTCACCCGCTGAATCTTGCTATTGGCGAAGCGGATGCCATTCGTCTGAATGGCGGACGGGTGTATGAGCTTTCTTCGGTCACGCACATTCAGCACAGCACGCCTGCGGTAGTCAGCACCGCCAAAGGGCAGGTTACGGCAAAATATGTAATTGTCGCAGGCAATGCGTATCTGGGCGATAAAGTGGAGCCGGAACTGGCGAAGCGTAGTATGCCGTGCGGAACGCAAGTCATCACCACCGAACCCCTATCCGCCGAACTGGCGCGTTCGCTTATTCCCAAAAACTACTGTGTGGAAGATTGCAATTACCTGCTTGATTACTATCGGCTGACCGCCGACAACCGTCTGCTCTACGGCGGTGGTGTGGTCTATGGTGCGCGTGACCCGGATGATGTGGAGCGTCTGGTGGTGCCGAAAATGCTAAAGACCTTCCCACAACTGAAGGGCGTAAAAATCGATTATCGCTGGACGGGTAATTTCCTGCTGACCCTTTCGCGCATGCCACAGTTTGGCCGCCTCGATAAAAATATCTACTACATGCAGGGCTACAGCGGTCATGGCGTCACCTGTACCCATCTTGCCGGGCGTCTGATCGCGGAACTTCTGCGCGGCGACGCCGAGCGTTTTGATGCGTTCGCCAGTCTGCCTCACTATCCGTTCCCTGGCGGGCGCACACTGCGTGTGCCGTTCACCGCCATGGGGGCGGCGTACTACAGCCTGCGCGACCGTCTGGGTGTTTGATTTCCGATGAACAGTGAAAAGCCAAAAGGTGTGAAAATGAGCAACAATGAATTTCATCAGCGTCGTCTTTCTGCCACTCCGCGCGGGGTTGGCGTCATGTGTAATTTCTTCGCCCAGTCTGCGGAAAACGCCACCCTGACGGATGTTGAAGGGAAGCAATACATTGATTTTGCCGCCGGGATCGCCGTTCTGAATACCGGTCATCGTCATCCGGAACTGGTGGCTGCGGTGGAAAACCAGCTTCAGCAGTTTACCCACACGGCGTACCAGATTGTGCCCTACGAGAGCTATGTGACTCTCGCGGAAAAAATTAACGCGCTGGCGCCAGTGAGCGGGCAGGCGAAAACGGCGTTTTTTACCACCGGTGCGGAAGCCGTTGAGAATGCGGTAAAAATTGCCCGTGCCTACACCGGACGCCCGGGCGTGATCGCCTTTAGCGGCGGTTTCCACGGTCGAACCTATATGACGATGGCGCTGACCGGAAAGGTTGCCCCCTATAAAATCGGTTTTGGCCCGTTCCCGGGGTCGATATACCACGTACCGTATCCCTCTGACCTGCACGGTATTTCCACCCAGGATTCACTGAACGCTATCGAGCGCTTGTTTAAATCAGACATCGAAGCGAAGCAGGTTGCCGCCATTATTTTCGAACCGGTGCAGGGAGAGGGCGGCTTTAACGTCGCGCCGAAAGAGCTGGTTTCAGCCATTCGCCGCCTCTGCGACGAGCATGGGATCGTGATGATTGCCGATGAGGTGCAGAGTGGTTTTGCCCGCACTGGCAAGCTGTTTGCGATGGATCATTATGCTGATAAGCCTGACCTGATGACCATGGCGAAAAGTCTGGCGGGCGGAATGCCGCTCTCCGGCGTGGTTGGCAACGCAAAAATCATGGATGCGCCAGCACCGGGCGGGCTTGGCGGAACTTACGCCGGAAACCCACTGGCGGTTGCTGCCGCGCATGCGGTGCTCAACATTATCGATAAAGAGTCGCTGTGCGAGCGCGCCAGCCAACTGGGTCAGCGCCTGATCGACACGCTAATTGACGCGAAAGAACGCGTACCCGCTATCGCGGCAGTGCGTGGGCTGGGGTCGATGATTGCGGCTGAGTTTATTGACCCACAGAGCGGTGAGCCATCAGCGGTGATGGCGCAAAAAGTGCAGCAGCGCGCGCTGGAGCAGGGGCTGTTATTGCTGACCTGCGGCGCATATGGCAACGTGATCCGCTTCCTTTATCCGCTAACGATCCCTGACGCGCAGTTCGACGCGGCGCTGGCGATTTTGCACAATTCGCTGCAGGAGTAACCTTTACCCCCTGCCTGCGGGCAGGGGAATGACCCGGGGTTACAGTTTTTCCAGTCGCTGTACGCTAATGTTTTCCAGCTTACCGTCTAAAATTTCCAGGAAGTCATCGTGATAGGGCATGGCGACGTGCTTTTTCAGATCCTCTTCCGACTTCCAGCGCTCGATAAATACAAACGACACCGCTCCTTCGTTCGCCAGATTACGCACGTCCGGAATGGCCCGGCTTTCGTGGAGATCGTATTGCAAACAACCTGCTTCCAGTTGGGTGGGGCCCACCATCGCCTGCGCGGCAGAACGGATAGTGTCGACATGCTGTTTCAGCGGGGTCAGGGTGGCGACAATCTTGACTTCACTCATAAAGGTTCCTTTCTCTGAACGTTAATATCCCTGTTAAACAACAGGCTCCTGAACCATTGAGCGTAGTGGCGAACGGTTCGCTTTACCAGTGTGTAATGCATCGATAGCGTGTTTTTGTGGGGATAGTCTTAATTTCAAAATAAATATTTATTGTTTTTTAACAGGCTACGATATTGCAACCATTAAAATGACTTTCATTTCAATGGCTTTAAATTACCGAGACTATTCTTACTCCTGCTGGTATTTAGCTGGAATAGATTAATCCGCGCAAGTTGTGATGTTTATTTCGCTGAAGTACCGCTTCTGTTTTTATTTAAAGATGAATTGATGGGTGATTTCTTTATAGAAATATCGCAACGATAAAATACCTTACCTCATTTTTACAGGAGTCAGACATGAGTACGAATTTAATCTGGTCAGGAACGGTAGATGCCAAATCCCCCGAAGGCACCGCAACCGGAATTACACTCAAAAAAGGGGAGATAATTACCATTCTGGCTGATGGATGGGCAAAAAACGGCGAAGAAGCATATGCGTTGACCGCGCCGCAGGGACGTATTCCCCGGGAGGGCGAGAAGCTTGCGCTTGCCAATCCCTCGCTTAAAGCCAGAATCGGCAGCGAAGAACATCCGGTAGGGAACCATAAGTATCGCTGGGTCGTACCTTCTGATGGGCCATTAAGCCTGATTTTTGTCGACGGTAAAAATCAATATAAAGACAACTCTGGTGAGTTTAGTATTAAGGTTCACCGTGAAGCAGAGAACGTCGAGACAGCGGCGCCATTTGAAGATTTAACCAATTTCGAAGGTGATAACTGGAATAACTGGCAAGCTGGTCAGGCCGGGCACGATCTTTATCTGGTCGATTCCAGCACTCGTGCTGTTGAGTTTATTACTCACGCCAATAAAAATCACGCCGGAGAAATTCTGAAGAAAAAACTTTCCGGCTTAACGGCAGGCCATAAATATACCCTGAGTGTTAAGGCTGCACGCATTATTGGAAAATATGAAGTGCCAAAATTATCGTTGCGTGTCGATGGCAAAGATATCTCTGCGCCGGTTGAATTAACCCAGGCTAACGTATGGGTAACGCTGAGCGCGACTTTCGAAGCCGCGGGAAACAGCGCCGATCTCGCCGTCGTGAGTCATGTTGCGGATAGCATGGGTAATGATTTCCGCATCCGGGAGCTGAAAATCACCGGATAAGCGCCTGACCTCCGGCCACGTGCCGGAGGTCTCTATGGGCGTTACCGTGCGTTGAAAAGGGAATTATTCCGCAACCATCCACATATCGGCTTCGTCGAACATCTCTTCAAGCATACGGTTGAGTTTTTCCCGGTCGCTTTTGCTGGCATCGCTGTTCAGGCCATTCGCCTGCATCGGTTTCACGCGCACTTCAGCATCAGGGAAGATGCGCTGCACTCGCCTGGTGAGTTCCGTTAAGATGATGTCGCGTGCGCCAGGCAGACCTTCGACGTTACGTTTATCGTAAACCAATTCCACAAACATACTGTCCCCATGTACTGATAATTTATACAGTATTATGCGCTATAACCAGGGGCAGGCGTCAAGCTTCTTATCTCGCGATGCGACGGTTCATTTCAAAAATGTTAATAACCTTCTGCGTAATTGTTATTTTGCGCCCTGGCGGGCATCCCATAGAGTGGCGCGACAGAGACAACAATAATCACATCGCACATTTGGGGCCGTACCATGACGTTGAAAAACAGATTTATCGCCAGAACCGCAGCGGCTCTGGCGCTCACGTTTGCCGCTTTTAGCAGCCAGGCGGAAGCATTATCCACTCTGAGCCTGGATTACGCTTACTACGCCCCGGAAAGTTTGATTGTTAAGAAGAATCACTGGCTGGAAGATGAACTCAAAGCGCAGGGAACATCAGTACGCTGGGTATTATCACGGGGTTCTAATAACTCGCTGGAGTTTCTGAACAGCGGCTCGACCCAGTTTGCGCTCACCTCCAGCATCTCAGCCTTTGTGAGCCGGACAAACGGCCAGCCAGTGAAAGCGGTTTACAGCTATCTCTGGTATGTACCCAGCCTGCTGCTGGTTCAGAAAGATTCGCCGCTAAAATCGATTGATGAACTGAAAGGCAAAAAAATTGCGGCCACCAAAGGTACCGACCCTTACTTCTTTCTGCTGCGGGCGCTGGAAGCGAATCACCTGAAACCGGCGGACGTGAATATTGTTCACCTGCAACATCCTGACGGTCGCACGGCGCTGGAGCAGGGGCGCGTCGACGCGTGGGCGGGGCTCGATCCGCATATGGCGGCGGGGCAACTGGCCGGTGACAAAGTGCTTTACAGCAACGACAGCTTTGGCGTGGCCGCCTTCCTTAATACCAACGAAAAATTCCTTACCGAACATCCGGAAACCGTAAAGCAGGTCATTGCCGCGTATGACAAAGCACGCCGCTGGATCATCGCCAACCCGGATGCCGCAGTCAGCCTGATTGCTGAAGAGACCAAACTGCCGGAGCCGGTTATCCGCTTGCAGCTTAGCCGCTACGACCTGACGAAACCCGTTCCGGGAGATGAACATCTGAACGCTATCAAGCCTGTGATCCCGCTGTTGCAGCAGGACAAAATTTTACGCACCGGCACGGATCCACAAAAAGCGTTAAACACGCTGGTGGATAGCGCTCTGGCTCAGCAGGTGGTGGGGGAGTAAGACTATGTCGGACATCATGCGCGAGACGAAGCTAAAATCGGCACGGCGGTTGGCGTTTAAGCGCTATAACCTGCGTGGCTGGGCGCTGCCTGTACTGGCTGCGCTGGCGGTGGAGATTATCGTTCGCGCAGGGATCATCCCGGCCTGGGTAATGCCGCCCCCGGAAGAGCTTTTCTATAGCTTTGCCGAACTGGCGCAGGGTGAACTGTGGCAGCACATGCTGGCCAGTTCGCTGCGGGTACTGGCGGGCTTTACGATTGGCGCATCGCTGGGGGTACTGGTGGGATCGCTGGTTGGGCTGAGTCGCAGTCTGGAGGGCTGGCTTGATCCAACGTTTCAGGCCTTGCGCGCGGTGCCGAGCCTTGCGTGGGTGCCACTGCTGTTGATCTGGATGGGCATTGATGAGAGCGCCAAAATCACCCTCATCGCCATCGGCGCTTTTTTCCCGGTCTATCTGAATCTGGTGGCGGGGATCCGCAATGTCGACCGTAAACTGATTGAGCTTGGTACGCTCTACCGCCTGAGCGGGGCGCAGCTCATCCGGCGTATTGTTCTGCCTGCGGCGAGCCCTTACCTGTTTACCGGGCTGCGCAGCGGCCTCTCGATGTCCTGGCTTTGCGTGGTGGCGGCGGAACTGCTGGCGGCAACCCAGGGGGTTGGCTATCTGCTGACCGATGGCCGCGAGAACTCCCGCCCTGACCTGGTGCTGGTGGCGATTATCACGCTGGCGATGATGGGGAAAATTTCCGACAGCCTGTTGAAAAAACTGGAAAACCGTGTGATGACCTGGCGTGATAACTACGAAGGAGGCCGCTGATCATGGGGGCGATTTTACAGCTTGAACATATCGAGAAAAGTTTTGCCGAACGCACCATTTTGCGCGATGTCCATATCCGCCTTGAGGAGAACGAAATTGTCAGTCTGCTGGGCGCCAGCGGCTGTGGTAAAAGCACGCTGCTGCGGATTGCCGCCGGGCTGGATACGGAATATCGCGGCCGCTGCCTGTACGGTGAAGAGCAGAGTCCTCGTCAGAATCATCGCGTTGGCGTGGTGTTTCAGGAAGCACGCCTGTTTCCATGGCTAACGATTGAACAGAACATCGGGTTTGAGGATGACAGTCGTGCTGATGAAGCCTGGATCACGCAACTGCTTAACGATGTCGGCCTGAGCAGTCATCGCGGTAAATTGCCGAAGCAGCTCTCCGGCGGCCAGGCACAGCGCGTGGCTATCGCGCGCGGTCTCTACGGACGGCCAAAAATACTGCTGCTGGATGAGCCCTTCAGCGCGGTTGATCCGTTTACACGCATGAACCTGCAAAATCTGCTGCTTAATCTGGCACGTCAGTACGGCATTGCCGTGCTGCTGGTAACGCACGACCTCGATGAAGCCTTTTACCTGAGCGACCGGGTGGTTGTCCTCGGTGGGGAACCGGGACGAGTATTGCGGGACGTGACGGTTGAGTTGCCGCATCCTCGCGATCGTAATGCCAGTGAACTCGCCAGCTACCGCAAAAGTACGCTGGATTTACTGGTGAGCCAGCACGCTATTGCCTGATTAATCCCCGCGCATGCTGTTGCTTTTGATGAGTGCGTTGCCCCCGATCAAGGTTGTCATCCACATCGTTACGGCTTTGCGAGCTAACCCGCGGAAATTTGTCACATTACTGTCACAATTAGCCGCTGGATTATCACGCAAAGAGGATTGAGGGATGAAAAAAACCATACTGACCGTCGCGGTGGCGACGACACTATTGACCTCTGTTGTCGCACAGGCGCAAACCTCCCCCGAGGGATATCAGTTGCAGCAGGTGTTGATTATGAGCCGACACAACCTGCGCGCGCCGCTCGCTAATAATGGCAGCGTGCTGGAGCAATCGACGCCCCAGAAGTGGCCGGAGTGGGATGTTCCCGGTGGGCAACTCACCACGAAAGGCGGTGTGCTGGAGATCTACATGGGGCACTACCTGCGCGAATGGCTGGCGCAGCAGGGGATGGTGACGTCAGGCGAATGCCCGACGGATAACACCGTCTATGCCTACGCCAACAGCCTGCAACGTACCGTGGCGACGGCACAGTTCTTTATTACCGGCGCATTCCCTGGCTGTGATATTCCTGTTCATCACCAGGCTGAAATGGGCACCATGGATCCGACATTCAATCCGGTGATCACCACGGACTCGGCGCAGTTTAGTCAGCAGGCCGTCCAGGCGATGGAAAAAGAGCGCCAGCAGATGCATCTTGATGAGAGCTATAAGCTGCTGGAGCAAATTGCCGATTACCCTCAGTCGCCAACCTGCAAAGAGAAACAGCAGTGCGACCTGACAGGGGCAAAAGACAGTTTCAGCGCGCAATATCAGAAAGAGCCGGGCGTCTCCGGGCCGCTGAAAGTCGGCAACTCGCTGGTTGATGCCTTTACGTTACAGTATTACGAAGGCTTCCCGATGGAGCAGGTGGCGTGGGGGAAAATTAAAACCGATCAGCAGTGGCGCGTTCTGTCGCAGTTG
Source organism: Pseudocitrobacter cyperus (assembly GCF_039889165.1). NCBI lineage: Bacteria > Pseudomonadati > Pseudomonadota > Gammaproteobacteria > Enterobacterales > Enterobacteriaceae > Pseudocitrobacter > Pseudocitrobacter cyperus. The sequence goes on along the minus strand of NZ_JAYMYY010000001.1, from coordinate 942,578 downwards.
AAAAATGGCTATCAGGACAGCCTGTTCACCTCCAGAGAAGTGGCGCAAAACGTGGCTAAGCCGCTGGTGAAATATATCAACAATACGCTGGTGGCCGATGCGGATAAAGCCGCGAAAGTGACGCTGATGGTCGGCCATGACTCAAATATCGCTTCACTCCTGACGGCGCTGGATTTCAAACCTTATCAGCTACACGATCAGCACGAACGCACGCCCATCGGCGGCAAAATCATTTTCCAGCGCTGGCATGATGCGAAGGGGAATCGCGATTTGATGAAGATTGAGTATCTCTATCAGAGCACGAAGCAGATTCGCGATGCCCAGGCGTTAACCCTGCAATCACCTCCACAGCGCGTAACGCTGGCGCTGGAGGGTTGCCCGGTGGATGCTAACGGTTTCTGCCCGATGGAGACCTTTAAATCAGTGATGAAGGATGCGGTTAAGTAGCGGTTGACGCGCCCCCAGATGTTTTGACCTTGTAAACGCAAGGCTCCCCAAAGAGGGGAGCCTTTTTAGTGTCGCCTTTGCGAGTTAAACGTTTTTACGTTCAATCGTCTGTTCACCCCAGAAGAGTGAATCTTTATCCGTTTTACTGAACGCCAGGGCGAGGACTTCGTCACTGCCTTCTTCCCAGATCTTTTCGGCCAGTTTTTCATCATAGTTGGCCACCTCAAAAATCGCCTGGGCGATCTCTTGCGAGGTGTTGCGCAAGCTAGCCCACTCGTTGACGTGATGGGCTTTTGCTTCTTGTGTTGGCATAGAAATCCTCCTGCTGAAGGTTAACCTTTTAACTTAACGGCGAGTGTGGCGACATGCTCACCCTGATAGCGGGCGATGGCGAGTTCTTCCTCGCTTGGCTGGCGGGAACCATCGCCGCCTGCGATGGTGGTGGCACCATAAGGTGTACCGCCGCGAACCTGGGACACATCAAACAGTTCCTGCGCGCCATAGCCAATCGGGACAATGATCATCCCATGATGAGCAAGGGTAGTCCATGTTGAGGTAATCGTCTGCTCCTGGCCGCCGCCGGTACCAGTAGAGCTAAATACGCTACCGATTTTGCCGTACAGCCCACCGGATGCCCACAACCCACCGGTTTGATCGAGGAAAGTACGCATCTGCCCCGACATGTTACCGAAGCGGGTTGGCGTACCGAAAATGATAGCGTCGTACTCTGCCAGCTCCTGCGGCGTGGCAACCGGGGCGGTATGGGTTTTCCCTCCGGCCTTAGCAAAAGCTTCCGGCGACATGGTTTCAGGGACGCGCTTAACGACAACCTCTGCGCCAGAAACCTTATTGGCACCCTCTGCGACGGCCTTCGCCATCGTCTCAATGTGTCCATACATGGAATAATAAAGCACCAGTACTTTTGCCATCTGTCATACTCCTCGGTTTATCGTGACACAGCGTTTTGCTGTCCTTCTTTAAAGATAAGACGTGTCGACAGGAGTGCAACTTTTAGAACCATTTCTTTGATATGTAACAAAAATGTATTTTATAAAATGTAAAGGGCCAGGCTGGAAAAACCGGTAGCGATAGCGCAGAAGTACAATGAAACACTTTTCGTTATGGGATTTTCTTCTGCGATAAGAGTTAATTATGACCGCCGCTTATCGTAGCGGGAGCTGAAAGGCCTTAACCTATTACAAAATATTTCAACTAACCTGAAAAATGGCGGTGATCCACTAAGCTTAACTTTACGCAGTACAAATAATGACCAGAAGTCATTAACTGCGGGGGAATGACTCCCTGATTTCACGTAATGCAATATGATGTCTAATCAACTGGAGGTCAGAAATGGCAAATCATCGTGGTGGTTCAGGTAACTTTGCTGAAGACCGGGACAGAGCATCAGAAGCAGGTCGTAAAGGTGGCCAGCATAGCGGCGGGAACTTCAAGAATGACCCGCAGCGCGCCTCCGAAGCAGGTAAAAAAGGAGGGAAAAACAGCCATGGTAGCAACCGTAACAGCTAACCCTATGAAGGCTGAGTAAAACTGACGCGAGTGTGCCCACACCCGCAAGCCCTCCGCCGCCGAAGGAATCGGCGGCTTTTTATTTTCTTAACGCAGGGTTGAACTGTGATTGCGCTCACTGCAAACTGTACGACTGTTTGATTTTCCGGCGGCGCCATGTCTCTCTTTTCTCGCTATAAATTTTCCGTTAAGCCTCAGGAAGCGATCCTGATCCTCATTACGATGTTCTGGGGGGGAACCTTTCTCGCGGTTCAGTATGCCGTCACCCTGAGCGGGCCATTTTTCTTTGTCGGCGTGCGCTTTGCTATGGCCGCGGTTGCAGTGGGGCTGCTCTGTGCCCGCTCGATGCGGGGGTTAACCCGCCTTGAACTGAAAGCGGGGGTGGTCATTGGCGTTGCCATCGCGCTGGGCTACAGCCTGCAAACCTGGGGCTTACAGTCGATCCCCAGCAGTAAATCCGCATTTATTACCGCCATGTATGTGCCGCTGGTGCCGCTTCTTCAGTGGCTCTGCCTGGGGCGTATGCCTGGGTTAATGTCCTGTGTGGGGATCGTGCTGGCCTTTATCGGTCTGATTTTTCTCGCCGGGCCGAATGGCGATTTGCTGGCGATGGGAGCGGGTGAGTGGATCACGCTTGCCAGCGCGGTGGCGATTGCCGCGGAAATAATTCTTATCAGCGCCTGGGCAGGGAAGGTGGATGTGCGGCGAGTGACCGTGGTGCAACTGGCGGTCGCCTCGCTGGTCGCATTCGCCATGATGGCGCCAGCAGGAGAGAGTATTCCGCCCATGTCGCCCGGTTTGCTGATGGTTGCGCTGGGTCTGGGTATCTTCAGCGCTATTATCCAGGTCACAATGAACTGGGCGCAGCGAAGCGTTTCACCCACGCGTGCGACGGTTATCTATACGGGTGAACCCGTGTGGGCCGGCATTTTTGGCCGCCTGGCGGGGGAGCGATTGCCCGCGCTGGCGCTACTGGGCGCCGCTTTTATTGTGGTGGGCGTACTGGTCAGTGAACTGAAGTTTAAGCGTAAAAAAACGCCGCCAGTGGCGAAAGAAGCGTCACTCAACCAGGAGCCATAAGCGCCGGAGTTCTGTTTTTGCCAGGTGCACCTGAATCGACGACCACTTCGACCACGGAGCGGATGTTAAGTATGAGATTGACAAGCACCCGTCGACAATGGTTGTATTATGCAACCATTGTCGACGGGTGATCCTAATGATTTCAGATCTTCAGAATATAAAAAACATACGTTCTGCATCACGTTTAATGGTGCGGGAACTGGGTTTCATGAACCAAAATCTGGCTGCCACTGATTATCCTCCCTCCGCCGTTCACTCTTTGCTTGAAGTTGAAACACAGGGTTCAGTGACAGCCGCTCAACTGGTGCAGGTTTTGGGGCTTGAGAAGTCCAGCGTCAGCCGCATGCTCGCTAAGCTTGTCGAAGCCGGAGAACTTGAAGAAAACACGTCCGCTGATGATGCGAGGGTGAAGCTGTTAAGCCTCACCGGGAAGGGGAAAAAGACAGTCCAGAATATAAATGCTTACGCAGACCAGCGGGTTGCAGCAGCATTGGATAAGCTCGATCCGTTTACGCAGTCGACTGTATCACAGAGCCTTTCTTCATATTCAGGCGCACTGAAAGCCAGTCGCGAAAACACCGAAGGGAAATTGCAAAGCAGCTTCAAAATAGTTACAGGTTATCATGCGGGTATGATTGGCCGTATTACTGAAATGCATGGCAGCTATTACGCCCGCGAGCATAATTTCGGCCATTTTTTTGAAGCTAAGGTTGCTGCAGGTCTTGCCGATTTTTCAGCCCGCCTGGATAAGCCATGTAATCAGATTTGGCTGGCAATGGTGAATGATCGCATAGTCGGCTCAGTTGCAATAGATGGTGAGGATCTGGGAAATAACGAGGCACATCTGCGCTGGTTCATCCTTGATGATGGTTGTCGTGGCAGCGGGCTGGGTAGAAAACTCATTGCAGAAGCGATGAGATTTTGTGATGAGCAGAGCTTCTCTTCGGTGCAATTATGGACATTCAATAAACTGACCGCGGCAAGAAGATTGTACGAGTCATTTGGATTTGAATTGTCAAAAGAATGGGAAGGTGATCAGTGGGGCAGTACCATTACTGAACAACAGTTCACCCGCAACATCACTTAACTTGTCGCTCTGGATACCGTTTTCAGCAGATTCGCTTCTGGCACGAAGCGAATCCTGTAACTGAGCTGAAGGCTGGTTTGAGCGAGGAGAGGGAGTTCGCCTATAGTTAACACGGATTGTGCTGAACTGGTTGTTCAAAACGCCGACAAACCAGTAAACATAAATGTTTCTCCTGAATGATGCTACTGGTGTTGTTCTTCGATGAGAGCAACTTCGAACCACAAACCGGGCATCATTTTTTCCAGGCCTTCGGTCAGCATCTTCCCGGCTTCGTGAAGTCTCTCCAGTGGCATCTGTGGCAGGCTTTCCAGAATAAACCACATTTGCTGAGCTTCCACGCCTAAGCGGGTTCTGATCCCCTGTCGCCAGTTCCAGCGGCGACAGGTCACGCCTGTATCATCACACCAGACAACCTCTCCTTGCGAAGGATATTCAAAGGTGTTTTCACCCTCTTTGACGGTATCAAAAGGCTCTGTTCCTTTTGCCACAATCAGACGCGGCGACCCGTGATAGGCAGAAATATTCTCTCCACCAACCGGGATGGCGTAGCGGAGACTAACGGCATTATAAAGATCAACGATGGGATCGAGCGCTGGCATCGTTCCGTCACGTAATACGCGCTTACGTAACGCATCCGCGGAGCAAGGGGTGCGTTTAGGTTTAGCTCCAAATTTTTGAAAAACTTCGGCCCATGCGGCCAGATGAGATTCTGCCCATTCAGGTTCACCGGCCAGAACTGCTTCACAGGCTTCTCGCAGCGCCGTTTCTCCAGTGTCGGGATTAAGCACTGGCGCAGCTTTTACGCAGATACTGAGTGCCCGAAAACCGGGAGCAATACGATAAATTTCAGGGGCAATTGACGGAGATACTGTTAACACGTGATAATCCTGTAATGACCAATTTATTCCATGATAATGACCCATGACCAAAAAAGTCAATTTAATGACCGATGCAAATTCTATCGTCAACACGGTGAATGAGGCCGTATCTCAGCGAATTAAACTGTATCGTAAGCAAAAGAAAATATCCCTCGATGAACTCTCCCGTCGGGCGGGGGTCAGCAAAGGAGCGCTGGTTGAGATTGAGGGATGCCGTGCGAATCCCAGCATAGCCCTGTTATGCCGACTGGCTGCCGCGATGGGCGTTTCGATGGCTGATTTTGTGGATGTCAGTTCCAAACCGACCGTACATCTCATTGCTGAAGATGAGATCCCTGAATTGTGGGCAGGTGAAAAAGGCGGGAGAGCAAGGTTACTTGCTGGGTCGGGTGGCCCGGATATGACCGAGCTCTGGATGTGGGAAATGCAGCCAGGGGAAAAGTTTGCTTCACCCGGCCACACTGAAGGAACGCTTGAACTGTTTTATGTTCAGACGGGTATGCTCACGCTGGGCGTACAGGATCATCTGTATCGGATAAATACTGGCTGTTCGGCAACGGCCAGAACGGACGTTCCTCATTTCTATGAAAACCGGCAGGAAAGTCCATTGGTTTTCATCATGACAGTACATGAGAACGCATCCTGAGTGTTGCCCGGTATGCCAGTAGGGCTCGTCTTATCAAAGCGAGTTTGCAAGGAGTCTTTCGGTGGATAATCAGCATCTGAGTTTTACCAACGGCCAGTTTACCGTCGCAATCGATCCCGTTTTTTTTCAACTGAAAGCCATTCACGATTACCTCTCGCAAGCGTCCTGGGCGCCTGGCATTGATGCTGAAACGGTCAGAATATCAATCCAGAACCGCCTTTGTTTTGCAGCCTTTTTTGGGTATTTATATCTCCGTATATTAAAAAACAACACGCATCGCTACCCGGCGCGATGGATCGAAACCTTTTGCAAGCTCATCCTCACTTATGGCCGCCAAATGCGGTGGTCGCGCATCGCCTTCCACAATCTCAAAACCCATCGTGGCGTAAAACCTGGCATTAAATGCGGCGATTTTATCGGTTGTTAGCGTGGCGCCCGTCAGGCTGAGTAGCTTTCCATTACGGAGAATGGACTGCATGAGTTTATTGCCGATCCCACGGCGCTGCCAGTCCGGATGCACATCCATTTCTGCGATGTGCAGCCACTTGCCCTCGACTTTTCCTGCGATGAATCCGACGGGAACGGAGTCTGGCGTATAGGCTGCAAGCAGTAGCCCATTGCGGCTGAAATCGCTTAATTCATCAAGGTCAGATGCACTCGCCGGGCCGCTCATAGCTCCTGCCTGGCGTAACGTTTCAAAGGCTGCCAGTTCGATGGCGCGAAGAGCGGCAAAGTGCGTGGGTTGTGCGGGGGAGATGCTGAAGTTTATGTGATTGTCCTCCGTAGATTAAGGCAAAAAGTCACGCGGCGTTGAGCCCAGAACGCAACGAAAAGCCGCTGTAAATGCCGCCGGACATGAAAAACCAAGCTGGTAAGCGACCTGTTTGATTGGGATGCCATTCGCGAGAAGATCTAACGAAGCACAAATTCTGGCTCTTTGCTTCCATGCCCTGTAACTAAAGCCAGTATCCTTAACAAACAATCGCGAAAATGTACGGTCAGACATGGCCGCGATTGAAGCCAGATCGCTCAGCGATGCGTCCCAGCGCTGATTAACGAGTAATTCTCTGGCCGCCCGGAATAACCTCGCATCATGCGGCACTGGAAGCGCGGTAGCCAGCGGGGGCGCCTCGCTGAGGATTTCCAGAAGCAGCAGAGCCATTTTCCGTTGACTTGGTCGGTGGTAGTCCTCACTGAATAGCCCGGCTATCAACTCCTTCACCAACGCCGTAGCGGTAATTACATGCACCTGATCACTCCTGGTAAAGCTCGTACATTCTGCAATAAGGCTGCGGCTGAAATAAACAGCGCGTAGGTCGGTGTGTGAAAGCAGGTTGTAACTATGGATATGAAGAGGCGGTAGCCATAATGCACGCTGAGGAGGGATTACCCAGCGGTCACTCTCTGTTTCAACCAGCATAACCCCCCTGGTGGCAAACAGTAGCTGTCCTTCAACATGATGATGGGGAGGATCTACCTCTCCACGTTGATAGCTTATCGCCGTGCTTGACCAGCCCGTCGCGTCATCATGTCTTGGCGCTTTATCTATACTACCTGGCATTTCAAATTTAGCCCCTGCAATTATCATATCGAAACCAGAATCGTCCGGAGTATAGCCTGGTGGATGGGCGAGTTAATTATCCTTCTGATCATCATAGGTATTTTCTAATGCGAGTACACTTTATCGTACATGAAAGTTTTGAAGCCCCAGGGGCTTATGAGACCTGGGCAAGAAATCAAGGTCATGACGTGACTTACTCACGCGTATATGCAGGCGAGGCGCTGCCAACAAACGCTGAAGGCATCGATTTCCTTATCGTTATGGGGGGGCCGCAAGACCCCGCCACGACGCTTAATGAGTGCCCGCACTTCAATTCCAAAGATGAACAGGCGCTCATTGCTTCTGCAGTGAGCGCCGGCAAGGCCGTGATCGGTATCTGCCTTGGCTCACAGCTAATCGGTGAAGCGCTGGGCGCGCCGTTCTCTCATAGTCCTGAAAGAGAGATAGGTAAGTTTCCGATCACGCTGACTGAAGACGGGCGCAAGGAGGCGATGTTCTCTCACTTCGCGAAAACGCTCGACGTGGGTCACTGGCATAACGACATGCCGGGTCTGACTCCGGGGGCAAAAATTCTCGCTTATAGTGAAGGCTGCCCACGGCAGATTGTTCAATATTCTGACCGTGTCTTTGGTTTCCAGTGCCACATGGAGCTTACACCGGACGTGGTAGAACTGCTGATTGCGCATTCTGAGAAAGACCTGAACCGTGCCGCGGAATATCGCTTCGTTAACACCCCTGAAGAACTCCGGGCGCACGACTACAGCGAAATGAATCAGGTGCTCTTCGGCTTCCTTGATAAGCTGGAAGCATATTACAAGGCCGCTCAGGCATAATGCCATGCCCGGGAATTTGGATGTGTATGAGCTCTTTCTCAATGCCTCTATTATTCTCTCCCGCTTTAGTGGGCAGTATACTGTTAAAGCTAATAACAGGAGAGGGCGTATGGCTCAGGAAGTAACAAAGAAGAGCGGTAAACGCTCGCAGGCCGTCAGCGCCAAAAAAGAGGCCATTCTTTCGGCTGCGCTCAATACGTTTTCGCAGTTCGGCATTCATGGAACCCGGCTGGAGCAGGTGGCGGAGCTGGCCGGGGTGTCAAAAACCAACTTGCTCTACTATTACCCCTCTAAAGAGGCGCTTTATGTGGCGGTGATGCGGCAAATTCTGGCTATCTGGCTGGCTCCGCTGAAAGCGTTTCGCGAAGATCTTGCGCCGCTTCAGGCAATTAAAGAGTACATTTTGCTGAAGCTTGAGGTGTCGCGCGACTATCCGCAGGCGTCGCGGCTTTTCTGCCTTGAGATGTTGCAGGGCGCACCGCTGCTGATGAATGAACTGACCGGCTCTCTTAAAACGCTGGTTGAGGAAAAATCGGCTATTATTGCCGCATGGGTAAAGGCGGAAAAACTCGCGCCGGTCGACCCCCACCACCTGATTTTTATGATTTGGGCGACAACCCAGCACTATGCGGATTTTGCCACTCAGGTGGAGGCGGTTACGGGCGCGACGTTACAGGATGAAGCCTTCTTTCAGCGCACGGTCGAAAACGTTCAGCGGATGATTATCGAAGGCGTTCGCGTGCGCTAGTTCGCGGGCGGCAGCGGGCAGCTCAGATCACCCTCTTCGCACTGTAGCAGAGAGGAGATAAACGCTTCCCGCTCCGCGGTTTTATCCGCCAGGCACTGGTTATGCACCATCGGCTGGACGCTACCGCCTTCAGAGCTGGAACTGAGCAGCTCGCAATCGGCATCGCGCGAGGCAATCCAGGCGACCTGCGCTTTTTTCAGCAATTCACGCTGGGGCGACTGCGCCCGTTTTTGCGCCGCCTGATAGGTTTCATTCAGTTTTTTATCCGCCGCCTGATACTGGGCCGCGGTGCATTGATTCAGGTCACTCTGGGTACTGGCGCCGTTGCATTCATCCGCCAGCGCCGCACCACTCGCCATCAGGGCGATTATCGCCAGGAAAGTACGTTTCATCTGTTCACTCCCTTAAAAAAGATGTCGTTGAATATAGTATGAATGGTGGTCGGTGTGGAAGGGTCGTATGCGTGAAAAAAGCCAGCCGGGTCGGCTGGCTTTGGGTTGGATGATGGCCCGGTTAAGTGCTCAGACGAGCGCTTAACCGATTGTCATCAGGCTGGCGTTGCCGCCTGCTGCTGCGGTGTTCACACTCAGCGAGCGCTCATGGTAGAGACGCTCCAGCAGCAGGTTGGTCTCCCCACGCGCAAAGCCCTGCACCGAAACAATGGCTCCATCGCGGGCGGCTACGTGTTCGCACAGTTTCCGCAGTTGATCGGAGTCGCCGTGGTAAATAACCGCATCGAAGAACTGACTCATCAGCACCTCTTCTTTGGCGAAGCGGATACGCTCGCTGACCTCTTTGGGTAGCGTCTTCGCCAGTTCGCGCTGGAGCGGGGCGTCCGGCCACAACACTTCACTACCCACCGCCATGATAGCCGCCAGTTGTGTCAACGCGTCCTGCTGATTGTCGGCGATGCAGAGTACCCGCTCGCGCGGCATCAGCGTCCAGGTATTGCGTTCACCGGTAGGCCCCGGCAGTACGCGTTGGGTGCCTGATTGCGCCAGTTCACCATACTGCTGGCAAAGCGCACTGAGTGAAGCATCGCCTTTATCCCAGTTTTTCAGGGCGGTCAGCGGTTTTTCCAGCAGCGATTTTAACTGCGCATCGACCGGGTATTCCGCATCCTGACGTGCAAGGGTAGTGCCGAGCGCGGCTTCCGGGCGGCTTGCCAACAGGCGGTAGAGATACATCGGGCCGCCCGCTTTCGGGCCGGTGCCGGATAACCCTTCGCCGCCGAACGGCTGGACACCGACCACGGCGCCAACCATGTTGCGGTTAACATACAGGTTGCCGACTTTCGCGCTGCCTGTGACCTGGGCGATGGTTTCATCGATACGAGTATGGACGCCGAGCGTCAGGCCATAGCCGGAGGCATTAATCTGCTCGATAAGCTTATCCAGATTGTTGCGGTTGTAGCGCACAACGTGCAGCACCGGGCCGAAGACCTCTTTTTTCAGTTCGTCGAAGCTTTCAAGCTCGATAAGCGTGGGTGCGACAAACGTTCCCGATTGCCACTCACGCGCATCGTCGCTGTTTTCCCGTGCCGCCTGGAAGACGGTACGGCCTTTGGCGCGCATCGCCTGAATGTGGCGTTCGATATTGGTTTTGGCTTCTTCATCAATTACCGGGCCGATGTCGGTGGTCAGGCGGCCCGGGTTGCCCATCCGGCATTCGCTCATTGCGCCACGCAGCATGGTCAGCGTGTGATCGGCAACTTCGTCCTGCAAACAGAGCACACGCAGGGCAGAGCAGCGCTGTCCGGCGCTATCAAATGCGGAAGCTACCACATCCACCACCACCTGCTCAGTCAGAGCGGAGGAGTCGACAATCATCGCGTTCATCCCGCCGGTTTCAGCGATAAGCGGTGTCGGGCGACCCTGAGCATCAAGACGGGTGGCGATATTGCGTTGCAGCAGGGTGGCGACTTCTGTTGAACCAGTAAACATCACCCCGCGCACGCGGCTATCGCCAGTGAGTTGCGCGCCGACGGTTTCGCCACGGCCAGGCAGCAGTTGCACCACGCCCGGCGGTACACCAGCTTCCAGCAGCAGAGCAATTCCCTGGGCGGCAATCAGCGGTGTCTGTTCCGCCGGTTTCGCCAGCACACTGTTACCGGCGGCGAGCGCCGCGGCAATTTGCCCGGTGAAGATGGCCAGCGGGAAGTTCCATGGGCTAATACACACCACCGGGCCGAGTGGGCGGTGGGTTTCATTGTCAAAATCGTGACGCACCTGGCCTGCGTAGTAGTGCAGGAAGTCCACGGCCTCTCGCACTTCCGCAATGGCGTTGCTGAAGGTTTTGCCCGCTTCACGCACCAGGATGCCAATTAACTGCTGCATCTGGCCTTCCATCAGTACCGCAGCCCGTTCCAGGATCGCAGCGCGCTCCTGCGGCGGTGTGGCAAACCAGATTGGCGCATTGTTCACCGCGCTGTTTAGCGCCTGTTCTACTTCATTTTCGCTCGCTTCACGCACATAACCGACGACATCTTTCGGCTCGGCCGGGTTAATCAGCGGCGTCATTTCGCCTTCGCTAACCGGCTGCTCCAGCATCGGCAGGGCGCGCCATTTTTGTAGCGCACTATTCAGCAGCGATGAAGAGAGGGATGCAAGGCGATGTTCGTTTGAGAGATCAAGGCCGGCGGAGTTAGCGCGATCTTTGCCGTAAAGGTCGCGCGGCAGGGCGATTTTAGGATGCGGCAGGCCCGGCGTTCCTTCCTGAATCGCCATCTTCTCAACGGCCTCAACCGGGTCTGCGACCAGTTCATCGAGCGGCAGCGTCGTGTCGGCGATGCGGTTAACAAAGGAGGTGTTGGCGCCGTTTTCCAGCAGACGACGCACCAGATACGCCAGCAGCGTTTCGTGGGTGCCAACAGGCGCGTAAATACGGCATGGACGGTTTAACTTGCCGTCAGCCACTTTCCCGACCACCTGCTCATACAGCGGCTCGCCCATACCGTGCAGACACTGAAATTCATACTGCCCCGGATAGTAGTTCTGCCCGGCCAGTTGATAAATGGCCGCCAGCGTATGCGCGTTGTGGGTAGCGAACTGCGGATAGATCAGGTTTGGTACACTCAGCAGTTTTTTCGCGCAGGCGAGATAAGAGACGTCGGTATACACCTTACGGGTGTAGACCGGATAGCCTTCCAGGCCGTCCATCTGGGCGCGTTTGATTTCGCTGTCCCAGTACGCGCCTTTCACCAGGCGGATCATCAGGCGGCGACGGCTGCGGGTCGCGAGATCGATCAGGTAATCAATAACGAACGGGCAGCGTTTCTGGTATGCCTGAATAACGAAGCCGATACCATTCCAGCCAGCCAGTTCTGGTTCAAAGCACAGTTTTTCCAGCAGATCGAGAGAGATTTCCAGGCGGTCTGCTTCTTCAGCATCAATATTGATGCCGATATCGTACTGGCGAGCCAGCAGCGTCAGGGATTTCAGACGCGGGTACAGCTCTTCCATGACGCGGTCATATTGCGCACGGCTGTAGCGCGGGTGCAGGGCGGAGAGCTTGATAGAAATACCCGGCCCTTCATAGATGCCGCGTCCGTTCGAGGCTTTGCCGATGGCGTGAATCGCCTGCTGATAAGAGACCATATAGGCCTGCGCGTCGGCGGCGGTCAGCGCCGCTTCGCCCAGCATATCGTAGGAGTAGCGGAAACCTTTCTCTTCCAGCTTGCGGGCGTTGGCCAGCGCTTCGGCAATGGTTTCGCCGGTGACGAACTGTTCACCCATCAGGCGCATCGCCATATCCACGCCTTTGCGGATCAATGGCTCGCCGCTCTTACCGATAATGCGATTCAGGGAGCGGGAGAGGCTGGCCTCATTGTGGGTTGAGACCAGTTTGCCGGTGAACAGCAGGCCCCAGGTCGCGGCGTTGACGAACAGCGACGGGCTGCGACCGATGTGCGACTGCCAGTTACCGTTGCTGATTTTGTCGCGAATTAACGCATCGCGGGTGGCTTTATCAGGGATACGCAACAGCGCTTCGGCCAGGCACATCAGCGCCACGCCCTCCTGCGAGGAGAGGGAAAACTCCTGCAACAGGCTCTGCACCATGCCCGCACGTCCGCTGGCGGTTTTCTGATTGCGCAGTTTTTCTGCCAGCTTCCAGGCCAGTTGATGGGCCTGAGCGGCGATATTTTCCGGCAGACGCGCTTGCTCAAGCAGCATCGGCACCGCGTCAGTTTCACTGCGGCGATAGGCGGCGGTAATGGCGGCACGGCTCACCGACTGAGGCAGGATCTGCTCCGCAAATTCGAGGAACGGCTGGTGAGGCTCATCCTGGACGGCGAGAGCCTCATCACCTTCGTTTGCCGCACCGGCGAGCAGCGCCGGTAATTCCGGCAACACTTCGTCGTTTTCCAGCTTCTCCAGATAATTAAATATTGCCTGTTTAATTAACCAGTGCGGGGTGCGATCAATTCGCGTGGCTGCGCTTTTAATTCTCTCGCGGGTTGCTTCATCCAGCTTAACACCCATGGTGGTGGTGCCCATGCCATCTACTCCTGTTGTTTTGTCGTCATCTTTTTTGGCGTAGCAAGAATATCCACCATGTTGCAACTTTGTGCAACCATGTTAAATGTGACATCAACTGCAACCTGAGAAATGAATTTATTGTTAAAAGAAAAAGTGATGGTACGGAATGTAACCGATGTATCTCAAAGCTTGATTTTGAGGGCTGGTTAACACTTCTAAACGGTGCAACCCTAAAAAGCGTGAGGGAGTGCAACCTATAGGAAAATGGTATTAAGACAGGGATGCATTTGATGTAAATGCGGTGTTAAATCGTTTGTGAAAAATCTTCGCTTCCGTCAGGATACGGTCGCCTGAATAACAGTACAGGCCTTTACCTCGTTCCGGTAAGGGAATAACGACAAGTCGGATGTTGTCGACGAATAAATCTGGAGAGTTTTAATGAATATAAGCACACCGATGCTGGTGACTTTTTTTGTCTATATCTTTGGCATGATATTAATCGGTTTTTTTGCCTGGCGATCGACGAAAAACTTTGACGACTACATTCTCGGAGGTCGAAGCCTCGGGCCATTCGTGACGGCGCTTTCTGCTGGCGCGTCAGATATGAGTGGCTGGCTGCTGATGGGTCTGCCGGGGGCGATTTTTATCGCCGGGATTTCCGAAAGCTGGATTGCCATTGGCCTGACCGTCGGGGCGTGGATCAACTGGAAACTGGTTGCCGGACGCCTGCGCGTACACACCGAAGCGAACAACAACGCACTGACCCTGCCGGATTACTTCACCGGTCGTTTTGAAGATAAAAGCCGTGTACTGCGCATTATCTCGGCGCTGGTTATCCTGCTGTTCTTCACTATCTACTGTGCTTCCGGCATCGTGGCCGGGGCGCGTCTGTTTGAAAGCACCTTCGGCATGAGCTATGAAACTGCCCTGTGGGCGGGTGCGGCGGCAACCATCATCTACACCTTTATTGGTGGCTTCCTGGCGGTGAGCTGGACGGATACCGTCCAGGCCAGCCTGATGATTTTCGCGCTGATTCTGACGCCGGTGATGGTGATTCTGGCGGTGGGCGGCCTTGATGATTCGATGGCAGTCATCAAGCAGAAGAGCATTGAAAACATTGACATGCTGAAGGGGCTGAACTTTGTCGCCATCATTTCCCTGATGGGCTGGGGGCTTGGCTACTTTGGTCAGCCGCATATCCTGGCGCGCTTTATGGCGGCGGATTCTCACCACAGCATCGTGCATGCGCGTCGCATCAGTATGACCTGGATGATCCTGTGTCTGGCGGGTGCGGTCTCGGTTGGTTTCTTCGGCATCGCTTACTTCCAGAATAACCCGGCGTTAGCGGGGCCGGTAAGTCAGAACGCCGAGCGCGTGTTTATCGAACTGGCGCAAATCCTGTTTAACCCATGGATTGCCGGTATTTTGCTCTCGGCAATTCTGGCGGCGGTAATGTCGACCCTGAGCTGCCAGTTGCTGGTGTGCTCCAGCGCCATTACGGAAGATCTGTACAAAGCTTTCCTGCGTAAAAACGCCAGCCAGAAAGAGCTGGTGTGGGTAGGGCGTTTGATGGTGCTGGTGGTGGCGCTGGTGGCGATTGCGCTGGCGGCTAACCCGGAAAACCGTGTTCTCGGACTGGTCAGCTATGCCTGGGCGGGCTTTGGCGCGGCGTTTGGCCCGGTTGTTCTGTTCTCGGTGCTGTGGTCACGAATGACGCGTAACGGCGCGCTGGCCGGGATGATTATCGGTGCAGTAACCGTGATCGTCTGGAAACATTTCGAGCTGCTGGGCCTGTACGAAATTATTCCGGGCTTTATTTTCGGTAGCCTCGGCATTGTTATCTTCAGCCTGCTGGATAAAGCGCCATCCGCGGCGATGCGCCAACGTTTTGACGACGCTAACGCGCATTACCACTCTGCGCCTCCGTCACGTTTGCAGGCGGAATAAACCTTACCGCTTAACCTCTTATTCGGCCTACAGATCTTCATGTAGGCCGAATAAACAAAATACCCTCCGCCATTTTTCGTCCTCTCCGCTTTTACATTTACTTATCATTTCCAACATATTTCACTTGAATTTCGTCTTTGCGTAATGATAATCGCTATCACTCACATTTACTTTTCTTTGCATGTGTTGACTGTGATTCACATTTAAGGACGTTCACATGTTTGTGCCTTTTCTGATTATGCTGCGCGAAGGGTTGGAAGCCGCGCTTATTGTTAGTCTTATCGCCAGCTATCTGAAACGCACACAGCGTGGTGGCTTAATAGGCGCGATGTGGATTGGTGTCTTACTGGCTGCTGCGCTCTGCCTGGGACTGGGCATTTTTATCAACGAAACCACCGGCGAATTTCCGCAAAAAGAGCAAGAACTGTTTGAAGGTATCGTCGCGGTTATCGCCGTTGTGATCCTGACGTGGATGGTGTTCTGGATGCGAAAAGTTTCACGTAACGTGAAACAGCAACTGGAGCAGGCGGTGGATAACGCGCTGGCGCGGGGGAATCATCACGGCTGGGCGCTGGTTATGATGGTCTTTTTCGCCGTGGCGCGTGAAGGGCTTGAATCGGTGTTCTTCCTGCTGGCGGCATTCCAGCAGGATCTCGGTATCTGGCCGCCGCTGGGCGCGGTGCTTGGGCTGGCGACGGCCATTGTGCTTGGCTTCCTGCTTTACTGGGGCGGTATCCGCCTGAACCTCGGCGCATTCTTCAAATGGACCAGCCTGTTTATTCTGCTGGTGGCGGCGGGTCTTGCTGCCGGAGCCATTCGCGCCTTCCACGAGGCGGGGTTGTGGAACCACTTCCAGGCTGTCGCTTTTGACCTGAGCGGCACGCTCACCACCCATTCGCTCTTTGGCACCTTACTGGAAGGCATATTTGGCTACCAGGAAGCGCCAAGCGTCAGCGAAGTGGCTGTCTGGTTACTCTATTTACTTGTTGCGCTGGCGCTCTTTTTCTGGCCGGCGCGTGTGCCAAACGCAGCATCACGTATCGCCCCGTAAGGCAAATGGCTTTTACTCATTGAAAGGGATGGAACATGACCACTATTTTTCGCCATAGCGCTATTGCTGCGCTGTGCTCTTTAGCATTTTGCTCGCAGGCTGCTGATATTCCCAAAGTCAACGTCACGGTAAATGACAAACAGTGTGAACCGATGACGCTGACAGTAAATGCGGGGAAAACGCAGTTTATCATCCAGAACCACAGCCAGAAGGCGCTGGAGTGGGAGATCCTCAAGGGCGTGATGGTGGTGGAGGAGCGTGAGAATATCGCGCCGGGCTTCACCCAGAAGATGACCGCCAACCTGCAACCGGGCGAATATGAGATGACCTGCGGCCTGCTGACCAACCCTAAAGGTAAGTTGATTGTCAAAGGCGCGGCGACAGCGGATGCGGCGAAAGCGAACACCGTCCTTAGCCTCGGTGGGGCGATTACCGAATATAAAGCCTATGTGACTGCGCAAACGGCTGAACTGGTAAAAGGCACCAAAGCCTTTGCCGATGCGGTGAAAGCGGGTGATATCGAGAAGGCGAAGTCGCTGTATGCGCCGACGCGCCAGTACTATGAGCGTATTGAACCTATCGCAGAGCTTTTCTCTGACCTCGACGGCAGCATTGACGCCCGCGAAGACGATTACGAGCAGAAGGCGGCTGACCCGAAATTTACCGGTTTTCACCGTCTGGAAAAAGCGCTGTTCGGCGACAACAGCACCAAAGGTATGGAGAAGTATGCTGACCAGCTTTACAGCGATGTGCTTGATTTGCAAAAGCGGATTGCTGAGTTAGCCTTCCCGCCGTCAAAAGTGGTCGGCGGTGCGGCGGGGCTTATCGAAGAGGTCGCCGCCAGTAAAATCAGCGGGGAAGAAGATCGCTACAGTCACACCGACCTGTGGGATTTCCAGGCCAACATCGACGGCGCGCAGAAAATTGTCAACCTGCTGCGCCCGCAACTGCAAAAAGAGAACAGCGCGCTGCTGGCGAAAGTGGATGCCAACTTTAAGAAAGTGGACGCTATTCTGGCGAAATACCGCACCAAAGATGGCTTTGAAACCTATGACAAATTGACGGATGCCGACCGTAACGCGCTGAAAGGGCCGATTACTACGCTTGCGGAAGACTTAGCGCAGTTGCGTGGGATCCTGGGGCTGGACTAAGCATCATGGCACAACGACCTGAAACGGGCGTGGATGAACCTTCACGCCGTCGGCTGTTAAAAGGCATTGGCTTACTGGCAATCGCCGGGGGCTGCCCGGTGGCGCACGGCGCGAAAACCGCCGCGCCAGTGCCGACAGCGCGCGACGAAAAACAGCCATTTTATGGCAAGCACCAGGCGGGCGTGCTGACGCCACAGCAGGCGTCGATGATGCTGGTGGCGTTCGATGTGCTGGCATCCGATCGCGCTGAGCTGCAACGGCTGATGCGTCTGCTGACCGATCGTATCGCTTTCCTGACCACCGGCGGCCCGGCGCCGGATACGCCTAATCCGCGTCTGCCGCCGATGGACTCCGGTATTCTGGGGGCGTGGATCGCCCCGGATAACCTGACCATGACGGTTTCGGTTGGCCATTCGCTGTTTGATGAGCGCTTTGGGCTGGCATCTCAGGCGCCGAAAAAGCTGCAAAAAATGACGCGCTTTCCCAATGACTCGCTGGATGCCTCGTTATGTCACGGCGACCTGCTGCTGCAAATCTGCGCCAATACTCAGGATACGGTTATCCATGCCCTGCGTGACATCATCAAACATACGCCGGATCTGCTGAGTGTGCGCTGGAAGCGGGAAGGGTTTATCTCCGATCATGCGGCGCGTAGCAAAGGCAAAGAGACCCCGGTCAACCTGCTGGGCTTTAAGGACGGCACGGCGAATCCGGATAGCGGCGATAAAACGCTGATGGATGAGGTTGTATGGGTGACGGAGGATCAGCAGGAACCTGCATGGGCGGTGGGCGGGTCGTATCAGGCGGTGCGCATCATCCAGTTCCACGTAGAGTTCTGGGATCGCACGCCGCTTAAAGAACAGCAGACCATCTTTGGCCGCGATAAACGCAGCGGCGCGCCGCTGGGCATGCAGCACGAACATGATGTGCCTGATTACAGCCGCGACCCGGAAGGTGAGGTTATCGCGCTGGATAGTCATATCCGGCTGGCAAACCCGCGCACGCCAGACACGCAATCCAGCCTGATGATGCGCAGGGGATACAGTTACTCCCTCGGCGTCACTCAGTCGGGGCAGTTGGATATGGGGTTGCTCTTCGTATGCTATCAACACGACCTCGAAAAAGGATTTCTGACAGTACAGAAGCGGTTGAACGGTGAAGCGCTGGAGGAGTATGTCAAGCCTATCGGCGGTGGCTACTTCTTTGTGCTGCCAGGCGTATCCTCTTCTTCATCCTGGCTTGGGCAATCTCTGCTGGAAGCCTGAACAGGCCTGCCCGATTGGGCAGGCCTTCACAAAATTTTTTTCACATTTCTATCCCATTGATATAATTCTGTAATATAAATGCAAGAAACTATATGTGAACGAATGAGATCTCATTTGTTATTTTTAAGTTGCATTATTAATAATTTTTGATGTATTTAATAGATTAGCGGTAGTTCCCGTCTGTGATGCAGTTTCACTATGGAGATCGCGAATGGTAGCGTCCTTTACCGGACAGAGTAACAAGAGTAACCGCACTAACCCGCGCGGAGGCCCTGACTCCGGCAGCGATTTCGTCACCTCAAAATTCTCGCATTCTAAAAAAATACTCTCTTTCCCGATGTGGAACGCGATGCGCGTAGTCGTGATTTCACGTCTGTTCGACAGGCAAGCAATGGCTTACAAGGAAGCCAAACCTCAGACGTTCGTGCGCATAATCGTGCTGCCAACGGCACGTGTGATGTAAACCTACAACTCAAGGTGCTATCCATGGGAAGACAAAAAGCAGTGACTAAAGCTCGTCGTGAAGCAAAGCGTGTGCTGAGACGGGATTCGCGTAGCCATAAACAGCGTGAAGAAGAATCAGTCACCTCGCTTGTGCAGATGAGTGGCGTGGAATCTATCGGTATGGCGCGGGACAGCCGCGATAACTCGCTGATTAAAGCCCGCAATGACGCTCAGGCGCACTACCTGAATGCAATTGAAAGCAAACAGCTTATCTTCGCTACCGGCGAGGCGGGCTGTGGTAAAACCTGGATAAGTGCAGCAAAAGCGGCTGAAGCGCTGATTCATAAGGATGTGGAGAGGATAATCGTTACCCGCCCGGTATTGCAGGCCGACGAAGATCTCGGCTTCCTGCCCGGTGATATCTCCGAGAAGTTCGCACCGTACTTCCGCCCCGTTTATGACGTGCTGGTGAAGCGGTTGGGGGCGTCCTTTATGCAGTACTGCCTGCGCCCGGAAATCGGCAAGGTGGAAATCGCGCCGTTCGCCTATATGCGCGGACGTACATTTGAAAATGCGGTGGTCATTCTTGACGAGGCTCAGAATGTCACCGCTGCGCAAATGAAGATGTTTTTGACGCGCCTCGGGGAGAACGTGACGGTTATCGTCAACGGCGATATTACTCAGTGCGACCTGCCGCGCGGGGTGTTGTCGGGGTTAAGCGATGCGCTGGAACGCTTTGAAGAAGATGAGATGGTAGGCGTTGTACGCTTTACGAAAGAGGATTGTGTGCGCTCGGCCTTGTGTCAGCGGACGCTGCAAGCGTACTACTGAGGTAGGAAGGTGTTTTGCAAAGCCCGGGCGACCGGGCTTTGGCGTTTTTTGGGGGGGCTGTGCGGTATTTTCCCCTCACCCTAACCCTCTCCCGGAGGGAGAGGGGACAGACCGCACTGTTTGTATGCTTAGCGCCGTTTTTCTCCCTCTCCCTTTGGGAGAGGGCCGGGGTGAGGGGAGCAAGCTGCACCTAAGCAACATGCGAAAAAAAACGCATATAAATGCGAGCTTCTCTTTGAATATGGCGGTGAAGCGGGGATTCTATCAGCGGGATAGAATGTGTCCGCTGTTGAGTCCGGCTCTGGTTTTCTCCCTCGCCCCTCTGGGGAGAGGGCCGGGGTGAGGGGAGCAGGCTGCACCTGAGCAACATGCGAAAAAAAAGCCCGTGTTTTCACACGAGCTCTTCTTAAAATATGGCGGTGAGGCGGGGATTCGAACCCCGGATACGTTGCCGTATACACACTTTCCAGGCGTGCTCCTTCAGCCACTCGGACACCTCACCATATTGTTTTGCTGCCGAACTGCTTGGGTGGCAACGGGGCGCTACTATAGGGAGTTGCCCTAAAACGGTCAAGCATAATTTCTCAATTATCTTTCGTTCGGTTAAGCAATAAGCATATCTCCGTTCACCGGTGAACGGAGAAGGGCATTAGCGCTGTGAATCGAGCAATTCGTTGTTTTTAACCACCTCTTGCGCTTTACCGTAGCTTTCGATCAGCAACTGATAAGCCGGGAAGATGTGGGTGTAGACCTCCGCCCACTCTGCGGCATCTTCACGATTCCAGGTGCCCTGTAATTCAGAGGCGACCGAGGCAGTATCCATAGGAACGACACCCGCCTGAACAACCCGAGCCAGCGTGATCTCCTGCGCCATCTTGCTGTAGGTGCCTGAAGCATCAATAACCGCAAAAACTTTGTAACCTTCTGCAGCAGCGGCGATCGCCGGGAAAGCCATACAGACGCTGGTGATTGTGCCTGCAATAATCAAGGTGCTGCGTCCGGTCGCTTTCACTGCGGCGACAAACTCCGGGTTATCCCAGGCGTTGATTTCCCCTTTACGGGCAACATACTGTGCATGGGGAGCATTTTGGTGGATCTCCGGGATCAGCGGCCCATTCGGCCCCTGTGGCACCGAGGCCGTTGTGATGACCGGCAGTTTTGCGAGCGCCGCCATTTTAGCCAGCGCGGCAGCACGGGCACGCAGTTCTGGCATCGGCATATCACCGACGGTCTGGAACAGGCCGCTTTGGTGATCAATCAACAGCATCGCGGCGTCGTTAACGTCAATAACCGGGCGAGCACCATTAAAATTAGCGGGAGTAGACATGTTATTTACCTCGTGTTGTTAGATTTGGCCAAAGTGACCTGAGTTAAAATCGCGAATCGCCTCGGCAATTTGCGCTTTGTTGTTCATGACAAACGGGCCGTAGCCGACTATCGGTTCCTGTAACGGTTCACCCGCCAGCAGCAATACGCTGGCATCGGTATGCGCATGAAGATGAAACGCCTCTCCCTGCTGACTCAATACCATCAGTTGCCCTTCGCGAGCCCTTTCAGCGCCGTTTACTTCGATTTCCCCTTTGAGCACCACCAGTGCCGTACTCCAGCCATTCGGCTGGCTCAGAGACAGGTGATGCCCCTGTGTCAGTTGCATATCCCATACATTGAGAGGGGAAAACGTGTGTGCCGGGCCGTTGGCATCCTGATAACGACCTGCAATCACGCGAAGCGATCCGCTGTTATCGGGTAATTCAACCTGCGGAATCGCCCCGGCACTGATGCTCTGGTAGCCAGGTGTCGCCATCTTGTCCCTGGCGGGTAAGTTGACCCATAACTGGATCATCTTCAGTTCGCCGCCGCTGCGGGTGAATGCTTCAGAGTGGAACTCTTCATGCAGGATCCCCGCGCCCGCCGTCATCCACTGGACGTCACCTGGGCCTATCACGCCGCCTTTGCCTGTTGAGTCGCGGTGTTCCACTTCTCCGGCATAGACAAGGGTGACGGTTTCAAACCCGCGATGGGGATGCTCACCCACACCGCGTTTCTCGCTGCCAGCCGGGAAGGTATAGGGCCCGGCGTAGTCAAGCAGCAAAAAGGGGCTCAACGACTCGCCATGACTTTGGTAAGAAAACAGCGAACGCACCGGAAAACCATTACCCACCCAGTGCGGCGCGGGGGCGGTATAAACGCCTGTAATTTGTTTCATCGTTCTCTCCTGTAAGTCTGTTTCTGATGTGATTAAGCTTATAATTTGAACCAATAACCCGGTAGATAGCGAAATAGCGCTACACTGTTCCAAAAATAGAACGATGAGGTGGGTATGCAGGATCTCAATGATTTTGCGTGGTTCGTGAAGGTGGTGGATCACGGTGGTTTTGCGGCAGCGGGCAGGGCGCTCGATCAGCCAAAATCGAAACTGAGCCGCCGCATTGCACAACTGGAGGCACGACTGGGTGTGCAGTTGATTCATCGCACGACCCGGCATTTCACAGTGACGGAGGTCGGGCAGACGTTCTATCAGCACTGTAAAGCGATGCTGGTTGAGGCCGAAGCGGCGCAGGAGGCCGTTGCGACGTTACAGTCTGAACCGCGTGGTACGGTAAAAATTGCCTGCCCGGTAACGCTGTTGCATGTGCATGTTGGGCCGATGCTGGCGAAATTTATGGTGCGTTATCCTGGGGTGAATTTGCATCTGGAGGCGACTAACCGGCGAGTGGATGTGGTGGGGGAAGGCATTGATATTGCGATCCGGGTGCGTCCACGTCCTATTGAAGACAGCGATTTGGTGATGCGTGTGCTGGCGGATCGCGGCCATCGGCTGGTTGCCAGCCCCGGACTGGTGTCGCAAATGGGGCAACCGACAGCGCCTTCAGCGTTGAGTGAATGGCCCGGGTTAAGTATGGGGGCGGGCAAGCAGCATAAATGGGAATTAAGCGGGCCAAACGGGGCGAGAGCCGAGGTCTGGTTTACGCCACGGCTGGTGACAAGCGATATGCTGGCCCTGCGCGAGGCCGCTGTGGCTGGCGTGGGGATTGTCCAACTACCGCTGTTGCTGGTGCGTGAACAGTTGGCGTCCGGGCAGCTTGTCACGGTACTGGAGGAGTGGCAGCCGCGCCGCGAGGTGATTCATGCGGTATTTGCATCAAGGCGAGGGCTATTGCCTTCCGTTCGCGCGTTGGTGGATTTTCTGGTGCAGGAATATCAACGAATGGAGGAGGATTAGTCCTGGAATGGATATTTAGCAGGCCGGGAGAGCAAGGCGAGGATTTTATCAGCGGGATAGAATGTGTTCGCTGTTGAGTTCGGCACTGGTTTTCTCCCTCGCCCCTTTGGGGAGAGGGCCGGGGTGAGGGGAGCAGGCTGCACCAAAGCAATATGCGAAAAAAAAGCCCGTACTTTAGTACGGGCTCTCTCTTGAATATGGCGGTGAGGCGAGGATTTTATCAGCGGGATAGAATGTGTTCGCTGTTGAGTTCGGCACTGGTTTTCTCCCTCGCCCCTTTGGGGAGAGGGCCGGGGTGAGGGGAGCAGGCTGCACCTAAGCAATATGCGAAAAAAAAACCGTACTTTAATACGGGCTCTCTCTTGAATATGGCGGTGAGGCGGGGATTTTATCAGCGGGATAGAATGTGTTCGCTGTTGAGTTCGGCACTGGTTTTCTCCCTCGCCCCTTTGGGGAGAGGGCCGGGGTGAGGGGAGCAGGCTGCACCTAAGCAACATGCGAAAAAAAAGCCCGTACTTTAGTACGGGCTCTCTCTTGAATATGGCGGTGAGGCGGGGATTCGAACCCCGGATACGTTGCCGTATACACACTTTCCAGGCGTGCTCCTTCAGCCACTCGGACACCTCACCATATTGTTGTTCCTGTCTTACCGGAACGGGCGCTAATTTAGGGAAATCCCGTTCCTGCGTCAATAAACTTTTTAAAAAAATCGAGCGTTTAGACAAACTTCAAACAACTTGCTTTTAATTCAGTCATAAATCGCCTTTTTTACCACCAGTGCGCATTTTGCGAGACGGATCAGATAAATTTGCTATGCTGAGGATCCGCTAAAAAAATCAATCAACACCGCGCCGAAGAGATAAAAACAGAATGGCGCTTTAAGTCAGGAGTAGTTATGGAGATCATCTTTTACCATCCGACCTTTGATACCCCGTACTGGATTGCCGAACTGAGTAAACAACTCCCCGGGGCGAACGTTCGCGAGTGGAAGAGGGGAGACAATCAGCATGCCGACTATGCGCTGGTCTGGCATCCGCCGGTAGAAATGTTGCAGGGCCGCGATTTGAAAGCCGTTTTTGCATTGGGCGCTGGGGTCGACTCTATTCTCAGCAAACTAAAAGCGAACCCGGAGATGCTGCCGGAGTCCATTCCACTGTTTCGCCTTGAAGACACCGGTATGGGGCTGCAAATGCAGGAGTATGCGGTAAGCCAGGTGCTGCACTGGTTCCGGCGGTTTGATGATTATCAGGCACAGCAGCAGAAATCCGAGTGGCAACCACTCGCCGATTATCAGCGTGAAGATTTCACGATCGGTATCATGGGGGCGGGCGTGTTGGGGAGTAAAGTGGCGGAAAGCTTGCTGGCGTGGGGCTTCCCGGTACGTTGCTGGAGCCGTAGCCATAAAGCGTGGCCGAACGTTAAAAGCTTTGCCGGCGCGGATGAACTGGGCGAATTTTTACGTGAAACGCGTGTTTTAATCAATCTGCTGCCGAATACTTCTGAAACCGTTGGGATTATTAATCTTAATTTGCTGAATCAGTTGCAGGATCATAGCTATCTGCTCAACCTGGCGCGCGGCGTACATGTGGTAGAGGATGAACTGCTGCAGGCACTGAACAGCCATAAGCTGAAAGGGGCGATGCTGGATGTCTTTAGTCGTGAACCCCTTCCTCAGGAAAGCCCGCTGTGGCAGCACCCGCGCGTGGTGATGACGCCACATATCGCGGCAGTTACCCGTCCGCAGGAGGCCATTGCCTATATTGCTCGCACAATTACGGGGCTGGAACGCGGCGACCATGTGAGCGGTCAGGTTGACCGACAGCGCGGTTACTAACCTCTACCACCAACCCGGCTTTAGCCGGGTTTTCACTAATAAAAGAGCGGGATTCCTGCTATTCTTGGCGCTAATACGATAGAGGAGAATGTGATGTATCCCGTTGACCTGCATATGCACACTGTTGCCAGCACGCATGCTTATAGCACGCTGCATGACTATATTGCCGAAGCGAAACGTAAAGGCATCAAACTCTTTGCTATCACCGATCACGGCCCGGATATGGCCGACGCGCCGCACGCCTGGCACTTTATTAATATGCGTATCTGGCCGCGTATCGTTGATGGCGTGGGGATTTTGCGCGGAATTGAAGCAAACATTAAAAATACCCAGGGTGAAATTGACTGTACCGGGCCGATGCTGACTTCGCTCGATTTCATTATTGCGGGCTTCCATGAGCCCGTTTTCCCGCCGCAGGATAAAGCGACGCATACACAAGCGATGATTGCCACGATGGCCAGCGGCAATGTGCATATGATTAGCCATCCAGGCAACCCCAAATTCCCGGTCGATATTCCGGCGATTGCCGAAGCGGCGGCGAAATATCAGGTGGCGCTGGAAATTAACAACTCATCGTTTCTAACGTCGCGTGTGGGCAGTGAAGGCAACTGTCGTGCTATTGCTGCCGCAGTGCGTGATGCCGGGGGCTGGCTGGCGCTGGGGTCTGACTCTCATACTGCCTTTACGCTGGGGGAGTTTACCGAGTGCCGTAAAATCCTCGATGCGGTGAATTTCCCTGAAGAACGCATTCTGAACGTCACCCCGCGGCGTTTTCTGAATTTCCTGGAGTCACGCGGCAAGGCTCCGGTTCCTGAATTTGCCAATTTTTAATAAATGAGATGGATTAATTGATGAACGAGTTTTCAATTCTCTGCCGGGCGCTGGGCTCGCTGTATTATCGTCAGCCGCAGGATCCGCTGTTGGTTCCGCTGTTTACCTTGATTCGCGAGGGTAAGCTGGCGGCAAACTGGCCGCTTGAGCAGGATGAACTGCTGACCCGTCTGCAAAAAAGCTGCGACATTCAGCAGATCGCCGCAGATTACAACGTCCTGTTCGTCGGGGAAGAGTGCCGCGTTCCGCCTTACCGCAGCGCGTGGGTGGAGGGGGCGAAAGAGTCTGATGTGAGGGCATTTTTGTCCTCGCGCGGTATGCCGCTGGGTGAGACCCCTGCCGATCATATTGGTACTTTACTGCTGGCGGCGTCCTGGCTGGAAGATAACGCGGCGGAAGATGAAAACGAAGCGCTTGAAACGCTGTTTGACGAGTACCTCCTGCCGTGGGTCGACACCTTCCTGGGTAAAGTTGAAGCCCATGCCACGACCGCATTCTGGCGAACCCTGGCACCACTGACGCGCGAAGCGATTAGCGCAATGTGGGATGAGCTGCAGGAAGAGGAAGAAGAGTGATTTAAATCACATTTCATATGCAATATCTGTAACTGGTTTGCATGAATTGTGTAGCTGATCTCACTAAGACGGCGGCCATCTGATAAAATGGCCGCCATGAACATACTCTTATCAATTGCAATCACCACAGGCATTCTCTCCGGCATCTGGGGCTGGGTTGCGGTGTCGTTGGGCTTATTAAGCTGGGCGGGCTTTCTCGGCTGTACTGCCTATTTCGCCTGTCCGCAGGGCGGGCTGAAGGGCCTGCTCATTTCAGCATGCACCACTATGAGCGGTGTCCTCTGGGCGCAGGCCATTCTCTATGGCAGCGCAATGGCACCGCATGTCGAAATCGTCGGCTACCTGATGACGGGCGTGGTGGCGTTTCTGATGTGCATACAGGCAAAACAGATGTTGCTCTCGTTCGTGCCTGGTACATTTATCGGTGCCTGTGCCACGTTTGCCGGTCAGGGCGACTGGCGACTGGTGGTGCCGTCACTGGTGGTTGGCCTGCTCTTCGGTTTCGCGATGAAAAACAGCGGGCTATGGCTGGCAAACCGACGAACTGCTTCTGCGGCGCGACGTGCAGTAGAATAAAAAACCGGCGACCTTGAGTCGCCGGTTTTCGTTTGGTTGGCGGTTAGTTACTCATTCCGCTGATTTCAATCTGCGATGTCTGATTCGTTTTGCGATCGGTAATATTCATGACCAGTTGACCGTCGGTATTGGTGACGTTGACAATGAAATCTTCAGTGACCAGTTTACCTGGTTTTCCCTGACTGACATTCCCCATCAGACTGCCCAGCAGTTGTGATTGAATCGACGAGGTGAATGCGCTGAGCGCCGAGGTTTGATCGAATGAATCGTCGGAGTTTGGTGCGGAATAACCGTTTTGCGCCTGCGCTTCGGAGAGCAGCGTGGAACCGTTTAACGGGTTACCGCCAAAGTTAGGGTTTACCGGAGTGTAAACAAGCTGTCCGGCAAGACAAACGTTCGTCAGCAGCATGCTTGTCAGAGCCAACAGCACTTTATAACTTTTTAACATGGTGTGCCCTCAATCAAAAACGGCGTTAATGTTTTCGAAGAACGCGTGATTCCACGACGCTTTTATCATAGTAGCCCGTATAGCGATTTCCATGTTGGCCTAAGCACTGTCATTAAATATAAAAAGCACAAAATAATATTAATGAACAAAATCAATCCTGTTTTTTGCTGCTGAATTTCTGTTGGGCATAAAAATAATACTTTTTTCTGACGGCAATGGACAAATCCTGTTTTTGTATGAGTGCTAAAAAATCGACGAGAAATAATATTATCAACATATGTGAAATTTTGTGCATACCAGATCTTCTAAGGGGGTTAACGGTAGTTTATATACATTGACTGGAGGTGATTTATGAGAGGCTATGTCCTCGCGGCACTGCTGACACTCACACCAATGGGTGTTTATGCGCATTCTAATTCTAATTCACACGAACATTCTGACCTGTCCTCCCTGTCTGCAGAAGACTACGCATTACCAGATAAATTGAATTTGCCTCGCAATGCGACCAACGCATGGATTAAGCAGAATGGCGATGGCCTACGGGCTGATATTGATCAATATCATACCGGTAGAAATACGAACGCAATTATTCAACAACAAGGTGGAGGGCACACGGCTGATATTACTCAACTTTATGGCAATAATGATCTCGCGATTATTAGCCAGGCCGGTTGGGGTAATGATGCTGAAATAATACAAAAAGGTTCTGGGAACGCAGCAGCTATTTCTCAGGACGGTTATTCAAATTATGCGAAAATCGTTCAGGTTGGTAATAACCTGGCGGGTATCAAAGTCAGTCAAACTGGAGTAGGTAAAGCTATCACCGTAAAAGTCACCCACGGCTATACGAGATAGTTTATTTAACCCATTACGTTAACAACATAATAGGTACTACTATGAATCTCTGGAAATTGACAGCAATTGCATCATTAGTTATTTCTGGAAGTGCCTTGGCGCAATATACCGGGCCTTCGGTATCGGACGGTGGTAATTCCGAACTCTCGGCAACCGCTGCGCTTGCTAATGATGCTGTAGCAGCGCACGGCGATGAAGTGCCGAGATTTGGCCCTTCTGCCGGTAATAACAGCGAACACGTCGCTATTTATCAGGGCGGCTCCAGCGGTAGTGGTCACGGTGCCCATGGGGGGCACAGCTCCTGGGATGATAAAGGCGGCTTCGGCGCGGGCAATAACACGGCTAACGTCGAACAGGATGGCGCGAGGGGTTCCTCCACGCTCATTTATCAGGAAGGGGGTAATAACTCTCTAAGTACTCTTCAGACCGCGAAAGATAGCCTGCTGTACATTCGCCAAAGTGGGGGTAAAAACAACACTATCGGTACCGGCCTGCTCGATAATAAAGGGGGGGCATCCGGCAATACCTTTACCCAGAGTGGTTCCGATAACCAGATGGTGATTAACCAGGATCAGAGTGATAACCACATCTACAGTCCTGGTCAATCCGGTACACATAACAAGGCTGTTATTTACCAGAAAGGTAAAAATGACCTGACGGCCAATCTCTCCGGGAATTACAACGAAGCCTATATCAGCCAGAATGGGCAGGGTAATAAGGCTGACGTCAACCAATCCGGCGGCTTCAATGATCTTAACCTGAAACAAAAAGGTCACTATAACACCGCCGATCTGACACAAACCGGCGGCGGATTCTACAATGGTCACAACGATCGCGGTAGCGGCGGGAGTAATAACAGCGGTGGTAATGTGATGGATGTTACCCAGCTTGGGTTTAATAACGACGCCACCGTTAACCAGAATGGTAGCAGCAACACCATTACGCTCGCTCAGAACAGCAGCAATGGCATTGCGACTATTGATCAGAGCGGCGGCACCAGCCGGAACACCGTCACTGCCAACACTAACGTGAATAACGGTCTGGTGGATGTCGATCAGACCAGCGGCACTAAAAACAGTGACGTGGTTATTAATCAGAGCGGTGGCAGCAGTTGGGATAAATCGTTTGATGATGATAAACATGGCGGTGGCTATGTCACTCTGGTTGCAGCAGCAAAAGTGTTGCAGACAGGGGCCAGCGGCAGCAATGTGGACATCAATCAGACTGTTTCCAGGATTTCAACAACCGCATACGTCCAGCAGAGTGGGTCTGGCAACACAGCGAATGTAAATCAACACTAAGACAGTGCACACTGAAGAGCCGCCAGTCCACTGCTGGCGGCTTTTTTATGCGAGGAGAAAAGGGCTGGATAGTGCAGCCCGGCACCGGGTGCCGGGCAGGGTAAAATCCTCAGGAACTGCTTTCACTTGCTGCTTTTGGTAATGGCGTTTGCGGCGGTGACAGCGTCTGTTGTGGTGCGGGGGCAGCCGCCACCGGGCGAACAGTTTGTGGCGGCGGTGTTTGTGTCAACGCTTCCGGCATCAGTAACCCTTCTACAGCCTCTTTGCGATAGCGTGTCAGCACCTCTGAATTGATGTCCGCTGCATTGCTCAGCGCCCACAGTTTTTTGTTGATGCCATCGTTAATCAGATGAATCACCCCTTCTTCAATCGCCGACATCAGACAGGTCATTACCGGTTCATTCGTTGTGAAGCCCGCTTCCCCTTCCAGTAACCGCTGGTAATCAATAAAGCGGAATACCCCAGCCTGAATTTCATAGGAGAGGATCGTTTTACTGGTATTTACGGAAGAGAGAACTTCACCGGTTTGAACGTTAACAATACGCAGGTTAACGGCCACCTGATCTAATTGATACTGGGTACTGCCGCCGATGCCGAAATAGCGAGCACCGAAGCCGCCTGTTTTTACGTTACTGGCGTAGCCAATAATGGAACCTTCAACGATGACGTTAGCGGAATAGAGCGACGGGAGAGGGGAGGAGTTATTAACGCCAACCGTTCCGTTTTGCTGTGCCGCGCGAATAATTTTGCGTTCATTAAGCAGGTTATTCAGCCCCTGCCGTTCCAGCGGAATAAACCAGCGGGAGTCTTTGAGAGAGGAAACCAGCATTGCCGTGGCGCTTTGCGGTACCGATGTCGAAAAGTTACTGGCCGGATAAGGCTGGAACTGTCCGGTCTCATCCTGGATATTATAGACGGCGACAAATATCTTCCCGCGCGGCGGCGGCAATGAAACCAGATCTTTATAGGTTGCATCGCGCGGAAGTAATGTAGGTTTTGCGGCTTCTTGTGGTGGTGTTGTAATGCACCCAGACAAGAGTCCAGCTACAACTGCCAGAGTAACGATACGCATCTTGTTCTTGCCTCTCTGAATGGTGACATTTAAATACCCCTCTGTGATATATTTACGACAACATGTTGCAGGCGCAATTAATCATAATTAATTGCGCTACGACTATTTTCCGGGTTGTAAATTACAACAACACAAAAGGACTATTTTTAAATAATATACAGCGAATTAAAATTCGTCGGAGGACAGGTCTCCGGTTTGCAATAATGCTTGATTTATAATCCTTTTTTGTATTTCTTCCTGAACGGATGCAACTGCTTGTAAAATAATTGCATCATAATTTCGCATGACAGGTGAAACGATTGTCTGGAAGACAATGTCCTGATTATAGCGAATAGTCATAATACTGCCCCAGCGTGCGCTGGGGCGTTCAATAATAATTAGGTTAGTTTTATTATCTGTCCAGTGTTCGCTAAAATCTCGACAGAATTTTTGCCCCACTGAGGTGACTGCCCGTGTGACAATCAATCCAGGGACTTCAAGTTCCGCCGCCGGTGCTGGAGTGAGATATAAAAAAAGAATAGCAGCCAATGCAGGAACGGTTTTCATGATAGTCACCGTAGGTATTTGTTTGCCCAGAACACGGCCTGAGTTCGATTCTTCACCGAGAGTTTTTTAAACAGATTGTAGATATGGGTTTTGACGGTGTTCTCACTAATGAAAAGCAGATGGGCGATTTCGATATTGGAGGCACCTTGTCGAAGCTTGCTGAGGATCTGTTTCTCACGATGTGTCAGGTCAACGGATTCGTTCCACTGCGGATGTGACAAATTTAGCTGCTGTGTAAGGTAGTCATTAATCGATTTAGGAAAAAATTTCTCACCCCGGCACACGGTTCTGATCCCTTCTATTAAATTTTCTTCGCCGGTTTCAGTATGAAATATGCCGCTAATCATCGGCCATTCGACAATATCACGGTGATGATAATGTGGCGGTATATTGAA
This sequence comes from Pseudocitrobacter cyperus, assembly GCF_039889165.1. Classification (NCBI taxonomy): domain Bacteria; kingdom Pseudomonadati; phylum Pseudomonadota; class Gammaproteobacteria; order Enterobacterales; family Enterobacteriaceae; genus Pseudocitrobacter; species Pseudocitrobacter cyperus. The sequence continues at coordinate 910,948 of NZ_JAYMYY010000001.1, read as the reverse complement.
AAGCAGTGTTTTAAACTTTTTCTGGCAGTTTTGCAGATCCTGGCACCATTGTCGGGAGGTATGGTCTTCCAGGGACATCATATCGAATAAAAGAAGGTCGCCATCTTCAATTGTGGAACTGTCAATGACGTCACAATGTTTAAGTGTCACTTCATTATAGAACCGTTTTTTAAGTGCCTGAAGTAAAAGCGTAGATTGCAATGACGGCTTTGTTATCAGGAACAGAAATCTCGGCTCGGACGGATTCTTATTCATTCTCATGGTTCACTCCAGAGAGGTATTTGCCATTTTATATTATTGAAATATAACGTTAAAAATACACGCCAACCACACTCAGGCGGCCGCAGGGAACGCGGCAATGCCAATCTACTACGAAATAGGAATTAATCTAAAATTTAGGTAGGCATAATTAATTAAACAAGTTTTTAAAATGTAACAAGATGTAAATTTAGATTATGTATTTTTCTTTAAATTGTTTCGTATGATGAATGATGAGGTTTAAAAAAATCATTAATAGTTAGTTTGTTGAAAACTAAGGATTTTTATAAAAATAATAAAAAAGCATTAGATACATAGTATTGAGAGGCGAGTTAAGTTTTTATTAATTAACTGAGTTGTTGTTATGTTATTTGAGATAATATATTCAAGATTTTAAACCTGCATCAATATTAACTTAGGATAATTCCTATTGAACTCATAGCCATAGCGTAACGCGTGAGTAACCCTGACGAGACATGCAACACTTTGCAGAGGTTAAAGATATGCCAGGTCTAATTTTTGCCGCAATGATTGTTGGAACCCTTAGCTTTGATTCTAAGCAGGAAGGCGATCAAATTACGGTGAGCCCGATCCTCACGCTTCCGGTGGAGTGCCAGTGTGAAATAAATATGGAAACGGAACGTCGGGGCGCTGCGGGGGTCAGCCGCAGCAGGCAAAAAAGCATATTAGTGATTCAGGCGCGAAAACCCCAGCGTCTGGCGACGCTTATTCTGGTTCCCGTACCGGGTGACGACATTACCGTAACGGTTCGTGTCTCTGATGGTCGGGAAGTTAATCTTAGTGAAGTCTGGTCTCTGAACCCACACAAGAGCTGAACTCCTCTTCTTTTTTAAAGTATTCCCGTCTAATGCCGATAGCTTCTCTGTAAGACCATGCCCATCGGCATGGGGAAGGCATTCTGGTTACTACCCCATTTATAATTCCTCTGCTGATTGTGAATGCCGCCAAAACATCCCGGGTGCTGCTAGCCTGAGTAGATGCAGAGATAACAAACCGTAATCAACAATCAGGAATGATGCTTTATAGAGAGGCTAAAAATGAAAGCATTTATCGGTAATACGTTGTTTATGCTCTGTCTTACCCCAGCCTTTTGTATTGATGCTTTCGCCGGGACTGAACGCCAGACCAACAGCGGCGTGATCCACTTCCGCGGTCAGATTGTGGAAGAGGCCTGTGCTGTTAATCCCACTTCACATAATGTAAACGTTTCCTGTTTTCGCGACGGTCAGCGCCGTAACAAGAGCGTCTCTGTCGGTGCGCTTGCAGGGGGAGAAACACAACATCTGCAAGACGCCACGATGAATTTGACGTGGCTGAATACTCAGAAAACACTTGCTGTCATCAGCGTGCAGTATCAATAATGGCTCCCCCGCAAAGGGCGGGGGTTCTATTATTTGCCAGTAAGCTAACCACCACTATTGTCTATGCTTGATGGTAGATTCGTGGTCGGCAGGAGGTCAGCATGACAGCACGTATTCAGGTGTTGCAGGGCGATATCACTCAACTTGAAGTGGATGTTATCGTCAATGCAGCGAACCCATCACTGATGGGCGGTGGCGGGGTTGATGGCGCCATTCATCGTGCAGCGGGCCCGGCATTAGAAGAAGCTTGTGCGTTAGTACGCCAACAGCAGGGAACCTGTCCGCCAGGTCACGCGGTGATTACCCAGGCTGGCAACCTGAAGGCAAAAGCGGTCATTCATACCGTCGGCCCGGTCTGGAAGGGGGGAGATGCGCATGAAGCCTCACTGCTGGAGGAAGCCTATCGCAATAGCTTGCAACTGGCGCTGGATAATGGCTACCAAAGCGTGGCCTTTCCGGCTATTTCTACCGGCGTGTACGGTTATCCTAAACCGGCAGCCGCAGAGATTGCTTTTCATACGGTTGAACGATTTCTGACGTTTCATCGCACGCCAGAAAAAGTGTGGTTTGTCTGCTTTGATGACGAAAACGCCCGCCTGTATAAACGGCTCTTAAGCCAGCAAGGCGACGCCGCCGGAGCATAAAAAAACGCCTGATACCGCAACGTATCAGGCGTTTTTCTTTGTCGATTAACTACGGGACGTTTGCACTTTTTCAGCTTTCTGCTGCGGTTTTCCTGAGAAGAGGAAACGCAGCAGCGGAATGCGCAGATGGATCTCATACAGTATCAGCGCACAGCCAATCACGAAGACCAGCCCGGTGATAAAGCCGACAATATTCGAGGTGATGTTCGGCGTGATCCATGCCCCGTAAAACAGGGTCAACGGATGGTGCACCAGATAGATAAACAACGATGCATTCACGAAATAGGTCACGCGTGCGGACTGGAAATTAAGCAGGCGATGACCGAGCGAGAACACCACGTTAACCATCCACAGCCCCAGCACCATTGTGATCACCGATTCAGTTTCATACATCCACGCATCCCCTGAACCATACTGCTGATTCAGGCGATAGGCGATAAAACCGATAATGGAAGCGATGACGCACGGCCACGAAGGCGAGGTAAACAGGGCCTTAATACGCGGATGGATAAACGCCAGCGCGCCCAGCACGAAGAAGGGCACGTAAAACAGCGTTTGCATTACCGCAAAGTTGAACAAGCCATCGCTTAGAATAGGGGGATAGACGATGAACAGTGTGCGTCTGAGAGCCCCGTAAAGTACCCCCAGCAGCAGGAACCAGAGCGTCAGTTTACCCATCGAAAGATTATCTAAGCGGCCAGGTGTCTGGCGGCGCTGCATAACCTTAAATGCCCAGATGCCAAGTGTGGTCAACACCACAAGAACCAATAAAAACCACAGATGAGACACCAGTTCCCATACCAGCGTATTATATTTGTCATAGAGCGAGAGCGTGTGCCAGCTCTCCGTCTTACCTTTTACGTGCTGCAACATAAGAAATTGCGGCAGCGTCAGCAGAGGGATGGCCGTTAACATTGGGATTCCGACGCGCTCCACCCGGACTTTCCACCACTTCTTCAGTGGATAGCGCAGAAACAGCATGTAGGAGAAATAGCCCGAGATGACAAAAAATACCTGCATGCGGAAGGCGTGAATAAAATCATTAAACAGGGTCAGCCACCAGGAGGGGTCTACGCTGTTAACATGCCAGGTATGGCTGGAGTAAATCAGAGAAATGTGAAAAGGGATACCCAGGAGCATCAGCCATGCGCGGATAGAATCAAGGAAGTATTCGCGCTGTGGAGGTACATTATTCATAGAGTTAGCTAAATTCTCAGACTATTCGTCTTACCGCACGCGGCGATAAAGTTTACATTCGACGCAACCCTACACGAAGTCCGGGTACCTGTCTCCAGGATAAGCACGCAAAGTGCAAAATGCAGTTAACGGTTGCTTATTCCCTGAGCCGCTACGCTGAACAATATGGGGATTATGTTGTCGGATTGCTTGAGTTTCCAGTAAAATGGATCGGATCGATTTAAGCACACAAAGGGGGAAGTGCTTAGCTATATGAACAATAAACCACAGATGATGAAAATGCGCTGGATAAGCGCTGCCGTAATGTTGTCCCTGTGTACTTCATCTGCATGGGCGTTTAGCATTGATGACGTTGCAAAGCAGGCGAAATCACTGGCCGGGAAGAGCTATGAAGCGCCGAAAAGCAACCTGCCTTCCGTATTCCGCGAGATGAAATACGCGGACTACCAACAGATTCAGTTCAACCACGATAAGGCCTACTGGAGCAACGTTAAGACCCCATTTAAGCTCGAGTTCTACCATCAGGGTATGTACTTCGACACGCCGGTTACCATTAACGAAGTTACCGCTACGTCCGTACGCAAAATTAAATACAACCCGGACTACTTTAACTTCGGTGATGTACAGCACGATAAAGACACGGTAAAAGACCTTGGCTTTGCCGGTTTTAAAGTGCTTTATCCTATCAACAGCAAAGGCAAAAACGACGAAATCGTTAGCATGCTGGGCGCCAGCTACTTCCGTGTCCTGGGTCAGGGGCAGGTGTATGGCTTGTCTGCGCGTGGTCTTGCCATCGATACGGCGCTGCCGTCCGGGGAAGAATTTCCGCGTTTTCGTGAATACTGGATCGAGCGTCCAAAAGCGGCCGATAAGCGTCTGACGATTTATGCGCTGCTGGACTCCCCGCGCGCGACCGGTGCTTACCGTTTCGTTATCATGCCGGGTCGTGACACCGTTGTTGATGTGCAGACCAAAATCTATCTGCGCGACAAAGTCGGCAAACTGGGTGTCGCGCCGCTAACCAGCATGTTCCTGTTCGGGCCAAACCAGCCGTCGCAGGTGACGAACTATCGCCCTGAACTGCACGACTCTAACGGTCTGTCGATTCATGCCGGCAACGGCGAGTGGATCTGGCGTCCGCTGAATAACCCGAAACATCTGGCCGTCAGCAGCTATGCGACCGAAAACCCGCAAGGGTTTGGTCTGTTACAGCGTGGTCGCCAGTTCTCCCGCTTTGAAGATCTCGACGATCGTTATGACCTGCGCCCAAGCGCATGGATCACGCCTAAAGGCGATTGGGGTAAAGGTACCGTCGAACTGGTTGAAATTCCGACCAACGATGAAACCAACGATAACATCGTCGCTTACTGGACACCGGATCAACTCCCGGAAGCCGGTAAAGAGATGAACTACAAATACAGCATCACCTTCAGCCGCGACGAAGATAAACTGCATGCGCCAGACAACGCGTATGTCATGCAGACGCGCCGCTCTACCGGTGATGTAAAACAGTCCAACCTGATTCGTCAGCCAGACGGCACGCTTGCCTTCGTGGTTGATTTCACCGGTGCGGACATGAAAAAACTGCCGCAGGATACACCAGTAACCTCACAAGCCAGCATTGGCGACAACGGTGAAATCGTGGAAAACAGCGTGCGCTACAACCCGGTCACCAAAGGCTGGCGTTTGATGCTGCGTGTTAAAGTGAAAGATCCGAAGAAAACCACTGAAATGCGCGCGGCGCTGGTCAACGCTGACCAAACGCTGAGTGAAACCTGGAGCTATCAGTTGCCTGCCAATGAATAAGACAACGAAGTACATTGACGCGCTGTCGCTCACGGAGGCGGAAAAATCGGCACTGCCCGATTCCAGCCTGCGAGCCGTGCACGAAGCGCTGGATAGCGATCATCAAACGTTTGAACGTGATGACGATACCCCGCTCGCGTCCGTTAAAGCGAGGCTTGAGCAAAACTGGCCAGATTCTCTGGCCGGCGATCAGCTCATCAAAGATGATGAAGGGCGCACCCAGCTTCAGGCGATGCCGAAAGCGAAACGTTCCTCTATGTTCCCAGACCCATGGCGCACCAACCCGATTGGCCGCTTCTGGGATCGCCTGCGCGGCCGTGACGTGACGCCACGCTATGTCTCTCGCCTGACGAAAGAAGAGCAGGAGCGGGAGCAAAAATGGCGTACAACGGGCTCTATCCGCCGCTATATTTTGCTGATCCTCACCCTGGCGCAAACGGTCGTCGCCACCTGGTACATGAAGACCATTCTGCCATATCAGGGTTGGGCGTTTATCAACCCTGCCGATATGGTCGGACAGGATCTGTGGGTCTCCTTTATGCAGCTACTGCCGTATCTGCTGCAAAGTGGCATCCTCGTGCTGTTCGCTGTGCTGTTCTGTTGGGTCTCCGCCGGGTTCTGGACTGCGCTGATGGGCTTCCTGCAACTGCTGATTGGCCGGGATAAATACAGTATCTCGGCCTCGACGACGGGCAATGAACCTCTCAACCCGGAGCATCGCACGGCGCTCATCATGCCCATCTGCAACGAAGACGTCGATCGCGTGTTCGCGGGTCTGCGCGCAACCTGGGAGTCGGTCAAAGCCACGGGTCAGCAGAAGCACTTTGATGTGTATATCCTGAGCGACAGTTACAACCCGGATATCTGCGTCGCTGAGCAGAAAGCGTGGATGGAACTGATTGCGGAAGTGCAGGGCGAAGGGCAAATTTTCTACCGCCGTCGTCGCCGTCGCGTGAAGCGTAAAAGCGGCAACATCGATGACTTCTGCCGTCGCTGGGGCAGTGAATACAGCTACATGGTGGTGCTGGATGCCGACTCGGTGATGTCCGGTGACTGCCTGACCAATCTCGTGCGCCTGATGGAAGCGAACCCGAACGCCGGGATCATCCAGTCCTCGCCGCGCGCGTCCGGTATGGATACGCTGTATGCCCGCTGTCAGCAGTTTGCCACGCGGGTCTACGGCCCGCTGTTTACCGCCGGGTTACACTTCTGGCAGTTGGGGGAATCCCACTACTGGGGGCATAACGCCATCATCCGCGTGAAACCGTTTATCGAGCACTGTGCGCTGGCGCCGTTGCCGGGCGACGGTAACTTCGCCGGGTCGATTCTGTCGCACGACTTCGTGGAAGCGGCGCTGATGCGTCGTGCAGGGTGGGGCGTCTGGATTGCCTATGACCTGCCGGGCTCCTATGAAGAGTTGCCGCCGAACCTGCTGGATGAGCTCAAGCGTGACCGCCGCTGGTGTCAGGGTAACCTGATGAACTTCCGTCTGTTCCTGGTCAAAGGGATGCACCCGGTTCACCGTGCGGTGTTCCTGACCGGCGTGATGTCTTATCTCTCCGCGCCGCTGTGGTTCCTGTTCCTGGCATTATCGACGGCGTTACAGGTGGTGCATGCGCTGACCGAACCGCAGTACTTCCTGCAACCGCGTCAGCTCTTCCCGGTGTGGCCGCAGTGGCGTCCTGAACTGGCGATAGCCCTGTTTGCGTCGACCATGGTGCTGCTGTTCCTGCCTAAGCTGCTCAGTATTATTCTGGTGTGGTGCAAGGGGCCGAAAGAGTATGGCGGTTTCATCCGCGTGACGATTTCCCTGCTGCTGGAAGTGCTGTTCTCAGTGCTGTTGGCGCCGGTGCGTATGCTGTTCCACACCGTGTTTGTGGTTAGCGCCTTCCTTGGCTGGGAAGTGGTCTGGAACTCGCCGCAGCGTGATGATGACTCCACGCCGTGGGGTGAAGCCTTTATGCGCCACGGTTCTCAGTTGCTGCTGGGCCTGGTGTGGGCGGTCGGCATGGCATGGCTGGACTTACGTTTCCTGTTCTGGCTGGCGCCGATTGTCTTCTCGCTGATCCTGTCACCGTTTGTGTCGGTGATTTCAAGCCGAGCGACAATTGGGTTGCGTACTAAACGCTGGAAGCTGTTCCTGATCCCGGAAGAGTACAACACGCCGAAAGTGCTGGCTGATACGGATGCCTATCTGCAACAGAACCGTAATCGCACTCTGGACGATGGGTTTATGCATGCGGTGTTTAATCCGTCGTATAATGCGCTGGCTACCGCCATGGCGACGGCGCGTCACCGTGCCAGCCAGATCCTGGAAATTGCGCGTGACCGCCACGTTGAGCAGGCGCTGAATGAAACGCCGGATAAACTCAACCGCGACCGCCGTCTGGTGCTGTTGAGCGACCCGGTAACGATGGCGCGTTTGCACTATCGCGTATGGGCGGCCCCGGAGAAATACACGTCCTGGGTGGATGAGTATCAGAAACTGGCGCTTAATCCGCTGGCGATGAAAGCAAAATAGCCGTAATAAAATAAAAATACCGGCGTAATAGCCGGTATTTTTTTATCTGTCAGTCAGGAGTGGTATGAAATTCGTTCTGGTCATTGCCATGACATTACTCTTAAGCGGATGCGGCAGTATTATCAGCCGCACGATCCCAGGGCAGGGGCACGGTAATCAATATTATCCCGGCGTACAGTGGGATCTGCGCGATTCCGCCTGGCGCTGGTTAACCATTATCGACCTGCCATTTTCCCTGATTTTCGATACGTTGCTGCTACCTATAGACGCCAGTCACGGCCCTTACGAGTAATCAACGCTCATCCCATTCATCCGCCGCAGCCTGGCCCTCTTCCGTATCCAGTGAGGGTTCGAGCTGAAATTCACCTTCATCCCATTCGTGCAGGGTGTTCTCTTCCAGCCACTCCTGGCGTAACTCAATCTCGTCATAATCGCCGTCAAAGACGCTCTGGGCCGCTTCACCGCTCAGGACTGGCAGACATTCGCCTTCTTCGCCATCGTCAGCAAAGAACTCTGCCTGCCACATAATATCGCCATCCTGCAAAACGTATTTCTGAATATTCAGTTGCTGAACATCCGCATCGCTCTCTTCAACTGAGGGGTTATCGGCGAGGAACTCTTCGCGCGCCGCGTCAATAGCTTCTTCAAGCGTGGCATACATAGTCATCTTATTCTCCCTGCGATTTGACGTGGTCTCTCTTATTACCCGGCTCAGACTAGCTGCGACGGGTAATATTCAGAGTATATTCAGGGAAAGAATAGCTTAAGATTGGAATATGCAAGAAAAAATGACTGAAAATCACCCGACTGTTTTAGCGGGTGCGCGGCGGCGCAGACTCAAACCCGTATAAATCGCATTACACAGTACCACGGCGGCGGTAATGCAAAATACGGCACGGAAACCGTAGCTCGCGGAAACCGCGGAACCCATCAGCGGCCCGGTGACGTTACCAATATCGCGGAACGACTGATTGTAACTGAACACGCGTCCGGCAATCTGGTTGCTGGCGTTATACACCAGTAGTGTTTGCACTGCTGGCAGCAATGCGCCGTCGGCCGCGCCGAGCAGAAAACGCAGAATGCCGAGCTGTAGGGGGGTTTGCACGAATGACATCGGGATCAGCAGCAGCACCGAGAGAACCAGCGCGGTGATGAGGATTTTCTCCGGGCCAATCCTGTCGCCCAGTTTACCCAGCCGCGGCGCGCTAAGCAGAGCGGCGACACCGGGCACGGAAGCAATCATTCCGCTGATGAAGGCAATATTATTCACATTGCCCGCCAGATCCCGGACATAAAGCGTCAGGATTGGGGCTATCGACCCGGTGGCGACCTGGATAATCATGGTAGTGATAAACAGGCTTAACACCAGTTTCGGATTTTTCAGCGAGGCGATCACCTCGCGGGCATGCAGCATCTCTTTTTTGTTTACCGGGGAGAATGTTTCGCGAATGAGTAACAGCGTCAGCACAAAACAGAGAAACAGCACCGTCGCGGTGATAAAGAAAACCGGCCTTAAACCGTAGCTGTCCGCCAGTAACCCCCCGGCCAGCGGGCCAAGAAGCGCGCCGCTCACGCCGCCCGTCGACAACGTCCCCAGCGCCCAGCCGCTCTTGTTGCGCGGAACCTGAGTGGCAATCAACGCGTTGGCATTTGGTACAAAGCCGCCAAGCACCCCCAGCAGGGCGCGCAGAATCAAAAATTGCCAGATATTTTGCGCCATGCCCATCAATAGCATCACCACTGCCATCCCCAGTGCGGAACGCAGCAGCATGATTTTGCGCCCTTTACGGTCAGCAAGCCCGCCCCAGAACGGCGAGGCGATGGCGGAGAAGAGGAACGTGATGCTGAAGACTACCCCGGACCACAGGTTAAGTTCACTATGGCCGGTTACGCCAAGTTGCTCGACGTAGAGCGGAAGAAAAGGCATCACCAGGCTAAATGCCGCGCCGGTCAGAAAGCAGCCAAGCCAGGCGACGGTCAGATTGCGTTTCCAGTTTATGGGGGCATCAACATCAGATGTGGGCATAGCGTTCCAAATGGGTGCGGATAGTAACAGAAAATTCGATAAGCCTGCTAATTATGCGCCTGTGTGATTGTTACTGCAACGTTGGGAGAAATACCGCAGCCGCGCGGGCTGCGGAAACGCTTAATAGCGGGAAGGCATACCTTTGGGACGGGTCTTAAAGCGGCGGTGCAGCCACATATACTGTTCTGGCGCCATCATGATGCACTTCTCGACGATTTTGTTCATCCAGGCGGCGGTCGTTTCGGCGTCGTCAAGCGGCGGGTCGAGTTCAGGTTGCAGAATAATCAGTTCGTAGCCAGAACCGTCCTCTTTGCGACGCGGCACGAAAGGCACAATGCTGGCCTTTGACATTCTCGCCAGCATCCACGTACCTGAGGTCGTCGCCGCCTGTTCCACAGCAAACAGCGGCGCAAAGACGCTGGCCCGCGGCCCATAGTCGTGATCGGGCGCATACCAGACAATTTCGCCGTTTTTCAGCGCACGGATCATCCCTTTAAGATCTTTGCGGTCAATCATCGATTTGTTGGAGCGCATCCTGCCCCAGGTCTGCAGCAGGTCGATTACCGGGTTATCATTCGGACGATAGACGCCAATGCCGGGGTTAAAAAAGCCAAACATGCGTGCGCCCATTTCGAGGGTCAGGAAATGGATACCGATCAGCAAAATACCGCGTTTTTGCTCCTGCATTGCCGCAATATGTTCCAGACCGCTGGCATCCGTCCAACGACCGATACGGCGATCGGGCCAGAACCAGGCCATACCTGTTTCCATCAGACCCATACCGACAGATTCAAAGTTTTTCACCACATGTTGATGGCGCTCGGCCTCACTCATTTGTGGAAAGCATAATTCGAGATTGCGGTATGCCACCTTTGAACGGTGTTTCATAAAACGCAGCGCCAGACGTCCAATGGCGTTGCCAAGGCGAAAAATAACCGGATAGGGCAGTTGTACTATCAGCCAAAGTAGGCCAATTCCCAGCCAGGTTAGCCAGTAACGAGGATGTAGTAACGCTGCTGTGAATTTGGGTAACTGGGTCATGTCTTTCCTGTTTTCTCGTGCCACCGGCGTTATTGTCGCATTATTTTCCCGCCAACCAAACTGACCAGGCTACGAGTGTCGATAATTCATGCAAATGTTTCAATGGGTGTTTTGCCAGAGAGTGAAATGTAGCGCAAAATGTGTGGATGTAAATTATCTATGTTTGCTATATCATCCGCCCGTTTTCTCTTTTTACCATTCCAGTTGCAGGATTAGAGCACCATGCCAGTGTTACATAACCGCATATCGAATGAGACTCTGAAGGCGCAGATGCTGGCTGAAAGCGAGCCGCGCACAACTATCTCATTTTATAAATATTTCACCATTGTTAACCCCAAAGCGACCCGTGATGCCCTGTATATCGCACTCTCAGAACTGAAAGTGTTTGGCCGTATCTATCTGGCGCATGAAGGCATTAACGCACAAATCAGCATCCCGGCAAGCAATGTCGACGCGCTGCGAAAACTGCTGTACGGCTTTGACCCGGCGCTTGACGGACTGCGTTTTAATATCGCCCTTGATGACGATGGCAAATCGTTTTGGGTACTGCGGATGAAAGTTCGTGACCGTATTGTGGCTGACGGTATTGATGACCCGTCATTTGATGCCAGCGACGTCGGCGCTTATTTAAAAGCAGCAGAAGTGAACGCCATGCTGGACGATCCTGACGCCGTATTTATCGATATGCGTAACCACTATGAATATGAAGTGGGCCATTTTGAACGGGCAATGGAGATCCCCGCGGATACTTTCCGCGATCAGCTACCGAAAGCTGTCGAAATGATGCAGGAGCACAAAGATAAGAAAATCGTGATGTACTGCACCGGGGGGATTCGCTGTGAAAAAGCCAGCGCCTGGATGAAACATAACGGTTTTAAGCAGGTGTGGCATATTGAGGGCGGTATTATTGAGTACGCCCGTCGTGCGCGTGAACAGGGGTTGCCGGTGCGCTTTATCGGTAAAAACTTCGTCTTCGATGAACGTATGGGCGAGCGTATTTCAGATGAGGTGATTGCCCACTGTCACCAGTGTGGTACGCCATGCGATAGCCACACTAACTGTCTGAACGACGGCTGCCATCTGCTCTTTATTCAGTGCCCTGCCTGCGCGGAGAAATATGAAGGCTGTTGCAGCGAAACGTGCCAGCAGGAGCATAAATTGCCGGAAGAAGAACAGCGCAAACGTCGCGCCGGGCGCGAAAACGGCAATAAAATTTTTAATAAATCTCGGGGTCGACTCAATACCAAACTGGGTATCCCTGACCCCCAGTGATCAGGTGAAAAAGAGCCAGATAAGATCAATCAGGGCCAGCAGCAGGCAAAGCGCGATGTAAATCATAAAATGCTCGCGCAAATTGTTGACCAGATAGTGATATAAACGCTGCATAGTTGTTCTCGTAACAGGCGCCGGTTTTCTGAACCGGCGCCTTTCTTTTTTAGTCGAAGCGGGAGAGGGAGAAAGGCGCCAGATCGAAGGATTCAGGCTGCGTCTGCGCAAAGCGGACAGCAATCTCTCCAAGCACAGTGGCAAACTTGAATCCATGACCACTCAACCCGCCAATCAGTAACGTATTCGGTTGGCCGGGCAGGGTATCAATAATGAAATCTTCATCCGGCGTGTTGTCATAGGTGCAGGCTGCGCCATACAGACAGCCGCCAACGCCTGGCAGGATGTTGCGCAGGAAACCGAATGCTTCGGAACCATCGGTGGCAACCGTACCAAACGGCTTGCGACCCTGCGGGGTATCGATGAGCTGCCCACCGTTATGCTTGCCGATTTTTAGCTCATTCTCCACGGCGGGAAAACCGTAGAACTGATCGCCGTTCGGCAATTCACCGGTAAAAGCCGGGAAATTATTTTTGCGGCTGTAACGGCCATCAGCCTGGAACCAGGCAAACACTTTACGCACCGGCTGTACCGGCAGTTGTGGGTAAAATTGCTTAACCCATGTCCCGGCGCTGAGCAGCAACTTTTTGCCCTCGAAGCGGCCTTCGGATGTTTCTATCGCGACGCCTTCTGCGTGATGCTCAATGGCGGTGACCGGGCAATTAAACAGTTGCGCGCAGCCAGCGTCCTTTGCCATCGCAATCAAGGTTTTGATCGCCAGCTCGCTTTTCAGTACACCGGAGGCGGGTTCAAAAATAGCGCGGTAGTCTGCTGGTACCTGGATCTCTGGCCAGCGCGCCATCACGCCTGCGGCGTCGAGTTGTTCCACTTCAAGGCCGAACTTTTCCGCACTCAGCGCAACCGTCGCGAGAAACGCTGAATTTGCCGGGCCAAGATTCACGACACCGCTACGTTCAAATATCGGCTCGCCACTGGCTGCCGCCAGTTCATCCCACAGTTGTTGGGCGCGCAGAACCAGCGGGACATATTTTTCCCCTTCGCCATACGCATGGCGAATCAAACGTGTATCTCCGTGATGACTGCCTTCAGTATGCGGCGGCATGTGGGCGTCAGTCATCAGTACATTAAGACCCGCCTTGCGGGCGTAGTATCCGGCCGCTGCCCCGACGGAGCCACTGCCGACAATGATAAGATCGTATTGCATAGCGCTTCCTGAATTTGTTTTTATAAGCAGCATCAATCAGAGGCTACGTGAAGATAAGTGTATAGCAGGGTAATTAACAAGCTCAGAGGATACAACCCTGAAAATAAAGAAGGCACCCGAAGGTGCCTGTATGATAATTATTCGTATCGGCATTAATGCCTGCGATACTCATTCGCCTGGTAATCGCCAGATTCAATTTTGGCGATGCCCGCTTCTAATATTGAGATAAATTGACGAGCGACATCCGTAGTCAACCAAAGCGTTTGACCTATTTCAGCTTCTTTCTTGCTCGATTCATTGGGGTCTTGGTAGTGCAGGCGCAGCATCAGCGCATCGTAGCTATCAACGGTGCTGATGTCCCATCCAACGAGGGGATGGGTCTGGATGACTTCATTATTCTTTTCCATCATAACCCCTTATATCTGTGTTAAAAGGCAACAACTCTCGAGGTTCAATGCAGGTTTTTTTCGAAGCTTTTTCAGTATACCAACAACTTACTTAATATTCGAGAATTTAAATAAAATGCAACACAAATTCCTAAACTCAAGGTTTTGTTGCGCAATAAATCACCATTATAGTGATGTTTTTATTAATGGAATCAGAATGGGGTGAAAAAATAAGCGGGTCGTAAAAATAAAAAAGCCGGGGCGACCCGGCAAAGAACACAATGAGGGAGCAAATTAGTCGGTTATAAACCAGTCATCCGCGCTTTCCCAGGTCTCCTGGAGAATTTCGCTGATCCGGTCTTTATCTTCTTTGATGCCGCCGATAACCGAAAGGTTATTTGCCGATGCGTAGCGTACCGAAACCGTGCCGTCGCTATCCGGAAACTGATCGTTAATGCGTCTGGAGAGTTCACCCGCCAGTGCGTCAAGCGCGCCAGCGGGGAGGGTAGTGGTTTTAGCAATAGTCACTTCAATGCGCATGGTTGCCCCCTGTATGTGTACTGTATATTTATACAGTTAAAGCAAGAAACTTACAACAGGGAGCGTGCGATTTATTTTTTGACCGTCCAGCGCACCGTTTCACCCGCAAGGAACGGGATCAGCGTATCATCCGCTAACGCGATACTCTCCACGACCTGGCTCTCTTCGCGAACCAGTTCAACTGTTGATTCATTGACTGGCAAGCCGTAGAAACGCGGCCCATTAAGGGAACAGAAGGCTTCGAAGTGCTGCAGGGCATTCATCTCTTCAAATACGGTCGCGTAGCTGCCGAGCGCGGTTGGCGCGTTGAAGCAACCTGCGCAGCCGCAGCTCGCCTCTTTGCGATGACGGGCATGCGGCGCGGAGTCTGTACCGAGAAACGCGCGCTCAAAGCCGCTGGCAACCAGTTCACGCAGGGCCTGCTGGTGGATGTTGCGCTTGAGGATCGGCAGGCAGTAGAGATGCGGACGCACGCCGCCGACCAGCATATGATTGCGGTTAAACATCAGATGCTGCGGCGTAATCGTGGCTGCCAGCCGTTCATTACCGTCGCGCACATAGTCAGCGGCATCTTTGGTAGTGATGTGTTCAAACACCACTTTTAGCCCCGGAAGGCGCTGGCGCAGTGGCTCCATCACCGTTTCGATAAAGCGCGCTTCGCGGTCAAAAATATCGATATCCGCATGAGTCACTTCGCCATGTACCAGTAATGGCATACCCAATTTTTCCATCCGCTCCAGCACCGGCATAATGGCATCAATGCTGGTTACGCCATGGCTGGAGTTGGTGGTGGCGTTCGCCGGATAGAGCTTCGCTGCCGTAAATACGCCTTCCTGAAATCCACGCTCCACTTCATTCGGATCAAGGGAATCGGTCAGATAGCAGGTCATCAGTGGGGTAAAATCATGGCCCGCAGGAACGGCATCCATGATGCGCTGGCGGTAGGCAACGGCGGCATCTACGGTGGTGATAGGCGGTACCAGATTCGGCATAATGATCGCACGGCCATAGATCTCGCTGGTATAAGGCACGACGGTTTTTAGCATCTCTCCATCGCGGAGATGGATGTGCCAGTCGTCTGGACGGCGAATTTTCAGAACTTGTGGTAATGCGGTCATGGTGTGCTCCGGCCTGGTGGGAAATCAGTCATTAGGGCTGTTTTTGCCGGGCACTAAGGATAAACGTAAACGTTTTCCTTTGCACTTCTTTCTGCAAAAAAAGACGCCCGCTGTTAACGACAGTCGGGCGTCTTTTACAGAATAAAGCGTTAGTCGGTGAACGGGATAATAATTTGTCCTGGCTTCACTTCGATGCCTTTAGCATATTTTTTTGCCAGCGCTTCGCCTTTACTGGCATCTTCTTTCAGCACGTAAGCCGGCTGCTGATTAAAGTAGTTGCGCAGAGACTGATTCAGATAAGGCACCAGCGTCTGCACGACCGACTGCATCTTTTCCGGCGTGACTTTCGCATCGACCACTTCCATCTCCTGCAAGAAGATCGCGCCTTTCTCTTTGTTGAATACCGGCAAGGCCTTCAACTTCAGGTCAATCGTCGCTTTCTGGCTGCCAAACAGTGAGTTTAAGTCCAGTTTCGCATCGCCTGTGAGGGTCACTTTATTGGGCTCTTCCCGCCCGATAGCGCTGGTGAGATTCGTCAGCACAATATGCGCATCCGCGACACCCGGCAGGCCGATATCTTTCGAGAAATTATTGTGCTTCTGCAGCGCCTGATTAATTTCCTGTTCACTTACAGTGTATTGTGTCAGTTGATTACAACCCGCAACCAGGCCGCCAACAATCAGTGCGGCAATGACAAAAAATTTCTTCATGAATTTCCTCAATATGATGCTGTGCTGTCATCCTGTTCTCAGGCAGCTTGCGCTTTCCATCGTGATTATGACAGCGGAAAATACTTAAAGTGCCAACTCTTTGTTACTGAGATGAGATTTTACTGATGGCCTGCGAAATTCGCAGGCCTAGAGACGCGGTTCAAGCATGCCGGAAGCGGCACGTTTTGGGCTGAATTGCCACCACAGGGCGATAAATGTAATCAGCCCGATGATCCCAAGCATAGCCCAGGGAAGTTCGGGTTGATTTAGCGCTTTGCCGCTATCAAACAGCTAGCCGCCGCCGGTATAGCCAAGTGCGCCGCCAAAGGCGAGCCCCAGGCGGCTAAAGCCCATGTAGCTACCACGCGCTCGCGCGTTGGCGAGGTGCGCACTCAGCGTTTCCCGCGCGGGTTCGGCAATAATTGAGCCGATGTAGAAGGTACAAATCAGCGTGAAAAGCTGCTGAAGTGAGGTGGTCAGGCCAATCGGCAACATAGCGAGCGTCATGATGAGCAGGCCTGCCATCAGGCGCTGTTCAAGGCGAAAACGCTTTTCGCTCCAGCGGGCGATGGGGTAGAGCAGGGTTAGCGATAGCGCAGCTTCAATGGCGTACATCCATTTGACGGCGGAAGGCGAGCCTGCGATATCGTTGACCATAATCGGCAGCATCAGCATGACCTGTACCGCCAGCATATAGTACCCCGTCAGCGTCAGTACGTAGGTGACAAAACGTTTATCGCGCATAACCTGCGCCAGCCCTTCACGTACCGGGGTTCTGACCGTAGACAGCTTCCACGCCGGAAGATAGCAGGCGTTGAAAATAGCGCACAGGATAAACAGCACCGCACCTGCGCTACAGACCAACCGAAAATCATATTGCAGCAGCCAACTGCCCATCAGCGCGCCGATAACCGCGCCTGCGCTGTCCTGCATCATCAGCAAAGAGAAGAAGCGACCGCGATGTGCCGGGCGCACAAGTTTGACCACCAGCGCAGAACGTGGCGGGTCGAATAGGGTACCGCCCAGGCCGGAGAGCAAGCAGGAGAGCCACAGCACCCAGGGTTCGTGCGCCACTGCCATTATAGCGAAACCGCCCGCGCGCATCAGCATGCCTGTAACAATCATGGGTTTTGCGCCGAAACGGTCAGCGATGGCACCGCCAAAAATACCTAACCCTTGCTGGATGAGCTGGCGTAAGCCGAGCGCAATCCCGACCATTAATGCGGCCCAGCCCATCTGATCGACAAAACGGATAGAGATCAGCGGAAAGACCACAAAAAAGCCCAGCACAACCAACATATTATCGACTAAAAGGAAATATTTACCCAGGCTCCGTGCCTGCGATACGCGGGACATTTCCCCTCCAGGGGAATAAAAAGAGATGAACCTTTCCATTCTGCCGGGTCGCTTCGTGTTTTCCCATATTGCCAGCGACAATATTTTTTTATCAAAATGGTGCTTTGATTGAGCTTGTTTATCGAAATCGCGATCGGGGTATGAAAAAAGGTATGTTGCTGTTTTCACAGACCCCCTGTGGACAGGTATAGTGAGTTAACCCGGGTTATTATTCAGGTACAGGAGTAAGGGATGTTTGGCTATCGCAGTAACGTACCAAAAGTGCGTTTGACAACCGATCGTCTGGTCGTGCGTCTGGTTCATGACCGTGATGCATGGCGTCTTGCCGATTATTACGCAGAAAACAGGCAGTTTTTGAAACCCTGGGAGCCTATTCGTGACGATAGCCACTGCTATCCTTCTGGCTGGCAGGCTCGCTTATCGATGATTAATGAATTTCATAAACAGGGCAGTGCTTACTACTTTGCGCTGCTGGATCCGGATGAGAAGGAGATCATTGGCGTCGCCAATTTCTCCAACGTCGTGCGCGGTTCATTTCACGCCTGCTATCTCGGCTATTCCATCGGCCAGAAGTGGCAGGGGCAGGGGATGATGTTTGAAGCGCTGACCAGCGCCATTCGTTATATGCAACGTACTCAGCACATTCATCGCATTATGGCTAATTACATGCCACACAATCAGCGCAGCGGCGATTTGCTGGCGCGGCTGGGGTTTGAAAAAGAGGGGTATGCCAAAAACTATCTGCTTATTGATGGTGAGTGGCGTGACCACGTATTAACCGCTCTCACGACACAAGAATGGACAGCCGGTCGCTAAGGAGAAAAGATGAAATATGAATTAACCCCGCTGGAAGCGCGCGTGATTGGCTGCCTGCTGGAAAAACAGGTGACAACGCCGGAGCAGTATCCGCTGTCGATCAACGGCGTGGTGACGGCCTGTAACCAGAAAACAAACCGTGAACCGGTGATGACACTCAGCGACGCTGAGGTTCAGGATCTACTGGATACACTGGTTAAACGCCACTATCTGCGCACGGTGAGCGGTTTTGGCAATCGCGTGACCAAATATGAACAACGCTTCTGCAATTCGGAATTTGGCGACCTGAAACTCTCCAGCGCTGAAGTGGCGTTGATCACCACATTGCTGCTGCGCGGCGCGCAAACGCCGGGCGAACTTCGCGGCCGCGCGCAACGGATGCATGAGTTCAGCGATATGGCGGAAGTGGAAGCGACGCTGGAGAGACTGGCGACCCGCGAAGATGGCCCGTTTGTGATGCGTCTTCCGCGTGAGCCAGGTAAACGCGAAAGCCGCTATATGCACCTTTTCAGCGGTGAAATGGAAGTGCTGGCTCAGGTCGCGGACGATGTCGCTCCGGCAGAGGACGATTTACGTGCTCGCGTCGAAGCCCTTGAAGGGGAGGTCGCAGAGCTAAAACAGCGTCTCGATTCCCTGCTGGCGCATCTCGGGGAATAACGATGACAAAATTACGCGTAGGTGTTGTCGGGCTTGGCGGGATCGCGCAGAAAGCGTGGCTCCCGGTACTTAGCGCCGCGACCGACTGGACGCTGCAGGCAGCCTGGTCGCCTGGGAAAGAGAAAGCGCTGAAAATCTGTGAAACGTACCGCATGCCGTATGCCGATTCGCTGGCCTCGCTGGCGGCGCAGTGTGATGCGGTATTTGTGCACAGTGCTACGGCATCGCACTATGCCGTGGTCAGCGAACTGCTGAATGCAGGGGTTCACGTCTGCGTCGACAAACCGCTGGCGGAGAAACTAAGCGATGCCGAGCGGCTGGTTGAATTGGCCGCGCGCAAGAAGTTAACGCTGATGGTGGGCTTCAATCGCCGTTTTGCGCCGCTTTACCGCGAGCTGAAAGGCAAACTGGGCAACGCGGCATCGCTGCGGATGGATAAACACCGCACCGACAGCGTCGGCCCACATGACCTGCATTTCACCCTGCTGGATGATTATCTGCATGTGGTCGACACCGCGCTGTGGCTGGCAGGCGGCAACACGACGTTGAGCAGCGGCACGTTGCAGACTACGGACGATGGCGAGATGCTCTACGCCGAGCATCACTTCAGCCATCCCACGCTAAGCGTCACCACCAGCATGCACCGCCGCGCGGGTAGCCAGCGTGAATGGGTTCAGGCGGTGACGGAGGGGGCGTTGTATGACGTGACTGATATGCGTGAATGGCGAGAAGAACGGGGCGCAGGCGTCGTCACCCGCCCGGTTCCCGGCTGGCAGACCACGCTTGAACAGCGCGGATTTACCGGCTGCGCGCGTCACTTTATCGAATGCGTGCAAAATCAGACGGTTCCGGAAACGGCCGGTGAGCAGGCGCTGATAGCGCAACGTATCGTCGAAGCGCTGTGGCGCGAGGCTGATGATGAATAACCTGCTGTAACATCTGGCAGTAGCAATTCATCCCGAACCCGGTAGACTAACGCCTCTTCAGGCTCCTGCCTGTGAACCGCAGCCCGGCAATCGCGCCGGGCTGTTGCAGGCATTTTGCTTCCGGTTGTGGAATAACACGTTAATGAATCTATTAAAATCGCTGGCGGCTGTCAGCTCGATGACCATGTTTTCGCGTGTGCTGGGTTTTGCGCGCGATGCCATTGTGGCGAGAATATTTGGCGCGGGAATGGCCACCGATGCCTTCTTTGTGGCCTTCAAACTGCCCAACCTGCTGCGCCGCATTTTTGCTGAAGGGGCGTTTTCTCAGGCTTTTGTGCCGATTCTGGCTGAATATAAAAGTAAACAGGGCGAGGATGCCACCCGCGTTTTTGTCTCCTATGTCTCCGGTTTACTGACGCTGGCGTTGGCGCTGGTGACGGTTGTCGGGATGCTCGCCGCGCCGTGGGTCATCACTGTTACCGCGCCGGGCTTTGCTGATACGGCGGATAAATTCAATCTCACCACGCAACTGCTGCGGATTACTTTCCCCTATATTTTGCTGATTTCGCTGGCCTCGCTGGCGGGGGCAATCCTTAACACCTGGAACCGTTTCTCCGTTCCTGCCTTTGCCCCAACGTTGCTTAACGTCAGCATGATTGGCTTCGCGCTGTTTGCCGCGCCGTACTTCAACCCACCGGTGCTGGCGCTGGCGTGGGCGGTCACCGTCGGCGGTGTGCTCCAGTTGGCTTATCAACTGCCGCACCTGAAGAAAATCGGCATGCTGGTGCTGCCGCGCATCAATTTAAAAGATGCGGGGGCGATGCGCGTGGTTAAACAGATGGGGCCGGCGATCCTGGGCGTTTCCGTCAGCCAGATTTCACTGATCATCAATACCATTTTTGCTTCCTTCCTGGTGTCGGGCTCCGTGTCGTGGATGTACTACGCCGACCGTCTGATGGAGTTTCCGTCCGGGGTGCTGGGCGTGGCGCTGGGCACGATTTTGCTGCCGTCGCTGTCGAAAAGTTTTGCCAGTGGCAACCATGACGAATATTGCCGTCTGATGGACTGGGGCCTGCGCCTGTGCTTCCTGCTGGCGCTGCCGAGCGCCGTGGCGCTGGGTATTCTCGCCAAACCGCTCACGGTGTCGCTGTTCCAGTACGGCAAATTCACCGCCTTTGATGCGGCGATGACTCAGCGCGCGCTGGTGGCTTACTCCGTCGGTCTGATGGGGTTGATTGTGGTCAAAGTACTCGCGCCGGGCTTCTACTCGCGCCAGGACATCAAAACCCCGGTGAAGATTGCCATTGTGACGCTGATTATGACCCAGTTGATGAACCTGGCGTTTATCGGCCCACTGAAGCATGCCGGGCTGTCGCTGTCGATTGGTCTGGCTGCCTGCCTGAATGCCAGCCTGCTGTACTGGCAACTGCGTAAGCAGAAAATCTTCACTCCACAGCCGGGCTGGAGCAAATTCCTTGTGCGTCTGGTTGTGGCGGTGCTGGTGATGTCGGCCGCATTGCTGGGGATGATGCACGTCATGCCTGAGTGGTCGCAGGGCTCGATGCTCTTCCGTCTGCTGCGCCTGATGGCCGTGGTGGTAGTCGGGATTTTCGCCTATTTTGCCACGCTTGCGGTGTTAGGTTTTAAAGTGAAAGAGTTTGCACGCCGGACGGCGTAAACTGATGCGGCGGCGGGAGAATCGCTTCCCGCCGTCCTGCCGGTGATTACACGGTGAATTTCTTGCCGCTGCGCGGTTGTTCCGCTGTTTGCCCATCCTTGCCGTATAATCCCGTCTCCTGGAAGGGCTTCAGTACGTCCAGCGCCTGCTGGTTACGCGCTATCTGGCCTTCCAGCAACCAGCCGTTATGCTGGTTAAGGTCACGCAACTGCTGCGTTTTCCGGGTAATGTTTTGCCAGCGCGCGTCGATGTCATCGTCGTTGGCGCAACGCTGGGCTTCCTGTTCCACCCGCCGCTTCTGCTCAAGATAATCGAGCGCTGCCAGCAGTGAACTTTTATCCTCGGTGATCCGCTGCAGCAAACTGCCGTTCACACTTCCTGCGGAAAGCTGCTGTTGTTCAGCATCCATCACCTCTTTCAGCGAGTTCAGGATAGCGCTCATTTGATCCAAAATATCGGGCAGACGACTCATGCGGTTAGTTACTCTGTAGATAATTCTGTGTTTCCTGGATCAGCGCATCAGCAATTTTACCCGTATCCATCTTCAGTTCGCCGTTGCGGATGGCGGTTTTTAATGCCTCGACGCGATCCAGATTGATATCGCGGGTGTCGGACTGCGTAAGCGTGGTTTGCGCATCACTCAGTTTGACGTTAGTGCTGTTAATCTCAACGCTTTTTTCCAGACGCGCCTTCGGCGACTGGGTATCGTTCGGTTCGCGAGCCTGTACCGCGTTAACAGGGTTCAGAGGCGATGTACGTTCAATGCTCATGTGCTTTCCTCATTGAGGGCGTGTGATGGCGCGGGGTTGCCATTGTCATTTGTTATTACTTTATCGGCAAACGCCGCACTTTCTTTATAAAGATTATAAGTTAATCAGAATATTCCCATCCGCATTCACCTCACCGCTGACCACCTGGCCGGAAGGCATTCGCACGCGGGCATTTTGTGTGACGGCGGCATTGTTCAGCGCCTGTCCTTCACTGTTGACGCTGAAGCCCTCGCCACGAGCAATCACCTGTACCCGTTGCCCGGCTTTCACCCGCCATGACGGGCGAATCATCGACAACTGCAGCGGCTGCCCGGCTGCCACATCGCGCAGGCTGACGGCGTCCTGCGCCTGATTGAGATCCAGCAGAGTGCGCGGCGGTAGCTGATCCAGACGCCCGTGTTTCAACGTGACCGATTGCGCGGAAAGCGTGCTACCACGCGTAATCGGCCCGGCAGCCACCACGTAATTCCCGCTGGCCTGCACCGTCACGGATAAATAGCGCTTCTCGTTACCGCAACGTGCCACCACGTTCAGATTGCCCCACAGCCGCGCATTACCCGGAGTACTGAGCGCCGGTTGCTCGCAGGAGGGCAACAAGGTGGCCGGGCTGCGTAATGTTACGACGACCTCATCGCTAAACCCCTCAAGCCGTTGACTAAAAAAAGTCGATAGCTGGCTTTGCAGATCCTGCGCCAGGGTTAACGGGCTTGCGAGCAGCAAATACGCCGCCAGCGTGCTTTTGAACTCAGGCATCAGGGGCTCCGTCAGAGAGGGTAGTGTGAACATTTTACTCATCTGGCAATGACATCAACGGAACAAATAGCGACGCATTTAGTGCTTATTCCGGCGATAGCGCGCACGGGGGGCGAATTAAGCTGTCGGCTGAAATTTTGCCATCTGCGGAGGAGCCATGCTCGATAAACTCGACGCCGCGCTGCGTTTTCAACAGGAAGCCCTGAATCTGCGCGCCGAGCGGCAGGAGATTCTGGCCGCCAACATCGCCAATGCTGATACCCCAGGGTACCAGGCGCGCGATATCGATTTTGCCAGTGAAATGAAAAAAGTGATGGAGCGGGGGCGCGCCGGAACCCAGGGCGTCGCACTGGCGCTGACGTCTGAACGCCACATACCCGCACAAAATCTCTCATCAGCCGCGACCGATCTGCTCTACCGCATTCCAGACCAGCCAGCACTGGATGGCAACACCGTCGATATGGATCGGGAACGCACGCAGTTCGCGGATAACAGCCTGCAGTATCAGACCGGGCTGACGGTGCTGAGTGGGCAGATCAAAGGAATGATGAACGTCCTTCAGCAGGGGAATTAATCGATGGCTTTACTGAATATTTTTGATGTCGCGGGCTCAGCGCTGACAGCGCAGTCCAAACGTTTGAACGTAGCGGCCAGCAACCTGGCGAACGCCGACAGCGTGACCGGGCCGGATGGCCAGCCCTACCGTGCAAAGCAGGTCGTATTTCAGGTGGATGCCCAACCCGGGGCGGCAACCGGAGGCGTAAAAGTCGCTGACGTTATCGAAAGCCAGCAGCCCGATAAGCTGGTCTATCAGCCGGGCAATCCACTGGCGGATGCCAAAGGTTATGTGCGAATGCCAAATGTCGATGTGGTGGGCGAGATGGTCAACACCCTGTCGGCTTCCCGCAGCTATCAGGCGAACGTTGAGGTGATGAACACCGTGAAAAGCATGATGCTCAAAACCCTGACGCTGGGCCAATAACGGAGAGAACAATGTCTATTGCAGTGAACGTCAATGAAACGACCAGCGCGACCAGCGCCACCACCAGCAGCGGTTCTCTGACCAGCAGCAGTGCAGATGATCTACAGAACAGCTTTCTGACGCTGCTGGTGGCGCAGTTGAAAAACCAGGATCCCACCAACCCGATGGACAACAGCCAGCTCACCAGTCAACTGGCGCAAATCAGCACCGTGAGCGGCATTGAAAAACTCAATACCTCGCTGGGCTCCATCTCCGGGCAAATCGACAGCAGTAAATCATTGCAGGCCTCATCCCTGATTGGTCATGGCGTGATGATCCCAGGCACCACGGTGCTGGCGGGTAAAAACAGCGATGGCGATGGCACCGATACCACGCCGTTTGGCGTCGAGCTGGAGCAGGCGGCGGATAAAGTGACGGCCACCATTACCGACAGCAACGGCAATGTCGTCAAAACGCTGGATATCGGCGCGCTGACGGCTGGCGTTCACACCTTCACCTGGGATGGCACGGGCGCGGATGGCGCAGCCGTGGCGGATGGCGCCTACAACGTTAGCATCACCGCCAGCAGCGGCACCACGCAACTGGTGGCGCAGCCGTTGAAGTTTGCGCTGGTGCAGGGTGTCACCCTCAGTGGCGGCGGTAATCAGTTGGATCTGGGGACATACGGAACCACCACGCTCGACGAAGTTCGTCAGATTATTTAATTCAGGAGTGAATCATGGGCTTTTCTCAAGCGGTCAGCGGCCTGAATGCCGCGTCCAGTAATCTCGATGTTATCGGCAACAACATTGCTAACTCCGCAACCTACGGTTTTAAGGCAGGCACAGCCTCGTTTGCCGATATGTTTGCGGGCTCTAAAGTCGGGCTGGGGGTAAAGGTCGCCGGGATCACCCAGGACTTTACCGATGGCACCACTACCAGCACCGGGCGCGCGCTGGATGTGGCGATAAGCCAGAACGGATTTTTCCGTCTGACTGACAGCAATGGCGCCGTTTTCTACAGCCGTAACGGCCAGTTTTCTCTCGATGCCAACCGTAATCTGGTGAATACGCAGGGGTTGCAGGTGACCGGGTATCCGGCTTCCGGAACCCCGCCGACAATTCAGCAGGGTGCCAACCCGGTCGCTATCACTATCCCGAACTCATTAATGTCGGCGAAGGCGACGACGACCTCAGCTATGCAGGTCAACCTGAACTCCACGGATGCCGTGCCGACCATTACGCCGTTCGATGCCGCTAATGCTGACAGCTACAACAAAAAGGGTACTGTCACCGTTTACGACAGCCAGGGTAACGCCCATGACATGAACGTTTACTACGTGAAGACGGATGCCAACCAGTGGGATGTCTATACCCAGGACTCCAGCGTTACCGGCGCTAAAGCGGTGAAAGCGGGGCAGATGACCTTCAGCGATAACGGGACGTTGAGCGAAGTGCGTAACTACGACGCTGCGGGCGTGCTGGCTACGGCTGCTAATGCGAATCCGGAGATCACTATCGCCGTGGATTCATTGAATGGTTCCGCCGCGGGTTCCTTCACCCTGAGCTTCCTGAACTCCATGCAGCAGAACACCGGCGCCAACAATATCGTCGCGACCTCGCAGAATGGCTATGCGCCGGGCGATCTGGTGAGCTATCAGATCAACGAAGACGGTACGGTTGTTGGTAACTACTCCAACGAACAGAGTCAGCTTCTGGGGCAGATCGTGCTGGCGAACTTTGCTAACAACGAAGGCCTGCAATCGGAAGGCGATAACGTCTGGTCGGCGACCCAGTCTTCCGGCGTTGCGTTATTGGGCACCGCTGGCAGCGGTAATTTCGGCAGCCTGACCAACGGCGCGCTGGAGGCCTCTAACGTCGATCTGAGCAAAGAGCTGGTGAATATGATTGTCGCCCAGCGTAACTATCAGTCCAATGCGCAGACCATCAAAACCCAGGATCAGATCCTCAACACGCTGGTTAACCTGCGCTAATCCCGATAAGGCGACTTTATGGATCACGCAATCTACACGGCGATGGGCGCGGCCAGCCAGACGATGGAGCAACAGGCAGTCACGGCCAGTAACCTCGCTAATAGTTCAACGCCAGGGTTTCGCGCACAGCTTAATGCTATGCGCGCGATACCGGTAGAAGGCATGTCGCTCCCGACGCGAACGCTGGTGACGGCATCTACGCCTGGTGCGGACATGACGCCAGGCCAGTTCGACTACACCTCACGCCCGCTGGACGTGGCGCTGCAACAGGATGGCTGGCTGGCGGTGCAAACCGCCGATGGTACGGAAGGGTATACCCGCAACGGCAACATTCAGGTAGGGCCAACCGGGCAACTGACCATTCAGGGCAACCCGGTGATGGGCGATGGCGGCCCGCTCACCGTGCCGGAAGGCGCGGAAATCACCATCGCGGCGGACGGCACGATTTCGGCGCTCAACCCGGGCGATCCGCCGAATACGGTGGCGCAGGTGGGACGGCTGAAAATGGTAAAAGCGGATAACACGGAAATTGTGCGCGGCGATGATGGCGTCTTTCGTCTGACCGCAGAAGCGCAAGCCACCCGTGGCCCGGCGTTGCAGGCCGATCAGTCTATCCGTTTGCAGTCCGGCGTGCTGGAAGGCAGTAACGTCAAACCCGTGGCGGCGATGGCCGATATGATTGCCAGCGCCCGCCGATTCGAAATGCAGATGAAGGTTATCAGTAGCGTGGATGAAAACACGCAGAGAGCTAACCAGTTGCTGTCAATGAGCTAAGGAAAATCATGATCAGTTCATTATGGATCGCTAAAACCGGTCTCGATGCGCAGCAGACCAATATGGACGTTATCGCCAACAACCTGGCGAACGTCAGTACCAATGGTTTTAAGCGCCAGCGTGCGGTATTTGAAGATCTTCTCTATCAAACGGTGCGCCAGCCGGGGGCGCAATCCTCTGAGCAAACCACGCTACCGTCCGGTTTGCAGATTGGTACCGGTGTGCGTCCGGTTGCGACTGAGCGCCTGCACAGCCAGGGCAACCTGTCGCAGACCGACAATAGCAAAGATGTGGCAATTAAAGGGCAGGGTTTTTTCCAGGTGCTGCTGCCGGATGGCACTTCCGCGTATACCCGCGATGGTTCATTCCAGGTCGATCAGAATGGCCAACTGGTGACGGCGGGCGGTTTTCAGGTGCAACCGGCGATCACCATTCCGGCGAATACCCTGAGTATCACTATTGGCCGCGATGGTGTGGTGAGCGCGACCCAGCAGGGGCAGACCAACCCGGTGCAGGTGGGGCAGCTCAATCTGACCACGTTTATGAATGACAGCGGGCTGGAAAGCATTGGTGAGAACCTGTACGTCGAAACGCAGGCGTCCGGTGCGCCGAACGACACCACGCCGGGGTTAAACGGTGCGGGGTTGCTCTATCAGGGTTATGTCGAAACATCGAACGTTAACGTGGCGGAAGAACTGGTCAACATGATCCAGGTGCAGCGCGCTTACGAAATTAACAGTAAAGCCGTGTCGACGACCGACCAGATGCTGCAGAAACTGACGCAACTGTAACGGTTGTGGCGGATTTGTCGGATGGCCCAGCGCCATCCGGCGCAAACCAAAAGATGAAAACCATGCAAAAAACCGCAGCGTTTCGTTATCCGGTCTTAACGGCTCTGGTGCTCTCCATGACCGGGTGCGCATTCATCCCCAGTAAGCCGCTTGTCGAAGGCGCAACCTCGGCGCAGCCGATCCCCGGCCCGGTGCCCGTGGTGAATGGCTCCATATTCCAGAGCGCACAGCCAATTAACTATGGCTATCAGCCGCTGTTTGAAGATCGTCGCCCGCGCAATATTGGCGATACGCTCACTATTGTGCTGCAGGAAAACGTCAGCGCCAGCAAAAGCTCGTCGGCTAACGCCAGTCGCGACGGCAAAACCAATTTCGGCTTCGATGTGGTGCCGCGTTATCTGGAAGGATTATTCGGTAATGCCCGTGCGGACGTAGACGCTTCCGGCGGCAATACCTTTAATGGTAAAGGCGGAGCAAATGCCAGTAACACCTTTAGCGGCACATTAACCGTCACGGTCGATCAGGTGCTGGCAAACGGCAACCTGCATGTGGTGGGAGAAAAACAGATAGCCATCAATCAGGGTACCGAATTTATCCGCTTCTCGGGCGTGGTCAACCCGCGCACCATCAGCGGCAGTAACACCGTACCGTCCACCCAGGTGGCGGATGCGCGAATCGAATACGTAGGCAACGGCTATATCAACGAAGCGCAGAATATGGGCTGGTTGCAGCGTTTCTTCCTGAATTTATCGCCGATGTAATGAGGTGGAATATGTTTAAAACCCTGATTAGCGTCGCGCTGATTCTGGTGAGTACCCTGGCCCAGGCCGATCGCATTCGCGATCTTACAAGCGTACAGGGTGTCAGGGAAAACTCCCTCATCGGTTATGGGTTGGTCGTGGGGCTGGATGGTACGGGCGACCAGACCACTCAGACGCCATTCACTACCCAGAGCCTGAATAACATGCTCTCGCAATTGGGGATCACCGTTCCTGCGGGCACCAATATGCAATTGAAAAATGTGGCGGCGGTGATGGTCACAGCGCAGTTCCCGGCTTTTGCGCGCCAGGGGCAGACCATTGATGTGGTGGTGTCGTCGATGGGGAACGCCAAAAGCCTGCGCGGCGGCACGCTGCTGATGACCCCACTGAAAGGGGTTGATAGCCAGGTTTATGCGCTGGCGCAGGGGAATATTCTGGTGGGCGGTGCCGGCGCGTCAGCCGGGGGCAGCAGCGTGCAGGTTAACCAGCTTAACGGTGGGCGCATCACCGGCGGGGCGACTATCGAGCGTGAATTGCCAACCCAGTTTGGTGCAGGCAACACCATTAATCTCCAGCTTAATCAGGATGATTTCACGATGGCGCAGCAGATTGCCGACACCATTAACCGCCGCAGCGGTTTTGGTAATGCTACGGCGCTGGATGCGCGTACCGTACAGATCCGCGCCCCGCAGGGTGGTAGCGGCCAGGTGCGTCTGTTGGCGGATATCCAGAATCTGGAGGTCGGCGGTGTGCCACAGGATGCAAAAGTGATTATTAACTCGCGTACCGGTTCGGTGGTGATGAACCGCGAAGTGACGCTGGATACCTGTGCCGTGGCGCAGGGCAACCTTTCGGTGACGGTGAATCGCCAGGCCCAGGTGAGCCAGCCGGATACCCCGTTCGGCGGCGGGCAAACGGTGGTGACGCCGCAAACCCAAATCGATCTGCGTCAGAGCGGTGGTTCGCTGCAAAGCGTGCGGGAGAGCGCCAATCTGAACAATGTGGTACGCGCGCTAAATGCGCTGGGGGCGACACCTATGGAGCTGATGTCGATTCTGCAATCGATGCAGAGCGCGGGTTGCCTGCGGGCGAAAGTGGAGATCATCTGATGCTGGGTGACAGTAAGTTAACGGCCAGCGCAGCCTGGGATGCGCAATCCCTCAACGAACTGAAGGCGAAAGCCGGGCAGGATCCGCAGGCTAACCTGCGGCCTGTCGCCCGTCAGGTGGAGGGAATGTTCGTGCAGATGATGCTGAAAAGCATGCGTGAGGCGCTGCCAAAAGATGGCCTGTTCAGCAGTGACCAGACCCGGCTCTACACCAGCATGTATGACCAGCAAATCGCCCAGCAGATGACCGCCGGGAAAGGGTTGGGGCTGGCCGAAGAGATGGTGAAGCAGATGCAGACACAGAAAGAACCGCCCGCCACAACGGGCCAGCTACCGATGAAGTTTGAACTGCAAACAGCGACCAGCTATCAGAATGATGCTCTGACGCGGATGGTGCGTAAAGCCCTGCCCAAAGCGCCTGCGGGGAGCGATACGCCGCTCTCTGGCGATAGCAAAGATTTTCTTGCGCAACTGGCGATGCCCGCACGGATGGCGAGCGAGCAGAGCGGTATCCCGCACCACCTGATTCTGGCGCAGGCCGCTCTGGAATCCGGCTGGGGTCAGCGACAGATTAAGCGCGAAAATGGCGAACCAAGCTATAACCTGTTCGGCGTGAAGGCTTCGGCAAACTGGAAAGGGCCGGTGACGGAAATCACCACCACCGAATATGAAAATGGTGAGGCGAAGAAGGTAAAAGCCAAATTCCGCGTTTACGGTTCGTATCTCGAAGCGTTGTCGGATTATGTGGGTTTACTGAGTCGCAACCCGCGCTATGCAGCGGTTACGGCGGCGTCTACGCCGGAGCAGGGCGCGCAGGCGCTACAGAGTGCAGGATATGCCACCGACCCGCAGTACGCGCGCAAATTAACCAATATGATTCAGCAGCTTAAATCACTGAGCGATAAGGTAAGCAGCGCTTACCGGAATGATATTGAAAATCTCTTCTGATACACCTCAAGTTTGCGAGGACGCGTCCGATAATGAGTGAAGGCCACGTGTCTGAACGTATAAAAGGAAGATCATGTCCAGTTTAATCAATAGCGCCATGAGTGGACTGAGTGCAGCGCAGTCGGCACTGAACACCACCAGTAATAATATTGCCAGCTACAATGTATCGGGCTATACCCGCCAGACTACGGTGCTCGCATCGGCGAACAGTACATTGGGTTCGGGGGGCTGGGTTGGCAATGGCGTCTACGTCTCTGGCGTTCAGCGCGAGTACAACGCATTTATTACCAACCAGCTACGCACGGCGCAGAGCCAAAGCAGCGGTTTAACGACCCGTTATGAGCAGATGTCGAAAATTGACGATATGCTCTCCGGCACCACCAACTCCCTTTCCACCACGCTTCAGGATTTCTTCTCCAGCTTGCAGACATTGGTGAGCAACGCTGAAGATCCCGCCGCGCGTCAGACCGTGCTCGGTAAAGCCGATGGTCTGGTCAATCAGTTTAAAGTCGCCGATCAGTATCTCCGCAACCAGGATAAGCAGGTGAACCTTTCTATCGCGACAAGTGTTGATCAGATCAATAACTATGCGAACCAGATTGCCAGCCTGAACGATAAAATTTCACGTTTGACCGGGGTGGGAGCGGGAGCTTCTCCCAATGAGTTGCTCGATCAACGCGACCAGCTAGTGAGCGAACTGAACAAGCTGGTTGGCGTGGAAGTCAGCGTGCAGGACAGCGGGACGTTCAACGTTACGATGGCTAACGGCTATACGCTGGTGCAGGGCAGTAACGCGCGCCAACTGGCCGCGGTGCCGAGTAGCAGTGACCCAACGCGTACTACCGTGGCTTATGTCGATAATGTCGCGGGTAATATCGAAATCCCGGAGAAGTTGCTCAATACGGGCTCGCTGGGAGGGCTGCTGACTTTCCGCTCGCAGGATCTCGATCAGACCCGCAATAGCCTGAATCAGATGGCGCTGGCCTTTGCTGATGCGTTTAACCAGCAGCATGCGCAGGGTATCGATGCCAATGGTGATGAAGGAAAAGCATTTTTCACTATTGGCTCCCCCTCGGTGGTGGCGAATAGCAAAAACAGCGGCAATGCGACGCTTGCGGCAGAGGTGACGGATGCATCCAGCGTTCAGGCGACGGACTACCGGGTAAGCTATAAAAATGGCGAGTGGCAGGTCACGCGGCTTTCCGATAACACCACGGTGAAAGCGCAGGAGAAAGATGGCGCGCTAAACTTTGCCGGGCTTTCGGTTAAGGTGAGCGGCACACCGGCCGAAAATGATAGCTTTACGGTGAAACCGGTAAGCGATGCGATCGTCAATATGAGTGTCGCCATCAGCGATGAGTCAGAGCTCGCTCTGGGTATTGACGATGCAGAAAATGGTGAGAGCGACAACCGCAACGGGCAGGCATTGCTGGATCTGCAAAACGGCAAGCTGGTGGGCGGCTCGAAAACGTTCAACGATGCTTACGCCGCCCTGGTGAGCGATATCGGCAATAAAACCTCGACGCTCAAGACCAGCAGCACTACGCAAAGCAATGTGGTAACTCAGCTTGGCAATCAGCAACAATCTATTTCCGGCGTGAACCTCGACGAAGAGTACGGCAATCTGCAACTCTTCCAGCAGTACTATCTGGCGAACGCCCAGGTGCTGCAAACGGCGAGCACTTTGTTTGACGCCCTGATCAATATTCGCTAAGGAGAGGAATAACGCATGCGTGTCAGTACCCTGATGATGTATCAGCAGAATATGCGCGGGATCACCAGCTCCCAGTCGGAGTGGCTGAAGTATGGAGAGCAGATGTCTACGGGTAAGCGCGTGAATCGGGCATCCGATGACCCCGTCGCCGCCTCGCAGGCGGTGGTGCTCTCGCAGGCTCAGGCGCAGAACACTCAGTTCGCGACCGCCCGCACCTTTGCAACGCAGCGTGTGTCGATGGAAGAGAACACGCTGGCGCAGGTGACGACAGCGATTCAGTCGGCGCAGGAAAAAATTGTTTATGCAGGGAATGGAACGTTGAGTGACGACGATCGCGCCTCGCTGGCGACGGACTTGCAGGGGATCCGCGACCAATTACTGAACCTTGCCAACAGTCAGGATGGCAACGGCCGCTATATTTTTGCTGGCTATAAAACCGATGCGGCACCGTTCACTGATGACGGTAAGTACGTTGGTGGTTCGGAAAATGTGGCGCAGCAGGTGGATTCATCGCGCTCAATGGTGATTGGTCATACGGGCGACAAGATTTTTGACAGCCTGACCAGCAACGCGAAGCCCGATACGGATAGCAATCTGTTTACCATGCTGGACAGCGCGATTGCTGCGTTGAACACGCCAGTTAGCGATGATGAGGCGACGCAGGAAACGGCCAGTGCTGCCATCGACAAGACCAACCGCGGCCTGAGCAATGCGTTGAATAACGTGCTGAGCGTGCGCGCCGAACTTGGCACGCAACTCAACGAACTGGAGAAGCTTGATGCGCTGGGTGACGACCGCGCACTGAGCCAGACTCAGCAGATGAGTAATCTGGTTGATGTCGACTGGAACGAAACGATTTCTAATTATGTGATGCAACAAACGGCGTTGCAGGCGTCATATAAAGCATTTAGTGATATGCAGGGAATGTCGTTGTTTCAGTTGAACAAATAAAAACCGGAGGCGGGCTAACCGCCTCCGCTATTTTCACACGGATAATGACGTCCGTTGCAGGCGACGGGTTTCAACTACCCGCACCCCCCACGCTGCCGCACCGGAGATTGTCGCCAGAGCCACAACACCTTCCCAACCCGCCAGCGCATAAAGCTGACTGCCCAGCACAGAGCCCAGCGCCATCCCGATAAACACCACGGTAAACAGAAGGGCGTTGAGGCGACCACGCGCCTGGGGTTCAAGGCTGTAAACAAGGTTCTGATGCGCTACCAGGCTTGATTGCAGGCCGAGGTCGAAACCTACGGCGGAGAGGGCAATGAGCGCCAGTTGCGCCATCGGCGGCAGTGCGGGCAGAATGAACATCAGCGCAAAGGAGAGTGTCACCAGCACCGCACCCAGTTGAGTGACTTTTTCTGCGCCGATTTTATCCGCCAGCCCGCCTGCCAGCGGTGCCGCCAGCGCACCGGCGGCACCTGCAATACCGAACCCACCGGCAACGGCGCTACCCATGTGATGATGCTCCAGTAACATCACCGCAAGCGTTGACCAGAATGTGCTAAAGGCGATAGAGAGTAGCCCTTGCGCCAGTGCGGCGCGGCGTAATGTTGGATAACGCTGCCACAAATGCACCAGTGACATCATCAACGCCGGATAGCTCAGGCTGGAGTGTGCGGCAAAGCGCGGCAGTACACGCCACATCACGAGGCCGATCAGCGCAATGCTGACGGCAGCCGCCTGATAGACAGATCGCCAGCCAAAAAGCTCACCCACCACGCCGCTGACGGTACGCGATAATAAAATCCCCAGCAGCAGCCCTGTCATTACGGTACCGACCATTTTTCCCTGTTTCCCGGCAGGCGCAAGGATCGCCGCGGCAGGCACGATATCCTGCGCCATGGTCGCCGCCATGCCAATCAGCAGACTCACGACCAGCAGAGGATGAAAATGTTGCGTCATGCTGCACAGGAGCAAAAGTACGGTCAGCAGGACGCTTTTAAGCAGGATGAGGGTTCGACGATCGTAGCGATCGCCAAGCGGCAGAAGAAACAGAATGCCCAGTGCGTAACCCGCCTGGGTGAGGGTCGGAATCAGTCCCATCCCTTCAACGCCGAGATGCAGCGTTTCGCCCATCAGCGGCAGCAGCGGCTGCGCGTAATAAATGGATGCCACACTAAACCCTGCGCCCAGCGCAAGGATAAAGATTAGCCAGCCAGCATTAGCCTGTGTTTTCATCAGAAATTCCTCAAGTTTGCGATGGCGCTATTTTCTCCTGAAGTGCGCTGGCGTGGTACTCAACGTAGTGGTAAAACAGTTATACGTATAACGTATAGGTAAGTGGTTAATGAAGAAGCAGGAGCGTATAGACCGGGTTGAACTGATGCGAACCTTTATTCGGATCGTGGAGTCCGGTTCGTTGTCGGCAGCGGCACGTCAGCTTGAAACTACGCAGGCGACCATCAGCCGTCGTTTGCAATCGCTGGAGGCGCTGCTGGGGGCAAAACTGATTTTGCGTTCCACCCATGCGATGAAACTGACCGATGATGGTGAACGCTGCTATCAGCATGCGCGGCAGGTGGTGGATGCCTGGCTGGCGCTGGAGGATGAGCTTCAGCTTACGGACGATCAGCCGGTAGGGACGTTACGGGTTCGCGCGCCCCACGCGTTTGGTCAGGAGCAACTGTTGATGCCGCTGCTCGGCTTTTTGCGTCAGCATTCTCAGCTATCGGTCGAGTGGATGCTGAATGATAAAAACGTCGATTTTATGAGTGACCATATCGACTGCGCGATCCGCGTGGGGGCGGAGGTCGACCCGGCGACGGTTTCCGTGCTGCTGGCGGAAGTACCGCGTTGTACCGTTGCTGCGCCTGAGTTATTGGCGCAATATCCGGAAATAACCCATCCCCAAATGCTCTCCTCACTGCCGTGGATTGCCATCAGCACCTTCTATCAGCACGATGTCACCTTACGCTGCGCGGGGGAGAATGAGACATTTTCGCTGGTGCCGCGTTTGAGTACCGATAGCCTTTATGTCGCAAAAAATGCCGCACTCGCCGGGTTAGGGGTGGCGATCGTCTCAAGCTGGACGGTGGAAGAGGATGTGGCGAAAGGGCGATTGATTGAACTGCTGCCGCAGTGGCGGGCGGCGCCGCTACCGGTGCATCTGGTTTATCCGTGGGCCCGGTATTATCCCACCCGGCTACGCAAGTTTCTCGATCTGATGCGCGAGGTGATGCCCAAAATCGCCGGAATGCAGCTTCCGGGAAAGGTATAAAAAAACCGGCCACGAGGGCCGGTTTTGTTTGCAGAGTGTCAGTTACTCAACAGACTGCGGACGAGTGGGTTCCGCTGAAGCCTGGTGGGTGGCACTGTGACCACCGGCAGAGCCACGGCCATCAAAGTCGAATGCCGGGCGAACCCAGTCGCTATGGCGCGGCGCTTCCGGCACATACTCTGGTGCTGGTGCGCGCGTCATAGGGGCACTGGCGTGGTGAGCCGCGGTTTTCACCACCGGTTCGGCCACTGGCGCCGGAGCTGTTTCAACAACCGGAGCCGCTTCAACAACTGCCGCTTTTGGTTCTTCTACCGGTGCTGCGGTTTCAGCGACGACTTCTTCAGCCGCAACTTCTTCCACGACGGCAGGCTGCACCTCTTCAGCAACTTCCTGCGCCACAACCTTGTCTTCTTCGGCAATAATTTGCGGTTGCTCGGTTACTGGTGCGGCAATCACCTCAGGGTGAGTCGTTTCAACAACGGGCTCAGCAATATCGGCGACGGGTGCGACAACCGGTTCAACAACGGCAACGTCTTCAACCGGTGTTTCAACAACGGCTGGCTCAGCGGCGGCAACCGGTGCGACGGCCTGCTCAACGGCTTCAGTCGCGACAGCCTGAACAGCAACATCCTGTTCGCGCTGCTCTTCTGCAACCTGCTCCTGCGGACGTGCGACCGGGTAGCGGATCCACACTTTGCCTGATGCCATTTCTGGTGAAGCGCAGGCGACGGTCAGCGGCATTGGCGACTGAGTCGGGTAACGCTCATCACGATAGCGACGACGACGCTGACCGCTCACGCGCAGATGGCGTGGGGAGCGGCGTGAACGACGCGGCATACCCGCTGCATCACGCGCTTCGCCGTTATCATCCTGCTCAGCCTGAGCTGGGGCAGTTTCTACCACGGCCGGCAGATCGACTTTCGCCACTTCCGTGCGCGGCGCTGACGCTTCCGGCTGGATGTCGTCTTCGAAGGTTTCACGCGCAAAAGTCTCTTCCGCGGTTTCAATGCGGATTTTCTGCGTCAGTTGACGCTGCTTACGGCGCGGCATCGTCTGAACACGTTCTTCCTGAGCACTGTCTGCGGTCAACGCTTCTTCGCGAACCTGTGGTTTGGCTTCCTGCTGTGCCTGACGTTTTTCGTCGTTGTTGCGACGACGATTACGTTCACGGCGCGGCTGCTGCTCGTCGCGGGACTTCGGTGCTTTGTCGCTATCTTCAGCGATGTTCTGCTGACGGTTGTCGCGGTTTTCCGCATTTTGCTGCGGCTTCTCGCGACGATTACGACGGTTGTCTTCACGGCCTTCACGCGGCTCGCGGTTTTCGTTATCGCCGCGATTGTTGTCACGACGCTCGTTGCGGTCTCCACGGTCGTTGCGATCGTTACGGTCACGACGATTGTTTTGACGCGGCTTGCGACGCTCCTGAGAACGAGCAGGTTTCTCTTCTTTTGGTTCTGGCTGCTGCGGCTCAGCGACTTTCTCTTCGCTGCCGGCAAACAGATTTTTCAGTGCGCCGAAGAAGCGAGAGAGCAGACCCGGTTCGGCCGGCGTTTTAGTCGCTTCAGCTTTCGCAACCGCAGGTTTTGCCACCGCCGGTTTTTCAGCGGTAGGTTCTGGTACTTCCGGCATCACGAAGGTAGCCAGAGCCGGTTGCTCAGGCAGTTTACGCTCGGCAGGCTCATCTTCAGACGGCAGCGCCATCTCTTCTTCGTGCAGTTTCGGCAGCAGATAGCTCAGGGTTGAGGTCTCTTCGCCTTTGCGCACGCGCAGAACGTGATAATGCGGCGTTTCCATTTGATCGTTCGGCACGATGATGCAGCGAACATCGCCACCCTGGCGGGTTTCGATGGCGCTCACAGCGGCGCGTTTTTCGTTCAGCAGGTAAGACGCAATCGGCACAGGGACGATGGCGTGAACTTCTTTGGTGTTCTCTTTCAGCGCTTCTTCTTCAATCAGACGCAGAATAGAGAGTGCCATGGACTCGTTGTCACGCACGGTACCCGTACCGGAACAGCGCGGGCAGACGTGATGGCTGGATTCACCCAGTGACGGGCTCAGACGCTGACGCGACATTTCGAGCAGACCAAAGCGTGAGATGTGGCTAATCTGGATACGCGCACGATCCTGGCGCACCGCTTCGCGCAGACGGTTTTCCACCGCGCGCTGGTGGCGTACCGGCGTCATATCGATGAAGTCGATAACGATCAGACCACCCAGGTCACGCAGACGTAACTGGCGGGCGATTTCATCGGCGGCTTCAAGGTTGGTGTTGAACGCGGTTTCTTCGATATCGCCGCCGCGGGTTGCACGCGCGGAGTTGATATCGATGGCGGTCAATGCTTCGGTGCTATCGATAACGATAGAGCCGCCGGACGGCAGACGCACTTCACGCTGGAATGCGGATTCGATCTGCGATTCGATTTGGTAATGGCTGAACAGCGGGATTTCACCGGTGTACAGTTTGATTTTGCTGCTGAAATCCGGACGACCCAGCGCGGAGATATGCTGGCGAGCCAGCTCAAGCACTTTCGGGTTGTCGATCAGGATTTCGCCGATGTCCTGGCGCAGGTAATCGCGGAAGGCACGCACAATCACGTTGCTTTCCTGGTGGATCAGGAACGGAGCAGGGCGGCTTTCAGCGGCTTTCTTAATGGCTTCCCAGTGTTTCAGACGGAAGCTTAAATCCCACTGCAGGGCTTCGGCGGATTTGCCGACACCCGCGGTGCGAACGATAAGCCCCATGCCATCCGGAAGTTCAAGGCTTGCCAGCGCTTCTTTCAGTTCAGTGCGATCGTCACCTTCGATACGGCGAGAGATGCCGCCCGCGCGCGGGTTGTTCGGCATCAGCACTAAATAGCTGCCTGCCAGACTGATAAAGGTGGTCAGCGCAGCGCCTTTATTGCCGCGTTCTTCTTTATCGATCTGGACGATGACTTCCTGGCCTTCACGCAGCACGTCTTTGATATTCGGACGGCCATGTGCGCTGTAGTTAGCAGGAAAATATTCGCGGGCAATTTCTTTGAGGGGGAGGAAACCGTGACGTTCAGCGCCATAGTCAACAAATGCGGCTTCAAGACTCGGTTCAATACGGGTAATTTTGCCTTTGTAGATGTTCGCTTTTTTCTGTTCATGACCCGGGCTTTCGATATCCAGGTCATACAGACGCTGCCCATCAACGAGGGCGACACGCAACTCTTCCTGCTGAGTTGCGTTGATTAACATTCTTTTCATCGTAACTTACTCATTATTCTTACATTGACGACTAAGCTGCGAGCAGAGTGATACCTTTCCGGGGTAAACCGATGGCCTCGTGACTGTTCACGTCGCCAACCTCACGGTTGTCGCTCGCTTAAGAGGCGCAGAGTGTCGGTCGCCTGCATTTCAAACGGAAACGCAGCGCAATTATCAGGGGAACAGCCTGGGATAACTCTCCAGAGAAGATTCCATTTATACTCATCGTCTTTCACTCAACAGACGCGTGGCTTCGCCTGCTTACCCCAGTTGCTTTGACTTAGGTAAGCTTCCGGGGACGCCCGGCTTGCCGTCATTCTGTTGGGTGAAATCCAGTAAAGTATCTACCGGTAAGGACTGCAACCCGCAGCCCGCTAACTGTCTGAAAGATCAATACGTCTTACGCCATTGCTGCGTGGATGATCGGACAGACAAAACTGGTCATTCCGTAAATATCCTTGCACAAACAAGATTCAACACGGAAAACAGCTTCATTATTCCTTGCTAACCTTGTTATAGCAAGTTGACTTTCACCTTTTATCACCCGGTTAATCACAGTTTCTTCACTTGCTCGTTGAGATTGGTCTAATAACAAACAGAACCGCCAGTGAGGTTCACCGTGAAACAGGATAATGATAAATATAAGCACAGAAAAATGAGTGGCGCTATTGAGCCGGGATATTTAGAATCGCCCACCATGAAAACTGAGACTCCTACCGTAAAAATGATTGCCATTAGTGCTGATGAAGCCGGGCAACGAATTGATAACTTTTTGCGCACTCAACTGAAGGGCGTGCCGAAGAGTATGATTTACCGCATCCTGCGCAAGGGCGAAGTGCGGGTGAATAAAAAGCGCATTAAACCGGAATATAAGCTGGAAGCAGGCGACGAAGTGCGAGTCCCGCCGGTGCGTGTTGCTGAACGTGAAGAAGAGGCCGTTTCACCGCATCTGCAAAAAGTGGCGGCACTGAGCGACGTTATCCTTTATGAAGATGAACATATCCTGGTGCTGAATAAACCGTCCGGTACCGCGGTTCATGGTGGCAGCGGGCTTAGCTTCGGCGTCATTGAAGGTTTGCGCGCATTGCGCCCGGAAGCGCGCTTCCTCGAACTGGTGCATCGCCTGGATCGCGATACGTCAGGTGTGCTTCTGGTTGCGAAAAAACGTTCTGCTTTGCGTTCGCTGCATGAACAACTGCGCGAAAAGGGGATGCAGAAAGATTATCTGGCGCTGGTGCGCGGCCAGTGGCAGTCGCACGTGAAGAGTGTGCAGGCACCGTTGCTGAAAAATATTCTGCAAAGCGGTGAGCGTATTGTGCGCGTGAGCCAGGAAGGAAAGCCATCGGAAACCCGTTTTAAGGTCGAAGAGCGGTATGCGTTCGCCACGCTGGTGCGCTGTAGCCCGGTGACGGGGCGCACCCATCAGATCCGCGTACATACTCTGCATGCCGGGCATCCCATCGCATTTGACGATCGCTACGGCGACCGCGAATTTGATCAACAACTCACCGAAGCGGGAACCGGGCTTAAACGTCTGTTCCTGCATGCGGCGGCACTGAAGTTCACTCACCCAGGAACGGGTGAAGTGATGCGCGTAGAAGCGCCAATGGATAACGCGCTGAAGCGCTGTTTGCAGGTGTTGCGTAATATCAAGTAATTCCTTTCTCGGGCAGGGTCAACTGCCCGATTCTCATTTGTCTGCCATATGACGTCGGTTTTGTCGTCTTCTGCTCATTTTTACTTTTGATTTTGTTATACCTTCGCGTTGCCGATCTCCGGGATATTTAAGGAAAAAATGATGGTAAGGGTGAATGGAATGACTCGCCTGGTCGCAGTGATAGTGCTGGTTATATTGGTGGGATGTGCTGATATAAATGACGGGCAACGACAGGCGTTCATTACATTTCTGAACACGGAGGTCATCGCGCCTCCTGTGGTCAAAGTTTGCGAGCTAACGCCTGGTCAGCGGATATCTTTTGGACGTTATGCTGAAGACTACGATGTGCTGAATACGGCTTTTCAGGAGATTTCTGACGTAATCTATCAGACGGGTAACGAAGATAAGGTGACTGGTCGGATTCAGTCAGAACGGGATAACCTAAGCTTACTCAATGAGTTACGGTCAGCTCAAAGTATTAATAATCAATTCATTCTCAGACTCAAAAACGTGAGCGCGCAGAATCAACGTCGCTATAACGCACTACGATTACCGGCTGATTTAAAACCCGTCTTTGATGCAGCCTGGGAAAAAACGGTCGTGCCCTTTGATGAAACAATAACACACGTTTATTTTTTAAGGGGCAAGAGGCTGGATCTGCTCGTCGCCATGGGGGCTTTCTTGCAAGGGCAGGGGGATAAAGTACACTTCAATACCGATGGCTCGGCAAGCTTTTCCGAACCAGAAGCGAATCATTACTACAGGGGTTTACAGTCAAACCTGTTTACGGTTCAGGATGATATCAATATCCTGACGGAGCAGATGATTGCCGTTATTCGTAGCCAGCAGACAGGCGCTGAGCCTGCCGGGCTGTAACAACGACTGTTTCGCTTATTTCATCAGCGGATTAAACCCTTCCCGTCTCAGCATTTGGCACAGCGCAATCAGCGGCAGCCCAATCAGCGTATTCGGGTCGCGTCCTTCGAGGCGCTCGAACAATGCGATGCCAAGCCCCTCGCTTTTAAAACTTCCCGCACAATTCAACGGGCTCTCTTTCTGCACATACTGGTTTATTTCTTGTTCAGTGAGATGGCGAAAATGAACGTCGAAAGGTTCGCATTCAGTTTGTAACTGACCGTTAACAGAATTATAAAGCGCCAGGCCAGTATAAAAAGTCACAATATTGCCGCTGGCTTTCTTTAATTGTCGGCGCGCATTTTCTTCCGTGTGCGGTTTGCCGGTTATTTCACCATCCAGCACGCAGACCTGATCGGAACCAATAATCAAATGATGGGGAAAGCGTTCAGCCAGAGCCTGCGCTTTTGCCTGCGCCAGTCGCAGCACCAGATGACGCGGCGTCTCGGCGGGCAGGGGAAGCTCGTCCACCTCGGGCGCGGCGCAGGTGAAGGGGATAGCCAGTTTCTCTAACAGCATGCGGCGATAGGGTGAAGTTGAAGCTAAAATAAGTTCAGGCATAATTTTTCGGATAAACTATAGCGAATTAGATTGCGACATTTTAAACTACACGCCGCAATGTGTGCGAATTATTGGCAAAAGGCAACCTGAGGCTGCCTTTTTCTTTGACTCTATGACGTTACAAAGTTAATATGCGCGCCCTATGCAAAAGGTAAAATTACCCCTGACTCTCGACCCGGTTCGTACGGCTCAAAAACGCCTTGATTACCAGGGTATCTATACCCCCGATCAGGCGGAGCGCGTCGCCGCGTCCGTAGTCAGTGTAGACAGTGATGTAGAATGCGAGATGTCCTTCGCTATCGATAACCAACGCCTCGCGGTTTTGACCGGTGATGCGAAGGTGACGGTATCGCTGGAATGTCAGCGTTGCGGGAAACCGTTTACTCATCAGGTTTACACAAAGTATTGTTTCAGCCCGGTCAAAAATGATGATCAGGTTGAAGCACTCCCGGAAGCGTATGAGCCGATTGAGGTTAACGAATTCGGTGAAATCGATCTGCTGGCGGTGGTTGAAGATGAAATCATCCTCGCCTTGCCAGTGGTTCCGGTGCATGATTCTGAACACTGTGAAGTGTCCGAGGCGGACATGGTCTTTGGTGAATTGCCTGAAGAGGCGCGGAAACCAAATCCATTTGCCGTATTAGCCAGCTTAAAGCGTAATTAAGGAGTAAGGTCCATGGCCGTACAACAAAACAAACCAACCCGTTCTAAACGTGGCATGCGTCGTTCCCATGACGCGCTGACTGCAGTTACCAGCCTGTCTGTAGACAAGACTTCTGGTGAATCCCACCTGCGTCACCACATCACTGCCGACGGTTTCTACCGCGGTCGCAAGGTTATCGCTAAGTAATCACGCGAAAGCGTGGTGAAGCTTAGTGTGGCGTTCCCTGTCACGACGGGGAACATCCAAACCGAGCGGCGACGATAACCTTGACACATCTAACCCTGGCGTTAGATGTCATGGGGGGAGATTTTGGCCCTACCGTGACAGTGCCTGCAGCACTGCAGGCACTGGATTCCTGTTCGCAACTCACACTTCTTCTGGTCGGCAACCCCGACGACATTACGCCATTACTCGCCAAAGCTGATTTTGAGACACGCTCTCGCC
Organism: Pseudocitrobacter cyperus; assembly: GCF_039889165.1. Taxonomy (NCBI): domain Bacteria; kingdom Pseudomonadati; phylum Pseudomonadota; class Gammaproteobacteria; order Enterobacterales; family Enterobacteriaceae; genus Pseudocitrobacter; species Pseudocitrobacter cyperus. The sequence continues at coordinate 868,067 of NZ_JAYMYY010000001.1, read as the reverse complement.
TGCAGATTATCCCTGCCCAGTCAGTTATTGCCAGTGATGCACGGCCTTCGCACGCCATCCGCAATAGTCGCGGAACATCGATGCGAATGGCGCTGGAGCTAGTGAAAGAAGGGCGAGCCGAAGCCTGCGTGAGCGCCGGAAATACGGGGGCGCTGATGGGGCTGGCAAAATTACTGCTCAAGCCCCTGCAGGGGATTGAGCGTCCGGCGCTGGTGACGGTTCTGCCTCATCAGCAAAAGGGCAAAACGGTGGTGCTCGATTTGGGCGCCAACGTTGATTGTGATAGCACCATGTTGGTTCAGTTTGCGGTGATGGGCTCTGTGCTCGCCGAAGAAGTTGTTGGCATTGAGAACCCCCGGGTGGCGTTGTTAAACATCGGTGAAGAAGAGACGAAAGGGCTGGACAGCATTCGTGATGCTTCACAGATACTAAAAACATTGCCATCTCTGAACTATATTGGCTACCTGGAAGCGAACGAATTGCTGACAGGTAAAACAGATGTTTTGGTTTGTGACGGCTTTACGGGTAATGTCACGCTAAAAACCATGGAAGGCGTTGTCAGAATGTTTCTTTCGCTGCTGAAATCGCAGGGCGAGGGGAAAAAAACGGCATGGTGGCTGATTTTATTAAAACGTTGGTTACAAAAAAGTCTAACCAGGCGATTCAGTCACCTCAACCCCGACCAGTATAATGGCGCCTGTCTGTTAGGATTACGCGGCACGGTGATTAAGAGTCATGGTGCGGCAAATCAACGCGCGTTTTGCGTGGCGATCGAACAGGCAGTGCAGGCGGTGCAGCGACAAGTCCCCCAGCGGATTGCCGCTCGCCTGGAATTGTTATACCCGGCTGGTTTTGAGCCACAGGGCGACGACGCGAACTAAGCGAGCGGCGTGCTGATGTGCAAAGCTGATGGGTATATTACCGGATAAGATTGAGCGTACATGTATACGAAGATTATTGGTACCGGCAGTTATCTGCCCAAGCAAGTGCGTACAAACGCCGACCTGGAAAAGATGGTGGATACGACTGACGAGTGGATTGTCACACGCACAGGTATCCGTGAACGCCGTATTGCAGGCCCGGATGAATCCGTTTCGACCATGGGCTTCGAAGCTGCTCAACGCGCGCTGGAAATGGCGGGCATTGATAAAAACGATATCGGCCTGATTGTCGTTGCTACCACTTCAGCAACACATGCTTTCCCAAGTGCCGCATGCCAGATTCAGGGCATGCTCGGCATCAAAGGCTGCCCGGCGTTTGACGTGGCGGCGGCTTGCGCAGGGTTTACCTATGCTCTGAGCGTAGCTGACCAGTATGTGAAATCCGGTGCTGTAAAAAATGCGCTGGTGATCGGTGCTGATGTGCTGGCGCGTACCTGCGATCCTGCCGATCGCGGCACGATTATTATTTTCGGTGACGGTGCGGGCGCCGTGGTTCTGGGGCAATCTGAAGAGCAGGGGATTATTTCCACTCATCTGCATGCAGACGGTAGCTATGGCGACCTGTTGACATTGCCGAATGCCGACCGCGTTAATCCGGAAAACTCAATTTATCTGACCATGGCCGGGAACGAAGTATTCAAGGTCGCGGTGACTGAACTGGCGCATATCGTCGAAGAGACGTTAGCTGCGAACAATCTTGACCGTTCCGAACTGGACTGGTTAGTGCCGCATCAGGCCAACCTGCGCATTATTAGCGCAACGGCGAAAAAACTCGGCATGCCGATGGATAATGTCGTTGTCACGCTCGATCGCCACGGGAATACCTCTGCGGCATCCGTACCGTGCGCATTCGATGAAGCCGTTCGCGATGGGCGCATTAAACGCGGGCAACTGGTGCTTCTGGAGGCCTTTGGTGGCGGGTTCACCTGGGGCTCTGCGCTGGTTCGTTTCTAAGTATAAGGATAAAAAAATGACGCAATTTGCTTTTGTCTTCCCTGGGCAGGGCTCTCAAGCCGTTGGCATGTTGTCCGAATTAGCGGCAACTTACCCTATTATTGAAGAGACTTTCCGTGAAGCTTCCGGCGCACTGGGTTATGATCTGTGGGCATTGACCCAACAGGGGCCAGCGGAAGAGCTGAACAAAACCTGGCAGACACAGCCTGCGCTGCTGACCGCATCCGTTGCGCTGTACCGTTTGTGGCAGCAGCAGGGCGGTAAAGCACCGGCACTGATGGCAGGCCACAGTCTGGGTGAATACTCTGCGCTGGTGTGTGCTGGCGTCATTAATTTTGCTGATGCGGTTCGTCTTGTCGAACTGCGCGGTAAGTTCATGCAGGAAGCTGTTCCGGCAGGCACCGGCGGCATGTCCGCGATTATCGGCCTGGACGATGCCGCTATCGCTAAAGCATGTGAAGAGTCTGCGCAAGGGCAGGTGGTTTCTCCGGTAAACTTTAACTCACCGGGCCAGGTGGTTATCGCTGGGCATAAAGAAGCCGTTGAACGCGCAGGCGCCGCCTGTAAAGCTGCTGGCGCAAAACGTGCGCTGCCGCTGCCAGTAAGCGTGCCGTCTCACTGTGCGCTGATGAAGCCTGCCGCTGAGAAACTGGCCGTTGAGCTGGCAAAAATTACCTTTAACGCACCGCAGATCCCGGTAATTAATAACGTGGATGTGCAGTGTGAAACCGCGCCGGACGCGATTCGCGACGCTCTGATCCGCCAGCTTTACAGCCCGGTTCAGTGGACGAAAAGCGTGGAATTGATGGCGGCGAAAGGCGTTGAGCACCTGTATGAAGTCGGCCCGGGTAAAGTCCTTACTGGCCTGACAAAACGTATTGTAGATACCCTGACGGCATCGGCGATTAACGAGCCGGAAGCCCTGTCAGCGGCACTTGCGCAATAAAAGAGGAAAGCATGAGCTTTGAAGGAAAAATTGCCCTGGTAACAGGGGCAAGCCGCGGTATTGGCCGCGCAATCGCTGAATCTCTCGTCGCCCGCGGCGCGAAAGTTATCGGCACTGCGACCAGCGAAAGTGGTGCGCAAGCGATTAGCGATTATCTGGGTGCAAACGGCAAAGGTCTGATGTTGAATGTGACCGATCCTGCATCTATCGAATCTGTTCTGGAAAATATTCGCGCAGAGTTTGGTGAAGTGGACATTCTGGTCAATAATGCCGGCATTACACGCGATAACCTGTTAATGCGCATGAAAGACGATGAGTGGAACGACATCATCGAAACGAATCTTTCATCTGTTTTCCGTCTGTCAAAAGCAGTAATGCGCGCTATGATGAAAAAGCGTCATGGACGTATTATTACTATCGGTTCTGTGGTTGGTACCATGGGAAATGCTGGTCAGGCTAACTACGCTGCGGCGAAAGCTGGTCTGATCGGTTTCAGTAAGTCGCTGGCACGTGAAGTTGCGTCGCGCGGCATTACGGTGAACGTTGTTGCTCCGGGCTTTATTGAAACGGACATGACGCGTGCGCTGTCTGATGATCAGCGTGCGGGTATCCTGGCGCAGGTTCCTGCGGGTCGCCTCGGCGGCGCTCAGGAAATCGCCAACGCGGTTGCATTCCTGGCATCCGACGAAGCAGGTTACATCACGGGTGAAACTTTGCATGTTAACGGCGGGATGTACATGGTCTGACCGTCATTTGCACAAAATGCTCAGGATGCGCGCAGTCTACGTAGTTCTGGGCATAATTAGTGCAAAATGATTTGCGTTATAGGGGCGTATGGCCTCAAAATAACGTAAAATCGTGGTAAGACCTGCCGGGATTTAGTTGCAAATTTTTCAACATTTTATACACTACGAAAACCATCGCGAAAGCGAGTTTTGATAGGAAATTTAAGAGTATGAGCACTATCGAAGAACGCGTTAAGAAAATTATCGGCGAACAGCTTGGCGTTAAGCAGGAAGAAGTTGTGAACTCCGCTTCCTTCGTTGAAGACCTGGGCGCAGATTCTCTTGACACCGTTGAGCTGGTAATGGCTCTGGAAGAAGAGTTTGATACTGAGATTCCGGACGAAGAAGCTGAGAAAATCACCACCGTTCAGGCTGCCATTGATTACATCAACGGCCACCAGGCGTAAGTGAACATCTCCAGGCGGTCATTCGACCGCCTGAGTTTTATCTTGATTATCCCAACGAATCTTATTTTTCCCTCCCTGGAGGACAACCGTGTCTAAGCGTCGTGTAGTTGTGACCGGACTGGGCATGTTGTCTCCTGTCGGCAATACCGTAGAGTCTACCTGGAAAGCTCTCCTTGCCGGTCAGAGTGGCATCAGCCTGATCGACCATTTCGATACTAGCGCCTATGCAACGAAATTTGCTGGCTTAGTAAAGGATTTTAACTGTGATGACATCATCTCGCGCAAAGAACAGCGCAAGATGGATGCCTTCATTCAATATGGAATTGTTGCGGGCTGGCAGGCCATGCAGGATTCTGGCCTTGAAGTGACGGAAGAGAACGCAACTCGTATCGGCGCCGCTATCGGTTCTGGTATTGGTGGCCTTGGCCTGATCGAAGAAAACCACAGTTCGCTGGTAAAAGGCGGGCCGCGTAAGATCAGCCCGTTCTTTGTTCCATCCACAATTGTTAATATGGTGGCCGGGCATCTGACCATCATGTTTGGTTTGCGTGGGCCAAGTATCTCTATCGCAACGGCTTGTACTTCAGGCGTTCACAACATCGGCCATGCGGCACGTATCATCGCTTATGGCGATGCAGACGCGATGGTGGCGGGTGGCGCAGAGAAAGCCAGTACTCCGCTCGGTGTCGGTGGATTTGGCGCAGCGCGCGCACTCTCTACCAACAATGACAACCCGCAGGCGGCGAGCCGTCCGTGGGATAAAGAGCGTGATGGCTTCGTGCTGGGCGACGGCGCAGGTATGGTCGTACTTGAAGAGTACGAGCATGCGAAAAAACGCGGCGCGAAAATCTATGCGGAAGTTGTCGGCTTTGGCATGAGCAGCGATGCTTACCATATGACGTCACCGCCGGAAGATGGCGCGGGTGCGGCGTTGGCGATGGTCAATGCGCTGCGCGATGCGGCTATCGAACCAGGCCAGATTGGCTACGTTAACGCGCACGGCACTTCTACACCTGCCGGTGATAAAGCGGAAGCGCAGGCTGTGAAATCTGTGTTTGGTGATGCGGCCAGCCGTGTCATGGTCAGCTCCACGAAATCCATGACCGGTCACCTGTTAGGTGCAGCGGGTGCTGTAGAGTCCATCTATTCCATTCTTGCGCTGCGCGATCAGGCTGTACCGCCAACCATCAACCTGGATAACCCGGATGAAGGTTGCGATCTGGACTTTGTTCCGCATGAAGCGCGTCAGGTTAGCGGTCTGGAATACACGCTGTGTAACTCTTTCGGCTTCGGCGGCACCAACGGCTCGTTGATCTTCAAGCGTGTCTAGTCCGCCACTGAGCGAATAAAAAAGCGAAGCGCATTGCGCTTCGCTTTTTTTTTAAGTGTGATCTCTCAACCGCTTTCCTGCACGGTGATTACTGATAGGTAAACGAGAGCTGTACCACCGTTTTAAAGTCGCCAGCCGTCACGCTTCCGGTTGGGGTATACATTCTGGCGGAAAGTGGGAAGTCAGCGCTACGACTAACTGGATCGACGCTGGCGGAGATCTCCCCTGATGGTTCAATCTCGGTCAAATGGTCTCGCGTCGTGATTTGTAGCGCCATCCCGCTGGCATCTCCCAGAGAGTTAGCAAACTTGCTGGGGTCGTCGTTATCCGCATTCCCGCTAAAGCGTGCCGTAACTTGTGTCGTTGAAGCAGGGCATGACGAAAGCGTTAAGGCAAAATCTTGCCACTCGCTGGTGTCGCCAGGCTGGGTATAGTTAACGGCACGGGCCTGCTCAAATTTCACCGTCTGTTCTCGCGTTCCGGCATCGACGACACAGGCTGAAGCCACGACCGTACCACTGATATTGATATCAGTCGCAAATGAATAACTCATACCGAACGTGGCCCACAGCGCGGTGAGTACGACGATAATGCTGCTTTCCTGTTGTGCCATCATGACGTCCTGTACGGTTACTGGTAGGTGAAAGTGGCTTGTACCTGCCCGATGATGGAGCCTGGCATTACGCTACCTTTGGAGACGGCGCGGGTGCGCAGCAGCAGGTCGTAGGCATGGCTGGCAGGAATGGCGACGTTGTTGATTGCTGTGCCATCGCTTAAAACGGTGGCGCCATCCTGGGTGGTCAGTTCAAGTTTGAGGTTAGTGGCGCTTCCTGTATTGGTATACTTTGTCGGGTCGCTAACATCAGGTGTACCACTAAAGGCTACGCTGAAGCTGGATGTTGAGGTCGGGCAGGCTGTTAATGCCAGCGTGAAATTTACCCAGTCAGTCGCACTGCCGACGCTGGATAAACTGTCTGCCTGAATGTTATCGCCAAGGCGAACGCTCAATGAATCCTGCCCACCGTTGACCACACAAGGAGAGGCGATCACCGTGCCATTGATGTCAATTCTGACTGCGGCACAGGCACCTGAAAATAAAGTTCCACAGATAAGAATGGGAATTAATGCCTTATTTTTCCATAATTTCATAATGAATCCCTACGGGTTAGTTATAACTCACAGTCAAATCGATAGCGCTGGCAACTTTACCGGCGGTAACGACATCTTTATCACTGATGTAATAAGCGACTTTAAAATCGGGGATGTTATAATCACCGGAGCCGTCGTAATTAGTAAGCGGTATAGAAGCATTAATTAGATGAGGAGAGCCATCGGCATTTTGTATTTGTATATCCACACCATTTGCATACCCAGTCCCATGTTCAGTGCAAAATATACCATTGGCCGCGCCGCAGGTATTATAATATGTTGCGGCAAAGTTATAGCTGATGCCCGTTATTGCGCCTGGGCAATTTTCTAATGTTATTGTTGGCGCGTTAGTTACGCCTTGTGCTCCATTAACAAGACTATTACCATAAATGGCAGGGAGCTCTATTTCCGATGGCGCGTTAATCTTACATGCGGTTATTTTGGGTTGACTGGCTATTCCAGAGTATACCAGGAAAGATTTGTCGGGGTAACCGCTACCGGCAGGGTTGGTATAAGAGATGGTTACATCCGGAACGCTGGTGATAGTGCCTGCGGGAACATGCTGTAATAAACGAACGATGGCATATTTCACATGCATATATCCGTTATATCCAGACGTTGTATTAAATACGAGTTTCTCTCCTGCCGCATAAACATTCTGTGGTGAGGTCGCACTGGGTGATGAATAGTTGATTTCATAGGCGATGCCGATACCTGGATTACTGGTAGCATAGATATTGCCACCTGTCGATGCTTTGCCAACAACGGTACCATTAACTGTAAAGGTAGCATAGCCTTGCGGACTACCGGAAATAATATCCAATTTATTGTAAACATTCCAGTCATCATACCAAGTTTCGCCTCCTACCGAAGCAGGAATTGAAAAACCGGATAAATTAATTTGGGAAGTATTTGTCCCAGCGGATTGAGTATTAATTATTGCCGCGTTTGCTGCAGCCGAGCATAGTTCTATACTAGCAAGAATAGCGAAGGTAAGAATATTTTTGGTGTTCATTACAGAGCAATCCATTTTAGTATAAGATGTTTAGTGACAGATTTCATTCATTTCAATAATGTTTACATTATTGAAAGAGTCCGGCAGATTAAATGCTATCTGGCAGTGCTCGTTTGACTTACTTCCCCATTTTACCTGTAAGCTCCCTTTTGCAGACATCCCCGTTAGATAAACCAGACCATTATCACCAACAATAAAACCACTGTTGTTGTTTTCAGCATTCACTATCGCCCCGAAAGGGACAACCTCGCCATTGCTGCGGGTCAGCGTCATTAATACGCGTTTACCTATCTGGGTATTAAAATGGGCGCGCACGATCGCCCCGCGGGTTGGCGTTACCGTTAATGACGAGAGGGAAACATCTGCGTCGTCGGGTAATGCGCTGGTGTCCAGAGCGATCTGGTTTTCACGGTAAGGGCTGAGATAAGGCACAACGGTATAACCGCGAAAATCGGTGTTAACACCGGTCTGGTTAGTGATGTTGACACCGCTGGCCCCCGGCGCTTCAACCAGCGCCGATGTTTCGCCTAATGCCTGGCTTAGGGTGATCCCCCGGGCATGAGCGACGATCCCGCCTTCGATACCGTAGTTAACCTGCTGCTGATTGTGGTCGTAGTTATAGGCTGCATTCACTTTGGCGTAGGTTCCCTGGTAGTTCAGGCTGGCGTAGCCGCCGTTGCCAACGCCACGGTTGGTCTGGCTTTCCTGTATGCTCCAGTTGAGGTTTTGGTCGGCAAGCGCTGAACCATTCAGCCCGACAGTGTGCGATGTATCACCCTGTTTGCTGGTATTCAGGCTATAGCTTGCCCAACTGTGGCTAAGCCAGCGATCGAGAGGGATGCTGATGTTGAGTGAAAAGATCTGATCGCTATTGTACGTTTTTATCCGGTTGTCATCATCACGACGGTTGCTGTTGTCCGTTGTATTGCGGTTATAGCTATAGTTCAGGCTATAGGTTATACCCTGCCAGCTATTGCTGTAGCCCACGCCCAAAGAGCGCATTTTTTTGTCGCTGTTCCAGTAATCCTCACTGACTGCGTTGAGGGTGATTGAGCCCATTTGCTGCGAGAGATTTTGGGTTAACAGGATCTCCGCACGGTTACGACGACGGTCGATAACATTTTGATCCTGACCGCTGCGCCAGGTATCCAGTGTATCCTGTAGCGTGTAATAGCCGGACGTCGAGTAGCGATAGCCTGAAATAGAGATGTTGGTACCGGTCGTCAGGATATTCTTGCTGTAGCGCGCCCGTACCGATTGACCACTGGTTTTCTCCTCATTCTGGGGCGTTGACCATGCCTGCGCGACATCAACCGAGAATGCCCCCATTTCACCGAGGTTTTTACCTAAACCGGTCAATAAAGATTGATAGTGCTGCGAAAACTGGCCGCCGCCATACCAGGTTAGCCCGGCAGGCAGACCATAAATCGCCGTTGCCTGAGTGAAATAGGTCTTATCAATGCTGTTATCATAAGCACGATACTGGCCGCTGGTCAGGCTGTATTTCAGTCGTCCTTCGCGTTGCAAAACGGGCAGAGAGGCAAAGGGGATAATCTGGTGCTGTTCACTGCCGTCGGCCTCTTTGATGGTGACGTCTAAGTCGCCGCTGCTGCCGGTAGGGTACATATCAGTAATCGTAAATGCGCCTGCCGGAACATAGGTTTGGTAGGTGGTATAGCCATTCTGTTTGACGATCACCTGCGCATGGGTTCTGGCGATCCCGCGGATGACCGGGGCGTAGCCGCGCAGGCTATCCGGCAGCATGTCGTCATCAGACGCAATTTGCGCGCCGCGAAACGATACGCTGTCGAACATGTCCGATGGTGAAGTGCTATCCCCCAGGGTGAGTTGCCCCTTCAGCGCCAGAATATCGCGCTGCAGATAGGTATAGACCGAATCCCAGTTGTCCTGGGTCTCGTTGCCTGACGTATTGCGACTCCAGGTACTGTAGTTCCTCAAACGCCATGGGCCGATATTCATCCCTGGTCGTAGATTAAGGTAGTAACTGTCGGAATCCGTAAATTCATGGCTCCGTGCGCTGCTGTTGCTGCCGCTAAAGTTATAATTGAGCAGCAGCGCGTTGATGCCCTGATCCAGGCGTTCTGGTGAAACGTAGCCGCGAGCATGGAGATCCATTGCCGCCTGAGGAATGGAGAGCAGCAATTGCTGACGATTAAACTCAAAACGAGTGCTGGCCTGCGGAATCACCGCCAGGTCAGCGCACTCTCCCTTATCCGCGAGTTGTGGAAAAAGATCGGTTTTGACGCCCAGAGATTTTAACGTATCGACGCTCAGGCAGGGCGCCAGCATATTTTGCCCGTTGGCATCGGGTTGTAGCGTAAATGCGACGTCTTGTCGTCCTGCCGATTTCTGGTTAATGATGACATCAACATGGTAAGTGCCTGGCAGTTGGCCAACGCCATCTTCGAAAGCGGAAAGGTCGGTGATGCCTTTACCTGGCCCATCAATACCGAGCAGAGCGGGGTTAAAATACTCGCGCGCGGCGGCGGGTTGGCATGCTAAAAAGGCGCATTGTAGCGTGATAAAACAGGCTATTTGGCTGAATTTTAATTGTTTTTTTGATATTCTCGCAATCATTCCGTTATCCTTACGGAGTGGGCCTTAGCCGTTATAAATGAGCCCGGTATTCTTTACCCGCTGCTCCAAAATCGCTGATGATTTTCCAGCTCACATCGCCCGTGGCATTGGCGGGTAGCGTGAAGGTGGCAGTGCTCATGGGGGCGACATAGGTGGCATCTTTCACCATGCTGTGACCGACATTGACCACACTGAAATTCATGTAATAAGGGGTCGGGTTATTCACAATCAAACGTTGGCCGTTGCGCTGCCAACTGAGTTTATTCGCCTGAGTTTCTGGTGCAGCCGTCAGGCTCTGCGGGCGATAAATAAGCTTCAGGCGCGTTTTAATTGCGATTTGTAGCGTATTAACATTCTCCTGCTTTTCTGTCGCTGGAATCGTTTTGATATTCATCCAGAACATGGATTCACGATCTTCCGGCAACTGCCCGCCGGTGCGGACAATACGCAAGGCGTTATCTTCCGTGGCGCCCAGACGGAAAAGCGGTGGCGTAATAATAAAAGGCGCTTTTTCATTTCCTTCATTATCAATCCATGACTGAATCAGATAAGAGTGTTTGTCCGGGTTTTTAACGTTGAGTGATGCTTCTTTTTTACCCCCTGGATAGATTACCCGGGTGCCGCCGATAATGACGCCAGCCTGGGCGGTGTTCAATGAAAGGGTTAATGCAATGGCCATAAGCCAGGGGAACATTTTCATGCGTTGAACCTCTGAAATAAAGCCAGGCCGGCCTGGCTTTATTGAATCACCTGTAACTCGCGTAAAAAATTAGTTATACGAGAGCGTAAAGTTGACACTGCCGTTAGCGGTACCACTTGTAATATTGGCAACCGCGGTGGTAGCGATATAGCGAGCGAAAAAGTTAAGTTTTGTATCCCCGCTGGCTGCGATAACAGTGGATTCCGATGAATTACCCAGCGGCAGTTCAGTGCCGGATGCGTTGAGTAATTGGATCGCTACACCGCTTGCTGCGGTGGCTGAACCATAATCGGTTAACTGCAGATAATCGTTATTGGTTTGATCCGGCGTACCGTCATACTTCACGACTACCGGTTTACCCTGTAATTCTGTCGGGCAGTTAGACAGAACCAGTGTAAATTCAGTATTAGCCGCAGTGTCGCCGGCATTAGTAAATGCAGTCTTTGCTACATCGCCTAATTTGACGGTCATCGGAGAGGAAATTGTGCTGTTAACTTCACAACCGGACTCGATGATATTCCCGATAAAGTTAATTTTGCCATCGTCCGCCATGGCTGAGGCGCTCAGACATGCAGAGGTTAACAAGGCAAGAGCAGCCAATTTATTTCGCATTGGTATTGTCCTTAATATATTAATTAAAGTTGTTAGGGTGAAAGAATATTCAAGTAATACAATAATATTATTTCGACGAGATCATATGTGAGGCATGGGTATATAAGTAATTAAATTTACTTAAAGTTGTTGTAAGTCATTCTGAAATAGGCTTATCTGATAATATCATTATTTTTGATATCATAATTCACTGAAATTAACTCATCTTGTAAGTTATCGTGTCATTTTTGCTTCATGAGTTATGGTAATATAAAAGATATCAAGCAGTGTTATAAGGCTGTGAACGCGTGAGTGGCATTACCTACACGCTTCATGACGAACAGGTGAAAGTGGATGTATTTGATTAACGGCAGTTATCTCGATCATCTCCCGGCGAATGATCGAAGTATTCAGTTTGGTGATGGTTGCTTCACCACTGCGCGCATTTCAACCGGGCGAGTGCATCTCCTTACCCGACATTTACAACGCTTAAGAGAGAGCACTCTGCGCCTGGGGATCGTCTTCACACACTGGGAAACGCTTGCCGAAGAGATGCGGCAAATGGCTGCGGCGCAGCACGACGGCGTGTTGAAAGTTGTGATCACTCGCGGTGCCGGAGGGCGTGGCTACAGTACAGCAGGGTGCGATGATCCGACCCGCATCCTGAGCGTATCGTCTTATCCGGGGCACTATGCGCGCTGGAAAGCGAACGGGATCGCACTCTCACTCAGTCCTGTCCCCCTCGGGCGAAACCCTTTTCTTGCGGGGCTCAAACATCTTAACCGCCTCGAACAGGTGTTGATCCGCTCTCATCTTGAGCAGACGGACGCCGATGAAGCGCTGGTTCTTGACAGCGAAGGGTGGGTTACGGAATGCTGTGCGGCTAACTTGTTCTGGCGCAAGGGGCAGGATGTTTTCACACCGCGTCTTGATCAGGCGGGCGTGAATGGGATCATGCGCCAGCATATTATTGCGCAGCTTGCTGCATCACCTTACCAACTGACTGAGGTGGTTGCGCTGCCGGAAGCGTTAGCCGATGCAGATGAAGTGTTGATCTGCAATGCTCTTATGCCGCTGGTGCCGGTGCAGCGTTACGCCGGATATCACTGGTCATCGCGTGAGCTTTACCAATTTTTAGCCCCACTTTGTGAGTTGTCTGATTAGCATGAAAAAACTGTTAGGCGTTATTTTGATACTGCTGGTAGTGATGGCCATCGCTGCGGGCATCGGTATGTGGAAGGTTCGCCAACTGGCGAGCAGCCCGCTGTTAATTAAAGAAGAAACCCTGTTCACCCTGAAGGCGGGGACGGGGCGTTTGGCGCTGGGGCAGCAACTCTACAGCGAAAAAATTATCAATCGCCCACGAGTCTTCCAGTGGTTGCTGCGTCTGGAGCCGGAACTCTCCCACTTCAAGGCTGGCACCTACCGTTTCGCGCCGTCTATGACCGTTCGCGAAATGCTGCAACTGCTTGAAAGCGGAAAAGAAGCTCAGTTCCCGCTGCGTTTTGTCGAGGGGATGCGGGTAAGTGATTATCTGCATCAGTTGCGTGAAGCGCCGTATATAAAACATACGTTGGCGGATGATAGTTACGCAACCGTGGCGAAAGCGCTGGGGATGGAACATCCCGACTGGGTTGAAGGCTGGCTGTGGCCGGATACCTGGATGTACACCGCCAATACCAGCGATGTTGCAATCCTTAAGCGCGCGCATCAGAAAATGGTCGAACAGGTTGAGAAGATATGGGAAGGCCGGATGGACGGCCTGCCGTACAAAAATCAGAATGAACTGGTGACGATGGCCTCGATTGTTGAAAAAGAGACCGCTGTGGCTGAAGAGCGCGACCGCGTGGCCTCCGTCTTTATCAATCGGTTACGTATCGGCATGCGTCTGCAAACCGACCCGACCGTGATTTACGGTATGGGTGAGCGTTATAATGGTAAATTGACGCGTAAAGACCTGGAAACACCGACGGCGTGGAATACCTATGTGATTGCCGGTATGCCGCCGGGGCCTATCGCCGCACCGGGTGAAGCGTCGCTGAAGGCAGCGGCTCACCCGGCGAAAACGCCTTATCTCTATTTTGTCGCTGACGGAAAGGGCGGGCACACCTTTAACACCAACCTCGTCAGCCATAACCGTTCAGTGCAGGATTATCTAAAAGCACTTAAGGAAAAAAATGCGCAGTAACTATATCGTCATCGAAGGACTGGAAGGCGCAGGTAAAACCACCGCGCGCGATGTGGTGGTGCAAACATTGCAGGAACTGGGCATTACCAATCTGCGTTTCACCCGCGAACCTGGCGGCACCATCCTTGCTGAAAAACTGCGCAGTCTGGTGCTGGATATCAAATCGGTTGGCGATGAAGTGATTACCGATAAAGCGGAAGTGCTGATGTTTTATGCAGCCCGGGTGCAGCTTGTTGAGACAGTCATCAAACCTGCGCTGGCGAAAGGCGAGTGGGTGATAGGCGATCGTCACGATCTCTCCACCCAGGCATACCAGGGCGGTGGACGCGGCATCGATCAGCAGATGCTGGCGACGCTGCGTAACGCCGTTCTCGGCGATTTCCGCCCGGATCTGACGCTTTATCTCGATGTTACCCCGGAAGTGGGCCTGAAGCGCGCCCGTGCGCGTGGTGACCTGGATCGCATTGAGCAGGAGTCGCTGAACTTCTTCAACCGTACTCGCGCGCGCTATCAGGAACTGGCTGCCGCAGATGATAGCATTCGCACCATTAATGCCACTCAACCGCTGGAGCAGGTGATGCAGGATATCCGCCAGACGGTGATCGACTGGGTGGCGGAGCAACAGGCATGAAATGGTATCCGTGGCTGCGTCCCGCTTTTGAACAACTGGTGACCAGCTATCAGGCCGGACGTGGCCATCATGCGTTGCTGGTTCAGGCGCGTGAGGGGATGGGCGATGCGTCGCTGGTCTATGCACTGACGCGTTACCTGATGTGTCAGCAGCCGGATGGACATAAAAGCTGCGGGAAATGCCATAGCTGCCAGTTGATGCAGGCCGGAACGCACCCGGATTACTACGCGATTTTGCCAGAAAAAGGGAAAAGCACGCTGGGCATTGATGCCGTTCGTGAAGTGAGTGAAAAGCTGTACGAACATGCCCGGTTGGGTGGGGCGAAAGTGGTGTGGATCCCCGATGCGGCACAACTGACAGAGGCGGCAGCCAATGCGCTTCTTAAAACCCTTGAAGAGCCGCCGAAGAACACCTGGTTCTTTCTGGCCTGCCAGGAACCCGCGCGGTTGCTGGCAACGTTACGTAGCCGATGCCGTCTTTTCCATCTTGCTCCCCCTTCCGAACAGTACGGGCTTGCCTGGCTGGAGCGTGAAGTGACAATGTCACAAAATGAGTTGCTGGCGGCGCTGCGCCTGAGCGCCAGCGCGCCTGCAGCCGCGCAAGCGTTACTTCAGGAAGAGAGCTGGGCATCACGGGCAAAATTGTGTCAGGCGCTTTCTGCTACCCTTAGCAACGGCGACTGGCTGTCTCTGCTGCCCATACTCAACCACGAAATGGTCGCCCGACGTTTACACTGGCTGGTATCGCTGGTGCTGGATGCCATCAGGCAGCAGCAGGGGATTACCACTATCGCGAACGTTGATCACTACGCGTTGGTTAGTCAAATTGCCCGTTCGGTGGCGCCGGCGCGCCTGCAGGCTATCGCGGCAGATATCTGTACCTGTCGCGAGCAGTTGTTGAGCGTAACGGGCCTGAATCGTGAACTGATCCTTACCGAGCGCCTTCTGCGCTGGGAACACTACCTGCAACCTGGTGCGTTACTGCCGGTATCGCATCTCTAAGAGAGACATTATGTTTTTAGTCGACTCGCACTGCCATCTCGATGGCCTCGATTATGAAAACCTGCATAAAGACGTTGATGACGTGCTGGCCAAAGCAGCCGCTCGCGATGTGAAATTTTGTCTGGCTGTCGCCACGACGCTCCCGGGGTACCGCGGAATGCGTGAGCTGGTGGGGAACCGGCCAAACGTGGTCTTCTCCTGCGGCGTACACCCGCTGAATCAGGATGAAGAGTACGATGTAGAAGAACTGCGTCGTCTGGCGGCAGAAGAGGGCGTGGTCGCGATGGGTGAAACCGGGCTGGATTATTATTACACGCCGGAAACTAAACCTCGTCAGCAGCTTTCATTCCGCCAGCATATCCAGATTGGCCGCGAACTGAACAAGCCGGTTATCGTCCACACCCGGGATGCCCGCGAAGATACGCTGGCGATCCTTCGCGAAGAAAAAGTGACGGATTGCGGGGGCGTACTACACTGTTTCACAGAAGACAGAGAAACAGCGGGTAAGTTGCTGGATATGGGGTTCTATATCTCCTTTTCGGGGATTGTAACCTTCAGAAATGCCGAACAACTGCGTGATGCCGCGCGCTATGTGCCTCTGGACAGGCTGCTGGTTGAGACGGACTCGCCGTATCTGGCGCCGGTGCCGCATCGCGGTAAAGAAAATCAGCCTGCAATGACGCGTGATGTCGCGGAATATATGGCCGTTCTGAAGGGCGTTTCTGTTGAGCAACTGGCTCAGCAGACGACACAAAATTTCGCCAGCCTCTTCCATATCGATGCTTCCCGCCTGCAATTTCCCTGATTTCTCAGCTTATTTTAAAGCTCGTAATTAATAGGCAAAGCGAGTAAAGTTCACCGCCATTAAAATGGCGGTGAATGGTCTATTTGTAACATTTGGCAATCAGTTTTGTAAAAAACCATAAATATTTCATCTGCTGCTCATTGAAACGTGATAGCCGTCAAACAAAATTCAGGGCATTTATTTTACTCTGTGTAATAAATAAAGGGCGCTTAGATGCCCGATTCATTGCGAGGTACTCCCCCCTCGCGAATGCGTGAAAACGCAGAAAAAATACACAACATCATTCTTGTTGCGTCAGCAGGCACCGTAACTGCCGCTAACGCAGATGCAGCCCGAAAGGTGATGTGTAAAGCACAAATACTCAGGAGCACTCTCAATTATGTTTAAGAATGCATTTGCTAACCTGCAAAAGGTCGGTAAATCACTGATGTTGCCAGTCTCCGTACTGCCTATCGCAGGTATCCTGCTGGGCGTCGGTTCTGCAAACTTCAGTTGGCTGCCAGCCGTCGTTTCTCATGTAATGGCGGAAGCGGGCGGTTCCGTTTTTGCTAACATGCCGCTCATCTTCGCTATCGGTGTTGCACTGGGCTTCACCAATAACGACGGTGTTTCCGCACTGGCTTCCGTTGTCGCTTACGGCATCATGGTGAAAACCATGGCTGTGGTTGCGCCGCTGGTTCTGCATCTCCCGGCTGAAGAAATCGCCGCGAAGCACCTGGCGGATACCGGTGTTCTCGGCGGTATTATCGCCGGTGCGATCGCCGCGTACATGTTCAACCGCTTCTACCGTATCAAGCTGCCTGAGTATCTGGGCTTCTTCGCCGGTAAACGTTTCGTTCCGATCATTTCTGGTCTGACCGCAATCTTTATGGGCATCGTGCTCTCCTTTATTTGGCCGCCGATTGGTACTGCTATCCAGACCTTCTCTCAGTGGGCTGCTTACCAGAACCCGGTTGTGGCATTTGGTATCTACGGCTTCATCGAGCGCTGCCTGGTACCGTTCGGTCTGCACCACATCTGGAACGTACCTTTCCAGATGCAGATTGGTGAGTTCACCAACGCCGCAGGCCAGGTATTCCACGGCGATATCCCGCGCTATATGGCAGGCGACCCGACTGCGGGCAAACTGTCCGGTGGCTTCCTGTTCAAAATGTACGGCCTGCCGGCTGCGGCGATTGCTATCTGGCACTCTGCTAAACCGGAAAACCGTGCAAAAGTGGGCGGTATCATGATCTCCGCGGCGCTGACCTCGTTCCTGACCGGTATTACCGAGCCGATCGAGTTCTCCTTCATGTTCGTTGCGCCGATCCTGTACGTCATCCACGCGATTCTGGCAGGTCTGGCATTCCCGATCTGTATCCTGCTTGGCATGCGTGACGGTACCTCGTTCTCTCACGGCCTGATCGACTTTATCGTTCTGTCTGGTAACAGCAGCAAACTGTGGCTGTTCCCGATTGTCGGTATCGGCTATGCGATCATGTACTACACCATCTTCCGCGTGTTGATTAAAGCGCTGGATCTGAAAACTCCGGGTCGTGAAGATGCAACCGAAGACAGCAAAGCTGGCGCAACCAGCGAAATGGCACCGGCTCTGGTGGCGGCTTTCGGCGGTAAAGAAAACATCACTAACCTCGATGCCTGCATCACCCGTCTGCGCGTAAGCGTAGCGGACGTTGCGAAAGTGGATCAGCCTGGGCTGAAGAAACTGGGCGCGGCAGGTGTGGTTGTTGCGGGCTCTGGTGTTCAGGCTATCTTCGGTACCAAATCCGATAACCTGAAAACTGAAATGGATGACTACATCCGCAATAACTAAGCTCAGTTGAGCTAAGTTGGGGAGAATAAAAAGGGGAGCCATTTGGCTCCCCTTTTTTTACTGCGCTAAACGTTTACGCGATGGCGTTCTCTTCAAGCTGGCGCATAAACTGATGCACCCACTCCATACGTACCTTACGTTCGCTGAGATCCTGGAAGAACTTCAATCGTGTTGGCCCGTCCAGACGGTAGTGCTGCGGCTGTTTTTGCAGAAGGCCAATCAACCAGCCCGGGTTAACGTGGTTCTTCTCGGCAAACTCAATCATGCCGCCTTTCTCATTTCCTTCCAGTTTGCGAATACCCAGCTTGTGCGCCTGTTGACGTAGCAGGGCGATATCCAGCAGGGTACGCGCGGCATCGGGTAACAGGCCGAAACGGTCAATCAGTTCGACCTTTATTTCATCCAGTTCGTTTTTGTTTTTCGCGCTGGCGATGCGTTTGTAGAAGGAGAGTCGGGTATTCACATCAGGAATGAAATCATCCGGCAGCAGCGCAGGCATTCGTAGTTCCACCTCCGTTTGCTGGCTGGTGAGATCTTCCAGCGACGGCTCGCGTCCCTCTTTCAGCGCGTCAACGGCGTTTTCCAGCAGTTCCATATAGAGCGAGAAACCGATGGTTTCCATTTGCCCGCTCTGATCTTCACCCAGTAATTCCCCCGCGCCGCGGATCTCAAGGTCGTGCGTGGCGAGGGCAAAACCGGCGCCGAGGTCTTCCAGCGAGGCTATCGCTTCCAGACGTTTCTGCGCGTCGGTGGTCATCGCTTTTGGATGCGGTGTCAGTAGCCAGGCGTAGGCCTGGTGGTGAGAACGCCCCACGCGGCCGCGCAACTGATGCAACTGGGCCAGCCCGAAGTGGTCGGCACGCTCGATGATAATGGTGTTCGCAGTGGGGATATCGATCCCGGTCTCGATGATCGTGGTACATACCAGGACGTTGAAGCGCTGGTGGTGGAAGTCGTTCATCACCCGTTCCAGCTCGCGCTCACGCATCTGACCGTGACCAATCGCAATACGGGCTTCCGGCACCAGTTCGGCCAGTTTGTCTGCCGTTTTCTGGATGTTTTCCACGTCATTAAACAGGTAATAGACCTGACCACCACGCAGCACTTCACGCAAAATCGCTTCGCGAACGACCAGATTATCGTACTCACGGACAAAGGTTTTGACCGCCAGGCGGCGGGCAGGCGGGGTGGCGATAATCGACAGATCGCGCATCCCGCTCATCGCCATGTTCAGCGTTCGCGGAATTGGCGTGGCGGTGAGCGTCAGAATATCGACATCGGCGCGCATGGCCTTAATACGCTCTTTATGACGCACGCCAAAGCGGTGCTCTTCATCGACGATCAGTAAGCCCAGGTCTTTGAGCTTCACATCGCTTTGCAGAAGCTTATGGGTGCCGATCAGAATATCGATTTTACCTTCTGCCACCTGCTCCAGAATTTGCGCCTGTTCTTTAGCGCTGCGGAAGCGGGACAGCATCTCGATACGCACCGGCCAGTTGGCGAAACGGTCGCGGAAGTTGTCGTAGTGCTGCTGGGCGAGCAGGGTGGTCGGCACCAGTACGGCGACCTGTTTGTTGTTTTCGACGGCGAGGAATGCTGCGCGCATCGCCACTTCGGTTTTACCAAAGCCGACGTCGCCGCACACCAGACGATCCATTGCCAGCGGCTGACACATGTCGCTGAGCACGGCGTTAATGGCCTGCGCCTGATCCGGCGTTGTTTCAAACGGGAAACTGTCGCAGAAGAGTTGATACTGTTCTTTGTCGTGTTTAAAGGCAAAGCCCTCTTTTGCGGCGCGCTGAGCGTAAATATCCAGCAGTTCCGCCGCCACATCGCGTACTTTTTCCGCCGCTTTTTGCCGCGCCCGCGCCCAGGCGTCTCCGCCCAGTTTATGCAGTGGGGCGTTTTCTTCCGCGCCACCGGCGTAGCGGCTGATAAGGTGCAGCGAGGAGACCGGGACATAGAGCTTCGCGTCATTTGCGTAGGTCAGCATCAGGTATTCACCCTTGATGCCGCCCGCCTCCAGGGTGGTCATTCCTGCATAGCGTCCGACGCCGTGCTCTAAATGGACAACCGGCTGGCCGGTGTGCAGTTCCGCCAGATTGCGGATCAGCGTGTCCGGATTGATGGTACGGCGGGAGTCCTGACGGCGGCGGGCGACACGTTCACCCAGCAGGTCGCTTTCGCAAATCAGCGCCAGGTTATTTTGCGTGTCGATAAACCCGTGTTCCGCCGCGCCAATCATTAAGTAGCGCCCGCTGGCCTGCGCCTCGTCCAGCCGCTGGATCCGTTTCGGCGATACCTTAATGCGCGCCAGCAGTTCCCCCAGCGCTTCACGACGGCCTTCACTTTCAACAGAGAACACCACCGGGCCGCTGAACGATTCGAGGAAGCGGCGCAGATTATCCAGCGGCGCTTTGTTTTGCGCCTGAACCGCCAGCTCCGGTAGCGGCTGATAGCCGAGGTTTTTGTTGGCGGCTTTTTCCGGCAGGTGCTCCGTTTTTAGCTGAATACGCGGCCATTTTTTCAGTTCGCTATTGAGCTCATCCGGCCGCAGCCAGAGCAGTTCCGGCGGCAGTAATGGCCGCATTGGGTCAACGCCGCGATTTTCAAAGCGTGCCTGAGCATCGGCCTGGAAACGACTGGCGCTGGCGTCAGGATCGCCGGTATTCACCAGCAGCGTGTTTGCCGGAAAATAGCTGAACAGCGGCGGCAGGGGTTCACTGAAAAAGAGTGGCTGCCAGTATTCTATCCCGGCAGGCAGGGTGCCTTTACTGACCTGCTGATAGATATGTTCGGCATCGCGTTTGACGTCAAACTTATCGCGCCACTGGCTGCGAAACAGCTCAATGGCGGTTTTGTCGGTCGGAAATTCGTGAGCCGGCAGCAAATTGATGGAGTCGACCTCTTCCAGCGTGCGCTGGCTGTCCGGATCAAACACGCGCAGGCTATCGATTTCATCATCAAAGAAGTCGAGACGGTACGGTTGCTCGCTGCCCATTGGGAAAAGATCGAGCAGCGCGCCGCGAGTGGCGTATTCACCGTGTTCCATTACCTGATCAACGTGGCGGTAGCCTGCGCTGTCGAGCTGCGCACGCAGGGCATCTCGTGACAGGCGCTGCCCTTTTTTCATCATCAGGGCGTGACCGTGCAGATAGCTGTGCGGACAAACGCGCTGCATCAGCGTACTGACCGGTACGATTAACACACCGCGCTGCATCATCGGTAGTTGATAGAGCGTGGACAGGCGCGAGGAGATAATGTCCTGATGCGGCGAGAAGCTGTCGTAAGGCAGGGTTTCCCAGTCAGCCAGGTTCATCACCAGATTATCGGTAAACTGGCTAATTTCATCGTGCAGACGCAGGGCATTTTGCATATCCGGCGCAATCAGGACAACCGGGCCGGCATGGCGTTCGGAAATCTCCGCGACCAGCGTGGCGCAGGCAGCGCCGGTAAGTTCCCCCAGTTGGCGTTGTTCGCCAGCTTTCGTGGGTAGGGCGTAACGGGCTAGTTCAGGCATAGCGGGGCACGTTCTCCAGAAACCGCAAAGTGACACGGTAAAAATATCAATTTATTACGCTTATTATCCGTGATGGCGGCGGGAGTGCAACTGCGGAAAATGAGCAGGCCAGGTTCGAAAACCTGGCCTGCGGGTCAGGAGGTGGCGAGCGCGCGTTTTGCTGGTGGGCTGAAGAGCAGGTCAGCGGAGAGACGGCGTGAGAACTGGCGAACCAGCAGGCCAAATAGTGTACAGAGAATAAGGCTCAGGAACGGATAGCAGAGCAGCAGTAGCAGTTCACCGGTGGGCGTCAGTGCATGCCCGTTCACCTGTTTAATTAGCACCAGGCTGGCCCCTTCCACCAGAATGCGGTGGGTGGTGTAGATGGCGATGGTGTTCGAGCCCACAACGTTCAGCCAGTTATTTTCACCTGGCGGCAGATAATGGCTCGCCCGCCAGAACAGCTTCATAATGACGAAAATTGACAGCAGCGCCATCAACAGCGGGATGCCTTTAAAATAGAGCGCCACGGCGGCGAGGGCGAAGAGCAGCAGCGGGATCAGCGCACGGCGCGGTAGCGTGGTGGTGAGCCAGCCCATAATGGCCGTGCCGAACCAGGCGCCAAGGGCATAATAGATGACGTTGCGTAAAACGCTGTTCATCCCCCACCACGGCAGCGGCAGAAAATTGATAGCCACGCTGAGTAACGCAAGGGCGACGATAAGCGGGGCTTTCGCTCGGACAAACAGCTTGCAGAAGATGAAGTAGACGACCAGCGCGTAGAGATACCAGAGGCTGGTGCTGGCGGTGAGCATGCCGTAGAGAAACTCGCCGGGGCTATCGGCATAGGCGGCGTTAGCCGCGTTGCTGAGATCGCGCTCCGGCGCCAGCCAGCCATTTAACTGACGCAGCGCCAGCCACTGCAGTACTCCCCATAGCGCCAGTACGTAAAAGATGTGCCAGATCCGTTTATCAACACAGTTTTTCCACGGTACCTCTGCGATATAACGACGAATCAGAAAACCGGAGATAAAGAAAAAGACCGGCATGCGAAAAGGCGCCAGGTAGAGATTGAAGTAGATCCAGCATTTTGACAGCGTCTCTGACCAGGGATGCTGGAATGCGAAAAGATGCGGATAGAATGTGATTACTGAGTGGTACACCACCACGAGGCAGATGCAGAGCCCTTTTATCTGGTTGATCCATAATGTTTTTTGTTGCATAACGCGCGAGCCTTGTTTGCCATAAATAAGGCGATATCCTGAAGGGCATCCTGGGGGGAGTAATGGGTAACAGTCTGAATGCAGAACGTTTTCAGAAAAGGATCAGGCAGCGCCTGCGCGTTTTCCGGAACGGAAATTGTGGCGGGAGAGTGCTTGTTTAATCGCCTAATCTGAAACCAGATAGTTGATTTTTAGGAAAATTTTGAACACGCGATGACGAAAACTTACGCTTTCACTCATTTACGCTCTTTGCTTTCGCTTATATACTCATGCCTCTGCTATCAGCAACCAGACGGATTACATGTATCAACCTGTCGCACTATTCATTGGCCTGCGTTACATGCGTGGGCGCGCAGCGGATCGCTTCGGTCGCTTTGTCTCCTGGCTGTCGACAATCGGCATTACGCTTGGCGTAATGGCGCTGGTCACCGTGCTTTCGGTGATGAACGGCTTTGAACGCGAGCTGCAAAATAACATCCTGGGGCTAATGCCGCAGGCCATCCTGACCGCGGAAAACGGCTCTCTTAACCCACAAACGCTGCCAGAGAAAGCGGTCAAATTACAGGGCGTCACGCGCATTGCGCCGCTGACCACTGGCGATGTGGTACTGCAAAGCGCGCGTAGCGTCTCTGTTGGCGTGATGCTGGGCGTCGACCCGGCGCAAAACGATCCTCTCACTCCCTATCTGGCGAATGTAAAACAGAGTGCGCTGGAAGCGGGCAAGTATAACGTCATTCTCGGAGAACAACTGGCGAATCAGCTTGGTGTGAATCGGGGCGATCAGCTACGCGTGATGGTGCCGTCAGCCAGCCAGTTCACCCCCATGGGGCGCGTCCCCAGCCAGCGTCTGTTCACCGTTGTGGGTACCTTTGCCGCCAACAGTGAAGTCGATGGCTATCAAATGCTGGTCAACATTCAGGATGCCTCACGCCTGATGCGCTACCCGGCGGGCAACATCACCGGCTGGCGTCTGTGGCTGGACAAACCGTTGCAGGTCGACACCCTTAGCCAGCAAACGCTGCCGGAAGGCACCAAATGGCAGGACTGGCGCGAGCGTAAAGGCGAATTGTTCCAGGCTGTGCGCATGGAAAAGAACATGATGGGGTTGCTGCTGAGTCTTATCATCGCAGTGGCGGCGTTCAATATCATCACTTCGCTGGGGCTAATGGTGATGGAGAAGCAGGGCGAAGTCGCTATTCTGCAAACCCAGGGCCTCACGCCGCGGCAAATTCTGACCGTCTTTATGGTGCAGGGTGCCAGTGCGGGCGTGATTGGCGCACTGCTTGGCGCCGTGCTGGGCGTGCTGCTCGCCAGCCAGCTTAATAATTTAATGCCGATAATCGGCGCGTTTCTTGACGGCGCGGCGTTGCCGGTGGCAATCGACCCGCTGCAGGTTATCGTGATTGCGCTGGTGGCAATGGCCCTGGCGTTGCTCTCTACGCTTTATCCTTCCTGGCGCGCTGCCGCCACTCAACCCGCTGAGGCTTTACGTTATGAATAAGATCCTGTTGCAATGCGACAACCTGTGCAAACGCTATCAGGAAGGCAGTGTGCAAACCGACGTGCTGCACAATGTGAGCTTTAACGTGGCGGAAGGTGAGATGATGGCGATTGTCGGTAGCTCCGGCTCCGGGAAAAGTACGTTACTCCACCTGCTGGGCGGGCTTGATACGCCGACGTCCGGCGATGTTATTTTCAGCGGTCAGCCGATGAGCAAACTCTCCTCGGCGGCGAAAGCGGAATTGCGTAATCAGAAGCTCGGGTTTATCTATCAGTTCCACCATCTTTTGCCTGATTTTACCGCGCTGGAAAACGTCGCTATGCCGCTGCTTATCGGTAAAAAGAAACCAGCAGAAATTAACGCGCGAGCGCTGGATATGCTGAAGGCAGTCGGCCTTGAGCATCGCGCCAGTCATCGTCCTTCTGAGCTTTCAGGCGGAGAGCGGCAGCGTGTGGCGATTGCCCGTGCGCTGGTGAACAATCCACGTCTGGTGCTGGCAGATGAACCAACAGGTAATCTGGATGCGAAAAACGCCGACAGCATATTCAAGCTGCTGGGCGAACTGAACCAGTCGCAGGGCACTGCCTTTCTGGTTGTGACCCACGACCTGCAACTGGCGAAACGAATGGGTCGCCAGCTAGAAATGCGCGATGGTCGCCTTTCCGATCAACTCTCCCTGATGGGAGCAGATTGATGGCGTCGTCACTCTCCCTTCTGATTGGCCTGCGCTTTAGTCGTGGGCGTCGGCGCAGTGGTATGGTATCGCTGATCTCCGTGATCTCCACGGTGGGTATCGCGCTTGGTGTTGCGGTCTTAATCCTCGGTTTAAGCGCGATGAACGGCTTTGAGCGTGAGCTGAATAACCGCGTACTGGCGGTGGTACCGCATGGGCAAATTGAGGCGGTAAACCAGCCGTGGACAAACTGGCGCACAATTTTGCCACAGGTGGAAAAGGTCAGTGGTATCGCGGCAGCAGCGCCATACATCACATTTACCGGGCTGGTGGAAAGCGGCAGTAATATGCGGGCGATTCAGGTGAAAGGGGTTGAACCCGCCCAGGAAAGCCGTTTAAGCGCGTTGCCGAAATTTGTGCAGGGCGAAAGCTGGAGCGATTTTAAAGCAGGCGGTCAGCAAATCATCATCGGTAAAGGCGTGGCGGATGCGCTGAAGGTGAAGCAGGGCGACTGGCTGACCATCATGATCCCGAACGCCAACGCGGAACACAAGTTGCTGCAACCCAAACGCATTCGACTGCATGTTTCCGGTATTTTGCAACTGAGCGGCCAGCTTGATCATAGCTTTGCCATGATCCCATTGCAGGATGCGCAGCAGTATCTGGAAATGGGTGACAGTGTCACGGGCATTGCAATTAAAGTTAATGACGTCTTTAACGCCAATAAACTGGTGCGTTCGGCAGGGGAAGTGACCAACAGCTATGTCACCATCCAAAGCTGGATTGGCACCTACGGCTATATGTACCGTGATATTCAAATGATTCGCGCGATTATGTATCTCGCCATGGTGCTGGTGATAGGCGTAGCCTGCTTCAATATCGTCTCGACGCTGGTGATGGCGGTGAAAGATAAAAGTAGCGATATTGCGGTGTTGCGCACATTGGGCGCAAAAGACGGGCTGATCCGGGCAATTTTCGTGTGGTATGGTTTACTCGCGGGCCTGTTAGGCAGCCTTTGCGGCGTAGTGATTGGCGTGCTGTGCGCGCTCAATCTGACGCCGATTATGAAATGGATTGAAAGCATTACGCGCCATCAATTTTTGTCTGGCGATATCTATTTTATTGACTTCCTGCCGTCTGAGCTTCACTGGCTGGATGTCTTTTATGTGCTGGTCACCGCACTGTTGCTGAGTTTGCTGGCTAGCTGGTATCCGGCTCGTCGCGCCAGCCGTATCGACCCGGCGAGGGTGCTCAGTGGCCAGTAATTTAACGTCCTGACGGTGCAGTTTTGCCGCTGTGCGCGTCAGTAAGAGGAATTTACGATGATGCATTATGGATTTGACATTGGCGGCAGCAAAATAGCACTCGGCGTGTTCGACGAAACGCGGCAGTTAGTCCGGGAGAAACGAATCGCGACGCCGAAAGAGGGTTATGACGCGTTTCTTGAGGCGGTATGTGGGCTGGTGGCTGAGGCCGATGCGGAATTTAACTGCCACGGCACCGTCGGGATTGGTATCCCGGGGATGCCGGAAACCGAAGATGGCACGCTCTATGCGGCCAATGTTCCAGCGGCAACGGGGAAACCGCTGCGCGCAGATCTCAGCCGTATGCTGGAGCGTGACGTCAGGCTTGATAACGATGCGAACTGTTTCGCCATCTCTGAAGCCTGGGATGACGAATTTAGGCAATATCCGCTGGTGATGGGCCTGATTCTTGGCACTGGCGTCGGTGGCGGTATTGTGCAAAATGGCAAATCGATTACCGGCCATCGCTACATTACGGGCGAGTTTGGTCATATTCGTTTACCGGTTGACGCCTTAGAGGTGGTAGGGCGCGATTTTCCATTAACGCGCTGTGGCTGCGGGCAGCTTGGCTGTATTGAGAACTATCTCTCCGGGCGTGGTTTCGCCTGGCTTTACACCCATTTTTACCAGCAGGAACGCACGTCACCAGAAATCGTTGCACTGTGGGAGCAGGGCGACAAACAGGCTCGCGAACACGTCGAACGCTATCTTGACCTGCTGGCGGTCTGCCTGGGCAATATTTTAACTATCGTTGATCCCGATTTAGTGGTCATCGGTGGCGGGTTATCGAACTTTTCAGCTATTACAGATGGGCTTGCGCAGCGTCTGCCGCGCCATTTACTCCCCGTAGCTGCCGTGCCGCGCATAGAGCGCGCGCGCCATGGCGATGCGGGAGGAATGCGCGGTGCTGCCTTCCTCCATCTGACCAACTAAAACATGGAGTAGATATGCAGTCGCGCCGCTTACATCGATTGAGCCGTTTTCGTCGGAATAAACGTCAACTGCGTCAGCGTCTGCGCCAGCGGATTTTTTTCACTGACAGGGTGATACCAGAGCATATGGAAAAACCAAGAGTTCTTGTGCTAACGGGGGCCGGCATTTCGGCTGAATCGGGTATTCGTACTTTTCGCGCGGCGGATGGATTGTGGGAAGAGCACCGGGTAGAAGATGTGGCAACCCCTGAAGGGTTCCAGCGCGATCCGGCGCTGGTGCAGGCATTTTATAATGCCCGCCGCCGACAGCTTCAGCAGCCGGAAATTCAGCCTAACGCGGCGCATCTCGCGCTGGCGAAGCTTGAAGAGGCGTTGGGCGATAATTTTATGCTGGTGACGCAAAATATCGATAACCTTCATGAGCGCGCGGGCAACAAAAATGTGCTGCACATGCACGGTGAGCTGCTCAAAGTGCGTTGTACCCAGAGCGGACAGGTGCTGGACTGGACTGATGACGTGACGCCGGACGACAAGTGTCACTGCTGCCAGTTCCCGGCGCCGCTGCGTCCGCATATCGTCTGGTTTGGTGAAATGCCTTTCGAGATGGATCATATCTATGCGGCACTGTCGATGGCCGATATTTTTATCGCCATTGGTACCTCAGGGCACGTCTATCCGGCGGCCGGTTTCGTGCATGAAGCGAAACTGCATGGCGCAAATACCGTTGAACTGAATCTTGAACCGAGCCAGGTAGGGAGCGAGTTCGAAGAGAAGCATTACGGTCTGGCGAGTGAAGTGGTGCCGCAGTTCGTGGAAAAGCTACTGCAAAAGCTATAAAGAAACGGGGCCCTGGCCCCGTTTCTTACAATGGTGGTAAGCAGCAGGTGCCCATCACCACCGATGGCCCGTCAACATTACGTTATCGGGCCATCCCTGCGGACGGTCAACGTCCCGCTTTCAGCTTCTGATAATACTGCTCATAAATCGTGCTGGCCGCGCCAACATCGTTCTGCCATTCGCCTTTTTTGACAGTCTCGGCGTCCGGGTAGAGCGATTTATCGTTGGCTACGTCCGGGCTCAGCAGTTTACGCGCAGCCAGGTTGGGGGTCGGGTAGCCGATGGTTTCCGCCACCTCTTTTGCCACTTCCGGGCGTAGCAGGAAGTTGATAAGTTTAAGCGCACCTTCTTTGTTTTTGGCGTTAGCCGGAATAGCGAGGCTATCCATCCAGAAGATACCGCCTTCTTTCGGCCAGACGACTTCAAGCGGTGTGCCGTTCTGACGCGCGACCCACGCCGAGCCGTTCCATACCATCCCCAGGTTTACTTCGCCTTCCATATACGGGTTGGCCGGGTTGTCGGAGTTGAAGGCTGCTACGTTAGGCATCAGTTTCTTCAGCTCATTATAGGCGGCTTCAATCTCTTTCGGGTCGGTAGTATTGCCGGAATAACCCAGCTTGCGCAGCGCCATCTGGAACACTTCACGCGCATCATCAGTCAGCAGCAGGCTGTTTTTGTATTCAGGCTTCCACAGATCTGCCCAACTGGTGACGCTTTTCGGGTCAATACTGTCGCTGTTGACGCCAATCGCCGTTGCGCCCCAGATATACGGAATCGAGTAGTCGTTATTTGGGTCGAACGGTTTGTTGAGCATTTCCGGGTCGAGATTACTGAAGTTTGTGAGCTTCGTTTTATCGATCTTCTGGATCATGCCCTCTTTACGCATCTTATCGACGAAGTAGGTGGAAGGTACCACCAGGTCATAGGCGCCGTCTTTATAGGTTTTGAGCTTGGCATACATGGTTTCATTCGACTCATAGGTCGAATAGATAACCTTGATGCCCGTCTCTTTGGTGAACTGTTCTAACAGCCCCGGCGGAACATATTCCGTCCAGTTGTAGAAGTAGAGCGTTTTATTGTCATCAGCGTGAGCGGCGCCCATTCCCAGAGCCAGAGCACTCGCCGCGAGCAGGTGGCGTGACCATTTTTTCATTTAACGTCCCCTGATTAAGCCTGTTTTAGAGGCTGCTGTGTTGATTGGCCTGGTTGCAGGCCAATTCCCCGTTATGCCTGGCGCACCAGACCTTTCGTTTTGTCGCGTGCAATTAACTGGCTGGCAATGACCAGAACCAGAGACAGCACCAGTAAAATAGTTGCCAGCGCATTCACTTCCGGAGAGACGCCGACTTTGACCATAGAATAGATTTTCAATGGCAAAATTTCATAGCCAGGCCCGGTGACGAACGAAGAGACGACCACATCATCCATCGAGAGGGTAAAGCTGAGCAGCCAGCCTGCGGCGACCGCAGGCATCGCCAGTGGCAGAATGATTTTACACAGAATGGTGAGTTCGCTGGCGCCTAAGTCTTTTGCCGCTTCCAGCATTCGCACATCAAACCCTTTCAGGCGTGAGAAGACCGTGACCACTACAAAAGGCAGACAGAAGGTGATGTGCGAGAAGAGCAGCGACCAGAAACCAAGCTGGATCCCAAGCAGCATAAACAGCACCAGCAGAGAAATCGCCATCACAATATCCGGCGACATCATCACCACGAACAGCATGCCGCTGACAAACGGTTTACCGCGAAAACGGTAGCGGTAGAGCGCCACCGCCGTCAGAGAGCCAATAAGCGTGGCGAATGTCGCTGAGAAGATGGCCATCGTCAGTGAATGCTGGGCGGCCTGTAACAGGCTGTCGTTATTCATTAGCAGGCTATACCAGTTGGTAGTAAAACCCTGCCAGTTGATCCCGAAGCGCGAACTGTTAAAGGAGTTCACGATCAAAATGATAATCGGGATGTAAAGATACGCGTAAATGGCAGCCATAAAGCCGCCGCGGAACAGTTTCCCCATCATTCCAGTTCCACCTTTTTATTCAGCAAACGCGCGGCGCGCCAGTAAATCAGTAGCATCAACCCCATTACCAGCGTCAGGGTAATGCTGGTGGCGGCGCCGAACGGCCAGTCGCGAATATTGAGGAACTGGCTCTTGATGACGTTGCCAATGAGCAGGTTTTTCGCGCCACCCATCAGGTCTGAAACGTAGAACAGCCCCATCGCCGGTAACATCACTAACAGGCAACCAGCGATAATCCCCGGCATGGTGAGTGGGATGATGATGCGAATAAACGTTTGCAGTTTACTGGCTCCCAGATCCTTTGCCGCCTCCAGCAGCGGTTTATCAAGCTTTTCGATGCTGGAGTAGAGCGGCATGACCATAAACGGCAGCAGGATATAGACCAGGCCAATAATAACCGCACTCGGGGTGAACATGATGCGAACCGGCGTATCGATAACGCCCAGCCACAGCAAAAACTCATTCAGATACCCTTTGGTGCTGAGGAAAATCTTCAGCCCGTAGATACGAATGAGTGAGTTAGTCCAGAAGGGCACTATCAGCAGAAACAGCAGCAGCGGCCGTACTTTCTGGGGCAGTTTTGCCAGGAACCAGGCAAACGGATAGCCCAGAATCAGACAGGCGAGAGTGGCAATGAGCGCCATATTCAATGAGTGCAGCAGCACATCGAAGTAGAGCGGGTCGAGCAGGCGCGCGTAGTTATCCAGCGTAAAGACCATTTTGACGAAACTGGCGTCGTCGCGGGTCAGAAAGCTGGTGCCGATGATCATCAGGTTGGGCAGAAAAACAAACAACACAAGCCAACCGACGATTGTGGCGATCACCACATTCTGGAACTTACTTGTGTTCTTCATCAGCCAGTACGACCTCCCAGCTTTCTACCCAGTTGATGGCCATTTTTTGATCGAGCGAGTGGTCAAAGTCGGGGTCGTCTTCGTTAAAAAATTCGCTGACCAACACCATCTTGCCGTTTTCCAGTTCGACGACCGATTCCAGCGTCATACCCTTATAGTTGCGTTCACGCACATAACCAATCAGGCCTTCGATAGGATCATCATGGTTGATTTCGTCAACACGCAGATCTTCCGGACGCAGGAGTACATTTAGCTTCTGACCCGGCGTCACCGGGAAGTTAACATCGATATTGCACTCGCGACCTTCAACATTGGCACGCACGCGGCGTTCATCAAGACGCTCAATGACGGTAGCGGCGAAAATATTGATCTCACCAATAAAACTGGCGACGAACAGATTTTTCGGCTCTTCGTAAATTTCACGCGGCGTCCCATCCTGCTCAATGCGCCCGTCACGCATCACCACAATACGATCGGACATGGTAAGCGCCTCTTCCTGATCGTGGGTGACAAATACAAAGGTGATGCCGAGCTTACGCTGTAAGGCTTTCAGTTCGTTCTGCATCTGCTTACGCAGTTTATAGTCGAGTGCAGAGAGGGATTCGTCCAGTAACAGCAGGCTCGGTTTATTGACCACCGCACGGGCAATGGCCACGCGCTGCTGCTGGCCACCGGAGAGCTGGTGCGGTTTACGCTCGGCGAACTCTTCCAGTTGCACCATGCGCAGGGCATCGGTCACGCGTGGCGTGATTTGGTCGGCAGGCGTTTTCTGCATCCGCAGGCCAAACGCGACATTTTCAAAGACGGTCATATGCGGAAAAAGCGCATAACTCTGGAAAACAGTATTAACATGACGGTTTTCCGCTGGAACGTTAGTAATATCCTGATTTTCAAGATGAATCGTTCCCGAATCTACACTTTCCAGACCCGCAATAAGACGAAGGACGGTTGTTTTACCGCAGCCAGAGGGCCCAAGCAGCGTGAGGAACTCGCCGTTTTTGATGGTCAGGTTCAAATCAGAGATGACCGTTTTACCATCGAAGCCTTTGCGAATTCCCGCCAGTTGCACCAGCGGTGAAAGCGAACGCGATTGTGTATTCAATTTTTTACTCTGTCCCATTCTGACGCACCGGATGGCTTACCGATGCGGGGTTTGTGGTTAACCACCTTTAAATGTATAGAGGCCTGACACATATTAAGGCCTGGCATTCTACGGCAATCGTGTTAAATCGCCAATCCTCTATGCATACAGATGAGCTATCTTTAAGCCTGTAAATGATTTAGCGAAAAAAAACGGGCTTTGCCGGGGTAAAAATGACCTGACGCAATATTTGTGTTTTCTCGCTTATTGATAATGTTGTCACAAAAAGTGAGGGTGGCTGCATGGATAAATTACTTGAGCGTTTTTTACAGTATGTTTCTCTGGACACGCAATCAAAGCCCGGCGTGCGTCAGGTGCCGAGCACAGAGGGGCAGTGGAAGCTGTTACATTTGCTCAAAGAGCAGCTTGAAACAATGGGGTTGGTGAACGTCACTTTGAGCGACAAAGGCACCGTGATGGGCACGTTGCCTGCCAATATCGACGGCGATATCCCGGCGGTAGGCTTTATTTCCCATGTGGATACCGCGCCAGATTTCAGCGGTAAAAACGTGAATCCGCAAATCGTGGAAAACTATCGCGGTGGCGATATTGCGCTGGGTATCGGTGATGAAGTGCTCTCGCCGGTCATGTTCCCGGTGCTGCATCAACTGCTGGGGCAAACGCTTATCACCACCGACGGCAAAACCCTGCTCGGTGCTGATGATAAAGCCGGTGTTGCCGAAATCATGACCGCACTGGCGGTACTGAAAGAGAAAAATATTCCCCACGGTGATATTCGCGTGGCGTTTACCCCAGATGAAGAAGTAGGCAAGGGGGCTAAACACTTTGATGTCGAGGCTTTCGACGCTCGCTGGGCGTACACTGTTGATGGCGGCGGCGTTGGCGAACTGGAGTTTGAAAACTTCAATGCGGCGTCGGTAGTGATCAAAATTGTGGGCAACAACGTCCATCCAGGTACGGCGAAAGGCGTCATGGTGAATGCCCTGTCGCTGGCCGCGCGCATTCATGCGGAAGTGCCCGCCGATGAGAGCCCGGAAAAAACAGACGGTTACGAAGGTTTTTATCATCTCAATACGATGAAAGGCTCCGTTGACCGTGCGGAAATGCACTACATCATTCGCGATTTTGATCGTAAGCAGTTTGAAGCGCGCAAACGTAAAATGATGGAGATCGCCAAAAAGGTCGGTAAGGGGCTCCACCCGGACTGCTATATCGAACTGGTTATAGAAGACAGCTATTACAATATGCGTGAAAAGGTGATGGAGCATCCGCATATTATCGATATTGCGCAGCAGGCGATGCTGGATTGCGATATCAAGCCTGACCTCAAGCCGATTCGCGGCGGTACTGACGGCGCGCAGCTCTCCTTTATGGGCCTGCCATGCCCAAACCTGTTTACCGGTGGCTATAACTACCACGGCAAACATGAGTTTGTCACTCTGGAAGGAATGGAGAAAGCGGTACAGGTGATTGTGCGTATCGCGGAACTGACGGCGCAGCGGGCGAGGTAAGTGTTAAAGAAAACCCTCTCCCTGCGGGAGAGGGCCGGAGTGAGGGGGCTTATTTACCCCTCAAAAAACCAGTATCCGCTATTCACCAGCGCGGCCAGCATGGCGAGGAACGAAGGGTCTTCCAGCGCATCGCCGAAATGTTCACTCTCCAGAATGATGTGTCCTGCCAGCGCGTTGAGCGCAGGGCGGTGTGGGGAATCGACTTTTTCACCATTCACGAATACATCATCACCGATTTTCAGCACTCGCAGACCACCCAGACGTACCAGTTTGTCACCCTGTTGCAGGGCGTCGTAAATCTCGTCCGGCTGATAAGGCGGTTCAGGAGGCGCTACATCCAGTTCGTGGCGCGACTGGCTGATAAATTCCCCTAACCACTGCTGGAATTGCTCGGGTTGACTGATTAACTCCTGCATCATCTCACGCAGACGATCAACTTCCTGCGGCAGGATGTCCGCCGGATGCTCGCGCGCAGGAACATCCGGGTCGGTATAACGTTGGCTGCCCAGTTCTCGTTGCAGAATATAATCGGCGAAACCGCTGAACAATTCGCGGCTGTTTGGTGCGCGGAAACCTACGGAATAGTTAAGGGAGTTTTCGAGCGCATACCCCTCATGCGGGAAACCTGGCGGAATATAAAGGATATCGCCCGGCTCCAGCTCTTCATCAATGATTCCGTCGAAAGGATCAACCTGCAGTAAATCCGGGTGCGGGCAGTGCTGTTTCATTGGCACTTTTTCGCCCACGCGCCAGCGACGACGCCCGGTTCCCTGAATGATAAAGACATCATATTGATCGAGATGCGGGCCCACGCCGCCACCGGGCACGGAGAAAGAGATCATCAGGTCGTCAATGCGCCAGTCGGGCAGCGCGCGGAAAGGGCGCATTAATGCGGCAGAGGGCTCATGCCAGTGATCGACCGCCTGAACCAGCAAAGACCAGTTGGTTTCATCAAGATGGTCGTAGCTTTCAAATGGCCCATGGCTGACCTGCCATTTTCCGTCAAGATGACTCACCAGGCGGCTGTCGACTTCGTTTTCCATCGCCAGGCCTGCCAGTTCATCCGGCGAAATGGGGTCGACAAAATTAGCAAACCCGCGCTTGAGCACCACCGGGCGTTTTTGCCAGTAGCGTTCGATAAAGTCGGGCCAGTTGAGCGTTAAGTGATAATCCATTTTGTTATTTCCGCAGCAGGTGTTTTCTCGGATTATACACGTATTCCGACAACCTGCCTGCGGCGGAAATGGGATTTACCCTACATGGTGTTCCAGATTTTGCCGCCCGAAGACAACGTCCATTTTCGCGCCTCCCAGCAGGCTGTCGCCGGTAATGATCTGCCCGTCATACTGCTCAACGATATCACGCGCGACAGAGAGCCCCACGCCCTGGCCAGGCCTCAGGGTATCGACCCGCTGGCCCCGGTCGAACACCAGGTCGCGTTTATTTTTCGGGATCCCCGGGCCGTCATCCTCGACAATTACGTGCAGATGGTTATCCGCCTGATGTGCGGAGACTTCCACGAACTCAAGGCAATATTTACAGGCGTTATCCAGTACGTTGCCCATCACTTCCATAAAGTCGTTTTTCTCACCTACGAAACTGATTTCCGGGGAGATATCCAGGCTGATGCTCACACCCTTACGCTGGTAAACCTTATTTAACGCCGAGATAAGACTATCGAGCGTCGGCGCAACCGGATGCAGTTCGCGGCTTAACAAAGTGCTGTCGGTGCGCATACTGGCGCGATTGAGGTAATAACCAATTTGCTGAGAAATGCGGCTGATTTGCTCCAGCATGACGGGCTCGGCCTCGCTGACGCTGATTTGTTCGCTGCGTAGCGAACGCAGTGAACTTTGCAGCACTGCCAGCGGTGTTTTCAGACTGTGAGTCAGATCAGTTAGCGTGGTGCGGTACTTGTCATAACGCTCACGCTCGCTTTGCAGCAGGCGATTGAGGTTACGTACAAGCCCGGTAAGCTCACGCGTGGTTTCCGGATTGAGCGCTTCGCGATCATGATCTTCCAGCTCGCGTACCTCACGGGTAAGCGCCGCCAGCGGACGCAGGCTCCAGTGCGCGGCAATCCATAACAGGGGAACGACCAGTAACAGGTTTGCCACCAGCACGTAGATGAACCAGCTCCAGACCATATAGGAGCGTTTGAGCTCGATGGGGATGGTGTCGATCACCACAATCACCAGCGCGGGCATCAGATTTGTTGCCGGGTAGCTGTTAACGGCGACCGAGTGGGTCATCTCCGAATCGTCATCCTCTTTGCGGATTTCGCTAAGCTGCACCTGCGCTTCATGGTTGTCCGTCAGCAGTGTGCTGGAGGCATTAATATCGGCTTCTATTTCGTGGAAGCCATTGCCTCTTAGCCACTCCTGCTGGATGCGATCCTTCAGCCAGGGAATATCTTTTTGCTGCCAGAGCAGATTGCCTTTGCTGTCATAGATGATAGCCATCGTCGGACTCTGCCGGATGAGGTTATCCGGCATATCCACGGTCAGCTTACCGTCTTCCCATTTGGAAAAGGTGTAAAACAGATTGCTCTCGCCGCGCAACAGGCGGAAGGTCGTTTTATCGAAACTGACGCTGTAACCGACCAGCGCAACCATTCCGTAGGCCAGGGAAAGCACCATCACGACGGCTGCGGTTGCCAGCAGGAAGCGTACCCGCAGCGAGAGAGGGAGCATATGTCGCAGGAGCTTATTCATCCGCGCAGTTCGAACAGATAGCCCTGGCCACGAACGGTATTAATCACGTCATGTGGATATTGCGCCTGAATTTTCTTACGCAGACGGCCCATTAACACGTCAATGGTGTGGCTTTCGCGCAGTTCCGCATCGGGGTATAGCTGCAACATTAGCGAATCTTTGCTCACCACTTTGCCATTATTACGGATTAGCGTTTCGATGATGGTGTATTCAAACGCCGTCAGCTTAATAACTTCATCGTTAATCGACAGTTCGCGGCGGGAGAGATCAACCTGGAACGGCGGCAGAGAGATAACCTGTGAAGCATGGCCGCTGTTCCGACGCATCAGCGCCTGCATGCGGGCGGCCACTTCTTCAATGTGGAAAGGTTTGGTGACATAGTCATCCGCACCGGCGCTCAATACTTCGACTTTATCCTGCCAGCCTTCGCGGGCGGTTAAGACCAGAATCGGTAACGAGATGTCGTGACTGCGCCAGCGACGAATCAGTGAAAGGCCGTCTTCATCCGGTAATCCAAGGTCAACGATGGCGATATCCGGGAGATGTTCGCCCAGATAGTAATCCGCTTCCTTTGCGTCTTCCGCCGCATCAACCTGATGACCCAACTCCTGGAGTTGAACCTTCAGATGGTGACGTAACAGGGCGTTATCTTCTACCACCAGTACGCGCATGTTTCTCTCCATATTCATAATTGAGGCTTATAGTTTAACCCCGACTGGTTATACTAAAACTAAACACCGGTTAGTAAAAGAATTTGTGTTAACCCGTTTTGTTTACGGCGCAATATAGCGTTCAATTTTCTCTTTTGGCTTCGATAACAGTATTTTGACCAGTTCGACGAACTTGACCGGTTTGTAAAAGTAGTAGCCCTGCAACAGAGGGATATTGTTACGATTGAGGTATTCCAGTTGCGCCCGGGTTTCTACACCTTCCGCCACAATGCTTAATGAGAGTTTACGCGCCAGTTCCAGCACGCAATCGAGGAGTTTGGTTGAATCTTCATCTTCATTTACGCGCCCCACAAAACTGTGATCGATTTTTATGTAATCAATATTCAGGTCATGCAGGTAGGAGAGTCCGGAATAGCCGGTACCGAAATCGTCCAGCGCAATGGCAAAGCCATTGGCATGGAGCGTATTAAGATTGCTGATCAGTTGATCGTCGACGTGCAGAGGTTCGCGCTCAGTCACCTCCAGCACCAGCGTTAACTGTTTGTTCACAAATCCCGCCTGATACCTGAGGCAATCTTCAACGAAAGAGGGGGCGTTAATGTGCGCGGCGCTGAAGTTGATGCCCACATGAAAGCCTTCCGGCAGTAAGGTGGTGATAGCATTCATATGCGCAACGACTTGCCACATCAGTGATTGTGTCAGGGGAATAATCAGCCCCGACTTTTCAGCCAGCGGAATAAACGAGGAGGGGGAAATAAACCCGGCGTCCGGTTGTTTCCATCGGGCAAGGACTTCGACACCCCTGATTGAATTATCGCGGCCATCCATCACCGGCTGGTAATAGGGAATAATATCGCCTTTTAAAATTGCCCGACGCAGCGTGTCCGTTGGCGCAGTATATTTATTTAAATATTTTCCCAGGGCATAGAAGGCTATTGCGGACATCAGCAGGATAAAAAGAAGTAACCCGGCACCCTGACGTAATATGCGCTCAACGCTGAAAAAAGGCGGCAGCATGTATCCGATTGCGAAGGGGAACGCTTTTGAGACAACGATAGCTTCGCGGTCTGTCTTCGTGGTGTAGGTTTCGACATCACCGGAAAACCCTATTGAATGCGACCCTACAATCATCCGCAGGTGAGTGTTTTTTCTTGTGGTATCAAGAGCATCACGAATATGGGAGTCGCTGACGGTTACCAGAACCGTTGCATCGGGATGCTGCGTCCGGTAGACCAGTGAAGGGCGTTGATGAACGTTGTTGATGCCTTCGACCAGTGTGAGACGGGTCTCAGGAAGCTCGGTCAGGTTATTGATTAACAGGCGATTACCGGGCAGAGAAGAGCACCATATCTTTCCCTCTTTGAGGATCAAAATGGTTCGCAGATGCGGTTTCAGGGCGGCTTCGGTACCCAACTGATATTGACCTTCAGGCGTGCAGCCGGTAGTAGCAATCGTGAAACCGGTACGCGTTGCGCTACGAGCCTCTTCAAGAATGGTATTGACGCTGTTTGTGGCATGTGTTGCCGCGGCAACATTCTCGCTCTTCGCAGAGTACCAGAGTTGCAAATTCAGAATAAAAGTGCCTGCCACGAAAAAGCATACCGCTGCAACGTAAGGAAGAGTGGCTCTGACCATAGTTATTCTCGAATGAGAAAAGTGCTGTGCCCGAATATGCAGGATTTCACCATCCGCTCAATCGGCCCTGACATTACATTCGAAGTATAGAAGACGCATGCAGGATCTTTGCAGGCAAAAAGAAGATGCAGTGAGTGATATGAGAGTGAAAAATGCTCTCCTTCCGGCTGGAAGGAGAGCGGCAGGCATTATTTCAGGTCATCGACCATCTGAATGGCACGGCCAATGTAATTTGCCGGGGTCATGGCTTTCAGCCGCACTTTCTCGTCTTCCGGCAGAGCCAGACCGTCGATAAACTGCTTCATCCCTTCGGCATCCACGCGTTTACCGCGGGTCAGTTCTTTGAGCTTCTCATACGGTTTTTCAATGCCATAACGGCGCATAACCGTCTGGATAGGTTCAGCCAACACTTCCCAGTTGTGATCCAGTTCGTCGAGCAGACGGTCACGGTTCACTTCCAGTTTACTCACCCCTTTCAGGGTCGACTGGTAGGCAATCAGCGCATAGCCAATACCGACGCCCAGGTTACGCAACACGGTGGAGTCCGTCAGGTCACGCTGCCAGCGGGACACCGGCAGTTTGCTTGCCAGGTGCTGCAGCACGGCGTTCGACAGGCCCAGGTTGCCTTCGGAGTTTTCAAAGTCAATTGGGTTAACTTTGTGCGGCATGGTGGAGGAGCCAATTTCACCGGCGATGGTTTTCTGCTTGAAGTGGTTCAGGGCGATGTAGCCCCACACATCACGGTCAAAGTCGATCAGGATAGTGTTGAAGCGCGCCATGCAATCAAACAGTTCGGCGATGTAGTCATGCGGCTCAATCTGTGTGGTGTACGGGTTCCACTGGATACCCAGCGAGGTAACGAACTCTTCGCTGAACTGGTGCCAGTCCACTTCCGGGTAAGCAGCAATGTGGGCGTTGTAGTTACCCACCGCACCGTTGATTTTGCCGAGAATTTCGACCTGGTTCAGTTGACGGTACTGACGTTCCATACGGTAGGCGACGTTGGCCATCTCTTTACCGATGGTGGACGGGGTGGCCGGCTGACCGTGGGTGCGGGACAGCAGCGGGATATCGCGATACTGCACGGCCAACTCTTTAATGCCGTCAATCAGCTTGCGCCAGTAAGGCAGGATCACTTCATCACGCGCGGTTTTCAGCATCAGTGCATGAGAGAGGTTGTTGATATCCTCTGAGGTGCAGGCGAAGTGAATGAACTCGGAAACCGCATGCAGTTCCGGCACATCCGCCACTTTTTCTTTCAGGAAATACTCAACCGCTTTCACGTCATGGTTGGTGGTGCGTTCAATGGTTTTGATGCGCGCGGCATCTTCTTCATTGAAGTCGGCAACGATTTTATCGAGGAAACCGTTTGCGTCGGCGGCAAAAGCAGGAACTTCCTTGATCGCTGCCTGCGCAGCCAGCTTTTGCAGCCAGCGCACTTCAACTTGCACACGGAATTTCAGCAAACCGTATTCGCTGAAAATACCGCGCAGCGCGCTGACTTTATCGCCGTAGCGGCCGTCGACAGGGGAAACGGCGGTCAGTGAGGATAATTCCATAGATCACAACTCCGGGGTTAAATGAGCAAGAATTTGTTTTGCCTGAGTGGTCAGGCGATTACGGGAAAACATCAGTTGCAGGCGTCCACCCCCTACCTGGTGCCAGAGCACGGCAGAGCGGATGCCTGCCAGCAACGAGGCGCGGACTTTCGCCTGCACCTGCGGGCTTTGTAGTACGGCAGGGGAACCCGTGACCTGAATACGCGGGCCAAGCGGGCTGATGACATCAACATAGATGCCGGCCATCGCGCTCAGCAGGGTTTCTGACTGCAAATCAAAGTGGTCAAGCTGACGTTGCAGGCCAGCAATGCGATTGCCGAGCGTATCCATTGCCCCTTTGGCGGAGGCCAGCTTACGCTCAAGCACCATCAAACTCAGAGTATAGCGGGTGAGCTCAGCGTTGAGCCCCTGACGGCTGCTGGCATTCAGAACGCCTAACAACGTTTCCAGGCCGAGACGAAGATTCGCTTCACTGCTACCGAACACGCCCAGGGTTGAATCCGGGTTAAGGTCGATAACGCTGTTCAGCGACACATGCAGTGCGTCGCTATCGCAGTGGCCCTGATGGGCCAGTTGTTGCACCAGTCTGGCTGACTGGCAAATACCCGCCAGTGCCAGAGTGATGTCGTAATAGTTCTTCGCCACGCTAACTCCTTGTTGGTACCCCGCGCATAAGCGCGGCCAGGGCGTCGGGTGCCCCGGCGGCGGGTAGACGATTTCGGTATATTATGCCGGCAGCGGTAAACGCTGTTCGATCACGCCGCCGCCCAGGCATACTTCGCCGTTGTAGAATACGGCGGATTGCCCCGGCGTTACCGCAGAAACAGGCTCGTCGAAACGCACTTCAATGCGATCATCACCGAGCGCAGTCACGGTGCAGGGAATATCTGTCTGACGGTAACGCGTTTTAACCGTGCAGCGGAAAGTACCCTGAACCGGCTCGCGGTCGACCCAATGTAGCTGCTGGGCGATTAAGCCGACAGACATCAGGCGCGGATGGTCGTGGCCCTGGGCGACGACCAGAATATTGTTTTCGACATCTTTATCGACAACGTACCATGGATCTTCCGACCCCTCTTTGGTTCCGCCGATGCCGAGACCTTTTCGTTGGCCAAGAGTGTGATACATCAGCCCCTGATGCTCGCCAATCTCTTCTCCGTCCACGGTGAGGATTTTACCCGGCTGGGCAGGCAGATAGCGGCCCAGAAACTCGCGGAATTTACGTTCGCCAATAAAGCAGATACCGGTAGAGTCTTTTTTCTTCGCCGTGATGAGATCCAGCTCTTCGGCAATTTTACGCACCTGCGGTTTTTCCAGTTCGCCAACCGGGAAGAGGCTTTGGGCAATCTGCTCGTGGCTAAGCGTATAGAGGAAGTAGCTCTGATCTTTGTTGCCATCCAGCCCGCGCAGTAGCTGGCTTTTACCGTCGACATCTTTACGACGCACGTAGTGGCCGGTGGCGATGTAGTCGGCACCTAAATCTTCTGCGGCGAACTCGAGGAAGGCTTTGAATTTGATCTCTTTGTTACACAGGATATCTGGGTTCGGCGTGCGGCCCGCTTTGTACTCTTCAAGGAAGAGTTCAAAAACGTTGTCCCAGTATTCGGCAGCAAAGTTGACGGTGTGCAGCTCAATGCCGAGCTTATCGCAGACCGCTTGCGCATCGGCAAGGTCGGCGGCGGCAGTACAATATTCCTCGCCGTCGTCTTCCTCCCAGTTCTTCATGAACA
Source organism: Pseudocitrobacter cyperus (assembly GCF_039889165.1). Classification (NCBI taxonomy): domain Bacteria; kingdom Pseudomonadati; phylum Pseudomonadota; class Gammaproteobacteria; order Enterobacterales; family Enterobacteriaceae; genus Pseudocitrobacter; species Pseudocitrobacter cyperus. Next base: position 826,452 of record NZ_JAYMYY010000001.1, on the reverse strand, counting down.
GGCCCTCAACCTTATAACCCTGTTGTTGTAACAGGTAGGCTGAAACGGAGGAATCAACACCGCCGGACATGCCGACGATCACTTTTTTCTGGCTTTCTGACATTGGAATACTCACGACATTGAACTTCAAGGCGGCATATTCTAGCACGCAGCCCCTTACTTGACACCCTCTGTAAACGGCCAGTTAAATGCGCCGATAAGCGACAGGGGATAACGCTCGCCGCTCTGATAGCTATGAATGCTTTCGGCGACCAGCTTTGAACGCAGATTCGGGGCGTTAAGGATTTCCTCAGCACTGACCCACAGGCAGCGGTCGATATCGCTGTCGTGTGGCTGGGTCGGGCAAATATCATCCAGTTCTATCAAAAACAGGAAACGTAAAAAAGGCGTTTGGTCTGGGGCAATCCACTGATGCAAACGAATGAAGTGCTGCGGTGTGGCCCGAATACCGGTCTCTTCCCACAATTCACGTTCGGCGGCCTGCACCAGTGTTTCATCCGCTTCCAGGTGCCCGGCGGGTTGATTCCACAGCGCTTTGCCGTTGATTGTCTCCTCAACGACCAGAAATTTTTCTTTGGCATGCACAATGCACGCGACGGTGACATGAGGTTTAAACATGGTCTCTCCTTTTATTCGGCGTCACGCCATTCACCGTTTGCTAATCCGTCCAGACGATAATCGCCCATTGCGTAACGAATCAGACGCAAAGTCGGATGACCGACATGGGCCGTCATGCGGCGCACCTGGCGATTGCGACCTTCATAAAGCGTAACTTTCAGCCAGGTGGTCGGAATCGACTTACGTTCGCGTATGGGGGGATTACGCGGCCACAACCATTCGGGCTCATTCACGACTTCAATGCCTGCGGGCAATGTTGGGCCATCGTTAAGCGTTACACCGGTGCGCAGGGCGGAAAGGGAGGCTTCGCTCGGTTCGCCCTCAATTTGCACATAATAAATTTTGCCGGTGCGCTTACCCGGCTGGGTCAGCCGTGCCTGAAGCGCGCCGTCGTTAGTCAGCACTAAAAGCCCTTCGCTGTCGCGATCCAGGCGCCCGGCCGCGTAGACATGCTGCACCGGAATAAAATCTTTCAACGTGCTGCGACCCGCTTCATCGGTAAATTGCGGCAAAACATCGTAGGGTTTATTGAACAAAATGACGCGTTTTGGCGCATTATCTTTACGTTGTCTGGCAGCTTGTTTCGAGCTGAATCGCTTAACCGGGTGATTTCTAAAAGAAGTTTTCTGCATGGTATTTTCAGATGTTATGTATTCGCGCATTATAGCCTAATAACGAGTGTCTTTCATGGCGCTGAACAATAAGGTAGTATTGACACGATCATTACAAATCATTAACAAAAATGCTCTAACTCTTTGTGTTGCAGGACGACGGTAAGACAGTGCATATCCGGGGTTTAACCGGCATGTAGTAAACAGCGAGAACCTGTGGCGTAAAGGATGACGAGCACACCAGAAGCGCTCGAAGGAGAGGTGAATGGAAAGCAAAGTAGTTGTTCCGGCAGAAGGTCAAAAAATCACCCTGAAAGACGGCAAGCTGAATGTGCCGCACAATCCGATTATCCCATTCATTGAAGGCGACGGCATCGGTGTTGATGTAACCCCACCGATGATCAAAGTTGTGAATGCCGCAGTTGAGAAAGCCTACAAAGGTGAGCGTAAAATTTCCTGGATGGAAGTCTACACCGGCGAGAAGTCCACTCAGGTTTATGGCCAGGACGTGTGGCTGCCAGCAGAAACGCTGGATCTGGTACGTGAATATCGTGTTGCTATTAAAGGCCCGTTGACCACACCTGTTGGCGGCGGTATCCGTTCTCTGAACGTTGCGCTGCGTCAGGAACTGGATCTCTACGTATGTCTGCGCCCGGTGCGTTACTACCAGGGCACACCAAGCCCGGTTAAACACCCTGAACTGACCGACATGGTTATCTTCCGTGAAAACTCAGAAGATATTTATGCGGGCATCGAGTGGAAAGCGGACTCAGCCGACGCCGAGAAAGTGATCAAGTTCCTGCGTGAAGAGATGGGCGTGAAGAAAATTCGCTTCCCGGAACATTGCGGTATCGGCATCAAGCCGTGTTCTGAAGAGGGCACCAAACGCCTGGTTCGCGCGGCTATCGAATACGCAATCGCCAACGATCGTGACTCTGTGACCCTGGTTCACAAAGGCAACATCATGAAGTTCACCGAAGGCGCATTCAAAGACTGGGGCTACCAGTTGGCACGCGAAGAGTTTGGCGGCGAACTGATCGACGGCGGCCCGTGGCTGAAAATCAAAAACCCGAAAACGGGCAAAGAGATCGTCGTGAAAGACGTGATCGCTGATGCCTTCCTGCAGCAAATCCTGCTGCGTCCGGCAGAATATGATGTTATCGCGTGTATGAACCTGAACGGCGACTACATTTCTGACGCCCTGGCAGCGCAGGTTGGCGGTATCGGCATTGCTCCGGGCGCGAATATCGGCGACGAATGCGCACTGTTCGAAGCAACACACGGTACTGCACCGAAATACGCAGGCCAGGATAAAGTGAACCCGGGCTCCATTATTCTGTCCGCAGAAATGATGCTCCGTCATATGGAATGGTTCGAAGCGGCTGACCTGATTGTTAAAGGTATGGAAGGCGCTATCGCTAACAAGACCGTGACCTATGACTTCGAACGTCTGATGGAAGGCGCTAAGCTGCTGAAATGTTCAGAGTTTGGTGACGCAATCATTGCGAATATGTAATCACGTATAGTGATAAATGGAAAAGGGAGCCGAATGGCTCCTTTTTTATTGTTTATTATTTGTGTCTGATTATTATTTTTATTAACTCACTTATATATTGCACAGACCATAGCCATTTATCAGTATTAGGTCGGTCGGGGTTATGCTATATTCGTGGAGGTAAATGTAGGGTTATTCCTAATTTGTGACTTGAATCACAAAAGGAGTTTTTCATTAATATCTTATTTTGTCTTTCATTCATTTTTTCAAAAAAATCTCATGATCTTATGGAGTACTGGCGAGTCGAAGTCGTGCGTAAGGAGACGTTTTCCTGGCGAAGATTGATACGTAATAAAAAGAACAGAAGGAGAAACTTCCTTTTCTGGTGGCGTCTGGCCAGTGAAATGAACCGACATGGTACGAAGGGGCAGAAAAAAGCCGCCTCGGCGATTTCCGCAAAGCTGAAGGATAAATTTGCGTGCGATATCGCGCTGGATGCCAAAATCGGGCCCTGCCTGCACATCCCGCATCACATGGGGATAGTGATCACCAGCAGGGCGCACATCGGCGCGCATTGCATCATTCGTCAGAACACCACGCTGGGTGGTACGGTGAAGATGGGCCAGGATGAATTTATGAGCATTGGCGATAACGTTGATCTCGGTGCAAATTCCTGTCTGGTCGGCCCCATCACTATTGGCGACAATGCGGTTATTGGGGCGATGTCTTTTGTGAATAAAGATATCCCTGCCAATACGATTTTTGTTAATCCCCGAATTTGCAATATGAGGCCGGTACCAGAGTCATTTGAGCGCATGGCGATCCCGCGATTTATAAATCGCAGGGCATAACGTTAGCGGTATATAAAACGGGAGCCAATAGGCTCCCGTTTGTGCTCTCACTACAGGCGTTACCAACCGCAGACTTCGTGCTCATTCTCTGTGTCATAAGCACGAACGGTGTTGATAAGATCTTTTACCACATCGGCAGCAACATCAGGTATCAGCAATTCCATCGGTTTATCGGTTTCATAATCTACCGAAATGCCGTTGCTGTTATTCGTGACGGTCACCGTATAGGTTGCTTTACCCATGATGTTTACTCCTTATGCGAATTGACCACTTTGCCCAGGCCTGCGCCTTCAAGGGTGACATCCGGGTCGGCAAAGAAGTCGATATTGAAATAGGTGTCGTCGGTCAAAAGCTCAATTCGGTGCCATTTTTGCGGCGGCGAGATGCCGAATGAACCTGCCTCGATGACGATATTGACGTCGGGCTCGGTAGCGTTGGCGTCAGGAAAACCAAAGTAGCGGACGGCACCCTGCATCACTGACAGGCGGCCATAGACATGGGCTTTGGTATTGTGGTGGGTGAAGAGCGCCTTCGGGGCAGTCTCTTTATTCCAGAACGGTGTTGAACGGGTATGGACAAAATTTTCAGGAATACGCAGCATAAATGGCTCCTTACTTCGTCGCCTTGTGAGCTTAAAGGGATCTCAAAACATCAGCTTCCACGAAAAAATCAATTTGAAAAACAGTATCTTCGGTCATCAATTCTATTAGATGCCATTTCTCAGGTGGGAAGACGCCGAAATGGCCCGCTTCAATCAGCAACTCAGCTTCAGGTTGTTCAACCGTCTCATTAGCATAGCCCAGATACTTCACCGCCCCTTTATGCACCGACAAGCGCGGGTAAACGCCCTGACGGGTGCCTTTATCAAGATGACGCTGAAAAATACCGGCCGGTGCCGTCTCTTTGTTCCAGAACGGTGTGGAACGCGTGTGAACACAACTTTGCGGAATCCGTAGCATGTTTCCCCCTGTTTTGTTACGGGTTATTAGAGCACAAAGTGACCCTGGGAATTTATCAAAACGTGCATTTTAAATGCTACTTTAAAAGGGGTAGAAAGGCGGTTGATTCACAAAAAAATTTCATTTATTGGTACATATTTGTTACAACTGTAGTGGAATATATCGCCATGAAGGGGAGAGCGAGTATGGTGTTAGAAAAATTGCGCACAAGGAACGGCAAAAAATTCCTGCTATGTGCCTGCGCGATATTTATCATTGCAGTGATCGTTGTGGGACGGGCAACGTTTGGTGGGGTAGTCCGTGAGTACAATCTGCCTTATTCAGAATGGACGACGGGGATGTTCTTTTTGCAGGGCTCGATGGTGATGGTCTACAGTTCCATTTTCACCGTGCTCGGGTCAATCCCGTTTGGTTTTATTTTCCTCGGCCCAAAAGAAAGCCATAGCTGATTTTCTCAGGCGAGCGCTCTGCTCGCCTGAATTTTGCCTTTGTGTTAATGATGATGAGAATGATGGTGATGATGACCGCCGTTATGATGATGGCCCGGGTCGATGATGCATCCGCTGAGTGCTGTGCTTAAAACAAATAATAAAGAAAGGGCGAGCAATTTTTTCATTATAGATATCTCCTGTAACACACTGTCGCCGACAATTATCTTTGCGATCCAGTTCACAGGATTGTATAAAAACCAGCGCATTAGTAGATAAGATTTCTCCGCATTCCTGTTTAGTTGCTTAAACATACCGCGTAAGCGTCATGCCTAAAATTTAGGCGATTGAAGTTTGATGGATAAATAACCCCACATTTTGGGTATGAATTATCTATTTTTCTGATAGGTTCATACTGAACACGCTAAAAATGCAAAGTGTGTTACGTTTTCGTTGATAACTTTTTTTATGGTGAGAATGTGAAACGGATTCAGGATGACTTACGAAAGAAGCAGGCATTGCTGGTGGCCGCGGGGATAACTGGCCTGTTCATTTTCCTGTATCTGTTTTTTATGTATCAACGTGCGCTTAATCAGGTCAATGACGGTATCACGACGCTGGAAAGCAAGATGCTGGCGATCTTCAATGATAATGAACTGATTGCTGATGCGACAGGTGTACGCTATCAGCAGATTAAAAGCCATGGTCTGTGCGGTAGTCTGAATGATTTTCGTCCGCGCAATCGCGATGAATGGGGAATAAACGCAGATCGCTCGGGACTTAACCCCGGTTTTGGCACCCTGATATCAAGAAGCCAAAGTTCGGAAGCGCGCTGCATGTTTGCGGCGGGGGAGTTTGTGCGCAGCAAAATGAATACCCTGAACCCGGGGCATTATGATACTCATCGCTATATTGTCGCTCGTGATGCGCACTGGTTTTATTGGTTCACCAGCAAAGACTCTGCGCACTTTTCGTTTTCAAGTTCAAAAATGGCGAATAATCCAGGCGCGTTTTTCCAGATACCTGAAACCTTCTACGATCGTTTACTGCTCAAGGACTCGCGAAGAAAAGCGCGTAGTTCAACCAATTTTTATATCGATAAAATAACAGGCGAAAAAGCATACAGCCTGGTGAGCTATATCTATGATCTCTCTGACGGGCAGGTGAGCAATAATATTGTCGGTTATTTGCTGTACGATTTTTCGAAGCCAGAGTTACGGCGTGCACTGCGTGATGCATTCAACAATCGCGTGCCTACAGAACTGATGCTGAAATTTGTAAATCGGCAAGATGGCAGCCATCTCTGCTTAACTGACAACTGCGACTGGCCAACGGTTTATCAGGTTTACCCTCTCTCCGATCGCTATGAATTTCGCTACGCATTGCCGTTATACCTCTATATTCTGCACGATCCGCTGGCTTCAACCGCCGTATTGTTAGCGCCGCTAATCTTTTTGCTGCTTTTCTTTTTCATCCGACGTTGGCTGGATAAAAGTGACAATCGTTTTTACTCTGATGCGCTAACCGGTTGCTATACCCGCAATATCCTCGAATTGGTGCAAAAATTCGATATGACTTATAAGACGGTGCTGATGTTTGATTGCAATAAATTCAAAGCAATTAACGATGCCTGGGGGCATAACGCAGGCGATCGGGCGCTGAAGATTATCGCGCAGTGTATGCTGGATAATGTGCGCTCACCGCAGGATTTGGTCGTCCGCACCGGGGGTGACGAATTTGTTGTATTACTGGCCGACGCCAGCAAAGAGGACGCGCGATATCTTGGCGAACGTATTACGTTGCAGATTATGCAGCAGGACTTTCGCGTGGACGGTAATACCGTGCCACTGTCTGTATCCTGGGGAATGGCATCGGATATCAGCGAGTTATATAGCGCTATTCATCAGGCCGACGTGGATATGTACCGTATGAAAAAAGGTGAGGCTAAGGGATAAAAGGGCAGAGCGGACGGCGTTTCGTCAGAACGCCGCCCCAGCAATGGCGTTACCACCAGCCAAGTTGTGTTCCGGCAACGGCGACAACCGCAACGATGAGCATAATGATGGTTGTTTTTCTCATTTCGCACCTGCCGGCAGAGCATAACCGCCAATAAAGAACCAAGCCAGAAAGATCACCGCCACAAAAAAGATAACGATGGGAAAAGCGATACCAATTCTCATTATTCAGTCCTGAATGATATTTATTAAATGGGTGTAGGGTAAACCTTAACCGATATGCCAGGGTGATTGCATCTTACGGCGCAACTTTTTATCCTGGTACATCGCATTGTCGGCTGCGCGTAATGCATTTTCGACATCCGTTGTGACCGGGTCAATGTCAACCACGCCAATACTGGCGCCAGGATAATGGATTGTGGTTTCCGTGAGAGGATAATCACCGCTGAATTGTTCGTGAAGAGCCGCGGTAAAATCCGGATACGCCGTAACGGCGGTGGATAATACAGCAAACAGAAATTCATCGCCCCCCAGTCGCCCGACAAGGCCATCTTCGTGTTTGAATGCAAACAATCGTTGCCCAACCTGCTGTAAAAATTGATCGCCGCAATGATGACCGTAGAGATCGTTGATCGCTTTGAAATAATCGAGGTCGATAAAGGCGAGAGTAACCCGGCAATCGACCTTGCGGGCATGGGCAAACAGCGTATTAAGATCTTCAAAGACGGCACGGCGATTAGGCAGACCCGTTAACTCATCGGTGTAGGAGTGGTATAGCAGTGCTGCGTTAGCGGCTTTTAACTGCGTCACCAGCGACTCTTTTTCTATATAGTGCGCAATAATACTGGCGAAGAGTTGCAATACCTGCTCGCCATTGAGATTAAAGGGGGTTCTCTGTGAGCTTGAAGCGCAGAGCGTACCGTACAATGAACCATCAGCAAGATGTACCGGGGTACTCAGGAAAGTGATAATGCCGAGTTCACGAGCGCGCTCGCAATCTGCCCAGTGCACATCGACGTCATTGCAGAAGAAAAAGTTTTCTTCCATCGCCCGTTTGCATAAAGACTCATCCCAGGGAACGAAAGCATTTTCCGGAATAGTCATATCACCACTGTTGCGGGCATAAACGATGTGTTGAATCTGGGCGTCAGTATCGATTCTGGTCAGATACGTTGACTCCATATTGGTCACCAGCTCCAGCATTTCGAGCAACTGGCGAACCAGACTTTCCAGCGATTGTTCCGTCGCAAGGGTATGTGTGACCCGGGCAAGAATATTATCTGACATGAATAAAGGCGCTCCCGTACAGCGGGATGGAACACAGTACGTTACTAAGAATTTTCAGGCTGTGCAGTAAGAATACATCACTAATGCGTTAAATTTTATACATTCTGGTGGTGGAAGATAAGATGTTGCGGATAAAAAAAGCCCCGCCGGGGGCGACGGGGCAAAAACTCATTGATTATGGAATGATCTGTTCTCTGGTCAATTCGAGAACGAGATGCACTTTATGCGGCAAAAGTGCAGTTAAAATGGAGAAATCATGGAGTTTAGAATGAAAGCAAACTTTATAGGAAAAACCGGATGAAATACTGCGTGGTTATAGCCGTTCTGTTACTGGTTGTGGGGTGTCAGTCCGACGTGCAACCGCCAGCCCGGGCAATGGGTATGCCCAACCCGGCGTCGGTCTACTGCGTTGAAAAGGGGGGCACACGGGTGGCGCAAAAAAGTGCACAGGGCGAGAGTTCTCTTTGCCAGTTGCCTGACGGCGAGCAGGTTGAAGAATGGACGCTGTGGCGTCGGGAGCATCCACAGAAACAGTGACAACTCAGGCTTGCTTGCGTAAACTGCGGTTAGGATAATTCTTAAGCAAATAACGCAGGAAGAACGAAGAGTATGTTTTTGCACCAGCCGGGCACGACAGCCCTGATCATTGCCGCACGTACCCCAGCGGGCCGGGCGAATATCGGTAAAGCGGTTGAGCTGTTTGCTCTTTGTGCGCCAGGAGAGCGCATTTTAAATCCGGTGAATGGTGTGATGACGCAATTGCCGCTGCAATCGCCACGGGCGCTATGGCTGGTGACTGGCGATATCTTCTCCGCTGATGGTCAGCATGGCTTCGCTTTTGTCCGCAGTGAATATCTTCTGCCTTTGACGCCGGATACGCTGCCTGAAAAAGAAAGGGCGCTGAGTCTGGCATAGTGCTACGCCGTGTGGCGTAGCACTGCTTTCTCATTACAGGTGGGTTAGCCAGTCGGCGAGAACCCGTGCGTGGTTTTGGGTGGTGTTGGTTGCGGAATAGAGCAGCGTCAAGCCCTGGGTATTGGCAATACTCTTCAGGCGCGCGCCTTCTTCGCGATGCTGATTGAGCTCTTCGCGGTAGTGCTGGCAGAAGGTAGGAAAGTCAATCACCTCGCCATGAAACGCTTTGCGCAGTTCCGTAGACGGCGTGAGTACTTTGCACCAGTCATCGTAGACGAGGTTCTCCTTTTTAATACCGCGCGGCCACAGCCTGTCGACCAGTACGCGATAACCATCGTCGGGTGTGACTGCGTCATAAACGCGTTTACACTGGATCATCTCCTGCCTCCTTTTCGTTCATCCAGATGATGGAATTTCCACAATAACACCGCCATTAGGCTATTGCTATTCCGGTGCTACTCTACTAGTCTCACACGCCTTATGTTGTTCCAAAATTGCTGCGCATAAGGATCTCTCATGGAAAACCCTGTTGTCAAAACGCCCCTTCGTGTTGCCCTGGTTGGCGACTATAACGCTGACGTGACCGCTCATCAGGCGATCCCGCTGGCGATTGATGACGCCGCGGCGGTGCTGGAAATCCACGTTGATTACCGCTGGCTTGCCACCGCTGATATCCATAGCGCCGACGATCTTGCCGAATTTGATGCTATCTGGGTCGTGCCAGCCAGCCCCTATCAAAACAGTGAAGGTGCATTACTGGCGATTCGCCATGCGCGCGAAAACGGCCTGCCTTTTTTGGGCACCTGTGGCGGTTTTCAGCATGCGATCGTTGAATATGCCCGCAATGTGATGGGCTGGGAAGATGCCGCGCATGCGGAAACCGACAGCGAAGGGCGGATGGTTATCGCTCCGCTAAGCTGTTCGCTGGTGGAAAAAAACGACACCATCGAGCTGCGTGCCAATACGCTGATTGCCCGTGCGTATGGCCGTGATGAAATTGAAGAGGGTTATCACTGTAATTACGGCATCTCCGAGGAATTTGCCTCAGCGCTGAACGATCAGCCGCTGGGTGTCACCGGTTGGGATGAAGAGGGCGAGATCCGCGCCGTTGAGCTGGTAACGCATCCGTTCTTTGTCGCGACCCTGTTCCAGCATGAACGCAATGCGCTTGAAGGGCGTCCTGCGCCGCTGGTTCAGGCTTTCCTGTACGCAGCGGCCAATTAAAACAATCAGTGGATTTCCCGATCGCGCCCGGCCAGCGCGCCAAACAGCGCCATCACCAGTGAAATAACCGCCACGGCGATAAGTGGAATATGCCAGTCGCCGCTGGCGTCGTGGATTTTCCCCATCAGCGGCGGCCCGCAGGCTGCCAGCAAATAGCCTACCGACTGCGCCATTCCCGAGAGCGCCGCCGCCTGATGAGCGGAACTGGCGCGCAGGCCGATAAACGTCAGACCGAGGATCATGGTTGCGCCTGAGCCGAAACCAAAAATCAGCGTCCAGATCACCGCCTGCAGTGGGAAGAGCCAGTATCCCGCCGCACTCACGGCACACATCAGTGCGACCAGCACCGCGACGCCGCGTTGATCTTTAAGCCGATGGAGGATGAGCGGAATAACAAACCCCGGAGCCGCTGTTGCCAGTTGCAGCAGGCCGTGCAGTGAACCAGCCTGAGCTTCGCTGTAGCCCTGACCAATCAGAATGGCCGGAAGCCAGCCTATCACCACATAGTAAACCAGCGAGTTGATCCCCAGGAATAGCGTCACCTGCCACGCCAGTGATGAGCGCCAGATCCCGCGGCTTTTCAGCGTTCGGGATGTCGTGAGCGTAGCGCTTTTTGCTGCCCGCCACTGCGGCAACCACAGCAGAAGCGCCAGCACCGGGAAGGCAACCAGCGCCAGCAGTGCGCCGCGCCAGCCAAAACCATTTAGCGCCAGCGGCACAACCAGTGCGGAACCCAGTGCGGCTGCGGCCCCCATGGTGACAGAGTACGCGCCGGTCATGCGGGCGACATTGCCGGAGAAATCGCGTTTGATGAGCCCTGGCAACAGCACGTTGCCCAGTGCAATCCCGCAGCCAATGATGGCTGTTCCGAGGAAAAGCAGGCTGACCGCTGGTAGCGATCGCACAACAATGCCCCCGCAAATCAGCAGCATGGCAGCGAACAGGCTGCGTTCGATCCCCAAACGCTGGGCAACGCTTGCGGCCAGTGGCGACACCAGCCCGAAGGCAAGCAGCGGAAGCGTGGTTAAAAGCCCCGTCTGGGCGGTTGTCAGGCCGTAATCTGCGCGAATAGCATCAAGCAGGGGCGCGGCGCCGGTGAAAGTGACCCGCAGGGTGGAGGCAATCATTAACATGCCCGCAATCAGCAAGCCGGTGTTACGAGAGGTAGAAGGTGCAGCAGTACGCATAACAATCTCGGTAAAACGATGGGATGAGGATAATACCCTGTTTAGTTGAGGCTGAAATCCAGCTAAAATGACAATTTATCGCTAAAATCGGACAACCTTATGTTTGGGCTCGGCCTTAATGGCTACCTTCCTGATAGCCATCACGATGCAACCGTAGCTTTACGCATTCAGGTTGCTCCCGATGAGCAATACATTCCACAGCACCATCACCGTAAAGGGCAGCTTATTCTGGCGTTACGCGGGGCGATCACCTGCGAAGTGGAGCACGCCCGCTGGATGGTTCCACCGCAGTTTGCCGTGTGGATCCCCGGCGGAATGCCGCACAGCAATCGGGCCACGCCACAAGCTGAACTCTGCTTTTTGTTTATCGAGCCGGGCGCGGCGCAAATGCCGGATCGCTGTTGCTCACTGAAGATCTCCCCACTGGTGCGGGAACTGATCCTGGCCCTGGCGCAGCGGCCGGGGAACGCAGGTAAAACACCGCAAACCCAGCGTTTGCAGCAGGTGCTTTTCGACGAGCTTCCGCAGCAGGCGGAGCAGCAGCTACAGTTACCGGTCTCCGCGCATCCGAAAATTCGTCAGATGGTGGAGACCATGGAGGCGCAACCGGCTCAGTGGCAAACGCTGAGCCAGTGGGCCCGCTATTTCGCCATGAGCGAGCGCAACCTGGCCAGGCTGGTGGTTAAAGAGACGGGGCTCAACTTCCGCCGCTGGCGGCACCAGTTGCAGCTTATTCTCGCCTTACAACTGCTGGTACGCGGGCTGGCGGTGCAGCAGGTTGCGCAGTCGCTTGGCTACGACTCCACAACTGCGTTTATCACCATGTTTCGTAAGGGGCTCGGGCAGACGCCGGGGCGCTATCTGGCGGGTCTCACGACTTCCCGATAAGAATCGACACCAGCCCTGCCGCGATAAGTGGCCCAACGGGCACGCCGCGAAACAGCGCTACGCCAAGGACGGTTCCGATGAGCAAACCGGCAACCAGTTGCGGCTGGCTGCCCATCAGTACGATGCCGCGACCTCCGAGCCAGGAGACGAACACGCCAACGGCAATCGCCACCAGCGACTTCCAGTTAACGAACGAATGCAATAGCGTGGAGGGCGGCAGCGTACCGCTGGCAATCGGAGCCATTACACCGATGGTCAGGATGATGATGCCGATAGTGAGCCCCTGTTTCTCAATCCACGGGAAGAAGGTGTTGAGGGGCGTAACGCGGACGATAATGAGTACGAGAATAGAAACAGCAACGGTAGTGTTATGGCTGACAAAGCTCAGCGCCGCCAGGCCAAGAAGGATCAGCAGGGTGGTATCGAACATGAAAGGAAATCCTTGCCAAAAAAAAGTAAGCCTGCTTACTTTACGCACAACCGCGTGAATAAGCAGGCTTTTTTTTACATCTGGTCATCATTCAGGCTTCTGCACAATTAACCTACCAGAGGGCTTCATTTATGCGTCGCGACGAAACGCCACTATTTCGGGCCGGGCAATGCGTAAATAATCTTCGGTATTGAGAATAACTGACTTTTCCAGACGTCCGGCATTAAACGCAATCTCGTTAAAACGGGAGAAAAGCAGCGGATCGGCTACCAGTCGCAGAGAAGGGTGGAACGAGAAGGGCGGGATGGCGCCGAAAACGCAGGCGGTGAGTTGATCCACCTCGGCAGGGCTGGCAAGCGACGCTTTCAATCCGCCAATATGCAGCGCCAGACGCGATAAATCAGCCTGCTGATCGGCCGCTAAAACGGCCAGAATATGTTGTTTAATACCATTGCCTTTCACCTTGCACACCAGCGCTTTTGCCCCCTGGCCAAGTGCTGTGCCGCGTAGCTCAGAGACTGCTTCACATTTGCCAACGGCTTCGTGCTCCATTACGCGGTAACGGGCTCGGTTTTCCTCAAGCAGCGCTAACAGGTGCTGGTGGACATCACGCGGGGCAATAATTTCAGACATGGGCATTCCTTTCGACCAGAAATAATCTTCAGGGCAAATACACTGACGGCGCTGAATTATAGCATGTATTGATTTCAGGTCAGGGGAATAGGGACAGCAAAAACTAAGCGGAAATCAAGATTTCCGCTTAGTTTGTCGAGCAGGCTAACGGATAACCAGCACAGAGCACTCTGCATGCCTGACCACCGCCGCCGCAGTAGAGCCCAGCAGGTAAGTGGTAAAATCAGGTCGATGTGAACTGATAATAATTAAATCCGCAGGAATGGTTTTCGCCAGTTCGAGGATTTTATCCTTTGGCGCGCCTTCCGCGAAATGCTTGTGCACTCTGTCTTCCGGTAACGCGAACTGTTTCACAATCTCATCGAGCTTTTTCATCGCATCGGTTTCGAGGTCGTCCATTACCGGAAGATCGGCCACGTAGCGGGCGCCAAGGGTCGCATAGTATGGATACAAAGGGAGCACGGTCAGGAAATGGACTTCAGCATCGTCCAGACGGGCTTGCGCTTCGACCTGCGCAATCACGCGCTGGGTGAGTTCAGTTTCTGAAATATCAATCGGTACCAGAATTATCTTGGTCATAATACCTCCTTTTGTCATCACCATTTTAAAAGTAACCTTTAATACACCATGGGTATATTAAAAAGTGTACGTTTCGTGAGCTATACCATTTTTTAATGATAATTACTGAAGGGAAAAGGTGTTGAGATTTTACTGATAGGAAAAAAGAGAGAAGCAGCCAGCAAACGGGTTCGCTGGCTGAGGTTAAGTCAGGCATCCTGCTTATGAAGCTGATCTTCTCCCTGAAAACAGTGCCAGGCTAAACTGAAGTCTTCGGTCTTTCTTCCTTCTCACTGAGAGGAGCATTACCATGAAAAGGCCCGTTATACCGAAGAACAGATTGCGTTTGCACTGAAACAGGCCGAAACCGGCACCCGCGTCGGGGAAGTTTGCAGAAAAATGGGTATTTCTGAGGCCACTTTTTACATCTATGGACTACCTCCGTTTTGCAAGCGCTGATTCTGGTTTTGGGTTGTTGCTTACATCTATCCGGCATCAGGAAAACCTGTGCCCAAATGGGTAATCCGCACACAATAGCCTCAACAACTGGACGGCCTCTGAGGCCAGTATAAAAATCAGGTTCCGATTGTGCAGGTGCAACCTGTCACCATTTCTCAGTACACTGCAACTTTGCTGGCAGGGTATTAACTTCCCACTGCCTGATATTCTGTATCATTTCTCAGCATCGACCAGATTATTCTCGCATTTTTGTTAGCGACCGCCACGGTCGTTTTATTAAATCCGCGACGTTCTTTCAACTGGTTAACCCACTAATTCAGATAGCCATCATTATTGTTCGTGGCAACCCTGACGACAGCACGGGCACCATTATTCATCAGCACCTGTCTGTCGCCAATCGAGTGCTGGCGTGGAACCAGACCAAGCCATGCAGCAAAGTGACGGCCATTCTTAAATTCAGTTCCTTTGCCAATAGCAGCAACAACGGCCGTGGCCGTTTTAGGACCAATGCCTTTAACTTTAGCGATACGCTGACAGGCTTCTGATTGCCTGAACACCGCCTCTATTTCTTTATCAAAAAAATTTATATGACGACCGAGATCGTCAAAGAGATCATAGAGTTCCGCAATCGTTCTGCGCATACGGGCACTTAACCCGTTTTCTGCATCCTCAAGGATCAGCGGAACGGCACGACGAACTCTTGAAACTGCCGCGCCGATAGTTATTCCCCGCTCAAGCAGCAGTCCCCTGATTTGACAAACGGTCGCAGTGCGGTGATTAACAATACGCTGCCTTGCCCGGTGCAAAGCCTGGATATCCTGCTGTTCCGGGCTTTTTGGCAGCACGAACTACATTGTCGGTTGCATCAGAGTCACTGCGATGGCCTGTGCATCATTACCGTCATTTTTTTGTCCACGGACAAAGGGTTTTACATACTGGGGGCTGATGACCTTTACGTTATGCCCTAATTTTTTCAAACTCACGCTGCCAGTAAAATGCCCCTGTGGATGCTTCGACACCAATCAGACAGGCCGGAATATTCGCCACCGTCTGGAGTCATTCTTTTCGGCCAATACGTTTTGAATAAACCGGCTTACCGGCCTGGTTTAACCCGCAGAGCTGAAAGACATTTTTAGCCAGATCAATACCCAGAAATACGATATTCATGATGGTTCTCCTGCTGAACGTATTTCGTACAGTTAACCGCAGAGGGAGGATGTAGTCCATCCCATTAACTGGAAGAAAAAACTTGCCGGTCTGGGCGTGACCGAGCTGCGGCGTCTGCGGCAACTGGAGGATGAAAATCAGCGGCTGAAAAAACTGGTGGCTGATCTGAGTCTGGACAAGGAGATGCTGCAGAAGGTACTGAAGCAAAAGTTCTGAGGCCGGCTCAGAAGCGCCAGGCGGTACATTTCCTGCGAGAGGCATATCGTATCAGCGACCGTCGGGATGTGGGTTGCTGATGCAGAGCAGAACTGTCTACCACTGGCAGAGTCGGCGTGACGATCGGGCAATAACACTGCGCATAAGGGAAATTGCGGAAACACGAATACGCTACGGCTGTCCGCGCATCCACGTCCTGCTGCAACGAGAAGGCTGGTTAATTAACTATAAGAAACACACCGGATTTATTGTCCGGAAGGCCTGAATTTGCGCAGGAAACGTCCCCGCAGGCATATCAGTGCGGCACACCGTCAGCAGCGTCCTACCCTGACGTACATCGATCAGTGCTGGAGTATGGATTTCGTGCCAGATAGTCTGTTTAATGGACGGCGCTTCCGGGCGCTGACTGTAGTGGATAATTGTTAGTCGGGAATGCCTGGCGATCCATGCCGGAAAATCATTGAAGGGTGAAGATGTGGTCCGGGTAATGGAAGCGCTGCGGGTGCTGGATAAGCGTCTGCCGGTACGTATTCAGACATATAACGGCAGCGAGTTTATCTCGAAAAGTCTGGATAAATGGGCGTATGAACACGGTGTGACGGTGGACTTCTCCCGCCCCGGAAAACCGACAGATAACCCGTTTATTGAATCGTTTAACGGAAGCCTGCGGGATGAATGCCTGAATATTCACTGGTTCCTGTCGCTGGAAGATGCGCAGGATAAACTCGAGAAGGGGCGCAGAGAATATAATCATGAGAGGACACATTCATCATTAAATGACATGACTCTGGCTGAATTTATCCGGAGCCTGCAAAAAAACGAAGATCTCCGATTTAGCACTGCATTGATTTTGGGCCAGGGTCAATTTGGACGGGATCTCAAAAAATGCATGGAACTAAAGCGGGTCTATTTACAGGGGCCAGTGTGGAACACTGCTATCTTCCCAAGGTTTGATTGTGGATGCGTCGGTGAATACACATAATGGAGGGGGTTCTTCAATTACGAAAGACACATTATTTAGCGGATGGAAACCGTAAATAGTATAGCCCCACTGCATAGTGGGGCTATATTTTAACCATTTATGATTTTATAAAAGTTGTACTTTCTCCCTAAGTACTCGCTCCCTTCGTATGATAAATGTCCTTTATCTCTATATATCATTACATTGTTTTCATAAGCATGACATTCATCATTATCACATATAAGTGATTCCATCATTACAACTTTTGCGATATGGCTTAGACTCGTTAAATTTTTCAGGACGCGCTCTGTTTCTTCGTCAAGGGTGGGGTGTTTGAAATTACAAATAGCCGGATTTCTACCAATTAAGTTCGATTTTTTTAAACATTGCCCGATATCGTACCCGCTTTCTGGCGTTGGTGAAATTATGACAACTTTTTTTCCAAGATTAGTGATTTTTTCTATTGTAGCTTCAAGAATCTTAAGCGATTGCGCAGAGGTTATATTGACGGTATGATCATCGCTGTTTACGGCTACATAATCACGTCCCAACTGAACAAATGGTGATGATAAAACCACTGTTTTCACAGAATCAGTTCTTTTAATATAATCAAACACTTTATTGTTTGAATCAATGCAATTTTTAGCACCAAATACGGTTCCGGCTGAAGAATACCCCAACACAGGGGAACATTGAGATATTGTAAACTGTATCAACTTAGCATTTTCATTTGATGATGTTATAGCTTTAGCCATTTGCATAGCGTACGAATCACCCCACAATACTATCTCAGGTTGATCGCTGGTTCTGCATTCTTTTGCCAGAGTAAACGCTTTCTCACAAACCTTGTTTAGGCCTAAATTGCCACGCAAGCGATAGTTAAGAGCGCTCTGTAATTCGTTTTTCCCTGATATATCGTACTTGGCATTCAAAAATAGAAGAAGTGATGAACATGTTATTAATGAAAAAGCACATACGATACTGTAAGTAAAAATTGATTTCTTACTGAATTTCTCTCTTTTCCTAAAAGGAGTTTCAATATATTTCCATGTGAAATAAGACAATGTTAGTGTCAGAATTATGAAAATAACCATTGTCATGGTCTTAGGTTCAGAAATATCTCTATTCCTGGCCAGCGAAAATATTGGTTGATGCCACAAGTATGCGCTGTAACTGATTAGGCCAAGCATTGCCACAGGTTTAATTGATAACAATTTACCAACCGCGTTTTTATTTGTAGCAAAAAGTAAAATAAGTGCTGAACCAATGGTAGGTATTAGTGTATATGCGCTAGGGTAGGGATAGCCTTTATTCAGGAAAAATATTGATATTATTAACAGCAGCAATCCTGTCAAACTAAACGCAGATGCTTTATTTTCAAAAAAAGCGATCTTTCTCCCTGTGTAATAGAAGGCACACATAGAACCGATAAGAAGCTCCCACGCCCTGGTGTGCAACAAATAGAATGTGTTTGTTGGGGATGTGACAGACCCAATTTGTGCAAGCACGAGACTTACAATAGAGATTGTTAGTATGATAATAACAGATGTTTTTTTCCCAAATCGCCAAAGCGCACACAGAAGTAAAGGGAAGAAGATATAATACTGTTCTTCTACAGCTAGGGTCCACGTATGGAGTAATGGTTTAAGTTCTACATTTGGAGCAAAATACCCACTTTCGCTAGCAAAGAGAAAGTTTGATGTAAAGGTTAAAACTGCAATGATACTTTTTAGGAAGCTATCAAAATCAGATGGTAATAGCCAAAGATATGCGAATGGAGAAATAATCACTACAACAAAGAATAGAGCTGGAAGTATGCGTCTAGCCCTTCTTTCATAGAACCTTACTATACTGAAGTCACCGCCTTGTAACTCTTTGATAATTATTCCGGTTATTAAAAACCCGCTAATAACGAAAAATATATCAACACCAACGAACCCACCTGGCAAAAGAGATGGGAATGCGTGATAAATAATAACAGCTAAAACAGCTATTGCTCTTAAGCCATCTATTTCAGTTCTGTATTTTAACATCCTAAAATCACCATTGATTGTCACTCAAGGAAAGATATCATCATATCACCTTATGATCGATGCTCCGGAGTGCGACGACTCCTCACATCTTCTCATCCAAATGATCCACCACCCCTGTATCATTTATCTGCGGGCATCGAGATATGCAGACCTGTTGTGGTCGAAGACTTGAACGTGAACCTTGCGTTTGCAAAGAGCCAGAATGCCACCGCCGCGACGAACCCTGCAAAGTTCGCCAATGCCTGACTTGTGAATAGTGCATACACGCAAATACCAAACACAACCCAGTGAATTAGCGTGTTTAAAACGCCAATCGATGTGTACTTAGCAAAAAGTTTTAACATTAGAAAAATCAGTCAATTCTGAGAAGGCAGAAGTTTAGCACCAACAGACAACTTGATCGACAATGCCGACAGATACTGTATTAATATACAGCACCTGTCGGAGATCATCATGGGATTCCCAAGTCCAGCTAAAGACTACATTGAACGCACGCTAACCATAGAGACAATCTGCGGCGTCACGGCTAACAGCCTGGTGTTTGAGACATCGCATGGACTCGCGGTGATTGAGAAGGGAATGAAGCCGGCGCCGGAGAGCACCTACCTGATTTCATATTCAGGAGGTTGTCACTTTGCCAAACGCAGAGGTGATGCGCTTATAACGGTAGATGGTGAAGTTCTGGAGGGTGAGGTACTTGATGAGGCGGATGTGAAGGGAGTTTTGACGCATCTGATTAACCGGTCTACCAATGACGATAACCCGGTGATCTGACGTTTTTAAGGGCGAAAACTTTGAGAAATTCTGAAAGTAGGATGAGGTAACTTACTGAATTAGTAATGTGTGTTAATTGCACAATAGTCTCAGTTTCGGCGTTAAGTGTTTGATCGTAATTGAAAGAGGACAGGTCTCGTAAACCGGTCTTATTCGCCGTAGATAGCCTTAATAGCTTTCCCCAAAATGAAAAGCAACGGTCTGAAAACATTAGAGATTTTTTAAAACTCAAGATCAAATAAAATCAGCCAGAAACTAAATGTAACTGGCTGATTTTTATGCTTAAGTTAATTTTTCAGGCATCCTGCTTATGAAAAAGCTCGCGGAATACCGGGTAAATATCTTCCTGATCGCGAATATGCTGCATCGCGAAATTTTCAAACGTTGCCTGCAAATGTTCATATTCTCGCCACAGCGTTTGGTGCGCCCGGCGGGTGATTTCGATATAGCTGTAGTAACGGACGACCGGCAAAATTTTCTTCGCCAGCAGCTCGTGACACAACGGGGAGTCATCGGCCCAGTTATCGCCATCAGAGGCCTGGGCGGCATAAATATTCCACTGTGCAGGGTTATAACGATCTTTAACGACCTCATCCATCAGCTTCAGGGCGCTGGAGACAATGGTGCCGCCGGTCTCCTGCGAGTAGAAAAACTCATGCTCATCGACTTCTTTCGCCTGGGTATGGTGGCGAATATAGACCACTTCAACGTTTTTATAGGTTCGGCTCAGGAAGAGGTAGAGCAGAATATAAAAGCGTTTAGCCATATCCTTGGTGGCCTGATCCATCGAACCTGATACGTCCATCAGGCAGAACATCACGGCCTGGCTGGTGGGTTCTGGCCGTTTTTCGTAATTTTTGTAGCGAAGATCAAACGTGTCAATAAACGGTACGCGATCGATTTTCGCCCGCAGTTCGGCAATTTCTTTACGTAACCGCTCCTCTTCCAGCAACTGCGCGGGCTCGCTTTTCGCGACGATTTCCAGGCTAGTTTCCAGTTCATGCAATTCCCGCCGTTTACCCGCCGTCATGGCAGTACGCCGCGCCAGTGAGTTTTGCAGCGAACGTACCACGCTGATGTTGGCCGGTACGCCGTTAGATGTAAAACCAGCCCGGTGGGTTTTATATTCGGTCAACTGGCGTTGTTGATTTTTCTTCAGATTTGGCAGCGCCAAATCTTCAAATAGCAGATCCAGATACTCATCTTTTGAAATCTGGAAAACGAACTCATCCAGTCCCTCGCCATCGGGACTGGCCTGGCCCTGGCCGCTTCCTCCGCCGCCACCGCCCCCTTGCGGGCGTTCGATACGGTCATTTTGCACAAAATGGTCGTTACCGGGGTGTACCCGGTGGCGAAGACCACCGCGTCCCTGATGGAACATCGGCTCATTGATATCATCCGTGGGAATGGAGACAGATTCGCCGCTGTCTATGTCGGTAACCGAACGCTTATTGATGGCCTCGGAAATCGACTGTTTAATCTGCGCTTTATAACGGCGCAAAAAGCGCTGGCGATTCACCGCGCTCTTATTTTTACCGTTAAGACGCCGGTCTATAAACCAGGTCATATTTCCCCTCCCGTACTGCCAACTTTACGCAGTGTGCATAGTGCCGGAAAAGCGCATACGCTTATCCGGCCTGTGCCGCATGTTTTGTAGACCCGGCAGACCTCAGCGCTGCCGGGCTTCCATCATGACGATTTACGAACGCGCAGATACCATTCACACAGCAGGCGCACCTGTTTACGGGTGTAGCCTTTCTCCATCATGCGGTCGACAAAGTCGTCGTGTTTCTTCTGCTCGTCGGTTGAGGTTTTGGTATTGAACGAGATAACCGGCAGCAACTCCTCGGTATTGGAGAACATTTTTTTCTCAATAACCGTGCGCAGCTTCTCGTAGCTGGTCCAGTTTGGATTACGCCCGTTGTTATGCGCTCTGGCGCGCAGCACAAAGTTGACGATTTCGTTACGGAAGTCTTTCGGATTGCTGATCCCGGCAGGCTTCTCGATTTTCTCCAGTTCGGCGTTCAGTGATTCCCGGTCAAACAACTGTCCGGTATCCGGGTCACGATACTCCTGATCCTGGATCCAGAAATCTGCGTAAGTGACATAGCGGTCGAAAATGTTCTGACCGTATTCGGAGTAGGACTCCAGATAGGCGGTCTGAATTTCTTTACCGATAAACTCCGCATATTTCGGGATCAGATACCCTTTGAGAAATTCCAGATAGCGCTCCGCCTGCTCCTGCGGGAACTGCTCGCGTTCAATCTGCTGCTCCAGCACGTAGAAGAGATGCACCGGGTTGGCTGCGACTTCGGCGTGGTCGAAGTTGAATACGCGCGACAGGATCTTAAAGGCAAAGCGGGTGGATAGCCCGTTCATCCCTTCATCAACCCCGGCATAATCACGGTACTCCTGGTAGGACTTCGCTTTCGGGTCAGTATCTTTCAGGCTCTCCCCATCATAGACGCGCATTTTCGAGTAGATGCTCGAGTTTTCCGGCTCTTTCAGGCGCGACAGAATCGAGAAGCGCGACAGGGTTTCCAGCGTGCCGGGCGCGCAAGGCGCATGTACCAGCTCACTGTGATTAAGCAGTTTTTCGTAAATCTTGATCTCTTCCGAAATCCGCAGGCAATAAGGCACTTTGACGATGTAAACACGGTCAAGGAATGCCTCATTATTTTTGTTATTACGGAACGTCACCCACTCCGATTCGTTCGAGTGCGCGAGGATAATGCCGTTGAACGGCAGGGCGGAGAGGCCTTCAGTACCGTTGTAGTTCCCCTCCTGGGTGGCCGTCAGCAGCGGGTGCAGCACCTTAATCGGCGCTTTGAACATTTCGACGAACTCCATGATCCCCTGGTTGGCGCGGCACAGGGCACCGGAATAGCCGTAGGCATCTGGATCGTTTTGCGCGAAGTGTTCCAGTTTGCGGATATCCACTTTACCGACCAGTGCGGAGATATCCTGGTTATTCTCATCGCCCGGCTCAGTTTTAGCGATCGCCACCTGTTCCAGAATGGAAGGCCATACTTTAACGACGCGGAATTTGGTGATGTCGCCGCCAAATTCATGCAGACGTTTTGCCGCCCACGGGGACATGATGGTGCCAAGATAGCGGGAAGGCACGCCGTACTCTTTTTCCAGAATCTGCGCATCTTCCTGCGGGTTAAACAGGCACAGCGGATGGTCGTTTACCGGGCTGCGTTCACCATTGGCGCTCAGCACGTAAATTGGCACCCGCTGCATCAGCGATTTCAGTCGCTCCGCAAGGGATGATTTACCACCACCTACCGGGCCCAGTAAATAGAGGATCTGTTTCTTCTCTTCCAGTCCCTGGGCGGCGTGCTTCAGGTAGGAGACGATTTGCTCAATCGCATCTTCCATACCATAGAACTCTTCAAACGCCGGATAGCGTCCAATGACGCGGTTCGAAAACAGACGGGAAAGCCGTGGCTCAAGGGCAGTGTCAACCATTACTGGCTCACCAATAGCCATTAATAGCCGTTCTGCCGCATTAGCATAGGCACTGCGGTCTTGCCGACAAATGGTAAGAAACTCCTGCAGTGTGAACTCTTCGTCCTTGGCAGCTTCATAACGCTGGCGATAGTGATCGAATATATTCATGGCATGCCGTCCTTTCGTCTTTTTTAGCACAGGTGGTTAAGAGCCGTTCGTATGAATAGTGGAGGCTCCCGGAAGCGGTCTGGCGCACGACGCTCGCTGTTAATCCTGCAACCGAACTCCCCGGTTGATGGACAATTTACGAAAACGTGCCTTGCGATGACGACTTCTAAAAATAAGCGTAGATGGCATTTGCAAAACTTGCATGCTGGCAAAAACTAATTTCAATGACATATCAATAACTCATCAAAAAATACGGTCATTTATTCTTTTTAACTGGATAAGGGATTTCTTTCTTCTGTCACCTGTTTGCAAGCGTGCTGTCATCAATTTCCGGGACAATATCGAGCCATATTGTGCCATTCCAGGTAAAAAGTTTGTGATAAGCGAACCTGACGGGTAAACTTCCGCCGCTGATAAGTTGAAAAAGGAATAAAGGATTGTGAATAAAATCAAACTTCTGACGCTGGGCGTGTTGTTGGCTACTTCTGCAACTGCCGTGCAGGCTGAAAGCAAACTGACCCTGGGGGCAGGCGTTGGTGTCATTCAACATCCCTATAAACAGTACAGTAGTGATGTGGTGCCTGTGCCGGTCCTGACCTATGAAAGCGACAACTTCTGGTTCCGTGGTCTGGGCGGTGGTTACTATCTGTGGAACGACGGTACCGATCAGCTCTCCCTGACGGCCTACTGGCTGCCGACGTACTTCAAACCGAGCGATAGCGACAGCCATAAACTGCGCCGCCTCGATAGCCGTCACTCCACGATGATGGCGGGACTCTCCTGGTTCCATCACACTCAGTACGGTTCTCTGCGCACCACGCTTTCCGGCGATACGCTGGATAAAAGCAATGGTCTGATTTGGGATCTGGGCTGGATATACCACTACACCAACGGCAACCTGACGTTGACGCCGGGCATTGGTGTGCAGTGGAGCAGCGACAATATGAATGACTATTACTATGGCGTGTCGAAGAAAGAGTCGCGCAAAAGTGGCCTGCGTGACTACAGCGCCGATGGCGGCTGGAACCCTTATCTGGAGCTGAGCGCGAACTACCGCTTCCTCGGCAACTGGAGCGTATACGGCACCGCGCGTTATACCCGCCTGTCAGATGAAGTTACCGATAGCCCAATGGTGGACAAAAGCTGGACCGGTCTGCTTTCAACCGGGATCACTTACACCTTCTAAGCGACAGAATAAATCTCTGAGCCCGCCACTGGCGGGCTTTTTTGTGTGCGGAAACCCCCGCGCAAATCGCGGGGTTTCACTCAGCCTTTCACAACCTTAATGGTCTGGCTTAAACGAGACGGTTTATCTGCCGTCGCTTTCTGCGTTTTGCTGGCGCAGGCGGTTTCAACGCAAACGAAGGTTTTATAACCGTCATCCGGCATATCGCCCATGCTGACAGAGAGCGCCGGGCCCGGGTTCCAGCCGACAACGTCCGGGTTATGGTGATGAACTACCTGAATATTGCGGTTCAGCGCTGTATCGTGGATGACGCTGCACGACTCCGGATTCAGGTACACGCGGTCGGTACGATCCGGGAAAGTCTGAACGCCGTCGCTCAACACGCCTTCTTTGGCATCGTTCACTTTATCGATAAAGCGATCGCCAAGCCCGCTCACTTTGACCGCGTGAATATCGCCGACGTTGAAGTAAGTGTGCAGCGCGCTGGTGGTTTCAAACTCACCATGGGCTTCCAGCTCGATTTCACAGGTTTTACCCAGTTTAAAGCGGGCGAGCAGGGTGAAATCGTGCGGCCAGTATTTGCGGGATGCATCGCTGCTTTGCAGCTCGAATGTCAGCACTACACCGTTATCATCTTCGTTGTGCGCCTTCAGCGCCCACGGCAGGTTGCGGGCAAAACCGTGTGACGGCAAACCCTGCTGCGCTGCCGGGCCAAACCACGGCCAGCAAACAGGAACGCCGCCGCGTAGTGCAACACCGGTTTTGAAGGGGGTGTTATTGCTCAACCACAGCACATCGGCTTCGCCACTGGGTTTCCAGGAAAGCAGGTGAGCGCCTTGTAGCGCAACAGACGCCTTAACCGCCGGGTGATCAACAACGATAATTTCCAGCTCATCAAGCTGGCGACGGGAGAGCACAGGGGTAAGTTGTTCGATTACCGGAAGTGCAAAAATTTTATTAATCATTACGCAATCCTTCTTTTCAAACAAAAAAAAGAGCGACCGAAGTCGCTCTTTCAGATTACTGTTTCATCTCAACTTATTTGGAGATGTGAGCAATCAGATCCAGAACTTTGTTGGAGTAACCGGTTTCGTTGTCGTACCAGGATACCAGTTTCACAAAGTTGTCGTTCAGTGCGATACCTGCTTTAGCATCGAACACAGAAGTGCAAACTTCGCCGTTGAAATCGGTAGAAACAACGTCATCTTCGGTGTAACCCAGAACGCCTTTCATTGCGCCTTCGGAAGCAGCTTTGATTGCTTTCTTAATTTCTTCGTAAGAAGCAGCTTTTTCCAGACGAACGGTCAGGTCAACAACGGATACGTTCGGAGTCGGAACGCGGAACGCCATACCAGTCAGTTTGCCATTCAGTTCTGGCAGTACTTTACCTACAGCTTTAGCAGCACCGGTAGAGGACGGGATGATGTTCTGGGATGCGCCGCGGCCGCCGCGCCAGTCTTTGTGAGACGGGCCATCAACGGTTTTCTGAGTAGCGGTGGTCGCGTGAACAGTGGTCATCAGACCTTCGATGATACCGAAGTTGTCGTTGATAACTTTTGCCAGCGGTGCCAGGCAGTTAGTGGTGCAGGATGCGTTAGAAACGATGTCCTGACCTTCGTATTTGTCAAAGTTAGCGCCTTTAACAAACATCGGGGTGTTGTCTTTGGAAGGGCCAGTCAGAACAACTTTTTTCGCGCCAGCAGTGATGTGCTTACGAGCGGTTTCGTCAGTCAGGAACAGGCCAGTTGCTTCAGCAACAACGTCAACACCAACTTCGTCCCATTTCAGGTTAGCCGGATCACGCTCAGCGGTAACACGGATTTTTTTACCGTTAACGATCAGATGACCGTCTTTCACTTCAACGGTACCGTTGAAACGGCCGTGAGTGGAGTCATATTTCAGCATGTATGCCATGTAGTCAGCGTCTAACAGATCGTTGATTGCAACGATTTCGATGTCAGAACGTTCCTGAGCAGCACGGAAAACAATGCGACCGATACGGCCAAAACCGTTGATACCTACTTTGATAGTCATATATTCCACCAGCTATTTGTTAGTGAATAAAAGGTTGCCTGTAAAATTACAAAAACCTTACGCAGCGTCAAGCGGAATCGTGTCAATCATTGCGACAAATCAATCCTCAGTACAACCTTTGCGCGATTGAATGCCTCACTCTCCCTTTGAGCTTGAAACCACATGAGGGCGGCGCGGCGAATTTTAAAGGTTGCAGCAGATAAAAATGTGAAATGCATCACAATTAACCGGGCGCTTTTTCTCAACGAGTAAGTTTAGAACAAAAGTGGATACCTCATTGTTAATGTTTTGTTAGAATCGAAGTTGAGATGTACTTTCCAAAGCGAGATGTGAACAAAATGGCGACGAAACCCACCCCTGAAGAACTCAAAAAAAACTTAAGCGAAATGCAGTTCTACGTCACACAGAATCACGGTACTGAACCGCCATTCACCGGGCGTTTGCTGCATAATAAGCGTGACGGGATTTATCACTGCTTAGTGTGCGATGCGCCGCTGTTTCAATCCGAAAGCAAGTACGATTCCGGCTGTGGCTGGCCAAGTTTTTACGAGCCGGTGAGCGATACGGCGATTCGCTATCTCAACGACTACTCACATGGTATGCAACGTACTGAAATCCGTTGCGGAAACTGCGATGCGCACCTTGGACACGTCTTCCCGGATGGGCCTCAGCCGACAGGTGAACGTTTTTGCGTCAATTCGGCGTCACTGAGCTTCACGGATAACGAAAAAGGTGAATCAACCAAAGGTTGAAAAAACGATTCAGCAAATTATTCCTTCACAGTCGGAGTCAGAGATGAGCATTGAGCAAATTATCGACAATATGACACCGGACGTTTATCAACGCTTGATGACGGCGGTAGAGTTAGGAAAATGGCCTGATGGCGTCGCCCTGACGGCAGAGCAAAAAGAGAACTGCCTGCAACTGGTGATGCTTTGGCAGGCGCGTTACAACAGCGATGCGCAGCACATGACCATTGATACTAACGGACAGATGGTAATGAAGAGCAAGCAGCAGTTGAAAGAGGACTTTGGGATCTCACCAAAGCCCATCGCTACTTTTAAACAGCACTGATCCCCATCAGGCCGCCATCCACGGTTCGGTCTGCCCGGTTTTCGCATACCAGATGGCTTCGCGCACCGCGACGGGTCTGCTTAGCAGGCCCAGCGCATAGAAACGGTCGGCGATGGTTTGCTGGGCGCGAATGACTTTGAGATCCATCTCCCGGGTCTGATGACTGCGGCGCGCCAGCGCGCACTCCAGCGAGGCAGTGGCGAGCCCCAGTTCGCTGGAAAGGAGTTGCGCAGCCTCATGACGCTGCCTGTCGATAAATTTCCCCGTCCTGACTAATGCGTCCACCACATGAGCTATCACATCATCGTTGTACTGCGCGTACTGGCGGCGGGCAATGTAAAACTGGTGGTTGTTTACCCGGCCTTCGCCCGTTGCCACGACGCGCAGATGGCCGCTGCGTTCGGCATCGCTTAGCACCGGATCCCACATCATCCACGCATCAGCAGCCAGATAGTCGCTTGGCGTCAACGGATATTTCGGCGGCGTATAGACTATTTTCACATCGTCGGGATGCAGCCCGGCTTCTTCCAGAATCTGCACCAGCAGCCAGTGAACGTTGGAACCCTTATTCAGGGCGATACGCTTCCCGCGTAGCTGGCTGATATGCCGAATGTCACTCTCTTCAGGCACCACCATCGCCACGCTGCGCGGAGCGGGTGGTTCCCAGGCGACATAAAGCAGACTATTGTCGCGTGACTGGGCAAATACGGGGGGCGCTTCGCCCGTGGTGCCAAAATCGATATCGTTATTATTCAGCGCCTGCAACATCTGCGGGCCTGCCGGAAATTCGCTCCACAGGACATTTACGCCGCTATCCGCAAATTCCCGTTCCAGCGTTTGTCGCGCCTTCAGGACGCCAAGGTTGCCAAAACGCTGGTAGCCGATGCGTAGCTCGCGCTCGCGCGGAGCAGGTGTGTTGGGTTGCGGCAGTGATGCGGTTTTTCGGCGGCTTTTAATAACGCCCAGATGCGCCAGTTGTGTACGCAGCGAGTGACGGCTGATCCCCAGCAGCGCGGCGGCCTGGCTCTGATTATGGTCGGTTTGCATCATTGCGGCCTGGATCATCGCGTGCATGATGCGGTCATACACCTGCCCGCCATGCAGGCTTAGCTGCTGGTGCATAAATGCCGCCAGGTCGTCTCCATCCTGATTTTCCGTCGCCGCCGTGGGGAGGGAAGCAAAGCGAAGCTGTGAAGGCGTGATTATCTCATCCTGGCTAAGCAGTACTGCCGTATGCAGCATATTTTCCAGTTCACGAATGTTTCCCGGCCACGGGTAGTCCATCATGGCGGCGAGGGTTTCCGGGGCCAGACGACGCGACGGTTTGCCTAAACGCTTTGCATAAAGCTGTAAGAAGTGCTCCGCCAGTTGTGGGATATCCTGGCGGCGCTGGCGCAGGGCGGGGAGATGTACCGCCGCGATATTCAGACGATAAAAGAGATCTTCGCGAAAGCGCCGCTCGCGAATGGCCTGTTCAAGATCGACATGGGTGGCGGCGATGACCCGTACATTGACTTTGATGGCTCTGCGCGACCCTACACGGGTGATTTCACGCTCCTGCAATACGCGCAGCAGTTTTACCTGCAACGCGAGACTCAGTTCGCCAATCTCATCAAGCAGCAGCGTACCGCCCTCGGCGGCCTCGAACCAGCCGGGTTGTGCCTGCATCGCGCCCGTAAAAGCGCCTTTCTCATGGCCAAATAACTCCGCCTCAGCCAGTGACTCGGTCAACGCCCCGCAGTTTACGGCCAGAAACGGCGCATGGCTCCGCTGGCTGTGATGATGCAGGTAGCGGGCGACGACCTCTTTCCCGCTGCCGGTTTCACCAACAATTAAGACTGTGGCGTCGGTTGGCGCAAAGCGGTCAAGCAGGCTTTGAAAGGCCTGTGAAGCAGGGTCAATCAGCACAGGTATGGATGAGTTCAGCATAAGAGTGGCTCCAGATGATTCATACATCGAACTTATCTTTTACGGCTGCTTTTCACCATAGGGGGGCGGGGGACGCGTGTTGCATTTGCCGCAGCTTGTGCGCCTGTGTTGTCGCATTTGCAACGAGATCGCGATCGCGGAATTTTGTTAACGCAATGATAATTAAGGTTTTAATTTTTATTAAATACTGGCACGGATTTCGCTTACTCCGTTATAACCATCTTGAAGAAACGCTTCGATAAATAGTGAATATAGTTATAAAGGAAATAGATAATGACAACGAAATCCGATAATAACCTGAATGTCTTCTGGTTCCTGCCAACCCATGGCGATGGCCGTTATCTGGGGACGACCCAGGGAGGCCGCCCCGTTGATTTGCCTTATCTGCAACAGGTTGCACTGGCGGCGGATAGCCTGGGTTATTACGGCGTGCTGATCCCGACCGGGAAAAGCTGCGAGGACTCCTGGCTGGTCGCCGCGGCGCTCGCGCCCCAGACACGTAACCTGCGCTACCTGGTCGCGGTGCGTCCGGGGCTTCAGCCGCCTGCGCTTGCGGCACGTATGGCTGCGACGCTGGATCGTCTGTCAGAGGGACGCTTATTGATTAATGTTGTCACCGGCGGCGACCCGGTGGAGAACAAAGGCGACGGTATCTTTCTTAGTCACACCGAGCGCTACGAAGTGACCAACGAATTTCTCGACGTTTATCGCCGTCTGCTGGCCGGGGAAAAAGTCGATTATGACGGTAAGCACATTAAAGTGGAGGGGGCTGAAGTCCTCTTCCCGCCGGTGCAGGAAAATGGCCCGCCGCTCTATTTCGGTGGCTCGTCCGATGCGGCGATTGATGTTGCGGCCGATCATATTGATGCCTATCTTACCTGGGGCGAACCGCCCGCACAGGTGGCGGAAAAACTGGCTGTGGTCAAAGCGCGCGCAGCCGCGAAGGGGCGCGAACTGGAGTATGGCATCCGTCTGCACGTGATTGTGCGCGAAACCGAAGAAGAGGCGTGGGCGGCAGCCGATAAACTGATAGCCCACCTGGATGATGAGACTATCGCTCAGGCACAACAGATTTTCTCACGCATGGACTCGGCCGGGCAGGCGCGGATGAGCGCTCTGCACAAAGGTAATCGCGATAACCTGCGTATCGCCCCTAATCTGTGGGCAGGCGTCGGTCTGGTGCGCGGCGGCGCAGGTACTGCGCTGGTGGGGAACCCACAGCAGGTGGCGGAACGCATCCGCGAGTACCAGGCTTTAGGGATCACTAACTTTATTTTCTCGGGTTATCCGCACCTTGAAGAGGCGCACCGTTTTGCCGAACTGGTGATGCCGCTGCTGCCACTCAGTACGCGCCCGCGCACCCAGTCGGGGAACGTGAATACGGGGCCCTTTGGTGAAACCATCGGTGGGGCTGCTCGTCCGACAAAACAGGTTAGTGCCAGCTAAGTAAGGTTTGTGGAGACCCGCGATGAGTGAACCTCATATTGTGATTATTGGCGGTGGTTTCAGCGGTGCGGCAGTCGCTGTCCATCTGCTGCGTGATGCGCAAACCTCTTTGCGAATCACCGTAATTGAACCCCGGGAAGTGCCGGGGCTGGGAGTGGCCTACTCGGCCGCTGACCCGGCGCATCGCATCAACGTACCTGCCGCGCGGATGCAGCTTTCCGGCGAAGATGAGGGCGCGTTTGAACGCTGGTATCGTCAGCAGGAAAGCTATCGACGCGACACGGATGCGCGACGTCCGGATGGCAGTGTCTACCCGCAGCGCGGCGAGTTTGGCCGCTATGTCGCAGAGGCATTTTTCACGGCGGCGCAAAAGCAGCTCGGCCGCGTGATGCATCTGCGCGATACGGCGATTGCCTGGCAGGATAATCAGGTGATCACCGCGCAGGGGAAACGGATCTTTGCCGATCGTGTGGTGCTGGCGGTGAGCCATCCTCCGCCGGATCTGCCAAAAGAGGTGCGCGCCATCGCCGGGCACCCGCGCCTGATTGCTAATCCGTGGGTCGCCGGTGCGCTGGAGAATATTCCGCTGGATGCCAATGTGGCGATTGCCGGCACCGCGCTCAGCATGGCTGACGTAGTGGCATCGTTGTCCCGTTTAGGTCATCGCGGCACTCTGCTGGCATTTTCACGCCACGGGCTACTCTCCCGGGCGAATGCCGCTGCGGGGTTGCCAAAATGGCAGGCGGATTATTCAACCGGCACGTTGCGCCAGCGTCTGCGTCAGATCCGTGAAGATATTGCGCGCGCCGCCGTGAGCGGTTTGCCCTGGCAGGTGGTGCTCGATGAGGTGCGCAGCCAGGGGCAGTCTATCTGGCAACAGTTAAGCGAACGTGAGCAGCGCCAGTTCCTGCGCCATCTGCGCCGCTTCTGGGATGTGCATCGTTATCGTATCGCCCCGCAGGTTGCTGACGCTATTGCATCCCGCGAGCAGGCGGGTCTGCTGACCGTGCTGGCGGCGCGCCTGAAAACCGTCACCGCGAAGGAGAACCATCTGCGCC
This sequence comes from Pseudocitrobacter cyperus, assembly GCF_039889165.1. NCBI lineage: Bacteria > Pseudomonadati > Pseudomonadota > Gammaproteobacteria > Enterobacterales > Enterobacteriaceae > Pseudocitrobacter > Pseudocitrobacter cyperus. The sequence continues at coordinate 794,452 of NZ_JAYMYY010000001.1, read as the reverse complement.
TGCAACTGGCGGTTCGCGGCGATGCGCTGCGGGATCTCAACGTCGACTATCTGATTCTAACCACCGGGCCTGCCCACGCGACGCTTACAGAAAGCCAGCCTTTTCTGCGTGACCTGCGTGCGCAAGGTCTTATCCGCCCCGATGTGCTCGGGCTCGGCATTGATGTGGATGCCCGTTCGCAAACGCTGAACGCGCAAGGTGAACCGTCCACAACGTTCCTGGTTTCCGGGCCAGCCGCCCGTGGCCGTTTCGGCGAATTGATGGGCCTGCCGCAGGTGGCCGACCACGCTCAGGCCGTCGCGCGTGAACTTCTGCTGACCCTGTCAGCGCGATGTCCCGCCGTTTAAAAATTACCCCCTATTAAAATTATGACAACACAGAGCGCCAGGCTTATACCTGGCGCGACAGGAGAGTGCTATGCCATCGCAACGTGAAATTCGTCTTAACGCTTTTGATATGAACTGTGTCGGCCACCAGTCGCCGGGACTTTGGGCGCACCCGCGCGATCGCTCGTGGCAATATAAAGACCTGGAGTATTGGGTTGATCTGGCACGTTTGCTCGAACGTGGGAAATTCGACGGACTGTTTATCGCCGATGTGCTCGGCGTCTACGATGTACTGAATGGCAACGGTGAGGCGGCGATCCGCCAGGCCGCGCAGGTGCCGGTTAACGATCCTCTGGCGCTAATCACCCCGATGGCGCTGGTCACAGAGCATCTCGGTTTTGGCCTGACCGCCTCATTATCGTTCGAGCACCCTTATCCGTTCGCGCGTCGTCTCTCGACCCTCGATCACCTGACCAAAGGCCGGGTGGGCTGGAATATCGTGACCTCATATCTGGAGAGCGGTGCGCGCAACATTGGCCATCGCGCGCAAACGGATCATGACGCGCGTTATGACTACGCCGATGAATATCTTGATGTGGTCTATAAACTGCTGGAAGGGAGCTGGGAAGAGGGGGCGATTTTGCGCGATCGCGAGCGGCGTATTTTCAGTGACCCGAGTAAGATCCATAACATCAACCATCACGGTAAATTCTTTGATGTGCCAGGTTTCCACCTCTGCGAACCCTCACCGCAGCGCACACCGGTGCTCTATCAGGCCGGGGCGTCCAGTCGCGGCAAACAGTTTGCAGCCAATCATGCCGAGTGTGTTTTTGTCGCCGCGCCTTCCAAAGCGCTGCTGAAAAAAACGGTGGCAGATATTCGCCGCCGCGCCGTCGAGGCCGGACGCGATCCCCACAGTATTTTAATTTTCAATATGCAGACCGTGATTGTCGGTGAAACGGACAAAGCCGCACAGGCAAAGTGGAATGAATATAAATCGTATGTCAGCTATGAGGGCGCGCTGGCGCTGATCTCCGGCTGGACGGGGATCGATTTTGGGCAGTACAAACCCGATCAGGTGTTCACTTATTCGCACACCAATGCCATTCAGTCGGTGGTCGAGGCCTTTTCGACGGCGGATCCCGATCGCCAGTGGACGGTCGAGGCCATGGCGGAGTGGGTCGGTATTGGCGGCTTCGGGCCGCTGATCGTCGGCAGTGCGGAAACGGTGGCGGATGAGCTGCAATCCTGGGTGGAAGAGACCGATGTGGACGGCTTCAACCTGGCGTATGCCGTGACCCACGAAACCTTCACCGATGTGGTGGAACTGCTGATCCCGGAACTGCAAAAACGCGGCGTCTTTAAGAAAGAGTATCGCCCCGGCACGCTGCGCGAAAAACTGTTCGCAGGCGATGCGCGTTTGCAGGCGCCACACCCGGGCGCGAGCTACCGTATTCATGCGGGGCAAGCGGTTGAGACAGGAGAGAACGTCGCATGATCGAAATCGACAATCTTTCAAAGCGTTACCGAAACGCGCACGGCAACGTGACGCCGGTTTTGAAAGGGATTTCGTTGCAGGTTCCCGCCGGTTCCATCGCTGCTGTGGTGGGGCCCAGCGGGGCGGGAAAATCGACGCTGGCGAAGTGCATTAGCCTGCTTGAACGTCCGGATAGCGGCAGCATTACCGTGAACGGTAAGGATCTCTCGCTGCTTTCCGGTGAGGCCCTGCGGCGCGAGCGACGGGCGATCGGCACCGTGTTTCAGTCCTCAGCGCTTCTGGGGCGTAAAACCGCATGGCAGAACATCGCGCTGCCGCTGGAGTATCTCGGCGTGGTTGAACGGGATATTCATGCCCGCGTCGGTGAGCTGCTTGAGAGTGTGGGGCTCAGCCATAAAGCGCAGGCGTATCCGGCACAGCTTTCCGGTGGCCAGCGTCAACGCATCGGTATTGCCCGTGCGCTGGCGCTGCGGCCGTCGGTACTGCTGGCCGATGAAGCGACATCGGGGCTCGATCCACAGGCTACCGACTCGGTGCTTAAGTTGCTGCGCCAGCTACGCGACGAGTACCGGCTGGCAATTGTCCTGATCACCCATGAGATGGATGTGGTACGCGCCACCGCCGATACGGTCGCGGAAATCCGCGACGGCGAAATTGTGCATTCGGGCGCGCTCAATACCCTGCTTGCGCAGCCCGATTCGCATCTGGGGCAGCAACTGATGCCGCTGTCTCCCGTCACTGCGCCTGCCGATATATTGCTGCGGGTCAGCTATCGCACAGACGGCAGCATCCGTACCGACTGGATAAGCCAGCTTAGCCAGCAACACGGGCTACGGGTGGATCTGCTCGGCGGTCATGTTGAGCAGGTCAACGGTTTGCTCAGCGGGCGGATGCAGATTGGCATTCGCTTCACGCACGAGCGTTTGTCGATTCCCCGCCTGCTGGCATTACTGGCGCAGCAGGGGATTGTTGCACAGGTGCTGGACGCGCCAGTGGTGCTGAAGGAGGCGGTATGAAGCCGACAATCGTGAGTCAGGATACGCCGTGGAGTGACATTCACACGCTGTTGCTGCCTGCGCTTGGGGAAACGGCATTGATGGTCTCTATTGTGATGCTGTTTGTCGTCTCCCTCGGCGGCGTGGCGGGCGTGGTGTTGTTTAACTCGTCGCCCCAGGGGCTCTTCCCGCGCCCGGTGCTGCACCGTGTGCTGAACAGCATCGCTAACGTGGGACGATCGCTACCGTTTCTGGTGCTGATGGCGGCCATCATTCCGTTCACCTGGTGGCTTACCGGCACCACTATCGGCATTCCGGCAGCGGTCGTGCCGATGATTGTTGCGGGTATTCCGTTCTTTGCGCGACTGGTGGAGAACGCCCTGCGTGAACTGCCTGCCGATGTGACGGCGGTAGGCCTGGTATGTGGGGGCTCAGGCTGGCAAATCATCACCAAAGCCCAGTTGAGTGAAGCCTTACCTGCACTGGTGGCGGCTATCACCCTCAATGTTATCTCAATGATTGAATACTCGGCCATTGCGGGCACGATTGGCGCCGGTGGCATTGGTTATCTGGCGGTGGTGTACGGTTATCAGCGTTTCGATAACCACATCATGATCGCCACCATCGTGGTACTGATTGTGACCATTCAACTTATCCAGTTTCTGGGCGACCGCCTGGTTCGCCGACTTCGACATACTCAGGGGAGCGTCTGATGACGACAGAACCATTTGAACTGCGTAAAACCCGGCGTTGGCCGTGGCTGGTGGCGCTGGCTATCGTGATTATTGCGGTTGCCGCCTTTGGCTGGTGGCGCACACAAGGCCCCGCGCAGGTGGTGTTTGGCACTACGCTTAAAATCCATTACGAACCGGCCATGGCAGGAGAGCAGCGGATCATTGAGTATATCGGCGAGCATATTGCTCCGGACTACGGCCTGACGCTGGAAGCGGTCGGCGTACAGGATCCGGTTCAGGCCGATCGCGCCGTCGCGGATGGCACCTATGCGGGAACGATTTATCAGCATCAGTGGTGGCTGAAACAGGTTGTCGATGCCAATGGCTTTGCGCTGACCAGCACCGTGCCGGTGTTCCAGTGGGCGTTTGGTATCTACTCGGATCGGTACGCGTCTATCGACGCACTGCCCAACGGCGCGACGATCGTGGTGCCGGATGATGGCGCAAATCAGGGACAGGCGCTGTGGCTGCTGGCGAGAATAGGGCTGATTAAGCTTGACCCTGCGGTGGAGCCGCGCACGGCAAAACTGAAAAACATTACTGACAACCCGCATCAGTATCAGTTTAAAGAGCTGGATCTTCTCACCATGCCACGCGCGCTGGGCTCCGTTGACGCGGCTATCGGTTACGTCTCGCAGTTTGATGCGGGCAAAGTGCCGCGCGAAAAGGGGATTCTTTTCCCACCTGCACCGCGTACTTTTGCCTCTCAGTTAGTTATCGGTACGCCGTATCTGAGTCAGGAAAATATTCAAAAACTGAAACAGGCTTTCGCCGACCCAAGGATCCAGACCTGGCTTAAGACCACGGACGATCCGCTGGTCAAGGGCGTGCTGGTGCCTGTTTCTGCAGAATAACGCTTATTAGCCGGTCAGTGACCGGCCCATTTCAGGCAAGGTAAAAATATGAGTTCAATCCCGGTAGAAAATACGGGCGGGGTTTCTGTACCCGTCGGTTCGGTCAGCGACGTTGCAAGGCTGATTAATAACAACGGTGAGCAGGCGAAATATGCGCGCATGATCGTCTTCCTGGCGCTTGGCGGTGTCTTTCTGGATGCCTACGATCTCACCACGCTATCGTATGGCATCGATGATGTGGTGAAAGAGTTTCAGTTAACACCGCTGCTGACAGGTCTTGTGACGTCGTCAATTATGGTGGGCACGATCTTCGGTAACATTATTGGCGGCTGGCTGACGGATAAATATGGTCGCTACTCGGTGTTTATGGCCGATATGCTTTTTTTTGTGGTCTCCGCCATTGCCGCGGGGCTGGCGCCTAACGTCTGGGTACTGATTGGCGCTCGTTTCCTGATGGGCATTGGGGTCGGTATCGATCTCCCCGTTGCCATGTCTTATCTCGCAGAATTTTCCAAATTTGCCGGAAAAGGCAACAAAGCGGCACGGCTCGCAGCCTGGTGCCCGATGTGGTATGCCGCCTCCACTGTCTGCTTCCTGATCATTTTCGCGCTCTACTTTTTGCTGCCTACCCAGCATCTCGACTGGCTGTGGCGAGCCTCGCTGCTGTTTGGCGCCGTTCCTGCGCTGCTGATTATCGCCGTGCGCAGTAAATTTATGAATGAGTCGCCGCTGTGGGCGGCAAATCAGGGGGATTTACAGGGCGCAGCGCGTATATTGCGGGAATCTTATGGCATTGAGGCACATGAAGCGCCTGGCGTAAAAGCGGCGCCGCCGCCAAAGGTGAGTTATCGCGTGCTGTTCGAAAAACCTTATCGCGAACGCACGATTGTCGCCGGGGTGATGAATATCTGTATCGCCTTTGAATATACCGCCATCGCTTTCTTCCTGCCGACGATCCTTGCGCAATTTCTTGGCGCAGGGGTGTTTGAAACAATCGCTGCATCCCTGGGGCTGAATGCGCTGTTCGCGTTTACCGGTGGCCTGCTGGGCATGCATCTGGCATGGAAATATCCGTCGCGCCATGTGGCGATTGCCGGGTTTGCGTTGCAGTTTATTGCGCTCATCGTGCTGGCGCTGGTGGGGCAACCCCATGCTGCGCTGGGTGTGGCTGTCGCGGTCGCTATGCTTGGCCTTTGGCTGTTTGCTGAGGGCTTTGGCCCCGGCGCGCAGTTAATGATTTATCCGGCGCTTTCCTATCCGACGCGTATTCGTGCAACAGGTGTCGGGTTCAGCCGTGCGCTTTCCGGCGTCGGTAGCGCGCTGGCGCTGTTCATTCTGCCACTGCTTCAGGCATCGCTTGGAACCAATATGTTCTGGGTGGTTTCGCTTGCTGCATTGATCCCCATTTTCTTCCTGCTCGCGGTGCGCCATGAGCCTACCCGTCAGGATATTGATGATGAATAAGGAGCCTTTGATGACACTTCTTTCTACAGGTACCGACTACGAAACACTGGCGGCGCGCTTTCGCCCGATATTTGAACGCATCAGCGACGAATCGGTGGCGCGTGAAATCAACCGAACACTCCCCTATGAACCCATACGCTGGCTCAAAGAGGCCGGATTCGGCACCGTTCGTCTCCCCAGGGAGAAAGGAGGAGATGGCGCATCGCTCCCACAGCTTTTCCATCTTTTAAGCGAGCTGGCTGAAGCCGACTCTAACCTGCCGCAGGCACTGCGCGCGCACTTCGCTTTTGTAGAGGATCAGCTTAATCGCCCCGATAGCGCGCAACGAGACCGCTGGTTTAATCGCTTTCTTGATGGCGAAATTGTCGGAAGCGGCTGGACGGAAACCGGCGATGTTGCGCTCGGAGACGTCATCACCAAAGTGACGCCGGTTGAGAATGGCTGGCGGTTGACGGGGGAGAAGTTCTACAGCACCGGGGCGCTGTTCGCCGACTGGATCGATGTATTTGCCCGACGTAGCGACACCGGCGGCGATGTTATCGCGCTGGTCAGTACCCATCAGTCTGAAGTTGAACGCGTCGATGACTGGGACGGTTTCGGTCAGCGTTTGACGGGCAGTGGCAGTACACGTTTTCGTGACGCCTTCGTTGAACATGAACACGTTATTGATTTTGCTGAACGTTTTCGATATCAAACCGCGTTCTACCAGCAGGTGTTATTGGCAACACTTGCGGGTATCGGCCGCGCAATAGAGCGCGACGCGGCAAATGGGGTCAAAAACCGTCGCCGCGTCTATAGCCACGGCAATGCATCGGCTGTACGTGATGATGCACAGGTATTGCAGATTGTAGGGCAGATAAGTAGCTGGGTTTTTGCCGTTGAAGCAACCGTCGAACGTGCTTCACAGGCGTTACAGGCGGCTTATGAAGTTCATGCTGATACCGATCCTGCGGCGATTGTTCAGGCGAATGAACGCGCGGAAGTCGCTTCTTCTCAGGCCCAGGTGGTGGCAAGTGAGTTGATCCCGCGGGCGGCAACCGAGTTATTTAACGCCCTCGGCGCGTCAGATACGCGTACCTCGAAAGCACTTGACCGCCACTGGCGCAATGCACGGACGATTGCCTCACATAATCCGGTTATCTATAAGAACCGCAGTATCGGGAACTGGCGGGTGAATGGCGTGTCGCCAGTATATTTGTGGCAGATTGGCAACGGAAGCTAAGATAAGAAGGCCCGGTTAGCGCAACGCAACCGGGCATAACTGCCCCCCAGCCGCGTGGAAATCTCGCCTTTATAAATTCCGAATTGTGCAGCCTCCACCACTGTTGGTACATGGCAGGGCATCGTGACCCGCTAGAACGCGGTTCAGGTTTCGACGTCATGTTTTCGATGATGTCGGGCGATAGGCTGACGCTAAGGAAGATGGCAGGAAAAATGGAGTTTTTCACGCGATTGGAACAACTTGATGAAAAAGTGACGCGTTGGTACGCCCGCTGGAAGTGGTGGGCATGGGGCTGGACCGGCCAATCCGGGGTTTTAGCGTCAACGGCGTGCATGGGCCGAATGCTTTTGCCCACGGCGGTGGGGCAGCAACGTGCTGTGGCGTAATCACGGGTGATGAAGCGGTTGTCATCTGGACAGTCGATTATACCCGTGCCCAGTATGAGGCGGGTGTCAGAACAGAAGTGCATAAAGTAATTATGCCATTAGGCAAGAGAGAGCGTGGGGAAAACTGGCTGCATGTCCATTTTTCGCCGGGTGATAACGTTTTATTGGGCTGGAGTAAAGATGCCTGGTCACCCTATGAGAAACGTAAGCCATTGCCGGGATCATAACTGCGAAAAGTATGCGTAATTTGATCCGCGGATTCGCTTCCCTGTATCGCAGACGATGATGTTTATCCGGTAAATGCCCGATGAACGCCGGGCATTTCGCGTCAAAAACTATTCCTGCGTCTCTTGCCAGTCCGCCAGCGTATACAGCGTGGCGCCTGCCGCTGCCATCTCCATAAATGCCTGATTGCTGTCCTGCGGCTGAATGTTGACGCCACGGCAGCCGTCGGTAATAACATTCACTGCATAGCCCAGCTTCAGCGCATCCATCACCGTGAATTTCACGCAGTAATCGGTCGCCAGCCCCAGCACGATCAGTTCGTTGATTTCATGATGGCGTAGCCACTCGTCCAGCGCGGTTTTCTGGCGGTGACCGTTATCAAAGAAGGCGCTGTAGCTGTCGATATTGACGCTTTCGCCTTTATGAAACACCGCATCAATTGATTTCTGCGCCAGCAGCGGATGCAGTGCAGCACCCTCACTGTGTTGCACGCAGTGATCGGGCCAGAAGGTTTGCGGCAGTCCGTCAAGCTGGCCCTGCGTATAGGGCTCTACGCCGTGCTGGCTGGCGAAGCTGCCATGGTTGGCCGGGTGCCAGTCCTGGCTGGCTACCACGGCTTCACCACGGGCTTTGCACCAGCTTATTAGCGCATTAGCAACATCAACGGTGCTATCACCTTCGGCAACGGCCAGCGCGCCGCCGGCACAGAAATCATTTTGCAGGTCAACCAGTAACAGTGCTCGTGTTTTCATAATGGCTCCTTACTCGTCTGGCGTTAGCTCGCCGCGCAGGTTTTGCTGCATAGCGCTGCGGATGGCGTCGGCGTCAAGGTTTTGGCTCAGCAGATAGTGCAGTTTAGTGAGCGTCGCTTCGACGGTCATATCCGCGCCGCCAATCACGCCCGCGTGGGCGAGGGCATTGCCGGTCGCGTACCCCCCCATGTTGACCTTCCCGGACATACATTGGGTAAGGTTGACCACCACAATGCCGCGCTGGCTGGCCTCGGTTAACTCTTTCAGAAACTCACCATTTTGCGGCGCATTGCCCACGCCGTAGGAGCGCAGGATCAGCGCTTTCACCGGCTGACGCAGGAAGTTGCGCACCACATCGGCAGAAATGCCGGGATAAATGGTCACCACCCCAATCGGCTGTGGCGTAATCGGGTGCACGATCAGCTCGCCAGATGTGCCCGGCGCGGGTGGTGTGCCAAGTCGACGGATATGGATACCGGCTTCCAGCAGCGGGGCGAGGTTTGGCGAAGCAAAGGCATTGAAACCGTCGGCGTGTGCTTTGGTGGTGCGGTTGCCGCGATAGAGGCAATTGTTGAAGAATAACGTGACTTCATTGATGGGATAGTTCGCCGCAACGTATAACGCATTCAGCAGGTTAATTTGTCCGTCGGAACGCAGCTCTGCCAGCGGGATTTGTGACCCTGTCACAATGACCGGTTTGCTCAGATTCTCCAGCATAAATGACAGCGCCGAGGCGGTGAAAGCCATGGTATCCGTGCCGTGCAGAATAACAAAACCATCATATTCATCGTAATGGGCTTTGATGTCCTCGGCAATGTGCTGCCAGTCTTCCGGCGTCATGTCCGACGAGTCCATTAGCGGCTGATACTCATGGATGGTGAAATCCGGCATCTCCGGGCGATGAAACTCCGGCATCAAAGCCAACTGACGTTGCAGGTGGCCGGAGACGGGAATATAGCCGTGTTCGGAACGCTGCATTCCGATAGTCCCGCCGGTATAGGCGACGTAAATGGATTTTTTTTGCATGATGTCGTTTAAGTAAGCGAAAGAAAATCCCCTCCGAAGAGGGGATTGTAATTATCGTATATTGGCGCAGGTCAGGCAAAACGCATAGCGATTTTGCGGGTCATTGAAGGCGGCAAGCTTGTCGGTTTCCGCTTTCACCTCTTTTGCCGCAGAGGCCAGTGGTGCGGGCAGATACGCCTGCAGCGCCTGAGGCAGTGACGCGCGCACTGAACCAGAAACGGTGTCCATCACTCTGTCAAAGAAGCTCTGTTCAGACTGATAGTAGTCGACGTGCCACTGCTTCAGCTTCGCCAGTTCAGCGGCTTTCGCGACCGCGTCATCGAAATCGCCGAGGCTATCGACCAGACCGTTGGCTTTCGCATCCTGACCCGTCCAGACATGGCCCTGGGCAATTTTATCAATTTGCTCTGGCGTGCTGTGGCGTGACTGGGCAACCAGCGTGATAAAGCGCTTGTAGCCGTTTTCAATGGTCAGTTGCATCATCTGCTGCACTTCCGGTGGCAGTGATTTGGTGGTGGAAACGTCGGCCAGCGGTGAGGTTGCCACGCCGTCGGTGTGAACGCCGATGGAATCCAGCGTGTTTTCTACCGTGTTAATCACGCCAAAGATGCCGATGGAGCCGGTCAGGGTGCTCGGGTTGGCGACGATGTAGCTTGCCGGGGTGGAGATCCAGTAGCCGCCAGAGGCAGCCATTCCGCCCATCGAAACCACTACCGGTTTACCGGCTGCTTTTGCTGCTGCCAGTTCAGCGCGGATCACTTCTGACGCGCTTACGCTGCCGCCCGGGCTGTTGACGCGCAGCACAATCGCTTTCACTTTCGGATCGAGACGCGCATCGCGGATTTGCGCCGCAGTCGTGTCGCCGCCGACGTTCCCCGGCGTTTCTTCACCGTCCATAATCGCCCCATTGGCAAAGATGACGGCGATGCTGTCGCCCGCGTCTGACGGAGGGTTCACCGCATAATCATAGATACTGACGGCACGGTAGTTTTTATCGGCTTTACTCCAGCCAAACTCTTTCGTCAGCGCCTTTTCGATTTCCGCGCTGCTGCCCAGAGAATCGACCAGTTTATTGTCGAGCGCATATTTCGCGGTGTCGCCGTCCACTTTGGTCAGCCCCTCAAGCACGGCCTGCGCACCTGGGAAGACCTGCTGTGCGGTGATCCGGCGGTTGGCGGCTACCGTATTGAGGTAGTTCTGCCACAGTTCGCCAATCCAGCGGCTATCTGCGTCACGCGCAGCCGGAGACATATCGTCGCGGATAAACGGCTCAACGGCGGATTTATAGGTGCCTACGCGGAACACATGCGTGGAGACTTTCAGCTTATCGAGCAGCGATTTGTAATAGAGACCGTTGGTGGCGAAACCGTGCAGGTCAACCACGCCCTGCGGCGATAGCCAGATCTTATTAGCGAAGCTGGCAAGGTAGTATTGACCCTGGCTGTAGCTATCCCCTACGGCGTATACGGGCTTGCCGCTGTCACGAAATTCTCGCAGGGCTTTACCGATGTACTGCATCGAAGGCTGATCGCCTCCGGCAAAGTTTTTCAGATCCAGCACGATACCGGTAATATTGCGGTCATCCTTCGCCTGACGGATAGCCTGAACAATATCGAACAGCGAGTTCTCCTGTAAACGATCGGAGCTTGAGCCGAAAAGCTGGCGGCCAATCACGCCAAGTTTGCTGCTGGTTGAGGGGTTATCGACAATCACGCCGCTGATATCGAGCAACAGGGCTCCGCGCGCGTTGCTGCTTTCCGGTGTGCTGCTGCTTAGCTGTGTCCAGATACCGACGCAGACCAGCACCAGAAAAATAAAGAACAGGTTCAGCACCAGTTCACGGGCAAAATTGAGTAATCGCCACGTCCATTTAAAGAATCCGGCGATAAAACGCCATAGGGTTCGCATGTTTTCTCCCTGATAAAGACAGTAAACGGTTCACCGGAAGCGGTGAAACATCTGGCTATCCTAAATAGAGCGCCGCCCATTGTCAGCAGGAATCGCCATCTGCGCTGTAACAAATTCCCCGCGCATGTTAATTTTGTGAAAAATAACATGACAGGAGCGAATCAATGGACGCACTTGAATTACTGGTAAATCGCCGTAGCGCTTCCCGCCTGGCTGACCCTGCGCCAGCCGGTGAGCAACTGGAAAATATTCTGCGAGCCGGGATGCGCGCCCCGGATCACGGGACGCTACAACCATGGCAGTTTTTTATCATTGAGGGCGAGGGACGCGAGCGTTTTAGCCAGTTGCTGGAAAAAGGGGCTGTGGCCGCAGGGAGCGATGAAAAAGCCATCGATAAAGCGCGCAATGCGCCATTTCGCGCGCCGCTGATTATCGCGGTGGTGGCCAAATGCCAGCCACATCATAAGGTGCCGAAGTGGGAGCAGGAGATGTCCGCGGGTTGCGCGGTGATGGCGATGCAGATGGCGGCTGTGGCGCAGGGCTATAATGGCATCTGGCGCAGCGGCGCGTTGACCGACAGCCCGGTCGTTCGCGAAGGGCTGAAATGCGGCGAGCATGACAAAATCGTCGGATTCCTCTATCTGGGAACTCCGCAGCTTAAGGCCTCGACCACGGTATCCGTGCCGGATACGGCACCCTTTGTTGTGCGCTTCTGATCTATTCGCCCGGCGCTAACAACGCCGGGCGTGTTGATTAAGATTTATGCTGTTTGGCGAACTCATCTTTCGCTTTTTGCAGTTGCTGCTGGAACGCCGGATTGGTGTGCAGCGTTGCCACAACGGCGGAACCGACAATGCGCGCCGCATCGACGTCGCTCTGCCAGTGGTAGCCGCAAATCACGCGGCTTTCGCCCAGTTCATACCCACGCTTTAAAATCTCATTCTGACGCTGGGGGTTAATCTCTGCCAGTACCAGCGCGGTAGCCCAGCCAATAGAGGTGTGGCCGGACGGATAAGAGCCGTTTTTCGACAGCTTATCCTGTTCGGTGGTGTTACAGGTCGGCACGCCATAGAAAGCAAATGGGCGAATACGCATATACTTCTCTTTCGCGCCACGGGTGGCAAGATCGCCCGCATCTTCAATCATGTTGGTCAGCAGTTTGTGCAACTGCGGCGCATCTTTTTCGGTGATCGGCGAACCAAATGCGCCAGAGAACGCGTTTGCTACACCGCCGCCGCTGAGGTTGGCATCTTCAACGGCCAGCTTGCCGCGTTCGGTATTACGTAACAGACGGCCTTGTTCATACATCGCCTGATCGTTGAGAAATGCGATACTGCCTACGGCTGGCGGTGGCGGCAGCAGGGCAAGGCTGTCAATCGCCTGGGCGTTTTTCAGATAGTAGAGATCGGGTTTAGTGGTGGCGTCGTTCCCGGCCGGAGCAAGAGCAAAAGCGCTGGACGTAAAAAGGGTTGCCAGGCAAAGAGCGATAATGCGTTTTTTCATCGGTATTTCCTTTTGATTTATATCCTGAATGCAGGTTTTGACATTGTTATATTTATGTCGCTAATCAGTAGAGAGAAAAATGTGACAAGAAAAATTGCCCTGTGTCGCAAAACGCGCAATTGCTTGCGAAGTGAGCAGTAGTGAGCGATTTCGGAGCGTCGGACTTACCACGCTGCCGTTTGGGCGCTACCATAGTGGAATTGGCAAAATCAGGAGAGTTTCATGAGCGAACAAGCCATTCGTTTAACACAGTACAGTCACGGAGCAGGTTGCGGTTGTAAAATTTCCCCTAAAGTGCTGGAAACCATCCTGCACAGCGAACAGGCGAAGTTTGTCGACCCGAACCTGCTTGTCGGTAATGAAACCCGCGACGATGCGGCGGTGTACGATCTCGGTAACGGGACGTCGATCATCAGCACGACGGACTTTTTCATGCCAATCGTGGATAACCCGTTCGATTTTGGTCGTATCGCGGCAACCAACGCCATCAGCGATATTTTCGCGATGGGGGGCAAACCCATTATGGCGATAGCCATCCTCGGCTGGCCGATTAACACTCTGGCCCCGGAAATTGCCCGCGAAGTGATTGAAGGCGGTCGCGCAGCCTGTCAGCAGGCGGGGATCGCCCTGGCAGGGGGGCATTCGATTGACGCGCCGGAGCCGATCTTTGGCCTGGCGGTAACGGGCGTGGTGCCGACCGAACGAGTGAAGAAAAACAGCACCGCGCAGGCGGGTTGCAAACTGTTCCTGACCAAGCCGCTGGGCATTGGCATCCTGACCACCGCTGAGAAAAAATCGCTGCTGAAACCTGAACATCAGGGGCTGGCGACGGAAGTGATGTGCCGGATGAACCTTGCCGGGGCGGCATTCGCGAATATTGACGGCGTGAAAGCGATGACCGATGTGACCGGTTTTGGCCTGTTGGGGCACCTGAGCGAAATGTGTCAGGGCGCAGGCGTACAGGCACAGATCAACTTTGCCGATGTGCCGAAACTGCCGGGCGTAGAAGAGTATATCGCTCAGGGCGCGGTGCCGGGCGGTACAGGGCGCAACTTCGCCAGTTATGGTCACCTGATGGGCGCGATGCCGGATGAGTGGCGTTCGCTGCTGTGCGACCCGCAAACCTCCGGCGGCCTGTTGTTGGCGGTGACGGCGGAGGCAGAGCAAGAAGCGCAGGCTGTCGCGGTGGAGTATGGCATCGCCTTAACGGCAATCGGCGAACTGGTATCCGCCCGTGCGGGTCGCCCGATGGTTGAGATCCGCTAAGCCGATGCGCCTGTTTATTGCGGAAAAACCCAGCCTGGCGCGTGCTATCGCCGATGTCCTGCCGAAACCCCATCGTAAGGGCGACGGCTATATCGAATGTGGTAACGGCCAGGTGGTGACCTGGTGTATCGGCCATCTTCTTGAACAGGCGCAACCGGACGCGTATGACAGCCGTTTTGCGCGCTGGAATCTACAGGATTTGCCGATCGTTCCGGAGAAGTGGCAACTGCAGCCGCGCCCTTCGGTGACCAAACAGCTTAACGTTATTAAACGCTTTCTGCATGAAGCCAGTGAAGTCATCCACGCAGGAGACCCGGACAGAGAAGGGCAACTGCTGGTGGACGAAGTGCTGGACTACCTTTCGCTGCCGCCTGAAAAACGTCAGCAGGTTCAGCGTTGTTTAATCAATGACCTGAACCCACAGGCGGTTGAGCGGGCGATTACGCGCCTGCGCGCCAACAGTGAATTTATCCCTCTGTGTGTCTCGGCGCTGGCCCGTGCGCGGGCCGACTGGCTCTACGGCATCAATATGACCCGCGCCTACACCATTCTGGGGCGTAACGCGGGTTATAACGGGGTACTCTCCGTCGGCCGGGTACAGACGCCGGTGCTGGGGCTGGTAGTGCGCCGCGATGAAGAGATTGAAAACTTTGTCGCCAAAGACTTCTTCGAAGTAAAGGCGCATATCGTCACGCCAAAGGATGAACGCTTCACCGCCGTCTGGCAGCCGAGCGAAGCCTGTGAGCCTTATCAGGATGAAGAGGGCCGCCTGTTGCACCGTGCGCTGGCCGATCATGTGGTTAAGCGGATTGAAGGCCAGCCCGCCATCGTCACCGCGTATAACGATAAACGGGAATCAGAACCCGCGCCGCTGCCGTTTTCGCTCTCCGCGTTGCAGATTGAAGCGGCGAAACGCTTTGGCCTGAGCGCGCAGAACGTCCTCGATATCTGCCAGAAGCTGTACGAAACCCACAAACTTATCACTTATCCGCGTTCTGACAGCCGTTACCTGCCGGAAGAGCACTTTGCCGGGCGGCACGCGGTGCTGAATGCGATTGGCGCGCATGCGCCGGAGTTGCTGCCACAACCGGTGGTGAACCCGGATACGCATAATCGCTGCTGGGATGACAAAAAAGTCGATGCCCACCACGCGATTATCCCAACCGCACGGGCGAGTAACGTTAACCTGACGGAAAACGAAGCGAAGATCTACACCCTGGTAGCGCGCCAGTATCTGATGCAGTTCTGTCCGGATGCGGTCTTCCGCAAATGTCAGATAGACCTTGATATCGCTAACGGCAAGTTTATCGCTAAAGCGCGTTTTCTCGCAGAAGCGGGCTGGCGCGCCCTGCTGGGCGGTAAAGAGCGCGATGAAGAGAACGACGGCACGCCGTTGCCGGTGGTGGCGAAAAGCGATGAGCTGCTGTGTGAGAAAGGCGAAGTGGTGGAGCGACAAACCCAGCCGCCGCGCCACTTCACCGATGCCACGATCCTTTCCGCTATGACCGGGATCGCCCGTTTTGTGCAGGACAAAGATCTGAAAAAGATCCTCCGCGCCACCGACGGGCTCGGCACCGAAGCCACGCGTGCCGGAATCATCGAACTGCTGTTTAAGCGTGGTTTCCTGACCAAGAAAGGACGTTATATCCACTCGACCGACGCCGGAAAAGCGCTGTTTCATTCGCTGCCGGAAATGGCGACACGCCCGGATATGACTGCGCACTGGGAGTCCATGCTGACGCAAATCAGCGAAAAGCAGTGCCGTTATCAGGACTTTATGCAGCCGCTGGTAGGGACGCTGTATCAGTTGATTGACCAGGCGCGGAGCACCCCGGTCAGACGCTTCCGCGGTATTGTCGCGCCGGGTGACGGAGGTGATAAGAAAAAAAGCGCGCCGCGTAAACGTAGTGCGAAAAAAAGCCCGCCAGCGGATGAAGCCGGGAGTGGGGCGATAGCGTAATCGCGCGCAGATCCACGCTTCGCGAGTCAAATTCTGAAATATCCAGCGGATTAAGAGAATCCGTTGGATATTTTTTTTGCAGGGATAAAATTGTTTTCATCGATACACGGTTATACATCCTGGCCTGGTAGCTCAGCTACGTTTTACTTTTACAGCGGCCAAATTACTCGCGAGAACTATGATGAAAAACAGAATTCTAATTTCAGTTATGCTATTTGGGATTTTCTCAGTATCGAGCGTCAGCGCCGAGACATATAATGAGGCTATAAAATCACGATACATTGATAGTTTTTTCCGAAAGTTATCTGCTCAGGAGATAACAAAGCTCGAAAGCCAAAATACGATTAAGGCTTTATCATGTGATGAATATTTTAATAAAGGCACAGAGAGTATCTCAAATAGGATATTCTCAATTGATCAGGATGACCTGCTAAGAGGTAAGAAGGTTATGCCTCAAGGAAAGGTGATTTGCTTGCTCATTCCATCGGGCGTTGATAAAAAAGAAGGAAACATTGTCGTCAGAGAAATGGGCATGATCGGAGATCGTTCTTATGAGGTTTCTTCTATCGGAAATACATTCCTTGGTGATATAGGCGGGATATCACTCACCTGTGATATGAGTGGGCCGTGGGAAGATGTTAAATCCAAAGTAAGTGTTAGTTTCAAAGGATGTTTTATTGAAGTGAGTCACCTTACGATTCAACGTGTGCCTGAGTTAAAGTCAATCGATATTCCGAACGGTCATCTCATTAGTCTTGGGGCGAAGGAATTTTATCCATTAATCAGTATCAAGGTTGATGGTGAAGAGTTTAAAACGAAATCAGGTGATCCTTTCTTTACAGGGAAAGACGCAGAGCGGGTTATAAATGCCATGTCTCAAGGGGAGAATGCCACTTATCAATTTTCTGATTATTTCCATCCTGAGGCTTTTGAGGAAGCCGTCGATTATTATCAGCTGCCAAAATTGAAATCCGCAATTGAGGTCATGGACAGTGCTTATAATTTATTCAAATAATTATTGGTGCATATGAGAATTGGTCTGGCTGGTATGCATTAGTTGCGCAGGCCTGATAAGCGAAGCGCCATCAGGCATTTTCACCGCACTTTTGCCGGGGGCGCTGCGCTTGCCCGGCCTACAAGAGTGCAGTTTTCAATGAATTGCACCCACTCGTAGGCCTGATAAGCGAAGCGCATCAGGCATTTCTCGTTAAATCACACCCTGCGACAGCATCGCATCCGCGACTTTAACGAAGCCTGCAATGTTGGCGCCGCGCACATAGTTGGTTTGCTTACTTTCGCCGCCGTGCTCGACGCAGGCATGGTGAATATCCAGCATGATGTGATGCAGGCGCGCATCGACTTTCTCTGCCTTCCAGCCCATACGAGCGGCGTTTTGCGCCATCTCCAGACCAGAGGTTGCCACGCCGCCTGCGTTAGCGGCTTTACCCGGTGCGAACAGTACGCCCGCTTTGAGGAACAGTTCGGTGGCTTCGATAGTTGTCGGCATATTCGCGCCTTCGGCTACCGCCTTAACGCCGTTGGCAATGAGCACACGAGCCGCGTCGGTATCGAGTTCGTTCTGAGTGGCGCACGGCAGGGCGATATCAACCGGTACCGACCATGGCTGCTGGCCTTCCAGATAAACCAGACCAAATTCTTTCGCATAATCAGCAACACGGCCATCACGGCTGGCTTTGATTTCAATCAGACGCGCCAGTTTTTCTTTGGTAAAGCCGCTTTCGTCTACCACGGTGCCGCTGGAGTCAGATGCGGTGACGACACGCGCGCCAAGCTCCATCGCTTTCTCAATTGCATACTGCGCCACGTTACCGGAGCCGGAGACGGAAACGCGCATCCCTTCGAAGCCCAGACCGTGGCGTTTAAGCATTGCCTGGGTGAAATACACCAGGCCATAGCCGGTGGCTTCCGGGCGAATCAGGCTGCCGCCGAACGAAAGACCTTTCCCGGTAAAGACGCAGGCGGTGTTGTTGGAGAGTTTTTTCATCATCCCCGCCATAAAGCCCACTTCGCGCCCGCCAACGCCGATATCGCCCGCCGGGACGTCGGTGTCTGCGCCAAGATGACGATAAAGTTCAGTCATCAGCGCCTGACAGAAGCGCATCACTTCGCCTTCGCTTTTGCCTTTCGGGTCAAAATCGCTGCCGCCTTTGCCGCCGCCCATAGGCAGGGTGGTGAGGGCGTTTTTGAAGGTTTGCTCGAAGCCGAGGAATTTCAGAATCGACAGGTTAACGGAAGGGTGGAAACGCATCCCGCCCTTGAATGGCCCAATCGCCGAGCTGAACTGAACGCGCCACGCACGGTTAACCTGAACCTGATTGCGATCGTCTGTCCAGACCACGCGGAACTGGATCACTCGCTCGGGTTCAACCAATCTTTCGAGCAGCGAGAGGCGACGATATTGTGGGTTTTGTTCCAGAAATGGCCACAAGGTGGTCATGACTTCACGCACTGCCTGTGAAAATTCGGTCTGGTGTGGGTCGCGTTGCTGAACGTGGGCAAGGAAGTTTTCCAGAGAGCCAACCTGATCCATAAGTATAAGTTCCTCTTATAATTAATGATGTATGTGTTTGTTGTGTTTATGTTTTAACGTGGTGACGTTTTTGACTATATCATTACGTTGCTAACGTTTGACAAGCAAAAATGCCTTGCTGGAATAAAATTAATGCGTCATAGCGGGTCATAATAAAAAACGATGCTCATTTATACTTAAGTTGCCGGGGAAATTTGCCGATATGATCGTTACAGAGATGAAAATAACAGGAGTTTAGCGATGAAAACGCATTATCTGGCAGGGTTGCTAATGTTGCTGGCTGGGGCGGCAATGGCTCGCCCGCAGGTGGAAGTCAATGTGCCACCGGAGGTGTTTAGTACCCAGGGGCAGCAAACGCAGCGCTGCACACAGTGCTGCGTCTACCAGAATGAGAATTACTCAGAGGGGGCGGTTATCAATACCGACGGCGGTTTGCTGCAATGCCTGCGAGATGAAAAAACGATCGGTACTAACCCGCTTATCTGGCGTCGCGTGAAGTAATAAACGCCTGCAGTAGTGGAATATCGGCAGGTGCCAGCGAATAATTTAACGCCTCTTCGGGGGCGCACCACACCAATGCGCTGTGCTCGTGGGCGATAATTTCCCCGCTGAAGGTTACAACATGCCAGGCGTGCAGGTTGATCATTCGCCCGGACACTTCGCGCTGGTGGCTGGCAATATAGCGGGAGGGCACCACCTGGATGCCTAACTCTTCACGCAGTTCACGAATCAACGCGTCGGGCTGACTCTCTCCCTGTTCGACTTTACCCCCGGCAAACTCCCACAAACCTGCCTGATCGGCATGCGGAGGACGTTGTGCGAGCAATATTTTTCCGTCCTTTTCAATAATGGCGGCAACAACATCGATGGTTTTTAGCATAACGGTCAAAGATCCTGTGAATGGGGTGCCATAATATCCTTGCCTCGCTTATTGCTACAGGAAAATCCGATGCTCGATCGCCATTTGCACCCACGCCTGAAACCCTGGCTTAACCGCGCGGCAGGCTTTATTGATCGTCGGGGGATTTCACCCGATGGCGTCACATTGGTTGGATTCGCCCTCGGGGTACTGGCGCTGCCGTTTCTGGCGCTGGGGTGGTATGGCGCGGCGTTAATGGCGATTGTCGTCAATCGCCTGTGTGATGGGCTGGATGGTGCGCTTGCAAGGCGGCGGGGTCTATCGGATGCTGGCGGGTTCCTTGATATTGCCCTCGACTTTCTCTTTTACGCGCTGGTGCCGTTTGGCTTTGTGCTTGCTGATCCGTTGAACAACGCGATTGCCGGCGCATGGCTGCTGTTTGCGTTTATCGGTACCGGCAGTAGCTTTCTGGCTTTTGCCGCGCTGGCAGCGAAACACAATATCGATAATCCCGGCTATGCGCACAAATCGTTTTATTACCTCGGCGGTCTGACGGAAGGCAGTGAAACTATCGCGTTATTTGTGCTTTGCTGCCTCTTTCCGGCGTACTTTGCCTGGCTGGCGTGGATTTTTGGCGCGCTGTGCTGGCTTACGACGTTTAATCGGGTGTGGGGAGGGTATGTGACGCTGAGAGAGTATGAGAAACGACAAATTAACAGTTAACCCATCAGACAGGCGATGAACAGCAGATAGCCAACGCCGACGCTGATAACGATTGCCAGAATCGCATTACGCCATACGCGCCAGTGCTTACCCATATAGTCCGGCCCGTCATCGTGCTCCTGCCAACTTTTCAGCGCCACGACGATTCCGACGATGATTGGCAGGATCACCAGCAATACCAGCACGAGAGTTCCGATGTAATTAGCCAGTGCGCCCATATATTGATTATCCTTAATCCATTCGCTGCCGGGATACTCCCTCGGGCGCGACATACCTTACTTAGTGGGTGATTGCCCCTAAAACGAGCAAAAAGCCAATAACAGCACTTCCTAAGAATGCCAGAATGCTGTTGCGCCATACGCGTGCTTGTTTCGCCGATTCGTCGAGGCCTTCGGGATGATTCTGGTTCGTTTTCGCCGCCACGATGATGCTGACCACGATGGGCATGATTACCACGCAAACGACCAGAAGCCGTATAAGATTGCCGAGATATTCCATTTTATGCCTCCTTCCAGTGGATAGGTGACGTTAGTCCCTCGTTACGGTATCTCTGCCTGGTCATGTCGGGTAACGCCGTTACCCGACAGAGGCGTTTTCGCTATTCAGGTTTACGATCGCCCGTTGCTACCGGGTTTTTCGGGTTTGCGCTCCATTCGTACCAGCCGCCGTCGTAGACCGCGACGTTCTGCCAGCCCATGGCGCGAGCGTACATAAAGGTCTCCGATGCGCGCCAGCCGGTGCCGCAGTAAAATGCAACGTGCTGTTCCGGCAGGATATTCCAGCTCTTCCACATTTCCGCGATATCATCGGCGCTGCGCATGGTGCCGTCCGGGTTGTGGAAATCTTCCATATGCGTGGAGTCGCTTCCTGCATGGCCCCAGCGCGCACCGGCGATGTCGCCTTTTGGCTTAATGTAGCTATAACCGCTGGTGGTGCCGATGAACTCCGGCCAGGAGCGAATGCTGACCAGCGAGGCGTCTTTGCGATTCAGCAGGCCGCGTGCCTGTTCCATATCCAGCATCAATTGCGGCTGCGCCGGAATGGTGATGCCAAAATCTGGCTCAGGTTTGATTTTCGACGGTGTACCTCGCTCAACCGGCAGCCCCGCGTCAGACCAGGTTTTCCAGCCGCCGTCGAGCAGCCGGACATCTTTCACCCCGGCGTAGAGCATAATCTGCGCCACGCGGGCGGCGGCGTAGACATCGCGACCATACAAAATTACGCTGGTGTCATGGCGAATGCCGTGCTTCGCCAGCATCGCTTTCAGTTGTTCGTCAGAGACTTTGTTCCACAGCGGTTCGCTTTCGACTTCGTTGGTATCGATATAGTCGGCGCCAGGAATATGGCTCAGCAGATATAATTTTGGCGCGCCCCAGCCCGCTTCAATGACTTTCCAGTTCCCCGCAGGTTTTGCCGTAACCGGTTTGTCCTGCTGGAGATCGTATAGCCACTGCGGATAGACCAGTTGCTCGAAGTGAGGCAGTTTTTGCAGGCGATTCGGCTGCTGCAGGGCATCACTTAAGCGTGAGATTTGCGTGTAGCCAATTTTTTCCAAACGCCCGGCGACAGCCTGATTTGCGTTATCGTCGCCATACAGTGCAATAACCGTGGATTTTTGCAATTTATGCTGCTGCGCCCAGGCCGTAAGCTGCTCGTCGCTCATTGCCGAAAGCCAGCTTGCCGACAGATTGAGCGCCGTCGGTTCATGCCCCTGCGGGCCGTTGATGCTCTGCGGCCAGCCGTTGTAAAACGCGCTCATGCGCGTATCGATAGCCACGCCGTTTTGCTGGAGCAGATGAGAGAAACTGAGCGTTTGCGCCATATTAGCGGCAAATACCGATGAGGAGAGCCCCAGGGCGAGGGTCAGCAAAGACAGTTGAGAAACACGTTTCATCGAAGCGTCCGAAAAATATAAAATGGAGTGCTATTTTGGGCCTCCGTAACGTGAAATACTTTGCTTTAACGCACTATTATCCCGCCTTAATAGTACATTATCTGAAATATCACCATGCGCAACTTACTGCCACTCCGTAACCTCCAGGCAGGGGCTATGCTCTGGCGCGTCCGCCCGATCGTGAGTGACCATCAATGTCGGAATATTTTGCGCCGTCAGGGTCGCAAAAACCCATTGTCGGAAACTGACCCGCAGCGCGCTATCGAGGCGACTAAAGGGCTCGTCAAGCAGTAGCGCTCTCGGCTGCGCCAGCAGGGCGCGCAGTAGCGCCACGCGGGCGCGTTGCCCACCGGAGAGGGTCGCCGGATCGCGCGTGTAGAAACCGTTCATCTCTGCCTGCTCCAGCGCATCGTTAACGGCCGCTTTACGCTGATGACCCCGCATCGTGGCGGGGAGGGCAAGCTGGAGATTGTGCCCCACGCTCAGATGATCAAACAGCAGAGCATCCTGAAAGAGAATGCCTACCCGGCGCAGTTCAGTCGGCAGGGTATCTATGCGTTCGCCGTTTAACCAGAGCTCGCCGCTCGCCTGAAATACCGGAGAAAGCGCGCCAACCATCCATGAAAAGAGGGTCGATTTGCCGCTACCTGATGGCCCCATCAGGGTGACGATTTCACCGGGCTGAACGCGGAAGTTGACATCGTGCAGCAGCGGCTGATTTTTTTGCCTTAGCGTGAGATTTTTTACCTGCAACATTAGCGCAGTCCTCGTCGAAAATGGCCGATGACGCGCGTCAGCAACGCCGTTAATGTGAAGAAAAAAACGGGCAGTAAAAGCTGCCATAATCCCTGTGTGGCAAGCTGTGCCGGAGCGCCACCGCTGGAAAGCGCTACCGCTTCTGTCGTAAGCGTCGGAACGCGACCCGCCCCCAGCCACAGGGTGGGTAAATATTGCGAGATACTGACTGAAAAACCGATCGCCAGCGCAGAGAGCAACGGTTTAATTATCAGCGGGCATTTGATTTGCGCAAAAATGCGCGCCTGATGCCAGCCGAGAGTGCGGGCAATCAATACCAGACGCGGATCGATGCGCTGCCATGCCGGGCGCAGCACAAACAGCATCCAGGGAATAACCCACAACAGATGTCCCCATAACACGGTAATAAATTCACCATCAAGCCAGCCATATAGCGCAAGCTGATATTGCCCGGCCGCCAGCGGCAAGGCAGGCAGAATCAGCGGAAGCCACAGGCAGGGCGTCAGCCATACCGGCCCCCATTCCAGCCACAACAGACACAGCGCCGCGCCACAGAGAGCGGCAAGCAGACCCAGCCACAGGCTGTTGCTCAATATTAATTCGTCCGGCAGCGCGGTGTGCGCCTGCAGCAGAAGCGTCAGCGCGCAAAGCAGGCCGCACAGCGGCAGGAGATAGCCGGCGAGCGGAGCGCTGAGGCGTGTGGATTGCGGATAACGCCGCCCGTGCAGGCCGGGGAACAGGCGCTGCCAGACGAACCATAACACGCGCGCGCACAGCGCCAGCATCACCAGCAGCGCCAGTAATACCGCGCAGGCAAGCTGCCCCTTAATTTGCGCAGACTCCTCGCCCTGATTGAGCCACTGCCACGCCAGCACTGCGAGAGTTGGGGGATTACCGGGGCCAAGAATCAACGCCACATCGACCACTGAGAGCGTCCACGCGGTGGTGGCAAGCAGGGCGATACCCAGCGCCGGCAAAAGTGTGGGTAAAATCAGATAGCGTAAACACTGCCAACGCCCGTATCCCAGCGAGCGTAATACCACCACTTGTTCACTCAGGCGTTTTTCACCAAGCACAGCCCAACTGGCCCACAGCAGAAAACCGCTCTCTTTTACGGCCAGCACCACGCCGAGGCCGAGGCCATATCTGTCCGGGAGAGCGTGCATAAAGGGAAGATAACGGTAGATAACGCCGCCCTCGGCGAACAGCAATAATGCGGCAGATGCAAACGCAACGTGCGGCAGTGCCAGCAGCAGAGGCAAGCGTGTCGTGAAACGCTGCCAGGCACGGGAAGGCCACAGCGTGGCGATAATCAGCAGGGTTAACACCAGCGCACCGCCCGTGGCGACCAGCGAGGAGATGAGCGTCGCGCTAAGCGCCTGCCAGAATTGCGGATCGTTAACCAGCAATAAGCCGTTCTCTGCTGACAGCGCAGGGCGAAGAAAATCCACCGCCGTAAACAGCGGCAGATAAACAAGCAGCATGCCCACACAGACGAGTGTGATTAATGCGTACCGTAGCGGCGTAGCCATTCCTGCTCCAGCGCATTAACCCAGGCGGCGTGGGGCTCGGCCAGCACCGTTGGCTGGGTGGGCGAGATACGCGCAGCGAGTTCGTCACGTTGCGACGCCGCCAGTTTTTGTGGGTCAAGTACGCTGGGATCGCCCCAAATTGCCGGATCGGCTTTGCGCAGTTGCGCCCGCGGGGACAACAGAAAATTCGCCACAACCTGGGCTGCCTCGCTGGCACGGGCATTCGCCGGGATCGCGACAAAATGGACATTACCGAGCATTCCGTCCTGAAAACCGAAACTATAGCTATCTTCAGGCAGTTCCCGGGTGGCGATTTTTTGCTGCGCATGCAGCGGATTGAAAGTGAGCGATAGGCGCAGCGCCCCCTGTGCCAGTAGCGTGTCCATCCGTGTCGGGGACGGCGGGAAATCTCGCCCGTCGCGCCATAGCAGGGGATGCAGTTGATCGAGATAGCGCCAGAGCGGGGCGGTAACGTCGGCGAAGGTCGCTTTCTGCGGCGGATGTTTCAGCGCATCGGGACGGGGCGTCAGGTTAATAAGTAACTGCTCCAGGAATGCCGTGCCGGTAAAATCTGGAGGACGCGGGTAGGTAACGGTTCCGGGATGGGCTTTTGCAAACGTCAGTAGCGACTGCGGCGATGTCGGTGGCTCAGGGGTCTGTGTGCGACGCGCGATAAACATCAATTGCGCACTGCCCCACGGCGACTCAGCGCCCTCTACCGGGACGGAGAAATCCTCGCGCACCGGTTTTTGTGTATCGACATACTGCCAGTTGGGCAACTGTTCAGCCCAGCCGGTGCGCAGCAGGCCACCTTCTTTCAGGGTGCGAAAGTTTTCCCCGTTCACCCATAGCAGATCTACTGAACCACCGGAGGTGCGCCCGGCTTTGGCTTCGGTCTGAATGCGTTTGACCGTATCAGCCGCATCGGCAATATGCACGATCCGCAAGTTAATGGCGTAATCGCGTTTAACCTCGCCGCTGACCCAGTCGAGGTATTGATTGACCGCCGCATCACCGCCCCAGGCGTTGAACCAGACGGTCTGGCCTTGTGCTTCTTGCTCAATTGCCTGCCAGCGAGCAGTCTGCGCCACCGCAAGCTGTGAACAGAGCAGCAACGTACTCAGGCACGCTATCCCTTTACGCATACCGCGCATAATGACCTCTCAGAATCGCGAATCATAATTTTGACGTTGTGTTACTTTCGTCCGGCAGGCGGCAAAGCCCTTGCGCAGGAATGTCCATTGATGAATTAAACCGTGCGGAGAGGTTTTGTAAACCAATGAGCGCGGTAAGCTCTGTCAGCGCCTGTGCATCGAAGTGTGCAGATAATTTAGCTCGCAGGTCGTCATCGACCTGCGGCGGCGTCAGGCTGGCCGCTTCCGCATAGGCCAGCGCCAGCTTTTCTGTCTCGCTGAATAGCGTGCTGTTCTGCCAGTCGGACACGGCCAGCAATTTCTCCATGCTGCCCGTGCGCTGCGCAATTTTCATATTGGTGATATCCACACAAAACGCGCAGTGACACAGTTGTGCAATACGGGCGCTGACCAGAGAGCGCAGAAGCGGATCCACAGGCGATCGCTTACGCTCCAGATAGCCGACAAACATGGAGACCAAATAAAAAATAAAGGGGATCCGCCCCCACCAGTAAATAGGGTTTAGCACCTGGCCATAATGGCGTCGGTGCAACCAGGCCTGGGGACGTAAAATAAGCGGGATCGCGCGCAGAGGCGGTAAAGCCATCAGGAGTTCCTCTTCTGACGTTCACGGTAAAGGCTTTTAGCAACAAAAACGGCTACAGATAAAGCAAACAGTATAAACAGCCCGGTAATAAACCAATATGTGCCGCCGGTTAGCATGCTTCCTGCCCATGAGTATACCAGGGTTGCAGGCAGTTGGCCGATGGCCGTCGCCAGGAAGAAATGACGAAAGCGAATGGATGTTAAACCTGCAGCATAGCTAATCGGATCGAAAGGAACAAAGGGCAACAGGCGGCAAATAAGGATAGTATGTTGCCCGTAACGTGTGAAAAACGTATCCATGCTCTGCAGAACCGTTTTTCCCGTCAGTTTTTCAACGATGTCGCGTCCCAGGATCCTGGCGATGTAAAAACAGAGCGTTGCCCCCACCATGGCGCTGCTCCAGGACAATACTGCGCCCCAGAATGCGCCGAACAGTGAGGCATTGGCAAACGTGATGAGAAAGGCGGGGAGGGGGGCGATGATGGCCTGGAGTATCATCAGGAAAAAGGAGACCGTTGCCGCCTGCGCGCCATATGAATCGATAAAACGTTCAATAGCGTGCTGATCTAACGAAGCAAACGCGCTGATACTTTGTTGAATAAAGGTCGTGACCGCCGGAACCCCTATCCACAGGGCGGCGCACAGAAGCGCCAACAGGATGAGGATAATGCGGAGATAACCGATTCCCGGTTTTTTGCTGTGCATTTTTATAACCGTGATAGCGGAAAACGATGGTTTACAGCGTATCATCTGGGGGCAATATTGCGCTATTGCTGACAAATTTGACTTCATTTTCGTGTTTTGTCACAGAGAAATCTACGGTATGTTTTTGAACGCATCCGCTCAACGCAAACGTATCTGGCGTGATGGTTTGTTTAGCTAAGATCTTGCTCAGTTGCATTATTATTCTCGTCTTGTTTTTTTGCTTTTTGGTCAGGCAGAGCAATTTGTTTATACCGACCATACCGTTTGGCTACGTGTATTAAAATAAATAATAAAACGCCAGCCAGGCTGAGTTTGATAATAAAAGCACCATTGACGCCCTGTGTCGCAAGCTCATTAGCCATTACCGAATAAATGATGATGCCGGGGAGTGTCGTGAGTGCTGAAATAAGGGTGAATGACCAAAAAGGAATTGCTGTCAGTCCGTAGGCATAATTCTGGATGTTATAGGGAAAAAGAGGGATCAGACGCGTCAGGATTAAAAAATCAGTTCCACTGCGGGCGATGCCGTTTTCGATAGCCTGAAAGACAGGGGTATGGCCGATATATTTGAGTAAGAGTTCCCGCCCAAGCCAACGGGCGAGCAGGAAAGAGAGCGCGGAGGCAAGTGTTGCGGCGATCAGTGAAAGTAGCGACCCCCAGAAAGCGCCAAAAACAACCCCTCCGGCGATCACCAGCAGGCTGCCGGGCATGAGGCACAGCGTGGCAATAACAAACAGGCAGATAAATATCCCATATCCCCAAAGCCCGCTTTGCTGAATTGTTTCCTGCAAATACTGGAGATCGCTGACGAGATTAAATAGACCAGATGAATGAACAAAAAGAATGACCAGCCCCAAAAAAAGACAGGCAAGGACAAATTTATACTCTGCTGTTAGATTGACTTCTTTGGCATTCTTTCTCTTTCCGGTTGTGGTGGGTAAAAGAGGAGGTCAGTTTAAAATTGAGCTGACGGTATAGTAAAATCACCTCAACAACAAATTTAAACTGTAATTTTATTGATTTGTCTCAAAGTCGAGAGGACTCCTGACCGTAACCGGCCAGGAGGGAATGAAGGGTTATTCTTTGAACGTCGCCCAGACAGGCGCGTGGTCAGACGGTTTTTCCATACTGCGGATTTCGTAATCAATACCGGTTTCAATACAGCGCTCCGCCAGCGGCTGGCTTGCCAGCAGCAGGTCAATACGCAGACCGCGGTTATCGTCGAACCCTTTTGAGCGGTAATCAAACCAGGAGAATTGATCGTTGGTTTCCGGGTTAGCGTGGCGCCAGGTATCCACCAGTCCCCAGTTCAACAGGCGTCCCATCCATTCACGCTCTTCCGGCAGGAAGGAGCACTTACCCGTGCGCAGCCAGCGCTTGCGGTTTTCTTCGCCAATACCGATGTCCAGATCGGTTGGGCTGATATTCATATCACCCATAATCAACACCGGATTGCTGCTTTTCAGTTCCTGCTCCAGATAATCCTGGAGATCCTGATAGAACTTCGCTTTTGCCGGGAATTTCGTCTCATGATCGCGACTTTCGCCTTGCGGAAAATAGCCGTTGATTACGGTGACGTTACCGAAAGGAGAAGGGATTTCGGCAATGATCAGGCGACGCTGCGCCTCTTCATTATCATTCGGAAAACCGCGGCGCACGGCAACAGGCGTTTCTTTGGTCAACAGGGCAACGCCATAATGGCCCTTCTGCCCGTGATAGAAGATGTTGTAACCCAGTTTCGCTACCTCTTCGAGAGGGAACATGTCGTCGTGAACTTTTGTCTCCTGCAAGCCGATGACATCCGGTTGATGTTTCTCAACGATGGCTTCCAGTTGATGGGGGCGTGCGCGCAGGCCGTTGATATTAAAAGAGACAAATTTCATAGTCGCTGCCACTTTGCAAGGTGAATTGTAACGGAATGGTATCAGAAATGGTGGCTTACGTGAACGATTCGTCAGAATTTGCGAGGCGTCACGGGAAAGCAGAACTTGCCAGGCTAAAAGTCGGGTTTAGCATTCAATGCACCCGGTTATTTTATCTTTTCAACGTTCTGTTAAATCGGTGTACCGTAACAGGTTTACAGCTATGTTGAACTGAAACCGGAAGGTCGAAATGAATAACGCATCCTTTTCTCTGCCAACTCACTATCAGGGTTGGGTGTATACCGGCGGCGAACTGCCACAGGGGCTGAAATTGCAGGACATTCCCTTGCCGCAACTCAAGGCGGACGAGGTTCTGGTACAGAACGAAGCTATTGGCCTGAATCCGGTCGACTGGAAAGTGATGACGCCAGGCAGCGTTCCGGGCGTAGACGCAGCCGGTATTGTGGTGCAGGTGGGGGATGCCTCGCAGCAGAGCTGGCTGGGTAAACGGGTGGCGTATCACCAGAATTTGCAGGCGCAGGGATCGTTTGCCCGGTTTACCCCAATGAAATCTCGCGCCCTGATGGTCATGCCGGATGAACTCAGTTTTGAGCAGGCGGCATCCTTTCCGTGTCCGGGGTTAACGGCCTGGCAGGCTATAGAAAAAGTACCGACCCAGGTGGGGAGCGAACTGCTGATTAGCGGAGCCGGCGGCGCTGTGGGGCAATATCTGGTGCAACTGGCGAAAGCGCGCGGCTATTGTATCACGACCTTAAGCCATGAACGCCATCATGCGCGGCTTCAGTCGCTGGGAGCCGAGGTTACGCGAGTTAATGATGAAGAGGTTGCGAATAAACGCTTCTATGCAGTTATTGACAGTACGAACCCGGAACATGCAGAAAAACTGGCGGATCTGCTGGAAGCCAATGGCCATCTGGTAGCCATCCAGGGGCGTGTTGAACAGTGGCCATGCGCGCCGTTTGGCCGCGCGCTATCACTGCACGAAGTGGCGCTGGGCGCGTTGCATCAGCACGGCAGTGATGCGCAGTGGAAACATCTAATGCAGCAGGGCGAGCAGTTGCTGCGAAAAGTGGCGGATGGCTCCCTACAGGCGGAGGAGCGCCATCTCTTTTCGTTTGATGAAATGGATGTGCAACTCTTAGCCCTCAAACACCGTAACTTTAGTGGCAAGCAGGTTATTCTGACGGCCTGAGTGGCGCATTGGTATTATCTGTCTCCACCTTTTCGGGTGGAGACTCTGTTCTCCGCTATTTCCCTGCGCAAAATTTGCACCACATTGACGCGCACTGCGCTGCAATGGGGCATAAAACTACGATAAATTTCGTATCGGATCACAAATCCAGAATTATATTTTATCAATGAATAACCCATCGAATGATATCGCTGGAATGGCCTGTTTATTGTGTTTTATTCACTATATATGCAGTTCTGGTGAATAGGTGCTATCTCTAACCCATTGATATTACGTCCTCTCCTTCAGGTTATGCAATTTTAGCGCTGGCTGGCACGAACCGTGCAATCTACATTTACTGCGCAAACACCTATATTTATTAACATAAATGAAACCTTTCATTTACCAGAAGAGGTCGCTATGTCTCAGCCAATTACCCGTCAGGATTTCGATCAATGGATGATGCCGGTCTATGCTCCGGCACCGTTTATACCCGTACGCGGCGAGGGGTCACGTCTTTGGGATCAGCAGGGGAAAGAGTATATCGACTTTGCCGGAGGGATCGCGGTAAACGCGCTGGGGCATGCGCACCCGGCGATGATTCAGGCTTTAACGGAACAGGCCGCGAAATTCTGGCATACGGGTAATGGCTATACCAATGAGCCTGCGCTGCGTCTGGCCAAACAACTGATAGATGCCACTTTTGCCGACCGGGTATTTTTCTGTAACTCCGGCGCAGAGGCCAATGAAGCCGCGCTCAAGCTGGCGCGTAAATATGCCCACGATCGATTTGGTAGCCATAAAAGCGGGATAGTGGCGTTCAGGAATGCCTTCCATGGCCGCACGCTGTTTACCGTCTCCGCAGGCGGGCAGCCTGCTTATTCACGGGATTTCGCCCCGTTGCCGCCAGATATTCGCCACGCAGTTTATAACGATCCTGATTCGGCCCGCTCGCTGATTGATGACGGCACCTGCGCGGTGATCGTAGAACCGATGCAGGGCGAAGGTGGCGTGGTGCCTGCTGATCCTGCCTTCTTACGCGCACTGCGTGAGCTATGCGACCGTCACGAAGCGCTGCTTATCTTTGATGAAGTACAAACCGGCGTGGGGCGCACGGGAGAGCTTTACGCCTATATGCATTATGGCGTGACGCCGGATTTACTGACCACAGCGAAAGCGCTGGGCGGGGGATTCCCGGTCGGCGCACTGCTGGCAAAAGAAGCGTGCGCCAGCGTGATGACCGTGGGAACTCACGGAACCACCTATGGCGGCAACCCGTTAGCCAGCGCGGTGGCCGGGGCGGTGTTCTCTATCATTAATACGCCGCAGGTGCTTAATGGTGTGAAGCAGCGTCAGCAATGGTTCAGCGAACGATTATTGTCGATAAATGCCCGCTACGGTTTGTTTAGCGAGATCCGTGGGTTGGGGTTGTTGATGGGGTGCGAACTGAAAGAGGCCTACGCCGGTAAGGCGAAGCAGATAAGCCAGTTAGCGGCGGAAGAGGGGCTGATGGTGCTTATTGCGGGTGCGAACGTGGTACGTTTTGCCCCGGCGCTGATTATCGGCGAAGACGAAGTCACGTTGGGCCTCGACCGCTTCGAACGAGCCTGTGAACGCTTTGTGGCAGGGGTGTCGACATGATGATCATTCGACCGGTCAGGCGCGAGGATCTGCCAGGCTTACTACGATTAGCAGGAGAAACCGGGGGCGGATTGACCTCGCTACCTGCTGACGAAGCGACCCTGTCGGCGCGTATCGACCGCTCGCTGGCGACCTGGCAGGGCGAGCTACCGCGCAGCGAACAGGGTTATGTGTTTGTGCTTGAAGAGAGCGACAGCGGTAAGGTGGTGGGGATCTGCGCCATTGAAGTGGCGGTGGGGTTGAACGACCCCTGGTACAACTATCGTGTTGGCACCCTGGTACATGCCTCGAAAGAGCTGAATGTCTATAACGCGCTGCCGACGCTCTTTCTCAGTAACGATCACACTGGTAGCAGCGAACTTTGCACCCTGTTCCTGGAGCCTGAATGGCGCAAAGAGCATAACGGTTATCTGCTGTCGAAAGCGCGTTTTCTGTTTATGGCAGCCTTCCGCGACCATTTCAGTGAGAAGGTGGTGGCGGAGATGCGTGGCGTCATTGATGAGCACGGTTTCTCACCATTCTGGGATGAACTGGGTAAGCGCTTCTTTTCAATGGATTTCTCTCGTGCTGATTACCTGTGCGGCACCGGGCAGAAAGCGTTTATCGCCGAATTGATGCCCAAACATCCCATCTATACGGATTTCCTTTCGCAAGAGGCGCGCGGGGTGATTGGTCAGGTTCACCCGCAGACGGCACCAGCGCGTAAAGTATTGGAAAAAGAGGGATTTCGCTATCGTGATTATGTCGATATTTTCGATGGCGGGCCGACGCTGGAGTGCGATCTTGACCGTATCCGCGCTATCCGTAAAAGCCGTCTGGTCACGGTGGCTGAAGGCCAGCCTGCACCGGGCGAGCAGCCCCTGTGCCTGGTCGCTAACGAACAATTTCAGCACTTCCGCGCCATGCTGGTGGCAGCAGACCCCCATTGCGAGCGACTTCTACTCAATGCGCAACAACTCGATGCGCTGAAATGCAGTCCGGGTGACTCTGTTCGCCTGGTACGTCTTTGCCCGGAGGAGAAAAAAATATGAGTTTATGGATAGGTGGTGAATGGCTGGAGGGGCAGGGACAGGCGCGAGTGAAGAGCAACCCTGTGACGCAGCAGACGCTGTGGCAGGGGCAGGATGCCGATCCGGCCCAGGTAGTACAGGCCGTGACGGCGGCGCGACGCGCCTTTCCTGGATGGGCGCGCGAACCCTTTGAGAAGCGTCAGCGTATTGCCGAAACGTTCGCTCAGTTGCTGGAAAAGCGTAAAGCGGCGTTGACTGAAGTCATCGCCAGCGAAACCGGTAAACCGCGCTGGGAAGCGGCGACCGAAGTGGCTGCGATGATCAATAAAATCGCCATTTCCGTTCGTTCTTATCACAGTCGAACGGGTGAGCAGCAGACTGACATGTCGGACGGCGTCGCCACGCTGCGTCATCGCCCACATGGCGTGCTGGCGGTCTTTGGCCCCTATAATTTCCCCGGACATCTGCCAAACGGCCATATCGTCCCGGCGCTCCTGGCGGGCAACACGGTGGTATTTAAACCCAGTGAGCAGACGCCGCTTAGTGGTGAAGTGGTGATGAAATTGTGGGAAGAGGCCGGATTACCCCCAGGGGTACTGAATCTGGTGCAGGGGGCGCGGGAAACGGGTGAGGCGCTGAGCAGCGATCCCGGTATTGACGGTTTACTCTTCACAGGAAGTTCCCACACCGGCTTCCATCTGCATCGCCAACTGGCAGGTCAGCCGCAAAAGATTCTGGCTCTTGAAATGGGGGGGAACAACCCGCTGATTGTTGATGAGCCGGAGGATATTGACGCCGCCGTGCATCTGACGATTCAGTCGGCCTTCATTACCGCCGGACAGCGTTGCACCTGCGCGCGACGCTTGCTGGTGAGTCGTGGCGATCGCGGCGATGCGTTTTTACGCCGTCTGGTGACGGTGGCGCAACGCATTATTCCCGGCGAGTGGGACGCTGAGCCGCAGCCGTTTATGGGTGGGTTGATTTCGCCACAGGCGGCGACGCAGGTGCATCAGACATGGTTGCAACATGTCGCTGGAGGGGGCGTCACGCTGCTTGAGCCGCGTTTGCTGCAAAATGGCACGTCGCTGCTGACGCCAGGGATTATCGATCTCACTGAGGTGAGCAATGTGCCTGATGAAGAGGTCTTCGGGCCACTGCTCTGCGTCTGGCGCTACGATGATTTTGATGCTGCGATTGCGCTTGCGAATAATACGCGCTATGGGCTGGCAAGCGGATTGATTTCTGCCGATCGCGCTAAATTCGACCAACTGCTGCTGGAGGCTCGCGCCGGGATTGTGAACTGGAATAAGCCGCTCACCGGCGCGGCCAGTACAGCGCCGTTTGGCGGTACTGGCGCATCGGGCAACTATCGCCCGGGCGCGTGGTATGCCGCAGATTACTGCGCCTGGCCGATGGCCAGCCTGGAATCATCCGTGATTGCGCTGCCGCAAAGCCTGAGCCCCGGTCTTGATTTCAGCCAGGAGCAGGGATCATGAACGTCCAGGAGGTGAATTTTGACGGGCTGCCGGGGCTGACCCACCATTACGCCGGGTTATCGTTTGGTAACGAAGCCTCTACGCGCAATCAGTTTCAGGTATCTAACCCGCAACTGGCAGCCAAACAGGGGTTGCTGAAAATGAAAGCGCTGGCTGACGCCGGGTTTAAGCAGGGCGTGATACCACCACAGGAGCGCCCGAATATCGCGGTCTTACGTCGGTTGGGTTTTGACGGCGGTGATGAGCAGGTTATCGCCAAAGCCGCCGCGCAGGCGCCGCAGTTGCTGAGCGCTGCAAGCTCGGCATCATCAATGTGGGTAGCGAATGCCGCAACGGTCTCGCCTTCCGCCGATACCCTGGACGGTCGGGTACATTTCACGGTGGCGAATCTGAACAACAAACTCCATCGCGCAACGGAAGCGCCGACGACCGAAGCGCTATTGCGGGCGATTTTCCGGGACGAACAGCGTTTTGCTGTACATCCCGCGTTGCCGCAGGTTGCGATGCTGGGCGATGAAGGCGCAGCAAACCACAATCGGCTGGGTGGTGATTATGGTCAGCCGGGGTTACAGCTTTTTGTCTACGGGCGTGATGAGAGCCTGGGCGTGGCTCCGCAGCGTTATCCGGCTCGTCAGACGCTGGCGGCGAGCGAGGCGGTGGCGCGGCTAAATCAGGTGAACCCCAGACAACTCCTCTTTACGCAGCAGAACCCGGCGGTTATCGATCAGGGGGTGTTCCATAATGATGTGATTGCAGTGAGTAACCGGCAGGTACTGTTTTGCCATGAACAGGCTTTTGTTAATCAGCCCGCGCTGATGGCGGAACTGTCGCGTCGGGTCGCGGGATTTATCCCTGTTGAGGTGCCCACTTCACGCGTGACGGTAGCGGAAGCGGTGGCGACCTATCTTTTTAACAGTCAATTGTTAACGCAGCCCGACGGCAGCATGCTACTAGTGTTGCCTGCGGAATGTGAAAACAACCCGCGCGTATGGCGTTATCTGAACGGGTTGCTGGAGCAGGATAACCCTATATGCAGCCTGAAGGTTTTTGATCTGCGTGAAAGTATGGCTAACGGCGGCGGCCCGGCCTGTTTACGTTTACGCGTGGTGCTGACAGAAGCAGAACTTCGGGCGGTGAACCCCGCAGTGCTAATGAACGATGCGCTGTTTGCCACGCTGAATAACTGGGTTGACCGTTACTATCGCGATCGCCTGACGCAGGCTGATTTGGCCGATCCTCAGCTTTTGCATGAGGGGCGGGAAGCGCTTGACCGCTTAACGCAAATCCTGCAACTGGGTTCGGTGTATGACTTTCAGCAATAAGGAGCGGTGATGCAACATTTTCTGGCGCTAACGCTTGCGGGAACGCGGCCCGAAAAAGAAGAGGGAGAGGGGCCTTCCTTTCACTGGCGCTGGCAGGCGCCGGGTATTCTTGAACTGACGCCCCTGCAACCGTGTCGCCGTTCTCTGGTTCTTTCGGCGGGGATCCACGGCAATGAAACGGCTCCTGTCGAAATCGTCGATGAGCTGCTGGCGGGATTATTAGCGGGGGAGTTCCCATTACGCTGGCGGCTGCTGGTGATCCTCGGGAACCCGCCCGCACTACGCAATAATCGACGTTATCTGCAAAGCGATTTAAACCGTATGTTTGGCGAGCGCTGGCGTCAGTTTCCCCCTTCGGATGAGACCGCCCGCGCCTTACAGCTCGAGCAGGCCGTTGAGGCATTCTACTGCGCTCAGCCAGCGGAGACTGTGCGCTGGCATCTTGACCTGCACACGGCGATTCGCGGTTCTCATCATCCGCGCTTTGGCGTGCTGCCCGCACGTCGTACACCATGGGATACCACTTTTCTCTCCTGGCTGGGACGCGCAGGTTTACAGGCGCTGGTATTTCACCAAACCCCGGGCGGTACCTTTACTCATTACAGTTGTGAGCGGTTTGATGCGCTGGCATGCACACTGGAGCTGGGGAAAGCGCTGCCGTTTGGTCACAATGACCTCTCGCGTTTTGCGCTGACCCGGCAGCAACTGCGCTATCTGCTGGCAGGTGAGTGGGGCGGTGGCGCGTCAGATACCCCGCTTCGCTATCGCGTTGTCCAGCAAATTACCCGCAAAAGCGAAGCCTTTCATCTTTATATGTCGGCGCAGACGCTTAATTTCACGCCTTTTGCCAGGGGCGCCCTGCTGGCGGAAGATGGCGACACCCGTTACGTCGTGGAGAAACCCTGCGAGTATGTCCTGTTTCCCAACCCGGATGTGGCCTTAGGCCTGCGTGCCGGCTTAATGCTGGAGCGTTGTGGTTAATTATTTGAGTGCTGCTACGATAACGTAGTGGCATTATTTTTTTTCTGCGTTTTTAATACGGAATATTCTGAGTGAAACGCTTTATTAATCATCAGTGCTGTTTTATACTTCTCCATATTCCCTTCGTAATCAGTATGTTGTTTATTCTAGTTGCAACTCTCCATTATTTTTCCTTAATTCCTTCACAATTGGCGTAAAATTGTTTTTTACACTTTCATTGTTTTACGCACGCTCTGATTAATTGACGATAAACCCCGTAAAGTTAATCTCGTCAACACGGCAACGCGCCGTTATAGAAGAACTTCAAAGTAAGGAATTAATGATGAAAAAGATGACTGCACTGTTTGTTGCCTCTACTCTGGCTCTGGGCGCGGCTAACCTGGCACATGCCGCCGATACCTCTACCACTCCAGCCGCACAGCCGGATGGCAAAACCATGATGCATCACCACAAAGGGAAACAGGGGCCGCGTCATCATGACATGATGATGTTCCAGGGGCTTAACCTGACTGATGCGCAGAAACAGCAGATCCGCGATATCAAAAAAGCGGAACGTGAAAAAATGCAGGATAGCCGTCGTGCCATGCACGATCTGATCGCCAGCGACACCTTCGATAAAGCGAAAGCCCAGGCGCAGATCGACAAAATGGATACCGAGCGCAAAGAGATGATGCTGTCTCACATGGAAACCCAGAACAAGATCTACAACATTTTAACGCCGGAACAGAAAAAACAGTTTAATGCTAATTTTGAGAAGCGTCTGACAGAACGTCATGCGCCAGAAGGTAAAATGCCGGTACCTGCTGAATAACTCAGCGCACAAACTTAAGACCGCCGGGCCTGCCCATACGCCGCTTACAGGCTGTGGGCAAGTCCGGCGGTTTTTCTTTATGGATTCTGAAATAGGGGGGCTTACCTCGTCAGGCCTGTTCGCCAGGAGTACGATGTTTTCATAAGGATACGGAACATCAGGAACCCTGCGTATGGACATGATGGTTGGCCTGCTTGCTATTGTTATCGCCCTGCTTATCTGGGGCACCCTCAGCTATAACCGGCTGGTTTCATTAGCGCGTTTTAAAGATGAAGCCTGGAGCGGCATTGCCGTCCAGCTCAAGCGACGCCACGACCTTGCGCCGAATTTGTTCGATGTGGTGAAGCGTTACGCACAGCATGAAACCACGCTGCTGGAAGAGATTGCGCGTCAGCGGCGCTATCAAAACGGAAGCTCGCGTGACGTTGTGGATAATGAACAACGGTACTCCGCGACGCTGGGGCGCGTTTTCGCCCTGGCGGAGAGTTGGCCTGAACTGAAATCCAGCGCCAATTTTCTCGCGCTGCAACAATCGTTATCCGACATTGAAGAGCAATTACAGTTGGCGCGTCGCTATTTCAATGCGACCGTGCGTGATTACAATATTAACGTTGATTCCTTCCCCAGCCTGATTATCGCGCGGTTATTTCATTTCGCTGCCGAATCGTCCTTTGAACTTGAAAATGCGGATGAAAGCCTGCTGCCACGGATGGAGTAAGATCATGCTGCGTCAGGTTGTTCTCTGTCTGCTTTGTTTCTGCGTCAGTCTGTCTACCGGTTATGCTCGTACTGTTCTCAAGCCGGGTGAGCGATATGAACATATTTCTTCCTTTGATTCACGTGCGAGTTTCAACGCTGATGGCAGCATGGATGTTGAAGAGAACATTGAAGTGGTCGCCCTTGGGCAAACCATACGATGCGGTATTTTTCGCACGTTCCCACTGGTATGGGAGCGTGCGGATGGAAAGTCATTTCATGTTGATTATCAGGTAACGTCCATAACCCGCGACGGCAGCATAGAACCTTATACCGAAGATCGTACGGCACAGGCGTTAACGTTGCGAATTGGCCGTAGCGACCAAACGTTGCGCCCTGGCATTTACCGCTATCTCATCCATTATCGGGTCAAAAATCACTTCAGCCGTTTCCCGGAATGGGATGAACTCTACTGGAACGTTACCGGTAATGACTGGGCCTGGCCGATTAGCCGCGTCAGTTTCCAACTGCATTTGCCGCAAGACACACAAAATCTCAACGAAGAAGGGCGGGATTCCCGCATTCGGACTATTGACGTTTACAGCGGTCAGCGCGGGGCGAAAGAAAGTGATGAGGCCACCATTTTACGCGATGGCTCTATTCTTACCTGGCAGCCGCTGGAGAAAGGTGAGGGGGTAACGGTTGCGTACACCTGGCCGCGCTCTGTTCTGGCGAGCGCGCCCGATCCAGAAGCGTTTTCTCCATGGATGAATTTGCTGGTGCCCGATAGCAAAACGTGGGTGTTGTGGCTACCGTTGCTGGTGCTGGGGAGCTATTTTCTGTGGTGGTACTGGAAAAATGTCTCTGCCGCTGGCCTGAGAATGCCCGCCGTGGTGCCGTTGCATGAACATCCGGCAACGATGACGGCGGGTTATCTGCGTTTTCTGTGTCAGCGGGCCTATGATGATCTGGTCTTTAGTAGCGATGTGCTGGATCTGGTGGGCAAACGTGCCGTTGTGCTGACGGTTCAGAAAAGCAAAGATCGCAATGTGTGGGGGAATGCAGGAAAAAATGATTTTTCTTTGACCCGCCTGGCGGATGACGGCAGAAAATCATTGAATGCGGATGACCGAAGTCTGTTGAGCGCCTTATTTCGTGGCAAACGAAAAACCCTGAACATCAGTGTTCCGCATCAGGAGCGGATGCAGCAGGCAAGAAGCGCGGCAGAGAAACGCTACCGCGAACTTGAAGATAAGCTGTTCTTTAAATGGGGCAAGGCGCTATGGCGGGGGATCTGGCTGGTTATGCTTATACCTCTGCTATGTGCAATCGCGTTTAGCGGTAAGGTTGCGGCACTGACGTTGCCGATATTAATTCTCGTGGGTGTCGGGATCGCG
The DNA here is from genome assembly GCF_039889165.1 of Pseudocitrobacter cyperus. NCBI lineage: Bacteria > Pseudomonadati > Pseudomonadota > Gammaproteobacteria > Enterobacterales > Enterobacteriaceae > Pseudocitrobacter > Pseudocitrobacter cyperus. Next base: position 755,166 of record NZ_JAYMYY010000001.1, on the reverse strand, counting down.
CAGGCCTGTTTTACGTTTTCATCCCTCTTTCGCCCCGGGGCGCGGCGCAGGATATCAATAATCGTCGCTCTCATGGTTTCCCCCTTTGTGCTGGCGCTCGGCTCTATTCTGTTCAATGTCCTTATAACCGCCCCTGTTCCCGCGGGTTACTTCGGCGCGGTTGTGCTGGCGGTAATCATGTGTCTGGTTTTCGCTCGTGTTGCGCCGCGCTACACCCAACGTGGCCTCAACGAACTGGCGGTTGCTCAGGGCCTCAGGCGGTATATCAGCGCGGCTGAAAAACATCGCTATGAGACGCTTTTCCCACCCGATCAATTACTGACGCATTTTGAAAGTCTGCTTCCGATTGCGCTGGCGTTAGGCGTCGGCAAAACCTGGGCAAACACTTTTGCCCGGCATCTTGCCAGCACACGCGCCGTGTCGGGCGTATACAGTCACGCGGACTGGAACACCATCAGTGACTTTAATCAGTGCTGTCACTCTTCTTCAAGCGCAACACCCAGCGCCAGTGGCGGTTCCTTCTCATCAGGATCGGGTTCAGGTGGCTCAGGCTCCTCCGGCGGAGGTTCATCTGGTGGCGGCTCCGGCGGTGGTGGTGGCGGAGGTTGGTAAAAAAGCCCCGGCACGAAACTGGGGCAGGAATGTTACTTTTTCCAGAAATCGTCAAATACGGTGATCGGCGGGCGGCGTTTGTGTTCAGTTTTCACATACCAACCCTCGATAATTTTCGCAATCTCCGGTGCGACGGTTTTTCCTTCCAGATAGTCATCAATGTTTTCGTAAGTCACTCCCAGCGCGACTTCGTCCGGCAGAGAAGGGCGGTCATCTTCGAGATCGGCGGTTGGCGCTTTCTTATAAAGGTGCTCCGGGCAGCCGAGCGCCGCCAGCAGTTGTTTCCCCTGGCGTTTGTTAAGACGGAAAATCGGGTTAATGTCAGTGCCGCCGTCGCCATATTTGGTGAAGAACCCGGTGACGGCTTCTGCGGCATGATCGGTACCCACCACCACACCTTTGGTCATCCCGGCGATGCTGTACTGGGCCTTCATGCGTTCACGCGCTTTTTCGTTGCCGCGAACGAAGTCGCTCAATTCAATACCGGCTTCACGCAGCGCTTGTTCGCTGGCGAGCACTGCACCTTTAATGTTAACGGTCAGGACACGGTCTGGCTGGATGAACGCAATAGCATCCTGGCAATCCTGTTCGTCTGCCTGTACACCGAAGGGCAGGCGTACTGCAATAAACTGCAGTGCGCTATCGTTGTTCTCTTTGCGCAGTTCGCTGATAGCCTGTTGACACAGTTTCCCGGCAAGGGTTGAGTCCTGGCCGCCGCTTATTCCCAGTACCAGTGATTTGATAAACGGATAGGTTTGCAGATAAGACTTCAGAAAATCGACGCTGCGGCGGATCTCCTGTTGAACGTCAATCTGCGCTTTTACACCGAGTGCCTGGATAATTTCCTGCTGTAAACTCATTTACCCCTCCAAAAGATGTTGCCGATACCCCATCAGAACAAGACATTAAAGCTACCTCTTTGGGGGCGAAACGACAAGGTGTGACGCGCTGAGTGCCGTAAATTAGCGCAATTCAGCGACTTACTTTTTTATTAGCAGAATGTTCTTAAAACCGCTCGATTTTCAGCGTAAGGTTGAAAAATAAGATCCTTTATTCCAGGCTTATACTACACAAAACAACAAAGAGGATGACTTATGAACAAGTACGTTACTGGATTTCTGGGTGCAGCAGCAGTAGTGACGATGTTAGCCGGGTGTACTACCTATGATCGTACTAAAGATCAGTTTACTCAACCGGTAGTAAAAGATGTTAAGAAAGGTATGTCGCGCAGCCAGGTTGCGCAGATTGCCGGTAAACCTTCCTCCGAAATCACCATGGTTCATGCGCGCGGTACCTGCCAGACCTACATTCTGGGTCAACGTGATGGTAAAACTGAGACGTATTTCGTAGCCCTCGATGACACCGGTCATGTCATGAACTCTGGCTACCAGACCTGTGCAGAGTATGATACCGACCCGCAGGCAGCTAAGTAACAATCGTTCATTTTCCTGAGCACTACGTAAGCCCGACGATTTCGTCGGGCTTTTTTGTGGTTTCTGATGCTTATTTAATTGCGCGAATTATTTTGACCAAAGTGTGAAGGCAATCATAAGGCGAGGTCAATGAGAGACAATTTTTGCCTCAGAGGAATTATTCCCACCCAGAGAGATGCCGTATACTCAACTCATAAACAAAAGTGAAACATCTGATGTTGATACGGGTTCACGGACGGATGGAACGAAGTCCGATGATGGCAGATTTGATAAGTTGAGGAAGCGTGAATGGAAAAGAAACATATCTATCTTTTTTGCTCTGCAGGGATGTCGACTTCATTGCTGGTCTCCAAAATGCGTGCGCAGGCGGAGAAATATGAAGTGCCGGTAATTATTGAAGCCTTTTCTGAAAGTTTTGCCGCAGAGAAAGGCCCACAGGCCGATGTCGTATTACTCGGGCCACAAATTGCGTACATGAAGGCAGATATTGAGAAGTTACTGCCAAATAAACCCGTAGAGGTAATTGATTCCGCGCTCTACGGCAAAGTCGATGGTTTAGGTGTTCTTAAAGCAGCCGTTGCTGCTATTAAAAAAGCTGCTGCGCAGTAATTTTATTATTTTTCCCGTCAAAGAGTAATTTCACACACAACGCCGCAGTATTTATTGCGGCCTTTAAGGGTATTTTTCTATGAGTAAAGTGATCAGTTCGCTTGAAAAGGTACTCCTTCCTTTTGCTATTAAAATAGGAAAGCAGCCTCACGTTAATGCGATTAAAAACGGTTTCATCAGATTAATGCCATTGACCCTTGCGGGGGCGATGTTTGTCTTAATCAACAACGTTTTCTTGAGCTTTGGTGAGGGGTCTTTTTTCTATTCAATGGGGATTCGTCTCGACGCCTCGACCATTGAGAACTTAAATAGCTTTAAGGCCATCGGCGGTAATGTTTACAACGGTACGTTGGGCATTATGTCGCTGATGGCGCCTTTCTTTATCGGTATGGCGCTGGCGGAAGAACGTAAAGTTGATTCGCTGGCGGCAGGTCTGTTATCTGTTGCCGCCTTTATGACCGTAACGCCATACAGCGTGGGTGAAGCTTATGCTGTCGGTGCAAACTGGCTGGGCGGGGCAAACATCATCTCCGGTATTATTATCGGCCTGGTGGTTGCGGAAATGTTCACCTTTATCGTGCATAAAAACTGGGTAATCCGCCTGCCGGATAGCGTGCCTGCTTCCGTATCCCGCTCCTTCTCAGCGGTTATTCCAGGCTTTATCATCCTCTCTATTATGGGGATTATCTCCTGGGCTCTGACTCACTGGAGCACCAACTTCCACCAGATAATCATGGACGGCATCTCCACACCGCTGGCCTCGATGGGTGCGATTGTTGGTTGGGCATACGTTATCTTTGTTCCGCTGCTGTGGTTCTTCGGTATTCACGGTTCTCTGGCGCTGACTGCGCTGGATAGCGGCATCATGACCCCGTGGGCGCTGGAAAATATCGCGACTTATCAGCAGTATGGTTCCGTTGCTGCGGCGCTGGAAGCAGGTAAATCGTTCCATGTCTGGGCGAAACCCATGCTCGACTCCTACGTCTTCCTGGGCGGTAGCGGTGCGACGCTGGGGCTGATAATCGCAATCTTCATCGCCTCTCGCCGCGCGGATTACCGCTCCGTTGCCAAGCTGGCGCTGCCGTCAGGCATCTTCCAGATTAACGAACCGATTCTGTTCGGTCTGCCAATTATCATGAACCCGGTGATGCTGATTCCGTTTGTACTGGTTCAGCCTATCCTTGCCGCCATCATGATTATCGCCTACTCGCTGGGCATCATTCCGCCGATTACCAATATGGCGCCATGGACTATGCCTACCGGCTTAGGCGCTTTCTTCAGTACCAACGGCAGCGTCGCCGCATTGCTGCTGGCGCTCTTTAACCTGGTCGTCGCCACGCTTATCTACATGCCATTCGTCATCGTAGCCAACAAAGCGCAGACGGTTATTGAAGAAGAAGAGAGCGAAGAAGATATCGCTAATGCACTGAAATTCTGATGACGTGCGGTATGGGGAAGCCCATACCGCCATCACTAAAAGGAAAATGTATGTTTGATCTGGACAATATTACCGCAGAACCTGTGCAGGAAAATGACCTCGAAGAAGTGGTGATGGGCCTGATTATTAACTCCGGGCAGGCGCGCAGCCTGGCGTACACGGCGCTAAAGCAGGCAAAACAGGGTGATTTCACCACCGCGAAAGCAACCATGGAGCAGTCGCGCACTGCGCTGAACGAAGCGCACCGTGTACAGACGCAGCTTATCGAAAGCGATGAGGGTGAGGGGAAAATGAAGGTGAGTCTGGTGCTGGTTCATGCGCAGGATCATCTAATGACCTCAATGCTTGCTCGTGAGCTGGTTGCGGAATTGATCGAGCTCCATGAGAAGGTACAATAGGTTATCCGCACTATGAGGCAGCCGAAGATGATGACCATGGAAATTAACACCGCACGAGAACAGCAACTGTTTGACGGTCGCAATTTTCATGTCTTTATCTACAACAAAACGGAAAGCGTCAGCGGCCTGCACCAGCATGATTACTACGAGTTCACGCTGGTGCTCACGGGCCGCTACTATCAGGAGATCAATGGTAAGCGCGTTCTGTTAGAGCGCGGTGATTTCGTCTTTATCCCGTTAGGGTCGCACCACCAGAGCTTCTATGAATTTGGTGCTACCCGCATCCTGAACGTCGGGATTAGCAAAGACTTCTTCGCCACGCACTACCAGCCACTGCTGCCGTTTTGCCTGGTTGCATCGCAGGTGTACTCCGTTAAAAGTACTTTTCTCAGCTATATTGAGTCGGTGATTTCTTCGCTGCATTTTCGTGAAACCGAATTTGATGAATTTATTGAAGTAGTGGCTTTTTATGTAATTAACCGTCTGCGCCATCATCGTGAAGATCAGGCACAGGATGTGACGCCGCAGTGGTTAAAAACAACCGTCGAAGCCATGCACGATAAAATGAAATTTGGTGAGGGCGCGCTGGAAAACATGGTTATGCTTTCCGGGAAATCTCAGGAATATTTAACCCGTGCAACCCAGCGTTATTATGGTAAGACGCCAATGCAGATTATTAACGATATCCGCATTAACTTTGCCATGAAGCAACTGGAAATCACAAACTACTCAGTCACCGATATTGCGTATGAGTCGGGCTACAGTAGCCCCAGTTTGTTTATTAAAACATTCAAGAAACTCACGTCATTTACGCCAAGCAATTATCGTAAGCGGCTGACGGTCATTAAGTAAAATAACTCACGCACTACGGTATTATCCGTAGCAATGCGACCGCAAATTTAATATCCGCGCTGAATGTGGAGGGTCGACTGCATTTAGCGGGTGGATCACGAGGGAGAAAGTATGAGCCAGAAATTAAAAGTTGTAACCATCGGCGGCGGCAGCAGCTATACACCAGAATTACTGGAGGGTTTCCTCAAGCGTTACCATGAATTACCGGTAAGTGAATTGTGGCTGGTTGATGTTGAGGGCGGTAAAGAGAAGCTGGATATCATTCATGCGCTGTGCGAGCGTATGGTGGAGAAAGCGGGTGTGCCAATGAAAGTCTTCAAAACCCTGGATCGCCGTGAAGCTCTGCAAGATGCCGACTTCGTGACCACCCAGTTGCGCGTCGGTCAGTTGCAGGCGCGTGAAAAAGATGAGCGCATTCCGCTGAGCCATGGCTATCTGGGCCAGGAAACTAACGGTGCAGGCGGCCTGTTCAAAGGTCTGCGCACGATTCCGGTAATTTTTGGCATCATTAAAGATGTGCAGGAACTGTGCCCGAATGCGTGGGTGATCAACTTCACCAACCCGGCCGGGATGGTGACAGAAGCCGTGTATCGTCACACCAACTTCAAACGTTTCATCGGCGTGTGCAACATCCCGATTGGCATGAAGATGTTTATTACCGATGTCCTGAATCTGAGTGAATCGGATGATCTGTCTATCGATCTCTTCGGCCTGAACCACATGGTGTTTATTCGTGATGTGCTGGTAAACGGTAAATCACGTTTTGCGGAACTGATTGACGGGGTGGCTTCCGGCACTTTGACCGCAAACTCAGTGAAAAACATCTTTGATTTGCCATTCAGCGAAGGGTTGATTCGCTCCCTGAATCTGATCCCATGTTCGTATCTGCTCTACTACTTCAAAACCAAAGAGATGCTGGCGATTGAAATGGGCGAGTACTACAAAGGCGGCGCGCGAGCGCAGGTGGTACAGAAGGTAGAGAAGCAGCTCTTTGAACTGTACAAAAACCCGGATCTCAACGTGAAGCCGAAAGAGCTGGAGCAGCGCGGCGGGGCGTACTATTCCGATGCGGCCTGTGAAGTGATCAACGCCATCTACAATGATAAGCAGGCTGAACACTACGTTAACTTCCCGCACTATGGGCATGTGGAGAATATCCCGGCGGAGTGGGCGGTAGAAATGACGGCGATTCTGGGGCGCGATGGTGCGAAGCCGCATCCTCGCCTGACCCGCTTTGATGACAAAGTGCTGGGTCTGATCCACACCATCAAAGCGTTTGAAATTCAGGCAAGTAATGCGGCGCTGAGCGGCGACATTAATGACGTCGAGCTGGCGATGAACTTAAGCCCACTGATTGGCTCCGATAAAGATGCCGAAATCCTCGCGCGTGAGATGATCCTCGCCCACGCAGAGTGGTTGCCGAACTTCGCCGCCACGGTGGAGAAGTTGAAAAAGTGACAGGAGGTATGATGGAACGACTGTTGATCGTCAATGCTGATGATTTCGGCCTGAGTAAAGGGCAGAACTACGGCATTATCGACGCCTGTAAAAATGGACTGGTGACTTCTACTACCGCTCTGGTAAATGGTCTGGCGATTGAACATGCGGCTCAGTTGAGCCGCTGTACCCCGGAACTGGCCGTCGGTATGCATTTTGTCCTGACGTTGGGCGAACCGTTGTCCGACATGCCCGGATTGGCCCGTGAAGGCAAACTGGGGAAATGGATCTGGCAGATGGCGGAAAACGACACTTTGCCGCTGGAAGAGATAGCCCATGAACTGGTCTGCCAGTATGACCGTTTTGTGGCGATATTTGACCATCCACCAACGCATATTGATAGCCATCATCATGTGCATATGATCCCGCAGATCTACCCGCTGGTTGCGAAATTTGCTCTGGAGAAGGGGGTGGCGTTGCGTATTGACCGCAGCATCCCGCTGGTGGAAGGGGCTACAGATGGTGTGCGAAGCAGCGCCGGATTCAGCAGCGCGTTCTACGGAGAAGCCATTTCTGAAGCATTATTCCTGAAAGTGCTGGATAAATCCGCACAGCATGATGAACCCTCGTTAGAGGTGATGTGCCACCCGGCGTTTATTGATCAGACGGTTATGGGGAGCGCGTACTGCTACCCGCGATTGACTGAGCTGGATGTCCTGACTTCACCCTCGCTGAAATATGCCATTGCGGAACGTGGTTATCGTCTGGGTACTTACCGGGACGTCTGATTCTGCGGTTTGAGAGAATGTTGTGCTTTTCGCCCGGTAATCCGTCACCGGGCTTTTTTTTACGCCGGTATGGTTGCCGTTTTAGCCGCGCGTGACCAGACGCGGTGCGCCGCTACCAGGCTGAGTAACGTTTCAACGGCAGGTGATGTGATCGTATCTTCTTCAACAACACCTTCTTCACCCTGGCTATCAACATGCAGTATCTTTTTAAACTGACGTGCATCCCCCGCCAGCAGTATCGGCTTAAGGTGTTTGTAGGCCTCCAGCAAATAGTATTGCGCATCACCGCTATTTAACAGCGCGCTGAGATCGCCACCCGGTACGACTACCGCATCCACCGTCAGTGAAGGGGAGCCAGCGAACGTTCCGGCGACGGGTAATTTCGAGCCATCATCAGCGGTGACTTCACCCATTCGTGAATAGAGCAGTTTGGCATGTACGCCCTGAGATTTAAGTTCTTTGAGCAGGGTTAGTACATCAGCAGAGGATGTGCTCTGGTTTAGTAAGACCGCCACTACCCGTCCTTTCACAGTGCCACCTGGGAGGGTGTACAGGCTGAGTGTCGGGTCTTTTTTCAGGCCATTCACGTCAGCGGGAGGGGTACGGTTACGCTGTTCTTCGGTCAGTGTTATGCCTAAGTTTTCCGCTACGCTTTGCGCCAGACGAATATCGACGCTGGCAAGTTGATCGACCACCCGCTCGCGGATCCATTCACGTACCACTTTACTTAACTCAAAGCTAAAGGCATCGATAATGTGCTGTTGCTCAATAGGCGTCTGGCTATTCCAGAAAAGCCGGGGTTGTGCGTAATATTCACCAAAAGAGGGGCTGCGTTCACGGACTTTATGCCCATCGACGCGCTCCTGATGAGACTCAAAACCACCACGTTTCGGCCCCGGCGGCGTTTCGCGCGGCCAGTTGTCATTAATGGAGTTGGGCTCATAATTCGCCGGGTTGGTGTCGATATCCTGGCGATGCATGCCGTCACGCTGGAAGTTATGGTACGGGCAGGTCGGGCGATTAATCGGGATCTCGTGGAAATTCGGCCCACCGAGGCGACTGATTTGCGTATCCGTGTAGGAGAACAGACGCCCCTGTAATAGCGGATCATTGCTGAAATCCAGCCCCGGAACAATATGCCCGGGGTGAAATGCTGCCTGTTCATTCTCGGCAAAAAAGTTGTCCGGATTACGGTTCAGCACCATTTTCCCGACCCTTTGTACCGGCACCAGTTCTTCGGGGATAAGCTTAGTCGGATCTAGCAGGTCAAAATCGAATTTAAATTCGTCTTCTTCGGGAATCAACTGGAGCCCCAGTTCATATTCCGGATAATCTCCGGCTTCTATTGCTTCCCATAAATCGCGGCGATGAAAATCGGGGTCGCGCCCGGTAAGCTTTTGCGATTCATCCCACAGTAGCGACGCTTTCCCGGCCACTGGCTTCCAGTGGAAGCGGACAAAGGTCGATTTCCCCTCGGCGCTAATCAAACGAAAGGTGTGGATGCCGAAGCCTTCCATCGTTCGATAGCTGCGTGGAATACCGCGATCCGACATGGCCCAGAAGACGTTGTGCAGGGTTTCGGGCTGGAGTGAGACATAATCCCAGAACGTGTCATGGGCGCTTTGCCCCTGGGGAATTGCCGAGTGTGGCTCGGGCTTCACTGCATGCACGAAGTCAGGGAATTTCAGCGCATCCTGAATAAAGAAGATCGGCGTATTGTTGCCGACCAGGTCGAATATACCCTCATCTGTATAAAACTTAGTGGCAAAACCGCGGATATCGCGCACGGTATCGGCCGATCCCGCACCGCCCTGAACGGTTGAGAAACGCACGAAAACGGGGGTGATTTTCTCTTCTGAAGAGAGAAAGTCCGCCTTCGTAACATCACTCAGGCTTTTGTAGGGCTGGAAGTAACCATGCGCTGCAGATCCACGCGCATGGACGATGCGTTCCGGAATGCGTTCGTGGTCGAAGTGGGTGATTTTCTCGCGCAGGATAAAGTCTTCCAGCAGAGTAGGACCACGGCTGCCGGCACGCAGTGAATTTTGGTCATCGGCGATACGCACGCCCTGATTGGTGGTTAGTGGGAAATTTTCGCCACCTTTACGCTGTTTATCGAGTGCATTTAGCTTTTCGTTGCGGGTATCTGGCGCTTTCAGGCTACCAGGCGCTGTCGGCTCTGCGCCTGGGGCGGTATGCTCAGGGGTTGGTCGCCAGCGCCCGTCCTCGGGTGCCAGGGAGTCAAGGCCTGGTTTAGACTCTGCGGCATCGTGTACCGGTGATGAATGGGTTTTCGCTTTTGGTTGTTGATCCGACATGCTCCTCTCCTGTTTTCATCGCTGAAAATTGGTCGATATTGCGGTAAAACCCTTCTAACTATAGAACAATCTCGGGTTTTGTCCGCCGACAGGGGAAGATTAGGATTGTGCTTAAGTACGCATTTATAACCCGGAGAAGCAAACCGCACACAGAGGACAGGACGTAAGGATGTGAAATCGGCTAAGATTACACTTTTCGATTTTTAAATTTGTCTTTAGTGAAAAAGCCCAATATGAAATCTCTTCGCCAACAGAATCGTCCGGTTATTAGCTATGTCCCGCGGGTGGAGCCAGCACCGCCTGAACATGCAATAAAAATGGATACTTTTCGTGACGTATGGATACTGCGCGGTAAGTATGTCGCTTTTGTGCTAATGGGGGAGTCATTTCAGCGTTCGCCTGCATTTACCGTACCGGAGTCGGCGCAGCGTTGGGCTAATCAGGTGCGCCAGGAAGGGGAGATCGCGCAGTAGAGCGTAGGCTCCCATTCTCATCTCAATAGATGTAAAAAAAACGCGCAGCCTGCGCTGCGCGTTTTTGCAATATGTCCTTTCATTAACGATGCGCCAGTTCCGCATCATCCTCACTGTTCAGAATCTCTTTATCCGTCTGACCCAGCCACTGGCTGGTCAGGGTACCGGCGGTCATTGAACCACTGACGTTAAGCGCAGTACGACCCATATCGATCAGGGGTTCTACGGAGATCAGCAGTGCGACCAGCGTAACCGGCAGACCCATAGCAGGCAGCACAATCAGCGCGGCAAAGGTTGCCCCGCCGCCCACGCCTGCAACACCCGCAGAACTTACGGTGACGATACCGACCAGCGTCGCAATCCACAGTGGGTCGAGCGGGTTAATGCCTACGGTCGGTGCAACCATCACCGCCAGCATTGCCGGGTAGAGGCCAGCACAGCCGTTCTGACCGATGGTCGCGCCGAAAGAAGCTGAGAAGCTGGCGATAGACTCCGGAACACCCAGACGACGGGTCTGCGCTTCAACGTTCAGAGGAATGGACGCTGCGCTGGAACGGCTGGTAAAGGCGAATGTAATTACGGGCCAAACTTTACGGAAATATTTCAGCGGGCTGACACCGTTTACACCCAACAGCAAGCCGTGCACGGCAAACATAATTGCCAGGCCGATGTAAGAGGCCACCACGAAGCTACCCAGCTTGATGATGTCCTGCAGGTTAGAACCGGCAACGACTTTAGTCATTAGCGCCAGTACGCCGTAAGGTGTGAGTTGCATCACCAGACGCACCAGCTTCATCACCCAGCTTTGCAGCGTATCAATCGCTGTCAGTACGCGCTGGCCTTTTGGTTCATCGTCTTTCAGCAATTTCAGCGCAGCCACCCCGAGGAAAGCGGCGAAAATCACGATACTAATGATAGAGGTAGGATTTGCACCGGTCAGATCGGCAAACGGATTTTTCGGCACAAAGGAGAGCAGCAGTTGCGGTACATTCAGGTCTGCAACTTTGCCAGCATAGTTGCTGTGAATCGCATCGAGGCGCGCGGTTTCTGCTGTGCCCTGTACCAGACCTTCCGCCGTCAGGCCAAACAGGTTAGTGACCAGTACACCGACCAGCGCAGCAATAAGCGTGGTGAACAGCAGGGTACCAATGGTCAGGAAGCTGATTTTACCCAATTGGGAAGCGTTATGCAGGCGGGCGACCGCGCTCAGAATTGAGGCGAAGACCAGTGGCATAACGATCATTTGCAGCAGTTGCACATAGCCGTTACCGACCACATTGAACCACTGAATAGAGTCTTTAAGAACCTGGCTGTCAGAACCATAGATAAACTGTAACGCGAGGCCAAAGACGACCCCCATTCCCAGACCTACCAGTACTTTTTTTGCCAGACTCCACTGTTTGTGACGCGTTTGCGCCAACAGCAACAGTAATGCCGCGAACACGATAACGTTCGCGATTAATGGAAAATTCATCCCCGTTCTCCTGATTTCATTATATAGCCAACCTCACCGGGCTGGTCAGATGTGAAAAGGGTAACAGAAGTGGCAATAGTCGCTTATATCCAAATGGAATGGATTATGACAAAAGTGATAGTTTTGTATGGTTATTGTTCAATCTGGTGGTTTATAAAACGATTGAAGGTCATTTGCAGAGAATTAATCACCCCTGAAGACCAGCGAACGGCGCTGTTCTCCGGTAGCGACTGAGGCATCCAGATGGCGTAAGCAAAGAGTGCCATGCAAAGAAAACGCTCCAGTTGATTGCCTTTTTGCGGCACAAGAACGGGCAGACGGAAACGCCAGCGGCAGGGCCATAATAGCGGCACGCCAGCCGGGGTGAGCATATCGGCAAGGATATGACTGAGATAGCCCAGCACCATACCCTGAAGTGCGTCGGCCGGAATAAACCACGTATCGGGTACTTTGAGGTAGAAAACGGTGAGCAGGGCGAAAACGGCCAGCAGACTGTGAGTAAACCCGCGATGACCAAATGCCCGAGCCACAGGTTTTGACAGCCAGCTAAGGCGTTGCCCAAGCAGGGATTTAGGGTGGTCAATATCCGGTAGCAGGCAGGTCAGCACCGCCGATGGCACAATATGCCACCAATCGCCTTGCGCCAGCACAGGCGTAAGCTCGGCATTTTTGGCAAATACCGCACAGGCGATGGAAAAGAGCAGGTGGCCTTCCGCCGTCATGATAAAACCCGATAAAACTGTCAATTCATACAGTATAGGGTTTTTATACAGTAGGCGGAAGAGGTTACGGTGTAACTCTTTGTTAAAAAATTAACGCGCCAGCCAGCCGCCGTCCACCGCCAGCGTATAGCCGTTGATGTAATCAGAGGCTGAAGAGGCGAGGAACACCGCCGGCCCTTTTAAATCCTCAGGAGACCCCCAGCGTCCGGCAGGAATACGATCCAGGATCGCCTTGCTGCGTTCGGCGTCATCGCGCAATTGCTGAGTGTTATTGGTGGCCATATAGCCCGGCGCGATAGCGTTCACATTAATATTGTGCTGCGCCCATTCGTTAGCCAGCAGTCGCGTAATCCCCAGCACGCCACTTTTGGACGCGGTGTAAGACGGCACGCGGATCCCGCCCTGGAAAGAGAGCATGGAGGCGATATTAATGATTTTCCCGCCGCTTCCCTGATGCAGAAACTGTTTCGCCACCGCCTGAGAAAGGAAAAACACCGACTTCAGATTCAGGTTAATCACGTCGTCCCAGTCCTTTTCGCTGAATGAGAGCGCGTCTTCCCGACGGATAGTACCGGCATTGTTCACCAGGATATCAATATGGCCCATCGCTTCCACCGAGCGGGTAACGATATCGTCAATTGCATCCTGGCGGCTGAGATCTGCCTGAATAGCCGTGAACTGGCGGCCAAGCGCCTGGACTTTGATGGACGTCTCCTGCGGAATTTTTCTGCTCACGCTGATGATGTCGCAGCCTGCTTCCGCAAGCCCCAGCGCCATTCCCTGACCCAGACCTGTGTCGCATCCGGTGACAAGCGCAACCTTACCGTGGAGGTTGAAGGCGTTCAGTATCATAGTGACCTCTGTATGCTGTTATTGTCGTTATAGCTACCCACACGACAAGCATAGAAGGGCGTGATGAAAAACTCAAATAAAAATGAAACAATGTTTCAAAAATATGATGGGCGTTGGATTTGCGGGCAATCGATATTGCCCGCGACGGAAAGGTTAGCCGCGCAGATCGCGCAAGGTTAAATCAGCCAGCGAGCGCAGTTTGACATTGGCCAGCACGAAATGAGGATCGTTTCGCCCTTCTTCGGCAGGCACGACGATTGAACGCATGCGCGCCGCTTTGCTGGCAATCATACCGTTAACGGAATCTTCAAGCGCCACGCAGGTGAGGGGATCGACGCCCAGTTTAGCGGCACAATCGAGATAAACCTGCGGATGAGGCTTGCTGTAAGGCAGTTTTTCCGCCGATGCCAGCGCATCGAACTGGTCGCGCAACTCAAACATGGTCAACACTTTTTCCAGCATATGCAGCGGAGAGGCCGACGCGAGGCCGACTTTAAGCCCGTTTGCTTTGCACAACGCCACTGCTTCGCGAACGCCAGGCAACAGCGGGCGAGTTTCTTCCACCAGGCTGATGGCGCGTTCGATAATGCGCGCGGTGACATCTTCGCGGCTCGGCCCGTTCCAGGGCTGCTGAGCAAACCACAGATCAACCACCATATCGATACGCAGACCCAGCGTATCCGGCACTTCGTTGCGGCGGGTAATATCAACGCCAAGGCTCGCAATGACCTCCAGTTCAGCACGATCCCACAATGGCTCGGAATCGATCAGTAATCCATCCATATCAAAAATAGCGGCGAGTATCTGGCGCTCTGCGGACATAACAACCTCTCTGTTGAGTAACTTAGGCGATGAATGCCGTTTAATATGGTATATCATATCGCGCTTAAAGTCGGGAAAAATGGCTGCCAGCGGGTAGACTCATAGAACATAGCCTGACGAAAAGACGTCTGAACAAGGGGAACCCATGACGTATCAACAAGCGGGACGCATCGCGATTCTCAAACGTATTTTAGGCTGGGTGATTTTCATTCCCGCGCTGATTTCAACGCTGGTTTCGGTACTGAAGTTTATGTACGAACACAGCGAAAAGCAGCCGGGCATCGACGCGGTGATGATGGACTTCGCCCATGTGATGATTGAAATGATGCGTTTCAATACGCCATTCCTGAATTTCTTCTGGTACAACTCACCCACACCCAATTTTCAGCAGGGTATGAACGTGGCGTTCTGGGTGATTTATGCGCTGGTCTTTGTGGCTCTGGCATTGCAGGACTCTGGCGCGAGAATGAGCCGTCAGGCGAAGTTTTTACGTGAAGGGGTGAACGATCAGCTCATCCTGGAAAAAGCGAAAGGGGCTGATGGAATGAGCCGCGAAGCGCTGGAGGCGCGTATTGAAGCGCCGCGTAACACCATTTTTACGCAAATTTTCCCACTCTATATCCTGCCGATAGTGGTGCTGGTGATAGGTTACTTCTTCTTTAGTGTGCTTGGTTTTCTGTAAGCCAGCGGGGGCCCGGTCAATGACCGGGCTTTTTTATCAGTCTGCGGCAATCGGTCGGGGTTTACCTGAAGGATCCACGGCGACGTAGATAAATAGCGCTTCAGTGGCTTTGTAACGCTGGCCAATCGGTTCAGAAGAGACTTTTTTCACCCACACTTCAATGTTTACCGTAATTGACGTATTACCCTTTTTAACGCAGCGCGCGTAACAGCACACTACATCGCCAACGGCCACCGGGCGCAGAAAGGTCATTCCGTCAACCCGCACGGTCACCACCCGACCGTGGGCAATCTCTTTGGCCAGAATCGCGCCGCCAATATCCATTTGTGACATTAACCAGCCACCGAAGATGTCTCCGTTGGCATTGGTGTCCGCCGGCATGGCAAGGGTGCGTAAAACCAGTTCACCCAGCGGAGCGTCATTTTTCGTTGTCATTATAATCCCTGTGCTTATCAATAGACGTCAGGCGGGATGCTACTACGAAATGGAAAGGGAGAATAGTGAAACGCACGGTGGTCAGGGCTTGCGGGAAGAATGACGCACTTCTGTACAGAAGTGCGTCGGGATTGGGTTATTTTTCTTCCTGTGGCATGTGGCGATAGATGTACACACCGCTCAGTACAGTAAAGAGCAGGGTCATCGCCGTTAAACCAAAGACTTTAAAGTTGACCCAAATGTTTTGCGGCAGCCAGAACGCAATGTAGATATTGGCCAGCCCGCAAAGAATAAAGAAGATAGCCCATGCGATATTCAGATTCGACCATACGGAGGCTGGCAGAGTAAGCTCTTTACCCAACATGCGCTGAATCAAAGGCTTTTTCATCACCCACTGACTGATCAGCAGTGCGCCAGCAAACAGGGCATAAATCACCGTTACCTTCCACTTAATGAACTCATCATTGTGGAAGAAGAGGGTTAAACCGCCGAAAACGGCCACCAGAACAAAGGTGATGAGCGCCATTTTTTCGACCTTGCGATAGCGCACCCAACTGTAGATAAGCACGATAGCGGTAGCGACAATCAGCGCGGATGTTGCGGCATAGATGTCGTAAATCTTATAAAACGCAAAGAAGACGACCAGTGGTAAAAAATCCAGAAACTGCTTCATACTTCGATTCCGTACTCCAGTTGCGGCCCAACGGCGTTGAGCCAGCAGGAAAATTAATTGCGAATAAGCATATACAAGCGGAATAAATAAATCAGCAACACGGCAGAGATAAGGTTGCTGAGTGTATTGACCACGACTGCGCCGACGTTCGGCGTTAATACGGCAAAGTTCGGCGCAAACACCAGCAACAGCGTCTTCGCCAGCAGCCAGCCAATTACCGCCGGGGCAACCAGGCGCATGTTGGCCCACGCCAGCTTCATACTGCTGCGCATGGAGACAAAGATACCCATTTTATCCTGCACTAACATGACAGGTGCGAAAGCCAGCACAATGGCTAACAACACGCCTGGCACAACGATTAACATCACGCCCATTTGCACGATAAAGGTCGTGAGGAAGATCAGTATAAACAGTTTAGGCAGGATTGGGGCGCTTGCACCGATGGCGCGCAGGGCGCTGACGCGATGACCGGCAGAGACCAGTTGAATCATCAGCATGACGCTGCCTGCGAGAATCGCATTGCCAATCAGCCCGGAAAATGTCGATGCGGCGGAAGCGCGCAGCAAGATTTGTTGCTGCTCTGGCGTCATGTTTTGCACCAGCTCAAACAGGCCTACGCTTCCGGCGACGCTGTCGCCCTGACGCAGCAGAGCAAGCTGTTCATCGCTGGGGGTAAAGGCGTGACCAATCACCACCGTGATAAATGCGCATAGCAGCGCAATCAGCAAAATGGTTAAAAACTGATTACGGAAAAAATTACCCGTGTCACGGTATACGGACTGCGCCGTGATAGACATGCACTCTCCTTGAGTATTGCAGGTGTTATTTAGCCGCTGATTGTACCGCAGTTAGTACGCTCGTGGCAGCATCAAGACTCGTATGGAAAAGCATATCTTTGTAAAGGGGAGGTAAGCCGTAACGCCTGCGGGCGCGATTACAGGCTTCGTTCTCTTCGCCTTTTTCGCCAGACATAGCAAATTCCCGGCAGGGAGAGGGTCTGTGATGGTAGATGGCGCAGCTCACTTTACTGCCAATTTCCCCTTCAAGGGAGGTACAGCGGGGCTGCTTACTGTTGGTTCCTTTCATGCATCGCAGAAAGGGGGAGACAGGGTCTGTCAGTTGTGCAGGAACCAGCCCGCCGCCATCGCTGGCTTCAGCCCAGTAAAAGGAGACACGAAAATACGCACAACAGGCCCCGCACGTCATGCACGGATTCAAATCGCTCATAGCTCACCTGAAAAAAACGCATCAACAGAAATTGTCGTGTCTAAATTAGCCAGCCGCCTCGATAAGATCAAGACGGGATCCGGACATGCTTAAGATGTCACAAACTTCATTAAATTGATGTGGATACGTATTTGTTATTTGCCTTACTACGCAAAAATTAATCCAGATCAACAAATGTTAATATTTAACATTTAGTGTGATCTGTGTTGCTATCTTATTAACTATTTATAGGTATATTTGCCGCGATTGATAAAACCCCTAAAAAGGAGTGGGTATGAAAAAATTAGCAGTGGCGGCCTTAGCACTTTGTTCTCTTACCGGTGAGGCAATTGCTCACGAAGCTGGTGAGTTCTTCATTCGTGCCGGTTCAGCAACAGTTCGCCCAACGGAAGGGTCTGACAATGTTCTGGGATCTCTGGGTGGCTTTAACGTCAATAATAATACTCAACTGGGCCTGACCTTTACCTATATGGCAACGGATAACATCGGCATCGAATTGCTTGCCGCAACGCCGTTCCGTCATAAAGTAGGTACGGGCCCGACGGGTGACATTGCGACTGTCCACCATTTGCCGCCAACCCTGATGGCGCAGTGGTATTTCGGTGATTCCAGCAGCAAATTCCGTCCCTACGTCGGCGCGGGTATCAACTACACGACTTTCTTTGATAATGATTTCAACGATACCGGCAAAGAAGCGGGCCTTTCTGACCTCAGCCTCGATGATTCATGGGGCGCAGCAGGCCAGGTTGGGCTGGATTATTTAATCAACCGCGACTGGTTGGTGAACATGTCCGTTTGGTATATGGATATCGACACGACGGTGAAATTTAAAGCGGGTGGCGAGCGTCAAAGCGTCAGCACCCGTCTTGACCCGTGGGTGTTTATGTTCTCTGCGGGCTATCGCTTCTAATCTATTCACAAGGCTGGTCATTGTACGACCAGCCTTGCCTGCTGTTGCACTTTCGCCACGTGATACCGTCAAAGCCTTACCCGCCAACACGATTAAGCAAAAATCACGCTGTATCGCGCCCATTCCCGTAGGGAATCGATCCAGGGGTCAAGCCATTGCACAATGGTGTGAACATCCATGTCTATCTCCAGAAATAAACTGGCTAATGCGGCAGCGATGATGAGCAGATAATTTGTGAACATAAGAACATCCTTATTCTTATTTGGTTATGAAACAGATTTACATTAATTGAAAAACACCCCGCGGACAATATCAGCTCTGATACTCTTCACCATGTAGCGTTCTCAAGAGGCATCGCCAGTACTGTACTCCATGCTTTCTCAATGGGAGAGAACTTCACATTGGCATCTATTTTTTAATTTTAGGGTATGCGCACTTCCTTATCGGCATATCTTCATTTATTCTCATTTCGCTTTGTGGTAATTTTCTTAATACAGTAATATAAGAATGCTACTGATAAGATATAGTTATCAAAACAAATTAATGAGTTGTGGTGAATTATTTATACTACAAATCATTCATTTAAAGAATGGTTTATTTTTCTTATCAAAACTGACATCGTTTTAATTAGTTATTTTTAAGTTTTAGTATTAGCGGTGCAACGTTACATGGAGGCAAGATGAACAGGAAGTTGAAAGCGATAGATGAACTGCTTGATGGGTTAAATCGCTCGGTCGGAGCGCACTATCACTGGCTGGTGCAGGCATTCAAGATTATTGCTAAGCATGAAAGGAATCTGGAGGATGTCTCCAGCCTTGAGGCGCATAATTTCTGTCAGTTTGGTTGTTGGGTGAATAAACATCTTGCCACGGATACAGAAGATAAGGGTTTTTTGTTAACCATTCATGAAAAGCATATTCATGTGCATGAAGCTTGTCGGCAATTAGTCGAATCAATTTTGCAAAATGAAATTCAGGATTCATTGTTTAATGATTTTGAACATGCACTACAGGGATTTGTTGGTGCAATTACCTGTTATCAGACACATTTGTTACAACTGCGTATTAGCTATGATGCGCTGACCAGTTTACCGTTACGGCGTATTCTTGATGAGTCATTTGATAAACAAGTGATGGATCGTAGCAACGGCGATCTGTATGTCATGATTCTGGATATCGATCACTTTAAACGTATCAATGATACCTACGGTCACGTGGTGGGTGATGAAGTGCTGCGCGCCTTTGCGCAAAAGCTGCAAAGCAGTACCCGCAACTATGAGCCGGTTTATCGTTTTGGCGGTGAGGAGTTCATTGTGATCCTCAAAGCGAAGAATGAGGCGGAGGCGATGGCGGCAGGCATACGTATCACCCGTGCGATTGAGCATCATCAGATTATGGTAGGGCAGTATCACATCCCTGTTACGGTGACGTCTGGCTTAACTCGTGCGGTACCGGGAGAGTTACTGCGCATGGTACTTGAGCGAGCAGATGCGGCAATGTACGTTGGCAAGCAGTCGGGCAGGAACCGCTGCATGTTCATCGATGAGCAGGGCTCCATTGAACGCGTTGTAGATTAACAGGCAAAAAAAAAGCCCACCGATGGTGGGCAAGTAATACTGGAAGCAATGTGAGCAATGTCGTAACGAATAGTTGAGAGATTTACTCAACTATTCGTTAATGAGAAAGATAACGGTTCTCATTTGTGATATCAACCCTACATTTTGTGTTAATTGCATTTTTAGCGTCCATATAAAAGCCGCTTTTGCCGTCTATGCGGTGCGCGTGGCGGACTTCATCGCCTGAGCAAATGCTTTCAGTTCAGCCAGCATCACATCCGGTTTGTCGAGATTTTTCTCGATGATTTTGACCGTTGCAGAACCGGAAATTGCCCCAGCGGCACCAGCTTCAATCGATGCGCGAACCTGCTCCGGCGTGGAAATGCCAAAGCCCTGTAACGGCGGTGCGGCATGGTATTCCGCCAGTTTCTCCACCAGGTGGTGCAGCGGCAGGGCGGCGCGGGTGTCCGCTCCGGTTACGCCCGCACGGGATAGCAGGTAGGTATACCCGCGGCCGTGAGAAGCAATCTGGCGCAGCAGCTCATCATCCGCATTTGGCGGGCAGATAAAGATGGGCGCAATGTTGTAGCGCATGGCCGCCTGGCGGAAGGGCGCTGACTCTTCGATAGGCACATCGGCGACCAGCACCGAATCGACGCCAACACGCGCACACTCGGCATAGAACTCGTCAATCCCGCGGTTGAACACCAGGTTCGCGTACATCAGCAGGCCGACAGGCATTGTCGGGTGTTTCTGGCGAATGGCTGCCAGCATTTCAAAACATTGCGTCGGCGTGACGTTTGAGGCAAATGCGCGCAGGGTCGCACTCTGAATAGTCGGGCCGTCTGCCAGCGGATCGGAGAAGGGGATCCCCAGTTCCAGCGCGTCCGCGCCGCCTTCAATCAGCGCATCGATAATCTTCAGCGACTGCTCCGGATTTGGGTCGCCAAGAGTCACAAAGGGAACAAACGCACCCTCCTTGCGGGCCTTCAGTTCTGCAAACAGGTTGTCATAGCGTTCCATCAGATTTCCCCTCGAGCTTTCAGAATATCGTGTACGGTGAAGATGTCTTTGTCGCCGCGACCGGAGAGGTTAACGACCAGCAGTTGCTCTTTTTCCGGATTTTCACGCATCATCTTCAGTGCGTGAGCCAGGGCGTGTGAGGATTCCAGCGCCGGGATGATCCCTTCGTGACGGCTAAGGGCTTTAAAAGCTTCCAGCGCTTCGTCATCGGTAATCGAGACATATTCGGCGCGGCCGATGCTGTTCAGATAAGCGTGCTGCGGCCCAACGGACGGGAAATCAAGACCGGCAGAGATAGAGTAGGACTCTTCAATCTGCCCCTCATCAGTCTGCATCATCGGCGACTTCATGCCGAAGTAGATACCAACGCGGCCATGTTTCAGCGGTGCACCATGCTCGCCGGTTTCAATACCATGACCCGCAGGCTCGACGCCAATCAGACCTACGCGGGTTTCATCGATAAAATCGGCAAACATGCCGATAGCGTTAGAACCGCCACCCACGCAGGCGATGACGGCATCCGGCAGGCGACCCTCTTTTTCCAGCACCTGGGCTTTGGTTTCTTCGCCAATCATGCGCTGGAACTCACGCACGATGGTCGGGAACGGATGCGGGCCCGCTGCGGTACCGAGCATGTAGTGCGCGGTTTCGTAGCTGCCAGACCAGTCGCGTAGCGCTTCATTACAGGCATCTTTCAGCGTGGCTGAACCGCTATGAACCGGGATCACTTCGGCGCCCATCAAACGCATACGGAATACGTTAGGCGATTGACGCTCAACATCTTTCGCACCCATATAAATGCGGCATTTCAGGCCGAGAAGGGCGCTGGCAAGGGCGGAGGCCACACCATGCTGCCCGGCACCCGTCTCAGCGATAATTTCGGTTTTGCCCATACGCTTCGCCAGCAACGCCTGACCCAGAACCTGGTTGGTTTTGTGCGCGCCGCCGTGCAGCAGATCTTCACGCTTCAGATACAGCGTGGTGTTTGTGCCCGCGGTGAGGTTACGACATTTGGTCAGCGCAGTCGGGCGACCGGCGTAGTTTTTCAACAGGTCGGTAAATTCCGCCTGAAATTGCGGATCTTTTTGTGCGCTAACGAAGGCTTCTTCCAGTTGGCGCAGCGCAGGCATCAGGATCTGCGGAACGTACATTCCGCCGAACTCGCCGAAATAGGGGTTAAGTAACGTGCTCATTGTTGCTCCTTTCATACCTTAATATGCGCGCAGCGTCTGAAAAACCGAGGCCAGTTTGCTGGCATCTTTAATACCCGGTTGCGACTCTACACCTGAATTGAAATCCAGCCCGGCACAGCCGCTTTTGGCTGCTTCTACGCAGTTATCTGCGCCTAATCCGCCTGCCAGAATGACATTGCTGAGATCCTGCCCCTGCAACAGCGACCAGTCGAAACGCTTTCCGGTACCGCCCTGGCCATTATCGAACACATATTTATCGACGTGATTCAAATTACGCGCTGGCAGCGTTTCACCGACGCTGAGCGCTTTCCAGATTTGCACCTCTGCAGGAAGCTGAGCGCGCAGCGCGGTGATATACGCCTGGTCTTCATCGCCGTGAAGTTGCACAGCGACGAGGGAAAGCTCCGTGGCTCGGGCAACCACGTCCTGAACTGGTGCATTGCGAAAGACGCCGACATAGTTCAACGGTGTGGTCGCTACCACTTCTCGGGCGAGTTCCACAGTGACAGCACGCGGCGACGTGGGCACAAAAATCAGCCCGCCGTAAATGGCTCCCGCTTCATATGCGGCCAGCGCATCCTGAGGACGGGTCAGGCCGCAAACTTTGTTTTCCCCCAGCAGCACACGGCGCACGGCACTATTCAAATCGTCGTGGGACATCAGCGCCGAGCCAATCAGGAAGCCATTGGCGAAGTGGCTTAATTCCCGTACCTGGGCGTAAGTATTAATACCCGATTCGCTGATCACCGTGACATCATGACCGAGGCGCGGCGCCAATTGGCGGGTGCGATTCAGGTCAATAGAGAGGTCGCGCAGGTCACGGTTGTTAATCCCGACCACTTTTGCGCCCAATGCGAGAGCACGTTCCAGCTCTTCTTCATTAGAGACTTCAGTCAGTACGCCCATCTTCAGACTATGGGCGACAGCCGCAAGCTGGCGGTACTGTTCATCATCAAGAACCGAGAGCATCAGCAGGCAGGCATCGGCCTGATAAAAGCGCGCGAGGTAGATCTGATAAGGATCGATAATAAAGTCCTTACACAGAATCGGCTGATGCGCAATTTTGCTGACGATAGGTAAAAACTCAAAGTTACCCTGAAAATACTTCTCGTCGGTTAATACTGAAATAGCGGAGGCATAGTGCTTATAAACGCCAGCAATACGCGCCGGGTCGAAATCATCGCGAATGACGCCCTTCGATGGCGAGGCTTTTTTACACTCCAGAATAAAGGCGGTACGCGTGCCACGTAGCGCATCATAAAAGCTACGCTGTGTCGGTTGAACGTCATTCTGGAACGAGGCTAACGGTTGTTGTTGTTTGCGGGCTTCTACCCAAATCGCTTTATCGGCTACGATTTTTGCTAATACGGTCTGCATTTTTTACCCTCTTGCCGCTAATGCGGTGACGCAATCATAGGCTGCACCGCTGTGCAGGACATCCAGTACCTTTTGTGCGTTGGCTTTTAAGTCTTCATGGCCATAAAGGCGCATTAACATGGCAACGTTGGCGGCGACAGCGGACTCATGTGCATTCTCACCTTTACCTTGTAACAAGCGCGTTAGAATGTCACGGTTTTCTTCCGGTGTGCCGCCCGCCAGCTCTTCCTGATGATAAGGACGGAGGCCAAAATCGGCGGCGGTCAGTTGATAGCTCTTGATTTCACCCTGGTCGAGTTCTGCGACGACGGTTGGCGCATGCAGCGACACTTCATCCATCCCGCCGCTGTGGACGACGGCTGCACGTTGATAACCCAGTACGCGCAGGGTTTCAGCAATTGGCAGTACCAGTTCCGGGCTGTAGACGCCAATCAGCGCCAGCGGCGGATGCGCCGGGTTAATCAGCGGCCCCAGTACATTAAACAGGGTGCGGGTTTTTAACTGCTGGCGCACCGGCATCGCATAACGGAATCCTGTGTGGTATTTCGGTGCGAACAGGAAGCAGACTCCCAGTTCATCCAGCGCTTTTCGTGACTTATCAGCATTCATATCCAGATTAATACCGAATGCTGCCAGTAAGTCGGACGAGCCGGATTTGCTGGAGACGCTGCGGTTGCCATGTTTCGCCACCTTAAGTCCGCAAGCCGCGGCAACAAAGGCGCTGGCCGTCGAAATGTTGATACTGTTACTGCCGTCGCCACCGGTACCGACGATATCGGCAAACGGATAATCAGGGCGCGGGAAGGGGGCGGCATTTTCCAGTAGGGCGGTGGCGGCACCGGCAATCTCAATGGGACTTTCGCCACGAATTTTCATACTCACCAGCGCGGCGGCAAGCTGTTCTGGTTTCACCTCACCACGAACCACGGCGGAGAAAAGCTGGTGGCTCTCCTGCTGAGTCAGGGTTTGCGCCTGATACAGTTTTTCCAGAATCGGTTGCAGGGTATTGGTCTGCTCCAGTTTTTGCAGCGCCCAGGCAAGAGTTTGCTCCAGCAGGCGCGCGCCCTGGCTGGTCAGAATCGATTCCGGATGGAACTGGAAACCGCAAACGCGATCGGCATCGTGACGGACTGCCATCACCATACCGTCGAAGTGGGCGTTGATGGTCAGACCCGCCGGAATATTGCTGCCTACCAGCGAGTGATAGCGGGCGACCGGAAGTGGGTTGCTCAACCCGGCAAACATTTCCAGGCCATCATGCTCAATGCTGGAGGCCTTACCATGCAGGATTTCGCCTGCCTGGCCGACGTAGCCGCCATAGGCTTCGACAATCGCCTGATGACCGAGACAAATCCCGATAATCGGCAGTTTGCCGCGCATACGGGTCAGTAGCTCCGGCATGCAGCCCGCTTCTGAAGGCGTACCAGGCCCTGGCGAGAGCATCAGCACCGGGTTTTTCATCGTACCCAGGCGTTCAATCAACGTTTGAGCGGGGACGTGGTTGCGATAAAT
This sequence comes from Pseudocitrobacter cyperus, assembly GCF_039889165.1. Classification (NCBI taxonomy): domain Bacteria; kingdom Pseudomonadati; phylum Pseudomonadota; class Gammaproteobacteria; order Enterobacterales; family Enterobacteriaceae; genus Pseudocitrobacter; species Pseudocitrobacter cyperus. The sequence continues at coordinate 730,351 of NZ_JAYMYY010000001.1, read as the reverse complement.
CACCACGTTATGACCGTTGGCGCGTAGCTGATCTGCAAGGTTATAGGTGAATGAGTCGATATTATCGAGCAGCAGAATATCAGCCATCAGAAAATCTCCTGTGCATGGTGTGCGGTAGCGATGGCGCGCAGTACCGCGCGTGCTTTATTACGGGTTTCATCGGCTTCGGACTGGGGAACGGAGTCCAGTACTACACCGGCGCCAGCCTGAACGGTGGCGACACCGTTTTCTACAAAAGCGGAGCGGATCACGATGCAGGTGTCCAGGTCTCCATGGGCGGTGAAGTAGCCGACTGCGCCGCCGTAACTGCCGCGACGCTTGCCTTCTGCGGCGGCGATAAGCTGCATGGCGCGAACTTTTGGCGCGCCGCTCAGGGTGCCCATGTTCATGCAGGCACGGTAGGCGTGCAGAACATCGAGATCCTTACGCAGTTCGCCGACCACGCGAGAAACCAGATGCATGACGAATGAGTAGCGGTCAACTTTAGTGAGGTCGGCAACGTAACGGCTACCCGGTGTACAAATGCGCGCCAGGTCGTTACGCGCCAGGTCGACCAGCATCAGATGCTCCGACAGCTCTTTATGGTCGGTGCGCATTTCCAGCTCAATGCGGCTATCAAGGTCGCGATCCAGAGAGCCGTCTGCGCGACGACCGCGTGGGCGGGTACCGGCAATCGGGTAGATCTCAATCTGGCGGCTGGCGGCTTCATATTTCAGCGAGCTTTCCGGAGAAGCGCCGAACAGGGTGAAATCGTTATCCTGCATGAAAAACATGTACGGGCTGGGGTTGCTCTTCTTCAGCACATCGTAAGCGGCCAGCGGCGACGGGCAGGGCAGTGAGAAGCGACGAGACGGCACCACCTGGAAAATCTCACCGGCGCGAATCGCTTTCTGCATTTTACGCACCACATCACCGTACTCTTCATCGCTCTGATTCGTTTCGCAGCGCATCTGTTCAACGCTCTCTACTGGCAAAGCCGCAGGTGGTTCGTTCAGTTGCTGACGCAGTTCCGCAATGCGTTGCAGCAGCCTGTCTTTTTCACTCAATGATGGCGTGAACAGGCTGGCCTGAATGCGGGTGTTTTTGGTCTGATGGTCGATAACCAGCAGGGTTTCAGCGAGGTAGAAGCAGTAGTCAGGGCAGGAGGTGTCGCTCTCAAGCGCGGGCAGATCTTCAAAACCGGCAACCAGGTCATAGGCGAACAGACCGCCAAAGAACATCGCGTCGCGTTCATTTTCCGGCAATGTGACCAGCGTTTGCAGCAGGCGGAAGGCATCAAACACCGACAGCGAACACAGGCGCGCGTCTTCGTCCAGTAGGGTGCTTACGGCCGGGAAGGTCAGTACGCGGCCATTCGATGTCGGCTGGTTATCAACCCCGGAAGGCAGAGCGGCATCCAGCAGAGGCAGCAGAGAGGCACCATTGTCGGTCAGAGCCTGAATAGTGACAGTGTCACCTAGTGCGGTGATCCGCAGCGCACTGTCAACGAGCAGCAGGCTTTTCAGATCGTCCTTGCTGTCGATATCCGCAGATTCAAGCAGCAGCGTGGCCGGACGAGAGGCACACAACTGATGGAACAGCGCAGTGGGGTTTTCGCGATAAATCGCGTCACTGGTCAGAAGTTCAAGCGCGGGTTTTGGTGTTTGCATTGTGAGTTTCGCCTGTTCTGTAAAAATGTGTTCAATAAAAAGCCCGCTCAGTGGCGGGCCGGGTATCTGTTTGCATAATGCAGACGTGATGACACTGCCCGTTATCAGGGAGTGCGCCACCAACCGTGCAGTACATTGATTTTCGTCTTCATTTGCCGATACCTTGCTTGAGTGAACTTGCGTACTAGTTAACTGGTTCGCGCTAAGCTTGTCAACGCTTTTTCACGCTTAAATAGAGATTGAGTGTAAAATAGCGGGAGACACTACGATTGATAGGGAACATCAATGTCTGCTCCGCGTAAAATCAAACCTGTGCTGTTTATTGTTCTGCTGGCAGGTATCAGCAGTTGGCTATGTTTACGCTATGCCGATCGAACAGTGGATTCCATTTATATTTCTTCGGATGATGTGAAGTTGACGCTGCGTGGGGAGATCCCGGCACATACGAAGCTACAGATTAGCGCGAAGTACGGCTCTTCATCCTGTGCGGGTGAAGATTTATTGCAGAGCGAGGAGGCGGATGACGGCTACCGTTCAATCTCCACACTTACCCGTACTTTTAGCGAGGCCGAAAAATCCCATCCCTATCAGGTTGATTTTCCACTCGATAATTTTGGCAAATGCGCCTGGCAATTGCAGTCGATCAACTGGCGATTTATCTGGTACTTTGCACCGCCCAGAATGGTGATTGTGGACTCTCCGTTTAATATCGAACCCTGCACCAGCGATGGGCAAATAAATCTACAGCCGTGCAGGCGAAATAACGCGTTACGCCCCGTCATTTACACACTTCGTCATGAATCGGATGCAGGCTCCTGGGATGGACTCATCTCCATTGACTCGTCCGGCGCGCTTGCGTTCAAATCTGTCGAAAACGCGCGTTGGCAATCCCGGCAGCCCGGAACTTTATCCGTGGATGTAAATAAAAAAGTGGCGGTGAATTTGACGCTGGCGCTAAAACCGGACTACGTCGTTCGCCTTCGCGAAAATGTTGATGGCCGGGAGAGTACCGTGATTTATCCCGATGGCACGACCTGGTTTTATGCCACTTCCCTGAAAGCGTCGCCGCCCGCAGGGGCACATACAGGCGAGCAGATGACGTTGTATAGCCCCTGGCGAAAAGAATCATGCCTGAACACTCTTCAACAATCCGCGAAAGGCGGGCAAAAAGACCCGATGCGGGAAAATGATTATTGCCGTTAATGCTTCCTGTGGTGTAATTGCCCGCTGAATTGAGCCATTACGTTGTACGGGAGCCGTTTTGAGCGACACAACCTATGCAGTGATTTACGATCTTCACAGCCACACCACCGCCTCCGATGGTCGACTGACGCCGGAAGAACTGGTGCATCGCGCAGGAGAAATGCGCGTAGGCACGCTGGCGATCACCGATCACGACACTGTCGATGGCATCCCTCCGGCGCAGGCGGAAATTGCCCGCGCCGGGCTGGCGCTGAACCTGATTACCGGTGTGGAGATTTCCACGCTGTGGGAAAACCATGAAATTCATATTGTCGGCCTGAATATTGATATCCACCATCCGGCCTTAACCGCCTTCCTGAACCAGCAAAAAGTACGGCGAAACACTCGTGCGGCGCTTATCGCCGAGCGTCTGGAAAAAGCGCATATTCCCGGCGCGCTGGAAGGCGCGCAGCGGCTGGCAGACGGCGGTGCGGTAACGCGTGGCCATTTTGCCCGTTTTCTGGTGGAACAGGGCAAAGCGAAGACGATTGGTGATGTGTTTAAAAAATACCTCGCACGTGGGAAAACGGGATACGTGCCGCCACAGTGGTGTACAATAAAGGAAGCTATTGATGTCATTCATCATTCAGGCGGCGTGGCGGTAATGGCTCATCCGGCCCGTTACAACCTTTCCGCCAAGTGGCTGAAAAGATTGCTGGCCCACTTTAGTGAACAGGGTGGCGATGCGATGGAAGTCGCGCAGTGTCAGCAGGCGCCGCATGAGCGCGCTCAGCTTGCCACTTATGCCCGGGAATACGCTTTGCTGGCCTCGCAGGGTTCGGATTTTCACCAGCCCTGCCCATGGATAGAACTGGGCCGCAAACTGTGGCTACCCGCTGGGGTAGAGGGCATCTGGCAACGCTTCGAGACGCCACAGAATTCTACTGAGAGGGAAGTATGAGTCAGTTTTTTTATATCCATCCGGATAACCCACAGGCGCGTCTGATTAACCAGGCGGTCGATATCGTGCGTAAAGGTGGGGTGATCGTTTATCCGACCGATTCCGGCTACGCGCTGGGTTGCAAAATTGAAGATAAAGGCGCGATGGAGCGTATCTGCCGTATTCGTCATCTGCCTGACGGCCATAACTTTACGTTGATGTGCCGCGACCTGTCGGAACTGTCGACCTATTCCTACGTCGATAACGTGGCGTTTCGCCTGATGAAAAACAACACGCCGGGCAACTACACCTTTATTCTTAAAGGAACGAAAGAAGTGCCGCGCCGTCTGTTGCAGGAAAAACGTAAAACTATCGGTATGCGTGTGCCGTCTAATCCAATTGCTCAGGCACTGCTTGAGGCACTAGGCGAGCCAATGCTTTCGACCTCTCTGATGCTGCCGGGCAGCGAGTTTACCGAGTCCGACCCGGAAGAGATTAAAGATCGTCTGGAGAAAGTGGTCGATTTGATTATTCATGGCGGTTATCTGGGGCAGCAACCGACGACGGTCATTGATTTAACTGACGACACGCCAGTGGTGCTGCGTGAAGGCGTGGGCGATGTGAAACCGTTCCTGTAATCGCGAATAAACCAGATGAATCTTTTCATCAGAAATTCATGTAAGATACGCGGCCACGAATTTTGTTATGGCGCACGCGGTGCGTCATTTAACGTGTAAAAGATACCTTTCAATGAGTTAGGGTTCGATTGAACTCAACGCATTGTTTTTGAAAGTATACCCAGACGCCTGTGAAGGCGACACCGGAAGGAAGCTCTATGAGCGATAAAAGCGAAAAACTGCAAAAAGTGCTGGCTCGCGCTGGCCACGGCTCCCGTCGTGAAATCGAAGCGATCATTGAAGCGGGGCGCGTGAGCGTCGACGGCAAAATCGCCAAGCTGGGCGATCGCGTTGAAGTGATCCCTGGCCTCAAAATCCGTATTGATGGCCATCTGATTTCGGTTAAAGAATCTGTAGAACAAATTTGTCGCGTTCTGGCTTACTACAAGCCGGAAGGTGAACTCTGTACGCGTAACGACCCTGAAGGTCGTCCAACCGTATTCGACCGCCTGCCAAAACTGCGCGGCGCGCGCTGGATTGCCGTCGGCCGTCTGGACGTCAACACCTGCGGGCTGCTGCTGTTCACCACCGATGGTGAACTGGCGAACCGCCTGATGCACCCAAGCCGTGAAGTTGAACGTGAATACGCCGTGCGCGTGTTCGGCCAGATTGATGACAGCAAAGTGCGCGAGCTTTCTCGTGGCGTACAGCTTGAAGATGGCCCGGCGGCGTTCAAAACCATCAAATTTACCGGTGGGGAAGGCATCAACCAGTGGTACAACGTGACCCTGACGGAAGGCCGTAACCGCGAAGTACGTCGTCTTTGGGAAGCGGTTGGCGTGCAGGTTAGCCGTTTGATCCGCGTTCGCTACGGCGATATTCCGCTGCCAAAAGGCCTGCCGCGCGGTGGCTATACCGAACTCGATCTGGCGCAGACCAACTACCTGCGTGAGCTGGTCGAACTGCCGCCTGAAACGGCATCAAAAGTGGCCGTTGAGAAGGACAGGCGTCGCATGAAGGCGAATCAGATTCGTCGTGCGGTGAAACGCCATAGCCAGGTGAGCAACCCGCGTCGTGGCGGGGGAAGCCGCAGCAACGGCTAATCACTCTCCTGATTATTAAACCGGGCAAACAGCAATGTTTGCCCGGTTTTTTATTTGTGCCTGACATCCCGCCTTCACAAAATCTATCGATTTGATTGTTTTATGTTCAAAAAAGGAGATGTGAAGGAGATTCCATGAATCATATGTGAAATGCGAATAATTATCATTAGTATGCGCACTTGCTTTTATGATTCATGACAGGGAATGATGAAATGTATATTTCTGTAACGGCACGAAAAAAACCAATTGCTCTCTTTTTAGCCAGCCTGCTGAGCACCACCGCGTGGGCCGCCAATGAGGAGCCGACAGAACCGCTTGCCGATAATGAAACCATGATTGTTACCGCTGAGCAGGAGCTGAAACAGCAGCCCGGGGTCTCCACCATCACCGCTGAAGATATTGAAAAAAGCCCGCCGGTGAATGACCTTTCCGATATTATCCGCAAAATGCCCGGCGTCAATCTGACGGGGAACAGCGCCAGCGGTAGCCGGGGAAATAACCGTCAGATCGATATTCGTGGTATGGGGCCGGAAAACACCCTGATTATGGTCGATGGCGTACCGGTGACATCGCGCAACTCTGTGCGTTATAGCTGGCGAGGGGAGCGCGATACGCGCGGTGATACCAACTGGGTACCGGCTGAAATGGTTGAACGTATTGAGGTGATTCGTGGCCCGGCGGCGGCGCGCTATGGTTCAGGTGCGGCGGGCGGGGTGGTAAATATCATCACTAAACGTCCGACTAACGACTGGCACGGTTCGCTCTCTCTGTTCACCAATCAGCCGGAAGATAGCAATGAAGGTGCGACCAAACGCGCTAACTTCAACCTCAGCGGCCCGCTGGCCGGTGATGCGCTGACTATGCGTCTGTACGGCAACCTGAACAAAACTGACGCTGATGCCTATGACATCAATACCGCCCAGAATGGTTCCGCCGCGGCCGGCCGTGAAGGGGTGCGTAATAAAGATATTAACGCCGTCGTTTCCTGGAAAATCACCCCGTTACAGATTGTTGATTTCAGTTATGGCTACAGTCGCCAGGGGAATATCTATGCGGGCGATACCCAGTACAGTAACAGCAACGTCAGCCCGGGAGGATTGATTCAGTCGCTGTATGGTGACGAGACCAACCGTATGTACCGCCAGAACTACGGCATCACCTGGAACGGTATCTGGGACTGGGGGACATCAAAATTTAACTTAAACTACGAAAAGACTAACAACACGCGACTGGATGAAGGTTCCACCGGTAAAGTGGAAGGGATGATCAACAGTGATGATTATTCAACCAGCCGTCTCGAAAGCTATCGTGCCGGTGGCGAAGTGAACTTCCCGCTCCAGTTGCTGGTGGATCAAACCGTCACGCTGGGCGCGGAGTGGAACCGTGATGAACTGAACGATCCTGCCTCGATGACGGCGACAGATAGCACGGGCGTAACGGTGGGTAATGTATCCGGCAGCGCCAGCGATCGCAGCAGCAAAAACAGCGCAACCATCAGTTCCCTCTATTTTGAAGATAACATTGCCGCGACGGACAGCACCCAGGTTCTGCCCGGTTTGCGTTTTGACTATCACGATACATTCGGCGCTAACTGGAGCCCGAGCCTGAATATTTCTCAGGGACTGGGCGATATGTTCACCCTCAAAGCGGGTATTGCGCGAGCCTTTAAAGCGCCAAATCTGTACCAGTCTACGGAAGGCTATTTACTTTCTACGCGTGGTAATGGTTGCCCGGTGAGCGTGAGTTCTGGTAGTTGCTTCCTGTTGGGTAATGAAGATCTGGATCCGGAAATCAGCGTGAATAAAGAGGTCGGGATCGAGTTTCATGATAACGGTTATGCGGCAGGCGTGACCTGGTTCCGCAACGACTATAAAAACAAAATCGTGGCCGGTGATGATGTGGTCGGTTACGCTTCAAATGGCGCCAATATTCTGCGCTGGGAAAATGGTGGTAAAGCGGTGGTGGAAGGGCTGGAAGGCAACCTGACCATTCCGGTTGTGCGCGATGTGCTGGAGTGGCGCACTAACGCGACCTACATGTTCCGTTCTGAGAGTAAGAAAACCGGTAACCCGCTGTCAGTGATCCCGGAGTTCACTATCAACTCACAGCTTGACTGGCAGGTGACGGATAAACTGGATACGACGCTGAGCTGGACGCAGTATGGTCGCCAGAAACCGCGACAGAATGCGGAGATCCGTAACGAAGCTGGTGAGATGTCAAACCGCGAGATCAGCCCATACGCAATATTTGGTCTGAACGTTAATTACGATATCACCAAAAATCTGCGCGCTAATGCCGGGATCAACAACCTGTTTGATAAACGTGTATATCGCGAAAATGACGGGGCTTCCACCTATAACGAACCGGGCCGCGCATACTACGCGGGCGTTACGGTGTCGTTCTAACTGAGATTGCCGGAAAGGTGAAACCTTCCCGGCGCTTTATTCTTCAGTAGTCGATGCCAATCTGGGCTTTAATACCAGCATCGAATGCATGTTTTACCGGGCGCAATTCACTCACTGTATCAGCCATCTCGGTTATCTCGCGGTGACAGCCGCGTCCGGTGATGATCACCGACTGGTGCGCAGGGCGGTTTTGTAATGCGTTCAGCACTTCCTCCAGCGGCAGATAGTCATATGCCACCATATAGGTCAGTTCATCGAGCAGCACGAGATCGACAGTTGCATCGGCCAGCATCCGTTTCGCATGTTGCCAGACGGCCAGGCAGGCGGCGGTATCGCTCTCACGATCCTGAGTGTTCCAGGTAAAGCCGGTCGCCATCACCTGAAACTCAACGCCATGCGGCTCCAGAAGATTACGCTCGCCGTTGGGCCATGTGCCTTTAATAAACTGCACCACGGCGACTTTTTTCCCGTGACCGACTGCGCGGGTAGCGGTGCCAAATGCTGCCGTGGTCTTACCTTTGCCGTTACCGGTAAAGACCATCACAATGCCGCGTTCCTCCTGAGCGGCAGCGACTCGGGCGTCGACTTTATCTTTTACGCGCTGCTGGCGCTCGCGGTAACGCTCATCACTCATTGTGCAATCCCCGGTTTACGGCCTGGTTGGGCATCGAAGGTCATTCCCGTTTTACGACGGCTATCGTCTCCCATCAGCCACAGATAAAGTGGCATGATATCGGCGGGCGTTTTCAGTTTTAACGGATCTTCCGTCGGGAAGGCACTGGCGCGCATACCGGTGCGTGTGCCTCCTGGATTAATGCAGTTCACGCGCAGATGGCGGCTTTGATACTCCTCGGCCAGTACCTGCATCATCCCCTCCGTCGCGAATTTTGACACCGAGTAGGCGCCCCAGTTAGCGCGCCCCTGACGACCGACGCTGGATGATGTGAATACCAGCGAACCTGCTTCTGATTGCAGCAGTAATGGCAATAGCGCCTGGGTCAGCATAAAGGTGCCGTTGACGTTAACCTGCATAACCTGTTGCCAGATGTCCGGCTTCTGTTCTGACATTGGTACCACCTCGCCAAGCAGCCCGGCGTTATGCAGTACACCGTCGAGGCGCGGGTAGTGCATGCTGATTTGCTGTGCGACCTGCTGGCACTCTTCTGGCGTGCAGGTGAGCAAATCCAGGGTAAACCAGCGCACGGGCAGGCCGCCCTGGTTTTCAATCTCTTGCGCCACGGCGCGTAACTTTTCTTCATTGCGGCCCAGTAAAACCACGCTTGCGCTGTAGCGGGCATAGGTGATCGCCGCTTCGCGACCAATGCCGTCGCTGGCACCCGTCACCAGGATGATACGGTTTTGCAACAAATCGGGTTTAGGTTGGTAATGCACGAGGACTCCTTTGTGGCTTTTCGGCGCCACAATCTGTGTTCTTTTCATGGCTTTTGGGCTTTATGCCCTAATCGCGCCACTATTTCAATCAGCCAGGAGGAGAGACAACGAGAAATTAACAATTTGCAATGATTTCATCGGTCAATCCCAGTTTTGGAAAGCCTCTCGCAGGCGTTAAATGTGGGTGAGACGTACAGGAATCGGTGTTGTACACTGGTCTGCAGATTCAGTGATTTTGTACAAGGTGGAAGTGTGGAAATTCTTTTTCAATATGGCTTATTTTTGGCGAAGATCGTAACGGTTGTCGTCGCAATCGTCGTAATCGCAGTTGTTATTGTCAATTTGTCACAGCGTAAGCGGCAGCGTGGAGAGCTGCGGATCACGAATTTAAGTGAACAACATAAAGAGATGCAAGAGGATTTAGCCGTGGCGCTACTCGATGGGCCGCAGCAAAAACTCTGGCATAAAGAACAGAAGAAAAAAGCAAAACTGGAGGCGAAAGCCGCCAAAACGAAAGCAAAGCAGGGGAAAAACGGGGCTGCAACGAAACCTCGCGCCTGGGTGATTGATTTTAAAGGCAGTATGGATGCGCACGAAGTCGCTTCCCTGCGTGAAGAAGTGACCGCGGTTCTTACGGTCGCGAGCCCGCAGGATGAAGTGGTGGTGCGTCTGGAAAGCCCTGGCGGTGTGGTACACGGTTATGGTCTGGCATCGTCGCAGTTGCAGCGTATTCGCGATAAGCAGATACCATTGACCGTTGCGGTCGATAAAGTGGCGGCCAGCGGCGGCTATATGATGGCCTGCGTGGCGAATAAAATCGTCGCCGCGCCATTTGCTATCCTCGGCTCGATTGGCGTTGTGGCGCAAATTCCTAACCTTCATCGTTTCCTGAAAAATAAAGATATCGATATCGAGCTCCACACGGCGGGTCAGTACAAACGTACCCTGACGCTGCTGGGTGAAAACACCGATGAAGGGCGGCAGAAATTCCGCGAAGATCTTAACGAAACCCATCATCTGTTTAAGAATTTCGTTAAACAAATGCGGCCTTCTCTGGATATTGACGCGGTAGCGACAGGGGAGCACTGGTACGGCGTGCAGGCGCAGGAAAAGGGGCTGGTTGATGAAGTGGGCACCAGCGATGAATTACTGCTGAATCTGATGAAAGATCGCGAAGTGATGAGCGTGAGCTATAAACAACGCAAGAAGATGATGGATCGTTTTACCGGTAGTGCGGCAGAAAGCGCCGATCGTTTGTTGTTGCGCTGGTGGCAGCGCGGGCAAAAACCGCTGATGTAAGGTCAGGACAGCCCGGTAGGCTCACTGCCGGGCTGTGAGACACCTGATTCAACGTGTACTAGTCGACCAGGTGATATTTCTCAGAAAGCTGATGGGCAAGGTATTTAAACATGTTGAATACCGCCGTGCTTTTCGGTGTGGGCAGGCCCTGTTCATCCAGAAAATACTCGCCGCTGAATATCAACACGCCATTGCGCTGTTCTACGCCCGTGGCTTCGATGCCAGCTAAGGTATCTTCATGTTCACGGATGAGTCGGTTTGCTTCAATAAGCAGAGTTTGACGATCGATGGGTTGGGTATTACCTGACATTTTTTACTCCTCGAAAAACTTTCCCTAGTTTACGCCCGCCAGGCGCCGGGGGCAAATACTCCCTTTAAAGTTCAGGGCTATAGTTAAAGCCCTGTTCCTGGCGTGTTTAACGAATGCGTGCTAATAAAGTTGCGTAACGAATTTTATCAGGTACAGTGTGACGCTTTCGGCAATCTGGCAACAGATTTGCTTGACATTCGACCGAAAATTCTTCGTGCTATAGCACCTGGCGGTAAAACGTCAGTGAACTCAACCGCCTGGCTTGCAGGATGTGAAGCGGGTGGCTAAAGGGTTGATATCCATTGAGACCGCCGCAACATACAAGGCTTGTCGCCAGTGGACAGGTGACTCAATGTGCGATGTATTCTGGAAGAATCAAATTAGGTAAAGGTGAATATGGGTAAAGCTCTCGTTATCGTTGAGTCCCCGGCAAAAGCCAAAACGATCAATAAGTATCTGGGTAATGACTACGTGGTTAAGTCCAGCGTCGGTCATATCCGCGATTTGCCGACAAGTGGCTCAGCCGCCAAAAAGAGCGCTGACTCTACCTCCACCAAAACGGCCAAAAAGCCTAAAAAGGATGAACGTGGCGCGCTGGTTAATCGCATGGGTGTTGACCCATGGCATGACTGGAAAGCGCACTACGAAGTGCTCCCGGGTAAAGAAAAGGTAGTTTCAGAACTCAAACAACTGGCGGAAAAAGCCGACCACATCTATCTCGCAACCGACCTTGACCGCGAAGGGGAGGCCATTGCATGGCACCTGCGGGAAGTGATTGGTGGTGATGATTCGCGCTATAGCCGCGTGGTGTTTAACGAAATTACAAAAAATGCGATTCGTCAGGCGTTCGATAAGCCGGGCGAACTGAATATCGACCGTGTCAACGCACAGCAGGCGCGCCGCTTTATGGATCGCGTTGTGGGTTATATGGTGTCGCCGCTGCTGTGGAAAAAAATCGCCCGTGGTTTATCCGCAGGGCGCGTGCAGTCCGTTGCTGTGCGTCTGGTGGTAGAGCGCGAGCGCGAAATCAAAGCCTTCGTTCCGGAAGAGTTCTGGGACGTGGTTGCCAGTACCACTACCCCTGCGGGCGATGCATTACCGCTGGAAGTCACCCATCAGGGCGATAAAGCTTTCCGCCCTGTTAGCCGCGATGAAACGATGGCTGCCGTTAGCCTGCTTGAAAAAGCGAGCTACAGCGTACTGGAGCGCGAAGATAAACCCACCAGCAGCAAGCCTGGCGCGCCGTTTATCACCTCCACGTTACAGCAGGCTGCCAGCACCCGTCTTGGCTTTGGTGTGAAAAAAACCATGATGATGGCGCAGCGTCTGTATGAAGCGGGCCACATCACCTATATGCGTACCGATTCTACTAACCTGAGTCAGGACGCAGTCAGCATGGTGCGCGGTTATATCGGCGATAATTTTGGCGATAAATATCTGCCGAAGAACCCGAACCAGTACGCCAGCAAAGAGAACTCTCAGGAAGCGCACGAAGCGATTCGTCCCTCCGATGTCTCTGTGGTCGCTGAATCACTGAAAGATATGGAAGCTGATGCGCAAAAACTGTATCAGTTGATCTGGCGTCAATTTGTCGCCTGTCAGATGACACCGGCGCAGTACGACTCCACTACGCTTATCGTTGCTGCGGGTGATTTCAAACTCAAAGCGCGTGGTCGCACCCTGCGTTTTGATGGCTGGACGAAAGTCATGCCTGCGCTGCGTAAAGGCGATGAAGACAGGACGCTGCCGATGGTGAATCAGGGCGACAAACTCGCACTGGTTGAACTGACTCCGGCTCAGCACTTTACCAAGCCGCCCGCGCGCTTTAGCGAAGCCTCTCTGGTGAAAGAGCTGGAAAAACGCGGTATCGGTCGCCCGTCCACCTATGCGTCGATCATTTCGACCATTCAGGATCGCGGCTATGTGCGTACTGAAAACCGTCGTTTCTATGCAGAAAAAATGGGTGAAATCGTCACGGATCGTCTGGAAGCGAATTTCCGCGAGCTGATGAACTACGATTTTACCGCACAGATGGAAGACCACCTCGACCGCGTGGCAAACCACGAAGCCGAGTGGAAGCAGGTGCTTGATCTCTTCTTCGGCGATTTCACCAAGCAGCTCGAAACGGCTGAGAAAGCGCCAGAAGAGGGCGGCATGCAGCCGAACGAAATGGTGCTGACCAGCATCGATTGCCCGACCTGCGGTCGCAAGATGGGTATTCGTACCGCCAGCACGGGTGTGTTCCTGGGTTGCTCCGGTTATGCGCTGTCGCCGAAAGAACGCTGCAAAACCACCATTAACCTGGTGCCGGAAAACGAAGTGCTGAACGTGCTGGAAGGCGATGACGCTGAAACCAACGCGTTGCGCGCGAAACGCCGCTGCCAGAAGTGCGGCACGGCGATGGACAGCTATCTCATTGACCCGAAACGTAAACTGCACGTCTGCGGTAATAACCCGACCTGTGATGGTTATGAGATAGAAGAGGGTGAGTTCCGCATTAAGGGCTATGACGGCCCGATCGTCGAGTGTGAAAAATGTGGTTCTGAAATGCACCTGAAAATGGGCCGTTTCGGCAAGTACATGGCTTGCACCAACGACGAGTGCAAAAACACCCGTAAGATCCTGCGTAACGGTGAGGTTGCGCCACCGAAGGAAGATCCGGTTCCGTTGCCGGAGCTGCCGTGCGAGAAATCAGACGCTTACTTCGTCCTGCGTGATGGTGCTGCCGGTGTCTTCCTGGCGGCAAACACCTTCCCGAAATCGCGCGAAACCCGAGCGCCGCTGGTGGAAGAGCTGTTCCGTTTCCGCGATCGTCTGCCGGAGAAACTGCGTTATCTGGCTGATGCCCCGCAGACGGATCCCCAGGGGAACAAGACCATGGTGCGCTTCAGTCGTAAGACGAAGCAGCAGTATGTTTCCTCTGAGAAAGATGGCAAAGCCACGGGTTGGTCTGCTTTCTTTGTCGACGGCAAATGGGTCGAAGCGAAGAAGTAACTCTCTGCTGACGGACACCACAAAGGGCCGATTCTCGGCCCTTTTTTATAACCTCGTTATTATTTTTTGTTCCCATCTATACACTCTTGCTATAAATGATATAGTGGTTATAGCAAACATCTTTTTTATGATTAAATCGCATTAATAGCGTATCGCTACGCCACCGGATATCGAGACATGAAACTACAGCAGCTCCGCTATATTGTTGAGGTTGTTAACCATAATCTGAACGTCTCCTCCACCGCTGAAGGGTTGTATACCTCCCAGCCGGGCATCAGTAAGCAAGTCAGAATGCTGGAAGATGAGCTGGGCATCCAGATTTTCGCACGTAGCGGTAAACACCTGACGCAGGTGACGCCAGCGGGGCAGGAAATTATCCGTATCGCCCGCGAAGTCCTGTCAAAAGTCGACGCCATTAAATCCGTTGCGGGTGAACATACCTGGCCGGACAAAGGTTCATTATATGTCGCGACCACCCACACTCAGGCGCGCTATGCGTTGCCAGGCGTAATTAAAGGATTTATCGAACGTTATCCGCGCGTCTCTTTGCATATGCACCAGGGGTCGCCAACGCAGATTGCAGAAGCGGTATCAAAGGGGAACGCTGATTTCGCGATCGCCACCGAGGCGCTGCATCTGTACGACGATCTAGTGATGCTGCCGTGCTACCACTGGAACCGTTCCATCGTTGTAACGCCGGAGCATCCGCTGGCGTCGAAAACATCGGTGACGATTGAAGAGCTGGCGCAATATCCGCTGGTCACTTATACCTTCGGATTTACCGGTCGTTCAGAACTTGATACCGCTTTTAACCGCGCAGGGCTTACGCCGCGAATTGTCTTTACGGCAACCGATGCTGATGTCATTAAAACCTATGTCCGTCTTGGGCTGGGGGTAGGGGTGATTGCCAGTATGGCAGTTGACCCGGTTTCCGACCCGGATCTGGTAAAACTGGATGCTGACGGCATCTTCAGTCACAGCACAACCAAAATTGGTTTCCGCCGCAGCACCTTCCTGCGCAGCTACATGTATGATTTTATTCAGCGTTTTGCACCACATTTAACGCGTGATGTTGTGGATACGGCAGTCGCGTTGCGCTCGAATGAAGATATTGAAGCAATGTTTAAAGATATTAAACTGCCAGAAAAGTAATTCCCCGCCTGCTAAGCCGGTATCCCTGATGAAGGGATACCGTTTACATCCAGCCTGAATAGAAATAACACTCCTCCTCATTTTTGTTTACTTATTCTAATCCTCCGAATAGCACTCTCTTTTTTCATTAATTTGTGTAATGAGTCGCTATCGGGCGCATAAAAGTAGAAACGATTTTCCCTTAAGGCAAATTTTGCAGTTCAATTATTTATTTTTGGTCAAAAGATTAAATTAATGCTGGCGATCGCCTGGCAAAATCACTGGATTTTTGGCTAAATTTTATTTAGGATTTGTCTCAATGATGATTAATCGTACCGATTGTTTGGTGCCGAAATGATAAGTAATATCGATTGCAAGAGGTTATCAATGCCGTCAGGAACCAATGAGCCGCAGCGCAATCCGCGACTGAAGCGTAAAGCGTGGGCCGTGGTTTTTCTGGGGTCGGCGCTATTCTGGGTAGCCGTAGCACTGCTTATCTGGAAGTTCTGGGGCTGATGATGCTCACATCCGGCCGTCGCCTGCCGCCAGCAGAGCCTAAACCGCAGCCGGTAAACCAGGATAAGGTCAAAATCCCTGATTCATGGGAATTGACGGAGGAGCAGCGGCAATTTATTGAGTCGTTTAATCCTACTGAGCACAAGAAAAAAGAATAACAGGGTGGCTCGCCCCTCATTTATTACGCGTAAGCGCATGGTTGGTAATACACCACAGCAAAGGTCAGTCGACAAACTCTCGGCTGAATGGACTCATGCAATAAAGGTGTAGGCCTTATGAATACAACCCGCAATATCAAATACTGGTCCTGGATGGGGGTGTTGTCGGTTTCCCTCCTGTTCTGGGGGCAAATTATCTGGCTGTTGTGCCGATAATCGCCGCTCAATGTTACCGCTGTATGACACTCGTTAACCCGCGCCTGGCCTTTGTGCCAGGCGTTTTACTTTCTGTTGCCGGTAATAACGATTTTATCAATTAGAGTTGTTATCAAAACGTTACGACATCTTTGTGTTATCTTTAATGCGTACCCTGAGGAGTGTCAGGGGATTGCAAGTCCCGTTACACATAAAGGAGGAGCTATGTCGTCAACACTACGAGAAGCCAGTAAGGACGCGCTGCAAACCAAAGATAAAACCTACCATTTCTACAGCTTATCGCTGGCAGCCAAAACGCTGGGTGACATCTCCCGTCTGCCCAAGTCATTAAAAGTCCTGCTGGAAAACCTGTTGCGCTGGCAGGATGGGGATTCTGTTACTGAAGAAGATATCAAAGCCCTGGCCGGATGGGTGAAAACTGCCCATGTCGACCGGGAGATTGCCTACCGCCCGGCCAGGGTCTTGATGCAGGATTTCACCGGCGTACCCGCGGTGGTGGATCTTGCCGCCATGCGCGAAGCCGTTAAGCGCCTGGGTGGCGATACGGCTAAGGTTAACCCGCTTTCGCCGGTCGACCTTGTTATTGACCACTCGGTCACTGTAGACCACTTCGGCGATGATGATGCCTTCGCTGAAAACGTGCGCCTGGAGATGGAACGTAACCATGAGCGTTATGTTTTTTTGCGCTGGGGCCAGCAGGCATTCAGCCGCTTCAGCGTCGTGCCGCCGGGAACGGGGATCTGTCACCAGGTCAACCTCGAGTACCTCGGAAAGGCCGTCTGGAGTGAACTACAGAACGATGAGTGGATAGCTTACCCTGATACGCTGGTGGGTACCGACTCGCACACCACAATGATTAACGGCCTCGGCGTACTGGGCTGGGGCGTGGGCGGGATTGAGGCTGAAGCGGCGATGCTGGGGCAGCCTGTTTCGATGCTGATCCCGGATGTGGTGGGTTTTAAACTGACCGGAAAATTGAGTGAGGGGATCACGGCCACTGACCTGGTGCTGACCGTCACCCAAATGCTGCGTAAGCATGGCGTGGTGGGTAAATTTGTCGAGTTTTATGGCGATGGGCTGGACTCTCTGCCACTGGCTGACCGTGCAACCATTGCTAATATGTCGCCGGAATATGGCGCAACCTGTGGTTTCTTCCCCATTGATGGTGTGACGCTCGATTATATGCGCCTGAGCGGTCGCAGCGACGAGCAGGTCACGCTGGTCGAAGCTTATGCCAAAGCGCAGGGGATGTGGCGCAACACCGGTGATGAGCCTGTTTTCACCAGTAGCCTGGAACTGGATATGGGTCAGGTGGAGGCGAGCCTTGCCGGGCCGAAGCGTCCGCAGGATCGCGTCGCGCTTGGCGATGTGCCGAAAGCTTTTGCCGCCAGCAATGAACTGGAAGTGAATACTGCGCAGAAAGATAAGCAGCCCGTTGAATACACCCTCAATGGCAAAAGCGTTCCGCTGCCGGATGGCGCGGTGGTGATCGCGGCGATAACGTCCTGTACCAATACGTCTAACCCAAGTGTGCTGATGGCTGCGGGCTTGTTAGCGAAAAAAGCGGCTATGCTGGGTCTGAAGCCGAAGCCGTGGGTGAAAGCTTCGCTGGCACCGGGGTCTAAAGTGGTTTCTGATTATCTGGCGCACGCCCGACTGACACCCTATCTCGATCAGCTTGGTTTTAACCTTGTAGGTTACGGGTGTACCACCTGTATCGGCAACTCCGGGCCGTTGCCGGAACCGATCGAAACGGCTATCAAGAAAGGCGATTTGACGGTGGGAGCGGTGCTTTCCGGTAACCGTAACTTTGAAGGACGTATCCACCCGTTAGTGAAAACCAACTGGCTGGCTTCTCCGCCGCTGGTGGTTGCCTATGCTCTGGCCGGAAACATGAACGTCAACCTGGCGAGTGAGCCTTTAGGTCACGATACAAAAGGCGACCCGGTCTATCTGAAAGATATCTGGCCGAGCAGCCAGGAGATTGCCAAAGCGGTACAGCAGGTCTCCACTGAGATGTTCCGCAAAGAGTACGCGGAAGTTTTCGAAGGGACTCCGGAGTGGAAAGCGATAACGGTCTCTGAATCCGATACCTATGACTGGCAGGCCGATTCCACCTACATCCGACTGTCGCCGTTCTTCGATGACATGGAAGCAGAACCCAAGCCAGTAGAGGATGTCCGCGGCGCGCGTATTCTGGCGATGCTCGGCGATTCTGTCACCACAGACCACATTTCACCGGCGGGCAGCATAAAACCAGACAGTCCGGCGGGGAGGTTCCTGCAGGCGCGTGGCGTAGAGCGTCGTGATTTCAACTCTTATGGTTCCCGTCGTGGCAACCATGAAGTGATGATGCGCGGAACCTTCGCCAACATTCGTATCCGCAACGAAATGGTGCCGGGCGTGGAAGGGGGAATGACCCGACTATTGCCTGGAAAGGAAGTGATGTCGATTTACGATGCGGCGATGGAGTACCAAAAACAGGGGACACCGCTCGTCGTGATTGCCGGGAAAGAGTATGGTTCCGGTTCGAGCCGTGACTGGGCGGCAAAAGGGCCTCGTCTGCTGGGTATTCGCGTGGTGATTGCCGAATCCTTCGAGCGTATTCACCGTTCAAACCTGATAGGTATGGGCATCCTGCCGCTGGAATTTCCGCAGGGAGAAACGCGTCAGTCGCTGGCACTGACCGGGGAAGAGATAGTGGATGTTCCTGATTTGCAACAGCTTAAACCGGGCGCTACCATCCCGGTGACGCTGACTCGCCCGGATGGCAGTACCAAAACGCTGGCCTGCCGCTGTCGTATTGATACGCAAACAGAGCTTACCTACTACCAGAACGATGGCATTTTGCACTACGTGATTCGTAATATGCTGGATTGATTCCGGATGGCTGAAGCCCGCCAGGTTCTCTGGCGGGCTTACGGATTACTCTTCTTTCAGCAGGTGGCCCATTTTGGCCGCCTTAGTATCGAGATAGTAGGCGTTTTTCGGGTTACGCCCAACGATCAGCGGTACACGCTCAACAATATTGATACCCGCCTCCGTCAAAATCTCGACCTTTTTCGGGTTATTGGTCAGCAGACGGACTTCATCCACGCCCAGCAGCTTGAACATATCCGCACACAGGGTGAAGTCGCGCTCATCCGCAGCAAAACCGAGCTGGTGGTTCGCTTCAACGGTATCGTAACCCTGATCCTGCAGCGCATAGGCACGGATTTTATTCAGCAGACCTATGTTACGGCCCTCCTGACGATGATAAAGCAGGATGCCGCGACCTTCTTCCGCGATATGGGACAGTGCCGCTTCAAGCTGGAAACCGCAATCACAACGCAGACTAAAGAGCGCATCGCCCGTCAGGCATTCGGAGTGAACACGTGACAACACGGGCGTTTGCCCTGAAATATCACCAAAAATCAGGGCAACGTGATCCTGCCCGGTTGCCAGTTCTTCAAAGCCCACCATCAGGAAATCGCCCCAGGGGGTTGGCAGTTTGGCTTCTGCCACACGTTTAAGCTGCATGTGATTCTCCAGATTATTTCAGCGCAACAGCGCTTTCTGTTTTTTGTATTTTGCCACAACGTACTTTGGTTCACCTAATGATGCGCAAATGACTGCCGTTAAAGCGCACAATTTTGCCGCTTCCCCCGTTATGTTATTATTCGAAGCGTATTGAAAAATCATCAATAAAGGAGCCGTTATGCTAACAATCGCCAAACGAACCAGCGTGGGAGCCGCCGCATTGTTAGTTATGCCGCTCGTGGTTTGGGTTTCAGGCTGGACGTGGCAGCCTGGGCAATCTGAAGTGTTGCTGAAAGCGTTCTACTGGGTGACGGAGACCGTGACCGAGCCGTGGGGCATCATCACGCATGTTGTGCTATTCGGCTGGTTTTTATGGTGCTTACGCTTTCGTTTGCGCCCGGCAATCATGCTGTTCGCCATTCTTGCGGGAGCCATTATGATTGGGCAGGGGGCGAAGTCATGGGTGAAGAGTGTCGCTCAGGAACCGCGGCCTTATGTCACCTGGCTGGAAAAAACGCATCATATTCCCGTCGCGGAGTTCTACACTTTAAAGAAAAAGGAGCGTGGGGCACTGGTAAAAGAACAGCTTGTACAACAACAGGATATTCCTTCATTCCTGCGTAAACACTGGCAAAAAGAGACCGGTTTCGCGTTTCCGTCCGGGCATACCATGTTTGCAGCCAGTTGGGCTTTATTAGCTGTAGGGCTGCTGTGGCCGCGTCGACGTACCTTCACCATTGCCATATTGCTGGCATGGGCGACGGCGGTGATGGGCAGTCGCCTGCTGTTAGGGATGCACTGGCCGCGGGATCTGGTCGCGTCGACGTTAATCTCCTGGCTGCTGGTCACTGTGGCGACGTGGCTTGCACAAAAAATATGCGGCCCGCTTTCACCACCCGGTGAAGAAGCGCAGGAAATCAGGAAACGCGAGCAGGAAAATTGAACAAGGGTTGATTTTCACCCCTTTTACCCTCAAATCCTGAACTGGCCGTGTGCTTTTCCATTTCGTCCCTGCGGGGAAAATGATACTTTATAAGGCTGGATGCGATAGATTGGACACAATTTATCTGCACGAATTACATAACGGGAAGCAGTGTGAAATATTTTCTCATTTTCTTGCTGGTGTTAGCGGTCTTCGTCATCTCAGTGACCCTGGGTGCGCAGAACGATCAGCTCGTAACCTTTAATTATTTGCTGGCGCAGGGCGAGTTCAAAATATCTACCTTGCTGGCGGTGTTGTTTGCCGTGGGTTTTGCGATTGGCTGGCTGGTCTGTGGAATGTTCTGGTTACGCGTGCGTGTTTCTCTGCTGCGCGCAGAACGTAAAATTAAACGTCTGGAGAATCAGATTGCGCCCGTGAGTGCGCCGTCCGTAAACCCGACCGTGCCCGCGACGAAGGAATAACGATTTATGCTGGAGTTGTTGTTTCTGCTTTTGCCCGTCGCCGCCGCTTATGGTTGGTACATGGGGCGCAGAAGTGCACAACAGTCCAAACAGGACGAAGCGAGCCGTTTGTCACGTGATTATGTGGCAGGGGTTAACTTTCTCTTAAGTAACCAGCAGGACAAAGCGGTCGATCTCTTCCTCGACATGCTGAAAGAAGATACCGGCACCGTTGAAGCCCATCTTACGCTGGGCAACCTGTTCCGTTCACGCGGCGAGGTTGACCGCGCCATCCGTATCCACCAGACACTCATGGAAAGCGCCTCGCTCACCTATGACCAACGCCTGCTGGCCGTGCAGCAACTTGGCCGCGACTATATGGCTGCGGGGCTCTATGACCGTGCTGAAGATATGTTTAACCAGCTCGTCGATGAAACCGATTTTCGCGTCAGCGCGCTGCAACAGCTTCTGCAAATTGCCCAGCTTACCAGTGACTGGCAGAAGGCGATCGACGTCGCCGAAAGACTGGTCAAACTTGGCAAAGATAAACATCGTGGTGAGATCGCGCATTTCTGGTGTGAACTGGCTTTGCAGCAGATGGGCAACGATGAGATGGATAAGGCGCTGAACTTGCTGAAGAAGGGGGCCGCGGCAGATCCTTCCAGCGCGCGCGTCTCTATCATGATGGGCCGCGTCTGGATGGCGAAGGGCGATTATGCTAAAGCCCGTGAAAGCCTGCTGCGCGTCATCGATCAAGATAAAGAACTGGTCAGCGAAACGCTGGAGATGCTGCAAACCTGTTATCAGCAGTTGGGTAAAACCGACGAATGGGATGCCTTCCTGCAACGCTGTGTAGAAGAAAATACCGGCGCGACGGCGGAACTGATGCTGGCGCAGGTGCTTGAGCAACGCGAAACCGGCGATGTGGCGCAAACGTATGTCACCCGTCAGTTACAGCGTCATCCCACGATGCGCGTGTTCCATAAACTGATGGACTATCACCTCAATGAAGCCGAAGAAGGGCGTGCGAAAGAGAGCCTGATGGTGCTGCGTGACATGGTCGGCGAACAGATCCGTAGTAAGCCGCGCTATCGTTGCCAGAAATGTGGTTTCACCGCGTATACCCTTTACTGGCATTGCCCGTCATGCCGGGCATGGTCAACCGTTAAGCCAATCCGTGGTCTCGACGGGCAGTGATATTTAAAAAAATACCTGCTTTAGTTACAACATACTCTTTGGTTTTTTCCTTCGCGAATTTAGCATCGAGCATGCAATGGTCAGCAGGGCGAATCGCGCCTGTCAATTTGTTCCACTCGCAGGTAGAATGCTCGCCGTTTACCTTTTCTGCGCCTGAATAGCCGGGCGCCCATCAACAAGAAGGTCTGGTCATGACGTCTACTGCTTCATCTTCTTCCCGTATTGTCACATCCTCTCCCGTTGTTGTTGCTCTCGATTACGATAACCGCGATAAAGCGCTCGCGTTTGTCGACCGAATCGATCCCCGCGATTGCCGCCTTAAAGTCGGGAAAGAGATGTTCACGTTGTTTGGCCCGCAGTTTGTGCGCGATTTACAACAGCGTGGTTTTGATATCTTCCTGGATCTCAAATTTCACGATATCCCGAACACAACGGCCCACGCAGTCGCAGCCGCGGCGGAGCTGGGGGTGTGGATGGTGAATGTGCATGCATCCGGCGGGGCGCGTATGATGACGGCCGCGCGTGAAGCGCTGCTGCCCTTTGGAAAAGAAGCACCGTTGCTGATTGCAGTGACCGTTCTGACCAGTATGGAAGCCAGTGACTTACAGGATCTGGGCGTGACGTTGTCACCGGCTGATTATGCCGCCAAACTGGCGAAGCTAACGCGAGACTGCGGCCTTGATGGCGTGGTTTGCTCAGCGCAGGAAGCGGTGCGCTTCAAACAGGAACTGGGTCAGGCCTTTAAGCTGGTTACGCCTGGTATTCGCCCGGCAGGCAGCGCTGCGGGAGACCAGCGTCGTATTATGACCCCTGAGCAGGCGCTGGCAGCGGGCGTGGACTACATGGTTATTGGGCGTCCGGTTACGCAATCGGCAGATCCTGCGCAGACCCTGCGTAACATCAACGCGTCGCTGCATAAGGAGGCGTAATGAGCGATTCCAACAGCCGGCTGGTATATTCCACCGACAGCGGGCGTATTGAAGAAGCGAAAACTACGCCAGAACGCCCGAAGGGCGATGGTATTGTCCGTATTCAACGCCAGACCAGCGGTCGCAAGGGTAAGGGCGTATGCCTGATTACCGGCATCGATCAGGATGATGAAGCCCTGGCAAAACTGGCGGCAGAGCTTAAAAAGAAATGTGGCTGCGGTGGTTCCGTGAAAGATGGCGTAATCGAGATTCAGGGCGATAAACGCGATTTGCTGAAAACATTACTGGAAGCAAAAGGGCTGAAGGTAAAACTGGCGGGTGGCTAATCAACAAAAAGGGCCGCGATAATTATCGCGGCCCTGAATTCTTTTTCGGTCGGGTAATTATTTGCCAACCTGATGGCCGATAATCCCACCGACTGCTGCGCCACCCAAGGTACCCAGGGTGCTGCCGTCAGTTAATACCGCGCCGCCGATAGCACCAGCACCTGCGCCAATTGCGGTATTACGGTCACGTTTAGACCAGTTAGAACATGCGCTCAGTGACATTACTAAAGTGGCAGCGATAACCGCTGCAGTGATTTTTTTGTTCATAGAAGTCATCGTATTTTCTCCTGAATATTCGATTCACGGAAGAAGCCTTTTAATAATAGCTTTAGGCCAGAGATAAAACGGCTTTACTCGTGAAACATGTTGCGCAGGTTGTAAAACTTTTACTTAGTCACGCAAGTGATAGTTACTTCCTGTTATATCGCTAACATTAATTTTACGTTTTTGGTGTATATCCGACAGGTAAAAAGTCTTAATTGAACCCTAGGAAAAATCTCATAGCGGTGGTGGGATATCAATACGATGAATGGATGTTTTTCCTCTCCCATGGGGGAGAGGAGCGGAAGGCGCTGAACTACGGGCGTTTAACAATATCGACAGTCAGCCCTGATTTTTCCAGTTCAGCCTGTTGTTCTGCTGCCAGCGCGTCATCCGTGATCACCCGGTTGAACCGGCTTACAGGCCCCAGCGGATAGGCATGGGTAACGCCAAACTTGCTGCTGTCGCTCAGTGCGACCGCCTCGCAATTTTTCTCCAGCACCGCGTTCACCACATCTGCCCGCATCATATCGCGGCCGGTAAAGCCAGTTGCGGCCTGCCAGCCATCAATGCCGATGAAGGCTTTACTGAAGTGAACTTGCTGAATGTACTGTCTGGTCAGCGGGCCCACCATGCTTTCGCTTTTCTTCTGGTAGATCCCGCCCAGCAGAATCACTTCTGCCGGCATCTCTTTAAGCAGATGGGCAATGTAACTGCTAACCGTAATTATCGTGATATCCGGTTGCTCAGCCAGCCTTCGGGCCAGCAGGGCGTTGCTGCTGCCATTTTCGATAAAGACCGTTTCGCCCGGCAGCACCAGGGACGCGGCGAAGTCTGCAAGTTCACGCTTGAGTGAAAAATTGTTCATCATGCGCGTTTCTACATCTTCACTGTCCAGGGGAACAGCAAATCCGTGGGTGCGCCGCAGATAGCTCTCTTTTTCCAGCAGGTTTAAATCCTGACGAATCGTGACCTCGGAGACGCCAGTCATTTTGGCCAGATCGGCGACGCTCATGCGGCCTTTATCGATGACCATTTGCAGGATGGATTGTTGTCGGGCATTCATAATCAATTTTGTATCAAAAGTCGGGGGCGAAAATACGCCATGAGTTTAGCGCATTATCGCACGGTGAACGGCGTCAGATTTCCCACGGGGATTTCGGCTGACCTGTTTGGGTATTTTGTTGATCGGCAATTTGTGCCAACAGTTCCGCTTTCAGAATTTCCAGATTATTGATTGCAGAGTGATAGTCACCGGCAACCAGGATATCAAGTACGGTATCAATACGTTTTGCAACCTGATGGGCATCAAGACTGGACATGGCGTGACCCTGTTTAGAAATTTGAATGAAATCAATGATGCTAAAAATAGCGGCAAAAGAGAAGAGAAAAAAATAGCAGACGATACAACATAAAGAGAAAAGCGGCTTCGTTGCCGAAGCCGCTGTGTTATCAGGCTTAAACCGCCGGACGGGCGATGACGCTGCGGGTTTCCATGCGTACTTCAGCAATGGTTACGTCAATAACGTCGGTCACTTTATAGACCACTTCGCCTTTGATTTGCACGGTGCCATTTTCCTGGCTGCATACCATTTCATCACGCACGGCATGCAGGAACGGTGCCGGAATAAAGGCTACCGCGCCATTATCAACCAGACGCACACGCATACCGCCACGGCTGATATCGATTATCTCGGCGGCAAAACGTGTCTCTTTGCCCGCCTGCGGATTCAGGTAGCGCGCATACAACCAGTCAGCGACGTCACGTTCAGCCATACGGTTCAGGCGACGACGTTCCGCCATTTGCACGGTGACATCATCCTGCGGGCGCTCGGCGTTTTCGCCTTTAATGATAGCTTTCAGCAGACGGTGGTTCAGCATATCGCCATACTTACGAATCGGGGAGGTCCAGGTTGCGTAAGCTTCAAGACCCAACCCGAAGTGCGGGCCTGGCGCGATGCTGATTTCCGCGAAGGACTGGAAGCGACGAATACGGCTGTCCAGGAAGCCTGACGGCTGCGCATCCAGTTCACGACGCAGTTTGCAGAAGCCGTTCAGGGTTAATACTTCCGTCGGATCAACGTGCACGTCATGGTTTTTCAGCAGGGAGGCCAGCGCCTCGGTGTTCGCCGGATCAAACCCGGTGTGCACGTTATAAATACCGAAGCCGAGTTTATCGCGCAGCACACGCGCCGCGCAGATGTTCGCCGCGATCATCGACTCTTCTACGATACGGTTGGCGATACGGCGCGGCTCTGCGACGATATCCAGCACTTCACCTTTCTCACCGAGTATGAAGCGGTAGTCCGGTCTATCTTTGAAGACCAGCGCATGGGTACTACGCCACTCGCTGCGAGCCTGACAGACGCGCTCCAGCAGGGTTATCTGGCGCGCGATATTTTCGCTTTCCGGTTTCCAGTCGCCGGTTTTCTCCAGCCAGTTAGAGACATCGTCGTAGGCCAGTTTGGCTTTCGATTCGATGGTCGCGGCGAAAAATTCGATGTCGTCTTCAATGGCGCCATCGGCGGCAAGCGTCATGCGGCAGGCCAGAACCGGGCGAACCTCATTGGCGCGCAGCGAGCAGAGATCGTCTGACAGCTCGCGCGGCAGCATCGGAATGTTAAAGCCCGGGAGGTAGTTGGTGAAGGCGCGAACTTTGGCGATGTGGTCGAGCTTACTGCCTGCCACAATCCATGCGGTAGGGTCAGCAATCGCGACGGTCAGGTTCAGCTTGCCGTCTGCGGCTTCTTCCACATACAGCGCATCATCCATATCTTCGGTGCTGGCGCTGTCGATAGTAACAAAATCAAGCGCGGTGAGATCGCGACGTTCCAGACCTTCGTCCTGCATCTCTGTTGCCACGCCGTCCGGCGCTTCTTTTTCCAGATTATGACGTGCGAGCGTCACCCACCATGGCGCGAAATGGTCGTCGCCAAAGGTGATGAACTGGGTCAGTTCTGCGTAGAAGGTGCGGTCGCCTTTCAGCGGGTGGCGGCGCATTTCCGCCACGGCCCAGTCGCCTTCTTTAAAGTCGTGCGTCACGCCGCGCTCGGCGCGACATGGAATGGAATCTTTGATCAGCGGGTGATCGGGAACGATAGAGAGGCGGTCATCTTTCCGGTGTACTCGACCGACAAAGCGGCTCAGGAACGGCTCGACCAGTTCTTCCGGTTCGGCGCTCTCTTTCTCTTTTTCAGAATGGATCACCGCGACAATACGGTCGCCGTGCATCACTTTTTTCATCTGCGGCGGTGGAATAAAGTAGCTTTTCTGCGCATCGACTTCGAGGAAACCGAATCCTTTTTCCGTGCCTTTAACGACCCCTTCTGCGCGCGGCGTCTGGGAGTGAAGTTGCTGTTTTAGCTGCGCGAGCAGCGGGTTATCCTGAAGCATAATGATCTATTTTCTTGGTCGAAAGAGCGGCTGACAGTTTTACGCGATTCTTACTGTTGCGGCAAGCGCTCTTTCATCCTTTGCTCCGGTAGCGACTCGCTTCGCAGCGCGATTCTCAGGCGGTTGAGCCAGCCAAAGAGAGCGCTCCAGGTGAGTATCTCAGTACTCTCTTTTTCACGAACGCCTTGCTCCGTCAGTGCCGCAAACTGCGCCGGGCTAAAACGGTCGGGGGCGCGGGTTAAAAGACCGATAGCCTGCGTAACGGCCTGTTCCCGGGGATACTGATGACACCATGCCTGAATGGCGCGATCGCCGTTACGAATTGCGTCGGGCAACCCGCTGGCACCTTGCCACTGCGAGCTATAGTGGTTGAAGCAGCACACGCTGCCGTTAATACGGGCAGGAACCAGCGCTGCAAGCGCGTGCAGAGGCGAGGCGGCGGGCAGTGCGTTAATCAACAACCCAAGCCCTTCCAGGATACGTTCTTCATGCACAAGAAAAGGAACCAGTTGCGAGAGTACAGGTTGTGATTGCCAACGTCGCAGAGCCATTGCCTGGGTTTTACTGGCGTAACGTTCATCGACGGCGGGCAGGTCACTCTGCCATGTACTTGATTTCGCGGAAAAAATGTCGGCACTGGCATCTTCCTGCGTCGGCATTCCAGGGATCCAACGAACCGGCTGCCCAAGCTGTGCCTGAAAATTAGCGACCACACGCGCCTGAAAACCAACAAAACCCACAATCTGGGTAATCAGAATAATGTCATAGGACGTCAGGCCGACATCATCGAGCTGCTGGCGGGCAAGAGGGGTGATAACTGAAGGGGAACTGGCAAGCTGGCGCGCATACTGGGTGATCTGGGCCAATCGATGGTTGCTCTCACGCGAGGAATCCGGGCCTGGAAGCGGCGCCAGGCGGGCGGCGTAGTGATTACAGAGCCGTTGTACCCCGCAGACCTGTGCGACCGTCAGGGCGCTGCTAAGGCGGTCGTAGGCGCTAAAAGTACGCAGACGGCTAACGGCAACTTCCTCGGGAAACAGTTCTTGCGCCAGATCCCGCCCCGCGCTCAGCCAGGATTTACACGCATGTTGCAATGATTCCGGTAGCTGTAATCCCAACAAAAAGCGATCTTCAACGTGGGCGGCTTCAGGCACCAGGGGCAGAACATCACTGTGTTGCGATCGGGACTGGGTCTCATGATACCAGTGGCTTTTACCGTAAGCGCGGCGTTGCTCCATGGGCATTCCTTGAATGGTAAGTGGCGAACCGATGCAAGAATGAGAGGCAACACCGGATCGTTATGGATAAATATCCTGGCGTAAGCGCGCGATAGGAGAAAATATTGTTCGGTACTAATTAATAACTTACTGGAATAACAGAGGGAAAAACGGGGGGAGGGGAAGCCCTTCCGCCGACGCGGAAGGGCAAAGAACTTATTTCAGTTCCAGTTCGTTCATTGCAGCGATGCTGAAGCCGCCATCAACGTGAACCACTTCACCGGAGATACCGGCAGAGAGGTTGGAGCACAGGAATGCCGCAGAGTTGCCGACATCTTCAATGGTAACGGTACGACGAATCGGCGTAACCGCTTCGCAGTGCGCCAGCATTTTACGGAAATCTTTGATCCCGGAAGCGGCCAGAGTACGGATCGGGCCCGCAGAAATGGCGTTAACACGGATGCCTTCCGGGCCCATCGCGTTAGCCATGTAGCGCACGTTGGCTTCCAGGGATGCTTTCGCCAGACCCATCACGTTGTAGTTCGGGATAGCGCGTTCTGCACCCAGGTAGGAGAGGGTCAGCAGGGCGGAATCCGGGTTCAGCATGCTGCGGCAAGCTTTTGCCATCGCAACGAAGCTGTATGCGCTGATGTCGTGCGCAATTTTGAAGCCTTCGCGAGTAACTGCGTTAACGTAGTCACCGTCTAACTGGTCAGCCGGAGCATAACCGATAGAGTGAACGAAACCGTCGAATTTCGGCCATACTTTCGCCAGTTCAGTGAACAGGGATTCGATGCTCTCATCTTCAGCCACGTCACACGGCAGCACGATGCTGGAGCCCAGTTGTGCAGCAAACTCTTCTACGCGGCCTTTCAGTTTCTCGTTCTGATAGGTGAATGCCAGTTCAGCCCCTTCACGGTGCATCGCTTGTGCAATACCGTAGGCGATGGACAGTTTGCTGGCAACGCCAGTCACCAGAATGCGCTTACCGGAAAGAAAACCCATAGCTTTTAATCCTTATATTCATTGTTGTGGCGACCTGCCTGAAAACGGCGAGCCGTCGTTAAATCGCGGCGATTCTAGCATGAGTCGCCGGGAGAGTTAATCCGACCACTTAATCTGTGCCGGTTTGGTCATGAAATTTTTGCGTGTTGCCGCCATCAGTTACCGATCTTTCCGCCACGCATCCGCCGTTAATGCCTCGCCAAAATGCCCGGCTATCAGGCGTTTTGTGAGATCGTGCAGCGGTGAGGCCAGCACATCGGCGGTGCTGCCGCGCTCGACCACTTCACCCTGATGCATCACCAGCACCTGGTCACTGATATGTTTCATCATCCCTAAATGCTGAGTGACATAGATATATGAAATACCCTGTTTCTCCTGCAATTCCAGCATCAGGTTCACCAGTTGCGAGCGCATCGACATATCCAGCGAGGCCAGCGCTTCGTCGCAGACGATCACTTTCGGACGCAGGATCAGCGCCCGCGCGAGCCCCAAACGCTGTTTTTGTCCTGGTGCCAGCATATGGGGATAGTAGCTGACGTGATCCGGCAGCAGCCCCACCATGCGCAGCGTTTCGATAATTCGTATTCGCCGTTCTTCCGCTTCCAGTTCAGTATTCAGGCGTAGCGGGAAATCGAGAATTTGCGAAATTCTCTGCCGTGGATTCAGCGAGGTAGAGGGATCCTGGAAAATCATACGAATCCGCTGACTGCGGAAAGAGTAATCGCCGTAGTGCAGGGGGTGATCGTCTATCAATAACTCGCCAGTGGTGGGCGCAATCATCCCGGCCAACATTTTTGCCAGCGTAGATTTTCCGGAGCCATTCTCGCCGATTATCGCCAGCGTCTGTTTTTCACGCAGCGTAAAACTCAGGGGTTTTACCGCCTCAACCGTTTGCCGATGAAACCAGCCGGTACGATAGCGAAAGGTCTTACTCAGATTGCGAACTTCAAGTAATGTTTCGACCACTTCACTCTCTCTCCATGTTCAGCGGAAAATGACAGGCGAAAAGATGGTTTTTCGCACCGGTCAGACGCGGTGTTTCAATACATTCACGCTGGGCATATGGACAACGCGGCCCCAGGCGGCAGCCTATTGGCAACTGCTCAAGCAATGGGATTGCGCCCGGCATCGTATTCAGGCGACTTTTATGCGGCATTGGGCTACCGAAGTCGGGGATCGCGCGAATTAACGCCTGGGTATACGGATGATGAGGGATCGTCACCAGGTCTTCGCTGGGTGCTGTTTCCACCGTTTGCCCACAGTACATGACGTTGATTTTATCCGCCCACTTAGTGAGCATCTGCAAATCGTGCGAGATAAGCAAAATAGTGGTGTTGTTGTTCTGATTGAGACGCGTCAGCAGGCGGAAAATCTGCGCCTGCGTGGTCGGTTCCATTGCGTTGGTCGGTTCATCGGCAATCAATAAGCGCGGCTGATTCGCCAGTGCGATGGCAATCATCACTTTCTGGCATTCACCTTCCGTCAATTCATAGGGGAAACTGCGCATCGCGTCTTTGTGATCTTTAATGCCCACGCGGTGCAGGAGTTCAATCACGCGACGTTTACGCCAGCCAAAACGCTGCCACCAGCGGCCTTTGTAAGTCCAGCCGGGGATGTTTTGCCTGAGCTGTTTTCCGATTCGCTCCGACGGGTCGAGACAGGATTGCGGCTCCTGAAAAATCATCGACACGTTATGGCCTACCAGCTTGCGCCGTTCACGGTTGGACAGGCGCAGCAGGTCGATATCATCGAAGCGCATACGGTCAGCGGTAACGCGCCAGTTGTCTTTGTTGACGCCGCAAATTGCCTTGGCTATCAGGCTCTTCCCCGAGCCGGACTCCCCGACCAGCCCGCGAATTTCGCCCTCGGCCAGGGTCATACTGACGCGGTCTACGGCCTTCACCCAGCCTTCGTTGGTTTTCAGCTCAATGGTTAAATTACGAATATCCAGTAAAGGCATTATTCCACCCCCGCATTGATGGCGCGGCGGATCCCGTCGCCCAGCAGGTTAATCAGCAGTACGCTGACCATAATTGCGGCACCTGGCAGCATTACCGTCCACGGTGCGACGTAGATCAGTTCCAGCGCATCACCCAGCATCGCCCCCCATTCCGGGGAAGGGAGTTGGGCGCCAAGGTCGAGAAAACCGAGTGCGGCGATATCGAGAATGGCCATCGACAGCGCGCGCGTGATCTCCGTTACCAGTCCTGCCGCGATGTTGGGTAAAATGGCAAACCATAAAATGTTCAGCGTGGACGCGCCATCCAGACGGGCGGCAACCACATAATCACGCTCAAGTTCATCGTGAACCATGCTGTAGATAGAACGCACCATACGCGGCAGCAGCGCCAGCCAGACGGCGAACATTGCATGCGAGAGATGCGGCCCGGCGAAGGCGACGACAATGATGGCCAGCAATAGCGACGGGATCGACAGCAGGGTATCGAGAATGTGGTTCAACATCGCTGAACGCAGGCCATGTGTAGACCCGGCGAATACGCCCAGTACGAGGCCAAAAAGCGTGGCCGCGAGCGTAACGACAAAGGCGCCGCCCACCGTTGGCGCCGCACCGCTGAGTAAGCGGCTCAGCACATCGCGACCCAGATCGTCTGTCCCAAGGAAGAAAGAGACCTCGCCATAGCGAGACCAGGATGGCGGCAGTAACTGATAACCGAGAAACTGCTGATCGATACCGTAAGGGGCAAACCAGCTACCGAACACGCACAACAACACCAGCGCGCCACAGCCGTACAGGCCGATCATCGCCGTGGTGTCGCCGTAGAATTTACGCCACACGGTGCGCAGCGCACCGGGCGGGCGCTTCTCGATGTAGACGCTATCGTAAGGCATACCATTCCTTATGTTTCAGAGGGTTAGCCATTGCACCCAAAATATCAGAGATGACGTTAACGACAATCACCAGTGAGCCAATCACCATCACGCCGGCGGAAATCGCAGCGTAATCCTGTTGGCGAATGGCGTTGATCATCCAGCGTCCCAGGCCAGGCCAGCTAAACACCATCTCGGTGATCATCGCCAGCGTCAGCATGGTGGAGAATTGCAGCCCCAGGCGCGGGATAACGGGCGGCAGCGCGTTATGCAGCACATGACGGCGCAGGATTGTCAGGCGCGAAACGCCACGCGTGGCCGCCGCTTTAACGTAGTTGGAATCGAACACGGTGATAGTGCTCAGGCGCATCAGGCGAACGACTTCCGTAGTGGGGGCGACGGCCAGCGTCAGCACGGGGAGCACCATATGACGCAGTGCGCTGGCAATCATCTCGTCACGCCACGGTGAATCAGAAAGCCAGGCGTCAATCAGGGCAAATCCGGTCACACTTTTTACCTGGTAGAGCAGATCGAAACGCCCGGACACCGGCAGCCAGCCGAGAGTTAGCGAGAAGAAGAGGGTGAAAAGCAGCGCGAGCCAGAATACCGGCACGGAAAAACCGACCAGAGCCAGCGCGCTGATAAATTTATCCTGCCATTTATTACGGGTGATGCCGGCTACCATGCCCACCGGGATCCCCACCAGAAGCGCAAACCCAAAGGCAAGGATGCACAGCTCCATGGTGGCCGGGAAAACTTCTTTTAACTGCTCAGAAATTAACTGCCCGTTGATGCTGGAGACGCCAAAATCCCAATGCAGTACACCATTGAACCAGAACACCAGTGCGTTCCAGAACGACGCGCCCTGTAAGGGCGCATGCGGTGTGAAGTAGCTCAGGCTGAAGCCGACAAAGCCGAGGAAAAAAAGCGTTACCAGCAGTAGCAGCAAACGGCGAAGGGTAAAAATGATCATGGTTTTTTCACCTTATCTTCTTTCTCCCGCGACACGCCTGCAAACGAAGCGTTACCGAACGGACTCAGCACCAGGCCTTTAATATCATAACGGTAGGCCTGTAAACGCAGTGATGAGGCGAGCGGCAGCACGGGGAGTTCACGCGCCAGGATCTGCTGGGCTTCGTCGTAGGCATCGATGCGTGAGGCGAGCTGCTGCGATGCCAGCGCTTTGCGCAGCACATCATCAAATTCGCGGTTGCACCAGTGGGCGAAGTTGGTTTGCGACGAAATCGCCGCACAGCTCAGCAGGGGTCGGAAGAAGCTGTCCGGGTCGTTACTGTCTGTTGCCCAGCCGGACAACGTCAGGTCATGGTTCATATCCATCAGGCGCGCCTCCTGGAAACGGCCTTCCACCGGCACAATCACCACTTTCACGCCAACCTGCGCCATATCAGCCTGAATCAGCTCGGCGGTTTTCAGCGGGCTCGGGTTCCATGCCTGCGAGGTCGTGGGCACCCAAAGCTGGAGCGTTAAGTTTTCTGCGCCGAGCGATTTCAGCAACTGCCGCGATTTTTCCGGGCTGTATTCGGTAATTTTAGCCTCGTTATCATACGCCCAGGAGGCGCGAGGCAAAATTGATGCTGCTGTTTCCGCCGTCCCGTAATAAATAGACTGCATCAGGCGTTGGTTATTGATAGATAGCGCCAGCGCGTGACGGATTTCAGGGTTGTTCAGCGGGGGCTTATCGGTATTGAACGCCAGATAGGCGATGTTCATTCCCGGGCGCAGCGTCAGGCGCAAACGCGGATCATCGCGCAGAATGGTTAACTGGCTGGCAGCAGGCCAGGCCAGCACGTCACATTCACCGGTTAATAGTTTCGACAGACGCCCGGTGCCACCGGAACCCAAATCGACAACAACCTGTGGCATCAATGGTTTACCGCGCCAGAAATGTTCGTGACGTTGTAACCGAATGTACTGACCGGTGCGATACTCAGAAAGCTGGAATGGCCCGGTTCCTACCGGCAGACGATCCAGTAACTCTTCATGATCTTCTTTGGCTAATTTCCCGGCGTATTCCGCAGACATCACCGACGCATAGTGGGTCGCCAGATGCCAAAGGAAGGAGGCGTCCGGGCGGTTAAGGCGAAACTCTACCGTGTGACTATCGAGCTTGCGCACGCTCTGTACGCTATCGGCAAACTGTAAGCTGTCGAAATAGGGGAAGCTTCCGCCGTTAACGTTATGCCACGGATGATCGCGATTAAAGATGCGCTCGAACGTAAAGACCACGTCATCTGCATTAAGCGTGCGGGTAGGCTTAAACCAGCGGGTCTTCTGGAACTGAACATCATCGCGCAGGTGGAAACGGTAAGTCGCGCCGTTATCCAGCACTTCCCAGCGTTCTGCCAGCTCTGGTACCAGCCGATAGGTATAAGGGTCGACATCCAGCAGTCGGTCGTATAGCTGGGCGGCCAGCGTATCGACGATCAGGCCGCTGCCTGCTTTTTGCGGGTTAAACGTGTTGACCTGCCCACTGACGCAGTAGACGAAGCCGCTATCGCGAATGTCGGCGCTGGCGGGCAGAGGTGAAGGCGGTGCAGCAACGGCCTGACCACAAACTAACCCTAACGCCGCCAGGAGGGATGACAAATTCAGGCGCATAATGTTTTTGTATTTTAGAGTGATCTGCAAAGTGTATCGCACTTCAGGCGCTCAGGTACAAATGTCTGCGTGCAACCGCTTTAAAAGTCATCAATTCAGGGGGGTTAACTCATATAGCACCAGCGCATTGCTCTCCAGTGAGTCGGCAAGCTGCCAGTTTTCCGCCACATCAATTTCCTGCACGCTGAGCGCAGGGCGAGTGGTGTGAGCCAGCCATGACCAGGTCTCTTCATCCGGGCCGCTACTGCTTTCGATGGCTTCGAGCCGCGGAAATAGCGCACCGTGATATTGGTCGAAAAGATGCCGTTTTATCTTCCATTTTCCACTCAGTACGCCGACTTGCAGAGGATAATACTGGCGGAAACGCTGAATAAATGTCTCTTCGCTGGAAAGCCAGGGGTTGTAAACGACAGGATTGCGTAACAAAAGCTGGTAACGCCCCCGGTTATGCAGCAGCAGAGTCTGTTTATCATTGACCAATATTTCCCCTTTTAGACGCTGCCAAAGCCACAGCACCCAGTAAACTGGCCGCGGGAGTCCATGATGGTAGTACAGCGACAGACTTGATGTATCGAAGGTTCCATTGTTGCGCGCCTCGCGTTGCAGGGCGGAATTTAGCCAGAAACCGGTCATCCCTGTGCGCTCTGAGAGCCCTATCAAATTATTCATGAGTAACGCGCCACGAAAGAACTCTCCGTTCGTTCGGCGTGTCGCACCGGTTAACGTATTCCAGGATAACAACCAAATCGGCAACGTGAGGTGACGCTGACGCAGCGTATGGTGTATTTGACGAATTTTATCCACCGGGGAGTTTTCCGCGGCGGCAAGCTGGTGGGAATCGAGAGGCTGTTCACGGATGCCTTCGTTTGCATTTGCAGAGCAGGCAAGAAAATCGGCCTCTTTCAGCAGGGTGGAGTCGAGAAGAGTCAAATCTGCTAACGCGTGCTCCGGCGCGGTAAAACGATGCCATATACCCAATAGCGCGTCGGGTGAATGTGCGCGAATGATGTCACGTTGCTGCATCCAGACCTTTTGACGCGTTTCCCCGGATGCCTGCGTTGACCAGTGCCAGACAAAATGCCAGCTTGCAAGCGTGGAGGCAGGGAAGTGCTGGACTGACATGCGTAAAAACTGGCGCAACAGATCTGGCCGGGTTGTCAGATTAGTATGCAATAAAACATGCCAGCCCATGCGTGAAAGGAAAGTAAACACCTGTTGCAGCGGATACCAGCATGCGCATTCGGTGGTGAGTGGCGTATCCCAGCCTTCACTGAAAAGTGCGCTGCTCAAAAATGGCTCGTGGATATCAATCCCGTAGATGGGGATTTGCTGATGGAGCATCTCAAGGTTTCGACGAACGTCCTCGCGCAGAAGATCGTCAAGTTCGCGTACTGTCACCACGACTGGCGCGTGGCGTAACGACTGCCGGCGGCGGGACAGTGTATCAATACGGATTTCTCGTGAGGGCTGATAATGCAGGAGCTGGGGCGATGTTTCGGCACTCTGTTTTTCTGTTCTGTTGAGAAGCGAAAAGAGGACATCGGTGGCAACAGGCAGGGCTTCTTCAGGTCGCATCTCCCGGCCACGATTGCCGTTTGGCGTAGTGCGGTGTTGTTGACGGTATTGGCGTGGTGTCTTGCCATGACGGCGTTTAAACAAATCACTCATCACCCGGGAGCTGGCGAACCCTTGTTCGAGCGCTATCCGTTGCACCGACGTCGTGCTCGAAAGAAGCTGCTCCTCCGCCTTTTGCAGGCGCAATGCGGTGGTGTATTGCATAAAACTCACCCCCACTTCCTTATGAAAGAGTCGGGAGAGCCATGCCTCGGATACCCGCTCGTCACGGGCGATTTCCGCCAGCGATAAGCGCTGGCTGTACTGCGATTCAATACGGGCAACGACCTGGCGAATACGCGGGCTCCAGAGCATGTTATTGCCTGACACCCCGGGTTTACGCGGTTGCTGAAAATGCATTGCCAGCAGCAGGATGATCTCACTTAACCAGCGGTTGGCTTCCAGGCGGGCACTGGCATCATGATTGAGCAAGTGGGAAATAAGAAGCTGTCGCATCAGCGTGCGCAGTTTGTTTTGATGTTCAGGTTTACTGTCTGGCTGCGAAATTTGGTAGTCACAGGCCAGAAACTGCGGATCCATACGCGTTAACCAGCCTGTCGTGATGCTCAGAAGCATGATGGTATTAGGCCGTTGGCTTTGCAGCCGCCAGCGCTGCATAGGGTTCACCATGGCAAGGTCGCCTTCAACCAGAGAAAGTGTGCCGCCGGGGGCATCGAGAATGACCTCGCCCTGCAATAGCCATATTAACTTCAGGCACGGTTGTTCATCTTGCGTTTTATGACGAATATCTTCGACGCTCACAGAAAAATCGCTGACCTGATGAGGCATGACATCACGCTCCTGAGACAAAAATAAACAGGTTATTTTTGTCATAACTAAACAGTATGAAAAATAGTCGCTTCATTTCCCGTCAATATAAAACAAAAAACGACACTTTAAAGCCTCTTTCACCACATAAACTCGACAGTAACTACTGTGAGGCAATAAAGGTATAACAAAAATGACACATCCTATCGTAGAGGCATTACAAACACAGGAAGCACGTTTTATCGAACTTCGTCGCCAGTTTCATCAGCAACCCGAAATCGGATTTGAGGAGCACCGCACCAGCAAACAGGTCGCCGCGTTGCTTGAAGAGTGGGGCTACGACGTGGCTTACGGTCTGGCAGGAACGGGAGTTGTTGGAACGCTAAAAGTGGGGGAAGGCAATAAAACGCTGGGGCTACGTGCGGATATGGACGCGTTACCGATGCAGGAAAATAGCGGTAAACCCTGGGCCAGCCAGACTGACGGACGTTTTCATGGCTGCGGCCATGACGGACATACCACCACGCTGCTTTATGCCGCTGAGTATCTGGCGCGAACACGCCAGTTCAATGGCACATTGCATCTGATTTTCCAACCCGCTGAGGAGTTACTGTACGGTGGCCGGGTGATGCTGGAAGATGGGCTGTTTGATGCATTCCCGTGTGACAAAATTTTTGGTCTGCATAACATGCCAGGACAAAAACTCGGCAGAATTGGCCTGCGCGATGGCGCGATGATGGCGTCATCCGACACATTGCATA
Organism: Pseudocitrobacter cyperus; assembly: GCF_039889165.1. Taxonomy (NCBI): domain Bacteria; kingdom Pseudomonadati; phylum Pseudomonadota; class Gammaproteobacteria; order Enterobacterales; family Enterobacteriaceae; genus Pseudocitrobacter; species Pseudocitrobacter cyperus. The sequence goes on along the minus strand of NZ_JAYMYY010000001.1, from coordinate 692,618 downwards.
TCGAAGTTCAGGGCGTCGGTGGTCACGGCGCTGTGCCGGAACACACGGTCGATGCCACCGTAGTTGCCTGCCATATCACGCTGGCGCTGCAAACCATTGTTTCACGCAATATCAGCCCGTTCGAACCGGCGGTTGTCACCGTCGGTAGCATTCAGGCCGGGCATGCGCCAAACATCATCAACGACAAAGTGCTGATGAAATTAACGGTTCGCACGCTAAATGAGCAAGTGCGCAGTACGGTATTACAACGCATTCATGATATCGCCGTGGCGCAGGCAGAAAGCTTTAACGCCACTGCGACGCTGAGCCATGTGAACGGCAGCCCGGTGTTGAAAAATGACCCTGAGGCTAATGCCATGGTGCGGCAGGTCGCGACCTCACTATTTGGTGAAGATGCGGTAGGCACGGTATCGCCATTTATGGGCAGCGAAGATTTTGCTTTTATGCTCGAAAAAAATCCTCAGGGTGCCTATTTCACTATCGGGGCGGGTGACGAACCTGACCGCTGCATGGTGCACAACCCTGGTTACGATTTTAACGATCAGATCCTGCTCACCGGTGCGGCACTGTGGTGCGGCCTGACTGAACACTACCTGCGTGCCTAGCGGCCGGTGGAAGGAGGGCTCGCCATGAGTAGTGTTTCAATCAGTGCAGCACCATATGTTGGCACCGACCGATTGCTGGCAGGGATTGTATTAAGCGTTCTGACGTTCTGGCTGTTTGCGCAGTCGGTTATTAACGTGGTGCCAGTGGTTAAAAACAGTATTGATATCTCGCTGGAAACCCTAACGCTTGCCGTGAGTCTGAGCGCGTTATTCAGCGGCTGCTTTGTGGTGGTGAGTGGCGGGCTGGCGGATAAGTATGGACGCCTGCGGCTGACGACGTTTGGCTTACTGCTGAGTGTGGTCGGCAGCGCGTTATTGGTCGTCTCACAGGGGCCGGTATTGTTCCTGGCTGGTCGCATCGTTCAAGGGCTTTCTGCGGCTTGCATTATGCCCGCCACGCTGGCGTTGATAAAAACCTGGTATGCGGGCAAGGCTCGTCAGCGAGCCGTCAGTTTTTGGGTTATTGGTTCGTGGGGCGGCAGTGGGCTGTGTTCATTCGTCGGAGGGGCGATTGCCACCGGGCTGGGCTGGCGCTGGATTTTTGTCTTCTCCATTATTGTCGCATTAACGGCATTGTTGTTAATTCGCGGTACGCCAGAGAGTCGTAGCGAAACGGCGGGGCAGCATAAGCTGGATGTTGCCGGGCTACTTAGCCTTGTGACAGCACTGGTGCTTTTTAACCTGTTTATCGCCAAAGGGCATCACTGGGGCTGGGGGCATTCGTTGACGCTGGCGATGCTGGCGGGGGCGATTATCGCAATGGCGTTTTTCATCCGTACTGAAAAGCGCAAAAAAGAGGCGGCGCTGATTGATTTTGACCTGTTTAAAAACCGGTCTTACGGCGCGGCGGTATTATCGAACTTTATGCTTAATGGCGCCATTGGCACCATGATGATCACCAGTATCTGGCTACAGCAGGGGCGCCACCTTAGCCCTTTTCAAACGGGGATGATGACGCTCGGCTATCTGGTTACTGTCTTGCTGATGATTCGAGTGGGTGAAAAACTGTTGCAACGCTATGGCGCGAGATTACCGATGATGGGGGGGCCGCTGATTGCGATGGTCGGAATATTTCTTATCTCCTGCACCTTCCTTGATACGTGGATCTACATCATCACCGTATTTTTTAGCAATGTACTGTTCGGCCTTGGGCTGGGGTGCTACGCCACACCGTCAACGGATACGGCTGTAACCAGCGCGCCGGAAAATAAAGTCGGCGTGGCGTCAGGCATATATAAAATGGGGAGCTCGCTCGGCGGCGCTTTTGGTCTGGCTATTACCGCCTCGTTGTATGCGTTGTTCCTGCCAAATGGTATGGCGGCAGCGGCACAGTATGCACTGTGGTTTAACTGTGCTCTTTGCCTGGGCGCAATGCTGGTCAGCGCCTTCATGTTGCCGAAGGCATGTCAAAGCTGATGTTTCTTCAATAGCGCCCGTAGCTGGTGATAAGTTAAGCCCAGCAGTTCGGCTGCGTTTTTTTGGTTAAACCGGGCCTGTTGCAGACTTTGTTGCAACAGGTCTTTTTCTTGTGAGAGTTGAAACTGTCGTAAGTCCATCGGAAGTGACGGCATTGCTGGCGCTGGCTGAGGCGCATGCACTGTGTGACGCTGAAACGGATCGATAATAATATCATCCAGTGGGATCTCGCTGCTGCCATGGCGATAGACCGAGCGCTCAACAACGTTTTTCAGTTCACGAATATTTCCCGGCCAGCGGTAATCCATGAGTGTTTCACGGGCGTGTTCAGTGAAACCAGGAAACAGCGGCATACCCAGTTCACGACACATCTGGATGGCGAAGTGATTTGCCATCAACATAATGTCGCTCTGACGCTCGCGAAGCGGCGGCAGTTGTACAACGTCAAATGCCAGACGGTCGAGGAGATCGGCGCGGAATGTGCCGTCTTCTACCATCTGCGGTAAGTCGGCATTCGTGGCGCAGACCAGGCGCACGTTCACCTGCAACGGCTGGCTGCCGCCAACGCGTTCCAGTTCACCATACTCGATCACGCGTAAGAGTTTTTCCTGCACCAGCATGGGGGCGGTTGCCAGTTCATCAAGAAATAATGTGCCGCCGTCGGCGCGCTCAAAACGCCCCGGATGACGCTTTTGCGCGCCGGTAAATGCGCCTGCTTCGTGGCCGAATAGTTCCGAATCGAGCAGATTTTCGTTTAGCGCTGCGCAATTAAGAGAGATAAAAGGCCCCTGCCAGCAAGAAGAGAGATAGTGCAGGCGGTTGGCGATCAACTCTTTACCGGTTCCGCGCTCGCCGATCACCAGCACGGGTTTATCGAGCGGAGCCAGCCTTGAAACCTGTTCCAGCACCTCCAGAAAGCGGTTGGCTTCGCCGAGAAGGTTATCTTTGTATTCTGCCATGATGAAATTCACCATTAGTTAGTGTAATTCGCTAACCTACTCTATGTGTTTAGCGCACAAAATTCAATCACAACCTGCATAATCAATGAGATACAAAGTTGGCACGGGAATTGTATTAACTATTCAGCAGGCTAACGCCTAAAACAGAAATTATGAGGACTATATTATGGGTATCTTTTCTCGTTTTGCCGACATCGTGAACGCCAACATCAACTCCCTGCTGGAAAAAGCAGAAGATCCACAAAAGCTGGTACGTCTGATGATTCAGGAGATGGAGGACACGCTGGTGGAAGTGCGTTCCACCTCTGCCCGCGCGCTGGCTGAGAAGAAAGAGCTGACGCGCCGCGTTGAGAAAGCGTTTTCTCAGCAGGCTGAATGGCAGGAAAAAGCAGAGCTGGCGCTGCGTAAAGAGAAAGAAGATCTGGCACGTGCGGCCCTGATTGAAAAACAGAAGCTGACCGAGCTTATCTCTACTCTGGAGCATGAAATTACGCTGGTTGATGAAACGCTGGCGCGTATGAAAAAAGAGATTGGCGAGCTGGAAAACAAACTGAGCGAAACTCGTGCTCGTCAGCAGGCGCTGATGCTGCGCCATCAGGCGGCGAACTCGTCCCGCGATGTGCGTCGTCAGCTAGACAGCGGTAAGCTGGATCAGGCGATGGCGCGTTTTGAATCCTTTGAGCGCCGCATCGACCATATGGAAGCGGAAGCAGAAAGCCATCGCTTTGGCAAACAGCCGTCACTGGATCAGCAATTTGCCGAACTGAAAGCGGACGATGAAATTGGTGAACAACTGGCGCAACTGAAAGCCAAAATGAAGCAGGACAACCAATAATTATTCAGGCGGCACGTGACGTGCCGCTGCTCATCATTGTAAGGAGTACCTATGAGCGCGCTTTTTCTTGCCATTCCGCTGACGTTGTTTGTGTTGTTCGTACTGCCGGTGTGGATTTGGCTGCATTACAGCAACCGCTCCCGTAGCAGTGGATTAACGCAAAATGAGCAGCAGCGTCTGTTACAGCTCACAGATGATGCCCGGCGTATGCGCGAACGCATTCAGGCGCTGGAAGCGATTCTGGATGCCGAACATCCGAACTGGAGGGATAAATAATGGCCTTAGATTTTAACAAGAAATTGTGGCGTATTCCTCAACAAGGCATGGTGAAAGGGGTATGTGCGGGGATCGCGCACTATCTTGATGTGCCGGTAAAACTGGTACGAATTATCACCGTGCTGGCGATGCTTTTTGGCCTGTTTTTCTTTGTGGTCGTCGCCTACATAATTCTGACCTTTGCCCTTGATCCGATGCCGGAAGGGGTGATGCAAAATGAGAATGGCCCCACCAGCAGCGAGTTACTCGACGCCGTGGATGCCCAACTCTCCGCAGGGGAACAACGCCTGCGTGAACTGGAGCGTTACGTAACGTCTGATACTTTTTCGTTACGCAGCCGTTTCCGCCAACTGTAATTGAGGATTGAGATGAATAGTCGCTGGCAACGCGCCGGGCAGCATGTTAAACCCGGCTTAAAAATCGCAGGTAAGCTGGTACTTCTGACCGCGTTACGCTATGGCCCGGCAGGGGTTGCTGGCTGGGCGGTGAAATCCGTCGCCCGTCGTCCATTGAAAATGCTGCTGGCGGTGGCGCTGGAACCCTTGCTCAGCCGCGCGGCGGCAAAACTGTCGAAACGCTATAGCGGGCAATAAAATCATCGAGCAGACACAACATGAGTTGTGTCTGTAGTGACTCTCAGCTTTTGCATCTTTCCTCATCACCCTCATGTAATATGTCATCAATACTTTTTCCTTCAGGGCACAATGGAACCGCAATGAAGCGACTAAAAAATGAATTTAATGCGCTGGTTAACCGCGGTGTCGACAGGCATCTGCGCCTGGCCGTTACTGGCCTGAGCCGCAGCGGCAAAACGGCGTTTATTACCGCGATGGTGAACCAACTGTTAAGCCTGCATGCGGGGGCGCGGCTGCCGTTACTGAGCGCTGTGCGTGAAGAGCGGCTGATGGGGGTTAAACGCGTACCGCAGCGCGATATGGGGATTTCGCGTTTTACCTATGATGAAGGGCTGGCGCAGCTTTACGGCCAGCCGCCGACCTGGCCGACACCGACGCGTGGGGTCAGCGAAATCCGTCTGGCGCTGCGTTTTCGTTCCAATGAATCGCTGTTACGCCACTTTAAAGATACTTCTACGCTCTATCTGGAAATTGTCGATTATCCGGGCGAATGGCTGCTGGATCTGCCCATGCTGGCCCAGGATTATCTAAGCTGGTCGCGACAGATGACCGGGCTGCTACAGGGGCAGCGTGGCGAGTGGTCTGCCCATTGGCGTAAGCTGTGCGAAGGGCTCGATCCGCTGGCGGCGGCTGATGAAAATCGGCTGGCGGCAATTGCCCAGGCGTGGACGGATTATCTTCACACCTGTAAGCAGGAAGGCCTGCACTTTATTCAGCCCGGGCGCTTTGTATTGCCCGGAGATATGGCGGGCGCGCCCGCGCTACAGTTTTTCCCCTGGCCGGATGTTGATGGCGTCGGTGAGGCGAAACTGGCGCAGGCCGATAAACACACCAATGCCGGGATGCTGCGCGAACGTTTTAACTATTACTGCGAGAAAGTGGTAAAAGGCTTCTATAAAGATCACTTCCTGCGCTTCGACCGCCAGATTGTGCTGGTCGATTGTCTGCAACCGCTCAACAGCGGGCCGCAGGCGTTTAATGATATGCGCCTCGCTTTAACGCAATTGATGCACAGTTTTCACTACGGGCAGCGCACGCTGTTCCGTCGCCTGTTTTCGCCGGTTATCGATAAACTGCTGTTCGCCGCGACCAAAGCGGATCACGTTACCGTTGATCAGCACAGCAATATGGTGTCGCTTCTTCAGCAACTGATTCAGGATGCCTGGCAGAATGCTGCCTTTGAAGGTATCACCATGGATTGTTTAGGGCTGGCGTCCGTTCAGGCGACACAGAGCGGGTTGATTGAGGTTAATGGTGAGAAGATCCCCGCGCTGCGCGGCAATCGTTTGAGCGACGGTAAGCCGCTAACCGTTTACCCGGGCGAAGTGCCGCCGCGTCTGCCGGGACAAGCGTTCTGGGATAAGCAGGGGTTTCAGTTTGAAGCGTTTCGTCCGCAGGTGATGGATGTCGACCAGCCGCTTCCGCATATTCGTCTGGATGCGGCGCTGGAATTTTTGATTGGAGATAAATTGCGATGACCGAACCGTTAAAACCGCGCATCGATTTCGACGGGCCGCTGGAGGCGGAAAAAAACGAGCAATTCAGGCAGTCACAGACATTTTCCGCTGATATAGCCGAAAACTTCGCTCCCGCCGTGGTCGATGAGACGCAGGTGGAAGAGGGGGCGGCAGAATTGGTGGTGGAGTCCGTTCTGCGCCCGAAACGGAGCCTGTGGCGCAAAATGGTCGCCGCCGGATTGGGGATATTTGGCGTCAGCGTAGTGGCGCAGGGTGTGCAGTGGACGATGAATGCCTGGCAAACTCAGGACTGGGTCGCGCTGGGCGGCTGCGCTGCGGGGCTGCTTATCGTCGGCGCGGGCGTGGGCTCAGTTGCGACCGAATGGCGTCGTCTGTGGCGTTTACGTCAGCGCGCACAGGAACGCGATGAAGCCAGAGAACTGATGCAGAGCCACGGCGTCGGTAAAGCACGGGCCTTCTGCGAAAAACTGGCGCAGCAGGCGGGCATTGATCAGGCGCATCCGGCGCTGCAGCGCTGGTATGCGGCAATCCACGAAACGCAAAACGATCGGGAAGTCGTGAGCCTTTACGCGCATCTGGTGCAACCGGCGCTGGATGCGCAGGCGCGGCGCGAAATTAGCCGTTCGGCGGCGGAATCGGCGATGATGATCGCCGTAAGCCCGCTGGCGCTGGTGGATATGGCGTTTATCGCCTGGCGTAACTTGCGTTTGATTAACCGTATTGCCACGCTTTACGGCATTGAACTGGGGTATTACAGCCGCTTGCGCCTGTTCAAACTGGTTCTGCTTAATATTGCCTTTGCCGGGGCGAGTGAGCTGGTTCGCGAAATCGGCATGGACTGGATGTCGCAGGATCTCGCTGCCCGACTCTCCGCCCGTGCCGCGCAGGGAATTGGTGCCGGGTTGCTGACTGCGCGCCTGGGAATTAAAGCGATGGAGCTGTGTCGCCCTCTGCCCTGGATCGATAACGATAAACCGAAACTGGGTGATTTCCGTCGCGAGCTGATTGGTCAGCTTAAAGGCGTCGTCCAGAAAGGTTCCGCAAAATAACCTCTTACAGGCCGTTCCTGGTGGCGGCCTGAATATCCTTTCCTGCTGAACGAAAATCTTTACAGCGCAATGGTCGATTTTCCGCCATACTGTCAATAATTGTTGACAGCCTGCTTCCCGCCAAACGATAAGTGGCTTATTATTCACAGGTCTTTGGCTTATAAGGGTGAAAATTCCCATGCGTCTTGAAGTCTTTTGTGAAGATCGTCTCGGTCTGACACGTGAATTACTCGATCTGCTGGTGCTGCGCGGCATTGATTTGCGCGGTATCGACATCGACCCTATTGGCCGAATCTACCTAAATTTTGCTGAGCTTGAGTTCACAAGCTTCAGTACATTGATGGCGGAAATTCGCCGCATCTCCGGTGTTACCGATGTGCGAACCGTACCGTGGATGCCATCCGAACGCGAACATTTGGCGCTGAGCGCGCTGCTGGAAGCGATGCCTGAGCCGGTGCTTTCGCTGGATATTCGTAGCAAAATCGAACGCACCAACCCGGCAAGCTGCCAGTTGTTCGGCATGTCTGCCGACAAACTGCGTAATCACACCGCCGGTCAGTTGATAAGCGGCTATAACTTTCAGCGCTGGCTGGAGAGCGAGCCGGTAGATACGCAGGCTGAGCATGTGGTGATCAACGGGCAAAATTTTTTGCTGGAGATAACCCCGGTCTATATGAGCGGCGAGCATGAGCAACGTATTCTTGCCGGTGCGGTGGTCATGCTGCGTTCTACTCTCAGAATGGGGCGTCAGCTACAAACCCAGACCCGTCAGGATGTTAGCGCGTTTAGCCAGATTGTCGCCGTCAGCCCGAAAATGCGTCAGGTGGTCGAGCAGGCGCGTAAACTGGCGCTGTTGACCGCGCCATTGCTGATCGTCGGTGAAACCGGTACCGGGAAAGATTTAGTGGCCCATGCCTGCCATCTGTCGAGCCCGCGCGCGGCGAAACCTTATCTGGCGCTGAACTGTGCTTCTATTCCGGAAGATGCCGTCGAGAGCGAACTTTTCGGCCATGCGCCGGAAGGGAAAAAAGGGTTCTTCGAGCAGGCGAATGGCGGTTCGGTACTACTGGATGAAATTGGTGAAATGTCGCCTGGTATGCAGACCAAACTGCTGCGTTTTCTGAATGACGGAACGTTCCGCCGCGTGGGCGAAGATCAGGAAGTGCATGTCGATGTTCGGGTGATTTGCGCTACCCAGAAAAACCTGGTTGAGCTGGTACAAAAAGGGCTGTTCCGGGAAGATCTCTATTATCGTTTGAACGTTCTGACGCTGAATCTGCCGCCGCTGCGCGATCGTCCGCAGGACGTGATGCCGTTGACCGAACTTTTCGTCGCCCGTTTTGCCGATGAGCAGGGGATTTCGCGGCCAAAACTCTCCAGCGAACTGAATAATGTGTTAACCCGCTATGGCTGGCCGGGCAACGTTCGTCAGTTGAAAAATGCAGTCTATCGCGCATTAACTCAGCTTGAAGGTTACGAACTGCGTCCGCAGGATGTCTTACTGCCGGATTCCGATGTGACCACCACTGCGGTGGGTGAAGAGGCGATGGAGGGGTCGCTGGACGATATCACCCGTCGCTTTGAGCGTTCGGTGCTGACTCAGCTTTATCGCAATTACCCCAGCACACGCAAACTGGCGAAGCGTCTTGGCGTTTCGCATACGGCGATTGCCAATAAACTGCGCGAATATGGGTTAAGCAATAAGAAGAGTGAAGAGTAAAAAATAGCCTCCGAATGGAGGCTATTTTTTCAGGCGTTTTGGGGGTTAACCTTACGCTTTCAGTGCAGCCAGCGCCGCATCGTAGTCCGGCTCGTTGGTGATTTCGTCAACCAGTTGGCTGTAAACCACGTTGTCGTTTTCATCGATAACCACAACAGCACGAGCCGCCAGACCTTTCAGTGCGCCATCAGCGATGCCCACGCCGTAAGTTTGCAGGAACTCTGGCGCACGCAGGGTGGACAGGGTCACGACGTTGCTCAGGCCTTCCGCGCCGCAGAAGCGAGACTGGGCAAACGGCAGGTCAGCAGAAATGCACAGCACAGTGGTGTTATCCAGTTTGGACGCCAGTTCATTGAATTTACGCACGGATGCTGCGCATACGCCGGTATCAATGCTCGGGAAAATATTCAGCACTTTGCGCTTGCCCGCATACTGGCTGAGTGCGACGTCAGAGAGGTCTTTCGCGGTCAGCGTGAAAGGCTGTGCTTTGTCGCCTGCCTGCGGAATAGCACCTTGAACGGAAACGGGATTGCCCTGGAAATGTACAGTTTGTGACATGATAATCTTCCTGTTTACATATAATTAACGTCGGAACCAGTGTATGTCATCAGGTGTTAACACGGCAAACCCTATTTACATTGCATTAAAGGAGCAGGGGATGAGAAGTGTCAGAGTTTTTGAAGAGGCCTGGCCGCTGCATACACCTTTTGTTATCGCTCGCGGCAGTCGCAGTGAGGCGAAAGTGGTCGTCGTGGAACTCGAACAGGATGGGGTAAAAGGCGTTGGTGAATGCACGCCGTATCCACGCTATGGCGAAAGTATTGCTTCGGTAATGGCGCAGATAGTTGCTCTCGGCGAACAACTGGAAAAGGGGCTTACGCGTGAAGCGCTCGCCGGCGTGCTGCCCGCAGGTGCGGCGCGCAATGCCGTGGATTGCGCACTGTGGGATCTCGAGGCGCGGCTCGCCAATACTACGGTACCGGCCATGCTTAATCTTTCGCTGGAGAAAACGGTCGTGACGGCGCAAACCGTGGTTATTGGTACCCCGGAGCAGATGGCTGCCAGCGCAAAAGCGTTGGCTGAAAGCGGGGCGCAACTGCTGAAGGTTAAACTTGATGATCACCTGATTACGGAGCGGATGGTGGCGATCCGTGCGGCAGCACCGGATGCAACGCTGATTGTTGATGCGAATGAATCCTGGCATGGCGATGGCCTGGCGGCTCGCTGTCAGCTACTGGCGGATCTGAAGGTCGCGATGCTCGAGCAGCCGCTCCCGGCAACGGATGACAGCGCACTGGAGAACTTTATTCACCCGCTGCCCATATGTGCAGACGAAAGCTGTCATACGCGGGAAAGCCTGCCTGCGTTGCGTGGGCGGTACGATATGGTGAATATTAAGCTGGATAAAACGGGTGGGCTTACAGAAGCCCTGGCGCTGGCTGAAGAGGCGCGGGCGCAGGGCTTTGAACGCATGCTGGGCTGCATGTTATGTACTTCACGCGCAATCACCGCGGCGTTGCCGCTTACGCCGCAGGTAAAATTTGCCGATCTTGATGGCCCGACCTGGCTGGCGGTTGACGCGGAACCCGCACTGCATTTTTCGACCGGCGAGCTTCATCTCTGAGCCGCGGCGCGCCAGCGCAGCAAGGCGGTCATCGCGCTGAGATATTTCTCGCTCGCCTCATCGGATGAGATGGGCGGGAACTCAGCGGTGATGCAGGGCAGGCCAATATCGCCGCACCAGCTACCGAACGAGCCTGGCGTCTCGTAGCCCACGCTGCTGACCAGCGGCAGTGCGAACGCTTCAGACAGCCAGCGCCCGAGTTCGCTGTGGCGCGGATCTTCAATACAGGCCAACGGATCGTGAAATGACACCACCCATGCCGGTTGGATTTGATGAATAAGCTGGCACAGAGCCTGGCTTTCGGGTTCTGACCCCGGTTTATCGCCGGTGAGCAGCACAACATCACGACTTTCCGCTGAGCTGTTCCAGCGATAAACCGTTTCCCCCGGCTTCCAGTTCGCTGCCGGGAAATTACGATTCAGGTCGACACCATTGGCATTGGCGCGTAGCCCTAGCTGACAGCCGTCCGGATTCACCGTCAACACCACGTGATGGCGGCGTAACTCGGGAGAGAGCGTCCGTAACGCGCAGGAGAGGGTAACGATGGAGGCGTTTTCATCGCCGTGGGTGCCGGCAATAATCAAACCGCTGGCATGATCGGCGAGCGGCGCGGGAAACCAGATAAGCGGAGCGCCCAGCAGCGAACGGCCATAGTGTTGGGTGCCGGGTGGAAACGCACCGCGCTGAGCGCGGGGACGGGTGACGGACATAGATTTTCCTGGTTCGTGGTGCTGATACAAGGAGTGTTGTGCAAAATTGACCGTGAATCAAATGGTTTCCCTCGCTGAAAAACATTCGCCATATCAATTTTATGTGATAAGCCGTTTGCATTTCACTGGCCCGAAACAAATAATGTTTTCATTAAGTTGCCTTATTAAGGGGATGTCATGAAGTATCCTTTCACGTTGTCGTGCTGTGCGTTATGGCTCGGTAGTCTGAGTTCAGTTGCCCTGGCGGCGGAAGTTCCTGCCGGGACGGCGCTGGCACCCAGCCAGGAGTTGGTTCGCCATATCAAAGATGAACCCGCTTCTCTGGATCCGGCGAAAGCCGTAGGGTTGCCAGAAATTCAGGTGATCCGTGACCTCTTCGAAGGGCTGGTTAATCAGGATGAAAAAGGGAATATCATTCCCGGCGTCGCCACCCGCTGGCAAAGTAACGATCACAAAACCTGGACCTTTTCACTGCGCAGCGATGCAAAGTGGTCAGACGGTACGCCCGTTACTGCTGAAGATTTTGTCTATAGCTGGCAGCGCCTGGTTGATCCTAAAACCACCTCACCATTTGCCTGGTTCGCGGCGCTGGCGGGGATAAACAATGCGCAGGCAATTATTGATGGTAAAGCGAAGCCGGAATCACTGGGCGTGACCGCCGTGGATCCCCATACTCTGCGTGTGCAACTGGATAAACCTCTGCCGTGGTTTGTTAATCTGACGGCTAATTTTTCGCTCTTCCCGGTGCAAAAAGCCAATGTAGAAAGCGATAAAAACTGGACGCGACCCGGCAAACTGATTGGCAATGGCGCATATATTCTGAAAGACCGCGTGGTGAATGAAAAACTGGTGGCTGTGCCAAACGTTCACTACTGGGATAACGCAAAGACGGTGATTACAAAAGTCACATTCTTGCCAATCAACCAGGAGTCGTCGGCAACCAAGCGCTATCTGGCCGGGGATATCGATATTACCGAATCCTTCCCGAAAAACCTGTATAAGAAACTGCTGAAGGATATCCCAGGGCAGGTTTATACACCCGCGCAGCTCGGTACCTATTATTACGCCTTTAACACTCAGAAAGGGCCAACTGCGGATGCGCGCGTCCGCTTAGCGCTGAGCATGACGATTGATCGTCGGATTATTGCTGAGAAAGTGTTGGGAACCGGTGAAAAACCGGCGTGGCATTTTACGCCTGATGTCACCGCAGGATTTAAAGCGGAACCGACCCAAATGGAGCAGAGCAGTCAGGAAGAGCTGAATGCACAGGCGAAAACCCTGCTACAGGCGGCGGGCTATGGCCCGAATCGTCCACTGAATTTAACACTGCTCTATAACACTTCTGAGAACCATCAGAAGATTGCCATCGCCGTCGCATCAATGTGGAAAAAGAATCTCGGTGTTGACGTGAAACTGCAAAATCAGGAGTGGAAGACCTATATCGACAGCCGCAACACCGGTAATTTCGATGTGATCCGCGCGTCATGGGTAGGGGACTATAACGAACCGTCGACCTTCTTATCGCTGCTGACGTCGACCAATACCGGCAATATTTCGCGCTTTAATAATCCAGCCTACGATAAAGTGGTGAATCAGGCCACGCTTGAAAATACGGCGAAAGCACGTAACGCAGACTATAACGAAGCGGAGAAGATTCTGGCTGAGAAAGCGCCAATTGCGCCTATCTACCAGTATACCAACGGGCGTTTAATCAAACCGTGGCTGAAGGGGTATCCGATTGAGAACCCGGAAGACGTGGCGTATACGCGCACGATGTATATTGTGAAGCACTAATATACGAATAACGCCCTGATGCGATTTTGCGCATCAGGGCATTATTTACGCATGTTTCACTCTATTTTGTCGGATGGGGATAGGTGCTGTAGCAGTGTTTGCCGCCCTGCTATTAAAGGGCATCCGACTCAATGCCGCTTCAATATCCTGTGGAGGTAAGGCCTCACAGAAGAGCGAGCCTTGCAGTGCATCGCAACCCAGTTGTGTCAGTAAACGCTGCTGTTCTTCCGTTTCAATGCCGTCCGCTACGACGTTCATATTCATCGAATGCGCGATATGAATAATCGACGAAACGATTTTCACATTTTTGCTGTCATCACGAATATCTTTAATAAAACTTCGGTCAATTTTCAGTTCACGCGCGGGAAGTGTTTGCAGTAACAACATATTGGAATAACCGGTGCCAAAGTTATCAATGGATACGGTCAAGCCGATACGGTTGAAGTCATGGAATATTTGTAGATTACGATCGAGACCGTGCATGGCCGTCGTTTCTGTTAATTCGATTGTTAAGCGCAGCGGAGAAAGGTGATAACGCGAAAGCGTATTGCACAGTAATTCATAGATATTCTGTTCTTCGAACTGATTAGCCGAAATATTAATGGATAACGTCCAGTCATCGTGCCCCTCTTTGCTCCACTGGCGCAGTTGCTTACAAGACTGGTCGATAGCCCAGCTCTCTACTGGCAGTATTAAGCTCGTATTTTGTAACGTCGGTAAAAATACATTCGGCAGCAGAATGCCTTTTTTAGGATGACGCCAGCGCAGTTGCGCTTCAAAACCATAAATGCGATTTTCCTGGACATGGAATTTAGGCTGATACCACAGTTCGAACTGGTTACGTTCCAGTGCCTGGGTGAGATCCTGCAGCAGGTGGGCTCCCTGCCAGGAGCTATCGAGCATCGCATCGCCATACACCGCCCAGCCGTTGCGGCCATTGCGTTTGACATGATACATGGCGGTGTCGGCGCACAGTTTCAGTTCCTGCGGGGAGTCACCATCAGCGGGGTACATACTGATACCCGCGCTCAATGAGATTTGCAGGATCTGCCCGGAGTGATAAAAAGGCCGACGGATGCTCTCTACCAGACGATTGCACAACTCTGCGAGTTCAGCCTCCGTGCTGTGAGGCGCCAGCAGAATGAACTCATCACCGCCAATACGGGCAAGCGTCATTTTAGGCGGCAGGCAGGCGCTCAGCCGATTGGCGACGGAAACCAACAGGTTATCACCGACGTGGTGCCCCCAGGCATCGTTGATAAGTTTGAACCGGTCGAGATCCATCAGGACTAACCCAAACTCAGCACGCGTTAACCGTGCCTGTTGCAGGCAGGCGAGCAGACGCATATCAATCTGGCTACGGTTTGCTAACCCCGTGAGTCCGTCAAAGCGTGCCTGTTGTTCTAGCTGTTTATTCAGTTGCTGTAGGTTCTCGGTCAGGCGGGTCGTCCGAATTTGCGAATCCACCATTGAAATAACCAGCATTGTGCCCAGCAACAGCAGCGTGACTGCGGAAACCCATACTGAAAGTCCCTCTTCGCCGACCTGGTGGATGTGGCCAGTCATCATATGAGAGTGGCTTGAGAATGTCGCCGCACTCATGCCGGTATAGTGCATTGCGGCGATAGCAATGCCCATTGCCATGGCGGCGGCGATGCGGCAGAGCAAAACATGTTTGCTGTTCAGTCGCAGGCTGAAGGCCAGAAATAATCCAACGCAGGAAGCAATAACCGCAATCACTATCGAGATTATAATGCGAGGAATGCTCCAGATAATGCCACCGTGCATCATCAGCGCCGCCATGCCGACATAATGCATCGCCACCACGCCGCTACTGAGTAGCAGGGTGGCAATTGCCAGCCGTTTTGGCGACAGTGTCGGCCCGGCGACGGCTATATTTATCGCCAGCGTCGCAGCCGCTATTGCCGCCAGCAACGAAAGCAGCGTTAATTCCAGGTGATAGCTCATCTCCATAGGCATTCTCATTGCCAGCATGCCGATAAAATGCATCGACCAGATACCAATACCTAATGTCACTCCGCCCGAGATACGCCAGAACATTGCCGCTTTTTTATTGGATGCAGCAATTTTCCCTGCGCTATCGAGGGCGACGAAAGAGGCGATGAACGCCACCAGGAACGAAACGCCAACCAGAACCGGGTCCCACGAAACATGCAGCATCATGTCATCCACATTCTTAGATTTTGGAATTAATCTATCAGGAATAATCTGAAATAAGCTACAGAAATAACTTGATAGATCACGGTTTTTTAACGGATTGACGGTGTTTGACTTAAATAAGTATTGCTGAATCGCGTTAAACTAAAAGTCTCCGGAGAATTTATTTTAAAATACACTCACTGTAATTATGGCTTTATTTATTGGTGATTTTGAATTTTATTGAATATGTGATCTTCATAAAATTATAAAAGAATATATTCTTGCGCATAGAGCATATCTGGACACTGGCAATAGTTCTTTTTCATTAAATGGCAATGGCGCGCATGCATCGCTGCTTTTATGAGCAATTTCAGCGTGATGGGCACCAGAGTGATTGCGTAACCGGGACAGATGGCTAGACTAGCAAAATGTTGTGTCGTCAGTGGAGGTGATGTGGAAGCCATAAAGGGATCGGATCTTAACGTACCGGATGCCGTGTTCGCGTGGATACTGGATGGCAAGGGTGGAGTGAAAGCGCTTGATGAGAGCGATGTGATCACTAAAGAAAATCCATGCTGGCTGCATCTGAATTATACCAACCCGGAGAGCGCGCAATGGCTGGCGTCGACACCATTGTTGCCTAACAGCGTTCGCGATGCTTTGTCCGGAGAAAGCCTGCGCCCGCGCGTGAGCCGGATGGGCGAGGGGACACTGATCACCCTGCGCTGCATTAATGGCAGCACCGATGAACGCCCCGATCAACTTGTGGCGATGCGTCTCTATATGGATGAACGCCTGATTGTCTCCACCCGCCAGCGCAAAGTGCTGGCGCTGGACGATGTGATTAACGATCTTGAAGAAGGCAGCGGGCCGACAGACTGCGGCGGTTGGTTGGTGGATGTTTGCGATGCGCTGACCGATCACGCCAGTGAATTTATTGAACAACTGCATGACCGGATTATCGACCTTGAAGATAATTTGCTGGAACAGCAGGTTCCCCCGCGCGGGTTCCTGGCACTGCTGCGCAAGCAACTGATTGTGATGCGTCGTTATATGGCGCCACAGCGTGATGTCTATGCCCGGCTGGCGAGTGAACGTCTACCGTGGATGACCGACGATCAGCGGCGTCGTATGCAGGATATTGCCGACCGGCTTGGACGCGGGCTGGATGAGATTGACGCCTGCATCGCGCGCACGGCGGTGATGACGGATGAAATCGCCCAGGTGATGCAGGAATCACTGTCGCGTCGCACCTATACAATGTCGCTGATGGCGATGGTCTTCTTACCCAGTACGTTTTTGACGGGATTATTCGGCGTAAACCTGGGGGGGATTCCCGGTGGCGGGTGGCATTTCGGCTTTTACTCCTTTTGTATCATGCTGGTATTGCTCATCGGGGGTGTTACCTGGTGGTTACATCGCAGTAAATGGCTGTAAAAATTAACCTTTTTAACAGTTATTGAACACAAAAACGGCAATTAAATTGAGCGAGGTCAATAAACGACACCCCTAATCAGGGCAATATCTCTCTCGCAGGTGAATGCAACGTCAAGCGATGGGCGTTGCGCTCCATATTGTCTTACTTCCTTTTTTTGAATTACTGCATAGCACAATTGATTCGTACAACGCCGACTTGAATAGTCGGCTTTTTTTTGGCCTCTGTTCCTGTGGCATCTACCCTTAAAGAACCAACCTGATTTTCAGAGGGGAAGATGATGTACCAGGCACTACGACTTGAGGCATTCCAGCACATCCATTCAATTCCGACTGACCCGATTCCCGTTGATCCGCCTCCGGGACGCGATCCGATACCGCGCCCGCAGCCTATGCCGGATCCGCCGCCGGATGAAGAACCGATTAAATTGTCGCATCAGACGCCCAGATCTGCGAGGATACGCGCCTGCTGACGATAGCCTTTTACCGCGAGAAAATATTGTGACCGCTTTTTCAACACTGAATTCACTGCCCGCCGCCCAGATCGACAACCTTAACGATCTGGGCTATCTCTCCATGACCCCTGTTCAGGAAGCTGCGCTACCGGCGGTTCTTGCCGGAAAAGATGTTCGCGTGCAGGCGAAAACCGGGAGTGGTAAGACGGCGGCATTCGGTTTGGGTCTGCTACAACATATTGATGCCGGACGTTTTCAGACCCAGTCGCTGGTGCTGTGTCCGACACGTGAACTGGCCGATCAGGTGGCGGGGGAGATCCGCCGCCTGGCGCGCTACCTGCCTAATATTAAAGTGCTGACCCTCTGTGGTGGTCAGCCGTTCGGCGCGCAAAGAGACTCCCTTCAGCATGCACCGCACATTATTGTCGCCACGCCGGGTCGTTTGCTGGATCACCTGCAAAAGAGCACGGTTTCTCTTGAGGATCTGCAAACGCTGGTAATGGATGAAGCTGACCGTATGCTGGATATGGGCTTCAGCGACGCCATTGATGAAGTGATCCGCTTTGCCCCTGCCAACCGTCAGACTCTGCTGTTTTCCGCCACCTGGCCTGCGGCGATTGCGGCAATCAGCGGTCGCGTACAGCGTGACCCGGTGACGATCGAAATCGACAGCGTCGATGCGCTACCCGCCATTGAACAACAGTTCTTCGATGTATCGCGTCACGGGAAAATTACGCTTCTGCAAAAGCTGCTTACCCAGCATCAGCCCGCCTCCTGTGTTGTCTTCTGCAATACGAAAAAAGATTGTCAGGCTGTGTATGAGGAGCTGAATGCGGCCGGGCAGAGTACGCTGGCGCTGCATGGCGACCTTGAACAGCGCGATCGTGACCAGACCCTGGTACGCTTTGCCAACGGCAGCGCTCGCGTTCTGGTGGCCACCGATGTTGCTGCGCGTGGCCTGGATATTAAATCACTGGAGCTGGTGGTGAACTATGAACTGGCCTGGGATCCGGAAGTGCACGTACACCGCATTGGTCGTACTGCGCGTGCGGGCAACAGCGGTCTGGCCATTAGCTTCTGCGCGCCTGAAGAGGCGCAACGCGCCAACATTCTGGCGGAAATGCTGCAAATTAAGCTGAACTGGATGCCGGAACCGTCCCAGATCCGTATTGCGCCGCTGGCGCCGGAAATGGCAACGCTGTGCATTGACGGGGGTAAAAAAGCCAAGATGCGAGCCGGTGACGTGCTGGGCGCACTGACCGGGGATATGGGCTTAGTGGGGGCGGATATCGGTAAGATTGACGTGCATCCGGCGCATGTATATGTCGCCGTGCGGGAAAACGTCGCGCATCAGGCGTGGAAGCAGTTGCAGAAAGGGAAGATTAAAGGCAAAGCGTGCCGCGTGAGATTGCTGAAGTAATTTTATGCGCCTGGTCGACCGGATGGTCAGCCAGGCGCAGTGCGTTTATTTCACTTCCACCACGTTCAGACGCAGTTCATCAAGCTGAGTATCATCTTCTTCGGGTTGCCAGCCGACAGGCTGTAACGGCATCTCTTCACGGTCAAACGCCAGGTCGCCGCCATTAACGACTTCCGAACCGTGCGTAAGCCCTTTGAAATCGAACAGTTCAGTATCGCACAGATGCGATGGCACCACATTTTGCATGGCGCTGAACATGGTCTCAATGCGCCCCGGATAACGTTTATCCCAGTCACGCAGCATATCGCCGATCACCTGACGTTGCAGGTTTGGCTGCGAGCCGCACAGGTTGCATGGGATAATCGGGAACGCTTTGGCTTCTGAAAAACGCTCGATATCTTTCTCGCGGCAGTAGGCCAGCGGACGGATAACAATATGTTTGCCATCATCGCTCATCAGTTTCGGCGGCATACCTTTCATTTTTCCGCCGTAGAACATATTCAGAAACAGGGTTTGCAAAATGTCGTCACGATGATGGCCGAGGGCGATTTTAGTCGCGCCCAGTTCGGTTGCCGTGCGGTAAAGAATGCCGCGGCGCAGGCGTGAGCAGAGCGAGCAGGTGGTTTTACCTTCCGGGATCTTCTCTTTCACGATACCGTAGGTATTCTCTTCGACAATCTTGTACTCGACGCCCAGTTTCTCCAGATATTCTGGCAGGATGTGCTCAGGGAAACCCGGTTGTTTTTGGTCGAGGTTAACGGCGACCAGGCTAAAGCTAATTGGCGCACTCTGCTGCAGGTTGCGCAGGATCTCCAGCATGGTATAGCTGTCTTTACCGCCGGAGAGGCAAACCATGATGCGGTCGCCATCTTCAATCATGTTGAAGTCAGCAATGGCTTCACCAACGTTACGACGCAGGCGCTTCTGCAACTTGTTGAGGTTGTAGATTTCTTTTTTGCTAATTTCTTGATTCTGTTGCATTTAATAATTACTCAAAAATCGAAAGGAGCGCGATGCATAACGCGGAAACATCCGCTAAGCATAGGCTAGCCTGGGTTAGCTTACGACTGTGTGGCGTGTATGGTACGGATTACGGCGACGAATGCCAGCATCAATTGCAGCGGGAAGCGAGGGCTCGTACCGATCACCCTGTTTTGCGGCACAGGTACTTATTATTGATGACGCCATCAAAGTAGCGCCCCTTGGATTTTACCGTCAAAAATGTCTGGTACGTTTTTAAAGAAACACCAATGTACTGGTAAATACCCAGCGAAAAAAATTCTATCTCGAGAACTTTGTTTTTCTCATCGTAACCGATTGATTTTATCCGTGAAGAAGAAACACTTTCTCGTCGCATTATTTTGCCTTTTGCAGTCAGATAACCTCTATAGTACACGCATTTGGCAAGATTGTGAGGGGCGCCGCAGTCCTAATGTCTCTTTATCCAAAGACAGGTAAAGTTGCTGTTGGTTTGGGATATATTGATTAAATGTTTCCCTTTGTCATTGAAGATTTGAGAAATTGCTTATACTGTTACAGACGAAGACAAACCGTTAACAGGAGAGTATGCGATGAAGAAAGTATTGTTAGGGACGATGGCAGCGTTATCTATGGTGGCATTCAGTACCTCAGCAGCCGATTTAATTTCTAAAGATGAAGCTCATCACTTTAAACTGGAGTACATCGGTAACGTCTCAGTTGGCGCGACCAATGGTCAGGTTTCTTCCCCATCCGATCTGCATAAAAAATTGTCTGAACTTGCCGATAAGAAAGGCGGGAAATATTACGTGATTATTGCAGCGCGTGAGCATGGCCCGAACTTCGAAGCGGTCGCAGAAGTCTTTAAGTAAAAACGCAAATCAGTGTTATGGATAAGGCTCGCTCAGGCGGGTCTTTTTTATTATTTGGGGCGCTTAACATTCAGAGTTGGCAAGAGTCAGTTGTCGAGTGAGCGATGTCGCCGCATAATAGCGCAGACCTCCGCAGGTGCGGGGTTAAGTTCGAGCTTTTACTCGTGACTGAAGGAATAGTAATGGAACGGCGTAATTTTCTGAAAAGCGCAGCCGCACTCTCCACGCTGGGTCTCGTCAGCCCGGTCTTCTCCGAAAGTAAACAGGTGACTCAGCCTGCTGTTATCTCCAGTGGTAAAACACGCCGCTTTGTGATGACGCAAACATACAGTCTGAAAGCGCCAAAAGGGTCTGAGGGCCGGGTCAATTTGTGGATCCCGATACCTGAAAATACCGCCTTCCAGCAACTGCTTGATCTCTCCTTCAGCGGTAATTATCAGAACGCAGCCCTGAACGCCAACAACCGTTACGGCGCAAAAATGCTTTTTGTTAGCTGGGCCGATTCTAAAGGCGCGCTGGATATCAAGGTTGAAATGACCATTGAAACGCGGGACTGGGAAGTGCTCAAAGAGAATGCTCTGGCAGACTGGCAGTTGCCTGAGCACGACGCCATCATTCCGGATGAAATAAAGCCGTTCCTGCATGCCACACCGCATATTCCCGTTGATGGTCTGGTGAAAGAAACCGCACTGAAAATCATCGGTCAGGAAAAAGCCCCGCTTAAACAGGCGCGCCTGATCCACGATTGGGTTAGCACCCATATGCATCGCGACGATGCAGTGATTGGCTGCGGTACCGGTGATGTCGGTGAAATTCTGAAAACCAATAAACTGGGCGGTAAGTGCACCGATATTAACTCCGTCTTTGTCGCGCTTTGCCGCGCCGCGGGGATCCCGGCGCGTGAGATGTTTGGCATTCGCCTGGGTGCATCTGTGAAGCTCGATAACTATTCGAAAAAAGCCTTCGGCAGCGCGGATGCGAAGGGCGTGGCGAAAGTGAGCGGTGGTCAGCACTGTCGCGCCATGTTCTGGCTGGCGGGCTTTGGCTGGGTGCCAGCCGATCCGGCTGACGTCACCAAAATGCGTCTTACCGAGAAAAAAGAGAATGGCGACCCCGCGGTGAAAGCGGTGAATGATTATCTCTTTGGCAACTGGGAGATGAACTGGGTCGGCTTCAACCATGCGCGCGATTTTGCGCTCTTCCCGGCGGCAGAACAGGGTGATGTGAATAATCTGGGCTACCCGTATGCGGAAGTGGATGGCGATCCACTGAATTTCTACGATCCTGCGCTTTTCAGCTATGACTATGTCAGCGTCGAACAGCATTAAGGGCGGGCTGGTTACGCTACTGGCGGCGGTTGTCGCCGCTGGTGCATCGACCCTGTGCTGCATCGGGCCGTTGTTGTATCTGCTATTTGGTATTTCCGCAGCCGGGCTGATTGGTATTCCAGGCGCAAGTTGGCTACAGATCCCCATGCTGTTGCTCTCTGTCGGTCTGATGGCGCGTGGATTCTGGCGTTTATACCTGTCACCGAAACCGATTTGCGTGAATGTGGTGAGTCGGCGCGTGCTGGTATGGCTCTACTGGATATCAGTGCCGCTGGTGCTGGCGCTGTTGACGTATCCCTATGTGCTGCCGTGGATCTGGGAGATGATGGAATGAAAAAATTACTTTGTGCCGCGCTGTTGCTGGCGTCGCCCCTCGGTTGGGCGGGCAATAAACTGGTGACGATTGACGTGGGTGAGATGAATTGCTCGCTGTGCGTTATTTCGATTAATCAGGCGCTCCGCAGTACCGATGGCGTCATCAAAGCTAAAGCGTCGCTGAAAACGCGTCAGGCGTTGGTCACGGTTCCGGATGGTTTCGACGATCGGCAATTACTGGCCGCGATTGCGAAGACGGGTTTCAAAGGTGAAATAAATAACGTGGTGGAAGTACAGTAATTATTTATTGTACGGCGAGTCGAATAATTAATGCGGCTCGCCTGATCCCGTTGCATCATGTTATTTGTTCCCTGAATGTTTTGTCTCCTGGCTGAGCGGTTTCATTATCTCCTGTAAACGTTCATAGCGCTCTTCTGGCGTCAGGTAAAAGGGCATTAATTTACTTTTGATTCTCGGCTCTTTTTGCCAGACCTTTTTCATAACCTGTAAATATGATTCGATATGACGCATAATGGTATCTCCTGTTGGTGTATCTGAAATATAGCCAACAAAAAGATGAAGAAAAACTGATGGGATATTTTTAATTGTTCCGGGTTTTGCATAAAAAAAGCCCGCTGGTAACAGCGGGCTTTCAGCATTAGAACTGATAAACCAGACCCATAGCGACAATATCGGTCAGTTGAGATCCCGTTATTTTTGTAGAAGGCGTCATCTTCATCCAGCAAGTTGATTTTGTAATCAACGTAGGTGGACATATTCTTATTGAAGAAATAGGTGGCGCCCACATCGGCATATTTCACCAGATCTTTATCACCGACACCGTTGGTGGTTTGCAGATCTTTTCCTTTAGACATCAGGAAAGAGACGGCCGGGCGCAGGCCGAAATCGAACTGGTACTGTGCTGTTGCTTCGAAGTTCTGCGTTTTGTTGGCGATGGTGCCAGACTGATCGCCATATGGCGTCATGTTGCGGGTTTCAGAATACATGGTAGCCAGGTAAACATTGTTGGCATCATATTTCGCGCCCAGAGTCCAGGCATCCGCTTTGTCGCCGCCAGCAGTGGAATTGTTCACCTGTTCGGTTGTACGGTCGGAACTGCTATAGGCCGCACCGAAAGTCACGCCCATGCCAGTGTCATAGGTCGATGAGAGACCGAAGCCGTCGCCGTTAGAGTTCTTCATATTGCGGCCATTGTTGTTACCTGTGCCTTCCTGATCCCAGCCCTGAATCTCGTCAGAGGCCTGATTCTCGTTGGCTCCCTGATACTGCACCGCGAAGTTCAGGCCATCGACCAGACCAAAGAAGTCATTGTTGCGGTAGGTCGCAACACCGTTAGCACGGCCGGTCATAAAGTTGTCAGCTTTGGAGTATGTGTCGCCGCCAAATTCCGGCAGCATATCAGTCCAGCCTTCAACGTCATACAGCACGCCATAGTTACGGCCATAATCAAATGAGCCATATTGACCAAACTTCAGGCCTGCGAATGCCAGACGAGTCCACGACTGATTGCTGCTGGATTCGGTATTGTTCGCCTGAACGTTATATTCCCACTGACCATAGCCGGTCAGCATGTCGTTAATCTGGGTTTCGCCTTTAAAACCGAGACGAATGTAGCTCATGTCGCCATCGCTGTTGCTGTCATCAGAAAAATAATGCAGACCATCAACTTTGCCGTAAAGATCTAATTTATTGCCATCTTTATTATAAATTTCAGCCGCGTGAACTGCGCCAGCGCTCAGCAGAGCAGGAATGACAAGGGCCAGTACTTTTCTTTTCATTTAGTTATTCCTTTAGATTGTTTTTATACACTCGATTCCCATCGGGGAACTAAATCATGCTAATTGAGTCAAAGGGGATATGGTAAAAAACAATTGTTACGGAATAAGTAAAATCTCAAGAATATGATTCTTATGAAATAGTGATAATTTTGGTGAATGTATTCATTGAAAATATATAAAATAAAAATTATTCAATTTCCTGTTTGTACAGTAAGATGCAACCGTTATATGCCTTTATTGTCACACACCTGTTTTTATTGCCGTGTGTCCTTTTTATTTCCGTCTTATAAAAGACAAGCCCGAATATTCATTCGGGCTTTTTTTTATGCGTTGCGAAGAAACTTATTCTCCGGATGCGGGTTTTTCAGCCTTCCCGGCCAGCATGGCGAGGAAGTCATAGCGTTTTTGTAGATCCTCAGCCGCATCTTTCCAGAGCTGCTCTGCCACTTCCGGCTGCTGGGTATTGAGGCGGCGGAAGCGTTGCTCGTTCATCAATGTCTCATCCAGCGCGGCGGACGGTGGACGGGAATCCAGCATCAGCGGGATTTTCCCTTCATCGGCACGACGCGGGTCGAAGCGGAACAGCGGCCAGAAACCAGAAGCCGTTAACTGGCGCATCTGGTCGTGGCTGAGTGCGAGGTCATAGCCGTGCTCTTCACATGGGCTATAGGCAATAATCAGCGATGGCCCAGGATAAGATTCAGCCTCCTGAATCGCTTTCACCGTCTGGTTAAGCTGCGCTCCCAGGGAGATCTGCGCGACATAAACATGGCCGTACATCATCATGCTGACGCCGAGATCTTTTCGCGCTTTCCGTTTACCGTGTTCGCCAAATTTAGTCACCGCGCCCAGCGGGGTGGCTTTCGACGCCTGGCCGCCGGTGTTGGAGTAGCATTGCGTATCCAGCACCAGAATATTGACGTTTTCGGTCAGGCTCATGACATGATCCAGACCGCCGAAACCGATATCATAAGCCCAGCCGTCGCCGCCAATCAGCCAGACGGATTTCTCGACCAGCGCATCGGCATCGGTCAGTAACTCCTGTGCGCCCTCAACATGGGCAAGCGCCGCTCGCAGTTGTACGACCTGTTCACGGCGCACTTCCGGTGTCGCTTCGGTATGCAGCGCCTCATTCAGCTCAGCCGGAATATGTTGAGCAAAGCCATCAAGCAGACGCATCACGCGCTGGCGGTGTTGATCCACCGTCAGACGAAAGCCCAGCCCGAACTCAGCGTTATCTTCAAACAGCGAGTTTGCCCATGCCGGGCCGCGACCGTGAATATCGGTGGTATAGGGCGTCGAGGGCAGATTACCGCCGTAGATGGACGAACAACCTGTGGCGTTGGCAATCAACATTCGGTCGCCGTAAAGCTGGGTGAGCAGTTTAATGTAGGGTGTTTCACCGCAGCCGGAACATGCGCCAGAGTATTCGAACAGTGGCGTAATCAGTTGGGACGTTCGGATGTCGATACGTTCCAGTTTGCTGCGGTCGATTTCCGGAAGGTTGAGGAAGAAGTCATAGTTTACTTTTTCCTCTTCGACGTGTTCGAGGCGCGACATCATATTGATGGCTTTGATTTCCGGGTTCTGCCTGTCTTTGGCCGGGCACACTTCCACGCACAGATTACAGCCGGTGCAATCTTCCGGCGCCACCTGCAGGACATATTTCTGACCGCGCATATCGCGTGACTTCACATCCAGCGAGTGCAGGGAGGCCGGTGCATTTTCCATCTCCTCCGGGGAGACCACTTTGGCGCGGATAGCCGAGTGTGGGCAGGCTGCGACACAGTGGTTGCACTGCGTGCACAGCTCCTCTTTCCAGATGGGGATCTCTTCTGCGATATTGCGTTTTTCCCACTTCGTGGTGCCCATCGGCCAGGTGCCGTCCGGCGGCAGCGCGGAGACGGGCAGGGCATCGCCCAGGCCTGCCAGCATCGCGGCGGTAACGGTTTTCACGAAATCAGGCGCGGCGTCGGAAACCACCGGCGGCCGATTCGGGCTGCTGGCATTGACGGGTTCAAGCGGCACTTCGAACAGCGATTCACGGGCCAGCGCCAGCGCCTGCCAGTTGCGCTCAACGAGATCCTGGCCTTTGCTGCTGTAGCTTTTGGCGATGGCGCCCTGAAGTTCCATCTGCGCGCTATCACCAGGCAGAATCTGTGTCAGATGGAAGAAAGCCATCTGCATTACGGTGTTAATACGCGCCGCCAGGCCACATTCGCGGGCAATTTTCGCCGCGTTAATGACATAGAATCGCGCTTTTTTCTGGTTTAGCACCGCCTGAACTTCCTGCGGCAGGCGTCCCCATACTTCGTCCGCGTGATACGGCGTGTTAAGCAGGAAGATGCCGCCAGGCTTCAGGCGTTCAGCCATCTGGTACTTATCAATAAACTGGAGCTGATGGCAGCCGACGAAATCGGCCTGCGCGACCAGGTAAGCTGAACGAATCGGTTCCTCGCTGACGCGTAAATGCGAGACGGTCAGTCCGCCCGCTTTTTTGGAATCATAGACGAAATAACCCTGCGCAAACCACGGCGTGGAGTTACCGATGATCTTAATGTTGTTTTTGGTTGCTGAGACGCTGCCATCGCTACCGAGACCGTAGAAAAGAGCTTCCAGCTTCGCGCGTGACGGCAGGCTGTTTTCTGGCAATGCCAGCGACAGATTTGTAACGTCGTCATAAATACCGACGGTAAAGCGCGGTTTCGGTTTTGCCTGCTGAAGTTCACTGAAGATGGCCAGTACGCACTCGGGGCCAAACTCTTTTGAAGAGAGACCGTAGCGCCCGCCAATTACCCGCGGCAAGGTTTCGCGCTCGCCCTGGTTAAACGCTTCCGCCAGCGCGGTCATCACATCGAGATAAAGCGGTTCCGCCTGTGCGCCTGGCTCTTTGGTGCGGTCAAGCACGGCAACGCTGCGCGCGCTTTCGGGTAGCACCTGCAACAGATGCTGAGCCGAGAAGGGGCGATAGAGACGCACTTTCAGTACGCCGACTTTCTCGCCGCGCGTCAGCAGTTCATCGACGACCTCTTCGCAGGTGCCAATCGCGGAGCCCATTATCACAATGACGCGTTCGGCTTGCGGATGACCATAGTACTCGAACGGTTTGTATTCACGGCCGGTGGCATCAGCGAAGTCGCGCATGGTTTGCTCGACGTGCTCATAGACGGCGTCATACCATGGGTTGGTGGCTTCGCGAGACTGGAAATAGGTGTCCGGGTTAGCTGATGTACCGCGGATCACCGGATGTTCCGGGTTCAGCGCCCGGGCGCGATGCCCGGCAATCTCTTTTTCCGGCATCAGCGAGAGAATTGTGTCGTCGGCCAGCGGGACGATTTTGTTGATCTCGTGTGAGGTTCGGAAGCCATCGAAGAAATGAATAAACGGAATACGGCTTTTCAGCGTGGCGACATGGGAAATCAGCGCGAAGTCTTGCGCTTCCTGTACGCTACCGGCGCAGAGCATGGCGCAACCGGTCTGGCGAATCGCCATAACATCCGAGTGATCGCCAAAAATAGAGAGTGCGTGGGTGGCAACGGTACGCGCGGCGACGTGCAGAACAAACGGCGTTAACTGACCAGCCAGCTTGTACAGTGTTGGGATCATCAACAGCAGCCCCTGCGATGATGTGAAAGAGGTCGACAGCGCACCGGTTTGCAGTGCGCCATGCACTGTACCGATCGCTCCGGCTTCTGACTGCATCTCTACCACGCGAGGGGTATCGCCCCAAACGTTCTTCAGGCCATTACCCGCCCAGTCATCCGCCTGTTCAGCCATCGTGGAACTGGGGGTAATTGGGTATATCGCGATAACTTCGCTGGTGCGAAACGCAACGCTTGCTACTGCGCCATTACCATCAATTGTGATCATCGAGAACACCTTACATTGCGCAAAAATATACTCGTGGGCGATAACCCTCCGAGCCTGGTAAGCATCATTCTGTTCGCCGCGAATCGGAAATAATTCCACGGCGTTCCTGGGGATGATTTCCTGTAAAGTCTAGCAAACGTCAGGCTGAATCATTTTTGCTTTTGTGTCCTTGATCGCAGTGATTTCCCGACATCAGATGATTCTGGTCATAAAAATTGACAGAAAATGTTTCTGTGGCGCATAAATGCGCATTCCGTCTCTCGACGAGAAGGGCTGTGATGCCTATTATGCATAGGTTTGCTAATTATTTTGCTACGGAGAGAGAGACATGCGAGCAGCGTTTTTCGTTGGTTGTGCCGCATTATTATTATCGGCGTGCAGCAGTGAGCCCGTTCAACAGGCAACTGCCGCGCACGTCACGCCAGGAATGAGAGCCGCGATGTCCAGTTCAGGGCAGGCGAATTGCGCCATGATTGGCGGGGCACTCTCTGTGGCCAGGCAGCTCGACGGTTCCAGTATTGGCATGTGCGCATTACCGAACGGTAAGCGGTGCAGCGAGCAATCTCTCGCCGTCGGAAGCTGTGGAAGCTACTAACCGGGTTAATTAACCAGGTCGGAAAGTTTATAAACCAGCGTGTGTTGCGCCGTGGCCAGCGTCAATTGTGACTCGGTTAAATCGATCTGCGCCCCTTCAGAAAGCATGGTGCTGAGGGTTTGATCCAGTTCATTTAACTGAGGATCGGTGCAAAGTTTGCGGGTCATTGCCAGCTCTTTGACCTTCAGCGCGCCATCGGAAACGCGGCCTGTGCCATTAAAGCGGTTACACATGTTGCCGGAAACGTGCAGGTGGTGAATGATTGAGGTCTGCTGACCGAAACTCAGTTCCAGCGGCGTTTTGCTTTGTGTTAATGCTTTCCCATCGACGCTTTCAAGCACAAAACGATGGTGCTGGAGCTGTTCTGCGCCAGTGGAAACCTTGCTGTTGTAGACACAGCCTGCCAGCAGTGCAATAGCTGCTAACAGGTAGACCTTTCTTTTCATTTATCGCCCCAGAAATTATTCATTTGATCAATGATTTTGAATTGTAACTGTACAGTGAAGAAGGTCTGTGGGGATTATCTGAAAGTGCTTCTGCGGGTAGCTTTGGGCGCCACCCGCAGACCGTAAGTTTACGCCAGCGCGTTCGGGCAATCTGCGCCGCTGTTAATCTGACGCAGGTTTTCCAGGGTCGTTTCAGAAATGCTGGTCAGCGCTTCAGCGGTCAGGAACGCCTGGTGGCCGGTAAACAGCACGTTGTGGCAGGCGGAGAGGCGACGGAACACGTCATCCTGAATCACGTCGTTAGATTTATCTTCAAAGAACAGGTCGCGTTCGTTCTCGTACACGTCCATCCCCAGCGAGCCAATCTTCTGAGTTTTCAGCGCATCAATTGCGGCCTGAGAATCAATCAGCGCACCACGGCTGGTATTAACGATCATCACGCCATCTTTCATCTGGGCAAACGCATCAGCATTCAGCAGATGATAGTTTTCAGGAGTCAACGGGCAGTGCAGGGAGATAACGTCGGACTGTGAGAACAGCGTCGGCAGGTCGACATACTCAACGCCGAGATCAAGCGCTGCCGCGCTCGGGTAGGGGTCGAACGCCAGCAAACGCATGCCAAAACCTTTCAGGATACGCAGCGCCGCAATACCGATTTTCCCGGTACCAATCACCCCGGCGGTTTTGCCATACATGGTGAATCCGGTCAGACCTTCCAGCGAGAAGTTAGCATCACGGGTACGTTGATACGCGCGGTGAATACGGCGGTTCAGCGTCATCATCATGCCGATGGCGTGTTCGGCGACGGCTTCCGGCGAATAGGCTGGAACGCGCACTACGCGCAGGCCAAGCTCTTTAGCCGCATCGAGATCGACGTTGTTAAAGCCCGCACAGCGCAGAGCGATGTACTTGACGCCATTTTTCTTCAACTCTTCCAGCACCGGGCGGCTGCCGTCATCATTGACGAAAATACACACCGCTTCGCAGCCGTGGGCGGTTTTGGCGGTTTTTTCCGTCAACAGAAAGTCGAAAAATTCAAGCTCAAAGCCATAGGCCTCATTTACATTTTGCAGGTACTTTTTGTCGTACTGCTTTGTGCTATAAACGGCGATTTTCATAAGACTTTTCTCCGGTGATTATGAAGCCAGATTAGCATGGCTAAAATTATCTTACAAATTATAAAAAATAGTTTAAATATAAAGTCATAGAGAAGATCCTGAAGGTCAGTATAAGACCTTTATCACTCTCTGTACCGCGGAATGGTTTTCTGATTTTCGACTTGATTTAAAGCCACATAATGAGTGTTAACGGATATAGGGGCGATGTGATGAGAATCAACTTAATCTCTGCCGTTTCGCCTGGACGCGCTATGCTTTAGGAGTGCGTTTGCTTTATCTCGCAGGTCTGCCATGACACAATACCCGCCTTACACGGCTTTACGCTTGATAAATCTGGATATTAATTGACCCATGAAGGGTAAATACCGAGCCGCTTTAGCGATACTTTTACTGATAATTCTCCTGCCGTTAACGCTGGTCATGACGCTGGGTTACTGGGTGCCTACGCTGGTGGGCATCTGGCTGCCAGCCGGAACCCGAATTGCTTTCGAACAAAGCCCGAAACTGACCCGTTCAGGGTTGCAGATCCCCGATCTCCGCTATTTTGCCGGGGATTGCGCGCTGGCCCGACTGGATAATCTCTCGCTCTCGCATCCCAGCCGCTGGCTGTTACATGCCGGTAGCGTCAATATTGACTCCGCCTGTTTCAGTAAACTGCCGCAATCGGATGCTGTGCCTGGGGCGCCGCGCACGCTTGCAGAGTGGCAGTCGATGCTGCCTAATACCTGGCTTACCATTGATAACCTGCGATTTGCGCCGTGGGAAAAGTGGCAGGGTAAACTGACGCTCTCACTGACTCCCCAGCGTCAGGACATCCGCTACGCAGGGCCGGACGCGAAGCTAAGTGCGCGTCTTGAGGGGCAATCCCTGACCGTCAGCGAATTTGAAGCGCAGGTGCTGGATGATGAACCGCCGCTGAAGCTGGTGGGGCAATTTACTCTGCCGCTGGTGCCGGATGGGTTGCCGGTCAAAGGCCACGCGGAATCCGTATTCCAGCTTCCGCAGGTACCGTCGCTGGTGGATGCAGAGCTCAACTGGACAGGGAATCAGGGGCAATTGCTGGTCATGGCGCGAGGGGTGCCTGACCCGTTGCTTGACCTTCCCTGGACCGTGACGAAACAGCAGCTCACCCTCAGCGATGGGCGCTGGAACTGGCCATTCCAGGAGGGGATTCCGTTGAGCGGTCGTCTTGGGCTGAAAGTGGACGACTGGCAAAAAGGGCTGGAGCAGATGCAAATCAGCGGCCGCCTGAACGTGCTGACGTCGGGCGAGGCAGGAAAGGGGAACGCCGTGCTGACTATCGGCCCGGGTAAACTTAGCATGGACAACAGCGACATGCCGCTTCAGCTAACCGGTGAAGCGAAACAGGATGATTTAATTCTTTATGCTGTGCTGCCGGCGCACTTAAGAGGCATGTTAACTGACCCCACCTTGACCTTCCAGCCCGGTGCCTTGCTGCGTTCCCGCGGGAGAATTATAGATTCTCTGAATATTGATGACATCCGCTGGCCGCTGGCGGGGGTTAAAATTTCACGCCAGGGTGTGGATGGTCGTTTGCAGGCGATCCTGCGCGCCCATGAAGAAGAGGCGGGTGATTTCGTCTTACACCTGGATGGCAAAGCCGAAAACTTTATGCCGGACAAAGGCACCTGGGCGTGGCGTTACTGGGGGGATGGACACTTCGCACCGATGCAGGCGCGATGGGATGTGAAGGGCGCCGGGATGTGGCGCGACAGCGCTATCGTGCTTAACACGCTCTCCACCGGATTCGATAAATTGCAGTATGGCACCATGAAAATGGCGAATCCGCGCCTGGTGCTGGAGGAACCGATCCACTGGGATCGCGACGCGCAGCATCCTTCCTTTAAAGGCGCACTCTCGCTGGATGCGGCGGAAACCACCTTTACCGGAGGCAGTGTTCTGCCACCGTCGACCTTCAAATTTAGCGTTGATGGGCGCGACCCGACCTTCTTCCAGTTTAAGGGCGACCTGCGTGCGCAGGCGATTGGCCCTATCCAGCTAAACGGCCGCTGGGACGGTGAGCGCCTGCGCGGGCAGGCGTGGTGGCCAAAACAGTCATTGACGGTCTTTCAGCCGCTCGTTCCGCCGGATCTTAAAATGGCGCTGCGTGACGGCGAGCTTTACGCACAGGTCGCTTTTTCCGCCGCTGCCGGACAAGGTTTTGAAGCGGGCGGCCACGGTGTGCTGAAGGGCGGTAGCGCGTGGATGCCGGATAACGAGGTCAATGGCGTCGATTTCGTACTGCCATTCCGCTTTAAAGAGGGCGTGTGGGATCTGGGAACACGTCATCCGGTGTCGCTGCGTATTGCTGAAATCGTCAATCAGGTGACAGCGAAAAACGTCACTGCCGATCTGCAGGGAACCTGGCCGTGGAGCGAATCCTCCCCGCTGCAACTAAGCAACGTCAGCGTCGATATTCTGGGCGGCAAGCTGACCATGCAGCAACTGCGTATGCCGCAGCATGATCCGGCGCTACTGCGTTTGCAAAATATCTCAACCAGCGAACTTATCGGCGCGGTGAATCCAAAACAGTTCGCCATGTCCGGTGCGGTGAACGGCGCATTGCCGCTGTGGCTCAATAATGACAAATGGATTATCAAAGATGGCTGGTTGAATAACCCAGGCCCTATGACGTTGCGTGTGGATAAAGACACGGCGGATGCGATTGTGGAAGACAACATCGCTGCCGGGGCGGCGATTAACTGGCTGCGCTATATGGAAATTTCCCGCTCGTGGACGAAAATCAATTTAGATAACCTCGGGATGTTAACCCTGGAAGCCACCATCAGCGGCACCAGTCGTGTTGATGGCAAAAGTAATACGGTGCATTTAAATTACACGCACCAGGAAAACGTTTTTGATTTGTGGCGAAGCCTGCGCTTTGGCGACAATCTTCAGTCATGGCTTGAGCAACACGCGACGATTCCGCTTTCGCGGTGTGATAGCGGCAAGGAATGTAAGGAGCAACAATGAAAATCACTATCGCCATGCTGGGCTTGCTGGCAACCACGCTGCTGTCAGGCTGTACGCCACGCATTGAAGTGGCCGCGCCAAAGGAGCCAATCACCATCAATATGAACGTGAAAATTGAGCACGAGATCCACATCAAGGTCGATAAAGATGTGGAGAATCTGCTGAAATCCCGTAGCGATCTGTTCTGAGGTCAGGATGATGAAAAAACGTATCGTGGGATTGCTGGCGCTGGGGCTTTTTAGCGTGCAGACGATGGCGCTTACCCTGAATGAGGCTCGCCAGCAAGGGCGCGTCGGCGAGACGCAAAACGGCTATATTGCTGCCTTAAAGCAGGATAAAGAGACGGCGGCGCTGGTGCAGAATATTAATCAGGCGCGCAGCCAGAGCTATCAGCAACTGGCGGAAACGAACAATATTCCGGTGAATGAAGTGGCAAAACTGGCGGGTAAAAAGCTTATCGCCAAAGCCCAGCCCGGCGAGTATGTTCAGGGGATTAACGGCAAGTGGGTTCGCAAATAATCAGCGGCACTTGCGGCGGTACTCGCCTGGCGTCAGGCCGAAACGCTGCTTAAAGGCCGTTGAAAAATGGCTCTGGTCGGTGAAACCCCAGCTAAAACCAATCCCGGCCAGCTTTTCATCTTCCCCCGCATGGCGAATCGCCTCGGCGCAAAAATCGAGGCGACGGTTGCGAATATATTGCGCCACCACCAGCCCTTTATCAGCAAACATACGGTACAGGCTGCGCACCGACATTCCCGTTTCTCCGGCGATCCACTCCGGGCGCAGCGTCTCTTCACGAATATTATCGTCAATCAACGTCACCACTTTCTGAAACTGGCGCTCACGGCGCGGCGGCGCAGAATCGCGTTGATGCAGCACCGGACGCAGAAGACAGACCATCGCCTGAAGTGCCGCTTCGCTTTCGCTCTCGGACATGGCGGTATTATTCATGCTTTCCTGTAACAGACTATGGCTCAGTTGCACCATCGGAAGGCTGCCCGCCAGCCGCTCGGCGCAGCCAATTTTCTGATGGGGAAAGTGCTGCTCCAGCAAGGTGCGCGGCAGCAATAACGAGATTTGTCGGGAATCCTGCTGCCAGTAGAGTGAACAGGGGCGGGATGCATCAATCAGCGTCATATCGCCCGCGCCAATCACCACCTGGCGAGCATCCTGCTCCATCATTGCCTGGCCGCTAAGCTGAAACACCGTATAAAACCACGCGTCATCACCGCCTCTAATTTCCCTCGAGGTGCGAAACAGATTTGCCCCCCGGGTCGTGACGGTGCTGAGTTTTAACCCCCTGGCGTAACTGGTTTCCAGTTCACCAACAAAATCGTCCGTCAGTGGCTGCCCGGCAAAGTTGCCGCAGACCTGGTTTATCTGGTTCAGCCACTGTTCAAAATGGTGATTCACTATGGGAGTCATGGCTCTTTATCGCTCTGCTATAGGTTTTATTAGTGTTGCATTTATGTTGCATTAAACGAAGCTAATGACGCTGACTATAGGAAAGAAGTCTCACCCGGCATAGAGGGAAGGCGGATTATTGTCGCTATTTGCGGAGCCTGTCACAGAGGGAAAAGCGATTGTCACAGGGAAAAAAGCGCTCTCGTCACAGAGTGCATAGACTGTCATCACGATGGGTAAATAATAAGGAAAAATGATGTCAGAGGCGCAAGTAGCGGTACTTAACAACGTACAACAATTTCTCGACCGCCAGCACGGTCTCTGGATCGATGGCCGTCAGCAACCGTCGCAGAGCGACAAGCGGCTGACGATTTATGATCCGGCAACCGGGCGGGCTATCTCCTCTACGGCGGATGCGAACGAAGCGGATGTGGATCAGGCGGTGATGTCGGCCTGGAAAGCGTTTGTTTCACGCGTGTGGGCCGGACGTTTACCGGCGGAGAGGGAACGCATTTTGCTGCGTTTCGCCGACCTGGTGGAACAGCACAGCGAAGAGCTGGCGCAACTGGAGACCCTGGAGCAGGGCAAATCAATCGCCATTTCCCGCGCGTTTGAAGTGGGTTGCACACTGAACTGGATGCGTTACACGGCCGGGCTGACGACCAAAATCGCCGGTAAAACGCTGGATCTCTCCATTCCGCTGCCCCAGGGCGCGCGCTACCAGGCGTGGACGCGCAAAGAACCTGTCGGCGTGGTGGCGGGCGTGGTGCCGTGGAACTTCCCGCTGATGATCGGCATGTGGAAGGTGATGCCCGCGCTGGCGGCGGGTTGCTCTATTGTTATTAAACCGTCGGAAACCACACCGCTGACCATGCTACGCGTGGCAGAACTGGCTGTGGAAGCGGGAGTTCCGGAAGGCGTATTTAACGTCGTCACCGGTTCCGGCGCGGTCTGCGGCGCGGCGTTAACCTCTCATCCACAGGTGGCGAAAGTGAGCTTTACGGGTTCAACTGCCACAGGGAAACAAATCGCCCGCAGCGCAGCCGATCGTTTAACCCGCGTCACGCTGGAACTGGGCGGTAAAAACCCGGCGATTGTGCTGAAAGACGCCAATCCGGAGTGGGTGATTGAAGGCCTGATGACCGGGAGCTTCCTCAACCAGGGCCAGGTGTGCGCCGCCAGCTCGCGTATTTATATCGAAGCGCCGCTGTTTGACACACTGGTCGATGGTTTTGAGCAGGCGGTGAAATCATTACAGGTCGGGCCGGGCATGTCACCGTCGGCGCACATCAACCCGCTGGTCTCGCGCCTGCATTGCGACAAAGTGCTCTCATTCCTTGATGATGCCGAGGCGCACAATGCTGAGCTGATCCGTGGTGCGAATGGCCCGACGGGCGACGGTTATTATGTTGCGCCGACGCTTGTGATTAACCCGGATGCGAAGCTGCGCTTAACCCGCGAAGAGGTCTTTGGCCCGGTGGTGAACCTGGTGCGCGTCGCCGATGGCGAAGAAGCGCTGCGCCTGGCGAATGACACCGAATACGGCCTGACCGCCAGTGTCTGGACACAAAATCTGTCGCAGGCGCTGGAATATAGTGACCGCTTAGAGGCGGGGACTGTGTGGGTCAACAGCCACACTTTAATTGACGCTAACCTGCCATTTGGCGGCATGAAGCAGTCGGGCACCGGGCGCGACTTCGGGCCAGACTGGCTGGACGGCTGGTGTGAAACAAAGTCGGTGTGCGTAAGGTATTAATCCCCGTTTTACGCCCGGTGGCGTCTGCGCCGGGCTCACAGGCAGCAGCCTTGCCCCTTCACCGCCCAGTAAAAGGCTTTACCGCTTTTCATATATCGCCTGGCAAATCTCACCGCCCGTATATGGGCCAGGATAACTCATCCAACTGTTGAGTTGGCTGGCGTATTATTCAGGAATTTCATCCGTAATAAAGGTTGAAGCGATGAGAGGATAATTATTTAGTGCAATTATAATTCGCGATGAAATATATGCTTTATTGATGGTGGTTATAAAATGGTAATAAATAATATCCTGCCAGTAGATATGCAAATCCTTTTCGTTACTGATGGTTGTGATAGGGTGTGAGCGGGCAGATCGTCATGTATCAGGGTACGGCGGTAGCGTATATCAGAGATAGCTATTTCAAGGAACCTTTTGATAGCGGTACAGAGTTAAATAAATGGATAAAGCGTTTTGATTAGCTGGGAAAGAACATATGTGGCAGATAAAAAACCCCCTGTTTTTGTTGGCTGGCCTTTGTTTCTGCTCCGGCTGCGATCAGCAAAATCCTCACGTTTCCAGACCAGCACCACCAAAACAGGTGATTTACCGCTTTGACGATCACCGCTATCTGGAACTGGAGGGATTTTACTGCGAAGGCGCACTCTGGTATGTCGATACGCAAAGAAAAATCCGTTCTGAAGTGGTGGCACGGGATACACCAATATTCAGGGTTTCTTTTTTTAAATACGTTCATCCTTCCGAAAAATATATTGCCATTCCGTGGGGGGATTTGTCAGGGTTTTTAATCTCCAGAGACTATGGACAGAGTTGGGGGGACGCCAGTTTTTCTCCTGGTGGAGGAGCCGATCGGTATGGCAAACGGATACCTGCCCGAATAAACGATTATGGGATAACGGTCATAGCAGGTGAATATGATCGCCCGATAAGAAAGGATGTGGTTTCCATGACGGTGGTGAACGACCAGGGGTTTTTACTTACCCGATGGGGGGATCTGTATATCAGTTCGAAACCCTTTGATGATCCACGAATGCTGCCCGGTGGTACAGGGATAGATTATGTATACAACGGAGTAAAACACCACATGCAGCCCAGATATAATGGCACCACTGATAACAGTTATTGGGGGAAGAATTATACATCATGGCGTTCTGTCAGTGGGCCTGATGCCTGGTTAACTTTTTCTGAGGAAACCAACTGGAAAAATATCCCCAATAAGGTTCCGGAAGTGAGGGATTATACTGGCTGGGATCATATGCATTGCGATCTGAATGCAGGCTTAGCGGAGCCAGGAAAAAGAAAATGAAATAGCGCCTGGTTTTCGGAGCGAGAAAAAGAGCAATTTAACAGAAAGTTAATTTATCCTTTTTCCCTGCTGCCAGCCCGTTCCCCGGCGGGAGACATGGGCAGGCAAAAGTGTAGCGGTATTAGGCGCAGCTATATCAGAAATGATGGAATACTTCAATTATTTAGAGAAACATAATCTATTATTGAGATAACTGATGAACATTAATACTACCTTTGAATTGTACCCTAATAAAGGCACTGGATTGATAGAATTTGGAATGTCACCTGATGACGTTGAGCACATCTTAGGGAAAAGTGATGATTCCAGAGTGGACAGAACGAACAAACTAACGGAATTTCGCTCGTTTATGAATGTGTCATATACTTCGCCTCCAACACAAATGGTTAATCACATTGGCTTTGGTCGGCAAATGAAGAATATTATATTTGATGATGTTAATGTATTTTTAGCTGATCCTGAAATTGTCATTAAAAAATTAATGGAATATGATGATTCTCCTTACCTATCGCTCGGCATGATATTTTTCATGGAATTAAAAATATCTATAACTGGCTTCCATGATGGTTTTCTTGACCAAAAGGCTATAGCAATTTTCAGTCATGATGATTATGAAGAGTATATTCCAGAAATGGAATTATACAGATGTAATTAGGGAGATGCATCTGCTTAAGTAAAACTGAAGATAAAAATTGGGCGCAAAGAACATACAGATATTCAAGGCAGGGTTAAGACGTAAGATGCGAAAAGCAGCCATGGACAGAAACTACCTGGCATCAGTCCTTGCGGGGAGCGGGATTTCGTAATCTTGCCCTGTGGTAGAAAACCTTTGGGGGGAGAAGTGCTTAAGTTTATCATCAATGCTTTTATCTTTTTTTTGTTACTTTTTACTGTATATATCGTGATTTGCTTTTATTCAGATGTAAGAAACAGTAAAGAGCTACTGGCTGTTCAATGGTGTAGAGTTGATTATAATAAATATAGCCGGTATCGTGGTATATATATATACATGGTAAACAACGGGAATGGGGAGGTGATCATTCGTGGGCAGTTGTATGAACGTAGAATGTTAAGTATATGGAGACCATATAGACTTTATTTTACAGATGTTATCGCTACAGAGGTTAATGCTCAAATAGCAATTAATAAATGGAGTAAAATAATGTGCGGAAAAGAAGGTGTTGCTTTTATTGGTGATAATAAATACGTTATAAATTGATGTCTTTATTTCGAGTATGGCCTTTATGAAATATAGAAACCCTACTATTATTGTAATATGTTCTTGTATTTCACTTTTCTTTATGTTGAAAACTGAATTTTATTATAGAATAATTAGTTTTAAATGGATTAATGATTATGCCGTGAGTGTTTATATTGACAGTGTAAGCGACGATAAGGCTGTTTCTGGATATCCATTCCCATACCATAAAAAATATATGGATATTGGCTTGAGTATATACAATGGGAGATTTAGATGGTTTTTAAATTATCCTTGCTTTACGACTAGTATTGCTCAGCATAAAGATGAAGCTGAACAGGATAGTATTAATGCATGGACTATTTTAAAAATGGATGATAAAAAAATAGAGTTAGGGAATGATGGTAAAGTGATTTCAATTGCACATGATTGCCAGCGTTGAATTGATTAAAATTATATAGCGTACATTGTGAGTGATGATGATGGTTGTCGATGCCGCAGTGTAGTCTGGTAGTATAGAATAATTTATTTTTCCATAATCTGTGATAAACAACTGATGAAATAAGCGGAACTTATCAGGAACTGGACGCCTGAAGAAATTAGCCTCGTGAAAGAAAATGCAGATTCTATGTTGGTATCCATGATGGCAGAAAACTGAGAAGAACGGAAAATATGACACGCTGGTTAGCGGCTTTGAGCAGGCGGTGAAGTCATTACAGGTCGGACCGGGCATGTCACCGTCGGCGCACATCAACCCGCTGGTCTCGCGCCTGCATTGCGTCTGGACACAAAATCTGTCGCAGGCGCTGGAATATGGCGACCGCTTAGAAGCTGGCACCGTATGGGTGAACAGCCACACCCTAATCGACGCCAACCTGCCATTTGGCGGTATGAAGCAGTCGGGCACCGGGCGCGACTTCGGGCCAGACTGGCTGGACGGCTGGTGTGAAACAAAGTCGGTGTGCGTAAGGTATTAATCCCCCCGTTTTATGCCCGGTGGCGTGTGCGCCGGGCTTACAGGCCGGATTTACCCTTAGCCGCCATTGCATTATCCGTAACCCGTTTCGCAAACACCGGCTCCGGGCAATCGCGGCCAAAATGCGCCGCCCAGTCGAAGGCTTTACCGCTTTTCACATACCGCTTGTAAATTTCACCGCCCGTTTCCGGGTCAGGATATCTCACCCAACTGGCGGCATTGCACAGCACCGCCGCCCACGCCTGCGTTTTAGGATGCAGTAAATCAGCGGCTTGCCCGGCCATTTCTGCCGCCCGCCAGCGGTAGTGAAGGAAGTGGCTCTCTTTTGCGGGAATGGCGACACGCCAGCGCTGGCGTTCTTTTGCGCTGATCCAGCCGCCTTCTGTGGAATAGTCGTAAGGCGAGGAATACTGACCACCGGTGATGGCGTAGTCGGGGTACATTTCATACGCGACCAGCTCAATACCGTGATAACGCAGGAGACGGGCCGCTTGATATTGCGCCTGAGCGCGCTCACGGCGGCTGATGTTTTTCTGTTTCGTCTGCGCCATAAAATCCGCCAGTTTTTGCGCCGCGTCCCGGTAGTTGGGGATATCAAAATAGGCAATTGCCTGTTGATACTGGCCGTTACGAATCAATCTTCTCGCCAGCAGGGCGCGGAGTTTTACATCCGTGGGGATGAGCGTAGGTGGCACAAATTCACCCGCATAATCGCCATCATCGCCAAAATGGGCTTTCAACTTAAAGGGCTTAAGCGGTTGCTGCGGCGCGGGCACGTTTTTATCCACAAACGCTTTCAGTTCGGGCAGGGTTAAAACGCTTTCCGCCACATCGGCTAAATCGGCCCAGTAGGTATCTTTGCCTTTATAAAATAGCGCCATCGCCTGTAAATAATCGTCGCGTTTAAGCGCCAGAATGGCCTGCTCACTGGCCACGCGACACGACGGCGCGATAATCTCGTTCCCGTGGTAATAATCGCTTTCCGTCATCGGGTTTCCCCAGGTTTCATCCTCGGGGAAGAATTTCGCCGCACGGGCGTAATAGCGAGTCGCCAGCGTAATATCTCCGGCGCGTAGCGCCATTTTGGCGTTTAACCATTCGTGTAAACCACTTTCTGGCGCGTCCTCTAATAAAGCGTGCGTTAACGCATAGTCACCGTTGCGATAGGCCAGCGCCGCCAGGCGATCGCTGTAGGCAAATCCCTTAATGCGGTGTGTAACCAGCAGGTTGATGAGCTTGTCTCGCTGGGCCGGGCAGCCATATTCACTGTTTTCGTCGCCACACCCTTCCTGTCGGTAAACCCTGTCATGGCGGATAAAAAGTTCGGCAATAATTAATTTTTGCACCCGTGGATCATCAATGATCTTTTCCAGTTGGGCAAAATGACTCTCTGTTGTCAGGTAGCGTGAAATTCTGCGCAGTGAGGCTTTGCCTGAAGATGAACCTTGCGCGGCCTGCTGCGCATAGTATTGAATGGCTGCGCCGATCTCGGCGTTGCGTAATTTCATAAGGCCCAGTTGGCCCAGGCTGGCAATGGAAAGCTGTTCGGGATCGGGCTCGCCGTTGCGGACCTCATCGATAATTTGTTGATAAAGCGCGATGCCTTTTAGTAACTGCGCGTTGAGCCCGGTTGATGGACCATGCCCATTCTGATCATAGAAAAAGCCATCGTCAGTGGCATCAAACTCATCACGAGCCAGTGTATACAGTGTCTTCAACCGCCATTGGCCTTGCTCAGTTTTGGGTAGCGCCAGCAATTGACGAAACCAGGGGCTGTCATAAACACGGTTATAATAATCGCGTGCGCCCAGATAATAGAGCCGTTCCACCACCGGGAGCGGGGTCTGAAGTCTGGCTTCAATCTCCAGCTTGCGTTTTTCGCGCCGGAAATCCTGCTCGCTTCCATTCGGATGCGTCTCATAATAACGGCTGTACTCTTCCAGGTTGACAGGCTCCGTGGGCGTTTCCTGTGAGAAAGGTAATTGGGGATCGCGTTCAACCAGGTGGCGGGCTTCATATATAAAACTGCCATTGGGCATTTCAGCTAATGTCCCGGCGCGGTCATGCAATAAATAATTCGGCGCAAAAGGACCACAGGCGCGACCCTGAGTACTGAGAACCAGCAATCCGGCGAATATCATCCCTTGCGCAATACGACTCTGTTTACGGTGCAACATCGAATTTTCCCTGTAATGCCTTCGCACAGCGCGCCCATCCCAGTGGGCTGCTTTCTCCGGCGCGAAGTTGTTGTAGGTTGATGCGCGTAAAGTGCAGTGCATTATTCGCCAGTTCTGAACGGTAGTGGTTTGCGCCATCGGCAAATTCGCAATCCACATTTTGCAGAGCAACCTGTTCGGGCAGCGGCGCATCGATTTGCCCGCTATTGTTGATTGCCAGATCGAAAAGCATGGGATCGGCAGTCGGCGTGACGATCACCGACCAGCGGGGGACGAGTGGTTGATGATGAATCACAGCTTTCAGCGTCGCCATCGACCAGCTAAGACGATCCCCGGCGAGGGGTAAGCGAAACCACACGAAACCCTGCAAACCCTCCGGCGGCTGTTGTTCCAGTTGCCGCATCAAATCGGCTACCGTTTGTGGCGCGACGCTCAGTTCCTGCATCTCCTGGTCGGCATACGATAACGTCGCTTCGCTCTCGACGCGGTTGTCAGGCGTTAACGCGGAACCGTAGGCCGGTAGCGCGACAAAAAATGGATGCCGTGTTTTGCTGGCGTATTCAGTGACCCAGCGTTGCGCGAGGTGCGGATCAAACAACCCGTTGGCGGGCGATTGCACGTTGTGAACCTGTAATACTGAGGTATCGGCGGTATGCAACAGCGTGGGAAGCAGAGGCGATTCCAGCCAGGTGGGAAGGGCGGTGATGCTGAGCGTCAAGGTCTGCGGAAGTGATTTGCGCAGCGCACTCACCAGTTGCTGGTAATCCGCAAGCTTAGCCGTTGGCGCATCGTAATCGATTTCAACCCCGGCCAGAGGGATGCCTGCGTTCGCCCACGCGTGCGCAGTGCATTGAACCTGCTGAATGATGAGTGACGGGTTGAGATGAGCAAGTTGCCCGTCCAGCCTTATGACCAGCCACACCGGACGTCCATCCTGCTTGAGCAGCGCGTTGTTGATGGCAATATGGCGAATGCCTTCCTGCGGATGTATCTGTAACCCCAGTACGCGCAGGGCTGAAAAGAGGGAATGGCTTTGTTGCAGCGCGTGTTGATGATGGGGTGTCCAGATGCGCTGCCAGATATAGACCTGTTGAGCGAGAGGCGTTGGTGGTTTTGCGCAAATAAGGAAATACAGGCCATAGCCCAGGACAAAAAGCAGAAGCACAATACTGGCGGCAATCCATTGGCGTAGAGACATAATCGAATGACGTGTTGATCCCAAACCGAAAGAGCATAGCGTTGATCTTATTATCCGGAAATCGCTTCTGTATGTTGGCGTCTTATTTAGGAATTTCGCCCGTAAGAAAGGTTGAAACGATGATGGATAATTATTTATTGTAATCATAGTTTATGATGAAATATATGTTTTATTGATGATGGTTATAAAATGGTAATAAATAATATCCTGCCGGAAGATATGCAAAACCTTTTCGTTGTTGCTATTTGTGATAGGGTGGGAGCGGGCAGATCGTAATGTATCAGGGTGCGGCGGTAGCGTGTGTAAATTGATGTGATTGAAGGATAGAGAAGTGGTGGTGCGGTTTTTTGGCTGTATTGATGTGGCAAATAGTTATGGAAAGTAACCGCCTCGCATCGGTTCTTGTGGGGCGTGGAGGATGTAATACTGTTAAAGTTAGTGAATTGTTGGTATAAAAATATTATTATTTTCTTTTTGAGATAATGGTTCACAATTTTTAATTAATTTGAAAAGTTATTAGGTGCAAAGCGTTATCTATGATGATATTTTTTCTGATCAGGGGAAATCTGGGTTTTTAATCTATATTTTTATTTGGAATTAATATGCGTCTCAATTATTATCTATTGATTTTTCTGTTGATGCCTTTTTATTGTTTATCTGGAACTATTAAAGACATTGAAACATGTGAGTTAAATGAAGGGCTTGAAGTTAAACTGATTTCATTAAGGACAATTGATGGTGATACTCCCTATTTGGTTTTCGATAACGTTATTGTGAATGCCTTCCTTGAAGGAAAAGAAACTTCTGGAGATCTTGTTCTTGCGAAATGTATAAATCATTCTCTTATTTTTGCTTTAAATTATGGTTCGCCATACATTAAAGGATGCCTGATAACAGGTTTGATAGCCATGACTAAAG
The DNA here is from genome assembly GCF_039889165.1 of Pseudocitrobacter cyperus. Lineage (NCBI taxonomy): Bacteria > Pseudomonadati > Pseudomonadota > Gammaproteobacteria > Enterobacterales > Enterobacteriaceae > Pseudocitrobacter > Pseudocitrobacter cyperus. The sequence continues at coordinate 648,800 of NZ_JAYMYY010000001.1, read as the reverse complement.
TAGAAGTTAAACCTGATTGGTTTTGTTTTGCAGAGAGAAATATACCTGAATCTGTCTGGTTTGGTAAAATTAATACATTAATTATCATTAAAAATGATAATGCTGTAGGCGAGTGGCAGGGTAGGTATGTTATTTACGATAACACAAAGGAAACTTACTCCTCTGATGCTCTCCCTGATACAAATGGATATGAAATTTATAATTTAAGCAATGTGCATTGAATATTTTTTTGGGGGGATTCAGAGAAGCTAACGAGAGCACATAAGAAATATGTTTTAAATACGGAGGGGTAAATATTGAAAATCTAATTTTACGGAGCCAGTGGTGAATTGGGCACTGGAGCGAATATTGCAAGGGGAGAGATTTATGGATCTGTAGAGTCAAATATTTTAAATTAAAAGGCGATATTGGTGGGTGATATGAAAAAAATCTTACGGATATTAAGAGCATTGAAAGCTTTTCGTCCATTGTTCAATAATCGTGTATTTAGAGTGTTTTTGGGTGTTGCTATGTTAGGGGGTGCTGCCGGAGAATACAGCGATTTTCTGGAGAAAATATAATAATAATGACCTGGGTGCATTGAGTGATATAAAAGGATATATAACCATATTACCCATTCACTGGACTGAAGGTGAGAATAATTTAGTTGATTATCATATGGAGATTGTTAACCAGGTTTATATATACCATAAATCAAAAATATGAAATTGAAATGAGGTGTAAAATGGAGAAGGTGATTTTACTATCATTGTTATTACTTTATTCATGCGTTTCTTGTGCGGGTGATACTGTATGGAAGAATGAATGTGTCGGATACTATCAATTGCAATTACCCGGTGATTTAGAAGTTGGGCTTTACCCTGCTGAGAGAATCATAACTAAAGATTCATCATCTGGTTCTATATTTGGTAAATTTCACGAATATGGCTATCAAGGTAAAAATATTGAGGGTGATTATGCCGGGTTTTATTACGGGAAATATAAAGTAATGGTTTCCAGAGATGATTTTATGGATCTCAATGAATACCAGAAACAAGTTGAAGAATTACTTTCAGATAATTACCATAAGTATAAAATAACTTCTTATTATCCGGATTCTTTTTTTCTTTCATACGAAAAATATCATTCGTTTTTTCTAAAAAAAGAAAATAGATTATATCAGTTTATGAAAATATATGATGGAATTATCCTTCCGGGGGCTAAGGAGTATTTTTCAACGGAATCAAGTGCAATTCCTTTTTTGGCGCATTTTCAGACGAGAAAACTCTTTGAAATTCCTTCAGGTCAGGGTTTTTGCCTGCCATACGGATTTATATCTAATGATTCCGGGAATGAAGAACGAAGTATGGCAGTCATGTATCGAATGAATAATCACCCGGATGTAATGATTCTCTTCCAGGATGCCAGTTATCAATTTCCTGGTATGATTCCACAGGATTCTAATTTTGAGCGAATGAAGAATTATGATGCCAAAGACTATGCCAAATGGATGTGGAACAATATTTATATGCTGTATCCCGAACAAAAAAGGAAACTCCTTTTTCCGGGCTGGTTTAGTGTGACAATGGATGGCAGAAAAGGCTCCGGCTCTTTTCTTGAGGTTACACGAAAAGATGGAGACAAAGATTATGGCTATCTGGCATTTGTTCGCGCCGATCCTAAAAACAGCACAAAAGAACCCGATTTGCAGGTTTTTATCACCAGTTATTCAGACTATGCAGAGGGTCATCCACGAATTTCGCCTGATGAACTTAAGGAAATAGCAGAACATATAGTCAGTTCGGTAAAGCATCGTTAATCAGGGAACGTGTATGGGGGGAAGTGCTCGCAACCTGTTCAGAACCTGGATTTCGTGATGATGATATAAAGGGTTAACACAAATTTAACTCATGTTCTCGCCCTGTATTAATAGAGGGCGAGATTTCACCACGAGTTGGCGTTTTTATGCTGATGTTGACGCTCTTTGCCCGTTTGCTGACCGGAGAACAGTCCGGGCAGCACAGCGACAGGTCCATCAGCGTAAATATCGAGTCAACGGGGCCTTGGGAGCGGCAGGTTGAACACGCGCTTCACCATAAAGACCGTAGTGATAGCTATGTCGGTGTAGTGGCGCGGTCGGTCGCGGCCTTCAGGCTGCGCATTGTCAGTCCATGCTGCAATAGCGGATTCATCAAGCCAGACCGTCAGCGAACCGCGCAGCCTGAGCGCCTTGTTGTAGGCTGACCAGTTGGTGATTTTAAACTTTTGCTTTGCCATAGGGACCCGATGCTGAAACGACTGTAGCGATCAGATCCGCCAATCTCCTGAAAGTTCGATTTATTCAACAAAGCCCAGATAAGGAATACAGGCTGCAACTCATGACAAAAAACAGAAGCAGAACGCAGGCGGCAATCCATTAGCGTAGAGACATAATCATATTATGTGTTGGTTAAAAACCGAAAGAACATTGTGTTGATTATTATTATCCAGAAACCACTTCTGTTGGCTGGCGTCTTATTTAGGAATTTCGCCCGAAAGGAGAGATTGAAGCGATGATGGATAATTATTTATTGTAATCATGGTTTGTGGTGAAATATATGTTTTATTGATGATGGTTATAAAATAGTAATAAATAATATCCTGCCAGCAGATATGTAAAGTCTTTTCGTCGTTGATGTTTGTGATAGGGCAGGAGCGGGCAGATCGTAATGTATCAGGGTGTGGCGGTAGCGTGTGTAAATTGATGTGATTGAAGGGTAGAGAAGTGGTAGTGTGGTTTTTGAACCGGGTTGATGTGGAAAGCCGTTCTTTAAAGGGGGGGGAGCATGTGTCAATGGGGGAGGACACCAATATAAGGCATCAAATCTTTCGAATTTCCCTGAACTAATTAATAAAAAGAGGTGGCTAATAATGAGGAAAGCTGTTGTTGATTTAATCAGTATGGGGCAACTGCCATCAGAAGATAATGAGGACATTTCTGTATATGATAAATATCAAAAAATAATAGATAGCATTTCACCGCCTATATCAAGAGAAGAAGCAAATGCACTTGTTTTATTATTTGGTAATGATGGATGCTATGGTTTGACTTCTACGTTAGTTCATCTTATTGAATCGGCAAGTGATTTTTGTATAAATGATTTTAATAAAATAGAAAATAATTATGGGGTTAATATTTTGAGGTCGAGAGTCTTGAATACATCAAAAATCAACCCAAAATCATGAATACGGTGATGCTGGTCGATTGTTGCCGTAAACCTTAATGGCAGACGCACAGGGTAGGCACATCGCTATTAATATTTTGACGAATGATAAGGTATTCAAGGCAGGGTTAAGACGTAATTATTGAACACATCGAGTCAGAAGAGGAAGATGAATAAGAGCATATCCCCACCAAAAAACGGCGCTTAGCGCCGTTTTCCCCCAATTAACCTTACTTCTTCTTCGCCCCCAGCGTTGGCGTTTCATCAAAGAAGTTCCACGGTTTCAGCAGCGTATGCACCCATTCGGTCGGCATGATCGGCCACTCTTCGGCGCGGGCGACGTGCGTCGTTCCGGTGGTCATCCACACCACCGTATCGGTGTTGTCCAGCGACTCATTGTCTTTGGTGTACTGCCCAAGCCCGGTGTCGTGCGTTGAGCGGTTCGGGTATTTCCCTTCCGGGAAGCGCTCGTCAGGGTGATAACGCGTCACCCACAACTGTTTATCCATAAAGCTCAGGCGGTGATAAATCCACTCGTCCGGGGCGAACTGCGCGCCTTTAGCAACCGGATGGGTACCGCCCGCGTAAGGGATAATCTGGTAAGAGACCGGATTACCCATGCGGTTCTCTTTGTTCGGGTTGCTCAGCAGACGGATGGTGCCGGGGTCAAACTTCTGCGCCGCGTCCTTCTCGTTGCTGATGGCGTACTCATTGATCTGCATGGTACTGGTACGCGGGCCGCCTGCGCTGTTCGGTTTCACCACCGGATCCATCGCCACCAGGCTGTTGTTCTCGCCGTCCACGTCGAGGTCGAGACGGAAGTTATAGATATGTTGGTGGGTGGTGCCGACAATATTATGGTCGATCAGCGTACCGTAGCGGGTGTCGTCTTTCGCGCTCGGGTCGTGCATGGTTTTGGCCTTCACGCCTTTCACCGCTTCAATGCCGGTTGCGCCTGCATCGATGCCGATGGTGCCGTTTTCGTGGAAGATCCAGTCGAAAATGTAATCATAGTTGCCGACGGTGCTGATCCAGCGCACCACCAGTTCGCGGCGCTGGGTGCTGACGTTCGGCTGGCCCATCTCCTGGTGTTTATACTCCGGCCCGGCGTAGCGCTCGAAAATGGCGATGGCGCGCGGGATCTCGGTCGGCGTGCCAGTGTAATCGGCGATGGTCTCGTTAAGCAGCACGGCGTTGGACGGCGCATCTTTGCCGCGCGCGATAGGCGAGGTGAGGGTGCCCATGCCGTAATCGCCGGAGTCCAGATACGCCTTGAAGTACCAGCCAATATCCGGGTCGCCGTAAGGCACGATCATCCCACCCAGCGAACCTTCATACATCACCTTACGTTTGGTGCCGTTGTCGTTAAAGGTGACGGTGGAAATCATCGGCCCGACGCGGGAGTTCATGCTCAGGTGGAAATCCCAGTTGCGCCAGTGGATCATATCGCCGGTGATGGTGTAGTTTTTCCCTTCCGGTTCAATGATATCCAGCGGTTTCACCGCCGGGGCGACGCGGTCGCGGCCATCGTAGGCGCGCGCGGCCATCGGCACCGGGATCACTGGGCCTTCTTCCAGCTTCACAATTTTTTTCTGTTCCAGGTCAACAACAGCGACCAGGTTTTCTATCGGGTGCGCCCAGTAGTTGCCGTCGCCGACGTCCAGATAGCTAATCACTTTCAGCAGACGCGCATCCTGTTTCAGGCCATCTTTGCCATCAAAATAACCCACGGTAAGCGGAGTCGTAATTACTTTTTTCGGGTCGGTGATGCCGCGTTTTTTCAGCGCTTCGGCATATTCCGTGCTGGCGTTGATGATGCTTTGCACGCTGCCGAAATCGTCCAGCAGCACCATACCGTGCGCGTCTTTAATTGGCTGCCAGGAGAGGATTTTTTTGTTTTGCAGGTCAACAACGCCTTCGATGATGTGTTTGCCATCCAGCATGATCACATCGGCTGTCCGCGGCGCGTTGATGGCTTTGCCTTCCAGCGCGAACGCCCACACGGCGGCTTTTTCCGGCGCGCGCAGGGAGATCTCGGTAAAGCGGGTGTTCGGTTTAAAATCGGGCGACGCTTTCACGATCTCGACGGCTTGTTTGATTTCGTCTGCGCTCAGGGCGTTAAGCGGATGCGGGGCTTTCTCCACCTGGAAGGTCTGGTCAAGGCCGGACTGGAACACATCGTTGATGAAGGTATCAGAAACCCAGGCTTTGTTGTCCTTCATCACTACCGGCACCTGCAGCTTCAGCGGCTGGCCGTTGACAATGGCGGTTTTCGCGCCCGGTTTTACTTTAACGTAAGCGCCATCTTTAATCAGCGTGAAAACTTGTGCGTAGTCATCCCATTGCACGTCAGCGCCAAAGTCGGCCAGCGTTTTATCCATTGGTACCATGTGGGCTTCGCCGCCGTGGGCGAATGCCGGGGATTGCCAGGCGCAAAACAGGGCGATGGCCAGCGCCAGAGCCGTCTTACGGGGAGAAAGAATAGAGGAGCTTCCCATTATAAACCTCGTCTTGTTGTTGTGTTTCTCGCTCGCAACCGCTCTTCGCGGGCGGTTTTTAACGCTTTCACCCTATCAGCCCTGCGGTAAAACAGTTTGCCTGCACCTGCCAGGTTATTGGGCAGTTTTGCCAGATAGAAAAAATGCCTCCGGGGAGGCATGGTTGTGCGGAGATACCCCCTAATCCCGGCTCTCTCCCGCAGGGAGAGGGAGAAAGCCAGCGCAGGTTTGAGAAATGGGCTCGGGCAGTTCCCTCTCCCTGCGGGAGAGGGGCTGTGCGCCTTAGAAATCCCCGTTCTGACGCGCTACCAGCGTCAGGATCGAATACAGCGCCACCGCCTGCTGATGCTGGTTGTAGATCTCAACCGACCACTCCACCACGCCGGTGGGCGTCTCTTCCGTCGTTTTCTGGCGCTTGATGGTTTTGCGTTTACAGGTCAGCCGCACCTGGATGGTGTCGCCTGGTTTTACCGGCTCGATAAAGCGCAGGTTTTCCATGCCATAGTTGGCGATCACCGGCCCGACGCCGGGGTCAACAAACAGCCCCGCAGCGGCGGAAATCAGGAAGTAACCGTGCGCCACGCGCTCGCCAAACAATGATTCGGCGGCGGCGAGTTTATCCATGTGCGCGTAGAAGTGATCGCCGCTCAGGCAGGCGAAGTTCACCACATCCGCCTCGGTGACTGTGCGGCGGTGGGTCAGCAGGCTGTCGCCGGGCTGGATCTCTTCGAAGTATTTACGGAATGGATGGACGCGATCTTCGTTGACCTGTGCGCCGCGTACCCACTGTTTGCCGATGGCGGCGAGCATGGTCGGGCTGCCCTGAATGGCGGTACGCTGCATGTAGTGTTTCACCGAGCGTAACCCGCCCAGCTCTTCACCGCCGCCCGCGCGACCCGGCCCGCCGTGTACCAGTTGCGGCAGCGGGGAACCGTGTCCGGTTGATTCTTTCGCTGATTCTTCGTTCAGCACCTGAATACGCCCGTGCGCCCGCGCCGCACCGAGAATAAACTCACGCGCCAGCGCGCAGTCGGCTGTTACCAGCGTGCCCGCGAGGCTGCCTTCACCTGCTCGCGCCAACGCCAGCGCATGGTCGCGATTCTGATACGGCATTAGTGTCGCCACCGGGCCGAAGGCTTCAATGGCATGCGCGGCTTTGATCTCATCCGGCTGCGGGCAAAGCAATAATGTTGGCGGGAAGAACGCCCCGGCGGCTTTCTCGTCCGCTTTGCCGCCAAGCAAAATCTGACATCCCGCGGCAACCAGCAAATCCACTTTCTCCTGCACATCCTGACGCTGGTCGATATTCACCAGCGCGCCCATCTTCACGCCTTCCTGCGCCGGGTCGCCAACAACGATTTTTCCCAGACGCGCAATCAGCGCTTCACTGACGGCATTGATCTGCCGCTGCGGCACGATGATACGGCGAATCGCGGTACATTTTTGCCCGGCTTTAGCGGTCATCTCGCGCACAATTTCACGGATGAAGAGGGCAAATTCCGGCTGTTCAGGCGTGACGTCATCACCCAGTACGCAACAGTTCAGTGAGTCGGCTTCCATGGTGAACGGGATCGACTTCGCCACAATGTTCGGATGCACGCGCAGTTGCTGCCCGGTGTTTGCCGAGCCGGTGAAAGTCACCACATCCTGACTGTCGAGCTTTTCGAGCAGATCGCCCGCGCCGCCGCAAATCACGCTTAGCGCGCCCTCCGGCACCAGCCCGCTGTCGATAATCGATTTCACCATCGCCTGGGTGAGTTGTGCGCTGGCGGTTGCCGGTTTGATGATTGCCGCCATCCCGGCAAGCCAGGTTGGGGCCAGTTTTTCCAGCATTCCCCAGCAGGGGAAGTTAAAGGCGTTGATGTGCACCGCCACGCCCGATTTGGAGGTCAGCACATGGCGTGCGGCAAATCCACCCGCTTTAGAAAGCGGGATCAGCTCATCTTCCGGCCACAGGGTGTCGTCCGGCAGTTCGCGGCTGCCCAGCCCGGCGTAGGTGAAGAGGGTGCCGATCCCGCCTTCGATATCCACCCAGCTATCCGCACGCGTGGCGCCCGTTTGCGCCGACAGCGCATAAAACTGTTCTTTTTCCGCTAACAGGTGTTTCGCCACCGCTTTCAGCATCGTGGCGCGCTCGATAAAGGTCATTGCCTGGAGCGCTTTGCTGCCTTTCTCAATGGCATAGCGGCGGGCTTGCGCCATATCCAGCCCTTCGCTTGTGACTTCCCACAGCGCGTCGCCGCTGATGGCGTGATGAATGGTACGGGCGCGCCCTTGGCCGGTTTGCCACGCGCCGGATAAGAAGCTGGCTAACTGCTGCATCGCTAATCTCCAAATGTTACGTGATTTCGTTATACATAGTTAAATTGTGAATCATAAATCGCAAGCTGAATTTTAATGATTTTTTAACATTGTGATCGTGGTGTGACTTTTTAAATTGCTTATATTCATGTTTTTAAAAGATTTTGTTAAATGGTTTGCGAGTGTCATCACATAATTCACAAACAAAATTTGTGGTTTTATTTAACTAACGCGTAACTTTTAAAGCATAAAGTGATTCGCATATATGTTTTGTGTGAATGTTTTTGGAATCATAAAAGGTGATGACGTGACAGAAGAACAACGCTTTAACCAGCGCATCGCGCAGGAAACGGCCATCGAACCGCAGGACTGGATGCCCGACGCCTACCGTAAAACCCTGATCCGCCAGATTGGCCAGCACGCCCACTCTGAAATTGTTGGCATGCTGCCGGAAGGTAACTGGATCACCCGTGCGCCGACCCTGCGTCGTAAAGCCATCCTGTTAGCAAAAGTGCAGGACGAAGCGGGGCACGGCCTCTATCTCTACAGCGCGGCGGAAACCCTCGGCTGTGCCCGTGAAGACATCTACCAGAAGATGCTCGACGGCCGCATGAAGTACTCCTCCATCTTTAACTACCCGACGCTCTCCTGGGCGGACATCGGCGTTATCGGCTGGCTGGTCGATGGCGCGGCGATTGTCAACCAGGTGGCCCTGTGCCGCACCTCTTACGGGCCGTATGCCCGGGCGATGGTGAAAATCTGTAAAGAAGAGAGCTTCCATCAGCGCCAGGGCTACGAAGCCTGCATGGCGCTGGCGCAGGGCAGTGAAGCACAGCGTCAGATGTTGCAGGACGCCATCAACCGTTTCTGGTGGCCGGCGCTGATGATGTTCGGGCCAAACGACGACAACTCGCCAAACAGCGCCCAGAGCCTGGAGTGGCGCATCAAGCTGTTTACCAATGACGAACTGCGCCAGCGTTTCGTTGATAACACCATTCCGCAGGTAGAAATGCTCGGCATGACGGTGCCGGATGCAGACCTGCGATTTGATGAAGAAAGCGGCCACTACCGCTTTGGTGAAATCGACTGGCAAGAATTTAACGAAGTGATCCACGGCCGCGGCGTATGCAACCACGAACGCCTGGGCGCGAAGCGTAAAGCCTGGGAAGAGGGCGCGTGGGTGCGGGAAGCCGCACTGGCGCATGCGCAAAAACAACAAACCCGCAATGCGGCATAAGGAGAAGCACGATGAGCAATGTTTACTGGCCTTTATATGAAGTTTTTGTTCGCAGCAAACAGGGGTTATCCCACCGTCACGTTGGCAGCCTGCACGCCGCCGATGACGCAATGGCGCTGGAAAACGCGCGCGATGCCTATACGCGGCGTAATGAAGGCTGCTCCATTTGGGTGGTGAAGGCGAGCGAAATCGTCGCCTCCCAGCCGGAAGAGCGCGGTGAGTTTTTCGACCCGTCGGAAAGCAAGGTCTACCGCCACCCGACCTTTTACACCATCCCTGATGGCATCGAGCACATGTGAGGTGGGTGATGACTAAAAATTCCGTCGCGATTTACGCCCAACGTTTGGGTGACAACGGCCTGGTGCTCTCGCAGCGTCTGGGCGCCTGGTGCGGCCATGCGCCGGAGCTGGAGATTGACCTGGCGCTGGCCAATATTGGCCTCGATTTACTTGGTCAGGCGCGCAACTTCCTCAGCTATGCCGCCGAATGCTACGGCAACGGCGATGAAGACACGCTGGCCTACGGTCGCGAAGAGCGCCAGTTCAGCAACCTGCTGCTGGTGGAACAGCCGAACGGCAACTTCGCCGACACCATCGCCCGCCAGTTCCTGATGGATGCCTGGCATGTGGCGCTCTACAGCCGCCTGGTGCAGAGCCGTGATGCGCAAATCGCCGCCATCGCCGCCAAATCGATTAAAGAAGTTCGCTATCACCTGCGATTCAGCCGCGGCTGGCTGGTGCGTCTGGGCGACGGTACGCCGGAGTCGGCGCAGAAGATGCAACAGGCGCTGAACAACATCTGGCGCTTCACCGGCGAACTTTTCGAGGTGGATGCCGTGGATCTGGAACTGATCGAACAGGGGATCGCCGTAGACGTGCGTGAACTGAAAGACGAATGGGAGAGCACCGTGCGCGGCGCGCTTGCGGATGCCTGCCTGCAACTGCCGGAAGAAGACGCTTTCCGTACCGGCGGGAAACAGGGTCTGCATACGGAACATCTGGGGCCGATGCTGGCGGAAATGCAGTATCTGCAACGCATCTACCCCGCGCAGCAGTGGTAATCAGGAGGTCAACGTGCAACGAATTGTCGCGATAGCACCCTCGAAAGTGCATGAGATCTGGCGCGTACTGAGCGAGATCCCCGACCCGGAAGTGCCGGTGTTAACCATCACCGATCTCGGTATGGTGCGCAGCGTTGCGCCGCAGGGTGACGGTTGGGTGATTGGCTTTACGCCAACCTATTCCGGCTGCCCGGCGACGGAGCATCTGCTGGGGGCAATCCGCGAGGTGATGACCGAGCATGGCTTCACCCCGGTAGATATCGTGCTGCAACTTGACCCTGCCTGGACCACCGACTGGATGAACGCCGATGCCCGCGAGCGCTTGCGCCAGTATGGCATTAGCCCGCCGCAGGCCCACGCCTGCCACGCATCGGTTCCTGAGGATGTGGTCTGCCCGCGCTGTGGCAGCACTCACACCTCGCTTATCAGCGAATTTGGTTCCACGGCCTGCAAAGCGCTCTACCGCTGCGACAGTTGCCGCGAACCTTTCGACTATTTCAAATGTATTTGAGGTTGCCATGACGACGTTTCATTCGCTAACGGTGGCAAAAGTGGAACCGGAAACCCGCGATGCGGTGACCATTACTTTTGCCGTACCCGACACGTTACGGGAGGCCTACGCTTTCCGTCCCGGTCAGCACCTGACGCTGAAAACCCGCCTGGGCGGGGAAGAGCTGCGCCGCTGTTACTCCATCTGCCGCACCGCTACGCCGGGGCAGATTAGCGTGGCGGTGAAGGCCATCGAAGGCGGGCGTTTTTCCCGCTTTGCCCAGAGCGATATCAAACAGGGCATGGCGTTTGAGGTGATGGTGCCGCAGGGCCACTTCGGCTACCAGCCACAGGCGGAGCGCACCGCACGCTATCTGGCGATTGCTGCGGGCTCGGGCATTACGCCGATGCTGGCGATTATCGAAGCCACGCTCGCCATCGAAACCCACAGCCAGTTCACCCTGATTTACGGCAATCGCAGCAGCCAGAGCATGATGTTCCGCCAGGCGCTGGCCGACCTGAAAGATAAATACCCGCAGCGCCTGCAACTGATCAACCTGTTCAGCCAGGAGACGGTGGAAAGCGAACTGCTGTCCGGCCATATCAACAGTGAAAAGCTGCACGCCCTGGCGCGCAATCTGGTGCAGTTCGATCAGCTTGATGAAGCCTTTATCTGCGGCCCGGCGGCGATGATGGATGAGGCGGAAATCGCCCTGCGCGATCTGGGAATGCCGGAAAAAGCGATTCACCTGGAGCGCTTTAACACGCCGGGCAGCATCGTTAAACGCGTCTCTACCGTGCAGGCTGAAGGGCGCAGCGTCACCATTCGTCACGATGGCCGCGACCGTCAGATCTCCCTCAACGCAGAAGATGACAGCATTCTTGATGCCGCGCTGCGTCAGGGCGCGGATCTGCCGTATGCCTGCAAAGGCGGCGTTTGCGCCACCTGCAAATGTAAAGTGCTGCGCGGTGAAGTGGAGATGGCGACTAACTACAGCCTTGAGCCGGACGAAGTGGCGGCGGGCTATGTGCTGAGCTGCCAGGCGCTGCCGAAAGGCGATGGCGTGATTGTCGATTTCGACGCGAAGGGGATGGCATGAGCGAACTGATCGTTGCGCGCCATGAGCGCGTGCTGCTGCTGACGCTGAATCGTCCGCAGGCGCGTAATGCACTGAACAATGCGCTGCTGGAAAACATCGCCAGCGAACTGGAACGCGCCGCGGGCGACCCGGAGATTTCCGCCTGTGTGATCTCCGGCAACGAGCGTTTCTTCGCCGCCGGAGCCGATCTCAACGAAATGGCGGCCAACGATCTGCCCGCCACGCTCAACGATATTCGCCCGCGTTTATGGGCGCGCATTGACGCGTTCAATAAACCGCTGATCGCCGCCGTCAACGGTTACGCGCTGGGCGCAGGCTGCGAGCTCGTGCTGCTGTGCGACACGGTGGTGGCGGGGGATAACGCCCGTTTCGGCCTGCCGGAAATTACCCTTGGCATTATGCCGGGCGCAGGCGGCACCCAGCGTTTAATTCGTAGCGTCGGTAAGGCGCTCGCCAGCCGCATGGTACTGACTGGCGAGGCAATTGACGCCCGCCAGGCGCAGCAGGCTGGACTGGTGAGCGACATCCACCCGGCGGGACTCACCCTCGAATATGCCCTGAAACTGGCGAAAACCATCGCCCGCCACTCGCCGCTGGCATTACAGGCGGCAAAACAGGCGCTGCGCCAGGCGCAGGAAGTGGGGCTGCATGCGGGTCTGCAACAGGAGCGCCAGCTCTTTACCCTGCTGAGCGCGACCGAAGATCGTAAGGAGGGCATCAATGCTTTCCTGCAAAAACGCCAACCGGAATTTAAAGGACGTTAATCGTGGATGCTTTTATTTTGAGTCATGTTGAGCAGGGCGTGATGACCATTACGCTTAACCGCCCGGAACGTCTCAACAGCTTTAACGATGTGATGCATCAGCAACTTGCCGAGTGCCTGAAGCAAGCCGAACGTGATGAGACCATTCGCTGCCTGCTGATTACCGGCGCGGGACGCGGATTTTGCGCGGGGCAGGATCTGAACGATCGCAACGTCGATCCTAACGGCCCTGCGCCGGATTTGGGGATGTCCGTCGAGCGGTTTTATAACCCGCTGGTACGCCGCCTGGCAAAACTACCGAAGCCGGTGATTGCCGCAGTGAACGGTGTGGCGGCAGGTGCGGGCGCCACGCTGGCGCTGGGCTGCGACATGGTGATTGCCGCCCGTTCGGCGAATTTTGTGATGGCGTTCAGTAAGCTGGGGCTGGTGCCTGACTGCGGCGGCACCTGGCTGCTGCCGCGAATTGCCGGGCGTGCACGCGCCATGGGGCTGGCGCTGCTGGGCGACAAACTGAGCGCTGAGCAGGCGCAGCAGTGGGGCATGATCTGGCAGGTGGTGGATGACGCCGAACTGGCGGATACCAGCCTGACGCTGGCGCGCCATCTGGCGACGCAGCCAACTTACGGCCTGGGCCTTATCAAACAGGCATTGCTGGCCTCGGAAACGCAAACGCTGGACAACCAGCTTGATATGGAACGTGACTTCCAGCGTCTGGCCGGGCGCAGCGATGACTATCGCGAAGGCGTCAGCGCGTTTCTGGCGAAACGTCCACCCCAGTTCTGCGGGAAATAAACCATGAGCCATGAAATCAAAACGGTTGCCGTGATTGGCAGCGGCACGATGGGCGCAGGCATTGCGGAAGTGGCGGCGACGGCGGGGCACGATGTGCTGCTGTTTGATATCAATCAGCAGGCGCTCACCCGTGCCATTGACGGCATCCGCCAGCGCCTGACCTCCCGCGTGTCACGCGGCAAGCTGAGCGCTGAAGTCTGCGAAAAGACGCTGAAAAAAATCTACCCGGTGGCGGATATCGCTTCACTGGCTCCGGCTAATCTGGTTGTCGAGGCGGCTTCCGAACGCCTGGAGGTGAAAAAGGCGCTGTTCAGTCAACTGGCGGAAATTTGCCCGCCGCAAACCTTGCTGACCAGTAATACCTCTTCTATTTCAATCACCGCTATTGCCGCCGATGTGCGCTACCCGGAGCGCGTCGCGGGGCTGCACTTCTTTAACCCGGCGCCGGTCATGAAACTGGTGGAAGTGGTCAGCGGCCTGGCAACCTCGGCGGAAGTGGCGGATACGCTCTGCAACTGCGTCACCGCGTGGGGCAAACAGCCGGTGCGCTGCCGCTCGACGCCGGGCTTTATCGTCAACCGCATTGCCCGTCCGTTCTACGCCGAAGCCTGGCGGGCGCTGGAAGAGCAGGTGGCGACGGCGGAAGTCATTGATGCGGCGTTGCGCGAAGGCGGCGGCTTTCCGATGGGGCCGCTGGCGCTGACCGATATGATCGGCCATGACGTTAACTTTGCCGTTACCAGCTCGGTATTCAACGCCTTCTGGCAAGACCGCCGTTTCTTACCCTCGCTGCTGCAACAGGAACTGGTGCTGGGCGGGCGTTTGGGTAAGAAGAGCGGACAGGGGGTTTATCGCTGGCCAGTGGAAGCGGTATCAGACCCGTATCTGGCAGACGTTTCGGTCGACCCAGGCGAGATAACAGAAAATGGTGACAGTGTCACAATTGACGATCTGCTGCTGATTGAAACACAAGGCGAAACTGCGCTGGCATTGGCTGTGCGCCATCAGCGCCCGGCGGTGGTGTTTGACCGTATCGAGGGGGATGTGGTGGTGCTGGCTGCCGCACAGACCAACGCCCAGGCCGACACCGATAAAGCCGTCTACTACTTCCAGCAGCAGGGCAAAAAAGTGCTGCAAATTGCTGATTATCCGGGGCTGCTGGTGTGGCGCACGGTCGCGATGCTGGCGAACGAAGCGCTGGACGCGGTGCAGAAACAGGTCGCCCGCGAACAGGATATCGATACGGCGATGCGCCTTGGCGTGAATTACCCGAAAGGGCCGTTGCAATGGGGCGCTGAACTGGGCTGGCAGAACGTGTTGCGCGTACTGGAAAACCTGCAATCCCACTACGGTGAAGAGCGCTATCGCCCGAGTTCCTTACTGCGCCAGCGTGCGCTGCTGGAGAGTCATCATGAGTAACGCCTGGCGTAATGCCCATGCAATGTATGAACGCGACACCTGCGCGCAGGCGCTGGGGATCGACATCCTCGAAATGGACGAAGGTTTTGCGGTGCTCACCATGACGGTGGCGCCGCAGATGCTCAACGGCCACCAGACCTGCCACGGCGGCCAGCTTTTTTCGCTGGCGGATACCGCTTTTGCTTACGCCTGCAACAGTCAGGGGCTGGCGGCGGTGGCTTCGGCCTGCTCAATTGATTTTCTGCGCCCCGGCTTTGCGGGCGACAAGTTAACCGCCACCGCCCGGGTAAAACACCAGGGCAAGCAGACCGGCGTTTATGACATTGAAATTGTTAACCAACAACAAAAAACGGTAGCCCTGTTTCGCGGTAAATCCCACCGCATCGGCGGCACGGTAACAGGAGAAGCTGATGCGTGATGCATTTATTTGTGACGGCATTCGTACCCCGATTGGCCGCTATGCGGGGGCGTTATCCAGCGTTCGTGCCGACGACCTGGCGGCGGTGCCGCTGCGCGAACTACTGGCGCGCAACCCGAAACTTGACCCGACGCGCATTGATGACGTGATCCTCGGCTGCGCCAACCAGGCTGGGGAAGATAACCGCGACGTGGCGCGAATGGCGCTGCTGCTGGCGGGCTATCCGCAGGATGTTTCCGGTACCACCATTAACCGCCTGTGTGGCTCCGGCCTGGACGCCATTGGTTTCGCGGCGCGGGCGATTAAATCCGGTGATGCTGATTTGCTGGTGGCGGGCGGCGTGGAGTCGATGTCGCGTGCGCCATTCGTAATGGGTAAGGCCAGCGCGCCTTTCCAGCGCCAGGCGGAGATGTTTGATACCACCATTGGCTGGCGTTTTGTGAACCCGCTCATGCAGCAACAATTTGGAACTGACAGCATGCCGGAAACGGCGGAGAATGTAGCTGAATTGTTAAATATTAGCCGTGCCGATCAGGACGCCTTCGCCTGGAACAGCCAGCAACGGGCCGCCAGAGCCCAGCGCGACGGCGTGTTTGCCGAAGAGATCGTGGCAGTACGCGTGCCGGGCAAAAAGGGCACCTATACCGAGGTGCGGGATGACGAGCATCTGCGCCCGGAAACCACGCTGGAACAGCTTGGCAAGCTGAAAGCGCCGTTCCGCGCGAATGGCGTGATTACGGCAGGCAACGCCTCCGGGGTCAACGATGGCGCGGCGGCGCTGATCATCGCCAGCGAACAGCAGGCCATCGCCCAGGGGCTGACGCCGCGCGCGCGGATTGTCGCTATGGCAACCGCCGGGGTTGAGCCGCGCCTGATGGGGCTGGGGCCGGTGCCTGCCGTGCACAGAGTGCTGGAACGAGCGGGCCTAAGTATCACCGATATGGACGTTATCGAACTGAACGAGGCCTTCGCCGCGCAGGCGCTGGGCGTCCTCAGACAATTAGGGCTGCCGGATGAGGCGCCGCATATTAATCCGAACGGAGGCGCCATCGCCTTAGGCCATCCGTTAGGGATGAGCGGCGCACGACTGGCGCTGACCGCCAGTCTGGAGTTGCAGCGCCGTCAGGGTCGCTATGCCCTGTGTACGATGTGTGTTGGTGTGGGTCAGGGCATTGCCATGATCCTGGAGCGTGTGTGAGCTAATTTTTACCTGCGAGTACCCTATAATGACAACAAATACAAAGCTTGACCCAATCGAAAAAGCATCGCTGGACGAACTGCAGGCGCTGCAAACGCAACGTCTGAAATGGACGCTTAAACACGCTTACGAAAATGTGCCGATGTATCGCCGCAAATTCGATGAAGCGGGCGTTCACCCGGATGATTTCAAAGAGCTAAAGGACATCCAGAAATTCCCGTGCACTACCAAAAAGGATCTGCGCGATAACTATCCGTTCGGCATGTTCGCGGTGCCGATGGAGCAGGTAGTGCGCGTGCATGCTTCATCCGGCACCACCGGTAAGCCGACGGTGGTCGGCTACACCCAGAACGATATTAATACCTGGGCCGATATTGTGGCGCGTTCTCTGCGGGCGGCGGGCGGCACGCCGAAAGATAAAATCCACGTTGCTTACGGCTACGGCCTGTTCACCGGCGGGCTGGGCGCGCACTACGGTGCGGAACGACTGGGCGCCACGGTGATCCCGATGTCCGGCGGCCAGACCGAGAAGCAGGCACAGCTTATTCGTGATTTCCAGCCGGATATGATCATGGTGACGCCATCCTACTGTCTGAACCTGATTGAAGAGCTGGAGCGCCAGATGGGCGGCGACGCCAGCCAGTGCTCTCTGCGCGTTGGTGTATTTGGCGCAGAGCCGTGGACGCAGGCGATGCGTAAAGAGATTGAGCGCCGTCTGGGGATCAGCGCGCTGGATATTTACGGTCTCTCGGAAGTGATGGGGCCGGGCGTGGCGATGGAGTGCATTGAAACCGCCGACGGCCCGACCATCTGGGAAGATCACTTCTACCCGGAAATCGTCAATCCGAACGATGGCACAGTGCTGAATGACGGCGAGCACGGCGAACTGCTGTTCACCACCCTGACCAAAGAAGCGCTGCCGGTGATCCGCTACCGCACCCGCGACCTGACGCGCCTGCTGCCGGGCACCGCCCGCACCATGCGCCGGATGGATCGCATCAGCGGGCGCAGCGATGACATGCTGATTATTCGCGGCGTCAATGTCTTCCCGTCACAACTGGAGGAGGAGATTGTGAAGTTCGAACATCTTTCTCCACACTATCAACTGGAAGTAAACCGTCGTGGACATCTTGATTCGCTATCGATTCAGGTTGAACTGAAAGAGAGCAGTTTGTATCTGAGCCACGAACAGCGCTGCCAGGTGTGCCATCAGTTGCGTCACCGCATTAAGTCGATGGTGGGGATTTCCACCGATGTCACTATCGTCAACTGCGGAGCTATCCCGCGTTCGGAAGGCAAAGCGTGCCGGGTGTTTGATTTGCGCAAGATTGCCAGCGTGTGATAAAGCTTTCACCCTCTCCCTCAGGGAGAGGGGACTGATGGGTGTGGTTTTCTCCCTCTCCCTTTGGGAGAGGGCCGGGCTGAGGGGAAACCTATGCTATGATTCATAAATCAAAATAATAACAACAGGATGAATCAGATGAGTAAGATTGACACTTTCATACAACAGGCCGTCTCCTCAGTGCCGATTAGCGGCACCTCTCTGATTGCCTCGCTGTATGGTGATTCCCTGTTGCATCGCGGCGGTACCGTCTGGCTCGGTAGCCTGGCGGCGATGCTCGAAGGCCTGGGATTTGGCGAACGCTTTGTCCGAACCGCGCTGTTTCGCCTCAACAAAGAGGGCTGGCTGGATGTGGAACGCATCGGCCGCCGCAGCTTTTACCGCCTGAGCGACAAAGGCCAGCGCTTAACCCGGCGGGCGGAAAATAAAATCTATCGTGCCGAAACCCCCGCCTGGGACGGCACCTGGCTGTTGTTACTCTCGGAAGGGCTGGATCGTGCAACGCTTTCAGATGTCAAAAAACAGCTTATCTGGCAAGGGTTTGGCACGCTTGCGCCGAGCCTGATGGCCTCGCCATCGCAAAAGCTGGCGGATGTGCAGTCGCTGCTGCATGAAGCAGGCGTGGCGGACAACGTTATCTGCTTCGAAGCGCATTCTCCGCTGGCGCTGTCGCGGGCGGCATTACGCGCCAGAGTAGAGGAGTGCTGGCAGCTAACGGAACAGAACGTGATGTACGATACGTTCATTCAGCTATTCCGCCCGCTGTTGTCGCTACTGCGTGAGGTGGATGCCGATGAGCTGACACCGGAACGCTGCTTCCAGATCCAACTGCTTTTAATCCACTTCTATCGTCGCGTGGTGTTGAAAGACCCACTCCTGCCGGAGGAGCTTCTTCCGGCGCACTGGCCTGGCGGCTCGGCGCGACAACTCTGTATTAATATTTATCAACGTGTGGCGCCCGCTGCGCTGGCTTTTGTCAGCGAAAAAGGTGAAACCCCGGTGGGCGAATTGCCTGCGCCGGGTTCGCTGTTCTATCAACGCTTTGGCGGGCTGCCGGTTAACGAAGGGAGGTCTTATGCCAGTGTATCAGATTGACGGCTTAACCCCGGTGGTGCCGGACGAGAGCTATGTGCATCCGACTGCGGTGTTAATTGGCGACGTGATCCTCGGCAAAGGCGTATACGTCGGCCCGAATGCCAGCCTGCGTGGCGACTTTGGCCGTATTGTGGTGAAAGACGGCGCGAACATTCAGGATAACTGTGTGATGCACGGTTTCCCGGAGCAGGATACGGTGGTAGAAGAAGAGGGGCATATCGGCCATAGCGCGATTTTGCACGGCTGTATTATCCGCCGCAACGCGCTGGTGGGAATGAACGCGGTAGTGATGGACGGCGCGGTGATTGGCGAAAACAGCATCGTCGGCGCGGCGGCATTCGTCAAAGCCAAAGCGGAAATGCCGGCCAATCACCTGATTATTGGCAGCCCGGCGAAAGCGATGCGGGAATTAAGTGAGCAAGAATTAGCCTGGAAAAAACAGGGCACGCGCGAGTATCAGGTGCTGGTGGAACGTTGCAAGAAAACAATGCACCAGGTTGAGCCGTTACGCGCCGAAGAAGAGGGGCGCAAGCGACTAACGTTTGATAAAGATCTGCGGCCTAAATCGCAGAGCTAGCCCATAGCCGCAAAAGCCGCTTCCCGCATTGGGTTGCGGTTTTTTACACAATCGCATTTTTTACACGTTTCATCGTCACACGTTCGTTCCTATACTGTTGGCTCTTAATCCGTCTTAAATAGGGACAGGGTGTTATGAGCAGCAGTGATCCATTTATCCTTGGTTCGAAATCCGTCAATCGACTTGGCTATGGCGCCATGCAACTGGCAGGCCCCGGCGTCTTTGGCCCGCCGAAAGATCGCCATGTGGCGATTACAGTGCTACGCGAAGCGCTGGCGCTGGGGGTTAATCACATTGATACCAGTGATTTCTACGGCCCGCATGTCACTAACCAGATTATCCGTGAAGCGTTACACCCGTATGGCGACGAGCTAACGATTGTCACCAAAATTGGCGCGCGTCGTGGTAACGATGCTTCCTGGCTTCCGGCGTTTTCGCCTGCGGAACTGAAACAAGCGGTACACGACAACCTGCGAAATCTCGGTCTTGATGTGCTGGATGTGGTTAACCTGCGCATCATGCTCGGCGACGGTCACGGGCCTGCGGAAGGCTCCATCGAAGCCAGTTTTACGGTGCTCGCCGAACTGCAACAGCAGGGGCTGGTGAAGCACATTGGTTTGAGTAATGTCACCCCGACTCAGGTGGCGGAAGCGCGTAACATTGCAGAAATTGTCTGCGTGCAGAATGAATACAACATTGCACACCGCGCTGATGATGCATTAATTGATGCGCTGGCGCGCGACGGCATCGCGTATGTGCCGTTCTTCCCACTTGGTGGTTTTACTCCACTGCAATCGACAACCCTTTCTGACGTGGCGGCAAGTCTTGGCGCGACGCCGATGCAGGTTGCGCTGGCGTGGCTGTTGCAGCGTTCACCGAATATCCTGTTGATTCCGGGAACCTCTTCAGTGGCCCATTTGCGGGAGAATATGGCGGCAGGGGAATTAAGGCTATCTGATGACGTGCTGGCAACGCTGAACAGCATTGCGAAAAATGCGGGTTAAATAAAAAGGCCTCCCGATTTCGCGGGAGGCCTCTTAAATATTATGCAGTAACGACAGCGTCAATCGCCGCTTTCGCATCAGCCTGCGCTTTGGCGGCCATTTCCGGGCCGTAAGCAATGCCTTCAGCGAAGACAAATTTCACATCGGTCAGGCCGATAAAGCCGAGGAAGGTAGACAGGTACGGAGTCACCTGATCAGTCGGGGTATCTTTATGGATGCCGCCACGGCTGGTGATCACCACGGTTTTCTTACCCGTAACCAGGCCTTCAGGGCCGTTTTCAGTGTAACGGAAGGTGACGCCAGCGCGGGCAACCAGGTCGAAGTAGTTTTTCAACTGGGTTGAGATGTTAAAGTTGTACATCGGCGCGGCAATCACGATAACGTCATGGGCTTTCAGTTCGGCAATCAGTTCATCAGAAAGCGCCAGTGCTTCCTGTTGACGCGGGGTCAGCGGAGAATCGCTCGGACGCAGTGCGCCGACCAGTTCGCCATCCAGCACCGGAATGGGGTTCGCTGCCAGGTCACGCACGGTGATTTCGTCCGCGCTGTGTTTTTCACGCCACTGCTCAACAAAATAGTCGGACAGCTGATTAGACTGGGAGTAGCCTGCCAGGATGCTGGATTTCAGAACCAATACTTTGCTCATGGGTGTTTCCTTTATACTTTGAGTGACGGGCCTTGCCCGGTTGCTTGCAGACACTTTATTCACAATCCTGCCACAGGGATAGCGCAATATATCGAATCCTCTGTTCGATTTTTTTGAACAACACCCCCGGAACCTTATCCCTTCAGCCGTGAAAACAGTTCGGCGTCAGGTTAGGTGTGGTATCCTGTAGAGAACGTATGACGAGAATATTTCCGGCACATCGGTGCCCGATAACGCTATGACAGAACAACAAAAACTCACCTTCGCAGCGCTGAATCAGCAGCTCGATGCACTAACGCTGCGCGATAAACAGCGCTTTGCACGTCGCCTGCACGGCGTGAAGAAGGTTAAAAATCCTGATGCACAACAGGCCATTTACCAGGAAATGGCGAAAGAGATTGAACTGGCAGCAGGTAAAGTCCTGCTGCGCGAAGCCGCACGGCCGGAAATTACCTATCCGGATAATCTGCCGGTAAGCCAGAAGAAACACGATATTCTCGCCGCGGTGCGTGATAACCAGGTGGTGATTGTCGCCGGGGAAACGGGTTCCGGTAAAACTACGCAGTTGCCGAAAATTTGCATGGAACTGGGGCGCGGCATCAAAGGCCTGATTGGCCATACCCAGCCGCGTCGACTGGCGGCGAGAACCGTTGCCAACCGTATCGCCGAAGAATTGAAAACAGAGCCAGGCGGCTGCATCGGTTACAAAGTCCGCTTCAGCGATCATGTCAGCGATAACACCATGGTCAAACTGATGACCGACGGTATTCTGCTGGCGGAAATCCAGCAGGACAGGCTGTTGATGCAGTACGACACCATCATTATTGATGAAGCGCATGAACGCAGCCTGAACATTGACTTTCTGCTCGGCTATCTGAAAGAGCTGCTGCCGCGTCGCCCGGATCTGAAAATTATCATTACGTCGGCGACTATCGACCCGGAACGCTTCTCACGCCACTTTAATAACGCACCGATTATTGAAGTATCGGGGCGCACCTATCCGGTGGAAGTGCGCTATCGCCCCATCGTTGAAGAGGCTGATGACACCGAACGTGACCAGTTGCAGGCGATTTTTGACGCGGTAGATGAACTGGGGCGGGAAAGTGTGGGTGACATCCTGATCTTTATGAGCGGCGAGCGCGAAATTCGCGACACCGCCGATGCGCTTAGCAAGCGGGATCTGCGCCATACGGAGATCCTGCCGCTCTATGCTCGCCTCTCTAACAGCGAGCAAAACCGCGTTTTTCAGGCACACAGCGGGCGTCGTATCGTGCTGGCGACCAACGTCGCGGAAACGTCACTGACCGTGCCGGGCATTAAATATGTGATTGATCCGGGGACTGCCCGTATCAGTCGCTACAGCTACCGCACTAAAGTACAGCGTTTGCCCATTGAACCCGTATCGCAGGCTTCCGCAAACCAGCGTAAAGGCCGCTGCGGGCGTGTATCGGAAGGGATCTGTATCCGGCTCTATTCGGAAGATGATTTCCTGTCGCGCCCGGAATTTACCGATCCGGAAATTCTGCGTACTAACCTGGCTTCCGTTATCCTGCAAATGACCGCACTGGGGCTGGGTGATATCGCTGCGTTTCCGTTCGTCGAAGCGCCGGATAAACGTAACATTCAGGATGGTGTGCGTTTGCTGGAAGAGTTGGGCGCGATTGCTACCGATGAACAGGCGAGCGCTTATAAGCTGACGCCATTAGGTCGCCAGTTATCGCAACTGCCGGTCGACCCGCGTCTGGCGCGAATGGTGCTGGAAGCGCAGAAACATGGCTGTGTACGTGAAGCGATGATTATCACTTCTGCGCTTTCTATTCAGGATCCGCGTGAGCGTCCGATGGATAAACAGCAGGCGTCTGATGAGAAACACCGTCGTTTTCATGATAAAGAGTCTGACTTCCTGGCGTTTGTAAATCTGTGGAACTACCTGGGGGAACAGCAAAAAGCGCTGTCATCGAACGCCTTCCGCCGTCAGTGCCGGACTGATTTTCTTAACTACCTGCGCGTTCGCGAGTGGCAGGATATTTATACCCAACTGCGCCAGGTGGTGAAAGAACTGGGCATTCCGGTCAACAGTGAACCGGCGGAATATCGGGAAATCCACATCGCGCTGCTCACCGGTTTGCTTTCCCATATTGGCATGAAAGACGCCGATAAACAGGAATTTACTGGCGCCCGGAATGCGCGCTTCTCTATCTTCCCGGGCTCCGGTTTATTCAAAAAACCGCCGAAATGGACGATGGTCGCCGAGCTTGTTGAAACCAGCCGCCTGTGGGGGCGTATCGCCGCGCGCATTGATCCGGAATGGGTTGAACCCGTGGCTCAGCATCTGATCAAACGTTCATACAGTGAACCGCACTGGGAACGGGCGCAGGGTGCGGTGATGGCGACGGAGAAAGTCACCGTCTACGGGCTGCCGATTGTGGCTGCGCGTAAGGTGAATTACAGCCAGATCGACCCGGCGCTGTGTCGTGAGCTCTTTATCCGCCACGCGCTGGTGGAAGGAGACTGGCAGACGCGCCATGCCTTCTTCCGCGATAACCTGAAGCTGCGCACGGAAATTGAAGAGCTGGAGCATAAATCGCGCCGCCGCGACATTCTGGTGGACGACGAAACGCTGTTTGAGTTTTACGACCAGCGCATCAGCCACGATGTGATCTCCGCCCGTCATTTTGATAACTGGTGGAAAAAAGCCAGCCGCGAGACGCCGGATTTGCTCAACTTTGAGAAGAGCATGCTGATTAAAGAGGGCGCGGAGAAAGTCAGTAAGCTGGACTATCCGAACTTCTGGCATCAGGGCAACCTTAAGCTGCGTTTGAGCTATCAGTTTGAACCGGGGGCGGATGCGGACGGTGTGACCGTGCATATTCCGTTGCCGTTACTTAATCAGGTTGATGAAGCCGGATTTGAGTGGCAGATCCCCGGCCTGCGTCGCGAACTGATTATCGCGCTGATTAAATCGCTGCCGAAACCGGTACGGCGTAATTTCGTTCCCGCTCCCAATTATGCCGAAGCCTTTTTAGGTCGAGTCACGCCGCTGGAGCTGCCATTGCTTGATAGCCTGGAACGTGAATTGCGTCGTATGACGGGTGTGACGGTTGATCGTGAGGCCTGGCAGTGGGATCAGGTGCCCGATCACCTGAAAATCACTTTCCGCGTGGTGGATGACAAAAACAAGAAACTTCAGGAAGGGCGTTCCCTGCAGGCGCTGAAAGATACGCTTAAAGGGAAAGTGCAGGAAACGCTTTCCGCCGTCGCCGACGATGGTATCGAGCAAAGTGGCCTGCATATCTGGAGCTTTGGCAACCTGCCGGATCACTACGAGCAGAAACGCGGTAACTACAAAGTGAAGGCCTGGCCTGCGCTGGTGGATGAACGTGAAAGCGTGGCGATCAAGCTATTTGATAACCCGCAGGAACAGCAACAGGCGATGTGGCGTGGTCTGCGCCGCCTACTGCTGCTGAATATCCCGTCGCCGATTAAATATCTGCATGAGAAATTGCCAAACAAAGCCAAACTGGGGCTCTACTTTAACCCATACGGCAAAGTGCTGGATCTCATTGACGACTGCATCTCCTGCGGCGTGGATAAGTTGATTGATGAAGCGGGCGGCCCGGTGTGGACAGAAGAAGGGTTCACGAAGCTGCACGATAAAGTCCGCGCCGAACTGAACGACACGGTAGTCGTGATTGCAAAGCAGGTTGAGCAGATCCTCACGGCTGTCTTCAACATCAACAAGCGCCTGAAAGGGCGTGTGGATATGACCATGGCGCTGGGGCTGTCGGACATCAAAGCGCAGATGGGCGGGCTGGTTTATCGCGGTTTTGTCACTGGTAACGGCTTCAAGCGTCTTGGCGACACGCTGCGTTATTTGCAGGCGATTGAGAAACGACTGGAAAAACTGGCAATCGACCCGCACCGTGACCGTGCGCAAATGCTGAAGGTGGAAAGCGTGCAGCAGGCATGGCAGCAGTGGCTGAACAAACTGCCGCCAGCGCGCCGGGATGATGATGATGTGCAGGAGATCCGCTGGATGATTGAAGAACTGCGCGTGAGTTTCTTTGCTCAGCAACTGGGCACGCCGTATCCGATTTCCGACAAACGTGTCTTGCAGGCAATGGAGCAAATTAGCGCGTAGACCAACAGCCACGCCTCACTCCCCACGAAACCCGGTTAGCTTCTGCTGCCGGGTTTCTTTATAGATTCCGAAAAGCGGCGGCTGGCGTACTCTGGGGCGAGGCGAAGGAGTAATCTGTGCGCGTGCAGATCGGCGATCAGGATGGGGCGGTAGCTTGGGGAGCAAGATGCGAAAAGCTGCCATGGTCGCAGGCGTCATGGTTCCTTGAACCTGTGGATAAACCAGGGAGGTCGTAATGTCATTATCAGGGCTGCGTTTCACACTGGAGGTGGACGGCCTGCCGCCGGACACCTTCGCGGTTACTGCGTTTCATCTCAGTCAGTCGCTTTCTGCCCTTTTTTCGCTGGAGCTGACGCTGGCCAGCGCCGAACGGTCACTGGCGTTTGAGCAGGTGCTGGAGAAAACAGCGCACCTGACCATCTGGCAGGGCATGGCGCCGCAGCGCCGGGTGAACGGCGTGGTGACCTGCTTCGAACTGGGGGAGTACGACGGCCACCGGATGCTGTACGCCATGAAGGTACGCCCGCCGCTGTGGCGCGCAGCGCTGCGTAAGAACTTCCGCATCTTTCAGAATCAGGATATCAAAACCATTGTCAGTACGCTGCTGAAGGAAAACGATGTGAAGGCGTGGAGCCCGCTACTGGGTGACCCGCATCCGCCGCGGGAGTTCTGTGTGCAGTACGGGGAGACGGATTTTGACTTCCTCAGCCGCCTTCTGGCGGAGGAAGGCATTTTCAGCTACGAGGAGCACGCGGTGAAGAGCACAAACCAGAGTCTGGTGCTGTGCGACAACGTGGCATTCCTGCCTGACCCGGTGGACATCGCCTTTAACCCCGATACCCGTTCCGGCGTCACGAGTGACTTCATTAACCGCTTCCGTTTCAGCGCGCAGATACGCCCTTCATCGGTATTAACCAAAGACTACACCTTTAAACGGCCGGGCTGGGCGGGGCGTTTTGAACATCCCGGAGAGCAACTGGACTGGCAGCGCAGCCAGTATGAGGTGTACGACTGGCCGGGACGGTTCAAGGATGAGGCGCACGGTAAGGCGTTTGCGCGCTATCAGATGGAAGGCTGGCGGAACAATGCGGAGGTGGCGGAGTGCCGCAGCCCGTCGCCGACGCTGTGGCCGGGGATACGCTTCCGGCTGACAGGGCATCCGCAGCAGACGCTGAACCGGGAATGGCAGGTGGTGCAGAGCGAACTGCATGGCGAGCAGCCGCAGGCGCGTTCAGGCAACCGGGGGCAGGGTACGCGGCTGGAGAATCAGTTTCAGGTGATACCGGCGGACAGAACGTGGCGTCCGGTGCCGCATGAGAAGCCGTCGGTGGATGGCCCGCAGTCGGCGACCGTGACGGGGCCGGCGGGCGAGGAGATTTTCTGCGACGAGTACGGGCGGGTGCGGGTGCAGTTTAACTGGGACAGGTACAACCCGGCGAATGAGAGCAGCTCGTGCTGGATACGGGTGGTGCAGGCGTGGGCGGGAACGGGGTTCGGCAACCTGGCGATACCGCGGGTGGGGCAGGAGGTGATAGTGGACTTCCTGAACGGCGACCCGGATCAGCCAATTATTATGGGCAGGACGTACCGTGAGGACAACAAACCGCAGGGGGGGCTGCCGGGGACGAAAACGCAGATGAGCATCCGCTCGAAGACGTACAAGGGGGGCGGGTTTAATGAACTGCGCTTTGAGGATGCGACGGGGAACGAGCAGTTGTACATGCACGCCCAGAAGGATATGCACACCGAGGTGCTGAATAACCGAATGACGGCTGTGAAGGCGAACCACGCGGAGATAGTGGGAGGAAAGCAGATTGTTACAGTAAAACAGGATCAGGCCGTTACTGTCCATATGAAACAGTCACTTGCCGTTCAGGAAGACCAGAGCATTGTGATTGGCGGAAGTAAAACGGAACTGGTTGAGGGGGCGCTGGTGGCGGCATCAGCGACAGGGATCCGCTTTGCCTGTGGGGAAACAGTTATTGAGATGGATAACAAAGGCAATATCAACTTCCTCTGTAAGAACTTTAACTTTTATGCCACCAACAGTGGGCAGATCGGCACAGGCAAAATACTGGATCTGAACATGGAAAACGGTGGCCCGGGGATTGACAGGACTGGCCCGACGCCAGAATCAATTGTTGCAGCGAAAGAAGCTATTTTCGGCAGTAAAGGGTAAGAAGGGATAAGGATTTGTATGAACTATCTGATCAATGAAGGAACCCTGACACTGCCATGGGCGGCTGAAGATGACAGCGTCAATATCCTTAAATTTCCGGCACTGGGTGCCTCGCTGGTCGTAACCCGCGCAGTTCTGCGGGATAACATGACGGTGGATAACTACATCACCACGCAGATGGCTGCGCTCAGAAAGAGTATGAAGAACTTTATTGCCGGAGACAGAATCACGGTTCCTTTTTCCGTTGATCCTGCAGCCATGAACGCCACAGAGATCCACTGTGAGTTTGAACAGCAGGGACAGCGGTTATACCAGTGCCTTCTGATTTCTCAGTCCGGCCAGTCACTCCTGGTGCTGGCCTGGTCCCAGACCCGCCCTTTCACTCCTGCGGATATTCAGCACTGGAAAGATATCCGGGCCAGTTTCCGGCCTGTTACTGCGTAACGGAATAGGCGAATTTCAGTCAACGGAGAGGACTATCGTAATGGGCAGTGATTATCTGGCGGCAAAGGTAAACGATCCCCTGGTACATACATCATTTCTTGCGGATTTTGCCAGTGGGTTGGTCAAAGGGGCAATTTACGCTGCGGTGGGGGTTGCTGCCGCTATGGCTATCGGTGCGGTCGGCCCGGTGGCTCTCGCTGTCGGATTGGCGGCAGGCGCTGTCACCGGGTTTGTGCTGGGAGAGGCTATTGACGCTATTACGGACAGTATTGGAGACGGCGTTGACTGCATTCTGGATTTTTTTGGTGTTAAAGGGCCACCCGATGCAACAATCATAACGGGCTCTGCCAGCGTTCACACAAAAGGACTCCCGGCCGCCAGGGCGGCGGGTAAGGTTCCTGCAGACGTCATTTATGCCGTGCTTGAAGCGGAGGCAAAAAATCCGCCGGACGGTAAAGCCCTGTCCATCGCGAAAGGCATTCTCAGAAAAGGCTGGCTGTTGACCCCAATGGGGATGGGCATGGCTGCCGGAAAGTTTATCTCCGGCCTGCTTGCAGACAATAAAGCAGAGCCTGATCCTGAAGGTGCTCCTCCCGTTATTCCGTCACCGGAGCAGGGGTTCTGGGAGGGGGTGTTTTCTCCCGTGGTTGCCCCCAAAAATCCTTATGCCGCCCCGGCGGATATGGATAAAATAACATGCGAGAAATGGCATATGTATTCAGAGTCCGGTCTGTATCTGGCCGAAGGCTCTAAAAAAGTCCAGATTAACAGCCAGCCCGCCTGCCGTAACGGTGATCGCAGTACCTGTGAAGCGGTTATCACACACAAACAGAGTGAGCCGTATGTGCGGATTGGCGGGACGGGAATGGTTGTTCGGGACATCAAAAGTGGTAAAAATCCCTGGGCCAGCATGGCGGGTGAGATTCTGGGCTCGCTGGGCGTGGGGATTCTTGGCTCGGTACGAAAATGCCTGCAAGAAGTTGGCTGTATGCTGGCCATCGAGATAGTCAGTTCGGGACTGGGCGCGGTTGTTAGTGGTGCAATAAGCAGGGCATTTTCTACGGGGCACCCCGTTCATGCCGCCACCGGCGCGAAAGTCCTGAGCGGCCCGGAAGACCGGGATTTTACGCTGGAAGGACATATTCCCCTCGTCTGGCAGCGCATCTATAACAGCCGGAATACACGGTCAGGACGCCTGGGGACTGGCTGGACGCTGCCGTTTGACGTTTCCCTGCATATTGAAAACTCCCGGACACATCCCGGTGAAAATGAGTATATCTATACCGATATGTCCGGGCGCGAGCTGAAACTGGGGTCGTTAGCGCCGGGGCAGGATGTTTATTACATGGATGAAGGCTTTCGGGTTTACCGCAGCCGGCAAAATATCTTCCTGCTGGAAACAAAGGACGGTGAATATCAGTTGTTTGAGGCTGATCCGCTCTGCAAAAACAGACTGCGTCTGTCCCGGACGCTCGACAGGCATGATAACGCGCTGCTTTACCGTTATAACCCTGACGGCCTGTTGACGCATATTCACGATGAACTGAATGACGTGTTGGTTCAGCTTCACTATTCCCCGGCCGGATATCTGCGCTCTGTCACCCAGCGCGGCAGTGAAGAACACGAACGGCTGCTGGTTGAATATTTTTACAACGACCAGGGGCAACTGACGGCGGTACAGGATGCCGACGGACGTATTACCCGGCGTTTTGCCTGGGATACCAGTAACAACCTGATGGCCATGCATGAATATGCTACCGGTCTGCAGGCGCATTATCGCTGGCGCCGTTATGAAAATGAAGGGCAGACTGAGTGGCGGGTGAGGGAACACTGGTTACAGGAGAATGGCGGGGAGCGGCTGGAGGAATATTTTTTTGATTATGATCTGGCAGAACGCACCCTGCGCCTGACGCAGACGGGTGTCGGCACCACCTTTCGGCGCTGGAACAGCCAGCACCAGATCACCGGGTTTATCGATGAGCTGAACGGCGAATGGTTGTTCGACTGGAATGATGCCCGCCAGTTGCTGGCGGCGACAGATCCGCAGCAGGGGGTATACCGTTTCAGTTACGATGAGCGCGGGAATATCTGTGCTGAAACAGACCCCGCCGGACAGAAAATTATCACCGAATGGGACAAGGATTTTGCGATTCCCCTTTCGCGGGAGTTTCCGGATGGGGCTGTGTGGCGCTGGGTGCATAACGAAAAAGGGGATGTCGTTAAACTCATCGACCCGGAAATGCATATCACCCGCTTCGTCTGGGACGAATACGGAAACTGTACAGGGCAGACTGATGCGCTGGGTAATGCGTACCGGTACCGGTATAACGGACGCGGGCAACTGCTCCAGCAGACGGACTGTTCAGGATATGTCACCCGTCTGGATTATGATGAATGGGGCAGGCCGGAGTGTGTGACCGATGCCGCGGGTGGTGTGACGGCCTGGACGTTTTCTGACGCCGATTTACTGCTTTCGCAGACGCTTGCGGACGGGCGGGTTTACCGTTTCGCGTGGGATGATGCGGGGCAACTGAAGTCCCGGGAGTCACCGTCAGGAGAAATCATCCGCCTGCAGCGAAACAGCCGGGGGCAAATCACCGGGCGGATTAATGCGGCGGGTGAGGCGGTGCGTTTTGAATACGACCGTCTCGGGCGGCTGAAAGTGCTGCTGAATGAAAAATCTGAAGCCAGCCGTTTTGATTACGACGCGCTGCACCGGCTGACCTGTGAGTACGGTCTGACAGGGCAGCGGAAGGCGTACCACTACAACAGCCTGGGCCACGTGATGAAGGTGGTCAGCCACCCGGTGGACACGGGGCAGGGGGCAATGTTGCCGCCGCAGGAGATCCGTTTTGAGCGTGATGCCATCGGGCGGCTGACGGGGCGCGAAACAGAGGAATACCGTACCGATTTCATTCGTGACAAAAAGCGTGTGCAGATGAAACGGGCGTGGCTCAGTGAGTGGCGGCAGGCGCATCAGGAAGGACGGTTCCCGGTGTATCTGCACGAACTGGAATTTACGTATGACAGTTACGGTGAGATAAGCGAGGAACATAACCACGGCGGAACATACGTGTATCGGCGTGATGCGCTGGGCAACCTGGTGGAGAGCGGGTACCCGGGGGGCAACCGGCAGCGTTACCTGCGTTACGGGTCGGGCCACCTTCAGCAGATTAACCTGGACCTGGGCGATGAGCATCATGTTCTGGCGGAGTTTGAGCGTGACCGCCTGCACCGTGAAACGCAGCGAAGCCAGGGGAGGTTGTTGCGTGAAACGAGGTATGACGCGACGGGCAGGATAACGGCGCAGGTGGCGCGGGTGGGGGAGATAAGTTCCGTTTTCGCCCCGGTGATTGACAAGCGCTGGTTCTGGGATGCGGGTGATAACCTGACCGGGCGGCTGACCACGTATGGCAAAACGTCGGCACCGTTTGAGTACGGGCCGGGCAGGCGGGAAGAGTACAGTTATGACCTGGCCGGGCAGGTGACGGCGCGCATCACGGATACAGGGCGGGAAGTGTTCCGCTATGATGCGGCGTCGAACAGGACGGAAGAACTGAGCCCTCCGGTGCTGCATAACCAGGTGACAGCCGCCGGGGAGTACCGTTACCGCTATGATGGCTTTGGCCGGCTGGCGGAGCGGCATAACAACCGAACAGGTATTACGCAGTATCTGGAGTACAACAGCGAGCAGCAACTGACCCGGGTGCGATTTTCGGGTGGAGAGAACAGTAAGGCGGAATACCGTTACGATATTCTGGGCCGGCGAACCGGGAAGACGGTGTATAAGGCGGACAGCAGGGGAAGCAGGGAGACGACGACGTTCTTCTGGCACGGGATGCAGTTGTGCGGGGAGAAACGGGATAACTCGACGCTGCGGCTGATGTATGTGTATAACCCGGGCAGTTACGAGCCGCTGGCCTGTGTCAGCACGCAGGAGACGGAGAAAGGGAGCAGCAGCAGGGTATGGTATTACCACACGCACCTGAACGGTCTGCCGGAAGAGCTGACGGACGGAGAGGGAGATGTCGTCTGGCGGGGAGAATACGGGCTGTGGGGCAACCTGAAGCGGGAGGAGCAGAGCGGCAGGTGTCCGCTGAAGCAGAGCCTGCGTTTTCAGGGGCAGTATTTTGACAGCGAAACGGGATTACACCATAATATTTTCAGGTATTATGCGCCAGAGTGTGGACGGTTTACTCAGCAGGATCCGATAGGGCTAAGGGGCGGGTTAAACCTGTATCAGTATGCGCCTAATCCTCTCACTTGGATCGATCCATTGGGGTTAGCAAATAGACCTAATAATGGTGAGTATAATATATTCCATGATTATTCCCTTGATTCCAAATATAGATACTCAAGCGATGGTGTTCAATTTAATAGAGCAAACACTGACTTTGTTAATAAGATGAACAGCGATCCTGCATTTAGAAGAGATATGTTAGGTCGTCATCCCGAATTAGGTGATTGGTTGAAAAATCCGAATAAAGCATCAAGCCCTCCAGGTTTAACATGGCATCATCATGAAGATGTTAATCGATTGGTTTTAGTTGACCGTATAGATCACGCCGATAATCATGGTCTTTATCACTCTACCGGGAAAGGCGGGCGTGATATGTGGGGCGGAGCGGAACTCGGTCGTAGAGGTAAACTGGATGGAGTAACAGGTAAACCTAAAGGGGGGAAATGTGGATGAGTCAGTTAGAATATAGAAAGGCTTATATCTTAAATGATTTGATATCTAAATTTATGAGTGGATATAAGAAAGATAATTTCTGCTTGTATACAAAGGAATACGAATCATCTGCTAGAGCAGATCTTATTTGTTATTTAGATATTTACCCTGTTATCAGCGACGATGATGAGGAAATATATCCAGAGTTTATTATTAA
Source organism: Pseudocitrobacter cyperus (assembly GCF_039889165.1). Taxonomy (NCBI): domain Bacteria; kingdom Pseudomonadati; phylum Pseudomonadota; class Gammaproteobacteria; order Enterobacterales; family Enterobacteriaceae; genus Pseudocitrobacter; species Pseudocitrobacter cyperus. Next base: position 616,026 of record NZ_JAYMYY010000001.1, on the reverse strand, counting down.
TAACTCATTGGAGCTTTTTTTCTATGGAGAGCAATTTTTAGATGTACTAAGGAACATATCTGTTCAGAAAGAAAATCCATCAATGGAAGACTTTATAGCCGGGTTAAACTTTTATTTAGAGAATGATAATTTCATAGATTTTTGATTTACAAGCCGGGAAGGAAATTAACTCTTCCCGGCTTTTTTATTATTTAACCTTCGTTCAGCCCACTAAACAACCGCACCCTTAACCACCTGTTTAACCTGATAAAGTTCCCGCACAGTTCTTGTACTTCATTACCTGGACAAACTGGAATTTACGTATGACGGTTAAGGTCACTCATTACCGCTACGATAAGGCTTACCGGCTGGCGGAAGAAACGGATGCCGGGGGGGGAGAGTACACAGTATGAGTACAGCCCGGCAGGGCGTCCGGTAAAAATGTTGCGCGCAGATAACTGGGTGGCAAGTCTTAGCTGGACCCGGAAAGGGCAGCCGGAAAGCTACCGGATGGGGTACAGCAACCCGGTTCGCTGGCAGTACGACAATAACGGTCGCCTGAGCGTGGTGACAGACCCGACGGGGCATACGGTACGGCGGGAATACGACGAAAGGGATCGGCTGACACACCTGTATAACGAAAATGGCGAGATGTACCGGTTTGTGCAGGGGGCCAATGACCGGCTGCATGAAGAGCAGGGACTGGACGGAATTATCACCCGCTACGAATATGACAGTTGTGACCGGGTTATCAGCAAGACATGGGCCGCTGGTACGCCGGATGCACTGACACACCACTGGCAGTACAACGCAGCCGGTGAAGTCACAGAAAAAATAACCCCGGACGGGCGGACGGAGTACCGCTACTCGGCCAGCAGAAAACTGAAAGAAGCGAGGTTCTTCCCGGCGGGTCTGGATGAACATGGCCTCCCCCTGCCCACACGAAAAATCAGGCTGGAATATGACGCACTGGGACAACTGACAGCCGAAGATACCGATACGGGGCGGGTGAGTTACACTCTGGACGCGCTGGGAAACCGGACGGCGGTACAGCTTCCCGACGGGCGCAGTCTGAAAACGCTGTACTATGGCAGCGGACATGTGCTGAACATCAGCCTTGACGGAAGGATGATAACCGGGTTCAGTCGCGACAACCTGCACCGGGAAGTCAGCCGTACGCAGGGCAGCCTGACGATGCGAACGCAGTATGACCGTCTGGGAAGAGCGGAGCGTCGGGAAATCTACCGGGAAGGGAACCGGATACGACCGGTGGAAGCGTGGCACCGCCGGTACGACAGCCGTCATAATCTGCTGAGTGAAACGCAGATTTATGATTATGGATACCAGGATTACAGCTATGACGACGCAGATCGTGTGTTGCGGCATGAGACCCGTCACAGGGGCAGCCGTCAGTGGCAGTATGACGCGGCAGGTAATCTGCTGGAGGCGTCACAGGCCGGGGGGGCGCTGAAGTATAACCGCCAGACGCTGTGCCGGCAGAAAGCGTGTGAATATGATGTGTATGGCAGGCTGGTACAAAAAACCGGGCCGGGCGGGATATGGCGTTACCGCTATGACAGTGAGCACCGTATGACGGAAGCGGTGACGGAAATCCCCACGATGACGTGGATGGGTAAAACGCGGCACGAGGTGCATTTCAGTTACGACCCGCTGGGCAGGAGAACAGAAAAGCGCAGTGTGGTGAAGGCGTTCGAAAACGGAAGGGGTCAGGTAAAAGAAACACAGCGCGTGACAACCTTCGTGTGGGAAGGGCTGCGGTTGCTGGCGGAAAACCGGGACGGTCTGCCACTGGTATATGTGTATGAAGATACAGAAAGTTATACACCGCTGGCAAGAATATGGGGCAGCGGAGAAAAAGCCCGGGTGGACTACTACCGTTGCAGCCAGAACGGAATGCCGGAAGCACTGACAGATGAGCAGGGGAAACAACACTGGCGTCTTGAGGTGGACACCTGGGGATAAACGTTTGGCGAATACGCCGATGAAAGTGGCGGTTGCCGGTTCCGGAAACAGGACGGTATACCGGAAGAGAACCTGCGGTTTGCCGGACAGTACCTGGACAGGGAAACTGGGCTTCACTACAATACCTTCAGGTACTATGCGCCTGATATGGGGCGGTTTTTAACGCCTGACCCGATAGGTCTGCTTGGTGGATTAAACTTATACCAATATGCGCCTAATCCGTTAAGTTGGATCGACCCTCTAGGGTTAACCAAAGAATATAAATCAGAATCTCCCTATCATGGTCGCAAGCCAACATATGATCCTGCGACACATCATGATCCTTCTTCGCCTGATTTCAGAGGCGGTGGTAGTAAAACAACTCCATTACCTCCAGATGCAGAGGACGTTTATCGAAGAGCTGTACCTGCTGATTCCACTGGCAAAAAATGGTATGAGCAGAACAGTGAGGGGTAGTTTTATCGTTATCAGGGCCAAAATGGTGAGGTTCACTGGAATGGTAGAGAGAAATCCAGTAGAGGGTTAGATGTTCCTACATGGATACGCAAGAGATTTAACCAAATGGCTGCTAAAATTAAACGGTCAGGAGGTAAATGTGGATAATTTAATCATAGGTGATAAAGCGCTTTTTGCCATTCGATTAGAAACGGATAAGCAGTTTGCTAGTGTGTCTATATTTTGTGATTACGATGAGATTGGCAATAATGACGAGTATACTCTATTGAATACTTTTCTCGCTTTACTGGAGGATAAAATAAGTAATTATGAATATTCTTTAGCTGATAAGATTGTTAATTTTGATAAAGATGCTATTTTTTCATATATTGTTGATGGATATAGAAATTCAGAAAACTGGAAAGATTCGCAATACTTTAGCTCTGTTTGGATTACTTTAGATTTAACACCGTGTTTTGATGGGGAAGTTTTTATTTTATTATCCACTGATGAATATGATAGAGTTATCTGGAAGAAATTTAACTCGGAAACTATCAGGGAAACACATCTTCCTTCTGGGTATGTTTTAGGAAAAATTAAATTATTGCTTAATAGATTGTCATCTTAATTAAAAGCTGGGAATAGTCTTAAATCATTCCCAGCCCATAAATGAGTCTACTAAAATTTTCCCATATGTTATGTACTATGATGTTGTGATTTTTCCGAACTACATACAAAATTAACGGTATGATTGGCAAGATAGGTGGATTGCGTATCCTGACCCGATAGGGCTGGCGGGGGGCATAAACTTATATGCTTATGGGCCTAATCCGTTAAGCTGGATCGATCCGCTGGGATTGAAACCTTGTGCTCCTACTCGCACTAAACATGTGCCCAATCGTCATATTAGGCGGCATAATAATATTGGGAATAGTAAATTCTCTCTGAAAGAAAGAATTAAATTGCGAAGTAAAAGTAAGTATAGAAAACCAAGTCAATATAGGAAGTTAGAAGATCGTACAATGAGAGATCCCAGCAGAGTTTTACATCAACCTGACGGGAGGATTAGATATGAGCGAGTTTATGATCGTGTTATTGGGACTAGAGGCGAGAAAGGTCATGTCACTATTTATGATCCAGCCAAAGGTAAAGTGATTACATCATATCCTGCGAATTTAGAGGATTGATTATGCTTGATTTTTCTTATTTATCAGATAGTGATGGGAGTAAGCCATCTTTGATTTTGCATGACAAAACAATTAGGAAATTAGAAAATCCTTTTTTTTCTTTGAAAGAAAAAACAGGGGTTTATATAGATCCGTATGGTAAAACAAGAATTTACCCAGACCACCAAAAAATATTAATTAATTATTTGGTAAACATTAAAGATATAGATGTAATAAACTTCATTAATTTTCTTATTAAATCCAGCAGCGAAAATGAAATTATAATTGCTGATGGGGATTAAAATACAAAAATCCGGGGAAAGACTTTAAATCTTCCCGGTTTTTTTATTATTTACTCTCGTTCAGTACACTAACTATCCCGTCCTTAATTCCCTTAACCACCTGTTTAACCTGATAAAGTTTCCGCACAGTTCTGGTACTTCGTTACCCGGACAAACTGGAATTTACGTATGACGGTTAAGGTCACTCATTACCGCTACGATAAGGCTTACCGGCTGGCGGAAGAAACGGATGCCGGGGGGGAGAGTACACAGTATGAGTACAGCCCGGCAGGGCGTCCGGTAAAAATGTTGCGCGCAGATAACTGGGTGGCAAGCCTTAGCTGGAGCCGGAAAGGGCAGCCGGAAAGCTACCGGATGGGGTACAGCAACCCGGTTCGCTGGCAGTACGACATAATGGTCGCCTGAGCGTGGTGACAGACCCGATGGGGCATACGGTACGGCGGGAATACGACGAAAGGGATCGGCTGACATACCTGTATACCCAATGGAAAAATCAGTGGTTTGAACATCCTGATGGTCATCCTGATGCCGGTCAGCCAGGAATACCTGAACATCATTCGGGCGGTCATATACATGCAATAGAGCCTAAGGGTAATGAGGTCATTTTTACATGGTGATTAACGCAAATGAAAAATTGATTAAGTTTCCCATCTCAGAATGGATGCTTAAAGCAAGCGGTTTTACAAAAGAATTACCATCATCAACTTATTGTGTTTGCTATCAATATGATATCGATGGTAATGGTTTTGGCCCATATGGATTTTCTACTATAGCATCTGATAAATTATTGTCTTTTTTATTTTCTAATATTGTATTTTTTGATAAGAATAAAAATAAACTAGATCTTTGTTCAAAGCTTGATAAGCGAGGAGTTTATTTTTATGGGAATAAGATTGGGGAAATTGACAAGAAAATAAATGAATATAATAAATTAATGTTAAAAAATAAATTAAAAATTAGCAGAGGTTTACCTGAAGAGGCTCACACTGAAAAACCGTTGTTATTTGAACTCTATAGTGACAACAAAATAAAAGTGGGTGTGGTAAACGAAATCATAAATAATAAATTTGATTTTTTATTTAATTTTGTCTTTACACCAATGGCAGGGCAGACTTTAATTTTATTTAGTGATGAAATATGGAGTAAAGCGATAGAATATTGTAAGGGTAATAACATTGATACACAAGAAGTTGGTTCAATAGATAATCTAAATGCATGGTGATCACTAATGAATTTATAATAATATCCACAAGCCAGCAACCGATCAGCCAATCATAAAATAGCGCTGGTCGAGAATATTCTTACGAAACACCAAAAGCAGGTGGCGGTACTCCTGTTAGTTGCTTGTGGTGAGCGGTGGTTAAGGGTTGCCGCCCTTAGCTACCGCGTTAAATATCAGTCAGTTACGTGCCTGCACAATCAGGGCGCTTAACATCCTCGAAATCATCTTCTGCTTTGCCTTCGGCAAACTGTCGATCTCTTCAATAAGTTGCTGCCACTTCGGGGTCGGACCGCGTTTACGGACGATCTTCTCCGGCTCTTCGCCCGGCAAATTCTCCAGAAAAACGCAGATTAATCTGGACCTGGGCGATGAGCATTATGTTCTGGCGGAGTTTGAGCGCGACCGCCTGCACCGTGAAACGCAGCGAAGCCAGGGGAGGTTGTTGCGTGAAACGAGGTATGACGCGACGGGCAGGATAATGGCGCGCATCACGGATACGGGGCGGGAAGTGTTCCGCTATGATGCGGCGTCGAACAGGACGGAAGAACTGAGCCCTCCGGTGCTGCATAACCAGGTGACAGCCGCCGGGGTGTACAGATAGTTTGTCTCTGCTAGCAGTATTTCTTCTGTGTAGAAAAGTAAGATGGTGAGCCCTGGCGATGTTAGGGCATATTGGAATATATTCGTTCTTTTTGCAAATAAATTAATATGGAAATGGATGGCGGGAAATGAATTACTCTTTTGCAGAATGCTATTGGCAAGGATGGAAAAAGACTTTTGATTATAAAACTCGTTCCAATCGGAGTGAGTTTTTTCTATTCGTTTTGATTAATATACTAATCGTTGTATTTATTGCTTTGGTAAGTTATTACACTCTGGTCTGGGGTGTGTCTGATCATACCAGTCGGGGTGGGTTGATATTTGCATGGTCTTACTACGTATATTATCCTTTACGTAAGTATGCCACATTGATCCTGATTTTCCCTTTTATTTCGTTAGGGGTTAGGAGAATGCATGATAGTGGCCGCTCTGGTTGGTGGTTTGGCATACCAATACTTTTTGAACTTATCGTGCTTCCGATAGCATTTTCGAAGATCTTTACCTTTCTGATATCTCGCGAAGTCGACTATGCGTTTATGTATGCTCTTGGATATATTAAGATGGCAATGGATGTAATTATTATATTATTCATCCTCTGGCTATGCATGAAACCCTCAACCCAACAAAATCGGTCGCTAACATAGCGAACCACAATGCCCCTCTATTACAAATAGAGGGGCAAACAATTTACATTCCCGACGTCTGCGCATTCACCGCATCAATTCGACGGCTACGGCTGGCAAAGAAGATGGCAATCAGCGAGATAGTCACTGTTACGCCCAGGTACCACGCTACCGGAACCCAGTCGCCGTTATATTTTGCCAGTAACCCTGTTGCGATAAGAGGAGCGGTTCCGCCCGCTAATGCTGCACCAATCTGATAGCCGAGTGTGATGCCCGTATAGCGAACATTGGCGCTGAAAATTTCCGAACATAATGTACCCAGTACGGCGGTAATCGGCGCCCAGATAATGCCGAACATCACGACGGTGGCCAGCATAATGGCCCAGGTTGTTCCTGTGTCCAGCAGCATAAACCATGGCACGATAAATAGTCCCAGCAGGATGACGCTTACCGCATACATTCTTTTGCGGCCAACTTTATCTGACAGCAGACCCATCAGTGGGATCATCACCGTGGCCACCAGTGCGCCAAGGGTGACGGCTTCAAGCACCTGGGATTTCTGGTAGGTCAGGGTGGTCGTGGCATAACTCACCACGAAGGTGGAGAAGATATAAAACGGTGCCGTCTCAACCACTTTCAGGCCTGCCGCAATCAGCACTTCACGCCAGTGCTGTGTCAGCGTATCGCGCAGCGGCGCTTTGGCGACCTGACCAGACTGCTTCACCTTTTTAAATTCTGGTGTCTCATCGATATCCTTACGGATCCATAATCCCAACAGCACCAAAACGGCACTCATCAAAAATGGGATGCGCCAGCCCCAGGAGAGAAATGCCTCTTCGCTAAACAGGGTCATCAGTGAGACGATAAAGGTCGCCATCAGCATGCCGATGGTGACGCCCGCTTGTGGGATACTGCCGAAGAACCCTTTACGTTTTTCCGGGGCATATTCATAAGCCAGCAGCAATGCGCCGCCCCATTCGCCGCCAATTCCCATTCCCTGAATAATGCGCATCAGGATCAGCAAAATCGGCGCCCAGATACCAATCTGGTCGTAGGTCGGCAGCAGCCCAATCATCACGGTTGCACCGCCCATCAGCGACAGGGTTAATACCAGCGTTTTTTTACGACCTATGCGGTCGCCAATGTGGGCGAAGATGACACCGCCAATAGGGCGGATAAAAAAGGTTAGCGAGAAAGAGAGGTAGGAGAGAATCAGGCCAATAACCGGGTCGACCATTGGGAAGAATATTTTGTTAAACACCAGTGCGGCGGCGGTGCCGTACAAAAAATAATCAAACCATTCAATGGAACTACCGGTCAAACTGGCAATCAGTACCCGTTTGTTTTTTTTCAGGATCGTACTGCTGCTTTCTTGCGTCGTCATGAAGGAAAACTCCCGCCACATTAAGTTAGAATCAGGTGCCACCTGATGCCCCAAAGGTGCAACCTGGAATGTGTTAAAAAGGTTGCTTGTTTGTTAAGCAAGTTAGGGGCAGGGACTATTTTTGGCAAGGGAGAGGGGAGTATTTTTGCGCTAAACGCCCTTAATTTGTCAGACTAATAATCCGCAAACGTGGTTATTTTTGGTTTAATGAATTACGTATGCAATTTTCACCAGTGATTTATTCAGGTGCAACCGCGTTATTTTTAGATGTTTCTGGTTATTTCTTGAGTGTTACATAATAGCAGGGGCGCAAAATTGCTGCTTTCGGAGAGATCCACTGTCACCGAGCTTCAGACGCGTTACCCTGTGCTATCAGAACCACAGAGAGGGAGGATTATGCTGACAACATTGCCACAATTACCCGATAGCACGCTGTCCGCGGCTAATCTGCTTGGCGGCTGGCTCGCCCAAAACGATTTTGCCTCCCGCCCTCAGCCTGATGAGTATGAACTGGTGGTGCTGGCGGGCAACGCTGTGATCCCCACCATTGATGCTGCCTGTCAGTTGGCTGCGGACGAGGGGAAGAGGCTGCTAATTAGCGGCGGCATTGGTCATTCGACCACGTTTCTTTATGCCGCTATTGCCCGGCATCCACGCTATAACACGATTCGTACCACCGGATTATCAGAAGCGGCAATCCTCGCTGAGATTGCGCATCAGTTCTGGAAACTCCCGCGTGAGAAGATTCTGGTAGAAGATGTATCGACAAACTGCGGTGAGAATGCCCGTTTTGCCCGGCGCATGATAGATACGCGGGGGATAGCCGTAAATAGCGGCGTGGTTGTGCAGGATCCAACCATGCAGCGCCGTACCATGGCGACGTTCAAACATGTCTGGCAGGATGTGGCTATTGCACCGCACTGGCGTAGTTATCCAGGATGTCAGCCTGAACTGTTTAATAGCGATAATGGTGTGGCGTTCAAAGGGGATGCTACCGGGCTGTGGCCGGTGGAACGTTATCTCTCTTTAATTCTCGGCGAGCTGCCGCGGTTACGCGATGATGCAGGGGGGTATGGGCCAAAAGGGAAAAACTTTATTGCCCATGTGGATATACCTCTGGCGGTTGAACAGGCCTGGCTGCAATTAACCGAAGATGACACGCTACGTCATATGTCGGCCATTCGTGCGTTGCGCTAAATGGCCGTGATGATGGCCCGGACACGCGAGTCCGGGCATTTTTTTACAGTTTGGCGTATTTTTCCAGTACACGAATCAACTGGGTGACGAAACCATATTCGTTATCGTACCAGGCGACGGTTTTTACCAGTTGCAGGTCGCCCGCCTCAGTGACTTCCGTTTGGGTGGCATCGAATACGGAACCAAAGTGGGTACCGATAATATCGGTTGAGACGATATCATCGTTGGTATAACCAAACGACTCATTGTTTTCTGTCGCTTTTTTCAGCGCTGCATTAACCTCATCAACGGACACTTTTTTGCCCAGAATCGAAACCAGTTCCGTAACTGAACCTGTTTTGGTCGGTACGCGCTGGGCATGACCTTTCAGTTTGCCCACCAGCGCCGGAATGACCAGGCCTATCGCTTTCGCGGCACCGGTGGTGTGCGGAATGATGTTCTCCGCTGCCGCACGAGAGGCGCGTAAGTCTTTCCCACGAGGGCCGTCGACCAGCGCCTGAGTGCCGGTATAGGCGTGGATAGTGGTCATGGTGCCGACTTTAATTTCGAACGCGTCATTAAGCGCTTTGGCCATTGGCGCCAGGCAGTTGGTGGTACAGGAGGCAACCGAAATAATGGTGTCACTGGCGTTCAGGGTGTCGTCGTTCACGTTATAGACCAGCGTTTTGATGTCGCCGGCCGGAGCGGAAATGAGCACTTTTTTCGCGCCCGCATCGATGTGCGCCTGCGATTTTTCTGCTGAGGTGTAGAAGCCCGTACACTCCACGATAATCTCTGCACCTTCCGATTTCCACGGAATGTTCTTCGCATCTTTCTCTGCAAAAACCTTGATGGTTTTACCGTCAACAATCAGCGCGTTGTCGTTAAAATCGACGCTCCACGGGAACGGCCCGTAGTTGGAATCGTACTTCAGCAAATAGGCCAGTACTTTTGGCGACGTGAGGTCGTTAATCGCAACCACTTCATTGCTGCTTGAGGTTTCCAGCAGACGACGCAGTACCAGTCGACCAATACGCCCAAATCCGTTAATGCCAATTTTACTCATGGTGTTCTCCGTCTGTTTGAGAGGATAGGTGTTTTTTACTTTACCAGGCATAGTCCAGCATCTGCTGATGGGCAACCCATTTTCGCACTTAACGCATTAAAGAGATGAATGTGATCAAGGTAACAATAGAAAAGTTAATGAATTTTTAAGGGAAAAGGGCTATTTTGCTTTTTTGTTAATTACTTATCAGGGAGATCGCGATGCGCGAAAAATATTCGGGCCTGCAAATAGGCATTCACTGGCTGGTCTTTTTATTGGTTATCATCGCCTACTGCGCTATGGAATTTCGCGGCTTCTTTCCCCGCAGTGCGCGCCCGGTCATTAACATGATTCACGTCTCCTGTGGTATCTCGATTCTGCTGCTGATGGTGGCGCGTCTGCTGATTCGCCTGAAGCGTCCGGCCCCGCCAATTGTGCCCAAACCGAAACCGATGATGACCGGTTTTGCGCATTTGGGGCATCTGGCGATTTATCTGCTGTTCATTGCACTGCCGATTATCGGCCTGGTGATGATGTATAACCGGGGGAACCCGTGGTATGCCTTTGGGCTGACCATGCCGTATGCCGCGGAGTCTAACTTCGATATCGTCGATACGATGAAGGAGTATCACAGTCTGCTGGCGAATATCGGCTACTGGCTGATTGGTCTGCATGCTCTGGCGGCGCTGGCTCACCACTATGTGTGGAAAGACAACACGCTGCTGCGCATGATGCCGCGCAAACGTGGTTAATCTGAATAGTCCTTTATTGGCCTTCTGGCGTGCGTTACCATACCGCCACGATGGTAAATATTGGGTAAGGAAGAGCAGGTGTTCGCAGATTTTGGCGTACTAAATTACTGGACGTATGTGGTCGGGGCGATATTTATCATTCTTGTACCCGGGCCAAATACCCTCTTTGTACTGAAAACGGGCGTGACGCACGGCATTCGTGGCGGCTACATGGCGGCGCTGGCGGTGTTCATTGGCGATGCCGTGCTGATGTTTCTCTCCTACGCGGGCGTGGCGACGCTTATCAAGACCACGCCCGTTCTGTTTAATCTGGTGCGTTACCTTGGGGCGATTTACTTGCTCTATCTCGGCGGCAAAATGCTCTACAGTACGCTGAAGCGTAAAGCTGGGGAGCAGGAAGGGCACGTCGAGCCCGGTCATGCTATTTTTAAACGTGCGCTGACGCTGAGCTTAACCAACCCGAAAGCGATTCTGTTTTACGTCTCGTTCTTTGTGCAGTTTATCGACGTGAAGTCCGCCACACCGGGGCTGGCATTCTTTATTCTGGCGCTGACGCTTGAGCTGGTGAGCTTCACCTATCTGAGCTTCCTGATTGTTTCCGGCTCTCTGGTGACGCGCTATGTGAAAACCCGTAAAAAAATGGCGAAAATCGGCAACAGCCTTATCGGCCTTGTATTTGTCGGTTTTGCGGCGCGTCTGGCGACGTTACAGTCCTGAATCTCTTTTGCCGGATGCGCGCATGCGTTATCCGGCACTCCTCCGGCTCAACACGACATTTTTTCAACGCTGTTCAGCCGAAATGCTGAATCTCCATAATTCATTTACCTGCTGATTGTTTTCATTCTTATCATATCAATGATAGTATACCCCCCTATACCAAAGGAGGGCGCATGCCGCATTCACCTGAAGATAAAAAACGGGCCTTAACCCGGGTTCGACGCATTAAAGGGCAGGTAGATGCCCTCGAACGTGCGCTGGAGTCGGGCGAACCATGCCTGACTATCCTGCAACAGATTGCCTCTATTCGCGGCGCCGCCAATGGCCTGATGGGCGAACTGGTCGAAATGCACCTCAAAGACGAACTGGTCAGCGGCGAAACGACGCCCGATCAGCGCGCCGTGCGCATGGCTGAAGTCGGTCATCTGCTACGATCCTATTTAAAATAAATCATCAGAAAGGAAGAGACCGCTATGAAATCACGTGCCGCAGTGGCGTTTGGCCCGGGTCAACCGCTGAAAATTGTTGAAATCGATGTCGCGCCGCCGAAGAAAGGCGAGGTGTTAGTAAAAATCACCCATACCGGGGTGTGCCATACGGATGCGTTTACGCTCTCTGGCGACGATCCGGAAGGCGTGTTCCCGGCGGTGTTGGGTCATGAAGGCGGCGGTATTGTCGTTGAAGTCGGCGAAGGCGTCACCAGCCTGAAACCTGGCGATCACGTTATTCCGCTCTATACGGCAGAGTGTGGCGAGTGTAAGTTCTGCAAATCCGGTAAAACGAACCTCTGCCAGGCCGTTCGCGCCACGCAGGGCAAGGGGCTGATGCCGGATGGTACAACCCGTTTCTCTTATAACGGCGAACCCATTTATCACTACATGGGAACCAGCACCTTCAGCGAATATACCGTATGTGCCGAGATCTCACTGGCGAAAGTGAATCCGCAGGCGCCTCTCGATAAGGTTTGTCTGCTGGGTTGTGGCGTCACCACCGGTATTGGCGCGGTTCACAACACAGCGAAAGTCAAAGAGGGTGATACGGTCGCGGTCTTTGGCCTCGGCGGTATTGGGCTGGCGGTGATTCAGGGCGCTGTGCAGGCGAAAGCCGGGCGCATTCTGGCCGTTGATACCAACCCGGAAAAATTTAAGCTGGCCCGGGAAATGGGGGCGACTGATTTTGTTAACCCGAAAGATTACGACAAACCGGTGCAGGACGTGATTGTCGAAATGACCGATGGCGGCGTGGATTTCAGTTTCGAATGCATTGGTAATGTTGACGTTATGCGTTCCGCGCTGGAATGCTGCCATAAAGGTTGGGGCGAAAGCGTGATTATCGGCGTTGCGGGCGCGGGGCAGGAGATCAAAACCCGTCCGTTCCAGTTGGTGACGGGTCGCGTATGGCGTGGTTCCGCTTTTGGCGGCGTGAAAGGCCGTACTCAGTTGCCGGGGATGGTGGAAGAAGCGATGGCGGGTAAAATCCAGCTTGATCCGTTTATTACTCACCGCCTGCCGCTGGAGCAGATCAACGAAGCGTTTGACCTGATGCACGAAGGCAAATCTATCCGCACGGTTATTCATTTCGGCGAAGAATAATAGTCATGACCTCTCCCCTGCGGGAGAGGTCGTTTTTTACCCAAAACTGTGACTCACCTTCCGTTTTTCATCATAATGAAATCTACTGGCTGGCCGATGTCTTTCTTACGGACGAATTTGTACGTCGTTTATCAAAAAGAGAGCCGCCAGGTATGGACAACATCACATCGCAGCACCCACCGACAAAACTCAGCTTCCTGCACCATATCCGTTTAGTTCCGCTTTTTTCTGCCATTCTTGGCGGCATTATCCTGCTGTTTGCCCTGAGTTCCGGGCTGGCGGGGTATTTTTTGATGCAGGCTGAACGGGATCAAAAAGACATCACTGAAGAGTTGCATGTGCGAATGGGCCTGTCGAACAGTGCCAACCATCTGCGTACCGCGCGCATTGAGATGATCCACGCCGGAGCCGCCAGCCGAATCGCGGAAATGGATGAGATGAAACGCAACATTGCCATGGCGGAGTCGCGTATCCAGCAATCCCAGGCCGCTTTTTCCGAGTACCGTGAACGTCGGGTGAAGACGGCGGCGGATGAGGCGCTGGATAAAGCGCTTATAACACGTTACACCGCTTACATTGACGGCCTGAAGCCGATGCTGAAATATGCCAAAAACGGCATGTTTGAAGCGATCATTAATCACGAAAATGAGCAAGCGAAGCCGCTGGATGATAACTACAACGCCGTTCTGCTGAAGGTGATTCAGATTCGTACTGATCGAGCGGATCATCTGACAAAACTGTCGCACGATCGCACCCGTTTGGGGTTACTGTTTATGGCGGCGGCATTTGGTCTGGCGCTGATCCTGACCCTAATGACCTTTGTGGTGTTGCGCCGTATTGTCATTACGCCGCTACAGCGAGCTGGCCAACGCATTGCGCAAATCGCCAGCGGCGATCTGACGCCCGCAGATGAGCGTACCGGGCGCAGCGAAATCGGCAAACTCAGTCATAACCTGCAAAAAATGCAGCATGCGCTGGTGCAGACGGTCGGCACGGTGCGCCTCGGTGCTGAAGCCATCTACCGCGGCACCAGCGAAATTTCCGTAGGCAATACCGATCTCTCCTCACGAACTGAGCAGCAGGCCGCCGCCATCGAGCAAACGGCAGCCAGTATGGAGCAGTTGACCGCGACGGTGAAACAGAACGCAGATAACGCGCATCATGCCAGCAAGCTGGCGGAGGACGCGTCGGGTAAAGCCATGCGTGGTGGGCAACTGGTGACGGGAGTGGTGGCCACGATGGGCAGTATTTCCACCAGTTCGAAGAAGATCTCTGAAATTACGGCTGTGATAAACAGCATTGCCTTCCAGACCAATATTCTGGCGCTGAACGCCGCAGTTGAAGCGGCGCGTGCCGGTGAACAGGGGCGCGGTTTTGCGGTGGTGGCCAGTGAAGTTCGAACTCTCGCCAGCCGCAGCGCGCAGGCTGCGAAGGAAATTGAAGGGCTGATTTCTGAGTCGGTGACGTTAGTTGAGCGCGGTTCCGAAGAGGTAATGAATGCCGGGGCAACAATGACCGATATTGTGGATGCGGTGAAGCGCGTAACCGATATCATGCTGGAAATTGCGGCCGCGTCGGATGAGCAGAGCCGGGGGATTACACAGGTCAGCCAGGCAATTACCGAAATGGACAATGTGACTCAGCAGAACGCCTCGCTGGTGGAAGAAGCCTCGGCGGCCGCGGCGTCGCTCGAAGAGCAGGCGGCGCGGTTAACCGAAGCGGTCGGGGTATTTCGGCTGCAAACGCATGAAGAAATAAAGAAGGAGAGCGTTCCGGCTCTGCCGCCCACCTTAGCGGTTGCCGGGGGAGAGAGCTGGGAACGCTTTTAAGCGGTGGGGCCGGGTGATGCTTGCCCGGCCCTGATGGTTATTTCTGCGCGTCCGGCAGCGCGTAGGCGATGATGTAATCACCGCGATCCGGTGACTGGCGGGCTCCGCCTGCGTTGATGATGATGTACTGCTTCCCGGTTTTCGGTGAGACATAGGTCATCGGGCCAGACTGACTGCCGACCGGCAGACGGTCTTTCCAGATCTCTTTCCCGGTCGCGGTATCAAAGGCGCGCAGATAGAAATCCTGTGTGCCGGCAAAGAACAGCAGGCCGGATTGGGTGGTCATGGATGCGCCCAGGGTTGGCATCCCAATCGGGATAGGCATATGCATACGGATCCCCAACGGGCCGGTATCTTCTACCGTTCCAACCGGTACCTGCCAGACAATTTGTCCGGATTTAAGATCTACCGCCGTCATGGTGCCGAATGGCGGTTTCTGGCACGGAATACCCAGCGGTGACAGGAAACGCTCACGCATTGCCCCATAAGGTGTACCTTCCATCGGCACGATACCCATTTCGATCCCGCTGGCGTCTTTAGCGACCTTCTCGCGTGGAACCATATAGTTCGCCAGCCCCAAACGCATGTCGTTAACGAACATCAGATTATTGTTGGGGTCAACAGAAACGCTGCCCCAGTTCATGCCGCCGAGCGAGCCCGGATACTGCAGTGAACGGTCTTCGCCCGGTGGCGTAAAGATCCCCTGATGGCGCATCTCTTTGAACTGAATGCGGCACAGCAGCAGGTCGACAGGTGTGGCACCCCACATATCCGACTCTTTCAGCGTTTCGTTGCCAATCATTGGCATACCAACAGAGTACGGCTGGGTCGGGGAATAACGTTCACCTTTCACATTACCTGCCGGAACCGGACGCTCTTCCACTTTCGCGACGGGTTTACCGGTTTCGCGATTAAGCATGAAGATCATCCCTTGTTTACTGGTCTGAACCAGCACCGGCGTGGTGCCGCCTTTACCATCCGGCAAATCGGTCAGGAGCGGCTGGGAAGGGAGGTCGAAGTCCCACAGGTCATGGTGTGTGGTCTGATAGTGCCAACGGACTTTACCGGTCGTCGCATCAACCGCCACGATGGAAGAACTGTATTTATCGTCCAGCGCAGTACGCTCACCGGCCCAGAAGTCTGGCGTGGCGTTCCCGGTTGGCAGATACACCAGGTTCAGTTTGGCATCGTAAGACATTGCCGACCAGACGTTCGGCGTCCCTCGCGTGTAGGTCTGGCCTTCCGGCGGCAGCCCGGTGATATTCGGGTTGCCCGGATCCCACGCCCAGGCGAGTTTCCCGGTGTGCACATCATATGCGCGCACCACGCCCGGAGGCTCGCCGGTGGAGAAGTTATCGGCCACACGACCGCCAATCACCACGACATTTCCGGCCACCAGCGGCGTTGAGGTTTGCTGGTAATAACCCGGTTTGATTTCTCCCATACCGAGGCTTAGATCCACCACACCATTGTCACCAAAATCGGCGCAGGGTTTGCCGTCATCAGCGTTAATCGCAATCAGGCGCGCGTCGGTGGTCGGCAGGAACAGGCGACGCGGGCAGGCCGCTGGCGTACTGTTGCTGACAGGCGTCGCCTGTGCCTCTTCGTAATATCCTAAGCCACGGCAGCGCTGCCAGTTTGGCGCCGTTGCTTTTGAGTCATAACGCCACTTCTCTTTGCCGCTGTCGACATCGAGCGCCAGTACTTTGCTATAGGGCGTACAGACATACAGGGTATCGCCAACCTGCAGCGGGGTGTTCTGATCTTCAGCACCGGAACCATTGCTGACAGGAATGTCGCCGGTATGGGCGACCCATGCCACCTGCAGTTTATTGACGTTTTGTTTGTTGATTTGGTCGAGTGCGGCAAAGCGATCGCCGTGGGGAGTATTTCCCCAGTGAGTCCAGTTTTTCTGCTGCTCGCCCGCGCTGACCGCTTTAACCGGGACATCTTCTTTCGCGCTCACCAGAGTATGGGTTTTAAACATCCCGCCGACACTCGCCAGCAATACCACGGCAATGACGGCGGCGAGCCCAAATGCCGGGCCTTTTTTGGCCTGCGCAGAAATTGACAGGTATGGCCATACGATAGCGCTGAGGCACGCCAGCACGCCAAAGGTGAACAGGCGCGAGAAGAGTGGCCAGAAGTCCCAACCGGCATCGCTGATAGACCAGATAATCGCGACGATAAACGCCAGCGCATAAAGCGCTATCCCACTACGACGGTTGCGGGAGATGAGCGCCGCAGCGACGATCATCGCTATCCCCATCAGGGCGAAGAACCAGGTTCCTCCCACGGTGGCGAGTTTTATTCCCAGCGCGCCAACCGCCAGACCAATGATAAACATCAGCCCGGCGAGAAGCCATTTAAGAACCCGGGGGAGTCCTTTGAGTGCAATGCCCGTTGCCATACTGTTCTCCTGATGACAGCCAAACCCAAATGCGTGTACCAAATGAATCACACATAGAGGGGGTTTTGTTTTATATGAAAGGGTTTTCGTTGTTATCAATGTTCATACGGTAATTATATTGATTGCGTATGAACCATTTGGTTAATTTATGGCTATCATAGATCTGTTAAATCACATTGCGCAATTGTTAATAAAAAATTTCGCATTAATTGATCTTCGGTGACGAAAAAGCAGGCGAGAAAAGGGGAAATGTCACCCTCGCCCTCAAACAGAGAAGCGAGGTGAGCGGGGGATTAGACAGGCATTGATTTGCGAATCGATGCCAGTAGTGTCTGCGCGCCGGAAGAAAGAGGGGTGTCTACCCGGGTTAACACGCCAATGGGTTCCCCCTGGCCCTGAGTCGCGATAGGCAGTGCGGTCAGCGAACCGTGCCGCAAGTCATCTCTTACCGCGCCTGAAGGGACAAACCAGACGTAGTTATAATCTACGGTAAGCTGTCTTGAGAGTGAGGCTGAAAGCGTTTCAATGCAGCCGGTGGGCATTTTACACCCCTGGCTCTGAAGCAGGGTCTCCGCATTTTGCCGGGGCACGGTACCTTTTGGCGATACGACAACCGGCCACTCCATCACGCGGCTTAAAGTAATGTTTTCATGCAGCAGAGGGTGGTCAGGACGCACTACCAGCTTGAGTGATTCGAGAAACAGCAGCTCATATGTCAGCCCGGTCATCAGTTCCGGGTCAGACATCCGCCCAATTCCAAAATCAATATCACCCGACTTCAGCGCCGCCAGCAGCATGGTGTTATTCATGGTGGCGACCTGTAGCGTGACGTCCTTTTGCTGTTGATGAAACTGACCCAGTACCATGGGGAGGATCCCCAGCGCCGCCGTCGGCAAAGCCCCAATGCGAACCACATCGTGGAGGTTGCCCTCTTTGCGAGCCAGGGCCTGGCCCGCGGTATTGAGCGCATCAAGCACTTTTACCGCGTGCGTCAGAAACTGCTCGCCCACGAGGGTCAGTTGCGCCCCAAGGCGGCCGCGTTCGAACAGACGCGTGCCGGTCAGTTGCTCCAGTTCGTTGAGCGTTTTGGATAAGGCTGGCTGGCTGAGATTAAGGGTTTCAGCCGCACGCCCCAAAGTTCCTTGTTGGGCGACGGCAACGAAAGTGTGCAGATGGCGCAGACGAATGCGCTGACTAAAGAGAGCATTTTTTTCCATATGCGATGTTAAGAACAGTTGTACAGAGGTGACAAGTAATACTATTTAAAATTGATAACCTGATAGCAAATTATTATTAACATTTGATCTATTTGAGTTACAAGTTCTTTTTGTGACGCTGAACGTGAGTCAGCGGATAATCGGCCCGGTGAGCAGAGCGCTACCGGGCGCAGTGGGTTAAAGATCGAAAAAGACCGTTTCCTTATCACCCTGAAGCGTGATATCAAAACGGTACACCGTCTCATTACCCCGCATCTCTTTTTGGCCTATAAGTGTCTGGCGACGGACTTCCCATTCGATCAGGTTTAACACCGGGTCAGCCTGGTTCGCGGCCTGTTCATCGGAGAAATACATTCGCGTATTCAGGCCGATATTAATGCCGCGCGCAGCAATCCACAGGTTGACGTGCGGGGCCATAATACGCCCGTCACGGCCAACAACCGGCCCTGGTTTGATGGTTTCAAAACGCCAGATCCCGCTGTCAAAGTCCGAGCAGGCCCGGCCCCAGCCGCGGAAATCCGCATCCAGCGCTTTGCCTTCCTGCTGATCCGCCGGGTGGTTATAGCGTCCACTGGCGTTGGCCTGCCAGATCTCAAGCAGCACATCGCGAACCGGGGTGCCTGAACCATCCAGTACACGACCTTCAATGGTGATCCGCTCACCCTCGGTGTGGCTGTTTACCAGCACCGGGCCGAAATTCTTCTCAAAAATATGAAAACCCGCAGCGTCGGGCGCCAGGCCAATATGGACATAGGGCCCGGCGGTTTGTGAGGCAGTTTCAGGTAAATAGTCTTTCATCGTGCAGCCCCCTGAGTGCGGTTTTCAAACAGCGTCGCGCGCTGGCCGCGCAGTACGAGATCAAAACGGTACGCCAGGCAATCCAGTGGAATGGCGGCATGCGTATCCAGTTCGGCAATGAGTGTGCGAATGGCATCCTCGTTGTTGATCGTTTTTATGATAGGGCATTGCTTAATCAGCGGATCGCCTTCGAAGTACATCTGAGTCACCAGGCGTTGGGCAAAAGCATCGCCGGAGAGCGAAAAGTGGATATGCGAAGGACGCCAGTCACTCGCCTGGTTACGCCATGGATACGGGCCTGGTTTGATGGTGCGGAAAAAGTAGTAACCGTTCTCATCGGTCAGTACGCGACCACAGCCGCCAAAATTAGGGTCGATAGGCGCCAGATACTGATCTTTCTTGTGGCGATAACGCCCACCGGCGTTTGCCTGCCACACTTCGACCAGCGTGTTCTTCATTGGGCGGCCAAAGCCGTCGCGGACGTAGCCGTGAACGATAATGCGCTCGCCAATCGGTAAGCCATCTTTGGCGTAATTCAGAATAAGGTCGTTGTCCTGCGGGCCGAGATCGTCGCCTGAAAAGACCGGCCCGGTGATTTCAGACAACGAGTTTTGCAGGGAAATAAGGGCGTTACGCGGTGAACGCAGTACGCTGGTTTTATACCCCGGCGCGAAGGCGGGCGGGTGACTATTATAGTCGCGATGGATAACTTCTTGCGGTGACCATTTATTGCTCATAGGGTGGCTCCGTGTAGGGTGTATTTTTTGTCGCCACTGTGAGTGTGTGTAAATTATATGTTAATTTAAAGTGAAATTAAGCGGGATGTTTAATAACGTCTGGTTATGACGCCTCATCAGGCATACAGCGTCACGGGGATCACACTTTCCAAATTCTTGCCACGCAGGCTCACGGACTTTTCTACACTCCAGAATATATTCACTGGAGACAAGACATCATGGCGCAGAGCATCACGGCAGATGAGATTCGGGAAGATTTTTCACAAGCGATGTCGGCAATGTATCAGCAGGAAGTTCCTCAGTATGGAACGCTGCTGGAGCTGGTCGCGGATGTGAATCTGGCGGTACTGGAAAATAACACGCGCCTGCATGAACAACTGGTTAATGCGGACGAGCTGGCGCGGCTGAACGTCGAGCGTCACGGTGCGATCCGCGTCGGGACGGCAGAAGAGTTGTCTATGCTGCGGCGGATGTTCGCCATCATGGGTATGTATCCGGTCAGTTATTATGATCTGTCGCAGGCGGGTGTACCGGTGCACTCCACGGCGTTTCGCCCGGTGGATGACGCTGCGCTGTCACGCAATCCCTTCCGGGTTTTTACCTCGCTGCTACGGCTGGAACTGATTGACGACCCGGATCTGAGAGCGCGAGCGGCTTCGATTTTACAGCAACGTGATATTTTCACGCCTCGCTGTCGCGCGCTGATCACCCTGCATGAACAAGAGGGGGCGTTTACGGCGGCACAGGCGCAGGAATTTGTGCAGGAAGCGCTGGAGACGTTCCGCTGGCATCAATC
Organism: Pseudocitrobacter cyperus; assembly: GCF_039889165.1. Classification (NCBI taxonomy): domain Bacteria; kingdom Pseudomonadati; phylum Pseudomonadota; class Gammaproteobacteria; order Enterobacterales; family Enterobacteriaceae; genus Pseudocitrobacter; species Pseudocitrobacter cyperus. The sequence continues at coordinate 595,263 of NZ_JAYMYY010000001.1, read as the reverse complement.
GGCTACCGTCGATCGGGAAACGTATCAGGCGCTGCACCAGCAGCATCGGCTGATTGCCGATGTGGTTTGCTTCCCCAGCTGCCATATCAACCACTTAACACCGCGCACGCTCGATATCGACCGCGTTCAGTCGCTAATGTCAGAGTACGGTATCGAACCCAAAGCGGTGATTGAGGGCCCGCCGCGCCGCGAGGTTCCGCTGTTGCTACGCCAGACCAGCTTTAAGGCGCTTGAGGAGCCGGTGAAATTTGTCGGTGATGCTGAGGGAACCCATACCGCGCGTTTTGGTGAAATTGAACAACGCGGGGTGGCGCTAACGCCCAAGGGGCGCGCCCTGTATGACAAATTACTGAATGACGCAGGCGTCGGCAGTGATAACCTGACCCACCAATTGCATTTGCAGACTGTATTCAGCGCTTTCCCGGATAGCGAATTTTTATTACGTCAGCAGGGGCTCGCCTGGTTCCGCTACCGCCTGACGCCCACAGGAGAGGCGCATCGACAGGCATTCCACCCCGGAGATGATCCGCAGCCATTGATTGAACGCGGCTGGGTCATTGCGCAGCCCATCATCTATGAAGATTTTCTGCCCGTCAGCGCCGCCGGGATTTTTCAGTCAAATCTGGGGGCGGGAAATACCGCGCTCAGCCATGGCAATGCCAGCCGCGACGCCTTTGAACAGGCGCTGGGCTGCCCGGTATTGGATGAGTTTGCACTCTATGAACAGGCAGAGATCCGCAGCAAGCGGCGTTGCGGTCTGCTCTGAAACAGGTACTCTTGGGGGATATTGGTAAAGGACGGAATCGATGCATAACCCCTCAACGACGCCGCTGGCGGAAACCCGCCAGGGCACACTATCAGGTCTGGTTGACGAGAATATTCACTTCTGGCGCGGCATTCCCTATGCCGCGCCGCCGATTGGCCCGCTGCGCTGGCGCGCTCCGCAGGCTGTTCAGCCCTGGCCCGGCGTTCGACGGGCTGATACCTTCTCCGCGTCCTGCTGGCAGAACATCGACTTCTGTCGTGAACTGGGCGGAGGCGATCCGGGGCGTTTTTCTGAAGATTGTCTCTACCTCAACGTATGGTCGCCAGCAAAGCGTTCTGCGCCGTTACCGGTGATGGTGTGGTTGCACGGCGGTGGTTATACCATCGGTGCCGGTGGCCTGCCGCCTTACGACGGTAAAGCGCTGGCGCAGCGTGACGTGGTGGTGGTAACGGTTAATTATCGCCTTGGGCACCTGGGTTTTTTCGCCCATCCATCGCTTGAAGGTGAAGAGGGGGAACCGCTCAATAATTTCGCTCTGGCCGATCAAATTGCCGCGCTGCGCTGGGTTCAGGAGAATATTGCGGCGTTTGGCGGTGATGCCGCGAATGTCACCTTGTTCGGGGAGTCGGCGGGGGCGCGTAGCGTTCTGTCGTTGATGACATCGCCAAAAGCGACGGGGTTATTTCAAAAAGCGATTGTGCAAAGCGGCTATACGCTTCCGGATACCCCGCGGGAAAAGGCGCTGGAGAAGGGGGAGCGACTGGCGGCGCATTTTGGCCTGCAAAATGCTACGGCAGAAGAGTTGCGCGCGATCCCGGCGGAGGCGCTCTGGCCGCTCGAAGCGCCGCTCAATATTGGCCCGACGCCGATTGTGGGGGATGCCGTACTGCCGCAGCCGATGCTGGATATCTTCTTTAGCGGGAAACAGCATCCGATGCCGGTGTTGATCGGCTCAAACAGTGATGAAGCCAGCGTGATGGCGGTTTTTGGCGTTGATCTGGCTGGAGAAATTGCAAAACTGCGGCGTACCCGACGGCTGGGGTTAGGGTTGATCCGTCTGCTCTATCCGGGCGTCAGGGGGGATACTGAACTGGGGCGTCAGGTCTGCCGGGATATGGCATTTACTGCGCTGGGTTACGTGGTGATGCAGGCCCAGCAGCGGGTGAATCAACCCTGCTGGCGCTACTGGTTTGATTACGTTGCCGAGGCGGAGCACGACACCTATGCCTTTGGCGCCTGGCATGGGAATGAGGTGCCTTACGTATTCGATACCCTGACGCTGGCGGAGCCTGCACGATTCTACGTCAATGAGCATGACCTGGCATTTTCCGCACAGGTTGCCGATTACTGGGTGAATTTTGCGCGTCACGCCAGCGCCACCTGCACCACGCTCAGCGGGCCGACGCGCTGGCCGGCGTCGGTGCAGGGGCGCGATCGATTACTGCGTATCGGGCTCAATAAGCATGCCGGGTTTAAAGTGGAGAACCGTTTTATGCGGGCGCGACTGGCATTGTTTAAACGGGTGATGAAGCACCATGTGACGCTTGATTAATGAAAACCGGGTTTGGCGTACTCCTCGCAACACGCCATTCCTGGTCTGATTTATACACAAATTTACATGATATTCAGCCTGTTCTCCTCGACAGACTCTTTTTACGTCACTCGGAACAATTTCTTGTGCCAACAATTGGATTATTAATCGATTTTGTCTAGAGTGGTCGGACTTAACGACGTATTCGTTCGCCGCATTCTTCTCATAAAAAGGACGCTTTCTCAGGCATGAACCGCAGACACTTTCTCAAATCATCAATGGCTGTTGCCGCCGTGTGCGGGACATCCGGTGTAGCCTCTCTTTTTTCTCAGGCTGCGTTAGCGCAGGAGTCGGATATCGCGGATGGGCAAACCCGTCGTTTCGATTTCACTGTTTTGCAGTCTATGGCTCACGATCTCTCCCGTCAGCCGTGGGGCGGTGCGCCGCGCGCATTGCCAGAAACGCTGGCGAATATGACGCCGCAGGCCTACAACAGTATCCAGTATGATGCTTCGCAATCCCTGTGGAATAACATTGACGACAGGCAACTGGACATCCAGTTCTTCCACGTCGGCATGGGTTTCCGTCGCCGGGTGCGAATGTTCTCCGTCGATGCGGCGACTCAGCAGGCGCGGGAAGTTCACTTCCGCCCTGAACTGTTCAAATACACCGATACCGGTGTCGATACCAAACAACTGGAAGGGCAGACTGACCTCGGTTTTGCCGGTTTCCGCGCATTTAAATCACCGGAGCTTGCGCGTCGCGATATCGTTTCATTCCTGGGGGCGAGCTACTTCCGCGCGGTAGACAGCACCTATCAGTACGGCCTTTCCGCACGCGGTCTGGCGATAGATACCTACACTGACAGCCTGGAAGAGTTCCCTGATTTCACCTCTTTCTGGTTTGAAACGGTAAAACCGGGAGCGACCATCTTTACGGTCTACGCTCTGCTCGATAGCCCGAGCGTCACCGGCGCATATAAGTTCATTATCAACTGTGCGGAAAGCCAGGTGATTATGGATGTCGAAAACCACATCTACGCGCGGAAAGATGTCAAACAACTGGGTATCGCACCGATGACCAGTATGTTCAGTTGCGGTAACAACGAACGCCGCGTCTGCGATACTATCCATCCGCAAATTCATGACTCCGATCGCCTGGCAATGTGGCTGGGTAACGGTGAGTGGATCTGCCGCCCGCTGAACAACCCGCAGAAGCTGCAATTTAACGCCTATCAGGATAAAAACCCGAAAGGGTTTGGTCTGCTGCAACTCGATCGTGATTTTACTCACTATCAGGATGTCATGGGCTGGTACAACAAGCGCCCGAGCCTTTGGGTTGAACCGCGTAATCAGTGGGGAAAAGGGGCGGTGTCGCTGATGGAGATCCCGACGACCGGAGAGACGCTGGATAACATCGTCTGCTTCTGGCAGCCGGAAAAACCGGTCAAAGCGGGTGATAAACTCAATTTCAGCTATCGTCTCTACTGGAGCGCGATGCCGCCGGTGCGTTCACCGCTGGCTCGCGTGATGGCGACCCGTACCGGGATGGGTAGTTTCCCGGAAGGCTGGGCGCCGGGTGAACATTATCCTGAGAAATGGTCTCGCCGCTTCGCTATCGATTTCATCGGTGGCGATCTGAAAGCGTCTGCACCAAAAGGCATTGAGCCGGTGATCACGCTCTCCAGCGGGGAAGCCAAACAGGTTGAGATCCTCTACGTCGAACCGTTTGACGGCTACCGTATTCTGTTTGACTGGTACCCAACCTCAGACTCTACCGAACCGGTCGATATGCGTATGTTCCTGCGTTGCCAGGGCGACGCCATCAGTGAAACCTGGCTGTACCAGTACTTCCCGCCAGCACCGGATAAACGTCAGTATGTTGACGACCGTGTGATGAAGTAAACCGGAGGGCCGGGTATGCGTACCCGGCCTGATGTTATCTCACCAGAGGAAATCCCGTGTCACAGCAGGAGAGCATTGCAGTCAACGCCAGCGTGCGTTTAGACGCCGTCAATGAGAGCCATATCCCGGCGTTGCACCAGCTCGTCATGAAAAACAGAATGTGGCTTTCCGAATCAATGAACTGGCCACTGCTGGTCAACAGTGAGCAGGATACCCGTCAGTTCGTACTCGGCAACATCATGCTGCACCAGCGCGGCATCGCGAAAATGTTTATGATTTTTCAGGGCGACGAACTGGTTGGTGTGCTGTCGTTCAATCAGATAGAACCCGCCAATAAAACGGGCTATATCGGCTACTGGCTGGATGAAGCGGCGCAGGGACGCGGGATTTTATCCGCATCGTTGCAGGCGTTTATTCATTACTTTGTCGAGTCCGGCGATATTCGGCGGTTTGTGATTAAATGCCGGGTGGATAATGCGCGCAGTAATCAGGTCGCACTGCGTAACGGTTTTGCGCTGGAAGGCTGCCTGAAGCAGGCGGAATTTCTTAATGGTGTCTATTACGACCAGAACATCTACGCGCGTATTATCGACAAATCGTCACAGTGAACCCAAAAGGGGTGTGCGGGTGATCCGCTGTTCGCCACGGATCACCGCCCGCCCGCGCAGATGTATCGCGTCGTCGCCGAATGCCTCAACGATGGCGTCGTCGTCGATTTCCACATGATGTTCGATCACCACATCGCCGCGAATACGCGCGCGTCCATAAATCAGTACGTTGTCGTCGAGCAGAATAGGGCCACCCTCTAGCCGGGCGTGGCCGCCGACCCGCACATGATGCTTCAGCAGGCAATTCCCTTCAATGACCGCGTTCTCTGCAACCTGTGAACTGTAGCGCAGCGTCGGAATCGCATCTTCGCCGCGTCCCGCTATCACTCGCGCATTTCCGTATACTTTCGCGCAGTCGCACACCCAAACGTCATTTTCCTCGTTACCCTCCAGCAGGGCGCATTCGAATACCTCCGCCCGATGTTCGACAAATGCGTAATTCACGATGGCTTCGCCGTAAATTTGCGCCTGATGGATGATGCGTGAGCGGCTTACTGTTGCATGATCATAGATTTGCAGCACGCGATCGTTATCGGGCGTAAGGCCCTGGGCGGCAATCACCTGGCTGTGATGCAAAATGCGCGCATTGCCGAACAGATGGCAGGCGCCACGAATGGTGGAAAACTGAATGGTGACATTGTCACTTATTCGCGCGTGATGGCGCACGGTGCTGTGGTCAATCCATACGTTGCCGCCGATGCGCGCATGATGGCTGACTTCACAGGGTTGAGTTAGCCGGGCGTTGCCTTCAATGCGGGCACCGCCAAATACCACACTGTTTTCATCGTAAATCCAGCAGTCGTCGTTTTGGCTGAGAGCGCTCTCCTCGTCGACCCAGCCGCCAGCGCTGCCGCAGGTGACATCCGCAAAATCACGCAGGGCGATAATCTGCCGCACCACGACACTCTGTTTTACGCCATTTTCAGCAAACTGATGTGTGCGGGTGTGTTCGCTGAGGTGATATTTTTTCATCGGTGATCCCTGCGTTCAGGCACTAAGATAAACGTAGCAAATATTCCCGGTGGCGGGCATTTAAAGATTACTTTAAAATGCACCTTCAAAAATAGTTGATAATATAAACAAAATGAAGAATACGAAGTGTGAGAGCAAAGTGTTGAACCTACCCGCAGGCTACTTTGGTATGGTGCTGGGGACTATCGGGATGGGGTTTGCCTGGCGCTATGCCAGCACAATCTGGCCCGTGAGCCACGCCATTGGCGATGGGCTGGTTATCCTGGCTATCGTCATGTGGGGTCTGCTGGCGCTGGCGTTTATTAGCCGGGCTGTGCGTTTCCCGTACAGCGTGATTGAGGAGATGCGTCATCCTATAGCCAGCAGTTTTGTCAGCCTGTTTCCGGCCACCACGATGCTGGTGTCGATTGGCGTAACGCCATGGGATCGCCCGATTGCGTTGATTCTCTTTTCCATTGGCGTGACGCTGCAACTCGGCTATGCCGCCTGGCAGACCGCCGGGCTGTGGCGCGGTGAGCATCCCGAAAGCGCGACGACGCCGGGGCTCTATTTGCCGACTGTCGCCAACAATTTTATCAGCACCATGGCCTGTGGTGCGCTCGGCTTTCACGACGCAGGGCTGGCATTTCTGGGAGCGGGGGTGATTTCGTGGATAACCCTTGAGCCTGCCATCGTTCAGCGGCTGCGCAGCGGCGGTGAACTGCCGATACCGTTACGCACATCGCTTGGTATTCAACTGGCTCCGGCGCTGGTGGCCTGTAGCGCGTGGTTGAGCGTCAATGGCGGGCAGGCGGATGTTTTCGCCAAAATGCTGTTCGGCTATGGCCTGCTGCAACTGCTGTTCATGCTGCGTCTGATGCCCTGGTATTTGCGTCAGGCGTTTAATGCATCGTTCTGGAGTTTCTCGTTCGGTATTTCTGCGCTGGCGACCACCGCACTGCATCTGGGCCACGCCAGCGGTGAGGGGTTTTATCACACCCTGGCGTTACCGATGTTCATATTTACCAATTTTATTATTGGCCTGTTATTGATACGTACACTGGTTTTGCTGTTTCAGGGAAAACTGCTGGTTCGTGTCGACCGTTCCGTATTAGCGAAAAATAAGGATTGATAATGACGATTCGTGATGAAAATTATTTCAGTGAAAAATATGGCCTGACCCGTACCCACTCTGATGTGCTGGAGGCGGCAAAAGTGATTAAACCCGGCAAAACGCTGGATCTGGGTTGTGGTAACGGGCGTAACTCGCTCTATCTGGCGGCACAGGGGTTTGATGTGACGGCCTGGGATAAGAATCCGGCGAGCATCAATAATCTGGAATCGATCCGCCGTGAAGAAGGGCTGGAGAATTTGCAGTCAGCGATTCAGGATCTCAACAGCCTGAAATTTGATGGAGAGTATGATTTTATTCTCTCGACCGTGGTGATGATGTTCCTTCAGCCAGAAACCATCCCCGGCCTGATTGCCAATATGCAGCGTTGCACAAAACCCGGCGGGTATAACCTGATTGTCGCGGCGATGGATACCGAAGACTATCCCTGCACGGTGGGATTCCCGTTTGCTTTCAAGCCTGAAGAGTTAAGCAACTACTATGCAGGCTGGCGTTTCCTTAAATATAACGAGAACCCGGGTGAGCTGCATCGCACCGATGCTAACGGCAACCGTATTAAACTGCGTTTTGCCACCATGCTGGCACAAAAGCAGGCCTGATCGTATACCGGCCCTCAGGGTCGGTATTATTTTAATTCGCCCGCTAACTAATTATTTTTTTTCTATAAATTGCGAGCAACAACAGTTTTTGCAACAACAGCCACCTGAATCATTTGCTATAACTCATTTGCATTTGTGCATATTTCAGGATTCTTCCCATGCGTACTCATACGTTTTTTAAAGTTGCCGCCCTTGCTGGCGTTCTTGCTCTGTCAGGTTGCGCATCAAAAGTTGCTGAGCAATCTCAATACTCCGGCTTTTTAAAAGATTATTCGAATCTGAAGGAAACCACTTCCGCCACGGGTAAACCGACGTTGCGCTGGGTGGATCCGAATTACAATCCAAAAAATTACGACAGTATTGTTTATAACCCGGTGACCTATTATCCGCAGCCTAAGCCAAGCACCCAGATTGGCCAAAAAGCGCTGGATGATATCCGTACTTACACCGACCAGCAAATCAAACAGGCCGTCTCGCAGCACAAAAAAATCGTGACCACGCCGGGGGCGCATAGCCTGATTTTCCGCGGAGCGATTACGGCAGTCGACTCCAGCAAAGAAGGGCTTCAGTTCTATGAAGTGGTGCCTGTCGCGCTGGTGGTTGCCGGTACCCAAATGGCAACAGGTCACCGCACGATGGATACCCATCTCTTCTTCGAGGGGGAGCTGATTGACGCGGCAACCAATAAACCGGTAGTGAAAGTGGTGCGTAAAGGCGAAGGGAAGGATCTCAACAATGAGAATACCCCAATGACCCTGCAAACCCTGAAACAGACTATCGATGATATGGCTATCGATGCGGTGAAATTCGATCCTGCGATGAAATAAACATGGACGGGGTGGTACTGCGCCACCCCGTTTTTCTACACGCTGCGCGGCTGCAATAGTCTGCCAGGCCAGCGCGCGAACATCACCAGATTTCCTACCAGAATCAGCACCAGGCCTATAATCGCGCTGGCATGCCACTGATAACCTTCATATATCGTCGAGAGCGTAAGTGCGACCAGGGGAAACAGTAATGTACTGTACGCCGCGTTGCTGGCGCCGATTCTTCCCACCAGCGTAAAGTACGCGCCAAAGGCAATCACCGAGCCGAAAATCGCCAGGTAGAACAGGGCGCCCAGATAGCTGAATGTCCATTGGGGCGTAAAGTCGTCACCGCGAAGCAGCGCAACGGCGCCAATAATCAGTGTCCCATAGAACATTGCCCAGCTATTGGTGGTGAGCGTTTCCAGCCCGCGTCGCTGGTGGCGGATGCTGAGCATGTTTCCCAGCGAAAACCCGTATGTGCCCAGTGCGCTCAGCACAATGCCCGGTAGCATTGTACTGCTCAGACCGGATGCCTGAAGATCGTCCCAGAACAGTGTGATAATCCCAACCAGCCCCAGCAGCGCAGCAAGATAAAAGCGTGCTGGCGGCGTCTGGCGGAAAAAGAGGAAACTGTTGATGGCGTTAAATAACACCGCCATGGAGAAAATCACCGACTCCAGCCCGGTATTAATCCAACTGGCGGCAGTATAGAAACACCAGAAGTTAAACCCGAAAACACAACAGCCCTGTAGTACACAGAACAGATGATCGCGCATGGCCAGGCGGCGCAAGCGTCCCATCAGAAGCAGAATGGTGAGCATCGTCACGCTGGCAATGGCAAAGCGCCAGAAGATAGAGACGGTGGCTGGTACCGGCCCCTGCTGAAGAAAAATGGCGATCCAGGTCGTGCCCCAGATAGCGACGACCAGTACGTAGAGTAGTGCGTTCATGCGTATACCTTAATGACTCAAAAATAGCAGTCTGCATTTTCCGCGCCGGGCTGGCTTGCAGCGGTTTGCCGGTGACTTGCAAAATCTTGCGGATTTTTTAGCGGGCGGCGAGAACCGGGCTGGAAATCAGAGGCAACGCTACATAGACTGGAGCTATGAATCATCATGAAACTGATCGTCAATGACCCATACCTACGCCACGCTTGAACGTCTGCGCAGCCAGAATGCCGTACTGCGGGAAACCGTTGCGCTCAATTCGGGTATTCAGCTCGCAGCCTGGTATAATAATTGTGACACTGTCACCGTTGCCAGTGACCATCACACCCTGAGCCTTTATGTTGCCGATGGCTATGAAAGCTATCAGAAAACGCCGCATGGCTGGAAAAATGGCGGGGGGCCGGATCGCTTCTGCCTGATGCCGCAGGAGTGTGAGTCAACGTGGGATATTCGCGGCGATCTCTCATTTGTCCATCTCTACTGTACTGACCAGCATCTGAAACGCGTTGGCGAACAAATCTGGGATCGCAGCCCGGCATCTATTACGCTTGAAGAAAAATCTTTCGCCGAAGATGACAAAATCACTGCGCTTTACCGCCAGTTTTTATTGAGCTGCGACTGGCAGCAGCCTGCGAATCAATTAACCCTGAGCAGCGCCAGTACGCTGTTGCTGACCCATCTCATTCAGAATTACTCGACGGTTCAGTGGCGCATACCCGCGGTAAAGGGCGGGCTTGCGCCATCGGTGCTGCGTAACGTGCTGGCGTGGATTGATGCGAATCTGTCACAGCCTTTAACCCTGGCCGAACTGGCAGCCCAGGCGGCACTCAGCGAATACCATTTTGCGCGCATGTTTCGTCAGTCGACGGGGCTTGCGCCGCATCAGTATGTGATGCAGCGGCGGATGGATCACGCCAAACAACTGGTGAGCCACACCACGCAGCCGTTGACGGAGATTGCGCTGGCCTGTGGTTTCAGTTCGGCCAGCCACTTTAGTAATCGCTTTAAGTGTGTGCTGGGTGTCACCCCAACGCAGTTACGTGCGTCGAGCCAGTGACAACAGCGCATAGCTCACGCCCCCCAGAACCAGCCCCCAGAAAGCAGAGCCAACTCCAGCCAGCGTGACGCCGCTGGCGGTCGTGAGGAAAGTGACCATCGCCGCGTCGCGTTCGTTGGCCTGCCCAAGCGCCTGGTAAAGACTTCCGCTCAGTGTGCCCAACAGCGCCAGCCCTGCCAGCATCTCGATCCAGGCTCCGGGAAGCGCCGCCATCAGGGATGTTATCGAACCGCCAAAGAGTCCCGCCAGCATATAAAACAGCCCCGCGGCGGCGGCTGCGCGCCAGCGTTGCGCGACATCCGGGTGGGCGTCCGGGCTCTGGCAGATGGCTGCGGTGATCGCGGCGATACAGATGGAGTAGACGCCGAAGGGGGAAAGCAGGAGTGCCAGGCTGCCTGTCACGATAATCAACGGTGAGGCCGCAGTGGTATATCCTGCGGCCTGAAGCGTGGCAAACCCCGGCGCATTTTGTGATGCCATGGTGACGAGGAAAAAGGGGACGCCGACGCTCAACAGCAGGGCGGGAGAAAAGTGAGGAGCAATAAATTCGGGAGCCACAAGGGCGAAAGAGAGTGTTTCGCTGTGGACTTCACCTGCAAGCCCGGCGACCATACTGCCCGCCACCAGCGCGGCGACCACCGCATAGCGCGGAGCCGCCATTTTGGCGATGAGCCAGGCCAGCAGCATGCTTGCGCAGAGTAAAAAATGGTTTTGCATGCTGGCGAAGGCCTGTAATCCGAAGCGCAGCAGAATGCCTGCCAGCATCGCGGCGGCGAGCGAATGGGGGATGAGTTTCATCAGACGGGCGAACAGCCCGGTTATGCCGCACAAGACAATCAGGGCGTTGGCAAAGATAAAGATCCCCACCGCTTCGTTGAGCGTTGCCCCCTGTAACCCGACTACCAGCAGCGCCGCGCCTGGCGTCGACCAGGCCGTTAAGACAGGCGCTTTATTCCATAGCGTCAGCACCAGCGTACTGACGCCCATCGCCAGACCAAGCGCTGTCATCCAGCCTGCAATTTGCGTGGTGCTCGCCCCTGCGCTGGCGGCAGCCTGCCAGATAATCGCCGCCGAACTGGCATAGCCCACCAGTACGGCGACAAAACCTGCCAGCAGCGTAGGTAACGGGCAAAAACTCTGGCGCATGACACCCCCTTGTGCGTTATAACGTCCGATGGAGTGTAGCGCCGGGCGTTATAACGCACAAGAGGCGGCTTGAAAAAGGATGTGTATAATCTGTCCATTCCCGTACTGGAGAGTCTGAATGAATATTGCGCAACATCTGTCGGCTACATTGAAATCGCTACGCCAGCAGCGCGAATGGAGTTTGTCGCGTCTGGCGGATGAGACGGGCGTGTCGAAAGCGATGCTGGGGCAAATTGAACGTAATGAGTCCAGCCCGACAGTGGCAACACTCTGGAAAATCGCCACCGGGCTGAATGTGCCATTCTCCTTGTTTATCACGCCGCCGCAGAGCGAAACCCCTGGGGCGTTTGACCCGCAGCAGCAGGCAATGGTCGTGACACCGGTATTTCCCTGGGATCCTGAACTCTGTTTCGATCACTTTTCCATCTTACTGGCGCCTGGGGCATTAAGTGAGTCAACTCCGCATGAAAAAGGGGTTATCGAGCACGTTATTGCCATAAGCGGCACCCTTGATATGTACGTTGCGGGTGAGTGGCGGCGTTTAGAAGCGGGGGAAGGGTTACGCTTTGCGGGCGATGAGGCCCATAGCTATCGCAATAGTACCCAGCAGGTGACGCACTTTCACTCGCTTATCCACTACCCAAAAGAAAAAACCGCAAGCGAGCTTGCGGTGCGTCAGAGGGACAATAATTATCAATAACGTGACGAGGAAATCCGGAATACGTGTTTACTGTACCTGGCGCTTAACGCGTGCGGAAATAGTTAATTCTTCAATACTTTGCCGGAAAAGAGAAATTGCCCGCGTTCTTGCAGTGGAAAAGTGTTTGGTCTGCGCCCGGAACTGACTACAATAGCCGCCATTTTGACCCCAACGGATAACAACAACAGTATGCGCCTGCAAAACCATCATCTTGAATTACTGAGCCCGGCCCGTGATACGGCGATCGCCCGCGAAGCCATTCTTCACGGTGCGGATGCTGTTTATATCGGCGGCCCTGGTTTTGGCGCTCGCCATAACGCCAGCAACAGCCTGAGCGATATCGCCGAACTGGTGCCGTTTGCGCACCGTTACGGGGCGAAGATTTTTATCACCATTAATACCATTCTTCATGATGATGAGCTGGAGCCCGCGCAGAAGTTGATCACCTCGCTCTATGAGACTGGGGTGGACGCATTAATTGTGCAGGATATGGGCATTCTGCAACTCGATATTCCGCCGATTGAACTTCACGCCAGCACCCAGTGCGATATCCGCAGCGTGGAAAAAGCGAAGTTTCTTTCCGATGTCGGTTTCAGCCAGATAGTCCTGGCGCGAGAGCTGAATCTGCAACAGATTCAGGCTATCCACGAGAATACCGATGCCACCATTGAGTTCTTTATTCATGGCGCGCTGTGCGTAGCCTATTCCGGGCAGTGCAACATTTCACACGCGCAGACCGGGCGCAGCGCTAACCGTGGCGACTGCTCTCAGGCTTGTCGTCTGCCGTATACCCTGAAGGACGATCAGGGGCGCGTGGTGGCATTTGAAAAACATCTGTTGTCGATGAAAGACAACGATCAGAGCGCCAACCTGGGTGCGTTGATCGACGCCGGTGTACGCTCGTTCAAAATTGAAGGGCGTTACAAAGATATGAGTTACGTGAAAAACATCACCGCTCATTATCGCCAGATGCTCGATGCCATTATCGAAGAGCGTGGCGACCTGGCCCGTGCATCGGCAGGGCGCACGGAGCACTTCTTTGTGCCGTCAACCGACAAAACATTCCATCGCGGTAGCACCGACTATTTTGTTAACGCGCGTAAGGGCGATATCGGCGCGTTTGACTCGCCGAAATTTGTCGGCCTGCCGGTAGGTGAAGTGCTGAAGGTCAGCAAAGATCATCTGGATGTGGAAGTCAGCGAACCGCTGGCGAACGGTGATGGTCTGAATGTACTGATCAAACGTGAGGTGGTGGGGTTCCGCGCCAATACGGTGGAGAAAACCGGTGAGAATCGCTATCGCGTGTGGCCAAATGAAATGCCTGCCGATCTGCATAAAGTGCGGCCGAACCACGTGCTTAACCGTAACCTGGATCACAACTGGCAGCAGGCGTTACTGAAGACGTCAAGCGAGCGCCGAATCGGTGTGGATGTGGCGCTTTCTGGCTGGCAGGAACAACTGGTGCTGACGATGACCTGCGAGGACGGTGTCACGGTAACCCACACGCTGGACGGCGATTTCGCGCCCGCGAATAATGCGCAGAAAGCGCTGGCGCAGTTGCAGGAGGGGATCGCGAAGCTGGGTCAGACGTGCTACTACCCGCGCAGCGCAGACGTTCATCTGGCTGAGGCGCTGTTTGTACCAAACAGTGTGCTGAATCAACTGCGTCGTGAAACCGTGGAGTTACTGGAATCGGCGCGCATGGCGGCGTATCAACGCGGTCGTCGTAAAGCGGTAGCCACCCCGGCCCCCGTCTATCCTGATACCCATCTCAGCTTCCTTGCTAACGTCTATAATCATAAGGCACGCGAGTTTTACCAGAAATTTGGTGTGACGCTTATCGATGCGGCCTTTGAAGCGCACGAAGAGAAGGGCGATGTGCCGGTGATGATCACCAAACACTGCCTGCGTTTTGCGTTTAATTTGTGCCCGAAACAGGCAAAGGGTTCTATCAAGAGCTGGCGCGCTACGCCGATGCAACTGGTGCATGGCGATGAGGTGCTGACGCTGCGTTTTGACTGCCGCCCGTGCGAAATGCATGTGGTCGGGAAAATCAAAAATCACATCCTGAAAATGCCGCTCCCGGGAAGTGTGGTGGCGTCGGTTAGCCCGGACGAACTGCTAAAGACGTTGCCGAAACGGAAGTAAAGTTAAAAAGGACTCTCTCTTTGAGAGAGTCCAGAACCTGTTAGAGACTAACGCGGCTGTACCAGGGCGTTATTGCTGTTGTTATTCTGTGGGCGATTATTATTCTGCGGGCGGTTATTATCCTGTGGGCGATTATTATTATTCACCTGCGGTTTACCGTTGTTCTTCTGTGAACGGTTGTGACTCATTGGTTTTTTATTGTTGCTGCTTTTTTTCCCACTGTGGTGTTGTGGGGCTTTGTGGCTCTGAGTCACCGGCTGCTTGCCCTGTTTTGCGGGCGGGTTAGCGGCAAATGCCCCGGAACAAAGGCCGAACGCCAGTGCGGCGAGAAGTACCAAACTCTTTTTCATCTATCACTCCATCACTTCTATTAACGTTAGCCTCAGTTAACGCGTAAATTATGGAGGAAGTGTGGAACGGGGGCGAAATCAGAAATCTCCGGGTATGGCTAAATAACATCCTGCGTAACAAAGAGGAGTATTTACTGAAAAGTCGTACTTTTATATAACAATGGTTTCAGAAGTCATCTGTATTCAGGATTAGCTTAGCGATAAAATATTCAGCGAGATTGTAAGAATTTTCAATGATTCATGATGCCGTTTAGCTTTCGTTGATATTATATTCATTATTCTTTTGCACGTTGCGAAACAGCACGCATTAACCGCCATTAGCTCAACAGGAAGAGCAGACGATTTTCTATTGGAAGGTACGGGGTTCGAGGCCTCGATGGCGGCCCAATTCTTGCGGGATTTTATTTGATGTAAGAATCCAGCACTTTCAGCACCACTTCAAGATCTTCCTCACGCTTTAACTCTTCACCCTGATGAACAATATGCTCCGTCAGGTGGCCTTTAATGACTTCCCGCATTAGCCCATTTACCGCACCCCGTATCGCCGCAATTTGTTGCAGGACAGCCGCGCACTCGTGAGGTTCATCAAGCATTTTTTTGAGCGCCACAACCTGGCCCTGAATTTTACTGGCGCGGGCTTTAAGCTTCTGTTTATCACGGATAGTATGCGACATGACGGTCTCTCTTTTTTCTAAAATCTATGCTAATTATAGCATTAGGATAGTACTGGGGGGTAGTATTCGGTACTGGGGGGGAGTAGAATTTATGGGTCATCTTATAACCCAAAACGATTCTTATGAACGAATTTACTTCACTTCTTCAGCAGGGAAACGCCTGGTTTTTTATTCCGAGCGCAATCTTGTTAGGTGCGCTGCATGGGCTGGAGCCAGGCCATTCAAAAACAATGATGGCGGCGTTTATTATTGCCATCAAAGGTACGGTTCGTCAGGCGGCGATGCTCGGGCTGGCGGCAACGCTCTCGCATACGGCGGTGGTCTGGCTTATCGCGTTCGGCGGGATGTATGTCAGTCATAAATTTACCGCAGCGTCAGCGGAGCCCTGGCTGCAACTGGTGTCAGCGGTGATTATTCTCTCGACGGCTTTCTGGATGGTTTGGCGTACCTGGCGGGGAGAAAAAAACTGGCTGGCGGAGATGCGGGGAGGGGAACATCATCCCCACGACCACGACCACGACCACGACCACGACCACGACCACGACCACGACCACGACCATGAACATCATCATGGCCATCATCATGGCCACACTCATGCCGGGTTTGCAGGTCTGGATGTGAACTCCCGTGAGTACCAGGATGCCCACGCATTGGCTCACGCTTCAGATATCAAACGTCGTTTTAGCGGCAAAGAAGTGACTAACTGGCAAATCCTGCTGTTTGGTCTGACCGGTGGGCTTATCCCCTGTCCGGCAGCCATTACGGTACTGCTCATCTGTATTCAGCTTAAAGCGATAACCCTTGGAGCGACCCTGGTTGTCAGTTTTAGTATTGGCCTGGCGCTTACGCTTGTCACCGTTGGCGTGGGGGCGGCAGTAAGTATCCGTCAGGTTGCAAAACGCTGGAGTGGTTTTGATACGCTGGCTCGCCGCGCGCCTTACTTTTCCGGGGTGTTAATTGGCGCAGTCGGGGTGTATATGGGGATCCACGGCTTTCTGGGCGTGATGAGTTAAGTCAGCAGAAGCGTTGTGGCATCACCGGATAAGATGTGATTTAACATTTTGTCATCTTTTTTCCTGTGATCCACTGCGCGATGACTAAAATTAGCAGTTCCGTTTTCACTCGCGGCTGTAATATAATTTGCGGCGCTTATCCGGTGGGGGATATTCTTCGTCGGCTAATAAAAACTGTGTCTGATAATGACGAATCTTCTTTTGCTGTTTTTTTTGACCACCCATAATGGGCAGTAAGAGTACCAAGAAATCTGGCTGATATGATTGTCGAATATACATCTTTAATGCACCTAATGATCGCCGCAGGTCAGGGCGTCTTTTTAGGCTTTATTAGTTTTATGTGTGTGCTGCTTATTTTATTGACCCGTAGCAAGAAAGCCTCGCCTTCTTTATTCCGGGGGCCTATCAAAAAGCGGCATACCTACTGGCGCTAACCTGGCTATACGCGTAATGGCTGTCATTCCCCGGTGTGCAGGGCACTCTGCAACAGTTCTGCTGCGGCTTTGCGCGCCTGGTTTATCACATCCTCTGGTGTGTATGCGCGCCCGCACTGCTTACAGTTGCAACCGCTAATCTCTTCAGGGGTGTAGATCACCGTTCCCGGTTTAAATATCGGTTGTTGGCAAGCGGGGCAGAAATAGGTTCGTACCTGCATGGTGTTCCTTAATGTCATATTTCCTCCTCAATAATGCTTATCTCACTGCGATATCTTTTCCAGTGTCCAGCTCATTCTTTGCGGATTTTTAATCCGTTTTACAAATCCACATGTTTTAACACAGTGTGATCCTTACTGTTGTCATTGGCTATTCCACATCGGGAGTAGGCTGTGAATAAAGTTATGATTAGCATTCAACGTCTTCAAGTCTATTACGCGCTTCAGGAAAATCGCATTTTCGGATAATTCATGACAGTTACATGAAAATGAATTATTTGTAAAACTGTTATAAGATGCTGGTTGCGCAATCGTAAATCGGACGAAACGATGAAAAAGTACCAGCACCTCGCACAGCAGATGGCAGAACAGATAGCCCATGGCGTCTGGCTACCGGGCGATAAGCTCCCGTCATTGCGTGAACAGGTGCTAAACAGCGGGATGAGCTTTATGACCGTCAGTCATGCTTATCAACTGCTGGAAAGCCAGGGACGGATCATCGCGCGCCCGCAATCCGGTTATTACGTTGCGCCACGCCCGGCCACACAACGCCCCGCAACGGCTCCTGCGCAGGTCATGCGTGATGAGGCCGTAGATATCAACACCTATATCTTTGAAGTACTACAGGCCAGCCGCGATGCCTCGGTGCTGCCGTTTGCTTCTGCATTTCCTGACCCGCGCCTGTTTCCTCTGCCGCAGCTTAACCGCTCGCTGGCGCAGGTAAGTAAAACCGCCACCGCCATGAGCGTGATTGAAAACCTGCCGCCGGGGAACGCCGGGCTTCGTCATGCGATTGCCCGGCGTTATGCATTGCAGGGCATGACCATTTCACCGGATGAAATTGTGATCACCGCCGGGGCGCTGGAAGCGCTTAATCTGAGTTTGCAGGCTGTGACGGAGCCCGGCGACTGGGTTATCGTCGAGAACCCCTGTTTCTATGGCGCGCTACAGGCTCTTGAGCGGCTGAAGCTGAAAGCGTTGTCGGTAGCGACGGATGTTAACGAAGGGATTGACCTCGATGCGCTGGCGCAGGCATTACAAAATTACCCGGTCAAAGCGTGCTGGCTGATGACTAACAGTCAAAATCCGCTGGGCTTTACCCTGACCGCGGAAAAGAAAGCGCAGCTCGTGGCTTTGTTGACGGCGCACAATGTCACGCTGATTGAGGACGACGTGTACAGCGAACTCTACTTTGGCCGCGATAAACCTTTGCCAGCCAAAGCATGGGATCGAAACGACATGACGCTGCACTGTAGCTCTTTTTCCAAGTGTCTGGTGCCGGGGTTCCGTATTGGCTGGGTTGCCGCGGGTAAACATGCCAGGCGGATCCAGCATTTGCAACTAATGAGCACGCTCTCTACCAGCTCACCGATGCAACTGGCGCTGGTGGATTACCTCTCATCCAGGCGCTATGACGCGCATCTGCGGCGTCTGCGCCGACAACTGGCCGAGCGTAAACAGCTTGCCTGGCAATCGTTACAGCGCCATCTTCCGCCGGAAGTGGAGATCCACCACAACAACAGCGGCTATTTCTTATGGCTGGAACTCCCGGCGGGCGTCGATGCGGGGGTACTCAGCTCGCTGGCGCTCGAACATCAAATCAGTATCGCGCCAGGGAAAATGTTTTCCACCACCGATAACTGGGCTTCTTTTTTCCGCTTTAATACGGCGTGGGGCTGGGGGGAGCGCGAAGATAATGCAGTGAAAATGCTCGGTAAACTCATTCGCCAGCTTTTAAATTAAATTTTCAGCCATTTCAGAAATGGCTGTGCGTATTTTATCGCCACGCGGTCATAGGAAATTCGCATAGCCGCGCTGCGCTCTAACTCCTTGTCTATAATCCATATTCTTAATAGCCGTCTATTGATAACTCGTGGAATGCGTACTTTGTCACAACCTGCGCAAATTTTTTCGCGCACCAGAGAGCCCCTGAGTGGCGACGTCTATTTTTATTAAGGGAGATATTTTTACGGCATGGCTGCCGCTCACTTTCATGATACTGGCATGGTAGTGGACTCTCGATGACGAGATAACCGCCTGCGGTGGTCAGTAACGCAGTCAGGATAGGGTAAAATAATGCAACACAACTTATTGATTAATGGTGAACTTGTCGTTGGTGAAGGCGAAATGCAGCCTGTGTACAACCCGGCGACGGGCGCGGTATTGCTGGAGATAGCCGAAGCCTCTCCCCGCCAGGTGGACGGCGCTGTAGAGGCGGCCGCGCACGCCTTTGCCGCATGGGGGGGAACCACGCCGAAACATCGGGCGGAGTGTCTGTTAAAGCTGGCGGATACCATTGAAGCACACGCGCAGACGCTGGCGAAGCTGGAGTCGCTGAACTGCGGCAAGCCGCTGCATTGTGTGCTGAACGATGAACTGCCCGCGGTGGTGGATGTGTTCCGTTTTTTTGCGGGGGCAGCGCGCTGTCTGAATGGCCTGGCGGCGGGTGAATACCTGGAAGGGCATACCTCAATGATCCGTCGCGACCCGGTGGGCGTTGTGGTCTCTATTGCGCCGTGGAACTACCCGCTAATGATGGCGGCATGGAAGTTGGCTCCGGCGCTGGCGGCGGGGAACTGCGTGGTGCTTAAACCTTCTGAAATCACCCCGCTGACGGCGTTGACGCTGGCTGAACTGGCAAAAGATATCTTCCCGGCGGGGGTACTCAACGTGCTGTTTGGCCGGGGTAAGACGGTAGGCGATCCACTGACCGGGCATGCCAAAGTACGAATGGTGTCGCTGACTGGCTCAATTGCAACGGGTGAGCACATCATCGCCCACACGGCATCCTCCGTGAAACGTACCCACATGGAACTGGGAGGTAAAGCGCCGGTGATTGTTTTTGATGATGCAGACATCGATGCGGTGGTTGAGGGCGTTCGCACTTTTGGTTTCTATAACGCCGGGCAGGACTGTACTGCCGCCTGTCGTATTTATGCCCAGAACGGTATCTACGATCGGCTGGTCGAAAAACTGGGGGCGGCGGTAGCCAGCTTAAAAATGGGCGAACCCAATGATGAGCATACCGAACTGGGGCCGCTCAGTTCTCAGGCGCATCTTAATCGCGTCAGCGACGCGGTGGAGAAGGCTAAAGCGCTTGCGCACGTTAAAGTGATAACCGGCGGACAAAAAGCCGAGGGTAAAGGCTACTACTTCCAGCCGACGTTGCTGGCAGGCGCGCAGCAGCAGGATGACATTGTACAGCGTGAAGTTTTTGGGCCGGTGGTCAGTGTGACGTCATTTACTGATGAAGCACAAGTGCTGGAGTGGGCGAACGACTCGCAGTATGGGCTGGCGTCATCGGTCTGGACTCAGGATGTCGGGTGCGCGCATCGCGTCAGCGCGCGGTTACAGTATGGCTGCACCTGGGTTAATACTCACTTTATGCTGGTGAGTGAAATGCCACACGGCGGGCAGAAACTTTCGGGATATGGTAAGGATATGTCGCTGTACGGGCTTGAGGATTATACGGTGGTGCGCCACGTAATGGTAAAACACTAAATGATACTCAGCGAATGAATGAGGGTGGCAAATACCTCTCACATAATAACTCAGGCCAAATGGCCTGAGTTATTCGCGGAATTAACGACCGCCCGGGCCGCCATGACCATTGCCCGGCCCGCCAGAGTGTGAACCGCCATGCCCGCCAGGGCCGCCGTGTCCCCACCAGGGCGCACAGCCGCTTACAGTTGCGGTTGCCAGAATAATGGCGACGATCATTGCAAATTTTTTCATTACGCTTCCTGTTATGTTCTCCACTTAATACGGAGAATATATAACACAGGATTATTTACCCGGTTAGCGTCAGGCGGCAATCTTCACAGAATCTCCCTTATTGCTGACGCTTCAACCGTTTTTCATTGTTATTTTAAGAATAACCTCATGTCGTCAGTTTGACTTCTCAGTTGGGGCCGATGGACAAGGTTCCATTCTCTACGGTGTAAGTTTTGCTATTTTCGCTAGTAAATTCGAAACTAAAGTGACCCGTGACAAGATAAAGAGAGAAGTCATGCGTCAACGTTATTTTTCCTTTTAAGACCGGTTTTAGATAATCGTCTTCATTTTCGTGTTCAGGCGGAAATACGTCAGAAAACTGAATGCCGACCGGAATATTCGCCTGGGAGAGATCATATTCCTGTCCATTTACCATACCGGGATCGCAGGTAATAAATATCAGCGTGTGGAGTGAGTCACCCGCTGACAGCGGCCCTGTTCCCCAGGAGTAGCGTTTTGTCCATTTTTCCGGGTGATCTTCGCCGTCGTAGCGCCCGCCGACAACGTCAGGATTGAACTGTATACCGTTGATTGTGGCCTGAAGATTATTGCTTGATTCAACCGCATTCCCGGCAGGGGTTAACAGAATATTATTGATAGTCATGCGTATTCTCCTTTTGTATGGGAAAGGCAAGTATGGAACAGTTTTCGGAAAATGTTAGTTTCACTGTCGGATTAGTGGAAATGGCATTTTGTCTGTGGCTGGCAGGTGAACTTTCCATTTGCCCTCCATGACGCAATAAATATTACGCTCCTGATAAACAGAACCTTCTGTACGGATACTTTTTACTTTTCTTGTCTTCTATCGATTTCAGCGCTCGAGTGCACCCAATTCCGGAATGTTGGACAGTGAATATTGTCATTTGCATAGTGGATGACGGCTCTCCAGAGAGTTTCTCGTTGCGTTTTATCTGGCTGCCAGGCGGCTTGTCTCACCATTGACACGGCAATAATTTTATGTGTGAACTGAGTGGTCTTCATCAATATCCCTTGTTTCAGTAATATCTTTTTTGCTCTCAATTACAGTCTGGCAGAAAGAAAATTATGTGCCACAGCATCAATTTGCCATTAACGCCACAAAAGTGACGCTATATCTTTCAATCAAGGAATATTGTGTAGGATGAATATGGTTAATTAGCGACAGGTTTGATGCGCCAGGGAAGGTGTGCCTTGCCGCATCAAACCTGTCAAGGAGCAGGAGTGGAAAGCGTTAAAACAGCTCCAGTTTCACCGCCGCATCCAGATGCTGATCAAAGGCATCATCGTTAATATCCGCCATACCCAGTACATACATACCATCCAGCCCGCAAACCAGTGCGATTAAGCGCCAGGCGATATTCCCGGGCTCGTCACGCAGAGTAAATTCCTGCGCGGCATGGCCCTCGCGGATAATGGCGGTGGTTTCGTCATGCCACATTCGCATGGTCAGAATATAGGCCTCTTTGATATCGGGATCTTTTGCTGCAATCAACTGTGCTTCACGCCAGAGACGGATATAGGGCTCAAACCCACCATCATCGCTGCCCAGCATGGAGCATAAACGATCGCGCCACGAAGCACCTTCGGGCAAGGGGTTAGCGTCGAGAAGAGCACGGGTCAAACGGATAAACGCCTGCGCTTTAAGTTCACCTGCGCTGGCAAAATGATGATGCACCTGACCGGTTGCCATGCTCGCCTCGCTGGCGATACGTCTGACGGTCATTGCGGGGAAGCCTTCGGCCAGCGCCACACGCATCGCGGCCTGCATGATCTCTTCCCGGCGTTCGTCCTTACTCAAATAACCCATCGTCTTCCCACCCTTAATCACGGTGCAACGAGTGTAACAAAAAGCTGGACAGCCGTTCAACTTTCAGTAGGATCGCCATTCTGGACGGATGTCCAGGTTTCAACAATGAGGGAGAATTATGTTTCGTCAGTGGTTAGCGTTAGTGATTATCGTGCTGGTCTACATTCCGGTCGCCATCGATGCGACGGTGCTGCATGTGGCTGCGCCGACGTTGAGCATGACGCTCGGGGCGAGCGGTAACGAATTACTGTGGATCATTGATATCTATTCGCTGGTGATGGCCGGAATGGTACTGCCGATGGGGGCGCTGGGCGACCGCATCGGTTTTAAGCGTCTGCTGCTGCTTGGCAGTGGAATTTGGTTTGGCATCACTGGCGGCGGCATTTGCCCCGGGAGCCGGGTGGTTAATTGCGGCGCGCGCCGTACTGGCGGTGGGGGCGGCGATGATTGTTCCGGCAACCCTGGCCGGCATCCGCACGCTGTTTATTGATGCGCGTCAGCGTACTATCGCGCTAGGCGTCTGGGCGGCGGTGGGTTCCGGTGGGGCGGCCTTTGGCCCGCTGATTGGCGGCATGCTGCTGGAACACTTCTACTGGGGGTCGGTATTCCTGATTAATGTGCCGATTGTTCTGCTGGTGATGGCGCTTTCTGCGCGCTTTGTGCCGCGTCAGCCAGGGCGTCGCGATCAGGCGCTCAATCTGAATCATGCCATCATGCTGATAGTGGCTATTTTACTACTGGTCTACAGCGCGAAAACGGCGATGAAAGGGCTGGCCGCACCGTGGGTGACGGGCGGTGCGTTTGTCATCGGCTCCCTGTTGCTCGCCACCTTCGTCCGTATTCAGCTACGCGCGGCCAGGCCGATGATTGATATGCGTCTGTTCAGCCATCGCATTATTTTAAGCGGTGTGGTGATGGCGATGACCGCAATGATTGCGCTGGTGGGGTTTGAGCTGCTGATGGCGCAGGAACTGCAGTTTGTCCACGGGTTCACACCGTTTGAGGCCGGGAAATTTATGCTGCCGCTTATGGTTGCCAGCGGCTTCAGCGGGCCGATTGCCGGGGCGCTGGTGGCGCGTCTTGGTCTGCGCACTGTGGCAACCAGCGGAATGGGGCTCAGTGCGCTGAGCTTTCTTGGTCTGTCGATGCTCGATTTTAGTACTCAGCAGTGGCAGGCGTGGGGGTTGATGGTGCTGCTCGGCTTTAGCGCCGCCAGCGCACTGTTGGCTTCAACGGCGGCCATCATGGCGGCAGCGCCGAAAGAGAAAGCGGCGGCAGCCGGGGCAATCGAAACCATGGCATATGAACTGGGCGCGGGGCTGGGCATCGCTATCTTCGGTCTGCTGCTGAGCCGCAGCTTTATGGCGTCAATTGTATTGCCTCAGGGGCTGAGTAGTGATGTGGCGGCGCGGGCGTCTTCCTCTATCGGTGAAGCGGTAAAAGCGGCGCAAACGCTGACGCCATCGCTGGCGGAAGCCACCATCCATGCGGCTCGAACAGCCTTTACGACCTCGCACAGCGTGGCGTTAAGCAGTGCCGGAGTAATGCTGTTGCTGCTGGCCGTGGGAATGTGGTTCAGCCTGGCGAAAGTGGGAAGAGAATAGGGTAAGGATACGCTGCCGGTGAATATCGGCAGCGTTTTGTGACGCTGTCACTTATCGCTAAGGTCGCTTAGTAGCACAGCAATATTTCTGCCGCCGATGGTTTGCTCCAGCGCAATCTTGACAACAATCGTCAGCGGCACCGAAAGCAACATGCCCACCGGGCCAAGCAGCCAACCCCAGAAGATTAACGACAGAAAGACGACCAGCGTAGAAAGACCGAGTCCGCGCCCCATGATGCGCGGTTCCAGAATGTTGCCAAACAGCAGATTGATCAGCAGATATCCCGCCAGCACAACCAGTGCCTGATAAAATCCGCCAAACACCAGCACCTGTAAAATCGGCGGGATCGCCGCCAGCACGGAACCAATATTAGGAATGTAGTTCAATGCGAAGGCCAGCAATCCCCAGACAAATGCAAACCGCACGCCAAGCCCTTCCAGCATCCCCCAGGCCACCAGACCTGTAACCAGACTGATTGCCGTTTTCAGCACCAGGTAATGGGAGACGCTGTCGATGGCGCGCTGGATGGCGGCCATTCCCTCGGTTGGTTTCACCATCAGTTGCTGGAGTTTGGCCGGAAGCTGCGGGACTTCCAGCAGCATGAACACCACCGTGAGCAGCAGCAGGAAAATGGAGGACATGGCGTTAGAGAGCTGCGTCAGCAGGCTGGTGACAAAGGTCATCGCGGCGTTCGGGTCGATATACTTAATCACCTCATCGGCCGACACCGTCACGCCAAAACGCTCCAGCCAGGGCTGAATATTCTGTAGCGGTACCTGTAAAGAGGAGCGGTATTGTGGCAGCGTTCGCGCCAGTTCATTGAGTGATGTTCCCAGTGAGGCCAGCAGCAGTACCGCGACCAGAATAATCAGCACGATTAATAACGAGATGGCCAGCACGCGTGGGATGCGCCAGCGCGTGAGTACCCGAACTACCGGGTTAAGCACCACGGCGATAAACAGCGCCAGCACGAAGGGAACGATGATATCGGCCGCAAAGCGTATACCAGTCAGGATGATGACCAGCATGCCCAGCATGATGACGATTTTTAATCCATTAAGCGTAATGATGGGCCTGGCCATAAAGTATCCTGAAAAAGAGTACAACAAACATGAGTATCATAATTGTGAATGGTCTGAGAATAAACTCACTTAGCTCTAATATTTATGGTAAAGAACTGAAAATATTTTGAGTTAACCAGGGGGGTGTGCTAAAAATTAGCTGTGTTTAACTACTGAGGACAATTTTTTTCCGCAACGAAGAGAAGCAATACCGCGGATAATTGTATATTTATGGACATTCGGTTCAAAACTTTCATCTCCACTCATACTGCTGTTTTACCTACCTCTGCCTTGCTCTCCGCTGAGCAACACTGGCGCAACGCGCTTTAGTCTACTTCTTCTGCCTGAACTGACGTTCACCGTCAGGACTCATTACAACCTGGATTTTACGGTTTGCACTTCGCTGTGAGCCGCAACGGAATATATTCTCAAGCAGGAGAAATAGCATGTTTTACTGGATTCTTTTATCCCTTGCGATCGTTGCTGAAATTATCGGCACACTTTCAATGAAATGGGCCGCAGTCGGCCATGGTTCTGCCGGTTTTATTTTGATGTTGGTGATGATTGCCATTTCTTATATTTTCCTCGCCTTTGCTGTGAAAAAAATCGCGCTGGGTGTTGCTTATGCCTTGTGGGAAGGTATCGGTATTTTGCTGATTACGCTGTTCAGCGTCATGCTGTTTGATGAAGCGCTGTCGGCGATGAAAATAGCAGGCCTGGCGACACTGGTTGTGGGGATTGTGCTGATTAAATCCGGCACCCGCAAAGCGAAATCCCAGCATACGGAGACGCATCATGCAACAGTTTGAGTGGTTCCACGCCGCCTGGCTGGGGCTGGCTATCGTGCTGGAAATTGTCGCAAATATCTTTTTGAAGTTCTCTGATGGTTTTCGCCGCAAGTTCTATGGCCTGCTGTCTATTACCGCGGTACTGGCGGCATTCAGTGCGCTCTCCCAGGCGGTAAAAGGGATTGATTTATCCGTCGCTTATGCGCTGTGGGGAGCGTTCGGGATTATGGCGACGCTGGCCGCGGGCTGGATCCTGTTCGGTCAGCGCCTGAATAACAAAGGCTGGATGGGACTCGGTTTGCTGATTATCGGCATGGTGCTGATCAAAATGGCCTGATGCGGCTGCCAGGCAAGCGTAATGCTGCCTGGCAGAATGTTACTCTTTCGCCAGTGCTTCCAGTTTGTCGCGAAAACCCGTCACCGAAATGGCGCGGTTATCCGCCCGCCAGCGATCTTTCGCCCCCGGAGCGGAACTCTGCACTGCAATCAACTGCCAGCCATTCTCCGTTTTAAGCATCAGTGGCGAACCGCTGTCGCCGGGAAGCGTGTCGCATTGATGCGACAGCACGGAGGTTTGCGCCCACCCGGTGACGACGCAGTCGCGGTGGCTGTAAAGTGAATCGAGATGATCTTCCGGATATCCGGACTGGGTGACTTTACGATCGGCCGCTTTCAGGGCTTCAGTCAGCGCGGCTTTATCGCCCTCGAACAGCGGTAGCGGTGTAATACCCCCAGGCGGATAGCGCAGGGCAATCAAACCGAAATCCCACGGCGCGGCAGCGGAGGGGACAATCCAGCCATCACCGTCGGGTTTTAAGCGCTTACCGAGAGAAGGATCCACCCGGCCATCGATACCGTGAATTTCATAACGCCAGACCCCTTTTAGTGACACAAAACGCAGCGCCACGGCTTTGTCTGGTTTACCGTCGGGCGGAGTCAGCAAACAGTGCCCGGCAGTTAATGCCAGATGCGGGGAAATAAGCGTCGCGGTACACAGATTACCGCTGGCGGTTTCCAGTTGGCCAATGGCATCCCATGGCGAGTCCGTGACGTCCTGAACCAGGGTGCGATCATCCTGGCCGAAAAACAACGTTTTGATATCTTTCGCGCTCATGCCGCTATCACCGTCATCCGCATGCACAGCGATGGACAGCGCGCTCAACGATCCCAGTAAAACGAAAACAGCTCTACGCATATCACTCTCTGGTGGGGTAATTATGATTATTAAAAGTTAAACCCAATGTGATTACTATAGACGGGACGAATGAAAAGTGGGAGCAAAATCAGCGAACTACGATCAGTAAAGGAAAAAGCGTGTCGCAATCAGTGCGCAGATTATGAGTAAAGCCAGGATGAGCTCGAAACGATAGCGCCGCAACATCATTGCTCTCCGGGAAAAAATCGGCGCTGAAACAGCGCCGATTTGTCATCAGAACGATACGAACGGTGACGATTACGCAGCCGGTTTGGCAGCGTCGTGTTTCACTGCTTTTTTATGCTGCTTTTTGGCAGCCTGCGCTTTTTGCTCTGCAGGTTTGGTCGCTTCCGTTTTAGCCGCTTTTTTGTGATGTTTTTTAGCTGCCTGCGCTTTCTGTTCAACAGCCGCTTTCTGGTGTTTTTTGTGGTGCATGGTTTTTGCCGGTGCCGTTTTAGCGGCAGTTGGCGCTGCGGTAGTTTCAGCCGCGAATGCAGCAGATGACAGACCCATAGCAGCGGCAACAACCAGAGCTAATACTTTTTTCATTCTCATACCCTCGAATTGGTTTTTTCATTCAACCCCACTGCGGGGCCGTTGAAAGAACTATATCCCTGAGTTATCAGGCTTTCCGTGAGTGATTGGTATCGGCGTGTAACCATATGTACAACGCCGGAGGTGTTAGCTCCGGCGCAGAAACGATTAGAGATAGCGGGCGGTTAAATGTTCGCGGAAATAGCGGCTGTTCAGCTCTTCACCGGTGGCCTGCTGGATAAGCTGTGACGTGCCAAAGCGGCTACCGTGCTGCCAGATATTCTGGCGCAGCCACTCAAAGAGGGGGCTGAAATCGCCGCTGGCAATGCGCGATTCGAGATCAGGCATTGCATGACGTGCCGCATGCATCAGTTGCGCGGCATACATCGCGCCGAGCGTATAGGACGGGAAGTAGCCGAAGCCGCCATCCGTCCAGTGAATATCCTGCATACAACCATCGCGATAGTTGCCTTCGGTGGAGAGCCCCAGCCAGTGGCGCATCTTCTCATCCCACAGTGCCGGAATGTCGTCCACTTCAATTTCGCCATCGATCAACGCACGTTCGATTTCATATCGCAGAATGACGTGCGCCGGGTAGCTGACTTCATCAGCATCAATGCGGATAAAACCGGGTTTCACGCGCTGATTCCAGGCGATAAAGTTGGCGGTTTCAAAGGCTGGCTGCGAGCCGAACTGCGCGATAACGGCCGGGAGCAGATGCTGAAGAAATGCCTCGCTGCGCGCCAGTTGCATCTCAAAGAAAAGGCTTTGCGATTCGTGAATAGCGGTGGAACGCGCGTGTGAGACCGGTTGCCCCAGCCAGTTGCGCGGCAGATTCTGCTCATAACGCGCGTGCCCGGTTTCGTGGATCACACCGAACAGGGCGCTCAACAGGTCATGTTCGTTATAACGGGTGGTGATACGGACATCCTCCGGAACACCGCCGCAGAAAGGATGCGCGCTGACATCCAGACGCCCCGCATTGAAATCAAAGCCCAGCCGCTTCATGGTTTCCAGCCCCAACTGGCGTTGGTTTTCAATATCAAACGGGCCCTGCGGGGCAATCAGCGTTTTGCCAGCCTGCTTCTCGACCGCCTGGGTTAACAGCGCCGGCAGCCAGGATTTGAGATCGCCAAACAGCACATCAAGACGGGCGCTGGTCATCTCTGGTTCAAAAATATCCAACAGCGCATCGTAGGGGGAGCAGCCTTTGGCAGCGGCACGAATACGCGCTTCTTCGCGGCTGAGTTTCACCACCTCTTTCAGATTGACTGCGAAACCCTGCCAGTCGTTATTCGGGCGCTGGGTGCGCCAGGCGTGCTCGCAGCGGCTTCCCGCCAGCGATTTGGCTTCGACCAGACTTTCCGGCAGTAACGCGGCCTGCTGATACTGACGCGACATCTCGCACAGGTTGGCCTGTTCGAGATCGTTGAGATCTTCCTGTTCCGCATTGCGCAGCCATTCAGCGACCTGTTTATCAGTCAGAATCTGGTGTTGTAAAACCCCCAGTTCCGCCAGCGCTTCGCTGCGCGCATTGCTGCCCGCCGGGGACATCATGGCAAACATGTCCCACCCGGCGATGGCGGAAAGGTGTGAAAAACGGGAGAGACGCTGGAAGGTACGGGTGAGGTGTTGGTAGTTTTTGTTTTCCATAGTGCCCTGTTTTTATGATGAGAAGGCGGCATGCGCCGATGGCTTCAGATCTATCACAGGGCGATGACGGGGCGCAAAAAAATCGCGCCCCGGCGTATTAATGCAGTCGTTTATGCAGCAGCGTGCCAACCAGCAGGGCGGTCACTAACAGCAGGGCGATAAACGCGCCGACGCCATTCCAGCCATAACGGTGCCAGAAGACGCCGCCAAGAGTACCGGCGATGCTGGAGCCCAGATAATAGCTGAAAAGGTAGAGTGATGATGCCTGGCCTCTGGCGCGACGGGCGCGTGGGCCGATCCAGCTACTGGCTACGGAGTGTGCAGCGAAGAAGCCCGCCGAGAAGAGTAGCATGCCGGGGAAAATCACCCACAGCGGTGAAAAGAGCGTTAACAGCAGGCCAAGCAGCATCACGCCGGTGAAGAAGAGCATCACCGGGCCGCGTCCGTAACGGGTGGTCATGGTGCCCGCTTTTGGTGAGCTCCACGTCCCGGTCAGATAGGCGACCGAGAGCAGGCCAACCACCGCCTGATTCAGCGACCAGGGTGAAAGCATCAGGCGATAGCCAATATAGTTAAACAGGGTAACGAATGCCCCCATCAACAGAAAACCTTCGACAAACAGCAGCGGCAGTCCGCGATCGTGCCAGTGCAGGCGGAAGTTAAGCAGCAATGTTTTCGGGCGCAGGGATGAGGGGCGAAAGTGACGTGACTCCGGGAGGATCTTCCAGAACATCACCGCCGAGGCCAGCGCGAAGGCGCTAATCACCGCCAGCGCCACGCGCCAGCCGAAGAAGTCAGTAAAAACGCCGGTCAACAGACGTCCGCTCATTCCGCCGATGGAGTTCCCGCTGATATAAAGCCCCATCGAGAAGGCGACGAAACTGGGGTGGATCTCTTCACTCAGGTAGGTCATGCCGACCGCCGCCACGCCGCTCAGCGATAAACCGATTAATGCGCGCATGATCAGAATGCCGTGCCAACTGGTCATCATTGTCGAGAGCAGAGAGCAGCAGGAGGCCAGAAGTAATGCAGTCACCATCACTTGCTTGCGGCCGATGGCGTCGGAAAGCGGCCCGGTAAAGAGCAGCCCGATTGCCAGCATCGCGGTAGAGATAGAAAGGGAAATACTGCTGCCCGCAGGCGAGATGCCGAACTCATGAGAGAGCACCGGCAAAATGGGCTGAACACAATAAAGCAGAGCAAAGGTTGCCAGCCCCGCTGAGAAAAGGGCGAGAGTAACCCGAATAAATTGAGGTGTGCCGCGGGTAATAAACTGGTTTGGCTTAGCAGGTGCGGTGTCGCGGACATCGATAGCCGGTTCGTTGTCTGCGGTGGTTGTACGGCTCACGGGAAGATCCTTGCGTAAAAACAAAAGGTAGAAACTAGCGACACAGGTCACATAATTAGAGTAGGAAAACGCAAATATTCTGTCTAATATATTAATAATCTCAATTGATATGTAACAAATATGAATATCGAGCTGCGCCATTTACGCTATTTTATTGCGGTGGCAGAAGAGCTGCATTTTGGCCGCGCCGCTGCGAGACTCAATATCTCTCAGCCGCCATTAAGCCAGCAAATTCAAATTCTTGAACAACAAATTGGTGCTCGTCTGTTTGCCCGTACTAACCGCAGCGTTAATCTGACGGCGGCGGGGAGGCAGTTTCTCGCGGACAGCCGACAAATTATGTTGCAGGTGGAAGAGGCCGCGGCTCGTGCCGGGCGCTTGCATCATGGTGAAACGGGTGAGTTAAATATCGGTTTTACTTCCTCTGCGCCGTTTATCAAGGCGGTTTCCGATACCCTGTCGACGTTTCGCCGCCGCTATCCTGATGTGCATATTCAGACCCGCGAAACCAATACGCGTGAACAAATCTCGCCGCTCACAGAGGGTTCACTGGATTTGGGGTTAATGCGCAATACGCAGCTTCCCGATACGCTGGCATGGGAGGTTATCCTGCATGAACCCCTGCTGGCGATGATTCATCATGAGCACCCTCTGGCGCAGAAGCAGGCCGTAAGCCTGGCGGATCTGGCCGATGAGCCCTTTGTCTTTTTCGACCCGCACGTTGGCACCGGGCTGTATGACGATATTCTGGGGCTGCTGCGTCGCTATGGCGTGACGCCGCGCATGACCCAGGAGGTGGGAGAGGCGATGACTATTATTGGCCTGGTGGCATCAGGGCTGGGAGTTTCTATCCTTCCGGCGTCGTTTCGTCGGGTGCAACTGATGGAAATGCGCTGGGTACCGATTATCGAAGCGGATGCGGTATCGGAGATGTGGCTGGTATGGTCAAAACATCATGAACTTAGTCAGGCGGCGCAGCGTTTTAAACAGCAATTACTGGCTGCGGCAAAGTTAAGCGTTTCTGCGGAAAATGCATGAAAAAATGTGCAGTAAATCACAAGGCTAAGGAAAAGTTTGGCGTCCCCCATTGAAGTCCTTCACCATAGCCCTGAGATTATTTCGAAGCGCGAAAATAAAGGGAGTCTACGGTGGTAGCGGACAGTCAACCAGGCCATATCGATCAAATAAAGCAGACCAATGCTGGCGCGGTATATCGCCTGATTGATCAGCTTGGCCCGGTTTCGCGTATCGATCTCTCCCGACTTGCACAACTGGCGCCCGCCAGCATCACCAAAATTGTCCGTGAAATGCTGGAAGCGCATCTGGTTCAGGAGACGGAAATTCAGGATCCTGGCAGCCGCGGGCGGCCTGCTGTGGGGTTAATGGTAGAAACGGAAGCCTGGCACTACCTGGCGTTACGCGTCAGCCGCGGTGAAATTCATCTTGCTCTGCGCGATCTTAGCAGCAAGCTGGTGGTGGAAGAACGGCTGGAGCTGGCGCTTCAGGACGCGCAGCCTCTTTTACATCGCATCATTACGCACATTGATCAGTTCTTTATCCGGCATCAGGGCAAACTGGAGCGCTTAACGGCGATTGCGATTACGCTTCCGGGGATTATAGACACAGAGAGCGGCATCATTCACCGCATGCCGTTTTACGAAGATGTGAAAGATATGCCGCTCGGTGAAACGCTGGCGGCGCATACGGGTGTGCCGGTGTACATTCAGCATGATATCAGCGCCTGGACCATGGCCGAGGCGCTATTTGGCGCATCGCGCGGCGCGCGGGATGTTATTCAGGTGGTGATTGATCATAACGTTGGCGCCGGGGTGATCACCGACGGGCGTTTGCTCCATGCCGGTAGCAGTAGCCTGGTGGAGATTGGTCATACTCAGGTTGATCCCTATGGCAAGCGCTGTTACTGCGGAAACCACGGCTGTCTGGAGACCATTGCCAGCGTTGAAAGCGTGCTGGAACTGGCGCAGGTGCGCATGAATCAGTCCATGAGTTCAATGCTTCATCAGCAACCCTTGACCGTTGAGTCGCTGTGCCTCGCCGCTGTCAAAGGCGATTTACTGGCTAAAGATATTATCACCAGCGTCGGTACCAACGTCGGCCGTATCCTGGCAATTATGGTGAATTTATTCAATCCGCAAAAAATACTCATCGGTTCGCCATTTAATCAGGCGGCTGAGATCCTCTTCCCGGCGATTAGCGACTGCATTCGCCAGCAATCACTTCCGGCTTATAGCAAGCATACTGCCGTCGAACAGACGCAGTTTTCTAACCGTGGGACGATGGCCGGGGCGGCGTTGGTCAAAGACGCGCTCTATAACGGAACTTTGCTGATCAGGCTGTTACAGGGTTAACATTTTTGCACAGTTGCGCAAAAAATTGCGCTATCTCAAGCCGGGTTTCTGGTTCATCACGTAGACTTTCACCACTTTAAATTATTTCTGGTATGTATATTTCACCGGCATAACTGTGGAGTTAGTAATGCTAAACCGTTTCTTTATTACTGGTACTGATACTTCTGTCGGCAAGACGGTGGTTTCCCGTGCGCTACTGCAGGCGCTGGCAGCCAGCGGGAAACGAGTGGCCGGGTACAAACCTGTGGCAAAAGGCAGCAAAGAAACCCCCGAGGGGCTGCGCAACAAAGATGCGCTGGTGCTGCAGGGCGTCTCGTCGCTGGAATTGCCC
The DNA here is from genome assembly GCF_039889165.1 of Pseudocitrobacter cyperus. Classification (NCBI taxonomy): domain Bacteria; kingdom Pseudomonadati; phylum Pseudomonadota; class Gammaproteobacteria; order Enterobacterales; family Enterobacteriaceae; genus Pseudocitrobacter; species Pseudocitrobacter cyperus. The sequence continues at coordinate 561,833 of NZ_JAYMYY010000001.1, read as the reverse complement.
TACGAGGCAGTCAACCCTATCGCCCTGAGCGAAGAGGAGAGCAGCGTCGCCCATAGCTGTCCTATTAATTACACCCTGTTGTCCAACGGCCTGGCGAGTTTGAGCGAGAAAGTTGACAACGTGGTGGTCGAAGGCACCGGCGGCTGGCGCAGCCTGATGAACGATTTGCGCCCCCTTTCCGAGTGGGTGGTTCAGGAGCAACTCCCGGTTGTGATGGTGGTGGGTATTCAGGAAGGATGTATCAACCACGCTTTGCTGACCGCTCAGGCCATCGCCAATGACGGCCTTCCGCTGATTGGCTGGGTGGCCAACCGTATTAACCCGGGTCTTGCCCATTACGCGGAAATCATCGACGTGCTGAGCAAAAAATTGCCGGCTCCGTTGATTGGCGAACTGCCGTATCTGCCGCGCGCCGAGCAGCGTGAGTTGAGTCAGTACATCAATTTATCCCTGCTGGGCAACATGCTCACGGTAGATAGAATCCTGGCGTAGGGTTCGCGACAGCACCGACGCCAGCACGCTGGCTATCAGTAAACCGGGCAGTACGCTGTATTGCCCGGTCATTTCGCAAATCATCAGCGTCGACATGATCGGCGCATGTGTCGTTGCCGCCAGCAGCGCAGCCATTCCGCTCATTCCCAGCAGTACCGCCATCGAAGGTTGATCCACCAGCCAGATCCCACACAATTGTGCAAACAGCATGCCGCTCGCCATTCCCAGAAACAGCGTTGGCGTGAAGACCCCGCCCGGTGCGCCGGAGCCGCTACTGGCAAGAATAGCCAGTAACTTGCAGATAAAAATTCCGCTAATCGCCGCCAGCAGCGGTGGCGCCAACAATGAGGCGTGTACCACGCTGTACCCATTACCCCAGACGGCAGGTGTAATGAGCGACAGCAGGCCGACAATCAGCCCGCCCAGCGCAAGCTGTACGGGAGGCGAGAGTTTCAGACGTAAAAACAGGCGATGGCTGGCGTTCATCAGCCACATCAATAATGGGCCACACACACCTGCCAGCAAACCGGTGGCGGCGATGAGCAGACCCGCAGTGATATCGAGTTCCTGCGGAAGGTGGACGGTATAGAGCGGCGCGCTGCCGCCGCCAATAAGATGAGTGGTGAGTAACGCAATCACGGCGGCGACCACCACCGGGCCGAGCGAGGCGAGAATGAGGGTGCCAAACAGAATTTCAGCGATGAACAGGCTACCCGCCAGCGGGGCATGATAGGCACTCGCCATTCCGGCTGCCGCCCCGCAGGCAATCCATAGTTTCCATTCGTCGCGTGAAGTAAAACGTTGAGCAAACCAGGACGCGGCCAGCGCCGCCAGCAGGATCATCGCGCCTTCCCGGCCAATGGCGCTGCCGCTGGCAACCACCAGCAGAGAGGCCAGTGATTTCACCAGGCTTGCGCCATAGTCAAACTGACCGTCGGTGCGAAGTGCTTCCATATAATCCGTTGGCGCATGGGGGCGCTGTCGGTTCAGGCGCTGCCAGCCCCACAGCAGCGATCCTGCCGCCAGGCCGCCAAGGGCGGGCGTCAGCACCCGTCGCCATTCTGAAAGCCCCGTCGCCGCGTTGACCAGGCTTCCTGTATTGTTGCTGAGAAATACCCATTCGAGGAATAGCATCGCATGACGAAAACCTGCCACGGCCAGCGCGGCAAGAACACCGGTGATGGCGGCGAAGAGCAGGCGGCGCAGCATAGTACGCAGATCCGGATAGGCGTGGAGACGATGCATGAGCGGTTTCAACACAAAGAAGGTCAGGCGGCTATTTTGCGGGGAAAGCAGGGGAGATGCAAAAGCTGTGGGTGCGGTGAAACCCCACCCCTCACCCTAACCCTCTCCCGCAGGGAGAGGGGACTGAAAGTGTCAGTGGTAAAGCGTGTGCGGTTTTCACCCTCTTCCTCGCAGGGAGGGGGACTGAAAGTGCCAGTGGTTAAGTGGGTGCGGTTTTCACCCATTTTCCCGCAGGGAGGGAAACTGAAAGAGCCAGTGGTAAAGCGTGTGCGGTTTTCACCCTCTCCCCTTTGGGGAGAGGGCCGGGGTGAGGGGTTAGTTCTCGCTATAAATATTCAGCGCCCGCCGCGTGCGACCGGAACTGAGATAATCAGCGATATAATCCTGTGAAATCTCGCCGTTGTAGCGTCCCTCTTCATCAACAATCGGCATCCAACTGGTGTTGCTCTCATAGAGCTTGGACAGTACGACGCGCAGGTTATCCTCCGCTTTGCCGGTGACGCGGAAAGGGTGGATAAGGTCGGCGCACACGCCGGTGGCATGACGCGCTTCGCGACGTTTCACAAAGCCGAGTGGCTTACCCTGTTCATCGACCACCGTCAGCGCGCGAATGTCGTTATCGTCCATGATCCCGAACGCTTCCGTCAGCGGGGTTGAGGTGCGAGCGGTGATTGTGGGTTGCTGATCGGTCACATCGCCCGCAGAAACCAGCAGCAGGCGTTTCAGTGTGCGATCCTGGCCGACAAACGAGCCGACAAATTCATTTGCGGGTTTCGCCAGTAGCTCATCCGGGCTGGCGCACTGGATGATGCGCCCCTGACGGAAAACCGCGATACGATCGCCCAGTTTCAGTGCTTCATCAATATCATGGCTTACCAGCATCACCGTTTTTTTCAGCGCGCGCTGCATTTCGAGGAACTGATTTTGGATCACTTCACGGTTAATGGGGTCGACGGCGCCGAAAGGTTCATCCATCAGCAACACCGGCGGATCGGCCGCAAGTGCGCGGATCACGCCAATACGCTGCTGTTGCCCGCCGGACATTTCTCGTGGGTAGCGGTGAAGGAATTTTTTCGCATCCATCGCCACCATTTCCATTAACTCTTCTGCCCGATTTTTGCAGCGCGTTTTGTCCCAGCCGAGCATACGCGGCACTACGGTGATGTTCTCTTCAATGGTCATGTTTGGAAACAGACCAATTTGCTGGATGACATAACCGATATTACGGCGTAGCGAAACCGTATCCATTTCATCGGTATTTTGGCCATTGATGAGGATTGTGCCGCTGCTCGGTTTGATCAGACGGTTGATCATCTTGAGCGTGGTCGTCTTGCCGCAGCCAGATGGCCCCAGCAGAACGCACATTTCACCTTCTGGCACATTCAGGTTGACGTTGTCGACGGCCTTCAGCGGTTGGCCATTTTTCTGTGAAAATTGTTTGGTGAGGTTTTCCAGTTTTATCATTATCGTATCCCCTTTGGTGTCAGAGCGATTTGCAGGCGGTGCAGCAGCCAGTCGAGTACAATCGCCAGTAAGCAAATCATCAGTGCGCCAGCAATCAACATGCGGATATCGCTTCCGCCAATACCGTTAAGCAACAGTAGCCCCAGGCCGCCTGCGCCAATGACCGCGGCAATCGCCATCACGCCGATATTCATCACGACGGCGGTACGGATCCCGCCGAATATGACCGGCAGCGCCATGGGAATTTCGACCCAGCGCAGACGCTGCCAGAAGGTCATACCGATACCCCGTCCGGCTTCGCGCAACCCCGGCGGCAGGGCGCTGAGTGCCGTATGGGTATTGCGCACAATGGGCAGGAGAGAGTAAAGAAAGACGGCGGTGACGGCAGGCAGGACGCCAATACCGTGACCGATCAGCGAAAACAGGGGGATCATCAAGCCAAACAGCGCGATGGAAGGGATAGTCAGTAACAGCGTGGCGATGCTCAGCACCGGCGTTGCCAGCCATTTATGGCGCACAATCAGAATACCAAGCGGTACGCCGATAATTATCGCGAGGCCAACCGCCAGCGCCACCAGCCACAGGTGCTGAAGGGTGAGGGTGGCGAGATAACCCGCGTTATCCATCATGTAATGCAGAGTGTCCATAAGCGCTCCTTACAGCATGCCTTTGTCTTGCAGGAATTTACGGGCCACCTGCTGCGGGGTTTTATGGTCGATATCAACCTGTGCGTTGAGGGTTGCAATCACGTCGTTATTTAACAGACCGGAAAGCGTATCCAGCGCTTCTTCAAGACCCGGATTCGCCTCCAGTACCTCTTTGCGTACCACCGGGGTGACGGCGTAGCTCGGGAAGAAACCTTTATCATCTTCCAGCACTTTCAGGTCGAAACCTTTTACACGGCCATCGGTGGTATAGATAAGCCCCGCATCAACAAAGCCATCGCGCACGGCGTTATAGACCAGCCCCGGATCCATCTGACGGATCTGCGGGCGATCGAGCGGCATGTTATAGGCTTCCTGTAACGGTTTCATGCCATCGCTGCGCCCGGCAAATTCCAGATCCAGCCCCAGTCGCCAGTTCTTGTCCGGGTCGGTCTGGCGGATGTGTTCAATTTTTTCCACCATCTGCGACATAGTGGTGATGCCTTCTGCTTCAGCGCGTTTGCGCTGCATGGCAAAGGCGTAGGTGTTGTTCATATCCGCTGGTTTTAACCATATCAGGCCGAGTTTGGCATCAAGGCGTTTTACCGTGTCATAAGATTCCTGCGGGCTCATGCGTTTGTTGATGTGGTTAAAGATGATGAGTGAGGTGCCGGTGTACTCCCATGTCATATCAATTTGCTTGTTGATCATCGCATTACGCGAGATGACGGTAGCAATGTTGGTTTGCGGCTGTACCTGAAAGCCTTTCTTTTGCAGATACTGCACGGTCATGGCGGATAAAATGTGCTGTTCAGTAAAGCTTTTCGTTGCCAGCGTGATGGGCGCGGCCTGCGCGGTTGCCGTAAACAGTAGCGTTGCGCTAAGCCATCCCAGAAGGTGCTTTTTCAGTGTCATGTCATGTTCCTTATGTTCAGGCTGTGTGCGGGCTCAGAATGCGGCCAAGCCAGGCGAGCAGGGCATCAAGGATCAGGGCGAACAGGGCGGTGGCTGTCGCGCCTAAAATCAGCGTTGGGAAGTCGTTAAGATAGATGCCGGGGAAGATCAGTTCACCATAGCTGCTGGCGCCAATCAGGAAGGCCAGCGGCGCCGTACCGACGTTGATCGCGGTGGCAATACGTATACCGGAAAGCATGACAGGCCAGGCGTTAGGTAGTTCAACCTGCCAGAGGCGCTGTAGTTTGGTCATGCCTATCCCGTTTGCCGCTTCTATCAGCGAGGGCGGTACCGATTTAAGGCCAGAGTAGGTGTTACGCACAATCGGGAGCAGCGAGGCGAGAAACAGCGCAACGATGGCCGGTAAATCACCAATGCCGATAACCACCATGGCCAGTGCCAGCACCGCCAGCGGCGGTAGGGTGTTCCCGACGTTGAAGATCTGCATGACGTGTTCAGCGATACCTTTTGCCGCCGGACGGCTCAGCAGGATCCCGCTGGGAATACCAACCAGCAGCGCAAAGAACATGGAAATAAAGACCAGTTTGAGATGTTGTTGACCCAGGTAGATAAGGTCAACCTGTCGGGCTTTGATTGTTTCCGGGCCGATCCTCCAGACCAGGAGAGCCAGTACCAGAATAATCGCGCCAGTTATGCCCAAAAAGCGCATGAGGGGGGAAGCGTGCATTGCTGTGTTTCTCCCTGTTATTGGTTTTTATAAACGCATCATGTTTCGCAGTGACGCATTTGACCTATAGCAACGTAGTCGCAGGGATTCCAGAAAAGTGGCAATTTAATTTGTTGAGGTTCTGAAGAAAATCAGAGGTTTGCCTATATGGGATAACGGATTGAGGCGCAGGTATAGAATAGTCTTAAAAATAAAAACGAAAAGTGACACCGTCACAATGAGGGCGGGCGTTGCAGGCCGGACAGGGGATTCACGCCGCCATCCGGCAATATAACACTCAGCGATACAGGGTTTTCACGGCAACCGGGATCAGCAGTTGCGACTGCCACTGCGCGAGGGTGTGTTGTGCTAACTCCCCCAACGCCTGGTAGAACGGGTGATTCGCGTTGGCGACAAACTCATCGAGAAAACGCCCGGCCCACGGGAAGAGATGCCAGGCTAACAACTGTTCGCACAGGGTATGTTGCCCATTTTCGGCAAGCCAGGCCGCGAGCAGCAGCAGCGAGCCAAAATGGTCTTCCGGCTCGTTTTGCTCCATGTCGAACTGAATGCCGTTTTCGCGCATCCACTGGCGCAACGCCAGGGTTGAATCGCCAAACAGTACCGATTCCCGATCGAGCCATACGGAGCCCCATGGCGGTGAAGGTAATGCATACGGGCCGACGAACAGCCGCTGCCAGGCTTCGGGCAGAGACTCCTCGCACTCCGCATTAAATTTCTCGTGCAGCGGTAGCAGGAGATCCTGCGCTAATGGCCACTGCGTCAGCCATTCGCTGCCTTTCAGAGCCTCAACCAGCGGTGCGGCTTCCGGGCTTTCCGGTGACAGATAAAACAGCGCGCCGAGAACGCGGGCCGTCATGGGAAATGCGTCGTGTTGGGAAAAATCAGTCATTAAAACCATCCTAAAAGGTGCGGGTTGCCCCGCACAATGTCATTCGTTAACCCGCAACGGCCATACCAACGGTCATATGCAGACCGTAAAAAAGCCCCCGGCCAATCAGTTCGCCGGCCAGCACCAGAATCAGCCCCGCCAGCAGACCCATGACAGCAGGGTCTTTGCGACGAACCAGTGGGCAAATCCAGCAGCCGAGACCCGCGGCGATAAGCACGATGCGCCAGACCTGCAGGCGACCATAGTCCGGCACCAGCGCGCTGGCCTGTTGCACGGAGCTATGGATTTCACCCAGCGACACGCCCTGCAGGACGATAACGCCAATGCTTGCCAGCAGGGCAAGAACAGCGATGGCCGCAAAGGTGACACCGTTAAAGCTCACGCGCGCAGATCGTAGCAGTAATGCCGCAAACAGTGGGCCGCTCACGAAGGCGGTAAGGAAGAACGCCAGTGTCGTATAGCCATTATACCAGGTTGGCACGGTATCGATCTGATAAACACGGGTCATTGCCCAGATAAATACCAGCCCCAGCACCATGCTGACGAGCAGCCAGAGCTTACCCAGCGCTTCCGGCATTTTACCGAGTACGGCGACCAGCCACCAGAATCCTCCCACGGCGAAGAATATCGACCCGGCGGCAATCTCATTACTCAATGCGGATGAACCCACGCGATTCAGCGAGTTAAATGCACGCAGCGGCGAACCGAGGTGCATGATCGAGGCGAGAAAACCAATGCCCATTACCAGCCATAAAAAGAACATGCTGCGCACCAGGCGCTGGCGGGCTACGCCATCATCTTTCGTCGCAAACCAGCCCAGCCCGCTGACGATCAGCGCCCCAGCAACGCACTGGCCCAGTACGGTGAAGAGTACCAGCGGCCATTCATGCCATCCATTTCCCATTTCAGACCTCCTTTGGGTTTGCCAGATAACCGGTGGTATCGCCGGTCGGGCGCGCGTTAGCGTTAGGTTTAATAACAATATTGGGTTTGGTGAAGTGCGCAGACGGCAACGGGGCGACGGCCGCCAGATTGCCATGTTTTTTACGCAGTTCGTCAATCGGGCCGAAATCGAGCGCGCGCAGCGGGCAGGACTCGACGCAGATTGGTTTTTTACCCTCGGCGACGCGGTCGTGGCAGCCGTCGCATTTGGTCATGTGGCCTTTGGCGGCGTTGTACTGCGGTGCGCCGTAAGGGCAGGCCATGTGACAATAGCGGCAGCCGATGCAGACATCTTCATCCACGACGACGAAACCATCTTCCCGCTTGTGCATTGCGCCGCTCGGGCAGACTTTGGTACACGCCGGATCTTCGCAGTGGTTGCAGGATATTGAGAGATAATAGGCAAAAACGTCCTGATGCCAGACGCCGTTATCCTCCTGCCAGTTGCCGCCCGCGTATTCATAAATGCGACGGAAACTGACGTCAGGGCCCAAATCTTTGTAGTCTTTGCACGCCAGTTCGCAGGTTTTGCAGCCTGTGCAGCGGGCGGAATCGATATAAAAGCCATATTGGGTTGTCATCGGTTACTCCTTATACCTTTTCAACCTGAACCAGATTGCTGTGGGACGGGTTCCCTTTCGCCAGCGGAGATGGACGGTGAGAGGTGAGAATATTGATACTGCCGCCGTGATCGAGACGATCGCCAAACATATCCGCCTTCAGCCAGGCACCCTGACCAATGGCGGTCACGCCAGGCAGGATGCGCGGCGTCACTTTCGCCGGGATCAGCATTTGCCCGTGCTGGCTGGAGACACGAACCGTATCGCCGTTGTGAATGCCGCGTGGCTGCGCATCTACCGGGTTGATCCAGATTTCCTGCGGGCATGCCTGTTGCAGCACGTCAATATTGCCGTAGCTTGAGTGGGTACGCGCTTTGTAGTGGAAGCCGGTTAGCTGCAGTGGGTAGGTTTTCCGTGCCGGATCGCTGACGCCATCAAAGCCCGGCGCGTAAACCGGAAGCGGGTGAATAATCTCATCCTCTTTCAGCTCCCAGGTTTGCGCGATCTCAGCCAGCCGTTCAGAGTAAATTTCAATTTTCCCCGATGGCGTTTTCAGTGGATTGGCGGCCGGGTTTTCGCGGAAGTCACGGAAGGCGACATAGTGCTCTTCCGGGCATTTTTTCTTGAAGATCCCGAGGCTTTTCATCTCCTCATAGGAGGGCATTTCCGGGTTGCGCTCTTTGGTTTTCGCATGCAGATACTGAACCCACTCATGCTGGGTACGCCCCTCGGTAAAGGTTTGGTAGACATCCGGGCCAAGGCGTTTTGCAATGTCAGAAAGAATTTCGTAAATCGGACGGCGCTCGAACTTACGGCTGGTCGCCGGTTGGCCGAGGATCACATAGCCCATATTCCCGGCGGATTCATGAGAAATGAGATCTTCTTGTTCAGTGGGCATTAAGTCTGGTAGCAGGATGTCGCAATACTTTGCTGACGCCGTCATAAAGTGCTCAATGCCAACAATCATTTCGCACTTGCTGTCGTCCTGCAAAATCTCATGGGTGCGGCTGATATTCCCGTTCTGGTTGATGAGCGTGTTGCTGGCGTAACACCAAAGGAATTTGATTGGCACATCAAGCTTATCTTTACCGCGCACGCCATCATGAATAGCGGTCATCTTCTCGCCGTGATCGATAGCATCCGGCCAGGTAAAAACAGAAATCTGCGTTTTCACCGGGTTATCGAGCATGGAGAACCACTCAACGCCAAGATCCCATGTGCCTTCACGCACGCCGGAGTTACCGCCGTTGATGCCAACATTGCCAGTCAGGACGGATAGCATTGCAATCGCGCGGGCATTTTGCTCACCGTTGGAGTGGCGTTGCGGCCCCCAGCCCTGACAGATATAGGCCGGTTTAGCGCTGCCAATTTCACGGGCCAGCTTGATGATTTTGTCTGCCGGGATGCTGGTGATTTTCGCGGCCCATTCCGGGGTTTTGGCAATACCGTCCGGGCCATCCCCCAGAACCCAGGCTTTGTAGTGTCCGTTACGCGGAGCGCTGGCAGGGAGGGTGGTTTCGTCGTAACCCACGCAGTATTTATCAAGGAAGGGCTGGTCGACGAGATTTTCGGTAATTAACACCCATCCTATCGCCGCCGCCAGCGCGCCGTCGGTGCCAGGCCTTATCGGCAGCCACTCATCTTCACGCCCGGCGGCGGTATCGTTGTAGCGCGGGTCGATAACGATCATTCGGGCGTTGGAGCGTTCGCGCGCCTGTTCGACGTAGTAAGTGACGCCGCCGCCGCTCATGCGGGTTTCCGCCGGGTTGTTGCCGAACATCACCACCAGCTTGCTGTTCGCGATATCATCCGGGCTATTACCGTCGTTGCTGCCGAACATATAGCTCATGGCCGCGCTGATTTGCGCGGTGCTGTAGCTACCGTAACGGCTCAGATAACCCCCACAGGCGTTCATCAGGCGATACGGCACGTTGGAGTTGGTAATATTGCCGCCGTCGACGCCTGTGCCGTAAAGCACATGAACCGCTTCGTTACCGTAATCTTTAAGGATGCGTTTCAGGTTATCACCGATGGTGTCCAGCGCTTCATCCCAGGAGATGCGTTCAAATTTCCCTTCACCTCGTTTACCCACGCGTTTCATTGGGTATTTGAGGCGATCCGGATGGTTCATACGCCGACGAATTGAGCGCCCGCGCAGGCAGGCACGAACCTGATGATTGCCGTAGATATCATCGCCGGTGGTGTCTGATTCGACCCAGTAGACACTGTCGTCTTTTACGTGAAGCCGCAGAAGGCAGCGGCTGCCGCAGTTAACGGTGCACGAACTCCAGACGGCTTTCTCTTCAGGCGGTACGAGTTTATCCGCCGCATTGGCAATGCGACTAAAGGGGAGAGTGAAGGCGCTGCTGGCGAAGGCAAGGCTGCCTATCGCGGAGGTTTTCACCAGATTTCGGCGGCTGACTTTCGCCGTCATAAGCGCCTCAGGCGCAATGATTTTCATAGTGGCTCACTTTTTGCTATTCCATAATCACAAACACCCGAGTGCCGAAGCACTCGGGTAAAACGGTTATACTTTTTCGACCTGTACCAGGTTGGTGTGCTGTGGATTGCCCTTCGCCAGCGGGGAAGGTCGTTGCGTGGTGAGGGTATTGACGCAGCCGCCGTGGTCGATTTTGTCGCCCGCCATATTGGCGTCGTGCCATGCTCCCTGGCCCATGGCGCTCACGCCGGGCATGATCCTCGGGGTGACTTTGGCTGGCAGACGGACTTCGCCACGATCGTTAAACACGCGAACCATATCGCCACTGGCAATGCCGCGGGACTGCGCGTCAACCGGGTTAATCCACACTTCCTGCCGACAGGCGGCCTGTAACACATCAACGTTGCCGTAACTGGAGTGCGTCCGGGCTTTATAGTGAAAACCGAACAACTGAAGCGGGAAGCGGCTGCGTTTCGGATCGTCCCAGCCTTCAAATGTAGAGGCGTAAACGGGAAGCGGGCTTATCACTTCGTCTTTTTGCAGCGCCCAGCTTTCGGCGATTTTTGCCAGACGGCTGGAGTAAATCTCAATTTTTCCACTCGGCGTTTTTAGCGGGTTTGCCTGAGGGTCTTCGCGGAAGGCTTTGTAAGCAACGAAGTGGCCGTTCGGATCTTTACGCTTATAAATCCCCATTTCTTTCAACGCGTTATAAGATGGAAGTTGCGGATCTTTGGCTTCCATTTTAGCGTATAAGTAACGCAGCTACTCTTCCTGCGTTCGACCCTCAGTGAAGCGCTGGTGGATATCTGGCCCCAGCCGTTTTGCCACTTCGCTGGTGATCCAGTAGATCGGTTTACGCTCAAATTTTGCGGCGGTGGCGGGCTGAATGAAAATCAGATAGCCCATGTTTCCGGCGTAATCGTTGGGGATGATATCTTCCTGTTCGACCGTCATCAGGTCAGGAAGCAGGATATCGGCGTATTTCGCCGATGAGGTCATAAAGTTCTCGATAACCACGATCATTTCGCATTTTGACTCGTCCTGCAGAATGTCATGGGTGCGGTTGATATCAGAATGCTGGTTGATAATGGTGTTGCCGGCATAGTTCCAGATGAACTTAATGGGCACATCAAGCTTATCTTTGCCGCGGACGCCGTCGCGCAGGGCGGTCATCTCTGGCCCATGGTCAATGGCGTCAGTCCAGCTAAAGCAGGATATTTGCGTTTTTACCGGGTTTTCCGGCAACGGCATGCGCTCAATGGTGATGGTGTAGGTTGATTCACGGGCGCCGCTGTTACCGCCGTTAATGCCGACGTTACCGGTCAGAATGGGTAACATCGCAATTGCGCGGGAAGTCAGTTCACCGTTAGCCTGGCGTTGTGGCCCCCAGCCCTGACAGATATATGCCGGTTTTGCCGTGCCAATTTCACGGGCAAGTTTAATGATGCGGTCAACGGGAATGCCGGTAATGTGCGATGCCCACTCGGGCGTTTTCGCTGTAGCGTCTTCGCCCTGGCCGAGAATATAGGCCTTATAATGGCCGTTAACCGGCGCATCTTTTGGCAGGGTTTTCTCATCATAACCAACGCAATATTTATCGAGGAAAGGTTGATCGACGAGATTTTCGTTAATTAACACCCAGGCGATACCTGCCACCAGCGCCGCATCGGTTCCCGGACGGATGGGGATCCACTCATCCTCCCGACCCGCAGCGGTATCGGTATAACGCGGATCGATAACGATCATGCGCGCATTCGAGCGTTCGCGCGCCTGTTCGAGAAACCAGGTGATCCCGCCGCCGCTCATACGGGTTTCTGCCGGGTTGTTGCCGAACATCACCACCAGCTTACTGTTTTCGATATCGGAGGTACTGTTACCTTCGTTAGTGCCGTAGGTGTAGGGCATGGCGGCGGCAATTTGTGCGGTGCTGTAGGTGCCGTAGTGGCTGAGAAAACCGCCGTAGCAGTTCATCAGGCGGGCAACCAGGGAGGCGTAGGGTGACGAACGGGTGATGTTGCCGCCGACGATCCCCGACGTATAGTTGATATACACCGCCTCGTTACCGTACTGCGCGACCACTTTTTTCAGGCTCTTGGTGACAGTATCGAGAGCCTCATCCCAGGAGATGCGCTCAAATTTACCTTCACCGCGTTTACCTACGCGTTTCATCGGGTAATTAAGACGGTCGGGGTGGTTAATGCGGCGGCGAATAGAGCGTCCGCGCAGACAGGCGCGCACCTGGTGATCGCCGTAGATATCGTCGCCGGTGTTGTCCGTTTCCACCCAATACACTTCGTCATCGCGTACATGCAGGCGCAAGGCGCAGCGGCTGCCGCAGTTAACGGAGCAGGCGCCCCAGACGACTTTATCTTCGGGTTGATTCGCGGATGACAGGGCTGCAGCGGCAGGGCGTAGGGCAAAGGGTAAAGATAAACTTCCAGCGGCCAGGGCCAGTGAGCCCATCGCTGAAGATTTTATAAGCGTCCGTCGGCTTATCCCGGCGGGAGATTCCATTGTTGACATCGCTCACTCCATTATTATTTTGACTAATTAATTTCATAGTGAAATTAAATTAAGGCTAATGGTGAGCGAATAATACATATTAAGGGGTAGGTAATTATTATCCCTGGTCAAGCCAGGGATAATAATTAATGCTTACTGCGCATCGTCGGAAGGGGTGTTGTCCGTGCGGGTGTAGAGAATTTTAAACGTATCATTGGCGCAGTGGCCCACGACCTGTGCCCCCGATTTATCTGCCTGATCGTTTGGCACGATCTCGAGGGTGAACGCGCTTTCCGCAACCCCGTTGTTAACGATTTTTTGTTGAATATCACTCCTGACACGTTCGCATGAGTCAGGTGCAGCCAGCGCAGGCACAGCGGCTCCGGCTAACAATAACGCGAGTAACCAGCGTGAAGATCTCATGGTAATCTCCTTTTTGAAATGTAAATGAAGTATAGCAAAATTAGTGTAAATAGCTGTATTTGCTAATATGATTGAGAAAATTCTCTACCAAGGATCCTGCTGTGAAGAGACTTCTGTTGTTAACGCCATTGCTGGTGCTACTTGCAGGTTGCGATAAAAATGATTCACCTGCTGCTTTCTCTCCGGAAATGGCGAGTTTTTCTAATGAGTTCGATTTTGATCCGCTACGGGGGCCGGTTAAAGATTTCAGCCAGACGTTAATGAATGAGAAGGGCGAAGTGGCGAAGCGGGTAAGCGGACGGATGTCCGAAGAGGGATGCTTTGACGTGCTGGAGTTTCACGACCTGGAGAATGAGACCGGCGCGACGCTGGTGCTGGACGCTAACTATTATGTCGATGGCATCACTCAGGAGAAAAAGGTTCGCCTTCAGGGCAAGTGTCAACTGGCAGAACTGCCCGCGGCAGGCGTGGCATGGGAGACAAATGACGAGGGGTTTGTGGTGAAATCCCTCAGTAAAGATCGGGAAGTAGAGTACCAGTACGATAAAGAGGGCTATCCGCTTGGCAAAACATCGCAAACCAAAGGCGATACGTTGGCGATAATGTCCACGCCTTCAGAAGATCCCCGTAAAAAACTCGACTACACCTCCGTGACGTTATTCAACAAGCAGCCTGTCGGTAACGTGAAGCAGCGGTGTGATTACGATCGCCATGATAACCCGCTTAATTGCGAGCTGGAGATGATCGACATGAGCGTCAACCCGGCGACCACTCTCCGCTACACTATCAAAAACGTGATTGACTACTATTGAGCCGTCGGCTTAAGTAACCCGGAAGTCTGAGGTTTGTGCATCGCCATATATTGATGCTGGAACAGGCACATGCGGATGGTGTTACGGTATTCACCATTGATAAAAAATTCGTGGATCAGCTCGCCTTCCACCATAAAACCGAGTTTGCGGTAGATGTGAATCGCTTTCTCGTTCTCTTTATCAACAATCAGGTAAAGTTTATAGAGGTTCAGCACCGTAAAACCGTAATCCATCGCCAGTTTAGCGGCCTTCGAGGCTAACCCTTTTCCCTGATATTCCGGTGAAATAATGATCTGGAACTCTGCACGGCGGTGAACGTGGTTAATTTCCACTAACTCGACCAGACCGGCTTTTTCACCTTCATACTCCACGACAAAGCGGCGTTCACTTTGATCATGGATGTGCTTGTCATAGAGATCGGAAAGCTCGACAAATGCTTCGTAAGGCTCTTCAAACCAGTAACGCATTACGCTTGCATTGTTATCTAACTGGTGGACGAATCGCAGGTCTTCGCGCTCAAGCGGGCGGAGTCTGATATTACAGGCGTCACTCATGTGAAATCCTTTCAGGCTGACGTTGAGAGAAAAGAGGAAAAGGGCGCAGGCTGCGCCCGGATACTACGGATTAACGGTACGGCCAGTGCGGCGGTCAAGGCAACGCAGGGTGTTGGGTTCCCAGTACGCGTTCACGTTGGCGCTCTGCTGGCATTTATCACGCGTGTCGAAGGCGGCGTCTTCTTTATCCCACTCTTTCTCTACGCGATGGTTGACCTTGTTACGCAGCGAACGCGTGTCGTTCCACTGCTCTTTGTCCATTGCTGCATCCTGACGCGTCTGGGCGTTGTCACCAGACTCGATGATCAGTTTGCTGGTGTTTGCTGAAGCCGACGCGGTATACATAACGGCGCTCAGTGCCAGCATCGCCGTCAGGCACAGGCGTTTGCCAGATGTCATATTCATTGCAGATTCCTTTGGCGTTACTTAAATGATAAACCCTACCGATAAGTTTACTACAACTCATTTGCGCGGCATACCCATGAGAAAAATGGGGCATCCTGCTGATGATTATTTCGTATCATGGGGGGATCTCTCTTAACGTAACGACAATGATGCTAAAAACCGCCTTACTTTTCTTCGCGACGGCACTGTGTGAAATTCTTGGCTGCTACCTTCCCTGGTTATGGCTTAAACGTGGCGCAACCCCATTGCTGCTTCTCCCGGCGGCGGTGGCGCTTTCAATGTTCGTCTGGTTACTGACATTGCATCCTGCGGCAAGCGGGCGGGTCTATGCCGCCTACGGCGGGGTTTATGTCATGGCTGCATTGATTTGGCTACGGGTTGTCGATGGGGTGAAACTGTCGCTTTATGACTGGGTCGGCGCAGGGGTAGCCTTCTGCGGCATGTTGATCATTGTGGCTGGATGGGGGCGCGCATAGCGCCTCTTTTTTTGTGATCGGTTGCGACAATTTTGATCTATATACTTGTATGGTAGTTCTGTCGCTGAGTAAATTGGCGGCACTACCGACAGGAACAAGGAATAGAGATGAAGATTGTTGCAGCAGATGTTTTTGTCACATGTCCGGGGCGAAATTTTGTCACGCTAAAAATCACCACGGCAGAAGGGCTGGTGGGTTATGGAGACGCAACGCTTAACGGGCGCGAGCTCCCTGTCGCCTCTTATCTAAAAGATCACCTTTGCCCGCAACTGATTGGCCGCGATGCGCAGCGGATCGAAGATATCTGGCAGTTCTTCTATAAAGGCGCGTACTGGCGTCGTGGCCCGGTTACCATGTCGGCGATTTCCGCGGTCGATATGGCGCTGTGGGATATTAAAGCGAAAGCCGCCAATATGCCGCTTTATCAGTTGCTGGGTGGCGCTTCCCGCGAAGGGGTAATGGTCTACTGCCACACCACTGGTCACACCCTTAATGACGTGCTGGAGGATTATGCCCGTCATAAAGAGATGGGTTTTAAAGCGATTCGCGTCCAGTGCGGCGTGCCGGGAATGAAAACGACCTACGGTATGTCGAAAGGCAAAGGGTTGGCTTACGAACCTGCAACTAAAGGGCTGTGGCCGGAAGAACAGCTATGGGCCAGCGAAAAATACCTCGATTTTACGCCGAAACTGTTTGACGCCGTGCGTCGCGAGTTCGGTTTTGACGAACATCTGCTGCACGATATGCACCACCGCCTGACGCCGATTGAAGCCGCGCGCTTTGGTAAAAGCGTTGAGGATTATCGCCTGTTCTGGATGGAAGATCCCACGCCCGCTGAGAATCAGGCGAGCTTCCGCCTCATTCGCCAGCATACGGTCACGCCAGTGGCCGTCGGTGAAGTGTTCAACAGTATCTGGGACTGCAAGCAGTTAATTGAAGAGCAGCTCATCGACTATATCCGCACTACGCTCACTCACGCTGGCGGTATTACCGGCATGCGTCGCATCGCTGATTTCGCGTCACTCTACCAGGTGCGCACCGGTTCGCACGGCCCATCCGATCTCTCGCCAGTTTGTATGGCGGCGGCGCTGCATTTCGACCTTTGGGTGCCAAATTTCGGCATTCAGGAGTTCATGGGCTATTCCGAACAGATGCTGGAAGTCTTCCCCCATAGCTGGACGTTTGATAACGGCTATATGCATCCGGGAGATCAACCCGGGCTGGGCATTGAGTTCGATGAAAAACTGGCTGCGAAATATCCCTATGATCCGGCGTATTTGCCGGTAGCGCGCCTGGAAGATGGCACGCTGTGGAACTGGTAGGAGAAAACAATGGCAAGTGTGGTGATTGAGAAACCAGGCGTGATGCGACGCCAGGAGACGGAATGCCAGCCACCCGAGGCGGGCGAGGTGTGTATTCAGGTTGAATATGCCGGAATATGTGGTTCTGATTTGCATATTTACCATGGCGCGAATCCTTTCGCTGTTTATCCGAGAGTGGTTGGACACGAATTTGTCGGCAAGATTGTCGCTGTGGGCGAGGGGGTCGATCCCGGGCGAAAAGGCGAGCGCGTGGCGGTTGATCCGGTGATCAGTTGCGGACACTGCTACCCCTGTTCTATTAAGCGTCCTAATGTCTGTGAAAACCTTGTGGTGCTGGGGGTTCATCGCGACGGTGGCTTTGCCGATTTCGTTTGTGTGCCAGCCACGAATGCCTGGCCGGTTCCTCGTTCGATACCGGCCGAAATAGCGGTTACGATTGAGCCGTATTCGGTCGCCGCCAATGTGACCCAGCGAACTGGCGTTTACCCGAATGATGTGGCGCTGGTTTATGGTGCCGGGCCCGCGGGGATGACGATTATTGATGTGTTGCGCCACGTCTGGCAGGTTCCGGTTATTGTCATCGATAAAAATGAGCAACGGCTGGAGAAAGCGCAGCGCTGTGGGGCAAACTGGGTATTTAATAATAGTCATGGTTCGGTGGCGGAATTTCTGCAGCAGCAGAAATTATTGCCAACGCTGATTATCGATGTCGTTTGCCATCCCTCCATACTTGAAGAAGCGGTCACACTTATATCACCGGCAGGGCGTATTGGTTTGTTAGGTTTTTCCGCATCGCCTTCCTCTGTGATACAGCAAGAATTAACGCGGCGTGAGCTAACACTCTATTCTTCACGCCTGAATTGTCGTATGTTTTCGACGGTTATTAAATGGATGGAACAAGAGTTAATTCATCCGAAAAATATTATCAGCCATGTTTTTGATATTCAAGATATAGATAGCGCCATGCACCTCGCTGATTCGAAAGCGGACGGTGTTTGTAAAGTCTTACTAAAATTCCCACATACCTCTGAGTAATGTAAACCATCCTTAAAAGGAGTTTGGATTATGATAAGAAAAAATCTGTCGCTGGCGTTAGGCGTTTTATTAACATGTTCATTTTCCGTGTCGTCATGGGCTGCTGATGTGACATTGAAATTAGGCCATCCGGTAAATGAAGAGCATAGCTGGCATAAAGCGTCGCTGAAATTTGCAGAACAGGTAAAGCAAAAAACCAATGGTGAGGTAGAAGTAAAAGTTTATCCCAATGAGTCGCTGGGGAAAGAGATGGATATTATCAACGCCATCCAACTTGGCAGCGTGGATATGACCATTACCGGGGAGTCTTTGCAAAACTGGGCCCCTTCGGCCGCACTGCTCGGTGTTCCCTATATGATCACCTCATCAGAGCAGATGGCGAAGATTGTTAACGGCGAAGTGGGTGCGCAAATTGCAAAAGATATTGAAGAGAAAGCAAAACTTAAAACCATTGCATGGTTTGAACGCGGCCCGCGTAATCTGACGGCTAATCGCCCGATAACCAATCCTTCGGAATTAAAGGGGTTGACGTTACGTCTGCCGAATGTGCCTCTGTTCATCGGTGTCTGGAAGGAACTGGGTGCGCAGCCTACGCCAATGGCTTTCTCCGAAGTCTTTACTGGCTTGCAGCAGGGCGTCATCGAAGGCCAGGAAAACCCGCTGTCTATGATTATGAGTGGGAGCTTCTTTGAAGTGCAAAAGTATCTTAACCGTACCGAGCACGTGCGTGGCTGGATCTACCTGATGATGGGCTCTAAAAAATTTAATAAACTGAAGCCCGAATATCAACAGGCGATTCTGGATGCCGGTAAGGAAGCCCAACGTTATGAGCATGAGCTTTATCTTGCCGATGAAGCAAAATTGATTGATACCTTACAGGCCAAAGGCATGATTCTGGTCGATGTGCATCAGAATGAATTTGCCGCTATCGCCAACAAAGCAGTAGAAAAACTGATTAACCCTCAAATAAAGCCGCTGTACGAAAAAGCAAGAGATACAAAATAAATTAGTGAATCCATTAAAAATGAGAAGAGAAGGTGACGACGACAGGGATAAGCTGAACTGAAAGTGTCATTTTCTCTTTCACTGCACAACATCCTGAGGGACAAAAGATGTTGCATTCATTATATCGATATATTGAACGAATTTATCTTATTATTGGCTCCGTGCTTTTAATTGCGCTGATTTGCGTGGTCTTGATTCAGGTTATTTCCCGGCCGTTACCGATAAGTTCTCCTGCATGGACGGAAGAAGCGGCGCGTTTTCTGCTGGTTTATGTGGTGGCATTTGGCTGTGGTCTGGCAACAGGGCGGCGTGAGCTGGTGAATGTTGATTTAATTATTGGTCTGTTGCCGCAGAAACTAAAGCGTTACCTGATGGTGGTAATCGATCTGACCATTATATTCTGCTCTTCCACTCTGCTTATTAACTCTTTCGAATACGTTGAAAGCACTTACTGGCGTATGGCAACTACCTTGCCAATATCACAGGCCTGGGTCACTTCATCGGTAATTATTATAACTGTGAATATTATATTGTTTACGTTATTCAACTTAATCCGGGATTTGACGCCGCAGATAGCGAATAAAACTCACTAACTTGAGAACTACGTATGAATCCAACAATTGGTCTGTTCTTAATCTTTTTTATCTCGTTGATGTTAGGGCTGCCGGTTATTTTTGCTTTGGCGTTATCCTCGATATTTTATCTGATGGCCACGGACATGGGCATTGCCATCATGGCGAATCAGTTTTTCAGCGGTATGGACTCATTTGTGCTGTTATGTATTCCCGGCTTTTTACTGGCTGGCGGGTTAATGAACGGGGGTGGGATCACCGAGCGCATTGTCTCTTTTGGCAACGCCTGGCTTGGTCATATTCGCGGCGGTCTGGCAATGGCGAATGTCAGTGGCTCAATGATATTTGCCGGCATCTCTGGTACTGCCGTATCGGAAGCCGCCAGTATTGGTTCGGTGATGATCCCGGCCATGAAACGAAGCGGTTATGATGCGCCTTTCTCAGGGGCGATTACGGCCGTTGCGTCAACTGTCGGGCCAATCATTCCCCCCAGCGTACCGATGATTATCGTGGGGACGCTGACGGGCCTCTCCGTTGGTAAGCTTTTTATTGCCGGCGCGGTACCGGGATTACTGATGGGGGCAACCATGGCAGGCATCGCCTGGTACCTGGCGAAAAAGAGAGGGTATCCGAAAGGTGAGCGCGCGACATTCCGTCAACGTTTACAGGCAACGCGTGGCGCAATCTGGGCCATTCTGATGCCACTTCTGATCATTGGCGGCCTGGTGACAGGATTATTCACGCCAACGGAAGCGTCAGTATTTGCCGTCGTTTTCTCGCTGATTGTCGGGTTCTTTGTTTATGGCGACCTGACCGTACAGAAATTTATGGGCTGCATGATGGAAAGCATCAGTGGCACCGCGGGGATCCTGATGCTGGTGGGGTTTGCCAATGTCTTTGCCTGGATACTGACATCCGAAGGGATCCCGCAGGAGATTGCCAATGGCATGCTCTCTTTAACCTCGAATAAGTACGTTCTGATTCTGATGATTAACCTGTTGCTGCTACTGGTGGGGATGTTTATGGAAACCATTGCAGCATTATTAATTTTATTTACACCACTGCTTTCCGTCGCCACGGCAATAGGTATGGATCCTATCCACTTTGCCGTCATGATGGTGATGAACCTGGTTATTGGATTAACAACGCCGCCTGTTGGAGTCTGTCTTTTTGTCTCCCAGGGGATTGCGCGGGTCTCCCTGGGGGAAATCAGTAAAGCCGTTATCCCGTTTATCACCAGCAATATTATCTTACTGTTTTTAGTCGCTTATATTCCTGGCCTGTCATTGTGGTTACCCACATTGCTGGGAATGAAATAATCAAACATGCGCCGTTAATCAGCCTGGTTTAAAAAGGATCAATACAGAAATGGAAAAGATAAAAAGAACCCGATTTATAAAAATGGTCTGTTCGCTCTCTATTTTAGCGGCCAGCGCAAGCTGGGGGGCGGAATCACTAAATGTTAGCACGTCATTATCGCCGGATGATCCTGTCTACAAAGGGTTGCAGGCGTTTAAAAAGGGGGTTGAAAGCAGAACCAAAGGCGAACTGAAAATAAAGCTTTTTTCCAGCGGCCAGCTTGGTGCGGATAATGAACTATTGCAGCATGCGCAGGCCGGAAGTAACGTCGCGGTGATTGTTGACGGCGCAAGGCTTGCGCAGTTTGTGCCAGAGATGGCGATAATTCCCGCGCCTTTCGTTTTTAAGGATTATCAGACCCTGAAAAGGTTTATTTCCAGCCCGGTGTTTAACCAGTGGAGTGAAAAAATGTCGACAGATGCAGGTCTGACGGCGCTCTCATTCAACTGGTATCAGGGCGCCCGGATGCTGGTGACGCAGAAACCCATCTCGAAGCCAGCCGATCTTAATGGTGTGCGTGTCCGCGCACTGGAAGCGCCAGTCACGATTGAAACCATCAAATGCATGGGGGGCGCGCCGACACCACTCGCGTGGTCGGAAATTTATTCCTCCATTCAGACGGGGGTCGTGGATGCGGCAGAAGCACAACCGACGGCCGTGTACGGTTCCAAACTGTATGAAATCACCAAATACATTACTAAAACCAACCATATCCATTTGATGACCGGCATGATTGTTTCGCAAAAATGGCTCTCCAGCCAGAGCCCGGAAGTGCAAACCATTCTGCGTGAAGAAGCCGCAAAGAGTGGCGATGCGGCCTCGGAGAATACGATAAAGGCCGGCGATATCCTGCTGGCTGAAATGGCGAAAAAAGGCATGACCATTACGGACGTGGACGTGAAGCCCTTCATTGAAGGATGCCAATATGTTCCTGAAAAACTCGGGTTGGCAAAAGCGAAAGAGCAAGTTGATAGCGTAATTAATTAAGCTGACTTAATGCAGGGCGTAAGTCCTGCATATTGGCAGGGAGCATGTCATGGATCGTTTTCGTGAGTTTGAACTGAGCATTGCCAGAATAGGCCTGCTGGCAATTGTTGTGATTATTCTTGCAGGTGGCGTGGGCAGGGCAACAGGACATCCCATTATCTGGTCGCTGGAGATAGCCATGATGCTGTTTGCCTGGGTAAGCATGTTTGCTATTGATTACGCTTTTCAGACCCGACGCCATATCGGCATTGATGCCGTAGTTAATTTGTTGCCAGTAAAAATTCAACGCGCCTGTCTGTGGATAAATGAACTTCTTATTCTGGCATTTTTACTCTGTGGCGTGTGGTACGGCTTTAAATTTACCTGGACTACACAGCATCAGGTTTTACCTGTAACTGAGTTGTCGCTCGCCTGGCTTAACAGCGCAGTACCAACCGGATGTTTACTGATGGTTCTGACATCCTTGTCATGGCTATTAAAAAGGGGGCGCGGGAAGGAAAATACACAGAGCAGGGAGGATGTATGCTGATAACAGTTTGTTTATTTACCGTGCTTTTAATCATCGGCATGCCTGTGGGTATGGTTATTGCCATTTCCAGCCTGAGCTATTTCTTTATGGCCGATTTTCTCCCGGTCGGTATTGCGTTCCAGAAATTTTCTGCGCCCACACAATCTTTCCCTATTCTGGCGACACCGCTTTTTCTCCTTGTCGGTAATTTATTGAACAAGTCGGGCGTCACCAGCCGGTTACTGGATTTTGCCCGGGTGATTTCCGGCTGGATGGTCGGCGGCCTGGCGCAAATCAACGTCTTGCTGGCGTGTTTACTGGGTGGGGTGTCAGGGTCAGCCACAGCGGATGCCGCGATGCAGTCGAGGGTGCTGGGGCTGCCAATGGTTCAGCGTGGTTATCCAAAGGCGTTCAGTGCGGTTGTCATTGCATTCAGTTCACTCATTACGGCAACCATCCCCCCCAGCATATTGCTTATTCTCTATGGGTTCGTCGGGAATGTTTCAATCGGAAAGCTGTTTGTTGCTGGCGTATTTCCGGGGCTGCTGCTGACTCTCATCCTGATGGGGACGAATTATGTGCTGGCTAAAAAAATGGATATCCGGCCAGAGATGATGTCAAAACCAAACCGCGGTGATCTCTGGGTGAGTTTTAAAAACAGCTTCTGGGCGCTGATGTTTCCCGTTGTCCTGATTGTGGTTATCAGGCTCGGTATTTTTACCACCACTGAAGCGGGGGCGTTTATTGTGCTTTATTCATTCGTGATTGGCCGTTACGTCTATAAGGCGTTGGATAATCAGGCTTTGTGGGAGGTACTTAAACAGACGGTTAATGACATTGGCGTGGTCATGCTATTGATTATGTCGGCGGCTATTCTTGGTCACATCACCATACTTGATCAAATCCCCCAACAGCTTGCGGAATCTATCCTGCAACTGACGGAGAACAAATATGGCATTTTGATACTGTTACTGTCGCTTATCACTGTAGCAGGCATGCTTTTTGATGGGAGCGTTATCGTGTTGCTATTAACCCCCATTCTTTTGCCTATCGCCATTGAAGCCGGTTTTGACCCCATCCATTTTGGTTTAATCTTCGTGGTTCTGACCCTCTTAGGGGCGAATACGCCACCCGTTGGCATCTGTATGTACACCGTCTGCGGGATCCTGAACTGTAGTACTGTGGCATTTGTTCGGGCATCGGTTCCTTATCTCATCGCCTTTTTTATCTTCATTGCGATGCTGGTGATCTTTCCGCAAATCGTTCTCTTCCTGCCGGAGACACTCATGTAGTGGCGATAGCTGTCACACAACTTAAAAATCATGTCATACCAATCGCCAATAAGTTAACTCAAATCAAAAACACGCAGAATCAACTCGTTAATCTAGTATGGCAATCAACGTTCTCTACAGTGAGTCATAAAGATGCAAAATAAGCTATTAACCGCTAAAGCAACCCGCCCGAGCTTTGATCGCAGCAAACTGGTGCCGCGCATTGTTCATCTCGGATTCGGTGCGTTTCATCGCGCCCATCAGGCAATCTATGCCGATATCCTTGCCACAGAGCACGGCAGCGATTGGGGTTATACCGAAGTTAACCTGATTGGCGGCGAGCAGCAGATTGCTGACCTGAAGAGCCAGGACAATTTATACACGGTAGCGGAGATGTCTGCCGACGCCTGGACTGCGCGTGTTGTAGGCGTGGTCAAAGAAGCCCTGCATGCGCAGGTTGACGGTCTTGAAACCGTACTCGCCAAAATGTGTGAACCTCAGGTGGCTATCGTGTCCCTGACGATCACCGAGAAAGGCTACTGCCACTCTCCGGCAACCGGGCAACTGATGCTCGATCACCCCTTTATCGTGGCGGATTTGCAGAACCCGCAGCAGCCGAAATCGGCACCTGGCGTCATTGTTGAAGCCCTGGCGCGCCGTAAGGCCGCAGGCTTGCCGGCTTTCAGCGTGATGTCCTGCGACAACATGCCGGAAAACGGCCATGTGATGCGCAACGTCGTCACCGCTTATGCCCGTGCGGTTGACGCAGAACTGGCGACATGGATTGAACAGAACGTGACGTTCCCGTCTACCATGGTTGACCGTATCGTTCCAGCCGTTACCGCCGATACGCTGGATAAAATTGAACATCTGACCGGTGTGCGCGATCCGGCTGGTGTGGCGTGCGAACCATTCCGTCAGTGGGTGATTGAAGATAACTTCGTCGCAGGTCGTCCTGAGTGGGAAAAAGCGGGCGCAGAACTGGTTTCTGACGTCATCCCGTTCGAAGAGATGAAGCTGCGTATGTTGAACGGTAGCCACTCATTCCTGGCTTATCTGGGTTATCTGGCGGGCTATCAGCATATCAATGAATGCATGGAAGATGAAAACTATCGTCGTGCCGCGCATGATTTGATGCTGAAAGAGCAGGCGCCAACCCTGAAGGTGCAGGGTGTGGATCTGGCGCGTTATGCCGATCTGCTGATTGAACGTTACACTAACCCGGCGCTGCGCCATCGCACATGGCAGATAGCGATGGACGGTAGCCAGAAGCTCCCACAGCGTATGCTGGACTCTGTTCGCTGGCACCTGGCACATAACAGCAGCTTTGCTCTGCTGGCATTGGGTGTGGCGGGCTGGATGCGTTATGTCGGTGGTGTGGATGAGCAGGGCGCTGCAATTGAAGTGTGCGATCCGCTGCTGGCAGTGATTCAGGCGACAGTGGCGCAGAGCGAAGAGGGTGAAGCCCGCGTGAAAGCGCTGCTGGGTATTGAAGCTATCTTTGGTAATGAGCTACCACACGAAGCGAAATTTGTGGCGCAAGTGACAAAGGCGTACAAGTCACTGCTGACGCAGGGTGCGAAAGCGACGGTTGCGGAGTTTGTTAAGGGTTAATGCATTATCTTACCGGGTGGTCTAAGAACAAGACCACCCGAATTACACCACTAATTAGTGCATGCCGAGGCGAATAAGCTCGATCGGCTCAAACTCTCCGTCACAACCATCAATTTCTACTGTTTTGCTGCGGCGCACCTGAGCAGGTGTCAGGCCGTTAGCGTTAATCGCCTTAACTGTACCGGTTTTTCCGGTACCATTAATCATTACACGGCTGCCAGTAGTAATTGCATTGCGGTTACGATCGTAAGTCATCATGGTGTTCTCCTTTCTTTTCTTTCACATCGAAGCCGATTACAAAAGACGGTTTGGCAACGACGGTGTTTATAGATACGCTTTTCTGCAAAAATTAAATTGTTTTTGATCAATTACTCGTTTTTTTTAGAGAAAGGGTGGGGATATACATATCTTTAGGTTAATTAATAGTAGCTGAATTAATGGACGAATATTTTCAGTGGTGAATAGTTTAATTGAGTAATTAATGCTTTTTTGTTCAGTTTAATTATGTCATTGTTACGTGGCTGCAATAGTTATTCTCTGGAATAAGGAGCTCGGGCTATGTACAAAAAAATATTGATGCCTGTAGATGTTTTTGAAATGGATTTGAGTGACAAAGCGTTGCGCCATGCGGCCTGGTTGGCCGGTGAAGGGGGGGAGATCACGCTGGTAAACGTTCTGCCTAACAGCAGTCGTTCACTGTTACGCGGCTTCGCCTCAGATATTAAAAAGTTCGATTCATTTATGAAAAACGAATCGGAAATTAAGATGAAACGCCTGTTTCGCTTATTAGATATTCCTGAGTCTCGTCTGCGTACCGAGGTTCGCTTTGGTAATATCCGTGATGAGATTATCGAGATGAGCAAAAATGACGGCTACGACGCCATTGTTATTGGTTCACGCTCGCCGGGCAGGACTACGCATCTTCTGGGATCAAATGCCGAGTCGATTCTGCGCCATGCGGCAATACCGACGATGGTTGTCAGAGGATCCTGAATGCACTAAGAAACCTTCACACACGTGTGAAGGTTTCTTATTACTCTTCGCTAAACCAATCGAGCTTTTCCTGACGAATCAGTTGTACCGATTCGCTAATTTCCTGCAGGTGAATCGTCATCGCCTTTTCCACTAAGTCCGGGTCGCGTTTTTCCAGCGCCGTAAAAATTTCGTGGTGTTGCGCGAGGAGCATTTCCGGTGATGAGATGTGGTCGAGGCTCATATAGCGCACCCGGTCAATCGCCGCTTTAATATTTTCTATGGTATCCCATGCCAGTTGGCAGTCAGCAATCAGTGACAGAAGCTGATGAAACTCATCATCAAGCTGGAAGAAGTCATTATGTTGCTGCCGGTCAATGGCAATACGCTGCTGATGAAGGTTTTGTTCGAGCTGGTAAAGCTGCTTGTCAGTGACCATTCCCGCCGCCCGACGCGCCACCGCACATTCAATGGCCTGGCGTACAAAGCAGCCATTGCGAACCTGAGAAAGCGAGATTTTATTGACGTAGCTGCCGCGCTGCGGGCGAATCTGAATCAGGCCATTTTCTGCCAGTTTGATAAAGGCTTCGCGCACGGGCTGGCGCGAGACGTCAAAACGCATCGACACGTCTTTCTCAGAAAGAGGCGTTCCCGGCGGGATTAAACAGTGCACGATATCGCGACGAAGAATGCGATAAATCTGCTGATTAACAGGCTGTGTTGGGTTCAGTTGTGTTTCGGCGGCCATTGACTCGTTCTTATTAGCTGAATTGGCCTCTATTTTACGCTTTTTTTGTTGATGAGCCCATACCCGACGGGCGTCGGGCAGGGGCAAAAAGATCAATTTTGGCGGTGAACGCTCAGACCGGCGTAGGTCTGGCTAACCGGCATCATTTCAACGGTGTTGATATTGACGTGTTTTGGCAACGTCGCCACCCACCAGACGGCTTCAGTGACATCTTCCGCCGTCAGCGCATGGGTGTTCTCGTACGTTTTTTCCACTTTCGTATCATCGCCTTTAAAACGCACATTTGAGAACTCCGTGCCGCCAACCAGGCCGGGTTCAATGTCGGTCACGCGAAGGGCTGTGCCGTGCAGGTCGGTGCGCAGATTGAGGCTGAACTGACGCACAAATGCTTTCGTTGCGCCGTACACGTTGCCGCCTGCATAAGGCCAGCTTCCTGCTGTCGAACCGATATTGATAATATGGCCGCGATTGCGTTCCACCATGCCCGGTAACACCGCGCGGGTCATATACACCAGCCCTTTGTTGTTGGTGTCTATCATGTTTTCCCAGTCTTCAACGCTTGCCTTGTGCGCCGGTTCCATACCTAACGCTAACCCGGCGTTATTCACCAGCACATCAATAGACTGCCAGTCTGCGGGCAGGTGGCTGATGGCCTCCTCAATGGCCGCACGGTTGCGGACATCCAGTTGAACAGTCAGCACGCTATCGCCAAGTTCATCTTTTAATACCTGCAAACGCTCCTGACGGCGTCCTGTGGCGATGACTTTGTGCCCATTGGCGACAAAACGACGTGTAATGCTTTCACCAAAACCTGCCGTTGCCCCGGTAACCAGTATGATCATCTCTCTGTTCCTCAACGCTTTTTGTGTGTTATTACGATAGCATGCTCTTTTCTCTCGCGGGAAGTGGTTGCGGTCTTTCCTGGGGGTGCCTACTCTATGGGAAAGTCATTCCAGGGAGTCGATCATGTTGGCCAGCAATCCTTTCTTCGCCGCCAGTACACTGCCGTATCAGGCACCGCCGTTCAATTTAATCAGCGATAGCGACTACCGCCCGGCGTTTAATGAAGCCGTGAAACGTAAACGTAAAGAGATCGAGGCGATTGCGCAAAACCCGCAACCGGCTACCTTCGAAAATACTTTTATCCCGCTGGAGAAAAGCGGTGAACTGTTAACCCGCGTCACCAGCGTCTTTTTTGCGATGGCGGCTGCTCATACCAACGATGAGATCCAGCGTCTTGATGAGCAGTTCTCTGCGGAACTGGCGGAGTTGGCTAACGATATTTATCTTGATGATGCCCTGTTTGCGCGGGTTAAAACGGTCTGGCTGGCGCGAGACACGTCGTCTCTGGACGAAGAGTCTCTCCGGCTGGTCGAGGTGATTTATCAGCGCTTTATTCTGGCTGGCGCCACGCTCGGCGCTGAGCAAAAAGCGCAGTTGAAAGCACTGAACACCCAGGCCGCGACCCTCAGCAGCCAGTTTCATCAACGCCTGCTGGCAGCCAGCAAAGCAGGGGGGCTTGTCGTCGAGGATCCTCTCGAGCTTGACGGCCTGAGCGCGGAAGAGCTGGCCGTTGCACGAGCGGCAGCGCAGGCTCGCGGTCTGAATAATAGCTGGCTGCTGCCGCTACTGAACACCACCCAACAACCGTTACTGGCAACCCTGCGTAATCAATCGACTCGCGAAAAGCTGTTTAAAGCGGCATGGTCGCGCACGGAAAAGGGTGACGAAAATGACACCCGCAAACTGGTGCTGACGCTTGCGGAGATCCGCGCAAAACAGGCGAAGCTGCTGGGCTTTGCCGATTACGCAAGCTGGAGCATGGCCGATCAAATGGCGAAGACACCCGATGCCGCGCTGCATTTTATGCGGGAAATTGCTCCGGCTGCGAGGGCGCGCGCAGAGCGCGAACTGGCGGATATTCAGCAAATTATCGATGCTAAACCACAGCCATTTTCGGCACAGGCGTGGGACTGGCTCTTCTACTCTGAACAGGTTCGCCGTGAGAAATACGCGATTGATGAAGCGCAAATCAAACCGTACTTTGCCCTTGAGCGTGTGTTGATCGACGGTGTGTTCTGGGCGGCGACACAGCTCTTTGGTGTGCGATTTGTCGAGCGTTTTGACCTTCCCGTCTATCATCCTGACGTGCGTGTTTGGGAGGTTTTCGCCGAAAATGGCGAGGGAATTGCGCTGTTTTATGGTGATTTCTTCGCGCGTGATAGCAAAAGCGGCGGGGCATGGATGGATAACTTTGTCCAGCAGTCGACGCTTCTGAATACGCGCCCGGTGATTTACAACGTCTGCAACTACGCAAAACCGGTCGACGGGAATAGTGCGTTGCTCTCCTGGGATGATGTCATCACCCTGTTCCATGAGTTTGGTCACGCGTTACACGGCCTGTTTGCCCGCCAGAAATATGCGACGCTCTCCGGCACTAGCACGCCGCGCGATTTTGTTGAGTTTCCTTCGCAAATCAATGAGCACTGGGCCAGTCATCCTGACGTATTCGCTCACTATGCGCGTCATCACCAGACGGGTGAGCCCATGCCTGAAGCGTTGCGCGACAGCATGTTCCGCGCGGCGAAATTTAATAAGGGCTACGATATGACGGAATTGCTCAGCGCGGCGCTGCTCGATATGCACTGGCATACGCTGGATGGGCAGACGGTGGTAAACAGCGTTGAACAATTCGAGGTACAGGCGTTACAGCAGGAACATCTGGATCTCGCTGCCGTGCCGCCACGTTATCGCAGCAGTTATTTTGCGCACATTTTTGGCGGTGGCTATGCCGCCGGTTATTACGCCTATCTGTGGACGCAGATGCTGGCAGATGACGGCTATCAGTGGTTTGAGGAACACGGCGGGTTGAGTCGTGAAAATGGCGAGCGTTTTCGCGAGGCGATTTTATCGCGCGGCAATAGCAGTGATTTAGAAACGCTTTATCGCGTGTGGCGCGGGCACGATCCGTTGATTGATCCGATGCTGAGAAACCGCGGGTTAAGCGAGTAAATCAGCGGGATCGTACAGTACCTCACGGTGTCTTTACAAATACGCGCATTTATTGAAATAAATCGCTATTCAGGATGCTACTATTGCTTTGTAACTTGTTGAGTTAACGGATTAAATGTCGACAATCTGCCGGAGGGTAGTATGAAAAATATCACACGTAAAATTCGCCGTGGCGTTACCTGGTCTACGACCCCAGAAAATCAGGACTTACAGACGTCGCGTTCTGGCAGATTGTGGGCGGAGCGTACCGCCTGCTGTAAAAGCAAAAAGGGCTGGAAGGCGAATACGGCAAATAACGTATTCGTTGTTTAATCTTCATTGAGGATGTCTGTGTCAGGATGCTTACAACAACAATCATCGTAATCACGGATGCCTACGACTGATTGTTTAATCAATAACACAGATCTATCCATGCAAGCATTTACCGTCAGCTACCTGGCGGTTTTTTTTTTGCCTGAACTTCCGTATTTGTCATGGTGTGAATTTTTTTCGATAGGCAACAGGACTCATTGCCATGTGTTGTTGAAAGTGGCGGCGCAGATTTTTACCGTTACCGAAGCCTGAACGTTCCGCGATGATCTCCATGCCGATGCGGGTAGTGATCAGATAATGCTGTGCCTGGCTGAGGCGTTCGTCGAGCAACCAGCGGGCAGGGGTTTTACCTGTTGCTTCCTGAAAACGGCGTAGAAACGTGCGCTCACTCATCCCCATACGCTGCGCCAGCGACGCGACGGTGTGGTTATCCGCCAGGTTTTGTCGCAGATAATCGAACAGCGCGCCCAGACGCAAACTTTCTCGATCCCGCGCAACCGGGCGCTCTACCTGCTGCTTTTGCGCACCGTCGCGATGAGGCTGGACAACTAACCGACGAGCCACCCGATTGGCGGCCGCCAGGCCGAAATCGAGCCGGACGACATGTAAGCAAAGATCTATTCCGGCAGCGCTGCCCGCCGAGGTGAAAACATTATCCTGTGCGACGTAGAGCACATCCGCGACGACATCGATCGCCGGGAAACGCTGCTGTAACGTATCGGTATAGCGCCAGTGGGTGGTGGCTTGCCTGCCGTTTAATAATCCTGCGGCCGCCAGCACAAAGACGCCGGAGCAGATGGAGATAATTCGGCAGCCACGGGCATGTGCCTGACGTAGTGCTTCACAAAGCGCTTGCGGGACGGATGCATCAATGCCGCGCCAGCCAGGGACGACAATAGTACTGGCTTCATTGAGCAGATCCAGCCCACCATCAGCGACCAGGCGAATACCGCCCGTCGCCCGCATCTCGCCTTCATCAACGGCCGCCACCGCAAAGCGATACCAGTCACCGCCCATCTCCGGACGCGGTAGCCCGAAAATCTCAACGGCGACGCCGAACTCAAATGTGCAAAGCCCATCGTAAGCCAGCACAACAACGTTGTGGGAGGTGGCAATTGTCATCTTCTGGCCGTTTTCTGTCAGGAATACGGGCGGATTAGCGGTTAATCCCATGTTTATACTCACGTTAGTCAATACCGCTGTTGCGGTAAATATAGTGTTAACACAGAGCAGAGGATGTGACTATGAGTTATGTGAGTGAATTTGCGGTGGCTTCATCAGAGGAGGCATTACGCCATTTCCGTCAGCGTTTGAGTATGGAGACCGATTGTGCAGACGTGCACGCCGCACAGCGTCAGCAGGATGTGGATTTTGTGCTGCTTCACGTCGTGGGAAGTCCGCAGGATTTTTCCGGCTGCCATATTCCGGGGGCGATACATCTGCCACATCGCCAGATAACGGCAGCGCGAATGGCGGAGTGGCCCGCGGACACACTGTTTGTGGTTTACTGCGCCGGGCCGCACTGCAATGGCGCCGACCGTGCCGCGCTTAAGCTGGCGCAGCTTGGTCGTCCGGTGAAATTGATGCTCGGAGGAATAACCGGCTGGCGGGACGAGGGATTCGCTTTTGCTGATGAATCCGCGCGCGCAGTAAACGCGCGCTGAGGGAAGATTAAAGCGATGCAATTTCTTTACGCCTGCTGGCGCGCATGCCTTTCTGTATCAGAAACCAGGCCATGACGATGGCGGCAATCATAATCATAAACAGAGACGCAGAAGGCAGATGGGTGAGGATCTGCCCGGTAAGCATAGGGTTCATCGCCGCGCCCAGCCAGCCTAATGCCTGGGCGGAAAAATAGCTGGCTTTCATGCCCGGCGGTGCGATGTTGTCGATCAACATGTATTCGCCGGGTGCGTAGATAACCTCACCCAGAGTAAACACCGCCGCGGCCAGCCCCCAGTAGATCAGGTTGCTTCCGGAGTACATAAACCCGAGCAGCCCAAGCACGAAGCAGACCGTGCCAAACGTCATTAATGGGCGCAGATTACTGGCGGTAAGACGTCGGCCCACGGCGTATTGCAGCGTGACCACGATGACGGCATTCACCGGGAGGATCACGGCCACGACTTTTTCAGCAAACTCACTGTCTGCGATAGCCAGCACATATTGTGAGATGCAGGAGGCGAACGAACCGCCGACAAAGGATGCCAGCAATCCCGAACAGGTAAACCACATCAGCGCTTTGTCATGCAGCAAAACGGTGGGATCCCAGGCTGCGGGGCTATTTTCTTTGTCGGCCACGACAATACGCTGAACATAGCGCTGAATGAATACCAGCGGTAGCGCGGCGCAAATGGCCGCCAGCAGGAATGGCAGATTAATGCTGTACATCACCAGCAGGGTGCCAAGCGGCGGGCCGACCGTCCAGCCGATATTCAAAATGGTGTAGTTGAGTGAGAAGATCCGCGCTTTTTCCGTCGAGGAAAGGGCGTCGGAGAACCATGCTTTCAGAACGGTTGCGAAAACGGAGTAAGAGCAGTTGATGAGCGCAAAGAAGAGCACCACCAGCGTGACGCTATTGACCAGCGGAATGGCGATAAACCCGGCAATAAACGCCGCGATCGCCAGAAGCATGTAGCGTTTTTTGTCGAATTTATCCGCAAGGATGCCAAAACCCAGGCTGAAAATCACGCCGATCGTCAGAGCTATCGTCATGGCGTAACCGATGGTGTCCACGGTCATGGCATATTTGCGCGTGAGGTAGATGGTCATGAAGGGAAGCGTTGCGCCACGTCCGATAGTCAACAGGAGTGACGACGCCAGCAGCGCGCCCGTGGAGCGTCGTAGAGTTGCTTTCATTTTTGTGCCTGATGAATTGTTTTTTTTATGTTGTGTTTTGTCAGAAATATCATGGCGCAGAGCAGTTGTATACCCACGCTGAGCGGTTGTCTGGCGTTTTCTCCCCGCTAAAAATAATGATCTGTTCGATCTTGCTATTTTTCGTTATGTTGAATCTGTTTACATAATTTTAATAAATAATGAGGCAGGGTATGACACGTAAAGATGGGCTACTGGCATTGCTGGTGGTGATAGTGTGGGGTATCAACTTTGTGGTGATCAAAGTGGGCCTGCACAACATGCCGCCACTGTTGTTGGCAGGGTTGCGCTTTATGTTAGTGGCGTTTCCGGCGATTTTTTTTGTCGCCAGGCCAAAGGTTCCGTTTCGTTTGTTGCTGGGCTATGGGTTGACCATCAGTTTTGGTCAGTTCGCTTTTCTGTTTTGCGCCATTAAGTTCGGTATGCCCGCCGGGCTTGCCTCGCTGGTGTTACAGGCGCAGGCGTTCTTTACCATTATTCTCGGAGCGTTTGTTTTCGGTGAACGCTTGCAGGGTAAGCAGGTGGCGGGAATTTCGCTGGCAGTGTTTGGCGTACTGGTTCTGATAGAAGGCAGCCTGAATGGTCAACATGTCGGGTTGTTGGGCTTTATGCTGACGCTTGCGGCGGCGTTCAGTTGGGCATGCGGCAATATCTTCAATAAGCGGATTATGCAGCACGAATCAAAGCCTGCGGTACTGTCACTGGTGGTGTGGAGCGCGCTGATCCCGATCATTCCGTTTATTCTCAGTTCGTTGATTTTTGACGGGGCAACGCGGATGGCGCAGAGTCTGCTGGCCATCGATCTCATGACCATTCTGTCACTGGTTTACCTGGCTTTTGCGGCGTCGATTATTGGTTACGGTATTTGGGGAGCGTTGCTGGGGCGTTACGAAACCTGGCGTGTTGCGCCGTTATCGCTGCTGGTGCCGGTGGTCGGGCTGGCAAGTGCGGCATTGCTGCTGGATGAAACGTTGTCGGCGCTGCAATTATTGGGGGCGGTGCTGATTATGGCTGGGCTGTTTATTAATGTCTTTGGCTTGCGATTACCCGGCATGCGGGCGGCGAGGGGATAAAGCAACGCCCCGCATATGCGGGGCGGACACAAATCAGAGACCATGCCGGTTGTAGTAAGGCACTCCCAGCTCGTCAGATTTGTCGCTACCGGCATCCATATGATTAAAATCAAACGGCGACTGCTGATTGTCTGACGGCATAATCATGGTGTCTCGGGCGTTGTGTTGCGTTGGGGTCAGGGTTTGCTCCGCATAACTCTGGCTGGAAACCAACGCCAAAATAGCGAAGGCAGCGGAGGCGAACAGTTTCATGGTATTCCTCAATACGTCTTGTGCAGGCGATTAATAACTACAGTGGTTGAGTGGGTAGAGATAGCGAGCTTCCCCGTGCATATTCGTGACGCGATATTTATGCGGTGGCACATCGAAATAGTTTTTAAAGGTTCGCGTTAACGTCTGCTGAGATTCAAAACCATAGCGTTCCGCCAGGTACAGAATCGGCTCATTGCTCTCTTTTAATTTCTGGGCAATCTCGGTCAATTTACGGGTGCGAATGTATTGACCTAAAGAGTGTCCGGTTTCCTTTTTAAACATCCGTTGCAGGTGCCATTTGGAGTAACCCGACCGCTCTGACACTTTTTCCAGCGACAGGGGCGATTCAAGGTTATCTTCGATCCAGTCCAAAATGCTATGAATGGTGATAGCGTCTGTATTGCGTCTGGACATCGTCTTACCTCTTTCTTTTCTGTTTACGGCAAAATCTTTTTTAACAGAAGCTCAAGGGTTGCAACTTCGTTTGCCGTTAAGTTTTTTGTTAATTCCTGGTGCAGGTCTTGCCCAACGAGTCGATGACATTTCTCACAAATTTCAGCACCTTCTGCTGTTAACTGGATAAGCACGCCGCGTTTGTCATTGGGATTCGGCAAACGGGCAATCCAGCCCCGGCAAAGCAATCGGTCAAGCATTCTGGTAAGCGCGCCCAGATCGACCGAAAGGATCTTTTTCAGCTCTACCGGTGTAATGCTGCCTTTGCAGCGGATAGAGCAGAGAACCCTGAACTGTGAGGAAGTAATGTCTTCGGGCGATAGATGCTCGTTGAGCAAACGATCTTTTTTCTGATTAACCATGTGAATCAAATGCCCAAGCGGGATGATTTCATCGAAGAGGTCGCTTGTGATATTCACGATGGTTGCCCTGGCAAGTACTTTAGTTGCGGTGGATATTATTTCCCGTGCAATCATAAGTCAACTGAATGGATTGATCGATGCCACGATTTGCTAAAACGTTGAACAGAGACTAACCAGCAACGCGTCAGACAAAATTCTGTGAAATGTCGCTGCATAGCAAGAGATGCTGCGAAAACGCTATACTGCATGGCGTAGACTGCTATTTCATTGATAAAACAGAGAAGGCTAATATCTCATATGGTTGAACTTTTTCAGGCAATTGGGCTTGGTCTGGTGGTGCTTTTGCCGCTGGCAAACCCCCTGACCACCGTCGCGCTGTTTCTGGGTTTAGCGGGAAATATGAACGCGGCAGAACGTAACCATCAGGCAAGAATGGCATCGATTTATGTCTTCGCCATCATGATGGTGGCGTACTATGCCGGGCAACTGGTGATGAATACATTCGGCATATCTATACCTGGTCTGCGTATTGCCGGGGGGTTGATCGTGGCCTTTATCGGTTTCCGGATGCTTTTCCCGCAGCAGAAGGCGCATGAATCACCGGAAGCGTCCAGCAAATCGGAAGAGCTGGAAGATGAGCCGACGGCTAATATCGCGTTTGTCCCGCTGGCGATGCCGAGCACAGCAGGGCCGGGGACAATTGCCATGATTATCAGCTCCGCCTCTACCATTAAGCATGGCGTCAGTTTCCCTGACTGGGTGGTATTGATTGCACCGCCGATTATCTTTGCGCTGGTGGGGATTATTCTGTGGGGCAGTTTACGTAGCTCCGGGGCGATTATGCGCTGGGTCGGGAAAGGCGGTATTGAGGCGATTTCACGGCTGATGGGCTTTTTGCTGGTGTGTATGGGCGTACAGTTTATCATCAACGGCGTGGTGGAAATCATCACCACCTGGCCGGGTATTTAATGGAAAGGCGCCGGGTGTTACCCGGCGCCTGTCACATCATTACGGGCGGTGTGCCTGCTCTTCTAATGATGCCGCGGGCCAGCGGCGGAAAATAATCACTGACCAAATCAATGCCGCCAGCGCCGGGACGGCGCCGACATAGCCAATTGAGGACATGGATACATGGCTGCTGATCTGGCTTCCTAACAGCGCGCCCGCGCCAATACCAATATTAAAGATCCCCGAAAACAGCGACATCGCCACATCGGTCGCGTCCGGCGCCAGCGATAACACCTTCACCTGCATACCCAGGCCAATAATCATGATGGCGATGCCCCAGAAGACGCTGAGCACTGCCAGGTTGCCAGCCTGATGCGATGCCGGTAACAGCAGCAGCAGGCAGGCCAGCAGCAGGCCAATCGCCATGCTGATAAGCCCGGAGGCGTGAAGATTCCCAAGCTTACCAAACAGAACACTGCCGATTATGCCCGCGCCGCCGAGAATGAGCAGCAGCATGGTGGCAAAGTTGCCGCTTAAACCTGCAACGTTCTGCACGAAGGGTTCAATATAGCTATAGGCGGTGTAGTGAGCAGTAACCACTACCACGGTCAGCAGGTAGATACTCATCAGCGCCGGACGACGAAACAGTACCGGCAGGCTTTTGAGTGAGCCGGAATGTTCGCTTGGCAATTTCGGCAGCAGTTTTATCAGCGCCACCATCGTCAATAATGCACCGATGCCAATGGCAAGGAAGGTGGTGCGCCAGCCAAAATATTGCCCGACGACACGGCCAATCGGAATACCGAAGACCATCGCCAGTGCGGTGCCGGTGGCTATCAGGCTCAGCGCCTGCGCACGTTTTCCGGCAGGTGCCATTCGAATGGCCAGTGAAGCGGTTATCGACCAGAACACCGCATGAGCGAAAGCAATGCCGATACGGCTGGCGACGAGCACGGTAAAGTTCCATGCGAAGAACGACAGGATATGACTGGCAATGAACAGAACGAACAGGCCAATCAATAATTTGCGTCGCTCCATTTGGCTGGTCAACAGCATAAATGGCAGTGACATTAATGCCACCACCCACGCATAAATTGTCAGCATGATCCCGACCTGCGCGGTTGTCATGTCAAAGCTGTCAGCGATGTCAGAGAGCAGGCCCACCGGCACAAACTCCGTGGTATTAAAAATGAAGGCCGCGATGGCGAGCGTCACCACCCGAAGCCATGCGATGTGGCGCGAGACTGTGTTCGTTGTCATAGGATTTTCTGGGATAGTCTGGTCAGGATGAGGTGGTCGATCTTAAAGCTATTATCGGTTGCCTGACAATAAATTTGTGATTTAGATCTCGTTTTGCTATCTGTTCTCTCAATAGAAACATGTCATTTTATGTTTTCAACACGACGGGAGAGAAGAATGCGGGAAATCGATATTTATCTGGTGGATGCGTTCAGCGAACGCCCCTTTGAAGGGAATGCGGCTGCAGTATGTGTGCTGGAAAACTGGTTGCCAGACCCGCTGTTGCTGAAGATGGCACAGCAGCATAACCAATCGGAAACCGCGTTTGTGGTTCAGCATCCGAGCGGTTTTGAACTGCGCTGGTTTACGACGCGTCAGGAAGTGAATCTCTGCGGGCATGCAACTCTTGCGACAGCGTATGTGATTTTCCAGCAGCTTAATTATCCGGAACGCATAGTGCGTTTTGAAACCGCATCCGGTCAGCTTACCGTAACCCGTGATGGTGAATGGCTGACGCTTGATTTTCCCGTCGGTGAAACGCAACCCGCAACGCCGCCCGCCGGGATGCTTCAGGCATTAGGCATTACCGATTATGTGAGCGCGCGCAAAGGCCGGGCCTGGGTGATTGAGCTCAAAAACCGTCAGCAGGTTGAAGCGGTGACGCCGAACATCAGCGCAATGATCCCCGGTGAACATAAAGTGGCGATTACCGCACGCGGTGATGGTGAATATGATTTTGTCAGCCGCTTTTTCTCTCCGGGCGAAGCGGTGTGGGAAGATCCTGTCACAGGGTCTTCGCATACGATGCTCATTCCTTATTGGGGAGAAAAGCTCGGTAAAACGCAGATGCTGGCGCGTCAGGTTTCCGCACGCGGTGGCGATGTACGCTGCGAGTGGCAGGGGAGTCGGGTGCTGATGGGCGGTAAAGCGTCCCTTTATTTGAAAGGAACGCTTTTTTTGCCTGAGGTTACATTGGGAAGATAACTACAGCTCCGGCACAGAGCGCCAGAATGCGGATCACGTAAGGTTCCGCCTATTGCGGATTAAGCGACCGTTTCATCCAGCAAGGCTATAAATGCCTCCAGTTGTCGGCTCTTTGCGCCTCGCCGCCAGACCAACCATGTCGTCAGCCAGCGCCACTTTTCACCGAGCGGCCAGGCTTCGACCTGATGATGCCCAGGCATACTTTCCAGCATACTGCGCGGCATTAACGCTAAGCCTGCTCCCGCGATGACACAGGCGAGCATTCCATGGTATGACTCCATTTCATGGATCCTGCCCGGCGTGGCATGGTCAGCCTGAAACCAGCTCTCAAAATGACGGCGATAAGAACAGTTAGCCCGGAAGGCATAAATACTGGTGCCGTTAACCTCGCTGGCGCGGGTAATCTGAGGGTGGCCGCTGGCTGCGACAATCATCATCTCCTCCTGGTAGACCGGCATCCCTTCCAGACCGGGGTGCATGACCGGGCCGTCAACGAATGCGGCACTCAGCGTTCCCTCCATTACCCCGTCAATCATGGTGCCGGAAGGGCCGGTGGCCAGGTCGAACTGGATTTTCGGGTAACGCTGGTTATAACGAGCCAGCGTTTCCGGGATCCGCACTGCGGCGGTGCTTTCCAGCGCGCCCAGGGAAAACAGCCCCTGCGGTTCATCACCAGCAACGACCATTCTTGCTTCATCGACCAGTGCGAGGATCTGCTGGCTGTAGCGCAGAAAACTGTGTCCGGCGGGCGAAAGCCGCAGCCGCTGGCTTTCGCGGATGAATAGCTCCACGCCAAGGTCTGCTTCCAGTTGACGAATCCGGGTGGTGAGATTGGACGGAACGCGGTGCACTATTTGCGCCGCCTGGGTAATACTGCCGGTTTGCGCGACGGCGTTAAACATCTCAAGCTGCGTCAGATCCATAGTATTCTCGATTCGTGAATGGTTGGCTCAATATTATTCACTTTCCAGAAAGACAACAAGGGGCCAGGATGTCAGCATCACATCACCGGATAAGAGAGAAGAGAATGACTTCACCTGCAACTCACGCGATTTCCATCAACCCGGCTAATGGCGAAACCCTTTCAGCGCTGCCCTGGGCGACAACGGCGCAGGTCGATAATGCGATAACCCTCGCTGAGGCTGGATACCGCCAGTGGCGCAATACCCCCGTCGCTGCGCGTGCGGACGCACTGCGTTCTGTAGGGAATGTCCTGCGTCAGCGCGGCGAAGAGATGGCGCAAATGATCTCCCGCGAGATGGGTAAACCCATTGCCCAGGCGCGGGGAGAAGTGGCGAAATCGGCTAACCTGTGTGACTGGTATGCGGAACACGGCCCCGCGATGCTACGCACCGAAGCGACGCTGGTGGAAGAACAAAAAGCGGTTATTGAGTATCGTCCTCTGGGGCCGATTCTGGCAATTATGCCGTGGAACTTCCCGCTGTGGCAGGTTCTGCGTGGGGCGGTGCCTATCCTGCTTGCGGGGAATAGCTATTTGCTGAAGCATGCGCCTAATGTAATGGGCAGTGCGGCACTGATCGGCAAGATTTTTGCGCAAGCCGGTCTTCCCGAGGGCGTTTTTGGTTGGGTTAATGCCACAAATGATGGCGTTACCCAGGCGATTAACGATCCGCGTATCGCTG
Source organism: Pseudocitrobacter cyperus (assembly GCF_039889165.1). NCBI lineage: Bacteria > Pseudomonadati > Pseudomonadota > Gammaproteobacteria > Enterobacterales > Enterobacteriaceae > Pseudocitrobacter > Pseudocitrobacter cyperus. The sequence continues at coordinate 521,792 of NZ_JAYMYY010000001.1, read as the reverse complement.
CGGTTACGGTAACGGGAAGCGTGCGCGCGGGTCGTGCTATTGGCGCACAAGCAGGCGCGGCGCTGAAAAAATGCGTGCTTGAACTGGGGGGATCCGATCCCTTTATTGTGCTGAACGATGCGGATCTCGATACTGCGGTGCAGGCGGCGGTTATCGGGCGTTATCAGAATACCGGGCAAGTTTGCGCGGCGGCGAAACGCTTTATCGTTGAGGCGGGTGTCGCAGATGCTTTTACGCGCAAGTTTGTCGCCGCAACGGAACAACTGGAGATGGGCGATCCTCTGGATGAGCAGAACTATCTGGGGCCAATGGCGAGATTCGATCTGCGCGATGAACTTCATCAGCAAGTGGAAGCGACGCTTGCCGAAGGCGCGACACTGCTGCTTGGTGGTGAAAAAATGGCAGGGGACGGAAACTTCTATGCACCAACCGTACTGGGCAATGTTACTGCGCAAATGACAGCGTTTCGTCAGGAGATGTTCGGCCCGGTTGCGGCGATCGCCGTAGCACGTGATGCGGATCATGCCCTTGAACTGGCAAACGACAGCGAATTTGGCCTGTCAGCAACCGTCTTTACCGCAGATGATGCCCAGGCTCAGCGCTTTGCCGAACAGCTCGAATGCGGCGGGGTATTTATCAACGGTTACAGCGCCAGTGACGCGCGCGTTGCCTTTGGCGGTGTGAAGAAAAGCGGATTTGGTCGAGAACTGTCGCATTTTGGTTTGCATGAGTTCTGCAACGTACAAACGGTGTGGAAAGACCGTCGATAATTCCGAAAACGATTTATTTATCAATGCGTAAACAGGGAAGGTGCGGCGTAAGATGATTGTGGGTGCTTGAGGCTATCTGTCTCAGGCATTTGCAGAATGGCAGATAGAGAAAAGCCCCGAGTGATTTTTCAATCAACCCGAGGCCCCCTATATGTCAGCACATGTAGAGTGCCTCTTACAGACCGTAAGGTCAAGGAAAAGAGCGCGATGAAACAGTACAAAGGGATGCTACTGGCCCTGATCATTATCTGTGTTTCCGCCAATGTGGCGGTGCTGGTCATGAGAAAAGATCTCTGTGAGGTTCACATCCGAACTGGCCAAACAGAGATTGCTGTTTTCACAGCGTGCCGATCCGTGTAAGAGCACCAGCGGGGAGCGTTCCCCGCCACTCTTTCTGTGTCGGGCATATCCACAACGCACCCAATTTTCCTCAGCCCGCTTCGTGCGGGCTTTCTTATGTTTCATCCATCATGCTCTGTTATACTTGCAGGCCGGAAATAGCCTGCGGGCAAGGAGTAGTAAGTGACTACGGTCATCGATAATGACATGCTGGCGTCGATTTTAACTGACGTCAGGCCGCTGATTGGGCAAGGTAAGGTGGCGGATTACATTCCGGCACTGGCTCAGGTAAGCGGTAATAAGCTGGCGATTGCCATAAGTACGGTAGATGGTCATCACTTCTCGGCAGGTGATGCCGACGAACGTTTCTCCATTCAATCCATTTCAAAAGTGCTCAGTCTGGTGGTGGCGATGAACCACTATCCGGAAGAGGAAATCTGGCTACGCGTGGGTAAAGATCCCTCCGGTCAGCCCTTCAACTCATTGTTACAACTGGAAATCGAACAGGGAAAACCTCGCAATCCGTTTATTAACGCCGGAGCGCTGGTTGTCTGCGATATGCTGCAGGGAAGGCTTAGCGCGCCGCGTATGCGCATGCTGGAGATTGTTCGCCAGTTGTGCGGCATTCAGGATATTGCCTACGACCCGGTTGTCGCGCGTTCGGAGTTTGAGCATTCTGCCCGCAACGCGGCGATTGCCTGGCTGATGAAGTCGTTCGGCAATTTTCATAATGATGTGGCAACGGTACTGCAAAACTATTTCCACTATTGCGCATTGAAGATGAGTTGTAACGAGTTAGCGCGGGCATTTCTGTTTCTGGCCAATCAGGGGCGAGCGCCGCATATTCATCACCCGATTATTTCACCGATGCAGGCGCGTCAGGTTAACGCGCTAATGGCGACCAGCGGAATGTATCAGAATGCCGGTGAATTTGCGTGGCGTGTGGGGCTTCCTGCAAAATCCGGCGTTGGTGGCGGTGTGGTGGCAATCGTCCCGCATGAGATGGCTATTGCTGTCTGGAGCCCGGAACTGGATGAAGCCGGTAACTCCCTGGCGGGTGTCGCCGTTCTGGAAAGATTAACGCAAAAGATAGGACGTTCAGTGTACTAATGGTTCCACTCGATAATCTGTTTGAGCGCCTGGCGCGTTCGCCGTTTCGCAGCCGTTTTAAACTGGGCGTAAAAGAGCGGCAGTATTGCTATGACAAGGGCCCGGAAGTCATCGACCGCCATGCGGCGGATTTTATCGCCACCCGTCTGGCGCCTGCTTTACCTAAAAACGATGGTAAACAGACGCCGATGCGCGGGCATCCGGTGTTTATCGCTCAACATGCGACGGCTACCTGCTGTCGCGGCTGCCTGGCAAAATGGCATAACATCCCCGCCGGAACGACGCTGGATGATGCCCAACAGCGCTATATCGTTAGCGTTATCCATCACTGGCTGGTTATCCAGATGAATAATCCCTGACATAAGTAAATGCGATGACGGCATAACTTGTGCTGTTACGCGCCACCAGTGATAGTGATATGAAATTCATAATGGAGAATTTCATGGGGCACTCTCTTATTCTGCGCACGTTATCATGTGACGATATTCTTTCGCATATCTTTGCACTCAGCGATGTTCTGATCAATTGCGTCGAAGGCGGGGCATCGGTCAGCTTTATGTCGCCCCTGAGCCGGGACAGCGCCATTGCCTTTTGGCAACGCACCGCTTCAAGCGTGGCCGCAAGCGAACGTATTGTCCTGGTCGCTGAAAATGAGCAGCATAAAATTGTGGGCACAGTCCAGCTCATCACCGATCAACCCGAAAACCAGCCACACCGGGCTGATGTCGCTAAGCTATTGGTTCATGAAGCGGCTCGTCGTGATGGTGTTGGACGCGCACTCATGATGCAACTGGAGAACATTGCGCGGGAAGCAGGCAAAAATGTACTGGTGCTCGACACCGCAACCGGGAGTGGGGCGGAGACATTTTACCAACATAACGGTTGGCAAAAGGCGGGGGAAATCCCGCGCTATGCTCTGTTGCCCGGGGGAGAACTCACGGCAACCAGCGTATTCTACAAACTCCTCTGATTCAGGAATTAGTCTCCACATTTTGATCAAAACAGGGTTTCATTGTCGAAAAATCTGGTAAGTTATTACACCAATTCAACCAGGTTGTATGACTAATTAGAAGGAAACGATTGTGAAGACTCTGAACCGCCAGGACTTTCCCGGAGCGCAATACCCTGAACGTATCATTCAGTTTGGCGAAGGTAACTTCCTGCGCGCATTCGTTGACTGGCAGATCGACCTGCTGAACGAGCACACCGATCTCAATGCCGGGGTGGTGATTGTTCGCCCGATTGCCAGTGATTTCCCGCCGTCACTCAGCACTCAGGATGGTTTGTATACCACTATTATTCGTGGCCTGAATGAGCAGGGTGAAGCGGTGAGCGATGCGCGTCTGATTCGCTCCGTTAACCGTGAAATCAGCGCCTATACCGATTACGACGCTTTCCTGAAACTGGCACACAACCCGGACATGCGTTTTGTCTTCTCTAATACCACCGAAGCCGGGATAAGCTACCACGCGGGTGATAAATTTGATGATGCGCCAGCCGTAAGCTATCCCGCCAAGCTGACGCGCCTGCTGTTTGAACGCTATACGCACTTCAATGGCGCGGCAGATAAAGGCTGGGTGATTATTCCGTGCGAACTGATTGATTATAACGGTGATGCCCTGCATGAACTGGTGCTGCGTTACGCACAGGAGTGGGCGCTGCCGGTGGAATTTGTTACCTGGTTGAATGAATCCAACACGTTCTGCTCCACGCTGGTTGACCGTATCGTGACGGGGTATCCTCGCGACGAAGCCGCGGAGATTGAAGCCGGGCTTGGTTACAAAGATGGTTTCCTGGATACCGCAGAGCACTTCTATCTGTTTGTGATCCAGGGGCCAAAATCGCTCGCCGGTGAACTGCGTCTCGACAAATTACCACTGAACGTCCTGATTGTTGATGACATCAAACCGTATAAAGAACGTAAAGTTGCGATCCTCAACGGTGCCCACACTGCGCTGGTGCCGGTTGCGTATCAGGCCGGGCTTGATACAGTTGGTGAGGCGATGAATGACGCAGAAGTGTGCGCGTTTGTGGAGAAGGCTATCTACGAAGAGATTATCCCGGTGCTGGATTTACCGCGTGATGAGCTGGAGTCCTTTGCCAGCGCCGTCACGAGCCGTTTCCGTAACCCGTATATCAAACATCAATTGCTTTCTATTGCCCTGAACGGGATGACCAAATTCCGTACCCGTATTTTGCCGCAACTGCTGGCAGGGCAGAAGGCGACCGGTAAATTGCCTGCGCGTCTGACGTTTGCACTGGCTGCGTTGATTGCTTTCTACCGGGCCGAGCGCGACGGTGAAACATACCCGGTTCAGGATGATGCGCACTGGATTGAACGTTATCAGCAACTGTGGGCACAGCACCGTGACCAGCAAATCAGCACCAGCGAGCTGGTAAAAGCAGTACTTTCCGTCAGCGAACACTGGGAGCAGGATTTGACCCAGATTTCAGGACTGGTAGAACAGGTTTCTCTCGACCTGGATGCCATTCTGTTGCAGGGGATGCGTAAAGCGGTTCAGCCGCTCTGCTAAGATTGCTCTCATTCTATGTAGTGTAGAAAAGGCCCGGCGCTTGCCGGGTTTATTTATAAGTCTAATTAGTTACAACATACATTTGTTGTATATTATTAATCGCAAATGAAACAACCTGCCACGGTGTGCTGAGCAGTGGTGGACGGGCGTAACAGTATACCCTGGAGTGGGGTAAATCGCTTGAATGTGTGACGACAATCACGTTTAATAAACAAGTTTTTAACCTGGCTGATAAATTTATGATCGCGCGTCCTCATCAACACTGGTTGCCCCGTATTCTCGTCTGGCATGGCTCGGTACTTCCAAAAATATCCTCACGGTTACTGCTTAACTTCCTGCTCTCTATTGTGGTGATCATGATCCTGCCCTGGTACACCACGCTTGGTATTAAACTGACCGTCGCCCCATTCAGTATTCTCGGCGTCGCTATCGCTATTTTTCTCGGGTTTCGTAATAACGCCTGTTATGCACGTTATGTCGAGGCGCGTTTACTGTGGGGGCAATTGATGATTGCCTCACGCTCGCTCCTGCGCGAAGTGAAGAACACACTGCATGATGAGCCGCACATTGCTGAATTTACCCGGCTGCAAATCGCGTTTGCGCACAGTTTACGCTTGCAGTTGCGTCGACAGCCGCCACAAGACGTGCTTGCTCGCTATCTGGATGAACAGCAGTTGGCGCAGGTGCTTGCGGTTCAGACACCGGCTAACCGCATTTTGTTAATGATGGGCGAGTGGCTGGCAGTACGCCGTCGTGAAGGTAAGCTTTCCGATATTTTGTTCCACAGCCTGAACAATCGGCTGAATGACATGTCTTCCGTGCTGGCCGGGTGTGAGCGCATCGCCAATACACCGGTACCTTTCGCGTACTCACTGATCCTGCATCGCACCGTATACCTGTTCTGCATTATGCTCCCGTTTGCGTTGGTCGTTGACCTTCACTATATGACGCCTTTTGTATCAGTACTGATCTCCTACACCTTCATTGCGCTTGATACCCTTGCGGAAGAACTGGAAGAGCCCTTTGGCATGGAAAATAACGATTTACCGCTGGATGCTATCTGCAACGCTATCGAGATAGAACTGTTACAGATGAATGATGAGACGAATATCCCGGCCCGACTTACCGCCGACAAACATTATCAGCTTACCTAGCGTCGAAAGGTAAAAGAGGGGGACGTCACCGTTTTTTATTGGCATACTCGTATTCACATTCTGCTGCGTTCGTTTGATACTGGTGGCAGCATTAAGAAATCATTAAGGTTTTCCGTGTTAGATAGTTGTAACCGGCATAAGGAGAATCAAAATGGAAAAAAGAATCGAAACCGCGGTGAATCTAATCATCTTTATTTCACTGTTTGCTACCGCCTGGGATCTATCGCTGGTTCGGGACTTTAGCTGGTAATCACTTTCCTCTCTCCCTCGCCCGACGGGCGGGGGTATCACTCACATAATTCCCCGTTGATAGAAATCCGCATAGTGCTGATGTAGCTGCGCCAGTCGTTGGCTATCGGCTGAAGCATGTGCGCCATCCGGCTCAATTGAACCCGGAAGCGACCAGGTGACTTGTGGGTAGTAACGGACACGCAGGGCCGGATCGATTGACGTGAAAATGGCATGAGTAGGGATGGCAAAACCTGCCGCAATATGCAGGGCAGATGAGTCCGCCGTATAGACAAAATCTGCCTGACGAATGACATTTATATAGGCATCCGTCGTGGTTACCTGCTGGCTGATATTCTGATAGCCGGGCAGGGTAATAGGGCTAAATCCCAGGACGGGTAATGCGTAGCGCTCCTGTAGCCCGGTGATAATACGCCGGTGCCAAACGTCCGGTATTGCTCTTAGTGGTGTACTGGCACCAGGGCAAAAAAGAATATACGGTGAACGGTCACTTTTGCTGAAATGCCGTTGCAGCCAGCAATTTTGTTTGAACTTGTCCGGGACACTTTGGGGGGCAAGCCCCACGCTATGGTAAAAATAATCATGCATTTCCATGCTCTGAAAGCTATCGCGATAGAGCTGATTCCCCATATCAATATTGACATCGTAGTCGCCGCCGTAGGCCAATGGCCAGGGCAGGCAACTGAAGGTATCAATCACTCCAGTTCGTCGGGCAAGGTGATAGATTGCATCGACGGCGGGGAGAGGTGTTTCCGGGCGTAGCAGATTGATGTGTATTTCCGGACAGACATACTTCAGATAATGGCAGACGTTCAGGCCAACAATGGAATCGCCGATGGTGACTCCCATGGCATTAATCAGGTTGAGCCGCATCCCCTCGGTATAGCTGACCTGAATCGGCGATAGCGCGGCATTGAGCACTGACGGGTGATGCAGCGGCATCACCTGGCCGTAGGTTTTGCCTTGCTCAATATCCCAGGAGGCAACAATATGCGCGTTATCAGAAAGCAAACTCCCGGGGAACTGCATTACCGATTTTGTCATGGCTAACACTCTGATAATGGAACCTTTTTACAGCATAGCTGAAATCAACGCGTGTAAATACCAGACAATGAGTGTTGTTTATTTATTTAATTAAATAACTTAATAAAGTAATTAAATATATTTAGTGCTAAAAATGTTGTGAATATTTTAAAATACAGTAAAAATGCATTACTATAATAGTCCATGTTTCATCAATGCTATGTGATATTACTATTATGCCTGCATTCAAAAAGACAATTATCTCACTCACCTCTGTAGCGCTGTTTGTTAGTTCAGCAACCTGGGCTAATTCTGATAACCCTCAAAAAACTGATTTCCTGTTGATTGGCGGCGGTATTATGAGCGCGTCTCTGGGAACCTGGCTTCAGGAACTTCAACCTGACTGGAAACAGGTGATGGTCGAGAAACTCGACGGTGTCGCGCTGGAATCCTCTAATGGATGGAATAACGCCGGAACCGGCCACTCCGCGAATATGGAGCTGAACTACACGCCTGAGCGCGCAGATGGCTCCATCGACGTGAGTAAAGCGCTGGATATTAATGAGCAGTTCATGATCTCTCGTCAGTTCTGGACGGCGCAGGTAAAACGAGGTGTTTTACGCGAACCTCACTCATTCATTAATTCCACGCCGCATATGAGTTTTGTCTGGGGCGATACCAACGTTAATTATTTGCAGAAACGTTACGATGCGCTGCAAAAAACGACCCTGTTCCAGGGGATGAAATTCTCCACCGATCATCAACAGATTCAGCAGTGGGCTCCACTGGTGATGAAAGGGCGTGACCCACAGCAGAAAGTGGCGGCCACCTGGACGCCAGCCGGTACTGATGTGAACTATGGCGAAATTACCCGTCAACTTATCGGTAGCCTGAAAAAAAGCCCGAATTTCTCTTTGCAAACGTCATCTGAAGTTACTGAGTTTAAACGCAATGGTGATAACTCCTGGCATGTAACCATCAAAGACGTGAATAGCGGTAAAGAACATGCGATTGACGCAAAATATGTCTTTATCGGTGCTGGCGGCGGGGCGCTGAAATTGCTGCAAAAAACCGGCATTGCTGAAGCTGATAATTATGCGGGTTTCCCGGTCGGCGGCTCTTTCCTGATGACGGAAAACCCGGCGATCACCAAAGAGCATTTGCAGAAAGTGTATGGCCAGGCCTCGGTAGGCGCACCGCCGATGTCCGTACCGCACATCGATGCGCGTTTTATTGATGGTAAACGCGTGGTGCTGTTCGGGCCGTTTGCAACGTTCTCCACCAAATTCCTGAAAAATGGCTCGTTCTTCGATCTGTTGAGCACTACAACTACCAGTAACGTGATGCCGATGACACACGTCGGGCTGGATAATTTTGATCTGGTGAAATATCTGATAAGCCAGGTGATGCTCAGTGATGATGACCGCTTTGCGGCGCTGAAAGAGTATTATCCGCAGGCGCGCAAAGAGGACTGGAAACTGATTCAGGCCGGCCAGCGTGTACAGATCATCAAAAAAGATGCTGATAAAGGCGGCGTACTGAAGCTGGGTACTGAAGTGGTATTGGATGAGCAACGCACTATCTCCGCATTGCTCGGGGCTTCTCCTGGCGCATCTACCGCCGCGCCGATCACGCTGAACGTGATCAAGAAGATGTTCCCGGCGCAGTTTAACTCAGAACAGTGGCAGCAAAAGATTCACGCCATTGTCCCAAGCTACGGCCAGAAACTGAACGGTAATAGCGCGCTGACCCAGCAGGTCTGGGATGATACAGCGGCAACGCTGCAACTGGTTAAACCGCCAGTGATTCAAATGACGACGCCTGCAAGTGACAACGTCACGCAAGAGGCGAAACAACCCGAAGCCTCAGCGCAGCACGACATGGCGCTGTAAATGATTGCCGGATGGCGGTAAATTGCGCCATCCGACAAAAGATAACTTACTCAGTAACCCCGGTGGCATATTGCTCAACCGGGGTTATTTTTTTAATCAGCTTGTTATCAAATAAGAACTGCTCGTAGTGCGCGTAGCGTGCTTTATCAAGCTTTGCCGGGTTCTGGGTAAACAGTGGCAACGTTTTCATCCAGGCTTGCCGATTTAGTTCGGTGTTCAGCTCCGGGTGCTCACTGGCAAAGGTATTCCAGCTTTCCTGCGGATGTGCGTGCAGGTAATCACTGCCTTTTTTCAGCGCGGCGAGGAATTTTTTAATCTTCGGTTCATTTATGGCCTCTTTATGTGCCACCAGAATCAGCTCATCGTAGGCAGGAACGCCATAATCCTCGACGTTAAAGACCACAGGATCTTTCCCCTGTAGCTTGATTTCAAGCGCTTCGATATTGCGATAACCTCCAATCACCGCATCCACTTTTCCGGTCAGCAGGGCACTGGTAAGCTGGAAATTGACGTTGATCAGTTTGACGGCCTCTGCGGGGGTATTGACATGTTTCAGCATGGTATCAAGCGTTGCTTGCTCAATGCCGCTTACCGAATATCCCACGCTTTTGCCTTTTAAATCCGCCGGTGATTTGATGTTTTTATCCAGCGCTATCACCGTGTTCAGCGGCGTATTGATCAGTGCCCCCACGCGCATCAGCGGTAAACCCTGATCGGCAAAGAAATGCAGTTGCGGCTGATAGGTGATAGCCAGATCGGCCTGCTTTGCCGCCACCAGTCGTGGGGGGAGTGCAGGGTCTGACGGGGGAATAATCGTCACTTCCAGCCCCTCGTCTTTAAACGCGCCAATCTGCTGTGCCACCATAATAGGGGCATGATCCGGATTGATATACCAGTCCAGCACCAGCGAAACTTTTTCCAGCGCCCATGCATTCTGTGTAACAAGGTTGCTGGCCAGCAGGACAGCAAGAGCGGGTTTAATCCTGTTTTTCGTCATTTGTCGTTTCTCAATGGTTATCCGGCACCCAGTAAATCAGGCGGCGAAGCAGGGTATCAATGGCCATCCACAGGGAGATGGTCAGCAGAATCAATATTAATAAGGCGGCGAAACAGATATCGCTTTGCATACGCGCATTGGCATTTAGCATCACATAGCCAAGCCCTTCAGCCGAGCCGACCCATTCACCAATAATGGCGCCGATGGGGGCGACGGCAGCGGCCATGCGCAGCCCGGAGCCGAAAGCAGGAAGGGCGGCCATCAGTTGAACATGGCGTAGCAACGCCCAACGCGAGGCTCCCAGGGTACGGGCAAGATCCAGATAATCACCGCTAACCCGCCGCAGGCCATCGAACAGCGCGGATGTCACCGGGAAGAAGATAATTAATACCGCCATCGTCACTTTGGCGCTCATCCCGAAGCCAAACCACAGCACCAGTAAAGGGGCGAGGGCAAAGACAGGGATCGCCTGACTGGTTAACACCACTGGCATAACCCAGCGCTGAAGGCGGGGAGAAAAGACCATACAGAGCGCCAGTATCGCCCCCAGCAGCACGCCGATGACCAAACCGCTGGCGATTTCAGAAAGAGTAATCAGCGTGTGCCACCCCAGATAGCGGGCGTTATCGTGAAGCGCCTGGATCACCGCGACGGGGGACGGGAGCAGAAAAGCAGGAATATCTCCCAGCGTCGCCAGCCACCACAAACCGATTAGCCCAATAAACAGGGTTAACCCGCGCCAGATACGTGAAAGAACGCTCATTGTGTGCTCCTGGTTAACAATCTCATCAGGGCACTCTGACTCTGGATGACCGCAGGGTCATCAATCTGGCGTGGCGGAGATCCGTCGGGCGAGTTCGTATCATCAATTCCACCCGGATGTTGCGATAGCACAAGGATCTTATGGCTGAGGCGACATGCTTCCGCAGGATCGTGCGTAATCAGTAGCACGGTACGATCGGCCAGAAGTTCTGCGGCCATTGTCTGAATGGTTGCCCGGGTAATGGCATCCAGCGCTGAAAAGGGTTCATCCATCAGCACGATGGGTTGTTGCTCGTAGAGGGTTCGTGCAATCGCGGCGCGCTGGCGCATCCCGCCAGAAAGCGTTTCAGGGAGTGATGCGCCGCAGCCGCTCAGCCCCACGCGCTCCAGCAGATATTGCGCACGCTCACGGTCAGCTTTTTCGCCGCGCAGACGTGAACCGAGACACACATTCTGTTCAATCGTCAGCCACGGATAGAGCAAATCGCGTTGCCCCATCCAGGCGATCCGCCCGCTTAGTGGGCGACCTTTGTCATCCGTTACTGTGCCTGACGTAGGGGACAGCAGCCCGGCGACGATACGCAGCAGACTGGTTTTTCCCGCACCGCTCGCGCCCAATAAAGAGACAAAACGTCCCGCCGGAATGTCGATATTGAGCTTTTCAAATACCGTTTTAGCCCCATAGCGTAACGTTAAATCAGCCACTCTGATGGCCGGTGATGTATTCACATCCATCATGATTTGGCATCCAGCCCCATCTGCCAGAATGCGCCTTCCAGTCGGGTTGCGGTGGTAAAAAGCGTAGTCAGTTCGGCGAAACGGCTGTCGCCGCCGCGTTGCTGCGCCAGGGTTTCGAACAGGGTCAGTGATGACTGAACACCGGCAAGATAGCTTTCATCACCGTAGTTGCGGATCCACGGGCCGTAAGGGTTGCCCTCGAAAACTGTCGCGGGGTCATTCAGAAGGCGCAGACCGATTTCGGCATAGCCCGCAACGCAGGGCATCAGGACGGTAAGCAGATCCAGCACATCGCCGGAATGGCCGACATCCAGTACATAGCGAGTGTAATTGATGGTCTCTGCGGCCTCTTCGACCTGGATGATATCCGATTCCGATAATCCCCATTGCTGGCAGTAACTGAGATGCAGGGGAAGTTCATTCAGAATGGCGTTCAACGATGCGCTTGCGGCACGCATCTGTGCAGGCGTTTGCAGCTTACTCACCAGCAAAGCATAGGCACGAGCGAAATGAATTAAAAACAGATAATCCTGGGTCAGATAACGGCGGAACGCAGGCTCAGGCAGAGTGCCCGCGCCAAGTTGCTGCACAAAATCATGGGCGACATAACCGCGCCAGTGGCTACCTGCCTGCTGGCGAAGGCGTCCGTAAAGACCGCTTTCAAACATCGATAAAGACATGGGACCTCCAGTAATGAGTGGAGATCCGGGCGCAATGAGGGAAGAACAGGAATGGCTGTACAGAAAAATGGCTAACCCGTCCCTTCGCTGGCATGACCCAGATCAGGTTCTAAGGGTTCGGCTTACGCCATCTCAGCCCATTCTGGACACCCCTCGGACAGGAGGTTTTATACGATATTTCGCTTGTGAATACAACGAGAGAGGAGGCTTACCGGGTAGCTCTCCCGGTAAGCGGGGGGTATCAGATTTTAGGAATACGTAAAGTTTGGCCAGGATAGATTTTATCCGGGTGGGAGAGCATAGGGCGGTTGGCTTCAAAAATGGCGTTATACTTATTGGCATCGCCATAAACCGACTTTGAAATGGCGCTCAGCGTATCACCGGATTTCACAGTGTAGTACGTCGCTTCATCGGAAGTATCCGCCGCCTTAATGTTATTCTCAACTTCACTGACGCCCGCGACGTTACCGATCGCCACCTGGATTTTCTCTTTCTGTTCCTGGGTTAAGCCATCGCCAGTGACGCTGGCTTTGCCATCGACCACGGTGACCTGAACCTTATCCGCGCCAGGAATGTTAAGTTTCTTCAGGTGCTCCATCACTTTTTCACCCTGATCCTGATGCGTATCCGTCAGCTTATCCCACAGTTTTTCACCAGCTTCTTTCACGAAGTTAAACAGTCCCATATCCTTTCTCCAGTAAAGAATGTCAGGGTAAGCATAGCAGAGGGTTATCGATTCCGTGCATTAGTGTCCCCAGCGAGTTTTGAGGTAGTTCACGGCCTGACGCGTTTGTGGCTGATTAAGATTATCTTCCCGGAACAGGATGGTGCCGTTGATACCGGGAATCGATTCGTTTAAATCGATCTGTTTGCTCAGTTCCGGCACACCGCCATTAATCGCCCAGTCGGGCTCTTTCCTGGAGGGTTCTCCGACTTTGTAAAGCGCCACCCCGATGTATAGCCGCGTATTGGTGGGTTTAACGACGTCTGCCCACCATTTAGCCAGCACATCATAACGGGCTGCATCCCGGGCGAACGGCCAGTATAGCTGCGGGGCGATGTAATCCAGCAGACCCAGTTTCACCCACTGGCGTGTATCGGCAAAGGACTCATCATAAGCCGCCGCCCCGCGCGTATCTGAGCCTAACGGATCGTGAGAGCGGTTACGCCAGACGCCCGCCGGGCTTACGCCGAACTCAACGCCAGGTTTCAGTTGCTTAATGGTGTGTGAAACCTGCTCAATCAGGCTCTGCGTATTGTGACGACGCCAGTCCGCTTTCGAGGCATATTGCTGCCCGTATGTGCGCCATGTCTGGTTATCATTCAGCGCAGAACCGGGGGTTTCCGTATAGAAATAATCATCAAATTGCACGCCATCAACGGGATAGTTTGTCACCACTTCCGCCACAATGCTGGTTATCCAGTCACGGACTTCAGGAATACCGGGGTCGAGCACAAAACGGTCGCTGGAGGTGCGGATCCAGTCACGATGCAAAACAAAGATACTGGCCGGCTGCTGCGACAATGTGCGATTAAGCTCCGCCACCGTCGAGGGTTTGGTATTTGTCGTCACCCGATAGGGGTTGAACCACGCGTGGACTTTCATGCCGCGCTTATGCGCTTCATCCAGCATAAACTGCAGGGGGTCGTAACCGGGGTTTTCGCCAATTTTGCCGGTTAACGTATCGGACCAGGGCAAAATTTTTGATGGCCATAGGGCAGTTCCGTCTGGCTTGACCTGGAAAAACACGGTGTTAATACCGAGCTGTTTAAGATTGTCCAGCTTGGCGGTGAGCGCTTCTTTCTGTTTATTAATACGAATGGCCGGGCTACTGATATTCACGGTGTTAACCGGAGGCCAGTCGAGGCGAGAGACCGTCGCCAGCCAAACGCCGCGCATCGGTTCACTGTTTTGTGGTGACTTCACCGAAGGCTGTGATTGATTGCCAGAGGGTGTAACCAGCGAACTCGGCGGTTTAGAAGAGCAACTGACAACAAGTAAAGCGGCGGCAACCAGGGTGCCAATTTTTTTAACCTGAGTGACCGGGGAGACGCCCCGCAAAGAGATGATCATAAACGCCTGTTTTCTACTAGTCCCTTGAGTGGCGATATTCTCTTACGATTTGCGGGGGAAGGGAATCAGATCTTATCGTCACGTCCCTGCAACCACGGGTTAAACGTGGGTTCGGGAGCGGTGTTATCTTCCAGTGAATCGAGATAAAGCGCTTCAACTTCTGCGCGAGCCCACGGGGTGCGTCGCAAAAATTTGAGACTGGATTTCACACTGGGATCTTTTTTGAAGCAGTTAATGTTGACCCGTTTAGCCAGTTGTTCCCAACCATAGCGGGCAACAAGAGCATTTATCTGCATCTCGAGCGTAACGCCGTGTAAAGGATCGTTGGAGCGGTGAGTTGTCATGAGGCGTCCGGTAGTGAAGTGCGACCTGGAAGCGGGGAAGGTTACAAGAAACTTGCTGCTTCAGCAATGAACAGGGGCGCGTTAGCGCCCCAATGCGTCTTACTCAAACAGCCTGCGGTGCAGTTCAATGACGGCGCTATCGGCGGATTCCCCCGGTAACAAGACGCTCAGATGATTATCTGAAGCGCCATGGCAAATCATGCGCACTGCATGATCGGCAAGGCCGCTAAATGCGTCCCGGCATACGCCTGTTTCCTGGTGAAGTTGGTTGCCAATCAGCGTAACAAGGGCCAGACCGGTTTCAATTTCAACCCGACAGTGAGAGGAGAGTGCCGTCAGCAGCGAAGTGGTCAGCGTGTGGTCTTCCCCGGACGTCGACCCCGTGGAGTCGAGCGCCAGTGCAACGCTATTCTCGGAAGTGGTAAGCAGATCCACCGCAACCTCATGGTTGGCCAGAATGGCAAACATTTCGGCAAAGAATGCGTAGGCGGGCTGTTCGTGTAGGCTGTGCAGTCTCAGCAGAGTTTGCTTACGGCGAACGGCAATGGCGCGATAGCGTGGCGGGTTTTCTGTTTCCCGACGCACCAGCGTGCCGCCTGCTGCCGTGTTCTTACTGGAGCCGACAAATACCGGAATATTTTTTCGCATCGCCGGTAAAAGCGTTGCCGGATGGAGCACTTTGGCGCCAAAGGCGGCCATATCGCTGGCTTCAGAAAACGAGATGTGGTCGATGCGCTGAGCCTGGTTCACGATACGCGGGTCAGTGGTGTAGATGCCTGCGACGTCAGTCCAGATATCTACACGCGCAGCCTGCAATGCTTCGCCAAGAAGAGACGCGGTGTAGTCGCTGCCGCCGCGGCCAAGCGTCGTCGTATGACCCGCATCATCGCTGCCAATAAAGCCCTGCGTGATGGCAATCGCCTGTTCAATGCGCGGGCGCAGATGGATTTCCGCCTGCTCAGCCACCTGGCTGACAATAGGCTCGGCGCAACCGTAATCGCTGTTAGTGCGAATAACTTTGCGCGCGTCGAACCATTGCGCTTCTGCACCGCGTTCGCGCAGCACTTCGGTGAACAGCAGACTCGACATAAGCTCACCGTGGCTGACAAGTTCATCGCTCAATGACGAGCAAGGCGTTGAGTAGGCTATTTCGGCAAGGTGAGCAATATTTTCAAGGAGATGATCAATTTCCTTACTGATAACGGAGGGCCGCTGCAGACGGGAAATGATGTTGTACTGGATAGTGCGTAGGGTATCGATTTTATCCATACGGTCACAACTTTCCAGCCCTTCAGAAAGTTCGACTAACAGATTTGTAACACCGGCGGAGGCAGATAAAACGACCAGACGAACATGATCATCTGCAAGGACAATAGTGGCACTGCGATTCATCGCGTCAAAATCAGCAACGCTGGTACCGCCAAATTTGGCAACGACGAATTGTGGATAAATGCGTGTCATAACAATCTCATATCAGGGCGCCATACAAAGATGGCTAGAAAATTTTCATTCTCGGCATAAGGGAAGCAGCTTCGCCTTACGAAATGTCCGCCCGCGAACATTTCTGATGACAACCCAGGAAAAACATCCTGTTGTCGATAACATGTATTGCCTCTTACGCGTTATCGGTGTGATGCGCATTAGTTCTTTATTTACGTGAAGTGCAAATAAGCGCGCCATAGTAAGTGATTTGTCTTTATGGATCGATGTTTTTATTATGTTTCTTATTAATCCAGTGTAAATGAATGTCTTATGGCCTTTGCGCAGGGGTTATTAATAGTAAAAAACTGTAAAGTTAGGATAAATCCATGCCAAAACGATGGATTTCATCAGCTTGTATGCACTTTGACCGTTGGTAACTGATTGGGTAAAAGAGTAACAAAACTTAAGACGGGAGTGGGGGTAAGGATTTGCTTAGTCACTGATATTAGGGTGAAAAATCCCATAAAAAGTCGCACGAAAATAAATGATTGAGTCCTTCCTTAAAACAACATATATTAGCCGCGTTTTTTTACAGGCAATCCCCTTAACCTTTTATTCAACCCGGCGTTAATAATACCCGAGGTTGTGGGAGTGATATGATGACGGATAAAGTCCGTATTGATACTTTAAGTGCTAATTCATTACCACAAAGCAATGATACCTTTTTAGCAAGACAGGCTGAGTTTGAATCTAACGTCAGAAGCTATCCGCGTAAACTGCCGCTGGCGATTGCCAAAGCGCAGGGCGTTTGGATCACTGATGTCGAGAATAATCAGTATCTTGATTGTCTGGCAGGCGCAGGTACCCTGGCGCTGGGTCATAATCATCCCGACGTGCTTGAAAGTATTCAAAGTGTCATCAGCAGCGGCTTACCGTTACATACGCTTGACCTTACCACGCCTTTAAAAGATGAATTTTCATCTTATTTACTCTCTTTATTGCCAGGTCAGGGCAAAGAGTATTGCCTTCAATTCACCGGCCCGTCAGGCGCCGATGCGGTAGAAGCAGCACTGAAACTGGCGAAAAAAGTGACAGGCCGTTCAGGCATCATTAGTTTCTCCGGTGGCTATCATGGGATGACCCACGGCGCGCTCTCCGTCACTGGTAACCTGTCGCCGAAAGAAGCCGTATCCAATATGATGCCGGAAGTGCAGTTTATGCCTTATCCGCATCAGTACCGTTGCCCGCTGGGTATCGGCGGCGAAGCTGGCGTTAAAGCATTAACGTACTATTTCGAAAACCTGATCAACGACGTTGAAAGCGGTGTTCGTAAACCGGCTGCCGTTATCCTCGAAGCCGTACAGGGCGAGGGCGGTGTTAACCCGGCTCCGGTTGAGTGGTTGCAGCGCATCCGCAAAGTGACCGAGGAACACGGCATTCTGTTGATTATCGACGAAGTTCAGGCAGGCTTTGCGCGCACCGGTAAGTTGTTCGCCTTCGAACACGCCGGTATTGAGCCGGATATCATCGTCATGTCTAAAGCTGTTGGTGGTGGATTGCCGCTGGCGGTGCTCGGCATCAAAAAACAGTTCGATGCCTGGGCTCCTGGCCACCACACGGGGACGTTCCGTGGTAACCAACTGGCGATGGCAACCGGCCTGACAACGCTCAAGATCCTCAAAGAAGAGAAGATTGCTGATAAAGTTGCCGCCCAGGGCGAGTGGCTGAAAGGTAAACTGGCTGACCTGCAAAAACGTTACCCGGTGATTGGCCAGGTTCGCGGTCTGGGCCTGATGATCGGCCTGGAAATCGTTAAACCGAATGAAGCGCAGGATCACATGGGTTGCTACCCGGCGGATGGCGAACTTTCTGCTCTGCTGCAGAAAAAATGCTTTGAAGCTGGCTTGATTCTGGAGCGCGGCGGTCGTAACGGTTGCGTACTGCGCCTGCTGCCGTCTCTGCTGATCACCAACGCAGAGCTGGAAATCTTCCTCGATAAATTCGAGAACGCCTTGCTGGGCGCTGGCATTAAGCCGGTTTAATCGGAGTCTATGAACGTGTCAGATAATAATCCGATTCTGTCCGGTTCAGCGCAAAGCATCAACGCTTACCAGGACGCCATTGAACAAAGCAGCAAAGCGGTCGTTGAGTGGTTGAAACAACCTGAGATGTATCAGGGCAAAACGGTTGACCAGTTGCGCGAGCGAATTAACCTGAACTTCACCGACGAGGGCCTGGGTAACCAGGCCACTATCGAACGTGCAGTTGAGTATTTCCTCAAAGACAGCCTTTCTGTACATCATGCACAGTGTGTTGCGCATCTTCATTGCCCGAGCCTGGTGATTAGCCAGGCCGCGGAAGTGCTGATTAACGCGACCAACCAGAGCATGGACTCCTGGGATCAGAGCCCGTCGGCCACCATCATTGAGATGAAGCTGATCGAATGGCTGCGTGAACAGGTGGGATATGCGGCTGGCGACGCCGGTGTTTTCACCAGCGGTGGAACCCAGAGCAACCTGATGGGGCTGATGCTGGCGCGTGACGCATTCTTTGCCCGCCAGGGGCACTCCATTCAGCAGAATGGTTTAACGGGCGATCTGAGCAAAATCAAAGTGTTCTGTTCAGAAAATGCGCATTTCTCAGTGCAGAAGAACATGGCGTTGATGGGGCTGGGCTACCGCTCCGTTACGCTGGTGAAAACCGACGCGTTCTCCCGTATGGATATTGCCGATCTGCAAGATAAACTGGCGCAGGCGAAAGCTAACGGTGAGCAGGTGATGGCGATTGTTGCCACGGCCGGAACCACCGATGCCGGAGCAATCGATCCGTTAGTGGAGATAACTAAACTGGCGGCTGCCGAGAAGATCTGGGTTCACGTGGATGCCGCGTGGGGCGGGGCGTTGCTGCTTTCTGAGAAGTATCGTCACTACCTGGATGGG
The DNA here is from genome assembly GCF_039889165.1 of Pseudocitrobacter cyperus. Taxonomy (NCBI): domain Bacteria; kingdom Pseudomonadati; phylum Pseudomonadota; class Gammaproteobacteria; order Enterobacterales; family Enterobacteriaceae; genus Pseudocitrobacter; species Pseudocitrobacter cyperus. Next base: position 502,765 of record NZ_JAYMYY010000001.1, on the reverse strand, counting down.
CTGGAGTCTGCGGATTCCGTCACACTGGATTTCCACAAACAGTTCTTCCAGACCATCAGTTGCGGCGCGTTTCTGCTGAAAGATGCGCGTCATTATGAACTGATGCGTTATCAGGCGGCTTATCTGAACTCTGATTTTGACGAAGAACACGGTGTGCCGAATCTGGTGTCAAAATCGCTGCAAACCACCCGTCGTTTCGATGCCCTGAAATTGTGGATGGGTCTTGAAGCGCTGGGGAAAAAGCAGTACGCCGAAATTATTGATAACGGCGTTACGCTGGCGCAGCAGGTTGCTGAGTTTGTTTCCGCGCAACCGCACCTGGAACTGGTTATGCAGCCACAACTGGCCAGCGTACTGTTCCGGTACCGCCCGGAAAGCAACGATACTGCATTTGTTGCATTGCTGAATCAACGCATCGGCGACGTACTGCTGGCATCCGGTAGCGCTAACGTTGGCGTAACGGAAGCCGATGGTGTGACTTGCCTGAAGCTGACGCTGCTGAATCCAACGGTTTGCCTGGAGGATGTAAAAGTTCTGCTGGCAAGCGTTAAAGAGACCGCGGAGACGTTGCTGAACGCATAGTCGTAAATACTCAATGATTCTCTGATAGAAGCCTCTGTGTAAAAGCAGAGGCTTTTTGTTTGTGCGCGACTCTTGTTTGAGTATAAAAATCGCTGATGCCGTATGAAACATTTTAATAATGAATGAATCTTATGAAGTGCGTAATGACCTTCAATTTGAGATGAGATATAACGTGTTTCGAAAATAAATTAACACTATCATAACATCATTAAGGTTGAGCAAATGAAGCAGGTCGGCATTGTTGGTTGGCGAGGAATGGTAGGTTCTGTTTTGTTACAACGAATGGTCGAAGAGAATGACTTCGACGGTTTTTCTGCTCATTTTTACAGTACGTCAAGTGCCGGTGCCGCCGGCCCTGTTATAGGTGGCGTCAGCTACACGCTAAAAGATGCTAATTCCATTAGTGCTCTTACCGAAATGGATATCATCATAACCTGTCAGGGCGGTGATTATACTAAAGCAATATATCCTGCTTTAATTGCTCATGGCTGGAACGGCTACTGGATTGACGCGGCTTCAGCATTACGGATGGATGAGAAAGCCTGTATTATTCTCGATCCCGTCAACCGTCCCAATATCGATAGGGCAATCAAAGAAGGAATTAAACTTTTTGTTGGTGGCAACTGTTCCATCACTCTGAGTCTTATGGGGCTGGCTGGACTGATAAAGGCTGACTTGATCGAATGGATGAGCGTGATGACCTATCAGTCTGCATCAGGTGCTGGTGCGCAATATGTTAGGGAGTTAATCGCTCAAAGCGCATATATCAGTAAGCATTTGTCCTCCGATGAACTGACGTCATCAGGTTCAGTTCTTCCTTTAGTCAATAAAGTTAGTGAGATTATTAACAGTGCTGGCATGCCCATCCAGAATTTTGGCGCACCTCTGATGGGGAGCATCATTCCATGGATTGATAGCGATTTAGGCGATGGAAATAGTCGCGAAGAGTGGAAAGGAGAGGTAGAAACGAACAAAATTCTTGGTCTTTCTCCCGGCACGATCCCGGTAAATGGTTTGTGTATTCGTGTCGGCGTGATCCGGTGCCATAGTGCTGCAATTACCCTGAAACTCAAGCGTGAAGTCAGCGAAGAAGAGTTCGCAGAGTTAGTGACACATTCCCATCCATGGGTCAATTTTGTGGCCAATAACAAGGATGAAAGCGTCAGTAAATTGACCCCGGCTCATATCAGCGGTTCCCTACAGGTTGGTATTGGCCGTTACAAGAAAATGTCGTTAAACGGCGATCCTATATACTCGGTTCTGACGGTCGGCGATCAGCTATTGTGGGGAGCGGCAGAACCCTTGCGCCGCATGTTGAATATCCTGCTTGGCAAAATTTAAGACATACTTCTGAGCAAAATATCTACTGAATCGATCCGGATTTTTGGCAGATCCATGTTTGATGCCAGAAATCCGGCTATTCTCTGAACAGGTCGTGTAGGATTTTAGTTCCAGGCAAGCGGAGTAGGTGACGCACAATATCCTGATTTTCAAACCGTGGCGGTAATGTAACGCGCACGCGCCCGGTCATATCCTGACAGTTTTGTTTTCTCCCTCCTGCGAACAAAGACTTACTTTCAGAAAGAAGGTACAAACGTGTTCATTCATGAACAATTTTCATAAGGGCATGTTCTCTGGCTACCTTAACCAACGCTTGTCCAGCCGCTATGCTTCTTCAGTTAGCATCATGAAAGAGAGATAAAAATGAAAGATGTCATGGTTGTTATTGGTAGTGGCTCTATCGCACAAGCTATCGCAAGACGCGTCAGCGTCGGGAAACATATTCTTCTGGCCGATATCAAAACAGAAAATGCCCGGCAGGCTGAAAATACGCTTTCTCGTGCGGGTTTTGTGGTAAGCACAACGACTGTCGATGTGAGCTCTCGCCAGTCGGTTCAGGCTCTGGTGAAGTCAGCCTGTGCGTTAGGTGAGATTAAAGGCGTTATTCATACGGCAGGGCTTTCCCCTTCACAGGCCAAAGCACAGGATCTTCTCCGGGTCGATTTGTACGGTACCGCCGTGCTTTTTGAGGAGTTTGGCAACGTGATTGCACGCGGGGGCTCCTGCGTGGTGATTGGCTCACAGTCCAGCCATCGCTTAGCCGTTGATGCGCTGACCCAGGCACAGGCGGATGCATTAGCCACGTTACCGCCGGAAGACCTGCTTAAGTTGCCGCTGGTCAAAGATATCGAAGACAGCTTATATGCCTACCAGATTGCCAAGCGTTGTAATGCACTCCGTGTCATGTCAGAAGCGGTGAAGTGGGGCAAGCGTGGTGCACGTATTAACTGCATCAGCGCCGGGATCATCTTTACGCCGCTGGCCTATGACGAGCTTAATAGCGCAGAGCGTGGAGAGTTTTATCGTAATATGCTGGATAAATCACCGGCAGGCCGGGGCGGCACGCCGGATGAAATTGGCGCGCTGGCAGAGTTTCTGTTTGGGCCTAATGGCACCTATGTCACCGGAAGCGATCTGCTAATTGATGGCGGCGCAACGGCGTCTTATAAATATGGCGAATTACGCCCGCAATAAATCGCTTATTCTTCCCACGTTATGATGGCCGCTGCGTGGCAATCATAATGCTTCACTACTTATTCGGAGATTCAAAGATGACCTTAAATGTGAAAGGTTATGCCGCTTTTGCCGCAAAAGAGGATTTAGTACCGCACAACTTTGTCCGCCGCGATCCGCGCGATAATGATGTGGTTATCGAGATTTTATACAGTGGCGTTTGTCATTCAGATATCCACAATGCTTTTAATGACTGGGGCGGTGCAAAATATCCGATGGTGCCGGGTCATGAAATCATTGGCCGCGTCACCCAGGTTGGCAAGGCCGTAACCAAATTTCGCGTGGGTGACTATGCTGGTGTGGGCTGCATGGTGGATTCCTGTCAGCATTGTAAGCCATGTGAACAGGGGCTGGAGCAGTACTGTGAAGAGGGCAATACCCTCACTTATAACGATATTGACCGGCACGATCATATGCCAACCTATGGCGGCTATTCGGACAAGATTGTGGTCACCGAGAAATTCGTTATCAAAGTGCCTGAGACGCTGGACTTAAAAGGGGCAGCACCGCTGCTGTGCGCGGGTATCACCACCTGGTCGCCTCTTCGCCACTGGAATGTTGGCCCTGGCAGCAAAGTCGCGGTCGTTGGGTTAGGCGGTCTGGGCCATATGGCGATCAAATTAGCGAAAGCGCTGGGGGCTGAAGTTACCTTGTTCAGTCGTTCGCCGAACAAAGAGGCCGATGCTCGCCGTCTGGGGGCCACGCATATTGTCATTTCAACCGATGAAAAACAGATGCAGGGTGCTCATAACCAGTTTGATTTAATTATCGACACGGTACCTTATGTTCATGATCTGAATCCCTATATTCCGACGCTGGCGCTGAGCGGAACGCTGGTGCTTGTGGGGTATCTGGGGGATTTGAATCCAATGCTGAACAGCACGCCGCTCATTTTAGGGCGGAAATCGGTGGCCGGATCGGTCATTGGCGGGATTGCGGAGACACAGGAAATGATCGATTTCTGTGCAGAACATCAGATAACGTCTGATATTGAATTGATTAATATTCAGGATATTAACGCGGCCTGGCAGCGAATGCTGAAGAGTGATGTGAAATATCGATTCGTGATTGATATGGCTTCACTGAAGGCGTGAATACGAAAGGCGGTAGAATATACCGCCGCTTTTAAGTTGCTCTTTATTGCGCCATCGCACTCAGATCGCGAATAACGCACTCAGGCTCTGAGTCCAGGGGCATATTGTTATATCCTGGATACCATCATTTTTATCTGCGCTGTCCTGTTGCAGGGCTGAAAATAGCGGGGAGAGGCTATGCTGCTCTTTCCCTTTTTCGGCAATCAGTTCCAGCGTTTTATTCTTAGCATCGTCATCTGTTAATGCGCAAACCAGTACTCTGGCAATTTGTTTACGGGAAATCACGCCATCAGCCGGTGTGCCTGAGTGACGTCTGTCTCCCTGCAGCATGACGATGTGTTGTTCATTTGGTTTGTTGTAATCAAACCAACCGGGCCTGACGATGGTATAGGGATGCCCGCTTGCGCGAACCAGGCGTTCCGCGCGTCGCTTCCAGTCATGCGCCTGTGTCTGGCGGTTATAGGAACCTTCTCTTTCTGTCACGCCGATAGCGGTCATCAGCACGACTTTGACTGGCCGATGCTTTAGTCGTTGCAGAATATTTCTGACGCCGCCGTAGTCAATAGCTCGTGCGCCAATGCGCCCTAATCCATCGGAGCCGAGAGTGAAAATAACGGCATCAATATCATCACCAATGCTGGTCAATGTTTCCGGGACAGAAACATCGCCATAAACAATCTCAATGCCCTGTGGCAGCAATTTGCTTTTTTGCGGGGAACGGACAAGGGCTTTCGGTTGATGACCCATGTTTATCGACATTTCCACAACATGACGACCAATACTGCCGGTCGCACCGACAATTAAGACTTTCATTATAAACCCTTTATCTCATCGGAAAATTTCACTGTGATAAGTGTATCAACTGTGATTATTGAGAGTAACGGGGCTAAAATGATTGCGTCTATGAACCCTTCTCATGATTAATTTTTTAACTAAAACACTCAGAGGTTACGCGTGCTAAAAGAAAATTTTAATGAACTTCAGCTCTTTCTTGCCGTAGCGCGGGAGCGAAGTTTTACCCGGGCGGCGGCTAAACTCGGTGTTTCCCAGTCAGCATTAAGCCATGCTATGAAGGCGCTGGAGGCCAGACTTAACATTCGTCTGCTTACCCGTACTACGCGCAGCGTGGCACCCACGGAGGCGGGGGAGAGGATCATCGCCTGTCTGGAGCCTCGTCTGACGGAACTGGAGCAAGAGCTGGAGCAACTGGTGCAGCTCAACGGTATTGCGGCCGGGAATATCCGCATTTCGGCTGGAGAGCATGCGGTAGAGAGTCTGGTATGGCCGAAGCTCAAACCGTTCCTTCGCGAATATCCCGAAATCAATGTTGAACTGGTGGTTGATAATGGCTTTGTGAATATCGTTGAAGGCCGTTTCGATGCGGGCGTTCGTCTTGGGGAGAGCCTCGATAAAGATATGGTTGCGGTACGCATCGGGCCAGACCTGCGACTGGTCGTGGTGGGATCACCCGACTATTTTACACGTTATGGTATTCCCGATACCCCACATGACCTTCAGCGCCACCGTTGTATTAACATGCGGCTTCCGACGCTTGGAGGGCTATACCAGTGGGAATTTGAAAAGGACGGCAAACCCCTTCAGGTTAAAGTAGAGGGCCAGCTTACCTTTAATCATCTCTCTGAAAGAATCGATGCGGCAGAAGCAGGCTTCGGGCTTTCGTTCGTCCCTGAAGATGTGATCCAGCAGCAGCTTGAATCAGGGACATTGATTGAGGTATTGCAGGAGTGGAGCCCGGTATTTCCCGGCTATTACCTTTACTATCCCAGCCGCAAGCAGCATCCACCAGCCTTTGCGTTGATGATTGATGCCTTACGCTATAGCGCGTAAAAAAACACCGGAGCAGGCGCTCCGGTGGGGTTAATTACTCATCATCCTCGTCATCAGTGACACGCTTGCCGGCAAAGCGGCGGCGTACCACAACAAAGAACACCGGCACAAAGTAGATAGCCAGCAGCGTTGCCGCGACCATCCCACCAATGACACCAGTGCCAACGGCATTCTGTGCGCCAGACCCGGCACCACGACTTAATGCCAGAGGCAGAACCCCGAGAATAAAGGCCAGTGAGGTCATTAATATCGGGCGCAGACGCATATGTGCCGCCTCAAGCGTCGCTTCAATCAAGTTTTTGCCTTCCTTCACCATCATGTCGTTGGCAAATTCAACAATAAGAATCGCGTTCTTCGCCGATAAACCGATGGTTGTCAGCAGGCCGACCACGAAATAGACATCGTTGTTGAGACCACGCAAGGTTGTCGCGAGCAGCGCACCGACGACGCCAAGCGGTACTACCAGCATCACGGCGAACGGAATCGACCAGCTTTCATACAGCGCCGCCAGGCACAGGAAAACGATAATCAACGACAGGGCATAAAGCGCTGGAGCCTGCTGGCCGCTAAGGCGTTCCTGATACGACATCCCTGTCCAGTCGTGGCCAATCCCTTTCGGTAACTGCGAGACCAGTTGCTCCATCAGAGCCATCGCTTCACCTGAACTTCGACCCGGTGCGGGTTGCCCCAGTATTTCCAGCGAAGAAAGGCCGTTATACCGCTCAAGGCGCGGAGAACCGTAAATCCACTGCGCGTCAGCAAAGCTTGCGAAGGGCACCATCTTGCCGTTACCGGCGCGCACATACCAGTTATTGAGATCGTCCGGCATCATGCGCCATGCCGCATCGCTCATCACATAGACTTTTTTGACCCTGCCTCTGTCCATGAAGTCATTGACGTAACTGCCTGCCCAGGCGGTGCTGAGCGTGGTGTTGATATCATCCAGCGAAACCCCCTGCGCGGACGCCTTATGTTGATCGATATTGATCCGATACTGTGGCGTATCTTCCATGCCGTTTGGCCGCACGGCCATCAGCACGTCAGGGTGCTCCTGCGCCATCTGTAGCAAGCTATTACGCGCTTCCATCAATTTTTCATGCCCCAGACCCGCCTGATCGATCAGCTCAAAATCAAAGCCGGTGGCGTTACCCAGCGCAATGATAGGGGGCAGGTTGAACGCTGCTATCTGTGCATCAATGAGCTTCGAAAACGCCTGGTTAGCACGGGCTGCGATAGCATCAACGCTACTTTCGCCACCGTCACGTTCAGACCAGTCTTTCAGGCCGATAAAGGCAATACCAATGTTCTGTCCGCGCCCGGCAAAACCAAAACCGTTGACGGTCAGCACGTTGGCAACGTTTTGTTTCTCATCATTCAGATACCAGTCGTTAATTTGATCCAGAATCTGCTGCGAACGTTCCTGCGTGGCGCCAGCAGGCAGAACCGCCTGCGTCGCCAGGACGCCCTGATCTTCTGACGGCAGGAAGGCGGTTGGCAAGCGGGCAAACAGCCAGGCCATACCGAGTACAATCACGCCGTAGACGATTAAATAGCGCCCGGTACCGTTCAACATACGGGCAATGGCTCGTGAGTAGTGTGAGCTGCTGGCATCGAAGCGGCGGTTGAACCAGCCAAACAATCCTCGATCTTTAGCATGTTCACCGGGTTTGACCGGTTTCAGGATGGTGGCGCAAAGTGCGGGCGTCAGGGTGAGTGCAACCAGCACTGACAGAACCATCGCTGAGACGATAGTGATGGAGAACTGGCGATAAATGACGCCCGTACTACCGCCAAAAAAGGCCATCGGAATAAATACTGCTGACAGGACAAGCGCAATGCCCACCAACGCGCCCTGGATCTGATCCATCGATTTTCGCGTTGCCGCACGGGGCTTGAGTCCTTCCTCGGCCATCACGCGCTCAACATTTTCTACCACCACAATGGCGTCATCAACCAGCAGGCCGATGGCCAGCACCATGCCAAACATCGTCAGTGTATTAATGGAGTAGCCCAGTGCGCTCAGGATGCCAAACGTCCCCAGCAGCACGACCGGGACTGCGATAGTGGGAATAAGCGTCGCGCGGAAGCTTTGCAGGAAAAGATACATCACGAGGAAGACAAGGATAATCGCTTCAAACAGCGTTTTCACCACCTCATGAATCGAGATGCTGATAAACGGCGTAGTGTCATAAGGGTAAACAACCTTAAGCCCCTGCGGGTAATAAGGCTCCAGCTCAGCCAGTTTCGCGCGAATGGCCCTGGCGGTATCCATGGCGTTCGCCCCGCTGGCAAGCTGGATCCCCAGCGCGGAAGCAGGTTTACCGTTTATTTTCACCACAAACTGATAGTTCTCACCGCCGCGTTCGATTCGTGCCACATCATGCAATGTCACCTGAGAGCCATCGCTGTTAACCTTGAGCAAAATGTTACCGAACTCTTCAGGAGAGGTGAGGCGAGTCTGCGCAATGATAGACGCATTCAACTGCTGGCCTTTTATCGCGGGCGCGCCACCCAGTTGACCTGCGGCAATTTGCGCGTTCTGCACCTTAAGGGCGTTGCTGACATCAACGGGGGTCAGTTGAAAGTTGTTGAGCTTGTTGGGATCCAGCCAGATGCGCATCGCGTACTGTGAACCAAACAGCGTCGTGTCGCCCACGCCATCAATACGGCTGATCGGATCTTTAATGGTCGATGCCACGAAGTCGGCGATGTCTTCCATGCTCATGTGCCCGGTTTCATCAACAAAGCCGGGTACCAGGAAAAAGGTACTGGAGGATTTCATCACCGTAATCCCCTGTTGCTGCACTTCCTGCGGCAACAGGGGGGTTGCGACCTGAAGCTTATTCTGCACCTGAACCTGTGCGATATCCGGATCGGTGCCATTTTTAAAGGAGAGAGTCAGTTGCAGCGTCCCGGAGGAGTCACTGGTTGAAGACATGTACATGAGTCCATCCAGACCCGTCATGTTCTGTTCAATCACCTGTGTAACGCTATTTTGCAGCGTGGTGGCATCGGCGCCAGGATAGGTCACGCGTATCTGTACCGCCGTTGGCGCGACGTCCGGGTATTGCTCTACGGGTAACCCCATAATCGCAATCCCCCCGGCAATCATCACGATAATAGCCAGCACCCAGGCGAAAATAGGGCGGTTAATAAAAAATTTAGACATGGATAATTATTCCTGTGCAGACGAACCGGAGAGCGTGGCGCGTTCGTGTGGGGTGACAACGTCGCCAGGTTTAACGCGCTGACTGCCTGAAACAATGACCCGTTCACCGACCTGAAGACCCTCAGTGACCTGCCAGCGATCGCCAGACGTTCCCGTCACGGTTATCGCCCGGGGCTGCACCCGGTTTTGTTTATCGACAACGAGCGTCGTGGCGTCACCGCGTGGTGTACGGGTGACAGCCTGCTGGGCAACCAGCAGTGCTTCTGGTGCGACACCTTCTTCAAGACGGGCGCGAACAAACATACCAGGGAGCAGTTGATGATTTGGATTAGGAATAATGGCGCGTAGGGTAATTGCGCCCGTGGTCTGATCCACCGTGACATCAGAGAACGCCAGCGTGCCGCTCAGCGGATATGTGCTTCCGTCCTGCATAAGCACATGGACGGGCACTTTGCCGTTTTCCTGCTTAATCTGACCGCTTGCCAGCGCACTCTGTAGCCGCAACCACGCCTCGCCCGGCTGGGTGATATCAACGTACATCGGGTCTAACTGTTGTACGGTGGCCAGCGAGGTGCTTTGTCCGTTCTGAACCAGCGCTCCCTCCGTGACGCTTGATAACCCGATGCGGCCATTTAGTGGTGACGTCACCGTGCTGTGGGCCAGGTCGATTTCGGCAGAGCGAAGGGCTGCGCTGGCCGCATCGATTGCCGCATGCGACTGATGTGCAGTGGCCTGAGCCTGATCGAGATCCTGACGACTGATATAATTCTTCCCGCTCAGCGCCCGATAGCGGGAAAGTGTCGTCTGAGCGAGCTGCGACTGGGCTTTCGCCTGGTTGACTGCCGCCCGGGCATTATCCACTGAAGCACGGAAGGTCGCCGGGTCGAGATGATAGAGCGGCTGACCGGCTTTAACCTCGCTGCCTTCGGTAAAATCACGGGACAGCACTATCCCTGAAACCTGCGGGCGGATTTCTGCAATACGAGATGCCACCGTTCTTGCAGGGAGATCGCTGGTGAGAGTGAGGGGCGTTACTTTTACTGTTTCGACAACGACATCAGGAGGAATATTTTTGCTGGCGGTAGACGCATCGTTACCGTCGCACCCGGCCAGCCCTGTCGTCGTAGCAAAAATGCATAGCATAGCCAGAGGCAAATAAGCCACCGAACTTTTCATCATATTTTACTCTTATTATCAGTGCAGTTTAAAAATGTTTTTGGTATATAAGCGGCGATACGCTTGTGGTGGAACACTGTATTTTTTTGAGAATGAACGGGTGAAGGACTGCTGGGATTCAAAACCATAGCGGAAGCTGATATCAAGTATCCTGTCACGGCTGTGGATGAGATCGCTTGCCGCTAACGCCAGTTTTTTATCCCGAATATAAGTTGCAATATTCTGTCCCTTCACCTGAAAGAAAACACGCTGGAGATGCCACTTTGAGTACCCCGCGCGCGCGGCAACATCATTGATACTGAGTGGCTGATGTATATTGTCGTCTATCCATAGGATTATTTCGCTTATCATTTGCTCAAGTTTAATCATCATCGGTCTTACGCTGTTTTAGCCAGTAAGAGGATCAAATGAACCCGTGAGAAAACTAAGCAGGTTTATTTATAAATCTCTGCGACGCCATGTAATTTATTATTACCAGTAGCCGACAGAACTTTAAATGAAGATGCGCCCTGTTTATCTGCTTGTTTTGAGAGTTTGCCGACAAGATCGTCCAGCGTGCTGGCACCACTGGCTGATACTACGCCAATTTTAACTTTACCGGCATCACTGGAGATTACCTGTGCGGAAAATGCACTGTTAATGGTCAAGATAGACAAAAGTGCGGAGAGAGTTAATACGATACTTTTCATATGAAACCTCGTAAGTAATTTTTTCAATAATATGACGGAACGAGGACATCATAACGGATTGAGCGCGGTTGATTAAGATAGCCAGAATGCAAACACCTATGAATAAAAAGCATAAATGCATTGTTTATCGAGATTTGAAACGAGCATATTGTGAATGCCATCACTAAAAGTGTCGTTATTATTGAACTTGAGTAATAAGATGATCTTGAAGGCACTCATGGCAATAAGCGAAAAAAAATGCAGCCCGAAGGCTGCATTGCAACACACTCATCATTTTAATGTTGTCATATCTACCACAAAGCGATATTTCACATCACCTTTTTCAAGCCTGCTGAATGCATCATTTATCTGGCTAACATCAATCAGTTCGATATCTGCGGTAATATTGTTTTCAGCACAGAAATCAAGCATCTCCTGGGTTTCAGCAATGCCGCCAATATTAGAGCCTGAGAAGCTACGACGGCCTTTCACGACATTAAATGCGGAAATTTCAATAGGTTCTGGGGGCAGACCGACAAGCACCACGGAACCATCAATTTTTAATAATTTCAGATATGTATTAACATCATGCTTTGCCGATACGGTATCTAAAATCAGATCCAGCTTGCCGGCAAATTTTGCCATTTGTTCTGCATCGGAAGAGAGCACCGCTTCGTGTGCGCCTAAGCGATGCGCATCCTCGACTTTAGCCTGCGATGTGGTAAAGACCACAACATGAGCGCCCATGGCTTTTGCTATTTTTATCGCAACATGCCCAAGCCCGCCGATCCCAAGGATCCCCACAACTTTACCGGCGCCAGCTTGCCAGTGTTTGAGTGGCGAATAGACGGTAATACCGGCGCAAAGTAACGGTGCGGCGGCGGCAAGATCTAAATTATCCGGCATTTTCAGGGTGTAGCTTTCACGGCAAACATAGGTTTGTGAAAATCCACCATAGGTCATGCCACCCAGATGTTTATCTGGCGTATTAAATGATAATGTCGTACCCGATTCGCAGAATTGTTCCAAATCGTGGCGGCAGGCAGGGCATTCGCCGCAAGAATCAACGATACAGCCGACAGCGGCAAAATCACCGGGTTTAAATTTGGTGACACTCTCACCAACAGCTATCACCCGGCCGACGATTTCATGCCCGGGCACAACCGGATAATGGGTACCGCCAAAATCATTTTTGATTTGATGCAAATCTGAATGGCAGATGCCGCAGTACAGAATTTCTATTTCCACATCATCACTTAATAATCCACGACGTTTGATGCTGAATTCCCGTAAGGGGTTGTTTGCGGCATCGGTGCCCAATGCTTTTATTGTTTTAATCATGATTTACCTCAGATATCCAGTTTCCAGTCCGCGATCCATTCCACCCGCGCCGGATCGCGATGGGAGAAAAATGCACTCGTCGCGGTATCGATTGCCGTAATTTTCTGCATGTCTTCACCACTTATCTCAAAATCAAAAATAGCGATATTTTCTTCCATGCGTGATTTTTTGACCGTTTTAGCCAGCGACACAATGCCTCGCTGATAAAGCCAGCGCAGGATAATTTGTCCTATGCTCTTACCATATTTCTGGCCGATGGCCGCCAGCACCGGATGTTCAAACAATCCATTCTTTCCTTCGGCGAAGGGGGCCCAGGCTTCAGGCTGGATCTGCCTGCTTAGCATCCACGGCGTGGCGTGAAGTTGCTGATTGAAAGGGTTTACTTCAATCTGATTGACCGCCGGTACAACGTTATTGAACGCGATAAGATCGGCAAGCCTGTCTGGATGAAAATTACTGACGCCGATGGCGCGAACTCGCCCGGCAGCAAGCAATTCTTCCATTGCTCGCCAGGCACCATGGACATCATTGTAGGGTTGGTGAATTAAATACAGGTCGACATAGTCCAACTGGAGACGGTTAATTGAACGCTCAAACTGGGCTTTTGCGCCCTCATAATTCACGTCCTGAACCCATAGTTTGGTGGTGATAAACAGCTCTTCGCGATCAACACCGCTGTGCTTTATGGCATTTCCGACCTGAGTTTCGTTCTGGTAGGCGGCGGCAGTATCAATCAGACGATAACCCGTTTCGATGGCGTCAATCACCGCACGCTCGCATTCAGCCGCATCTGTCATCTGGAAAACGCCGAAACCTGCCAGGGGCATTTCAATACCGTTGTTCAGTTTTACTGTTTGCACATGAATATCCTCAATCTCAGGGTGTGAGAAGAGCTTAACGCAGCCTTATTTATTTGATTAGAGGGGGAAATTTTCTAAGGTTAATTAGCAGTATTCATAAATGAAGTACCGCCAGCAGAAAAGCTTCCCTTCTTAATGGTTTGCGAGCGCCTGCTGCAGCGTCTTTTCAGCTCGCGTTGCTGCATCATTTTGGCCATGTTCACGCAGAACCTGTGCCAACTGGCGCAACTGCGCTGCCGTCAGGCCGACCCGCATGCTGGCTCGCGTATGCGACAGCAGTTGTGATTCGACGCCCGGCGTGGCCGCTAATGCGCCAACCGTTGCCAGCTCGCGGCTTTGCCAGTCGAGGTTATCGCGGGCAAAAATGTCGCCGAAAAGATGAGCTTGCAGGAACTGGTTAATCACTGGAGCAAAATCAAACAGCGGGCCCTGGACGGGAGCGCCTGAGATTTTCGTCTGATTTGCGGTACCGACACGGCGAAGCTCATCCCCGACAGGGATCGGGGCAACCGGTTCTTTACCCTCAACGTCTTTGATACCACGTTGTTTACGTGCTTCGACGACCTTCATCAGTTCACTAAGCGCATTCAGGCTACGGGGGAAGCCCGTATAGGCATAAAGCTGGATGAGAATCTCTTTGGCTTCGTTTATCGTGAGCCCTGCGTCAAGCCCCTGATTCAGTGCTGCATTCAGCTTATCCATCTGGCTGCTGGCCATCGATGCCGCAATCAGCGGGATGGCCTGTTGGCGTGCTGACAGCGTATCTGAAACCTTTTGTTCGTGGTTCATTTCTGAGGCTCCTTTATTGATCGGCGCAGCATGTGCCGCGAGACCAAAACTAAAAGTCAGCAGTACCGCTGCCGCTAATGCCTTAATGGGCGTGGTATTGTTCATCTGTCACTAACTCCATCCAGTTAACGCTTTTGCCATCCACAATCCCGGTTATCGCCAGATGCGTCATCGCGCTGCCGGGGGCCGCCCCGTGCCAGTGTTTGACGCCCGCCGGACAGGAGACAACGTCACCGGCGCGGATAACCTGCACCGGCTGGCCTTCTTGTTGGGTGAGCCCAACACCCGAGGTCACAATCAGCCGCTGACCTGCCGGATGCGTATGCCAGGCGGAACGAGCGCCAGGCTCAAAGGTGACATAAGCCCCGGAAACAGAGATGTCGTTATCTGGCCTGAAGAGAGGATCAACCCGGACGCGTCCGGTAAAGTTCTCGGCCGTCCCATACACCGCGTCCTGACTTCCTGCGGGGGCGATATGGACGGCGGGATTTTGCTCTACGGCCCAGGATGAAAATGTGAAGAGGGGCATTAAAAGCCCGAGGTAGCGTAAACGTCTAATCATGCAAAGCATCCTTATCTACGATGATGGGGAAGGTCTGCAATGATTCTAATCAGGGTGACATGTCGTCAGACTGACGCCAGCCTGACAATTCTGTCAGTTAACCTCTATTAAGTGACATCGCTTTGCATTTTCTGAATATAAAAAACCAAAGCAAAAAGCGTGTCGTTAAGGCAAATAAAACAATAATGGCGAGGTTGCGGAAATAAAAAAGAAGGGCAGATTCATCGTAATCGAAAAAGGAGAAATCGACCTTCATCAGCAAATAATCGAGATAGTCCTGACTCAGGAGTCCGTACAATCCCAGTAGTGCGATGAGTGAAAAAACGCCCGGCATAATGACATTTGCAACGTGTGAGTTGCCGGAGATGTTCAGGATCCGGCAGAAAAACGTGGCCAGCATTTTCCAGTGCAAGCCGATATGCAGCGCCAGAATGAGCATCCCCCAATGAACCGACGTCATGTGTACTTTTCTGACCCAATTCGCCGGGTTGTGAAACGGCAGCGCCAGAAGAATATGCCGGGACAGCATCATGCCAGAGACAATAGCGGTCAGGATGACAACGAACGTCACTGCATTAATAACTCTGTTCACTCTCTGCATCGTTAACGGAATATTCGGAGACAGTGACCATAATCGATGCCGGTTAAGGTATAGATGCAACATAATGAGCAGCGTAAAAATAATCCCTACCCATTCATGCACGATTTCACCATGAAGGTGAAACCCCATCAGTACCAGCAGAAGTAACATCATCAGCGTATCCTGCATGACCTGGAAAATATAAATCTTCTTCATGTTGATGGGTTAACGCTGCGGCTGAACTTGTTTCACCCATTGCTCAACCTGCACAGGTACGTCAGGGCCTGAAACATCATTGCGCGAGATCGAGAGTGCGCGAGTGACTAACCTGGCCTGCGGCTGCATGCGGGCTATTTGTCGCAGGGAGTCGGCTAACCGACTACCGCCATGGGTGGTAAAGGGAATAATCGTTTTACCGGCAAAGTCGTTTTGCTCAAAGAGGCTATATATCACCATTGGCATGGTATACCACCAGATGGGATATCCAACATAGATGGTGTCGTAATTGCTGAGGTCGGGGAGTGGCGTTTTCAGTGAGGGCCTGGCGTTAGTTTGCTGCTCCTTTTCGGCAACGCGTAACAGGGCATCATGCTGGCGAGGGTAGGGAGTGGCCGTTTCAAGGCGAAACAGGTCGCCCAGCGTCTGCTTCTGAATTAGCTGCGCAACAAACTGCGTGCTGCCGGTCTCCGGCGTATATTTCTGCAATACGCTGGCCCCGGAAAAACCGTCAACAGCATCGGGCTTCATTTCCTCGGGTTGGGAAAACCAGATAATCAGCGTGCGGGACGGTGTGGATGAGTTCTCTGCGGCGAACGCGGGATGTCCCAGAAGCCCCATGACCATCATCGCCAGAAACCCGCTAAAAATTTTTCTTATTCTCACTGTTTCCTTCCTTTAATCAGCCGTTGTGAGTCTTAGCGGTGATTCTGGCGCAGGTAGCCTGACATCAGACTGACGGCTCTCTTACAATTTTGTCAGCAGGCTTAGAGGGAAGGCGCTGCTCTGACATGGGTTCCTTTGTGCGGGTAGGGTCAGGCTGTTTAGCAAACGTCAGCCCAAAGGTATTGATACCGTTCTCGCTACGCGCAAAGACATCCCCCCGGTGCATAATGGCGACGGCACGGACGATCGACAGGCCAAGTCCATGGTGGGTATCACTTTTCGCCCGGGAGGTGTCAACGCGATAGAACCGCTCGAAAAGTCGGTGTAAGTGCTCTGGTGCTATTGGATCGCCCGGGTTTGACACTTCAACACAGGCCTGATGACCTTTTTCGCTTAATCGCACCGTAACCGTGCTATTGGACGGCGAGTGTCTTGCGCTGTTTTCCAGTAAATTAGCCAGCGAGCGGTGGAACAGTCGTCGGTCGATGTATACGGTGATGTCGCCCTCTACATCCAGTGAAAGCTGTTTTTCAGCAAAAGAGGGTTCCACATACTCCGCTGTTTTCAGGGTTTCTTCTCTCAGGGACACCAGGGTAAGCAGGGAAGCATGTTCACCCGCGTGGGCATGGGACAGGAACAGCATGTCGTTAACGATAGACGTCATGCGTTCCAGTTCTTCCAGATTGGAACCCAATAACTCTTCCAGTTCATCATGCGAACGTCGGCGCGAGAGACCCAGTTGCGTCTGACCAATAAGGTTTGTCAGCGGGGTACGGAGCTCATGCGCAACATCGGCGTTAAAGCTGTCAAGCTGACGCCAGGCAATTTCCTGACGTTCTAACACGCCATTAAATGATGACGCCAGTTGCTGCAGTTCTTCGGGCAAATCGCGAGTGTTCAGGCGCTGACCATGGTCTCCCGGTGCAAGATGCTGGGCCTCTTTACTGAGTGCTCCTACGGGACGAAGACCGATCCTTGATACGATGTATCCCAGCAAGGCGACAATCACGACGCCCAGTGCGGCTATGATGAGCAGCGTCCTGGTAAAGGCATTCAGTGTGCCCATGTACGGTGTGGAGTCGATGGCAACAATATAGCGCAACTCAGGCCTTTCACCGTTGGCGGGGATAGTTTTCACTAGCAGGAACAGCGAGCATGCACCTTCCGATGCGCCGGGCACTTTATTAAAGCCCTCCTGCAAAGAAGACCACTGAACACCCACTGGTGGTGTCCCTCCCATGCTAAAGCGTGGGTTATCGCTCACGATCCAGTAGCGAACGCGTTCACCTTCGGAATTGGTTAATACGGTGAATTTATTGGCAAGCAGTGACCAGCCGTCAGCCGACGTTCGGGCGGTGATCCACGGGCTCATTAATGATTCGCGGAACAACAATTCGTTGTGCATTTGCTTTTGCAAAGAGTCATGCAAAGAGCTTCTGAGCAGGATACCGATAACAGACACAATCAGCAGCGCGGATAAGGCAAACATCAGCGCCAGGTGAACGGAGATGGAACGCTTAGGCATGCTTATCCCCTTCATTTATTCGGGCCGGACTTCGAGGACATAACCCATGCCACGAACGGTCTGTAATAGTTTGACGTCGAACGGCGCATCCACTTTGGCTCGCAGGCGTTTAATGGCCACTTCGACCACATTGGCGTCGCTGTCAAAATTCATGTCCCATATCTGCTCGGCAATCATCATCTTTGACAGTATCTCTCCCTGATGCCGGGCCAGAAGGCTCAGCAGAGAAAACTCTTTCGCAGTGAGTTCCAGTCGCGTTCCGGCGCGAAATACCCGGCGAGCCAGCAGGTCGAGATGCAGATCGTGAATCTGCAACTGAGTGATGTCTGCGCCATCCGTAGCGCGGCGACGCACCAGTGCCTGAATACGCGCCACCAGTTCAATAAGCGAAAAGGGCTTGGGCAGATAATCATCCGCGCCAAGACGAAGCCCCTTAACCCGCTCGTCGACCGATCCCCGTGCTGAGAGCATCAGTACCGGTGTCTGTTTGACGGCCCGCACACCTTCAAGTACCCGGTAGCCATCCATCCCGGGCAGCATCACATCAAGAATTATTGTGTCGTAGTCGAACTCCAGCGCGTAATGAAGCCCCTCAGCACCATCAGCAGAAACATCGACCGTAAACCCGGATTCACTCAACGCACGGCTGAGATAGGTTGACGTTTTTTCTTCATCTTCAACTAACAACAGGCGCATAACAGGGCTTCCTCTACTTTTGAAAATCTGTAATCAAAACTATTTTGCTCTCCGGGAGCCAACATAACGCTGACAGTTATCTGACAGCATTGTCAGGAAGGCCTCGTTATCACCGTTCGCTTCCTGACGAAAATGTTATTTCTCCGTCACGATACTGACAGCCATCACTCCCTAACCTGAGTCTGTAAATCGAATGCTGCAAGCCTGCATCACCAGGCTGACACTCACCGGGAGATAAAATGAAATTCAATTTTTTAAGTGCAATGCTGCTCACGGCAATGGCCGGAGCGACCTCAGCTAATGCGGCTGATTACAAAAAAAATCCCTTCACACTGGTTTATGACGGTGCCATCACTGAGAATGTCAAAGGTAAGATCAACATTCATCCGGTGAAATACGATCTGCATGGCATCCAGATTGCCGCGAATGTCTATACCCCGGCTAACTACGATCCCGCTAAAAAATATCCGGCCATCGTTGTGGCACATCCGAATGGCGGCGTAAAAGAGCAGGTTGCCGGGCTGTATGCGCAGCGCCTTGCTGAGCAGGGCTACATCATGATTACCGCCGATGCTGCTTACCAGGGTGCCAGCGGTGGAATGCCGCGCAACGTGGATAAACCAGCTAATCGTATTGAGGATATCCACGGTATGGCTGATTACCTCAGCCAGTATCCCGGTGTTGATAGCGCTCGCATTGGCCTGTTAGGTATTTGCGGTGGCGGTGGTTATTCATTAAAAGCCGCACAGACTGATAAACGTTTTAAGGCTCTGGCAACATTAAGCATGTTTGACTCCGGTTTAGTTCGCCGTAATGGTTATCAGGATTCACAGTTGTCCACCATCCAGGAACGTCTGCAGCAGGCGAGCGATGCGCGCTCACGCGAAGTGGCGACGGGTGAAGTCAGCTACTCCGGGGATGCCAACCTTACTGACGAACAGATTGCTAAACTTCCCTATGATTTGTACCGTCAGGGCTACGAGTATTACAAGAAAACCCACGCCCATCCGAACTCAACTTTCCGCTATACCACCAGTAGCCTGCTTGAGCTGATACGTTTTGATGCACAAAGCAATATGGATCTTATTAATCAGCCGCTTCTGATGATGGCGGGCACTAAAGCCGACTCGCTGTATATGACCGAAAGCGCATTCCAGAAGGCCACCGGCACGCAGAATAAAAAACTGTTCCTGATTGACGGAGCCACGCATATCGAGACCTACTGGGTACCGCGTTATGTCGATGCCGCTATGGGGCAACTTGATATCTTCTTTGGCAAAAATATTTAATGACCCACCTTACTCACTCGCGTGGTCAGCGCCATAGCTGCGCTGGCCAGAGTGAAAAGGGTGATAACCCAGCCCATAGTCCAGGGGGTTCCGTCGCTGAACATCGCTAACAGCAATGATGAAATGATGCCACTGCCGTACTGGAGTGAACCGATCAGTGCTGAAGCCGACCCCGCAGCATTCGGTGCCGCGTCCAGCGCGGCAGCCGTTGCCGTGGCGGCAATAATGCCATTCATTGAAAACAGGATGAAAATTGCGAGGGCAATCAGAGCTATGCCACCGATATTTAGTTTTGTTGCAACCGCCAGCACCAGGGATGCTGTAGCAGCAATCAGCACGGCGCCTTTTAACAGCGTTTCCAGTGGGTAACGATGCACCAGACGACGGTTCGCCGCACTTAGCCCCATTACGCCGACAATGTTGACGGCAAACAACCAACCGTAATGCTGCGGATCAACATGGAAATAGGTGATATAGACAAACGGAGAGCCTGCAATAAATGCATAAACGGCCACATAATAAAAAGTCAGACTTAGGGTGAACTTCATAAAGTTCACATTACTGAGCAAGCGATAATATGTCCTGAATGCACCATTAATTGAGGCCGATACGCGACGTTCAAGCGGCAACGTCTCAGGAAGCCAGTAGAGTGACAGCAGCATGAACACGCCAATGGCCGTTAACAACCAGAAAATAGCATGCCAGGAGGTGAATTTAATCATCTGCCCGCCAAGCAGCGGGCCAACAATAGGGGCAATCGCCATAACGATGGTTAATGTTGAAAGCATCTGGGCGGCACGAGTACGGCTAAACAGATCACGAATCATGGCGCGCGCCAGCATCGGGCCGGTGCAGGCCCCCAGTGCCTGAAATACGCGCCAGAAAACGATATGCGTGATGTCAGTTGAAAGTGCGCATCCTGCCGAACCGATAATAAATAACACCATACCGATTATCAGGGGAGGGCGACGACCGAAGCGATCGCTAACCGGCCCCCATATGAGCTGCGCCAGACAAAAGCCAATCAAAAAACCGGTGATAGTTAATTCAGCATCACCTTGCAATTCCTTCGCCATAATGGGCATAGCGGGAAGATAGATATCGGTAGACAAGGACGTAAACGCCATCAGGGCGCTGAGGATCATAATAAAAAGTAGTCCGGTTGTCTTAACCGAGGGGGAACGGTTCATAAACGCCTGCTTCAAAAAGAATACTGCGTTCAATAATAGCGACCCGTCGGCAAATAATAATCATCGTAAGCTGGATAGGCGTTATGAGTCGTACTCATGAATAAATGAAATACGTCGTTTGATCTTCATTAGTTCAGTGGGGATATGTGATGAGGTGCCGGGGGAGAAATACGGCGGTATTTTAACACCTTATCGGGAGTCAGCAATGACATCCTTGATTTAACTTATGTTGTGCGAAAACTCAGTTCATAAGAAACGAATGTCATATATCATTGTTTTACTTGGTATTTATAATGTAAATCTTAACTCAATTCAAGATCACTTCATGAACTACTTAATATTGGCAACGGGGTATGGTGCCAGATAGCTTGAAAAGCCCCCTTTAAGGAGGCTAAGCGACGATTCATACAGGTACTGTTCTTAGCTTTGAGGTCCACAGAGTCAACATCGCTGAGAAAATAAGTATTCCTGCACTTAACGCAAATGTACTTTGAAAACCAAACTGATCAAACAAAATCCCGCCCACTGTAGACCCCAGTGCGATTGAGAACTGAACTGTTGCTACCATAAGACCGCCCCCTGATTCTGTATCTGACGCAGTGGCACTGGCAACCCAGCTCCACCATCCTACCGGTGCAGCTGTTGATAACACGCCCCAAAGTCCCAACAAAACACAGACGGTAGGAATATTGTTACCCATAGGGATCAGGATTACAGCGACTGAAGCCATGACAATTGGTATCCCAACCAGTGTCTGATAAAGGCGATTTTTGATCACAAACCCAATCACTGTCGTTCCGGCAAGTCCAGCTACCCCAATCAGTAACAATATTAGCGTTACTTCATCAGAATTAACTTTCGTGACATTCTCCAGAAACGGTCGGATGTAGGTAAACAGAGTAAACTGCCCCATGAAAAAGATACCGGCAGCACACATACCAACCGCGACATTCTTGTTTCGTAAAAGAGAGGTAACAGATGACCCGGTTTTACCAGATTTGCCGGGCTCCATAGAAGGAAGGCTTATCCATTGCCATACAAACGTAATTATTGCGACAGGTACTAAACACAGAAAAGCTCCGCGCCAGCTTATGGCAGCCGTAAGATAACTTCCAAGTGGGGCTGCCACTACGGTTGCCAGAGCGTTTCCTCCATTGAACACGGCCAGGGCACGCGGTACCTTACTAATGTGCACCAGTCTTACTGCTGTAGCGACTGACATTGACCAGAATCCTCCAATGACAACACCAATCATGGCTCTCCCCAGCATATAGATAAGATAATTGGGGGCGAGTGCGACTAACACGGCAGATAATCCCATCAGAGCTGTCAACGCCAGTAAAAGAAACTTTCTGTTCAGTGTTCCGGCTAGTCTGCGTATGCTAAGACTTGTAAATACTGCAAAAACACCTGAGATTGTCATTCCCTGACCAGCTGTACCTTCCGTTATCCCTAAATCATGGGCAAGTGGAGTTAACAGACTGACAGGCATGAACTCTGAAGCGATCAGAGCAAACACGCAGAGTGAAATAGCGAATACACCATTCCAGTTAGAATTATCTGAAGTATCATTCAAATATGTTTGTTCTATTTTTGAATGCTTTTTTGTCATCGTCAGTACCTTTAAAACGGGCATTGAAAAAAAACGGGGCCACCGGCCCCAAAAAGAGGGTTAAAATTAAAAAGAGAGGATTAATATGAACATCACAACGTCAGTGGACTTATGAATCTGGAAAGTGTTACATATTCCTGATATCACATCGTCGACGCATCTATAACATAGCGATATCGGGCTTTCTTATTAAACACGTTATCCCATGCTTCATTAATCTGCTCTTCCTTGATTATCTGGATGGTAGGTAATATTTTATTTTCAGAACAGTAATTTACCACTTCCTGAGTTTCTTTCATGCCGCCAATCATTGACGCATTGAAATTAACTCTTGATGCTGCAAGACCAAGCGCATTGAGTGTAATCTGAAAACCTTCTGGCATGCCGACCTGGGTGAAAGTTCCGTATGGCTTCACAACTGATGCGTAGGCTGCGACGTCGAACTGATAAGGGATCGTGGAAATCATATAGTCCAGACTTCCCTGATAAGCCTTCAATTTGTCAGAACTATCGACCACAATTACTTCTTTGGCCCCGAAGGAAAGAATATCGTCAACTTTCGATGGCGTAGTTGTGAATGCATATACCTCCGCTCCTTTAGACACGGCAAGCTTTATGGCCATATGGCCCAGACCACCAATTCCGGCCACTCCAACTTTCATTCCCTTGACGATACCAGCCTTCATGAGCGGTGAATAAGTGGTAATGCCTGCACAAAGCAAGGGTGCAGCTTCCTGGAAGGTAATGTTTTCAGGAATATGGACAGCAAAATGATCGCGCACCACGATGTTTGTGGAATACCCTCCCTGTGAAATTCCCGTGGGAGAATCGTTTTCAGGGAAACCATAAGTGAAGACAGTAGCTGGACTGTATTGCTCCGTGTTCTCAAGCTGCATCAGCTCTGAGTCTGGAAGAGTGCTGTTGACCATACATCCAACGCCTGCTCGATCACCGATCTTGAACCGGGTGACATTCTTTCCAACCGCCGCCACAATGCCTACGATTTCATGTCCTGGAACCTGAGGATATTTTTGGACCCCCCAGTGTCCTTTCATCTGATGGATATCAGAGTGGCAAATACTTGCATATTTAGTCTCAATCAAAATATCGTTGTCACCAACTGCTCTGCGTTCAAAGGACCAGGGCGAGAGTTTTCCGGAAGTGTCAAACGCTGCATAACCGCGAGTTCTCACTCTGGAACCATTTACATCAGCGGCAAGTGAACCAATTGGACTGCTCAGCAACACACCGGCTCCTATGACAACCCCAGAACGAACAACAAATTCGCGACGAGTCAGATTTTTTTCTTCATCCATCATTACACTCCTGCTCATATTTTTGACCGGGTTTGCTTTCCGCTTCTGAAAGGAAGCCGAATGTATGCTAATAATGGTTAATCCCGGCAAGTTAAATTTTCCTGGAGGCCAGGAAAACGCCAGCGTACTTTCAGATAAATTCATCTGTTAAGTGAGCAGATAACAATTTACAGGCTTGAGGTAACATAAAATACACAAATACTTCAAATTACTTGCCTGATCCTCTGAGGATTGTATTGGTAGATCAAGTCTGTGGTGCGGTGACAATGAAGGTACAGTCTTTCGCTAATACGGCAATGAGTCGGGCATCTGACTCTTTTCCAAGAGGGACGCCCAGCGACAGCGCCAGTGGCGTCCCCGCCATAGCAATGGCCATAGCCCGGCCCTGAAGATGCGGCAACACAATCCTGCGTGAATAGCCAGCAGGCTCCATGCCAGTCCCGCCGCCGCACCAGCTCCCAGACGAGCCAAAAGAGTCATTAGACATTCGATGATACTGCGGTAATGGTATTAAATATCAGAAATCCAGCGACCGTCATCTGTAGGACTGATTTACGGTTCCATGTACGGGTCGCGACCGTTAATGGAATAGCTGCAAATAATGACCCCAGTGCAGAGGCAGCGACCCACTGACCCGCACAGGAAAGGGATATGCTCATTGCACTACTTATTTCCGGTAATAATCCAGCCGGAATTGTTTCCGTCATGATGCAGACAAAACCGGTCATGGCGAAAGCCATTAACGCCATATAAGGGAGGGATGTTTTATTTTGCTGCATAGCAGAATATCGTTCATGTTATATTTAGCCTGCGAAAATCGCAGGCTATACTTATTAAAGCGCCATCTTCAATAAGGCCTCAGCCTCTCTGGCCGTAATTTTTCCATGCTCACCCAAGGCAATGTGACCATGTTCTTTTAACTTACGAATAACTTCTGCAATGGCTTCATCCCCTAAATCATAGTCAGAGAGTCTGGTTTTAACCCCCAGTTGTTCAAAAAAATCGACCGTTGCATTGATAGCTTCATCGGCCATTTTTTCGGTATCAGATTCGGGAATATTCCAGACCCGAGCACCGTACTGAGCCAGCTTCTCAGATTTTTCATTTTTGCAGTAGCGCCACAGGGCAGGCATCACGATCGCCAGAGTGCGGGCGTGGTCAATGCCATACAAGGCTGTAATTTCCTGACCAATCAAGTGAGAAGCCCAGTCTGTCGGTACACCGGCACTTAACATCCCATTCAGGGCCATTGTTGCCGCCCACATGATGTTCGCTCTGGCGTCGTAGTCTTGAGGATTTTTAAGGGCTGTCGGGCCTTCTTCTTTCAGCGTATTGAGCAATCCTTCCGCCAGGCGGTCCTGCACCTTCGCGTTTACCGGGTAAGTGATATATTGTTCAAGTATATGGACAAAGGCATCCACAACCCCGTTTGCGGTTTGCCGCTCAGGCAGCGTGTAGGTAATTTCCGGTTCAAGCACGGAAAACTGCGGCATAACGCACGGAGATGCAAAAAAGAGTTTATCCTGCGTGGTGGCACGATTAATCACAGCCGTGTTATTCATCTCGGACCCCGTCGCTGCAAGCGTCAGTACGCATCCAAAAGGCAAAGCCTGTTTCACTACGCTGCCATAGCTGGTGATAATTTCCCATGGATCATTTTCATAAAGAGCGGCCGCGGCGATGAATTTTGTACCATCGATGACTGAACCACCGCCAACGGCCAGGAGAAAATCAATTTTTTCCGCTTTGACAATCTCGACCGCTTTCATCAGGGTTTCGTAATGTGGATTGGGTTCCACCCCACCAAATTCAAAAACAAGGGTGTTTTTAAGGGATCCTTTTACGCGTTGCAGAATGCCGTGTTTTATTACGCTGCCCCCGCCATAGACGATCATGACCTTTTTATCCTGCGGGACTTCCTGCGCAAGTGCAGGGATTTGGTCATGCCCAAACAGAATTTTTACCGGGTTTTGATAGATGAAATCTTGCATAACAGTTACCTCAGGATCAGAGCCACAAACGCGTTATCAGAGTAATGACACGCTCACTATTGATGATGTGAAGGTAACATTTGATATAAAATTAATTAATCAGCATTTATTTCACTTACTTGTGAATAATATTTGATAATTAACCATTGGCTGGTACGCTGGCTTCTCCCCTGGAGGAGGCGAGTGTGGATGAATTGAAAGTTTTTTTAAGCGTGGCCAGACTCAAGAGCTTTACTAAAGCGGCAGCAGAGATCGGTGTGACGCCCTCAGCTGTCAGCCATACAGTAAAATCCCTGGAAGAAAGGCTTGGGATCAGGTTGCTGGCCAGAACCACCCGCAGTATCTCCACCACAGAAGCGGGTGAAAGGCTCATCAACGAAATTGGCCCCTTGATGGAGCAGGTTGATGACGCAATTAGTCGGCTGAGTGAGCTTCGTGAAAAGCCCACTGGCATCATTCGCCTTACGGGTTCAGATGACGTTATCCAGTACCTGATCCGCCCGGTGTTGCCTGACTTCCTGAGCCGCTACCCTGACATTCAGATTGAAATCGGAATTGATTATGGATTTACCGACATCGTTGATCAGCGTTTTGACGCGGGGATCCGCCCCGGAGATGCGCTGAATAATGATATGATTGCCGTTAAAATCAGCCAGGACTGGCGGCAATTGATTGTTGCAGCACCGGATTATTTTCAACGCTATGGGAAGCCTAAAAAACCGCAGGATCTTTTGAACCACAATTGCATCAATGTCCGGTATTCCGACACGAGTGGTTTGTATGCCTGGGAATTCGAGAAGGAAGACCAGAAGTTCAACCTGAAGGTGAAGGGGCAATATATTGCGAACAGCACGGTACATCAGCTTGATGCAGCTCTTGATGGCCTGGGCGTAGCCTGCCTTCCAGAATATGTTGCGGATGAATATATCAGAAACGGCAGGTTGATTGTGGTACTGACCGAGTGGTGCCCCTGGTTTGAGGGCTACCACATCTTTTATCCTCACCGCCGACAGGATTCTCCCGCCTTTATGGCTTTCCTGCAAGTTTTGCGCAACCGGTACAATAACAGGATAAGGTAAAATACATTACGATAATACTAAAGCTTACCAGCTGACTTTCTCAGCACGGTTATATCCTTCTTGGGTGAT
Organism: Pseudocitrobacter cyperus; assembly: GCF_039889165.1. Lineage (NCBI taxonomy): Bacteria > Pseudomonadati > Pseudomonadota > Gammaproteobacteria > Enterobacterales > Enterobacteriaceae > Pseudocitrobacter > Pseudocitrobacter cyperus. The sequence goes on along the minus strand of NZ_JAYMYY010000001.1, from coordinate 475,873 downwards.
TCCCCGAACATCCGCGTATATTCCCGGCTGAAATGGGACAGGCTTTCGTAACCGACAGCATAGGCTGCTGTGGTGACATCGTAATGTTCATTCAGCATCAGTCGCCTGGCTTCATTGAGGCGCAGCCATTTCTGATACCGGAGCGGACTCATTCCCGCAAGCTGCCTGAAGTGTTGGTGAAAAGAGGGGGTGCTCATTTGCACGCGGTTTGCCAGCTCCTCAACACGTAAAGGTGAAGCAATATTGGTCTTTAACCAGTCGATAGCTTTACCAATACGGTAACCATGGCCGTCTACTGCTGCAATCTGCCTGAGATGATCAGACTGATCACTCATCAAAAGTCTGTAATGTATCTCTCTCTGAATCAGCGGCCCGAGAACAGGAATGGCTTCAGGCTCGTCAAGCAAAGAAAGCAGACGGCAGAAAGGCTCCAGCAAAACATCAGTAATAGTTCCTATACCGACACCCGTTCCCGCATCTCGTTTTTTGACCGGCGGCAGGCTTCCCTGTGCAATTAATTCCATCAGCACGCGCTGGTCAAGTTTATAGGCTACGCCGACGCAGGGCCGGGATGCCGAAGCCTGTAATACTTCCGAACTGGCTGGCAGGTCAAGAGAGGTGATCAGGAATTTTTCCGCATTATATTCGTAAGGTTCACCCCCAACCCACATGATCTTCACGCCATCAGCCACCAGAACGATACTGGGAGGGACCCTGAAATGAGGCTGTGACCTGTAAGTCAGGTCTCACAGCGAGCAAGTTTAAACCGTTCAGGTTAAAGCTATTTTAACTGCCAGACAGGTTATCCGGAGGAGACATACGTGAAAGAGTTTACTTTCTACAACCCAACCCGAATCGAATTCGGTTCCGGAAAAGAGGATACTATCGGTGCACACATTGCCAGTGCTGGCGCACGTAAAGTCCTGCTGTGCTACGGAAGCGAACGTATTAAACGAGAAGGCCTGTTCGATACGGTCAGCCAGAATCTTGCCGATAACGGCATCGAGTATATAGAACTTGGCGGTATCGTAAGTAACCCGGTGATATCCAAAGTCCGTGAAGGGGTGGAACTGGCCAAACAACATAACGTGGACGCTATCCTGAGCGTTGGCGGCGGCTCCGTACTTGACAGTGCTAAGGCTATTGCGGCCGGCGCACATTATAATGGTAACGTCTGGGATTTATTCGCTGGTAAAGGCGAGCTTTCCTCTGCTTTACCTTTGTTTGCCATTCTGACCCTGGCCGCAACGGGAAGCGAAATGAACCCGTATGCCGTTGTCACCAATGAAGAAACACATGAAAAATTATCGATCGGTAACGACTACACGCGTCCTGTGGTATCCGTCCTGAGTCCGGCACTGATGGCGGGCGTCTCCCGGGATTACCTGGTCTATTCTGCCGCTGATATCATTTCACACCTTATCGAAGTGTACTTCACCGCAACCGTTCAGCCTGCAATTCAGTCGCGTCTGGTTGAAGCACTCCTAAATACGGTAATTGAAACCACACAAACGCTCATCGCCAGTCCGGATGATGAAGCTGCGCGTGGGGAATTTGCCTGGGCTGCAACCCTTGCCCAAAACGGTTTGATCCTGTCAGGCTGTGCCGGATTCAGTTATCCGAATCATGCAATCGAGCACTCTTTATCAGCACTTTTCAACGTTCCGCATGGGGCAGGGTTGTCCGTTGTTATGCCCGCCTGGATGAAATGGTACAAAAACCGAAATACACCGCAGTTTGAGCGTTTCGCAAAATATGTGTTCGGACTCAGTTCGGCAGATGACGGCATCGCAGCGCTTGAGAAGTGGTTCGAAGAAATTGGTACGCCAACACGTCTTGAACAGCTGAACATCAGGGAAGCAGATCTGCCCGCTATCGTTGAGAACGTCCAGATCAATGTCAAAGCGTTTGGTATCGCCAGTGATTACCCGCCGGAAGTAGTAACTGAAATACTCATGCATGCTGTCTGAAACATATCCCTCAATATCCGATGAAAGGTTTTAATATCATGACGCTAAAATCTTCAACGCGCTTTTTTAATGGCGCACTCCTTGCCGGAGCGATGGCTCTGATTTCAACAGAAGCTGCGGTCGCCCAGCCTGCACCAGGCACAGCAGATTCTTCAGTCCGTCTGGTTCAGACGTGGGATAAAACTTTCCCAAGGAGCGAAAAAGTGGATCATCAAAAAGTTACTTTTAAGAACCGTTACGGCATTACGCTGGCCGCTGATGTGTATCTTCCTAAAGAGCGCGGGAACAAGAAGCTTGCTGCGCTTGTGATTTCCGGGCCATTTGGCGCGGTAAAAGAGCAGGCTTCAGGTCTTTATGCTCAGACCCTGGCAGAGCGCGGATTCGTGACGCTGGCATTTGATCCGTCTTATACCGGTGAAAGCAGTGGTGAACCCCGCAATATTGCTTCGCCTGATATCAATACCGAAGACTTTATGGCCGCAGTCGATTTCATTGGACTACAACCTTATGTGGATCGTGAACGTATCGGTGTCATCGGTATCTGCGGCATGGGGGGGATTGCCCTGAACGCTGTTGCCGTGGATAAACGCGTAAAAGCGGTCGTTGCCAGCACCATGTATGATATGAGCCGCGTGATGTCGAAAGGCTACAACGACAGCGTAACGCCGGAGCAACGCGAGCAGGCGCTGGAGAAGATGAGCCTCCAGCTCTGGGAAGATGCGGCAAACGGCAAACCTGCATACCAGCCAGCCTATAATAAACTGAAGGGCGGTGAAGCACAGTTCCTCGTGGACTATGCGGACTATTACATGACCAAACGCGGCTATCATCCACGAGCCGTCAACTCTGGTAACTCATGGTCCGTGACAACGCCGATGGCCTTCATGAATTTCCCGCTCATGACCTATATTAAGGAAATTTCTCCGCGCCCGATCCTGTTCATCCATGGCGAAAAAGCGCATTCGCTTTACTTCTCCAAAACGGCTTATGAAGCGGCAAATCAACCAAAAGAGCTTCTGATTGTTAAAGATGCCACACATGTCGATTTATATGATCGTATGGATAAGATCCCGTTCGATAACATCACTGCATTTTTCAACAAAAATCTTAATAAGTAAGCCATAGCACCGTCCGGTGTTTTCAGATGCAGTGTCTGTGCGACAAACGACAGACACTGCTCTCTTAGCATGGGGTGTTGTGTATTCCCCCTAAAGAGCGTGCCGAATAGATACTAAACAAACGTTTTCACTTAGCTATGATGACCTGACCGGCGAATGCGTGAAGATGATAAAAGAACTTCAGACAAACGCAGACAGTCTTGATGGTATTGGATTTGCGCTCGAACAGGCAAAAATACAGGCAGTGCTGGTACTCTGGAGTCGACTGGCAACCGCAGGAAAGGCATGCCAGCTCAGTTTTATTATGGACCGCCAATACATTATTCAGTTGATAGCCGGTAATTCCGTCGCTGAGATGCATTAATCCTAATTCAAATAACAGCCACTCTGCTGTTACTGGTGACGCAGGCTCTAATTTCTCATGCAACATTAATTTATCGAGTTAATGCTGCAAGAGAAAAAAACAGCCGCATATGAAAGAGGAGAGGTTTATGTTCTGGAACTCTGAAGTATTAACAAGAATAGATGCGGCCGATGACCTAAAAATCGCTCCGTATCATCCCGATATGAATACGACCGGTACGCCGACATGGATTTGGGAAGTGAAGGTGGATAACCGACTTTTCGTCCGAGCCTATAGTGGTACCCGTTCAAAATGGTATCAGGCTGCATTGTCCCAGCAGGCGGGTAAGATACTGGCTATTGGACAGGAGTTCGACGTCCTGTTCGCAAAACCATCAGACCCTGAGCTTGAAAATAAAATAGATCAGGCTTACCAGAAAAAGTACTCCGGCAGCAGCTATGTTTCCGCAATGACAGGGACACGCGCCAGAGCGGCCACGATTGAGATTTTACCTTCGTGATTTCCTGTCGCAGTGATACTGCGTGTTCTGTGAGGCAAAATCTGCCTGTTTAACTTTAATTTCCCTGAACTGGAGGCAAGTATGAAACCACTCTTTCCGGGGCTGCCTGTTAAAATGCTGGCGCTTTTTCTGCTGGTCTTAGTGATGCCACTTAAAGCTGCCATCAGTAAAGATAAAAGCCATATAAGGACGCTTGTAATCGTTTCTCATCCGTATCCGGAACGGTCCGTTATGATTAAAGGGCTACAGCAGGCGGCTGAGAGCGTAGATGGAGTCACAGTTCGTAACCTTGAAACGCTCTATGGTTTCGATACGCGCAAGATAAACGGTGATGAGGAGAGGCGTATCACACGCCAGAATGACAGGATAGTGTTTATCTTCCCCACTCACTGGTTCAATATCACCCCAATGATGAAAGCGTATATGAATGACACATGGGGTAGCGTTGGCCCGGATTTATGGAAGGGTAAGGAAATGCTTATTGTTACTACTGCTGCCGGTGATGACTCAACATACGGAAAAAATGGCAGAACAGGTACCGAGCTTGTCGATGTTTTCACACCCATGAAAGCCAGTGCATTACATGCGGGCATGACATGGCTCCCGCCACTTGTTTTTCAGGGGGTGAGAACCAGCCAGCTGCCTGAATACCAGCGCCAGCTGATTGAACGCCTGACAAAGTAGAAATCCGCCTTCACAGAAGGCGGATTTTATTCTTCCCATCCGGAGAGTAGTCAGAAATCACAACGAATTTCATTATCTATATGTGGATATTAAGAAAATAGCTCTTAAACATAATGCCAGCAAACGAAAGATTAAGGGTGACTTAACCCTATGATTTTATGTGAACCATCTAAGTTCATGAAGTAAGTTAACGATCAACATGATGCAAGAAACGAGAGGGAGATCAGAAATCCTAACGTATTGATTTATCAGTTAGTGGGAGTGTCTTGTGAACTTATTTACCACTGTAGGTGATTTAACATAATATACATTATGCGTACCAGTGTGACATCAGATAGAATCCGGCGTTTTGTCGTCATGATTGCCCTGGTCGCTAATGGCTGCGTTTGTACGCCTAACGATTGAAATGTCTTGCGGCCTTCACTGAGATTAGCGAACTGGCCGGATGAATGTATTATCGAAAATTGCGCCAGCAAAAACGGCGCTAATGCGCCGCCTCATTCATTAATCTTTTGTCTGCACCCAGAATGCATGTATCAAACCGGGTATGTAGCCCAATAACGTCAAGAGGATATTTAACAAAAATGCCCAACCCAACCCTTTGCCCAGCAATACCCCCAAAGGAGGCAAAATGATCGTTATAACAATTCTCCAGAATCCCATCTTTAACTCCCTATTACATCATCAAATAACACAACGATAAGCATAGTGGTTTATGCAAAATTTTTACGATAAAACATTAAGTTATACCCATATCTGAACAGTTTTCAGAGTTTTCTATATTGGAAGTCTGTAAAACACATAGCGGCTTCGCGAGGTTTTTAGCCGACCGCGATTGAGAGAAGAAATGTCAAGACGGTCATTCAAGGTTGATGAAAAGTGATGGTATAACCCTGTTCATTCCAGTGTTGCAGCAACTCTTGCTGGCGGCGTGTTGGTGTGACGCCAGTCCAGACGAAAATGGTTTGCCCTGGAAAAAGTTCAGGCCGTGGCGCCTCCAGAGGTTCTGCCAGAACCGAAATATGCCAACCTGATTGGGAGAGCCGCCAGGCTTCCAGCCAAAGACGGGCACGGTCGTCGATGTCCCAGCCGATCAGAAGAGCCTCCTTCCCTGCTTTGCGGCGTCGTTCCGACATCGTAGCGGCAACATACTCTATCAGCACGCCATCGAGCATGCTGCACATGATACGCGCCGTATTGTGATCGAGACTCAAACGCTGGCGCACCGGTATATAAACATGGTCTATCAGTGCGTCGATGGGATGTTCGCGCCCTGCTGCGACGATTTTCGCCCGCAATTTGGGCGGGTTGGCAAAACGCAGCACCGACATCATCTCTTCCTGAAGATATGTCCAGTCATCGTGAGTCATCGTCCGACTTTCTTCCAGTAGCGCTTTTACTTTGCCGACAGGAACGCCACTCTTAATCCAGCGTTTGATCTCTTCAACACGCTGAATATCTTCCTCATCGAACTGTCGATGACCCCCTTCACTACGCTGGGGTTTGAGTAACCCGTATCTCCGCTGCCATGCTCGCAACGTGACGGGGTTGATTCCGCATCTTTCGGCAACATCACCGATACTGTAAAAAGCCATAACACCTCGCAACTCAACCCTTGCATCCCCGTCAGGATGAAGATCTGTATAACTTAAACTTTATTGTACAGTCTTTTTCGCGTTGAGTGCATGGATGTCATTAACTTTTATTAAACAAGTTATTAAAAAGTCGCAACTTCAAGGGGGTAAGAGAAAAAACCAGGATTAATCGCCCTCTTGCGGCGTGTTGCGGCAAGAGGGAAATGGGAGCAGGAAAGTTGTACAGCCTTACAGGAGACCTTTTTTCTCGGGCCACGCGATGGCAGGTACCCCTTCAAGATATGGCCTGGCAAAAAGATCGCCCTGAAAATGTGAGATGCCCGCGGATTCAAGCCACATCCACTCTTCCGCTTTTTCGATACCCAGCGCTGAGACGACGATTTCCAGCGACTGGCAGCAGCCGATAATCGCCTGCACAATGGCCTGTCGCGGCCCGCTTTTGTGAACATCGCGGATCAGCTCAGCATTGATCTTGATGCGGTCGGGCTGGAATTGTGCCAAAAGCTGCAAACCAGCGAAACCGGCGCCAAAGTTATCGATGGCCACGCTGATACCGGCAGATTTTAGCGCCCTGACTGCGCGGGTGAACTCTTCAATACCAGACACGACCTCGTGTTCGGTAAATTCAACCACCACCTGTTCTGGTACCAGACCATTCAGTTTTATCTCATCAAGCAGGTAATCCACTGCGTTGGGAATTTTGACCAACGTCATTGGCAGCAAATTAATGCAGACGATTTTCCCATGCAGATTGCGGTCTTTGACCATCTCGAAAGCGACCTTTTTGCTGGTAAGGTCAACTTTATAGATCTCTTCACCACTCAGGCTGTCAAAATAGGCGTCTGAAATCTCGCCCTGGGGGGTAAAAATCAGCGCCTCAAGAGCAATAATTTCCTGGGCAAGCGGGTCGATGATCGGCTGAAGTGCAAGCGTGTACTCCGCTGCATTCGATGCTTTATAAGGGCCAAGGCTATCCGTGACTTCTGTCGGGATAAATGCCCAGGTATCCGCAGGTGGGATCTCGAAGTAATTACCCTTTTCCGTCGACTCGACAAAGGTGCGGAAAAATTGTAATGCACGGTCATTGTAGGTCAATTGGTACGGCGATGTGCCTTTACTCAAAACGGCCTGCAGTACCTCTTCGCGCGCATGCTCGCGCAGGTCAAAGAGTTCCATTCCCACATTACCAAATCTGCGTGTCGGGCCGTGATCGCACAGTAATTCAACGAGGTTATAGTGGCGCTTATCTTTTGCGATATCACTGTATATACGGCGGACATTCTCATCAGGCCCCTCCAGCAACTGGAAAAAATGGGTGCCATTGAACAGGAGTATTCCCGTCACATTCTGGTTTGAATTTCTGATATTCGCTGCTGCAACCATTCCCTCAAGGGCTTTAACAGGAACCTCGTGACATAAATGGCTGCGGTAGATAATGGTCGTGAGCATAGAAGTTCCGGCAACAGGAAATTTTCTAAACATTAACAGATAAGATTAGAAATAGCTTTTGTTTTAATACATTGATTTAACATTGCTTTCAAACAAACTCTACATATCGGTTTTGCTTCCCAATCCCTCATTGCCCCCTTTTGCGATCTGTACAGATAATTCCTAACCAGAAATGCATGTACAACCTACATCATGTTGATTTAAAAGGATTAGCATTTTTTGTTAAAAATTAATGCGTCACGTGTACAGTATTTATGTACAATTTTTACGAGCATGTTAAAACAAACCAACAAAAGATAACCTTATTAACAGGAGCGACACATGCAGCAGAACCGTCAGTACGTTATGGATTCAGCCAGTGCCATTTCCAGTTACTTTGATAAAGCGGCCCTCCCTACCCAGCAAGAAACTTTGGGGCAGATCGTGGTAGAGATCCTGGCGGATGGTAAAAACCTGAACCGAAAATCATTGTGTACTAAGTTATTGGGTCGTCTGGAGCAAGCTTCCGGCATGGAAGAAGAGAAGCACTACAACACGCTGATTGGCTTACTTTTTGAAAATCGATAATGAGGGAGGTTTTCTCTCAGTGCGCGTGAATACATGTTAACCCCCGCCCTGAGATAACTTAATGCTGTTGTCCACGCATGGGACATACAGCAATAAGAGATGGTCGTTATGAAAAGTAGTGAAAAAAAACTGGCTGATACCCTGATTGGTGAAGCCGTAATATCAATCATTCAGGATAAAAAGCCGATAACCTCGCCTGCCTTGCTTAATAAATTAAATGCCATGCTTGGCAGGGAATTAGATAGCGTAAGGTTACAGATATTGCAGAATATCATTCATGAGATTACTGCCCTGACGGCAGCGAAAGAGCGAGATTTCTCCAGTCATAATGAAATATCGCAACAGCAACACGGAAATAAAAAATTTCATTGACAGTGTTTTCAATGAACAATACTCACACAACTAACAGTTGAGAATCGCCATGTTACAGCAATATGATTTCTATCAATCCCTGCACAACAAAGCGTTATCCGAACATTTCCTGAAAGCGGGAGATATGTTAGCTGAAGAAGCCGATGTGCTGGGCAGTACAGTTCGCCAACTCCTTGCTACCGGCGAAAAAATTAATAATAAGAGTATTATTACTGCTCTGCTCAGCGCACTGGAGGAAACAGAAAGTGTTGTTTCCGCGGATGTCATTCGTAAAACGCTTGAAATTGTCATGGATTATACCCTCGACGACATCTGAAATCAGGTGTTCCGATAAACAATTCTTTTTTAATGTGGAGTCATTATGAACGGTGAAGCTAACCCTGTTAAACTTGAATTGGTTGATCTCTGGCTGGAAGATAATTTTCTTGAATTAGGTCTGCGACAGGTTCTTGGCAATATTCGATTTGAGCATCGGGATATTCGTTATGTCATTTTTTCCGCGAATCAATATCCTCATGTAAAGAATCATGGATATGATCTTCGTCGCCACTGTTTTATTTTGCTGAGCGATGGCCATTTGTATAACTTTCTTGACTCCTTTTCCGTCAACCATATTTCATCAAAAGTAACGATTGGTGAGATGACAAGGTTCCTCACGTCACTACGTAAGACACGGGAGGGAGCCCGCCGAAGTGAACAGAAAGTGAAACTTTCGCCGCGTGAAACCACACTGATTAATCAGATGTCGGATGGTAAAAAGATCAATGAGATGGCCCAGGATCTGAACGTCCATATTAAAACAGTTTACCAGATTCGCTCCAATCTGATTAAGAAGCTGGGGTGTTCCGGCCATATTGATTTTATGCAGACGTTGCGTACTGATGCCTTTAAAAGCTGGCTCACCGAGCAGCATGTATAAACGCCTTCCATGATGTTTGTGCCGACTCCGGGCAGGATTGACATTATCCTCCTGCCCGGTATGCTGTACGCATAAACAGTATATGGAGTTATTATGGTCAACCGCAGGGTTTCTCTTCGTTCTGAGCCTCCTTCCGGCCCGGTATATACCTATCCAGAGCATCTACGCCCTGCTCTCGCAACGCTTCCTCGCTTACCTGGTGTCTATATTTTTCATGGTGAGAGCGACACGCTGCCGCTGTACATTGGTAAAAGCATCAATATTCGCAACCGGGTAATGTCCCATTTCCGAACCCCGGAGGAAGCAGCATTGCTGCAGCAAACACGCCGCATTAGCTGGCAACAAACCGCAGGCGAGTTGGGGGCTCTGCTTCTTGAGGCCAGTTTGATTAAAGAGCAACAACCGCTCTTCAATAAACGCCTGCGGCGAAACCGGCAACTCTGTTCCCTGCAGCTTCGCGGTAATCGCCCGGAAGTGGTTTATTCCCGGGATGTTGATTTCTCACATACGCCAGATCTCTATGGTCTGTTCGCCAACCGGCGGGCTGCGCTGGAAATGCTGAAGTCGCTCGCTGATGAACAGCAACTCTGTTATTCCGTTATGGGGCTGGAATCACTTAATCGGGGTCGCGCCTGTTTTCGTTCGATGCTTGGCCGCTGTGCTGGCGCATGCTGCGGCCGCGAGACGTTGGATGCGCATAATGCCCGCTTACGTCAGGGGATGATGCATCTGCAACTGGTGTGCTGGCCATGGAAAGCCGCGATTGCGCTGGAAGAAAAAGGCGAAGGTCTGACGCAGTTCCATATTATCCATAACTGGTACTGGCTGGGCGCTGTCACCTCTCTGACCGAAGCGCAAACGCTAAAACGGTCGGCATCAGGTTTCGATCAGGATGGTTACAAAATTTTGTGCCGACCCCTATTGAGCGGCACCTATCCCATTCATGTGCTGGAATAATCAACGCACTCTCGCAGACTTCAGCATAATCGTCACAATCAGCCCCGCAGCCGGAGATAGCATCATGTATAAGCCCGTCACCAGGTTGTGCCCTTGAGTCAGCCAATCCGTAAAAAGATAGATACCGTAAGCGATGAGTATCATGCAGACAAGAGAGAGTAAGCCACTTTTGATGCCCAGCACGGAACCGTTGTAATAAGAAACAGAACCGATGCTCACCAGGATAAACAGCAATAAATATAACATATGCCCCCCTGCTCTTTTTAACCGATTCTTCTACTGTCAGGTTGCCTGCCGCGTTGCATGATCACATTGACCACCATCAATATTTATGCCGTTTTCGAAATACCCTACGCCAGTAATAAACGCAAATAATATAATCACTCCTTGAAATTGTATTTCTGGATATCAATACCCCAGATACTAAAAAGTATAATTTCATAATTCATTTCTTCGCCTACAATTTTTATGCAGCATAGAGTAATTGAGTACTGCGAGATAACTCCTCCTACAATGCGTAAAAATAAGGTATTTATATGAATAAGACCGTTTTACTTCTGGCTGGAATGGCATGTACCTTATCTGTACCGGTACATGCGGAAGATACTAAGGGGATTGAAATTAAACATGGCGCGACGTTAAACCCAATCGCCCGCCAGCTTCAATGTAAAAATGATGGGCACTTCGAGTCGCCCCCAGACGGCGCTGGGATCCCAAATGCAGCGTGTAAAAACGCTTATTTATTTGTCCCTGATCTGGAACCATGGCAACGCAACCAGATGTTTAATGAATGGCCCGCCTACTCTCAGAACTTAAACGGCGCTGATCCTAAAGACAAAGTCCCTGATGGTGCATTGTGTGCAGGGGGGAAAGATGGATCTGATACCGGTAATCCCCAGAACTTTACTGGTATAGATCAGCCGCATAAAGACTGGCACGTCAGCACTGTTGTCGTGAAGGATGGTATCGCATCGTTAACCTATGACGCAACACAGGTACATGAGCCAAGTCTCTGGAAGATTTATCTGGCTAAACCCACATTTAATGCCCATACGGATATTTTGAAATGGGCCGATCTGGATGAACTGGATAAACCTGATGTTATTGTCCCTCCTGAGCAACAAGCAAAAAATAAGAAGAACAATTATCGCTATCCAGGTATTTATGAGGTCAAAGTAAAAATTCCTGAGGCTCGCGTTAATGACCAGCAGACATTGCTGTATGTCGTATGGGAGCGTGATGAAGGCCCGCACGAAACCTTCTTTAGCTGCAGTGACGTGAAATTTTCAAAAGGTTAATTCAAAACGTTAACCTGCTTTGCCCGGACTGTCCTGGTCCGGGCGCATCTCAAATGAGAGGCCATTTATGAAGATTAATGACGCCTTACACGTAAAATAGCTACGACGCGAATGTTTTATATTTCCCTCACTATTGAAATCAGGTATTTCTGATTAATAGCCTTTGTTAAACTGCTATTCATTCCAGCTCCGCTACACTGTGAGCATCGTATGTAAGGAATGGAATACCATGAAAAAAATAGTGCTTATGGCTTCTGCGCTGTCCTTGTCGTTATCCTCCGTAACAACGCAGGCGGCAATTGAATTGCCAAAAGAGCACGGCCTCAGCGAAGCCGCGAAACAATCGCTGATTCATTACCCTTCTGTCAGCGGCGTGGATGGCAAAACGCCGCGAGAAGACAGTGCAGCCGTGTTTATCCCCTATGGTAAGACACCTGACGGCGGGTGGCCTGTCGTCGTCTGGGCTCATGGTACCGTCGGCGTCGCGAGCGGTTGCGCACCCTCTCTTAACGTCCGTACTGACAGAGACAAGCAGTATCTGAACACCTGGCTTTCACTGGGCTATGCGGTTGTCGCACCTGATTATGCCGGGCTGGGTTCATCAGGATTGCACCACTATCTGAACGCGCGTGGCGAAGCCTGGAGCATTCTTGATGGTGTTCGTGCAGCGCTGAAAGATTATCCGTTGCGTAATGAGCTGATCCTGGTTGGGCAATCTCAGGGGGCACATGCCGCCTTTGCAACGGCAGGCTATCAACCGGAATATGCCCCGGAGCTGAATATCAGGGCAACGGTGCTCACCGGCACACCTTATTTTGAGAAAAACACGCGCGCGGCGGATATTTTGCCTCCGGTCACGGCGGCGCCAAGCACCGCGGGCGATCCGAAAATTCCCTATATATTCTATATCTACCTTTCTGCGGCAGATGGGAACCGCGAGCTAAAAGTAACTGATTATTTCCAGAACGAGGCGTTACCCTGGGTGCAGGAAGCCCAAAAATTGTGTATCACCCCGCTGACGGAAAATACGATGGCCGCAAAGCTCAATGCCGCGAATACACTTAAACCCGCGATAGAGACCTTGTTAAGCGAGAGCATTGGTTCGATGACCTATCCAACGATGAAGATTTCTCATCCGGTATTTATCGGTATTGGTGGTAACGACATCAATGTTCCCACGGCGATGCAAAAACGCTTTGCGAAAGCAGTGAAAGATGCCGGTACGCCAACGGAAATTCGCATTTACGAAGGTCTGGATCACAGCGGCACCGTTAACCCGTCACTGCGTGATTCTGTACCGTTCATTCTACGTACAACCACGAAATAACCGATTGCAGGGAGAACGCAAGGCCTATCTCCCTGCGCAATAACTCAGGAAGCCACACTTCCAGGGCGAGTATCCGTATTCGCCGCATGCTGTTGGGGATCGGTCTGCCCACGAGCAATGGTTCGGCTGCGCGTTCCATCAACGCCTACCGCCGCAGCCCCTTCAACCGTTACCCTACGAACGACGCGTGGCTGGTTACCGTAATCGTTTACGGCATAATGCTGTGTGCTTCTATTGTCCCAGATAACAACATCATCCTGCTGCCACTGCCAGCGGACAGTATTATCCAGCCGTGTCACCCGATTTTGCAGTAATTCAAATAGCGTGGCGGATTCGCGGCTGCTAAAACCGACCAAACGCTTAAAGAAATGACCGAGCAGCAAACATTTTTCTCCACTAATTGGATGCACATGCACCACCGGATGTTCTGCTTCCCAGACAGATGAAACAAACACGTTTTTATGATGATTTAGCCGACCTGGCTCGACGACCACCCGCTCTGCGCCATAGTCATAATCATTGCTGTGAACAGCGCGCAGCGAAGCGGCAAACTTCCTGAGTTCGTCCGGAAGCTGTTCGTAGGCTCTGGCGGTATTTGCCCAGACTGTATCTCCGCCATATTCCGGTATGGTAACGCCGCGCAGGATGGAGATCTTCGGGAAAGCCTCAACGAAGGTGACATCCGTATGCCATGAATCCGCACGGCCGCCCCCTTTTGAAGCATCCAGCTCAAATAACTGAGTACCTGTCGGTGACGGTACTGTTGGATGTGCGACGATGCGGCCAAAGCGTGCAGCAAAGGCCTGATGAGATTCATCAGTTAGATGCGCCTGTCGACGGAAAAAGAGCACTTTGTATTTCACCAATGCCGCATTCAGTTGCGTAAACGTGGCATCATCCAGTAGCGGGGAAAGCACAATGTTTTGCACTTCCGCCCCAATATGCCCGGCAACGCGACGCAGCGTTAATAAAGGAAATTCACTGTCGGTAAGAAGAGATTCAGTAGCCATCGTTTTTTCCTTAAAGAGTCAGCAGGAATTTCACTCTAAAACGAAGTGCTACGGTGACAAATGCTATCTCAGACTTACGTTATAAGGCGCGGCTTCATAAGCTAAGGGGGAAAATAGCAAAGCATTAAGTGACATTGTCACTTAATGGGCGGCGCACGGAATGCGCAGCCCGAAAGAAAATTAGTTATTGAGCTGATAATCGAGGGTAATTTCTGCCTTCAATACCTGAGATACCGGGCAACCGGCTTTTGCTTTTTGAATAATTTCATCAAATTTAGCCGCATCAATACCCGGCAGAACAATTTTACTTTGCAGGGCAACTTTGGTGATGGCAAACCCGGCATCGACTTTATCCAGCGACACATCCGCAACCGTATCAATCGACGTCGGCACATGGCCTGCCTCACTCAGCATTAGAGAGAGCGCCATGGAGAAACAGGCTGAATGTGCGGCGGCAATCAGTTCTTCCGGGTTGGTTCCCTTCGCGCCCTCAAAACGGGTATTAAAACCATAAGGTTGTTGGCTCAACACACCGCTTTCAGTCGATACGGTGCCCTTGCCTTGCTTCAGATCCCCTTCCCAGTGTGCCTGACCCTTCTTGTGAATCGTCATATATCACTCCTTTTGCTTTCGGAACGTATAAGTATAGAACATCCGTTCCGGGCTCTCTAAAAGAGGCGGCGTTGCTGGCAATTTTGCCACACAGCGGAAAACAGTTGTTTTATAATCCCCGTACTGCTGTTCCAGCCAGCCGGTAAAAGTGCTGGCGTGAAGACAATGGAGTCAATGATGTCACAAGGCAAAAACAACCGTTCTTTGTATATCCCTTACGCAGGCCCCGTATTGCTGGAATTTCCGCTGCTGAACAAAGGCAGCGCCTTCAGCAAAGAGGAACGCAGCAATTTCAACCTGCTTGGCCTGCTGCCTGAAGTCGTTGAAACGATTGAAGAGCA
This sequence comes from Pseudocitrobacter cyperus, assembly GCF_039889165.1. Taxonomy (NCBI): domain Bacteria; kingdom Pseudomonadati; phylum Pseudomonadota; class Gammaproteobacteria; order Enterobacterales; family Enterobacteriaceae; genus Pseudocitrobacter; species Pseudocitrobacter cyperus. The sequence continues at coordinate 460,791 of NZ_JAYMYY010000001.1, read as the reverse complement.
GGCGGAGCGCGCATGGATCCAGTACCAGGGTTTTAAAACAGAAATCGACAAGCACATCTACCTGCGCAATATTCAGGACACCAACGAAACGCTCTTCTATCGTCTGGTAGAAAACCATCTCGATGAAATGATGCCGGTCATCTATACCCCTACCGTTGGCGCCGCCTGTGAACGTTTTTCAGAGATCTACCGCCGTTCGCGCGGGGTGTTTATCTCCTATCAGAATCGTCACAATATGGATGACATTCTACAAAACGTCCCTAACCACAATATTAAAGTCATCGTCGTCACCGATGGCGAACGTATTCTTGGCCTCGGCGATCAGGGGATCGGCGGAATGGGCATACCTATCGGTAAACTTTCTCTCTATACGGCTTGTGGCGGCATTAGCCCGGCGTATACGCTGCCGGTGGTGCTTGATGTCGGAACAAACAATCAGCAACTGCTCAACGACCCGCTCTATATGGGCTGGCGCAACCCGCGTATTACTGATGACGATTACTACCAGTTCGTCGATGATTTCATTCAGGCGGTTAAGCAGCGTTGGCCAAACGTCCTGCTGCAATTTGAAGATTTTGCGCAGAAAAACGCCATGCCGTTACTCAATCGCTATCGCGATGAAATCTGTTCGTTCAATGATGATATTCAGGGCACCGCTGCCGTCACGGTTGGAACACTCATCGCCGCCAGCCGTGCGGCCGGTAGTCAGCTCAGCGAACAGAAAATTGTTTTCCTTGGCGCAGGCTCTGCCGGCTGCGGTATTGCGGAACAGATTATCGCCCAGCTTCAGCGAGAGGGGCTAAGTGAAGAACAGGCGCGTGCGCGTGTATTCATGGTTGACCGCTTTGGTCTGCTGACCGATCAGATGCCAAACCTGCTCTCCTTCCAGACCAAACTGGTACAGAAACGCAGCAACCTGCAAGGATGGGATAGCGATAACGAAGTGCTGTCATTGCTGGATGTTGTACGTAACGTGAAGCCGGATATTCTGATTGGCGTTTCGGGGCAAACCGGGTTATTTACGGAAGAGATTATCCGGGAAATGCATAAACACTGCCCGCGCCCGATTGTGATGCCGCTTTCTAACCCGACATCGCGCGTGGAAGCGACTCCGCAGGATATTATCGCCTGGACGGAAGGCAATGCACTGGTTGCAACGGGTAGCCCATTTAGCCCGGTTGTGTGGAAAGATAAAGTTTATCCTATCGCGCAGTGCAACAACTCCTATATCTTCCCGGGTATTGGTCTTGGTGTCATTGCTTCAGGCGCTACGCGAATTACGGATGAAATGTTGATGTCGGCCAGCGAAACCTTAGCAAAACACTCACCGCTGGCGAATACCGGTGAAGGCCTGGTATTACCGGAACTTAAAAATATTCATCAGGTTTCGCGCGATATTGCTTTTGCGGTGGGTAAAATGGCTCAGCAACAGGACGTTGCGGTGAAAACGTCTGCCGACGCGCTTCTGCAGGCAATTGAAGAGAATTTCTGGCTGCCGGAATACCGCAACTATCGTCGCACATCCATCTAATCCTTCGGGTGGGCTTCGTCCCACCCTTTCTGTATGACAAAGATGTAGGCACGATCTCTGATGGTTCAGAATTAAAGCCACCAATATGTATGTTGTAACTAATGAATGTTCATCCACCAGCCATCTGGCGAAAAAGAGAGAAGCTCGCTACACTGCATAACGTCCCGTTCACACTGAGAATATATAAGGAGGTTAATTATGCTGTACTGTGAAATTTTCAATGTTTCACATACATTTGGCGATCGTGCCAGCTCAAGCGTTACCGATATCGTGCTGCGATAACGGAGGCTTGAGCGAAGACTCTTCCCCTATTCCCTTCTCTCGGGCTTACCAGGTTATCGTCAGCGATGTTTGACGAGGCGTTTCTACGCCTGTAATTCTTGAGTAAGCGACAATGAGTACACTACTTACTGCACAAAATTTACGTGTTGATACTGCATTTGGCACACTGTTCGATGCCCTCTCCTTTACCCTTAAGAAAGGCGACCGCATTGGTCTGCTTGGCGATAACGGCTGCGGGAAAAGCACACTGCTGAAAGTGCTGGACGGTAGTCAGGCTCCTGCATTCGGTAGCGTAGCGCTGGCCAATCGCTGCCTGATGGCGCGTGTAGAGCAACATCTTCCCGAATCGGTTTATCCACTCTCCTTGCTTGAGGCAGTTCTTGCCGATATGCCGCACAGCGAGCAGGAAGCCGAAAAATGGCGCGCCGAAAGCCTGCTGGCGGATATGGGTTTTACCCTCGAACAAACCGCATTACCCTCGGCAACCTTGAGCGGTGGCCAACATACTCGCCTGATGCTTGCGCGGGCGTTAATCCGGCAACCAGACCTCCTTTTACTGGACGAGCCCAGTAACCATCTCGATCTGCCGACGCTACTCTGGCTTGAACAATTTTTACTGAACTGGCCCGGTAGTTTTATCCTTGTGTCACATGACAGGCAGCTTCTGGATACGGTGACGAATGGGAGCTGGATCCTGCGCGATAAAACATTGCATAGCTTTGCCCTTCCCTGTAGCCGTGCGCGGGAAGCGCTGGCCGCAAAAGATGAAAGTGACGCTTTGCGATACAAAGCCGAACAAAAGGAGATCGAACGCGTTACCGCCAGCGCCAAACGGCTGGCGAACTGGGGTCGGGTTTACGATAACGAAGGCCTCGCGCAAAAAGCCAAACAGATGGAAAAACAGGTCGCCCGTCTGAAAGACAATCAGACAGAACTGACTACCGGCTCTCCGTGGACACTCTCCCTGCACGGTGAAACGCTGCGAGCCGATCGCCTGCTGGAAGCAACCTCTCTGTCTGTTTCCGCACACCCCGGGCTGCCCGCATTGTTTAACATTCCCCTCGCACGCCTGAAATGCGGCGATCGGGTTGCTCTGTTAGGGCGCAACGGAAGCGGTAAGTCCTCCCTGCTGCGTACAATCTGGCAACGTTATGGCGCGCAGGACACTGATGAATCGCTCAAACTGCATCCGCGAATGACGCTCGGCTATTATGACCAGACATTACATCAATTGCCCGATGACGCCACGTTGCTTACCGCGCTTGAGCCCTTCGCCCCCTCTCAGGAAGTACGCAAAATGTCACTTTTGCGCGCCGGATTTCCCTGGCTACGCCACAATCAACCCGTACATACACTCAGTGGCGGTGAACGCTCTCGTTTGTTGTTTGTTGGGCTTTCTCTTGCACGGTACAACCTGTTAATGCTGGATGAACCAACTAATCACCTTGATATTGAAGGTAAAGAGGCTCTCGCAGAGACACTGAAGCAGTTTACAGGTGGTGTGCTGCTGGTCAGTCACGATCGCCAGCTCATCACGGCCAGTTGTAACCGTTTCTGGTTGATTGAGGAGGGGCATCTGAGTGAATGGCATGATGCCGATGAGGCGTTTGAACAGCTACGCGATCAGCATGCCACTCTTCCGGCAAAGCCTCTATCCGTCACACCCGGGGAACAGAGTGAGGATGATGATTTGCTGCTGGAGCGGCTCATTGAGCTGGAATCTCGTTTAGCGGAAGATTTGGCCCGCAAGCCAAAGCATCAGAAGCCACAACTGCAACAGAGCTGGCGACAGGAAATCGCCCGGATTCACTCTAAACTGTAACCAACATCCGGCGGAAAAGTCCGCCGGAAAAACCATACATACATTAGTGATATTAACGAGACATTTTGGTTAATACCCATAATTTTCAATAGAATTATGGGATTATATTGAAAATCCATATGATCAGGCGTACAAATTCATTAATTCTTATGGAGTACTCATCACATTACTCCGCAGAAATTCATCAAAAAAGGAGAAAGACATGAAGGCTGCTGTCGTCACTAAAGATCATCAGGTTGATGTCACCGAACGCACCCTGCGCCCACTCAGGCATGGTGAAGCCCTGCTGAAAATGGAATGCTGTGGCGTTTGCCATACAGATCTCCATGTAAAGAATGGCGATTTCGGTGATAAAACCGGCGTCATTCTGGGCCATGAAGGCATCGGGATTGTGAAAGAAGTCGGGCCAGGTGTTACCTCTCTGAAACCGGGCGACCGTGCAAGCGTGGCATGGTTCTTCCAGGGGTGTGGCCACTGCGAATATTGTAACAGCGGCAACGAAACTCTGTGTCGCGAAGTTGTCAACGCCGGTTATACCGCCGATGGCGGCATGGCGGAAGAGTGCATCGTCACCGCAGACTACTCTGTCAAAGTGCCTGACGGACTGGAATCTGCGGCGGCCAGTAGTATCACCTGTGCAGGCGTGACCACCTATAAAGCGGTGAAAATTTCTGGTATTAAGCCGGGTCAGTGGATAGCCATCTACGGCCTGGGCGGGTTGGGCAACCTGGCGCTGCAATACGCAAAAAATGTTTTCAATGCCAAAGTTATCGCTCTTGACGTCAATGACGAGCAGTTAAAACTGGCGGAAAGCATGGGCGCCGATTTGATTATTAACTCCCGTAGCCCGGATGCAGCAAAACAGGTGCAGGAAAAAACCGGTGGCGCTCACGCAGCCGTGGTTACCGCTGTTGCAAAAGCCGCGTTTAACTCTGCCGTTGACGCCGTCCGCGCCGGTGGCCGCGTGGTTGCCGTCGGCCTGCCGCCGGAAGCGATGAGCCTCGATATTCCACGTCTGGTACTTGATGGTATTCAGGTTGTGGGCTCACTGGTAGGTACCCGTCAGGATCTGACTGAAGCCTTCCAGTTTGCCGCCGAAGGCAAAGTGGTACCGAAAGTGACCTCTCGCCCGCTGAACGATATCAACGCCATTTTCAAAGAGATGGAACAGGGCCAGATCCGTGGCCGTATGGTCATTGATTTCCGTAAGTAAGCCCGAACACTCCCTCTCTACGCAGAGGGAGTGATTACCGCGCCCGAACGACGATTTTTGACATATCCATAGGCCAGGAGAGCCGACATCGCCGAGAACGAAAGCAGCGCCGCCGGTAACGCCACATAGTGATAAGCAAAGCCCAGCATCAACATCATCCCACCACAGTATGCACCGACCGCACTGCCGAGATTAAACGCGATCTGCCCACCTGCCGCCCCTAACATTTCGCCGCCCTTCGCATTTTGCAGCAATAAAATCTGTAGTGGCGCAGAGAGTGCAAACAGCCCCGCGCAGCAGATAAATGCAAAGCTAAGCGACGCCCCTTTAACGTCAGCAAACACAAACAGCATCAGCAACGAAAGCACAATAATGCCATCGGTGGTCGCCGCTATCCGTAACGGACTGAAACGCGCCGACAGTTTGCCGCTAATGATATTACCCAACACCATTCCGAGCCCGACAAACATCATAATGAAGGTCATAAAGCTTTCGCTGAAGCCGGAAACATACAGCATGTAAGGCTTGATGAAGCTAAACCAGGCAAAAACGCCCGCATTCCCGAACAGGGTTGCCAGAAAGATAAGCCACGGTTCCGGCGATTTCAGGAAACGAAATTGCTCACTTAAACGCGCATCTGATTTATCAAATAGATCCGGAACCCAGAAAATGATTGATGCAATCACCAGGACATCAAAAACCGCGATCAGTAAAAAGGTATAACGCCAGCTAAACGCATGCCCAAGCCAGGTACCGAGAGGAATGCCGAGCAAATTTGCAATCGTCATCCCGGACACCATTCCGGCTACCGCCATTGTCACTTTACCGGGCGGCGCAATCTTCGACAGAATAATCGCCCCAACCCCGAAAAAAGCGCCGTGCGGAAAACCCGAGACCAGGCGCCCGATGGCCAGCATGATGTAGGATGTCGAAAAGGTGAACATCGCATTGCCAATCACACAGAGCGCCGCCAGGAACAGCAGAATATTTTTCAGAGAGAACCGCCCGGAGATAAGCGCGATAACCGGCGCGCCAATCACCACGCCAAAAGCATAGAAAGAGATCATATGCCCCGCCGCAGGAATGGAGATCTGCGTATCGCGTGCCAGATCCGTCAGCACCCCCATAATCGCGAACTCTGCCATTCCTAAACCAAATGTACCCAGTGCTAACGAGAAAACCGTCTTTTTCATACCACAACCACGCGTGAATTATTTACGGCATCTATTATTAAACATTCATTTCCACCAGACCAGCAGCGAATCCCCCGCCGGGAAGATTGTCCATATATTCAGTTTAATAATTGAATACCGGGGCCAGTTGCAGAACATTGCTATTTTATGGAAGGCGATACGCAGAATAATAAAGTGACGATAAATTCATCTTGTTTTTTCAATTAGCAGGGACATAATCAGCACATTGCCAACGAGGAGAAAAACATGAAAACCACTGCAATGAAGAACACGCATAGCGGGCAGCCTACCAGCCATGGGGAAAGGTGCATGAACGCTGAAGCACAAAAACAGCAGCATGATAAGGAGTTCATGCAAGCGATGAATGAGCTTGTAGAGAAATATGGTGCTTTCACGGATGACGACTTTTTTAAGGTGATCTAATGGCAGAACAATTCGATATTTACAGAAATCCATCGTCATTAACTAACGCAATATGGCCCTACTATATGATTGTTCAAAACGATTATTACGAAGATTTAGCAACGCGGATCATCATGCCAATGGCGAACAACTATTTATTACCAAAATGGCAGCAGGCGATTGCACCAAATATCAATATTGATTTTGAAAAACTGGTGTTATGCGCCCCGATGCTGACCAGCATCAAAACAAAAACCATCGCTCCCTCAGACTACATCTGCAACCTGAGAAACGCGCGCAACGACGTCATCCACGCCATCGACGCACTGATCACCAACACCTGAATGCAAAAATCCCCCGCACCTTGCAGCACGGGGGAGCGTTTACCACGTCAGGCGGTTACAGCCCTTCGTTAGTCTCTTTCTTTGCTTCCATACGCTCGACATCACGATACCAGCGCGGATGGTGTTTCTTCGCCCATCGGCGGCTCACCTTCCCTTCGATCATGCCTTTAATCGATCCTTTTACCCAGAACGCCATATACATATGGATAAGGATAGCGTGAATCAAAATAATGGCCGATGTCGCATGCAGCAGTAAGCTGTAACGTACAACCTGAATCGGAAAGTACTGCGCAAAGTACGGACGCCAGATGATAATCCCCGTCACCAGCAGCACGAAAATCATGCTCATGATGGTCCAGAACATCATTTTCTGCCCGGCATTGTATTTACCAACCCGCGCCACTTTATGCTCGTTCCCTTTCAGAACCTCAACAATCCCTTTAATCCAGGGAATATCCTGTTTGTCGGGGATGTTGTGATGCACAAAACGGAAGAACATCAGCATCAGCAAAACGAAAATCAGCACACCAAAGAATGGGTGCAGAATACGCCCCATCTGCGGCGTACCAAAGGTTTCCGTTAGCCATTGCAGCGTCGGGAAGAAAAATGAGATCCCCGACAGCGACACCAGGAAGAAAGCGATAACCACCGTCCAGTGACAGGCGCGATCAATAAATTTGGTGCGCACAATCATTTTCGACTTACTCATGGCTGTCATCCTCTTCGTCGTCGTCCACTTCTTTATTCGGGCCAATGCCGATGTAGTGATAAATCAGCCCGGCGAAGGTGGCGATGAACCCGGCGGCAGAGAGCGGCTTCAGCGCGCCTTTCCACAGGTTGATGCTGGTATCGATGCTCGGATCCTTCGGTAGCTTGTGATACAGCTCCGGCTGATCCGCATGATGCAGCACATACATCACATGGGTGCCGCCCACGCCCTGCGGGTTGTAAATTCCCGCATTGGCGTAGCCGCGCGCTTTCAGCTTATCAACACGTTCCTGCGCCACGTCCAGCATCTCTTTCTTGGTGCCGAAGTGAATCGCCCCGGTAGGACAGGTTTTCACACAGGCAGGCTCCTGACCGACACTGACGCGGTCAACGCACAGAGTACATTTGTATACCCGGTTATCCTCTTTATTGAGGCGCGGGACATTAAACGGACATCCGGCGATGCAGTAGCCGCAACCAATGCAGTTATCCTGCTGGAAATCGACGATCCCGTTGGCATACTGGATGATAGCCCCGGCAGACGGACACGCCTTCAGGCAGCCCGGATCTTCACAGTGCATGCAGCCATCTTTACGGATCAGCCACTCCAGTTTGCCGTTCTGTTCGGTTTCGCTAAAACGCATTACCGTCCAGGATTTAGCGCTCAAATCTGCCGGGTTATCATAAACCCCCACACAGTGACCTACTTCATCGCGGATATCATTCCACTCAGAGCAGGCCACCTGGCAGGCTTTACAGCCTACGCAGGATGAAACATCAATCAGCTTTGCCACTTCCTCTTTATAATCCCGCGCGCGCGGCGCGGGAGTTATTGGGTTTGTCGCAGAGCGTTTGATAATATCCTGAGATTGCATATCCATCGTTCGCTCCTTAAGCCTTCTCGATGTTCACCAGAAACGCTTTATATTCTGGCGTTTGCGAGTTCGAATCGCCGACGTTAGGCGTCAGGGTATTGGCGATATAACCTTTACGGGCCACGCCTTCATACCCCCAGTGCAGTGGGATCCCCACGGTTTCCACCTGCTGACCGTGAACGTTCAGCGTTTGCAGACGACGCGTCACCACGGCAACGGCGCGAATAAAACCACGCTTGCTGCTGACGGTGACACGATCGCCATTGGCAATGCCTTTCGCCTTCGCCAGGTTTTCGCTGATCTCCACAAACTGTTCCGGTTGCGCAATCGCGTTGAGGCGCGCGTGTTTGGTCCAGGTGTGGAAATGCTCGGTCAGACGATAGGTCGTCCCGACGTAAGGGAATTTATCTTTTTTCCCCATCCGCAGCGCATCGTCTTCGTACAGTCGAACGACCGGGCTCGAAATAACGTTCGGGTGCAACGGGTTGGTTCCCAGCGGCGTTTCCATCGGCTCGTAGTGTTCCGGGAATGGCCCTTCTGCCAGTTTATCGATGGCAAACAGGCGGCCCATACCTTCCGGTTGCATAATAAATGGCCCGGTGTCGCTACCGGGTGCGGCGGTATTAAAGTCAGGAATATCGTTCCCGACCCATTTTGCGCCGTTCCACTTAATTAACATCCGTTTCGGATCCCACGGGTTGCCCTGAGGATCGGCAGACGCACGGTTATAAAGCACCCGACGGTTCAGCGGCCACGCCCATGCCCAGCCGAGGGTATTCCCCAGGCCTGATGGATCGGCGTTATCGCGGTTGGCCATCTGGTTGCCCTGCTCTGTCCAGCTACCAGTGTAAATCCAGCAGGAGGAAGAGGTGCTACCGTCATCGCGCAACAGTGCAAAGCTGCTCAGTAGCTGACCTTTTTTCGCCACCAGTTGCCCGTTGGCGTCATAGAGATCTTCCAGCGCATAGCCGTTATTCTCTTTGGCCACCTCTTCTGATTCCGGGCGATCCGGCTGTTTGTAGTTCCAGCGCATTTTCAGCAACGGCTCAACACCTTTACCGCCTTCTGCGTGATACATACTGCGCAGACGATGATAAATACCGGCCAGGATTTCACCATCATTGAGCGCTTCGCCCGGTGCTTCCCCACCTTTCCAGTGCCACTGCAACCAGCGACCAGAGTTAGCGATAGAGCCATCTTCTTCAGCAAAGCAGGTGGACGGCAGTCGGAAAACCTCGGTCTGAATCGCGGACGGGTCAACGTCGTTTGATTCGCCATGGTTTTGCCAGAACGTCGAGGTTTCTGTCACCAGCGGATCAATCACCACCATATATTTCAGTTTGCTCAGCGCGCGGACGGTTTTGTTTTTATCCGGGAAACTGGCGACCGGGTTAAAGCCCTGGCAGATATAGCCATTCACTTTACCGTGATCCATCATGTTGAAATATTTGATGACGTCATAGGCCTGATCCCACTTCGGCAACCAGTCAAAGCCCCAGTTATTCTCTTTCTGCGCCGCATCGCCGTAGAACGCTTTCATCAGGCTGACGTAGAACTTCGGATAGTTGCCCCAGTAGTTCACCTGGTCGGCACGCGTCGCTTTCGGCGTATTAGCCGCAAGATACGTTTGCAGGTCAGTCTGTTTATCCGACGGCAGCGTCAGATAACCCGGCAGGCTGGTAGAGAGTAAACCGAGATCGGTTAAGCCCTGGATATTAGAGTGACCGCGCAGGGCGTTCACGCCGCCGCCTGCCATCCCCATATTCCCCAGCAGCAACTGGATCATCGCCATAGTGCGGATGTTCTGCGCGCCTACCGTATGTTGAGTCCAGCCCAGGGCATACAGGAAGGTGGTCGTCCGGTCGGCCGCACTGGTGGAAGCCAGCACTTCACACACCTTCAGGAAGTCCGCTTTTGGCGTACCACAGATGTTTTCCACAACATCAGGCGTATAACGTGAAACGTGATGCTTCAGCAAATTCCACACACAGCGAGGATGCGTCAGAGTCTCATCGCGTTTAGCGTAGCCGTTTTCATCAAACTGATAGTTCCAGGACGTTTTGTCGTACTGGCGCTTGCTTTCGTCATAACCGCTGAACAGGCCGTCTTCAAAGCTGAAATCATCACGCACCAGCAGGCTGGCGTTGGTGTAGCTTTTGACGTATTCCGCATTAATTTTGTTATTTTCAATCAGATACAGCAGCACGCCGGACAGGAAAGTAATGTCCGTACCGGAGCGAATCGGTGCGTAGATATCGGCAACCGACGCTGTACGCGTGAAGCGTGGATCGACGACGATTAACGTCGCATCGTTATTGTTTTTGGCTTCCATCGCCCAGCGGAAACCCACCGGATGCGCTTCTGCGGCGTTACCGCCCATTACCATCACAACGTTGGCGTTTTTGATATCAACCCAGTGGTTGGTCATCGCACCGCGACCAAATGTTGGAGCAAGACTTGCTACCGTTGGTCCGTGTCAGACGCGCGCCTGGTTATCTACCGCCAGCATGCCGAGTGAGCGCACGAATTTTTGCGTCAGCATGCCAGTCTCATTACTTGCCGCCGATGCGCAAAGCATCCCGGTCGACAGCCAGCGGTTCACCGCCACGCCCTGATCGTTTTTCTCGATAAAGTTGGCGTCGCGATCCGCTTTCATCAGTTTCGCAATACGCTCGAACGCTTCGTTCCAGCTAATACGCTGCCATTTGTTCGAACCAGGCGCACGATATTCCGGATAACGCAGACGGTTTTCACTGTGGACATAATCCAGCAGACCCGCCCCTTTCGGGCATAACGCCCCGCGGCTTACCGGATGATCCGGGTCGCCTTCGATGTGATAAATGGCTTCACGGGTGTTTTTGGCACCATCGCCAAGGCTATACATCAGTAGCCCACAACCTACAGAGCAGTAAGTACAGGTATTACGGACTTCTTTAGCTTTCAGCAGTTTAAAATTACGTGCCTGAGCCAGCGCAATTTTAGGCATAAAGCCCAGCGCCGCTGCCGTTGTACCCGCCATACCACCCGCGCAGATTTTAAAAAATTTCCTGCGGCTGACGTCCATTGCTTTCCTCGTTATTGGAATGTAACGTGGCGGGGAAAGTAACAGTTATGTCCCTGCATTTTTTGCGTCAAATCAAACTCAAATACGCTTGCCCCCTTAATAGTCAAAGTCATTGACTTTAATTAATCCTTTAGGAGTAAAGGCACAGGAAATTATTCTCCACTGGTGTGCAAAAAATGCTATAAACGAGGTTTGCCCATTTCACACATCTCAATTTGTCATGAATAAAAAGAAAGCGACATTGACTGGCCTGGTGGCAATTATTTTATGGAGCACCATGGTCGGGCTGATTCGGGGCGTCAGCGAAGGGTTGGGGCCGGTTGGCGGTGCGGCGATGATCTACACTCTGAGCGGCCTGTTGCTGATGCTTACCGTCGGTTTCCCCGATATTCGTCAGTTTTCGCGCCGCTATCTACTGATGGGATGTGTCCTGTTCGTCAGCTATGAAATATGCCTTGCGCTATCACTCGGCTTCGCCAGTACTCGCCAGCAGGCGATTGAAGTTGGAATGGTAAATTATTTATGGCCGAGCCTGACAATTCTGTTCGCCATTATTTTCAACGGCCAAAAAAGTAACTATTTAATTATTCCCGGACTGGTATTATCACTGCTCGGTGTGAGTTGGGTGTTAGGTGGCGAACGCGGCCTGAATATTGATGAAATTATCAGCAATGTTATCTCCAGCCCGCTGAGTTATATTCTGGCGTTTACCGGGGCATTTATCTGGGCCGCCTACTGTACCGTGACAACCAAATACGCAAAGGGTAAAAACGGTATCACCCTGTTTATTCTGCTGACCGCCGCCACATTATGGGTGAAGTTTCTGCTTAGCGAACAACCGGACATGGTATTCAGCCTGCCGGTGATGATTAAGCTCGGGATGTGCGCGGTTGCGCTGGGGTTTGGTTATGCGGCGTGGAACGTGGGGATCCTGCACGGCAACGTCAGCCTGCTGGCGACAGCCTCTTATCTGACCCCCGTGCTTTCTGCCGCGCTGGCGGCGCTGTTGCTGAGCGAATCCCTGTCGTGGGCATTCTGGCAGGGAGCCTGCATGGTCTGCGCAGGCTCCCTGCTCTGTTGGTACGCGACCCGGCGTTAACCGAGATCGCCCCCGGCGACAGGTAATACAACGCCGGTGATATAGCTGGCTTCATCGCTGGCAAGGAACAGGATCGCGTGGGCCTGTTCATCCAGCGTACCGTAACGGTGTTGTAAGCTACTCTGCACCGTTTGATCCACCACCTGCTGATACCAGACCTTTTCCTGCTCACTCGGTTGTTCGGTATTACGCGGCGTTAATCGCGCCGGCGCTTCGGTTCCGCCCGGTGCAACGGCATTGATACGAATACCGGCCTGACTGTACTCCATCGCAATCGAACGCGTCAGGGCGTTTACGCCGCCCTTCGCCGCTGAGTACGGTACCCGGTTCACGCCTGCGGTGGCCACCGAGGAAATATTTACAATACTGCCTTTCCCCTGTTCCAGCATATATGGCAGCACAGCGCGACACCCCCACAGCGTAGGGAAGAGCGAACGGCGCACTTCAGCTTCAATCTGCGCAGGCTGATAGTCGGCAAAAGGCCGTGCCCAGATAGTACCCCCGACATTATTCACCAGGGCATCAATGCGCCCGAAATGGGCAATCCCCGCCGCAAATACCTGCGTGGTACTCTCCCATTGCTCCAGATCTGCTTCCAGCGCCAGAACCTGATGCCCGGCGGCCGACAGTGTTGCCGCCAGTTCATGCACATATGTCGAACGGTCGATTAACAGTAGCGACGCGCCCTGTTCTGCCGCCAGCTCCGCCGTGCGGCGGCCAATACCCTGCGCCGCCCCGGTGATCGCCATCACTTTATTGCTGAATCTCATGACTGCTCCTTAGGCCGCAGCGCTCTGGCTGGCGATAAATTTCTCATACCAGAACCCTGTCGGGTTAATGCCCAATGACTGTAACGTGGCGGTGACGGCATTCACCATCGGCGGCGGCCCGCAGAGGTAAATATCCACGTCGCCATCGTTGAGCATCTTGCTGGTAAAATGCTCCGTGACGTAACCTTTCTGCGGACAGGTACTTTCGCTGTCGGCGACCACCGGCAACCAGCTAAAACCAGGCAGCTTGTCCGCGAAAGCATCCAGCAGGTCGCTCATCACCAGGTCATTATCGCCATTTACGCCATAAAGCAGCGTCACCGGGCGCGTGCTCTGCTGCTGCGCCAAGGTATGCAGCATCGACAGCATCGGTGCCAGCCCGGTACCACCCGCCAGCATCAGCAACGGGCGTTCACCGCCGCGAAGATAGAAACTCCCCATCGGCCCGGTCAAACTCAGCGATGCTCCAGCCTCGGCCTGATGACGCAGCCACTGGCTCATCAACCCGCCTGGTACATTACGGATCAGAAAACTTCCCTCTGTCGTGCCTGGTAACGAACTAAATGAGTAGGCGCGCACCTGTGGCGTACCCGGCACCTGAATATTGATGTACTGACCCGGCAGGAAGTTAAGCTCCTCACCGGCCCCCACCACCAGCTCAATGGCACTTTCCGACAGCGCCGTCACCCGTTTCACCGTGGCATTAAACGATGAAATCCCCGTTTTACACGCCGCTGCGGCAACCGGCACATCCAGCACACAATCGCTGTCCGGGATCATCTGACAGGTCAGAACCTGGCGCGCCTGCGCCTCATCGTCGTCCAGCGCCTCTTCCAGGTAATCATCCCCCAGAGAATATTCCCCGCTTGGGCAGTGGCACTTACAGGTGCCGCACACGCCGTCTGAGCAGTCCATCGGCAGATTCACTTTCTGGCGATAGGCGGCATCAAGAACCTTCTCCCCGGCGTGACACTGAATAAAACGGGTTACACCGTCTTCAAAATTGAGCGCTATGGTATAGCTCATAAGCACCTCTTAAACATGGTAAACATCGATAACCTGGCGGATGTAGTCGTTGTTCAGACGCACCGTTTTACGCACAATCTGCGGCAGACCTTCTCCGGCAATCAGGGTGCAAAACGTGGTGCCAAAATAGCTATCCGTCTGTTGATAGCGATGGCTGTACGTCACCCAGTTGTAGCGCACCTCCACGCCCTGTTCGCTCTCACCGAGGATCTCGATGTTGCTGATCATATGCGTGGTGCGAGGTTCCGGCGTACTGGCGCCCGAGCGTTCGGTTTTGATGCGGTAAACGCGGTCTTCCAGCCCGTCGCGGCTCGGGTAGTAAATCAGCGAGATTTCACGCTGCGGGTCGGTGGTCAGTTTGTCGTCATCCCCCCAGGCTGGCATCCAGTAGACGACCTTCGGGCTGTAGCAGGCGATCCACTCATCCCACTGCCGGTCGTCGAGCAAACGCGCTTCGTGATACAAAAACTGTTTTACCTGCTCATAGGTCAGCATCGGCCACCTCCACGCGCTGGGTAATCGACGAATCGTAGCGCTGCTGCTCTTTTTGCACCGCTTCAAGCATCACCGTTTGCCAGTGATGATGGTGCGCGATGTAGAGCGCTTCATCTTCGGATTTCACGCCGCTGAGAATCGGCCGAAATCCGGATTCATTGGCGTGCTCATCCGGGCCATCCACCCAATGCAGCGCCCCGCGGCTCAGATCGCTCCACGCCAGATTTTCCCCCAGATAACCGCGCTGACAGGCGCTGAACTCTTCGAGATCGTCCGGCGTTCCCATACCGCTGACGTTAAAGAAATCTTCATACTGACGAATACGCAGAGCGCGAGCTTTATCTGATTCTCCTTTCGGGCCGAAACACCAGATGGTCACTTCCGTTTTATCGACGGAAATCGGACGAATAACGCGGATTTGCGTCGAGAACTGATCCATCAAATAGGCGTTGGGATAAAGACACAAATTACGGGTTTCATTCACCATCTGCCCGGCGCGATTGTCACCGAACTCTGCCTTCAAACGCTCGTAATGGGCGAATACCGGCCGCACTTCCGGGTTCAGCGCACGCGTCCACAGCAGCATATGACCATTTTCAAAGCCGTAGCCGCCGCCGACGCTCTTCGACCAGCCGTTGGCATCCACGGCATGGGTTCCTTCCGCCTCATAGTTACGCCGTGACATGGTCGAGGCATAATTCCAGTGCACAACGCTGACGTGATAGCCATCAGCGCCATTTTCAGCCCCCAGTTTCCAGTTACCCTCGTAAACATAGCTGGAGGAGCCTTTTAACACTTCCAGCCCTTCCGGAGCTTGATCGACAATCAGATCGATAATCTTCCGGGTCTCGCCAAGATAATCAGCAAGCGGTTGTACATCGTCACTCAGGCTACCGAACAGAAAGCCGCGATAGGATTCAAAACGCGGCAGCTTTTTCAGATCATGTGACCCTTCATGTTTGAAGCTTTCAGGATAACCGCCGGTGCTCTCATCTTTGGCTTTCAAAAGCCGACCGTTATTACTGAATGTCCAGCCATGAAACGGACAGGTAAAGGAGCTTTTATTACCCGTTTTACGACGACACAACATGGCGCCGCGGTGGGCGCAACTGTTAATCATGGCGTGTAACTCATTCTTTTTGTCGCGGGTAATGATTACCGGCTGGCGTCCCAGCGTCAGGGTGTAATAATCCCCCGCCTCAGGGATCTGACTCTCATGCGCCAGAAAAACCCAGTTGCCCTCAAAGATATGTTTCATTTCAAAATCAAATAACGCCTGATCGGTAAATATTGAACGATGACAGCGATAAATATGATTTTCACGATCAACAACCAGTGCATTGCTGATTTTGTCTTTTAGCGATGTTAGTGTTTTTTGCATAACGGTTTCTCCCGTAATTGCAAGGATATAAAAATGCAGGTGAATTGCTTACTCGTAATTATTCTTTGGCGCGGGAACGCGTAATACGGCCTTCATCTTCTGCGGATAATGCTTTACATAAGGTAAAGTCAAAATTAATTTCCGTATGCGGGCCTTCCAGATTACGCTCGCGAATTTTACGCTCATCGTTAATTTTTACCGGATCGGCAATCAGACCGTCGCGGGTAGCAAATGCAAAATCATCCCACAGATATTCATCGCCGTTAAAGTTAATCTGGCTGGTTAAATGTTTATGCCCCGGCGCGGAAACAAAGAAGTGAATATGAGCAGGACGATTGCCATGGCGACCCAGCTTGTCCAGCAGTTTTTGCGTAGGGCCATCCGGTGGGCAACCGTAGCCGGACGGCATAATCGTGCGCACACTGTAGCGCCCGTCAGCGCCGGTCTGGATGCGGCGACGCAGGTTGTAATCACTCTGGCTTTGATCGAAGAAAGAGTAGTTGCCCAGCGTGTTGGCATGCCAGATATCAACAATAGCATTGGCGACTGGCTGGCCTTTGGTATCCGTCACCACACCGTGCAACCACAGGGTTTCACCCGGATCACTACCGTCGTCCATCCGATCATACCCCTGTGCCAGCGGCGCATTAGCAACGTACAGCGGGCCTTCGATGGTGCGCGGGGTGCCCCCGACTTCACGACGTTGCGCGGCGTCAATGGCATCCTGGCGCAGATCGAGGAAGTGCTCCAGCCCCAGTCCCGCCGCCAGCAGCGCCGCTTCCTGACGACCTCCCAGCTCATGTAGATAATTAATGGCATGCCAGAACTCTTCCTGGGTCACATTATAGTCATCAATTAAGCTACAAATATTTTCCAGCAGGCGGTGGGTAATCGCTTTAAAACGCTCGTTACCTTCCGGTGAATTTAAACCTGCGCTTTCACGTAATAATGCCTGGACTTCGTCTTGTTGTACGAATGAGTTTGTCATATTTTTATCTCACTGGTTATTGCTTGCAGGATACAGAGTGTGTCGGGATAATTCCCGACACGAGAGTTATTATTTTATTTGTCGTCGTCGTGAATAGAGGATGGATGGCGGCAAAGAGCATCAACCTGAATATCCATAAATGGATAAAGCGGCAATCCCATTAAAATTTGATGCAATTCGTCAGCATCCTGCACATCAAAAATACTGACATTGGAATATAACCCGGCAACACGCCAGATATGACGCCATTTTCCATCACGTTGCAACTGCTGTGAATACGCCTTTTCCTTTTTCTTTATTTCATCCGCCTGTTCTACCGGAAAATTCAGCGGTATATTAACGGTCATTTCAACTTTAAATAACATTTTCTACCTCATCCTTTGCGCGTATAAAAACGCAATTTATCTTCATCCAGCTCCACGCCAAGCCCGGGGGTCTGCGGCAGCGTAACGTGGCCGTCTGCGAAGGTCAGCGGTACGCTGATGACGTCATCTTTCAACAGCAACGGGCCAAACATCTCGCTTCCCCACGCCAGCGGCAACGTCGACCAGGCATGTAAAGAAGCAACGGTGCCTACGGTTCCTTCCAGCATGGTGCCGCCATACAGGCCGATACCTGCCGCCTGCGCGACATGCGCCAGCTTCAGCACGCTTTGTGGCCCACCCGCTTTGGCTATCTTTAGCGCATACGCACCGGTAAAACCTTGCTGTGCCAGTTGATAGCCATCGAAATGGGTTGAGACCGCCTCATCGGCCAGAATCGCCGTCTCTATTTGCTGGCTTAAACGTACCAGTGCCGCGTTATCACGGGCTGAAACCGGCTGTTCAATGAGAGAGACTCCCATCGCTGCCAGTTCACGGCAGCCTTTCGCTCCGGTGCTTGCATCCCAGGCCTGATTAACATCAACGCGGATGCTGGCGCGATCGCCCAGCGTCTCGACGATCGCCGCCGTATGCCTGAGATCTGTCGCCAGCTCACGGGCGCCAATTTTCAGTTTAAAGGCCTGATGGCGGCGTGAAGCCAGCAGGCTCTCCCCTTCGGCAATATCTTTTGCCGTATCGCCGCTTGCCAGCGTCCACAGCACCGGAATTGAAGTGTGCAGCGCACCGCCAAGTAACGCAGAGACCGGTACGCCCAGCGCTTTGCCCTGCGCATCCAGCAGCGCGGTTTCAATGGCGGATTTGGCAAAGGTATTACCCTTTACGCTTTTTTCGATGCGGTATAGCAGCGCCTGAAGATTATCCGCGGGTTGCCCCTGCAGCAGCGGCGCCAGATAGCCATCAATGGTGAGCTTGATGGATTCCGGGCTTTCAACGCCATAGCTCAGGCCGCCAATCGTGGTGGCTTCACCGATCCCGATGACCCCATCCGAGCGGGTGAGACGGATAATCACCAGCGTCTGGCACCCCATTGTGGTCATTGATAATTTGTGAGGGCGGATGGTGGGCACATCCACCAGCCAGCTTTCAATATGTTCTATCGTGGCGCTCATCTCTCTTCCTTTTACTTCTTATTGTTCTGGTCTTATCACCCGCAGGGGACGATAACCTTGTTCTTGACAATAGATTTTCACCACACAGGTGGTCAACGACGATAATCGAAATGTTGTGCGATTATCGACGCGTTTGTTATATGACGGTTAATAATGTGATCTTCGTGGGATATTAGGGAGATTCCTGCCAGCCGTTGCATCCACACTGTATAGTGGCTCTGTAATCATCCTTACCCCTTTTTGGAGAGGGTTGAAATGAGCAATGAAATCAAAGACTCCCTTACTGCCAGGCAGGCTGAGCGGGATCCTAACTTTATGTTGTCTCTGGCCCGTGGTCTGGAAGTGCTGAATGCCTTTACCCCTCAGCGGCAGCGATTAACAATCTCACAACTTAGTCAAAAAACCCAGATCTCCCGGGCCGCCGTTCGCCGTTGTTTATACACCCTGGCCGCACTTGGCATGGTGCATACTCCCGATGGCCGTACCTACGAGCTTCTGCCGCGCGTGCTGGCCGTCGGCCATGCTTATCTCGCCGGGACGCCGCTGGCGAAAGCCGCTCAACACACCCTTGATACGTTAGGCGAACAGCTTAATGAATCCTGTTCTGCCGCGACGCTTGATGGCGATAACGTTCTCTATATTGCGCGTACTGCTGTGAATAATCTGCTGAGCATCGATCTGGGGCGCGGTAGTCGTTTACCCGCCTGGGCAACATCCATGGGACGCGTGTTACTCAGTGCGCTGCCGGAAGAACAACTTGAAGTGACACTGTCACGAGCCTCATTGATTCGCTATACCCCACATACGCTTTGCGACAAAGACTCACTGCGTGCCGAAATAGCGCGCGTGCGTATTCAAGGATACGCCCTCGCCGATCGACAAATAGAGGTCGGGCTCTGTTCCCTGGCGGTGCCGCTACTTTCCCGCAGTGGGCAAATCGTTGCGGCGATGAATGTCGGCGTCCCCGCCAGCAGCATGGATGCCAGAGCGCTGAAAGAGAAAGCGCTGGATCCATTAAGACGAGCGGCAATGGAACTGTCGCTACAGTTGTAGAATAAACAGGCCCAATATGCGCATCGCTGCGGGCTACCCTGCCGTTAAAAGTTACAAATAAGCAACCACACAGTTACAATCAGTAACAATTGTTATCTCTGATAATATCCATGTCCTTCTCAGGGCGGGCTTTTCTTATCTATCCTTCTTTCTGGATACCAATAAAACCGATTATTTACGGATAAGCCGACTTACATCGTGCGGCTGTCAATATTGCTTATTTTTCATTAATTACTGGCGCGTCGAGGGTGATATGTCACAACAAGATGAGAAAAATAATCATTATCTTTTAACCACATGGAAACCGGAAAATGTCGCATTTTGGGAGAATAAAGGCCAAAAAATAGCCCGAAAAAACCTCATAATTTCAGTAAGTTGCCTATTACTTGCCTTCTGTGTCTGGATGTTATTCAGTGCAGTTGCGGTAAATCTCAATAAAGTGGGTTTTAATTTCACCACCGATCAGCTCTTTTTATTAACCGCGCTCCCGTCTCTTTCCGGCGCTATTTTACGTGTGCCCTACTCCTTTATGGTACCTATATTCGGCGGGCGCTACTGGACGGTATTAAGCACGGTAATATTGATTATTCCCTGCGTCTGGCTAGGTATTGCCATTCAAAACCCAAATACCCCTTTCGGGGTGTTTATAATCATTGCGTTACTATGCGGTTTCGCGGGCGCCAACTTTGCTTCAAGCATGGGAAACATTAGCTTTTTTTATCCAAAAGCGAAGCAAGGGAGCGCGCTCGGGATCAACGGCGGTCTGGGGAATCTTGGGGTCAGCGTGATGCAGCTTGCCGCGCCGCTGGTTATCTTCCTGCCCATCTTCACTTTTCTGGGCGTTCACGGCATCCCTCAGGAAGACGGCTCCTCAATGTGGCTCACTAACGCCGCCTGGATCTGGGCTCCGCTGCTCTTAATCGCCACCATTGCCGCCTGGTTTGGCATGAACGATATTGCCAGTTCTAAAGCGTCGATCGCAGAACAACTCCCGGTACTGAAGAGCGGCCATATGTGGCTGCTGAGCCTGCTCTATCTCGCCACCTTCGGCTCATTTATCGGTTTCTCTGCGGGCTTCGCGATGCTTGCGAAAACCCAGTTCCCGGAGGTGAATATTCTCAAGCTGGCCTTCTTCGGGCCGTTTATTGGCGCACTGGCGCGTTCGTTTGGCGGGGTTATCTCTGACCGCCTCGACGGTGTGCGCGTGACGCTTGTCAACTTCGTGTTGATGGCGTTGTTTACCGCATTGCTGTTCCTGACCCTGCCGGGTTCAGGACTCGGCAGTTTCCTGGCTTTCTACGTGGTCTTTATGGGGCTGTTCCTGACCGCCGGGCTCGGCAGTGGTTCAACCTTCCAGATGATTGCGGTGATCTTCCGCCAGCTCACCATCGAGAAAATCAAAAAACGCGGCGGCAGCGATGAAGAAGCGCAACACGCTGCCGTGACCGACACCGCCGCCGCACTGGGGTTTATCTCCGCTATCGGCGCTGTTGGCGGGTTCTTTATCCCCAAAGCCTTCGGCACCTCCCTGGCGCTGACCGGTTCACCGGTTGGCGCAATGAAAGTCTTTCTCGTTTTCTACATCGTTTGCGTGCTGGTGACCTGGCTGGTTTACGGTCGCCGCAAAGCGTCATCTCAATAATCAAAAATACCTGAGCAGTGTAACCACGGGGAAATCGCTTTCCCCCGGCAGGAGAAATGTCATGAGTAAGTTGTTGGATCGCTTTCGTTATTTCAAACAAAAAGGCGAAACCTTCGCCAATGGACACGGGCAGGAGTTTCATACCAACCGTGACTGGGAAGACAGCTATCGCCAGCGCTGGCAGTTCGACAAAATAGTGCGATCCACCCACGGCGTGAACTGTACCGGCTCCTGTAGCTGGAAAATCTATGTCAAGAATGGCCTGGTCACCTGGGAAACCCAGCAGACTGACTATCCGCGCACCCGCCCTGACCTGCCGAATCATGAACCCCGAGGCTGCCCGCGTGGCGCCAGTTACTCCTGGTATCTCTACAGCGCCAACCGCCTGAAATATCCTCTGGCACGTAAAAAACTCATTGAGCTATGGCGCGAATCACTCAACCAGCATAGCGACCCGGTGCTGGCCTGGGATGCCATCATGAGCGATAAGCAGAAATGCCTGAGCTATAAACAAGCCCGCGGCAAAGGGGGATTCGTTCGTTCCTCATGGAAAGAGCTGAATCAGCTTATCGCCGCGGCTAACGTCTGGACGATTAAAAACTATGGCCCGGATCGCGTGGCGGGCTTTTCGCCGATCCCGGCGATGTCGATGGTCTCTTACGCCGCCGGTACGCGCTATCTGTCGCTGATAGGCGGCACCTGTCTGAGTTTCTACGACTGGTACTGCGACCTGCCACCCGCCTCGCCGATGACCTGGGGCGAGCAAACGGATGTGCCGGAATCCGCCGACTGGTACAACTCCAGCTATATCATCGCCTGGGGCTCTAATGTCCCACAAACCCGCACGCCAGACGCCCACTTCTTTACTGAAGTGCGCTACAAAGGCACTAAAACGATCGCCATCACGCCGGACTATTCGGAAGTGGCGAAACTATGCGACCACTGGCTGGCCCCCAAACAGGGTACCGATAGCGCCCTCGCTATGGCGATGGGGCATGTGATCCTCAAAGAGTTTCATCTGGATAACCCCAGCGAATACTTCCTCAACTACTGCCGCCGCTACAGCGATATGCCAATGCTGGTGATGCTCGATGCGCGTGATGACGGCTCTTATGTGCCAGGCCGCATGCTCCGCGCGTCTGACCTGGTGGATGGCCTTGGCGAAAGCAATAACCCGGAGTGGAAAACCGTCGCTTATAACGCTGCTGGTGAACTGGTTGTGCCCAACGGTTCGATCGGGTTCCGCTGGGGTGAAAAAGGAAAATGGAATCTGGAACCCGTGGCCGCAGGCCAGGAAACAGAGTTAACCCTGTCACTGCTGGAGACGCGCGATACGGTGGCAGGTGTCGCTTTCCCCTACTTTGGCGGCAACGAAAACCCGCATTTCCGCAGCGTAAAACAGGAGCCGATCCTGGTACGTCAGCTTCCGGCAAAACAGTTAACACTCGCTGATGGTCAAAGTGGCCTGGTGGTCAGCGTCTACGATCTGGTGCTGGCGAACTATGGCCTCGATCGCGGTCTTAACGATGAGCACGCCGCAAGTAGCTATGAGGAGATCAAAGCCTACAGCCCGGCATGGGCCGAGCAAATCACCGGCGTACCGCGCAAAAACATTGAGATCATTGCGCGTGAGTTTGCCGATACCGCCAATAAAACCCACGGACGTTCAATGATTATTCTGGGTGCCGGTGTTAACCACTGGTACCACATGGATATGAACTACCGCGGGATGATCAACATGCTGGTGTTCTGCGGCTGCGTGGGCCAAAGCGGTGGCGGCTGGGCGCACTATGTCGGCCAGGAGAAGTTACGTCCGCAAACCGGCTGGTTACCGCTGGCCTTCGCGCTGGACTGGACTCGTCCGCCGCGTCACATGAACAGCACCTCTTATTTCTATAATCATGCCAGCCAGTGGCGCTATGAGAAACTGACGGCGCAGGAACTGCTCTCGCCGTTGGCCGACCCGGGTAAATATACCGGTCATCTGATCGACTTTAACGTTCGTGCCGAGCGAATGGGATGGCTACCCTCAGCGCCGCAGCTTAATCTTAACCCATTGCATATCAAAGGGATGGCGGAATCCGCTGGCGTTTCCCCCACCGATTACACTGCCCGGTCGCTGAAATCAGGCGATATCCGCATGGCCTGCGAACAGCCGGACAACGGTAAAAACCACCCGCGCAATATGTTCATCTGGCGTTCAAATCTGCTGGGGTCGTCCGGTAAAGGCCATGAGTACATGCTCAAGTACCTGCTGGGCACCGATAGCGGTATCCAGGGTGAGGAACTGGGGTCGACGGATGATGTAAAACCGGAAGAAGTCGAATGGCAAACGGCGGCGATTGAAGGCAAGCTTGATCTGCTGGTGACGCTCGATTTCCGTATGTCCAGCACCTGTCTTTTTTCCGATATCGTTCTGCCTACCGCGACCTGGTATGAAAAAGACGATATGAACACCTCGGATATGCACCCGTTTATCCACCCACTCTCCGCCGCCGTCGACCCGGCATGGGAGTCGAAAAGCGACTGGGAGATCTACAAAGGTATCGCCAAATCGTTCTCCGAAGTGTGTCAGGGCCATCTCGGTCAGGAGACCGATATTGTGCTGTTGCCGTTGCAGCATGACTCCCCGGCGGAACTGTCGCAACCGTTTGATATCAAGGAGTGGCGTAAAGGTGAGTGCGACCTCATTCCGGGTAAGACGGCGCCCAATATTATTGCCGTTGAACGCGACTACCCGGCCACTTATGAACGTTTCACCTCCCTTGGGCCACTCATGGATAAACTGGGTAATGGCGGCAAAGGGATTAGCTGGAAGACACAGCCTGAAGTCGATTTCCTTGGCAAGCTGAATTACGTCAAGCTCGATGGCCCGGCCAAAGGGCGACCCAGAATTGACACCGCGCTGGATGCCTCTGAGGTGATCCTCACGCTGGCGCCGGAAACCAACGGCAACGTCGCGGTAAAAGCCTGGCAGGCTCTGGGGGAATTTACCGGGCGCGACCACACCCACCTGGCGCTGAACAAGGAAGACGAAAAAATTCGCTTCCGCGATATTCAGGCGCAGCCGCGCAAAATCATCTCCAGCCCAACCTGGTCAGGGCTTGAAAGCGAGCATGTCTCATATAACGCGGGATATACCAACGTGCATGAGCTGATCCCCTGGCGCACCGTCTCCGGGCGTCAGCAGCTTTATCAGGATCACGCCTGGATGCGCGACTTTGGCGAAGCGCTGGTGGCCTATCGTCCGCCTATCGACACCCGCAGCGTTACACACATGAAGGAAGTGCCGCCGAACGGCTTCCCGGAAAAAGCGCTTAACTTCCTGACGCCGCACCAGAAATGGGGCATCCACTCGACCTACAGCGAAAACCTGCTGATGCTGACCATGTCTCGTGGCGGGCCAATTGTGTGGATCAGCGAAACGGATGCCAAAGAGCTGGGAATTGTGGATAACGACTGGATCGAAGCCTTTAACGCCAACGGCGCACTCACCGCGCGTGCGGTGGTAAGCCAGCGTATCCCGCCGGGCATGACCATGATGTATCACGCTCAGGAGCGCATTATGAACATTCCAGGCTCAGAAGTGACCGGTTTGCGAGGCGGTATCCATAACTCCGTTACCCGCGTCTGCCCGAAACCCACCCACATGATTGGCGGCTACGCGCAACTCGCCTACGGCTTTAACTATTACGGTACGGTCGGCTCGAACCGCGATGAGTTCATCATGATCCGCAAAATGAAAAATATTGACTGGCTGGATGGTGAAGGTAACGACCAGGTACAGGAGGCGAAAAAATGAAAATACGTTCGCAAGTTGGGATGGTACTGAATCTTGATAAATGCATCGGCTGTCATACCTGCTCGGTGACCTGCAAAAACGTCTGGAGTAGCCGCGAAGGCATGGAGTACGCGTGGTTTAACAACGTCGAGACCAAGCCAGGCATTGGCTATCCCAAAAACTGGGAAGATCAGGAGCAGTGGCAAGGCGGTTGGATTCGCGGGATCAGCGGAAAACTGACGCCGCGTCTCGGCAGCAAACTTGGGCTGCTGTCGAAAATCTTCGCCAACCCGGTGCTGCCGGGTATTGATGAATATTATGAACCGTTTACCTACGATTATCAGAGCCTGCATAACGCACCGGAAGGCAAACACCTGCCCACCGCCCGCCCGCGCTCGCTGATTAGCGGCAAACGCATGAATAAAATCGAATGGGGCCCGAACTGGGAGGAGTTGCTCGGCGGCGAATTTGATAAACGCGCCCACGATCGCAACTTCGAGTCGATGCAAAAAGAGATGTACGGCGCATTCGAAAACACCTTCATGATGTACCTGCCGCGCCTTTGCGAGCACTGCCTCAACCCAAGCTGCGTCGCCACCTGTCCGAGCGGCGCCATCTACAAACGCGAAGAAGACGGTATCGTGCTGATAGATCAGGATAAATGCCGCGGCTGGCGTATGTGCATCAGCGGCTGTCCATACAAAAAAATCTACTTCAACTGGAAGAGCGGTAAATCGGAGAAATGCATTTTCTGCTATCCGCGAATTGAATCCGGGCAGCCTACCGTCTGTTCAGAAACCTGTGTCGGGCGTATCCGTTATCTTGGCGTACTGCTTTATGACGCCGACAGAATTGAAGAAGCAGCCAGCACCGAACATGAAACGGATCTCTATGAACGTCAGTGCGATGTGTTCCTCAACCCGAACGACCCGGCTGTCATTGAAGAGGCGCTGAAACAGGGCATTCCTCAAAACGTTATTGAAGCCGCCCAGCGTTCACCGGTCTATAAAATGGCGATGGACTGGAAACTGGCGCTGCCTCTGCACCCGGAATATCGCACCCTGCCGATGGTCTGGTATGTGCCGCCTCTGTCACCGATCCAGTCCGTTGCCGATGCCGGCGGCCTGCCGCGCAACGGCGGCGTATTACCGGCGGTTGAGAGCCTGCGCATTCCGGTACAGTATCTCGCTAATATGCTCAGCGCCGGCGATACCGGCCCGGTTTTGCGGGCACTGAAACGCATGATGGCGATGCGTCACTACAAACGTTCGCAAACCGTGGAAGGCGTTACCGATACCCGCGCGCTGGAGGAAGTCGGCCTGAGCGTGGAACAGGTCGAAGAGATGTACCGCTATCTGGCAATTGCTAACTACGAAGATCGCTTTGTGATCCCCACCAGCCACCGTGAAATGGCGCACGACGCCTTCCCGGAACGTAACGGCTGCGGCTTCACCTTTGGCGATGGCTGCCACGGTTCCGATACTAAATTTAATCTGTTCAACAGCCAGCGAATCGATGCCATCAACATTGACGCGGTGGATGCAGGAGGAGGCGAATAATGCAAATCCTGAAAGTGATTGGCCTGCTGCTGGAATATCCTGATGAAGTATGCTGGGAGAATCGCGACGAGCTCATTGAACTGGTTGAGCGCGATGCGCCGATGCTGCTGCCCTTCGTGGTGCAACATCTGAACACGCCGCTGCTGGATAAACAGGCTGAGTGGTGTGAATTTTTTGAACGCGGGCGCGCCACCTCGCTGTTGCTGTTTGAACACGTTCACGCCGAGTCGCGCGACCGTGGCCAGGCGATGGTCGATTTAATGGCCCAGTATGAAAAAGCCGGGTTGCAAATCGACTGCCGCGAACTGCCGGATTATCTTCCGCTCTATCTGGAATACCTCAGTATTCTGCCGCCGCACGATGCGCAGGATGGATTACAAAACGTGGCGCCAATCCTGGCGCTGCTGGGTGGCAGGCTGAAGCAGCGTGAAGCCCCGTGGTATCAGATTTTTGACGCACTGTTGATCATCGCCAATACCGCGCTTTCAAGTGACAGTGTCACGAAACAGGTTTCGGCTGAACCCAGAGACGACACCCGCCAGGCGCTTGATGCGGTGTGGGAAGAGGAACAGGTGAAATTTATCGAAGATAATGCCACCGCCTGTGACAGTTCCCCACTGCAAAGCTATCAACGACGCTTTAGCCAGGACGTCGCGCCGCAGTACGTAGACGTCCGTGCCGGAGGCCCGAAATGATCCAGTTTCTCAATGTCTTTTTCTATGACATTTACCCCTATATTTGCGGCACAGTATTTTTACTCGGCAGTTGGGTACGCTATGACTATGGCCAGTATACGTGGCGCGCCTCATCCAGCCAGATGCTCGACAAGCGCGGCATGGTGCTGTGGTCGAATTTATTTCACGTCGGGATTCTGGGGATCTTCTTCGGCCACCTGTTCGGCATGCTGACGCCCCACTGGATGTACGCCTGGTTCCTGCCGATTGCCGTAAAACAGCAAATGGCGATGATCCTCGGCGGCGTCTGCGGCGTACTGACGCTGGTGGGCGGTGCGGGTCTACTGGTGCGCCGTCTCACCAACCCACGCGTGAGAGCAACGTCCAGTACGGCAGATATTCTGATCCTCAGCATTCTGCTGTTGCAGTGCATCCTCGGCCTGACGACCATTCCCTTCTCCGCACAACACCCGGACGGCAGCGAAATGCTGAAGCTGGTCGGCTGGGCGCAGTCGGTAGTCACCTTCCAGGGCGGCGCATCGGCGCACCTGGACGGCGTGGCGTTTATCTACCGTATGCACCTAGTGCTGGGAATGACCATCTTCCTGCTGTTCCCGTTCACCCGTCTGGTACATGTCTGGAGCGCACCGATTGAGTATGTGACGCGACGCTATCAGATTGTGAGATCGCGGCGCTGATAAATTCTGCCCGGTAGCGCAAGCGTACCGGGCTCCTCTTTCGGCTCAAATCCCCTTTGCTACCTACTTCCCTGCCTCCGGATGGGTATCAAACGCCGCCATCACCGCAGCCAGTTCCGCTTCGCTGAACCCATGACGTGGGTCATCGACACCCAGTCCAAAACGGGTCTGCAGGGTTTCATACAGAGCAGATACATCTGCGAGCCGCGTTTTCTCGACGGCATGCCCCTTCTCCCAATGGGTGAAACTGAAGTTGGTTAATGTGAGTTTGCCCCCCTCAGGCAAATGGCGACACATCAATAAATGGTGACGAAAATGCGACTGTGGCCAGTGTGCTGACCAGAAATTCCCCATTACATGATCGGCAAAATACTGCTTATCGAGGGTAAAAATATACATCGACTGCCAGTGCTCGTGATGACGGAACTGCAGCGTCCAGTTCATTCCTTCACGTAATAAACGGTAATCGCCATGTGGCGTAGTCTGCTCAAGATCGGCCTGCAAACGAATCGGCGCAGTGAGCGTCTGTCCCCCAAAGCCGACATCCGCTATCCAGCGTTCCCCTTCTACATCCACCAACAAAAGGCGATGCGTTCGCGGCGGCAACTGCGGTGGATTCGCCAGCACCACGCGGCCTAACAAACTGCGAACGGTATAGCCAAGTTCATGCAGCGCACGCTCCAGCAGGCCGTTTTGCTCAAAGCAATATCCGCCGCGACGGGCTGTCACCAGCTTGTCCTGCAACGACTGATCGTCAAGCTGTATTTCTCGGGGCAGCAGTACATCAAGGTTCTCGAAAGGAATGGCTCCGTTGTGCAGCAAATGCAGTTTACGCAACGTATCGACGGTGGGTTCAGGCATACCTTCCCAGCCAATACGGGTGAAATAGGCGTGTAAAAATGGCGTCATAATTCATTCCTTTCATTTCGGTGCAGTACTTATAACCCATTTTTGCCCTGCTATTGGCGTTTTTGTGCGGTAAGTTTGGCAATGCCAGCATTGGCGTTGCACATACTTGCTTTATGGCCGGGATGCGACATTAATATTATGATGTACAACTGCTTAACTGGATATCCAATGAGTCATTTCCGCCCTGTTGAACTAAGACACGCCAGCCGTTTGCTGAACCATGGCCCGACGATCCTTATCACCAGCAAAGACGAAAAGAGCGGACGACGCAACGTGATGGCAGCCGCCTGGTCCATGCCCGTTGAATTTGATCCTCCGCGTATTGCGATTGTGGTGGATAAAAGCACCTGGTCGCGCGAGTTGATCGAACATAACGGCGCATTTGGAATTGTGGTTCCCGGCGTTGCCGCCACCAACTGGACATACGCCGTTGGCAGTATTTCCGGGCGCGACGAGGATAAATTCAATAGCTACGGCATTCCTGCCATTAACGGCCCGGTGCTGGGGCTGCCGGTGATTGAGGAGAAATGTCTGGCATGGATGGAGTGCCGTCTGTTACCAGAACATGCCGCCGCCGAAAAATACGACACACTCTTTGGCGAAGTGGTCTCAGCGGCTGCGGATGGCAATGCGTTTAGCGAGGGGCGATGGCTGTTTGACGATGACAAACGCAATACTCTGCATCATCTCGGCGCAGGAACATTTGTCACCAGTGGAAAACGGGTAAGAGCGCTGGATTGAGCACGCTGTACCGGGCGGCGTATACCACCCGGACAGACATTACATGCTATAGCCAGGTTTCTTAATCAGCTCGTCCATATGCGGGGCAATCTGGCTATCCCAAATTTCCTTCCACGCATCTGGCTGAACCTGCGTCCAGGCGACGCTCACGGAACTGTTTTTACTGTGCAGATGGCGAATGATCACCTCGGTAATATCCGCCGCCAGCGCCTCGGTCTGTTCGCTGGTCAGTTCATGGGGAAAACTTTTGATATCAACGTGTGGCATAGCAGGCTCCTTGTTAAAAGAGGTTTAAAGCTACCACAGGTTCGGCAGGTGGGTTGTTAAATTGTGCGTTAACTGCCGCGATATCGGCGATGTAAGGTCATAACGAATATCCCGAAATCATCGCCAGGATATCCTGTTCTTCGCTGTACTTAGCGCGTAATGCAGGAAGTTGTTTCTCCGCCTTTGAGCAGTGCTCGGCAACACCGGCCTTTATCTCTTTCTGCTGTTGTTCCGGGAGTGACGGCTCCCATTCCCCTGCCAGATGCTGACATATTTCGGCTTCATCGATAAAACGCTGAACATCCGGAGGAATAGCCGTTTCGCTTTGCGCACTAAAGGCGGCGAGGAGCGTGACGGCAAGATAGAGTGAGCGGTATGATTTCATTAATGCGACATCCTGTCCTGAATGAATAAGCTACGCTATGGCGCGTTCCTGCGAGTCTCTACCTTAACCGCACTCTCCCTTGCGCGTTTATGATTTAGATTAATTTATTATCACGCAGCGCTGTATCCGCTCTGATTTAATAATATCGTAAGCACCCTTTACACCCCACAATACCCCTCCATTTCAACCCGCTTCTCAACACCTTTCGTTCTAATTACCATCACAAACTTATAATCACTTCCTTCATCGTCTGCTGTTTCAGCATGAATTGGCGTTTGTTGCGTATTCAGCGTGATATTACCGTTGGAATACACCGCCGAGCGTTCAGTTGACGCGACTTGCTTGAGCCTTGTTTCTATACCGTTCAACTTCATCACGGCGTAGTAGTCACATTCTTTTGCCCCCACCGGGCAGTACGCACCCTCAAGATATTCTACGTTCCCGGTATCGGTTTTTCCTGAACGACTCAACACACAAGTCGTATGCGCAAGGTCATTTCCCTCGTCCGGGCCAAGGATGCCAATGATGATATTTCCGTTTTGCCCGGTCTCAGTACGCGTCGCGCTACAAGGGATGACCACCGACATCATCAACACCGATGCGATCATAATTTGTTTAAACATCTCCCGACCCTTTTCATATATCCATTGAATTAATCAGAACAGAATAATTTCAGAAAAGCATGCCTCCTCTGATTACCATTATCTGCAAGACTGAAGAGTATACTTCTCCTGTCAGGCTTTAAACCCACAGGCAAATTTTCAGAATCCATTCACTTCAGACAAGATAAAGGAATAAAAAAAGCGAGCCCCCGGCGGGAAAGCTCGCTCATCTCTATATCAGGCTAACATTAGCAGCCCTTATACTGTTCCTCTGTCACCTGTTCGAGCCACGTAACCGGGCTGCCGTTTTCCGCTTCTGCAATCGCGATATGGGTCATCGCCGTTTCCGCGCAAGCCCCATGCCAGTGCTTCACACCCGGTGGGATCCAGGCGATATCTCCCTGATTCAGCGCTTCCGGCGCTTTCCCCCACTCCTGTAACCAACCGCGCCCCTGGGTAACGATAAGCGTCTGGCCAAGTGGATGAGTGTGCCATGCCGTGCGCGCCGCAGGTTCAAACGTCACCGTAGCACCGCCCACTTTTGCCGGTTCTTCAGCCTGAAATGGTGCATCAATTCTGACCGTACCCGTAAACCAGCTTTCAGGCCCTTTTATTGACGGCAACGACCCACTACGAATAATTTTCATCTGCTTCTCCTCTTCGGTGTGCCACAACAGTAACGCAATTCAAACGTAAACATTAGACGCTAAAAGATGAAAGGCCCCATGTGCATAATTCATCAATGACGGTCTGCTCTACTCCTGCTGAATCGCGGCCTGCTGCGGTGTGCGCTGGGCCTGGGATCCTGCATCAATCTTTTGCGTCAATTTGGCGTTTTGTGTAGGATGCTGCGCCATGTTTGTCTTATCTCGGCATCAGAATCATGAGAAAGACAGCATATTTTGCTACCCGCGCAATCGTTTGTTATTGCGCCGGGGAACAGGACATCCGTGAAGGACTTTGACAGGTAAGCAGGTATAAAATTAATGAATACAAAGCACAACACCACCGAGGAGCAGCGCGCGGCGAAACGCCGCTGGCTCAACTCCCACGAAGAGGGTTATCACAAAGCGATGGGCAATCGTCAGATCCAGATGATTGCTATCGGCGGCGCGATTGGTACCGGCCTGTTTCTCGGCGCGGGCGCGCGTTTACAGATGGCAGGCCCATCGCTGGCTATCGTTTATCTGGTTTGTGGCATCTTCTCTTTCTTTATACTGCGAGCGCTGGGCGAACTGGTTCTGCATCGCCCTTCCAGCGGCAGTTTCGTCTCATATGCCCGGGAATTTCTTGGTGAAAAAGCCGCTTACGTCGCAGGCTGGATGTACTTCGTCAACTGGGCGATGACCGGGATCGTCGACATCACGGCCGTCGCACTTTACATGCATTACTGGGGCGCATTCGGCGATGTGCCACAGTGGGTATTTGCAATGGGCGCGCTGGCGATCGTCGGCACCATGAACATGATCGGCGTAAAATGGTTTGCTGAAATGGAGTTCTGGTTCGCTCTGGTTAAGGTTCTGGCTATTGTGGCTTTCCTGGTTGTCGGCACGATTTTCCTCGGTAGCGGAAAACCACTGGACGGCAACACCACCGGCTTCCACCTGATAACGGATAATGGCGGCTTCTTCCCACACGGACTGCTGCCTGCGCTGGTGTTGGTTCAGGGCGTCGTCTTTGCCTTTGCCTCCATTGAACTGGTCGGGACTGCCGCCGGGGAAGCCAAAGATCCGGAAAATACCGTACCGCGCGCCATCAACAGTGTCATCTGGCGTATCGGCCTGTTCTATGTCGGCTCCGTCGCGCTGTTAGTACTGCTGTTGCCGTGGAACGCCTATCAGGCAGGTCAAAGCCCGTTCGTTACGTTCTTCTCTAAACTGGGCGTACCCTACATGGGCGACGTGATGAACGTGGTGGTACTGACGGCGGCGCTCTCCAGTCTGAACTCTGGCCTCTACTCGACCGGACGTATCCTGCGCTCCATGTCGATGGGAGGATCCGCGCCGAAATTTATGTCTAAAATGAGCCGCCAGCAGGTACCTTACGCGGGGATTCTGGCGACACTTGGCGTGTATGTGGTGGGGGTTTTCCTCAACTATCTGGTGCCTTCGCAGGTCTTTGAAATCGTACTGAACGTTGCCTCGCTGGGGATCATCGCCTCCTGGGCCTTTATCGTGGTCTGCCAGATGCGTCTGCGCAAAGCGATTAAAGAGGGTAAAGCCGCAGACATCAGCTTTAAGCTACCGGGTGCGCCTTTCACCTCCTGGTTGACGTTGCTGTTCCTGTTCAGCGTGTTGGTGCTGATGGCGTTTGACTACCCGAACGGTACTTACACCATCGCTTCTGTTCCGGTCATTGCCATCCTGCTGATTGTTGGCTGGTTTGGCGTGCGTAAGCGTGTCCATGAGATCCACAGTTCTGCACCGCAATAATACGAACACATCAATAAAAAAGGTCGCCTGAGCGACCTTTTTTATTTACAGAGCAATACGAATGACATCGTCCGGTTGGGTTGCTTCTTTCTCACGGGTTGACGCCTGCTTCACGCTCACATACAGGGTTTTCCCGTCGCCGGAGAGCGCGAGGCTGTTCGGGAACGTTGGCGTCTGGATGGTTTTAGTTACCTTGTAGGTTTTCGCATCAATCACCGATACCGTGCCCGCTTTACGCTGAGTCACGTAAACCTCATCACGCGTCGGGTTGTAGAGTACGCCCAGCGCTTCCGGAGTGTCGATGGTTGCCAGAACTTTGCCGCTTTTAAGATCGACCGCCAGCACCTGTGGCGCTTTGGAATCGGTAATAAAGGCGCGCTGTGCCGCTTTATCCAGGCTAATGTTGATATAGAAGTGATCTTTACCGTCATCCTGCAGTTTCTTACGTTCCAGAATCTTGTTAGTCGCGGTATCAATAGTCACCAGTTCGCCATCACCATTAGTCACATACAGGCGCTGCTTATCGGAGTCCACCGCCAGGCCCGTCCCCATTTTGCCGGTGTTCTCAATGGTCGTTTTCAGCGCCAGCTTCTCGCCATCAATCACCCAGACCACGCTCTCTTTACCCAGGCCGGTGACGTAGACCGTGTTGGTTTTCTCATCAACGGCCAGTTCACGCGTCGCCAGCGGGCGAACCGTTTCACTGCGTTTGCGATCATCCAGTACCAGGCGCCCTTTCACTTCGCTGGTTTTAGCATCAATCGCCGTCACGGTGCTGTTGGTGGTATTGCCAAACCACAGCGTCTGGGTCTGGTTGTTGATTGTGGCACCGAACGGTTTTAAATCGTTGTGGATTATCTGCGTAACTTCAAGCGTCACAGGGTCGAGACGGTAAACAATGCCGCCCTTATCGAGTTTACGGCTCTGTGATGTAGCCAACCAGAGCGCGTTTTCCTGCTGACTATAGGCCATTTCATAAGCCCCTTTACCGACCGCTTTGCGCAGCATCTCTTCTGCCGCATGGGCGCTGAAGCTGCCCGCCAGTAGTAACGTGCTCAGGAATAACGAACGGCGCAAACGCGGTGCAGACAATTGACGTAATGACATGACGACTCCCTTTGATAGACCAATATGTTACTGCTTCACAAAGCTTCATTCTCCGCCGCGTCATTGCACGGTGTTTTGTAGATGCGAATAGTAATCATTAATTCACACAAAGTGGAGACTTAATTCCCTGTAGTGGATAAATTTTTTCATCTTTTGATATCTCCTTTAACGCAAAATGCCACTAAAGTTTTCAATGTGTTTACATACGTATTACCATAACAGGGATATGTTCCATTTGGTTCGTTTTGCGGGTTTCTAATGAAAATCATAAATGTACGTTCAGCTTCGTTTCCGGCGCTTCTCTTTCCGCTCATCTTTTCCCCGGCCGTTTTTGCGGCCGATGAGCAAACGATTATTGTCACCGCCGCCCCTAAAACATTATCAGAGCTGGATACGCCTGCTGCTGTCAGCGTGGTAAACGGCGACGAGATGCGCCACGCCGCGCCTCGGGTGAATCTCTCTGAATCACTCGGAGAGGTGCCGGGTTTACAGGTGCAGAATCGTCAGAACTATGCACAGGATCTCCAGTTGTCGATTCGCGGCTTCGGCGCCCGTTCCACTTTTGGCGTGCGGGGGCTGCGTCTTTATGTCGATGGTATACCTGCCACCATGCCGGATGGTCAGGGGCAAACCTCAAACATCGACATTAACAGCGTTGAAAGCCTCGACGTCCTGCGCGGCCCCTTCTCTGCACTTTATGGCAACTCCTCCGGCGGCGTAATCAATGTCAACACGCAAACCGGCCAGCAGCCGCCGACCATCGAAGCCAGCAGTTACTACGGCAGCTTTGGGAGCTGGCGTTATGGCATGAAAGCCACCGGCGCGGTGGGTGATGGCACTCAGGCGGGGGACGTCGACTACACCGTCTCCACCAGCCGTTTTTCGACACACGGCTATCGCGATCGCAGCGGCGCACAAAAAAATCTGGCAAATGCCAAACTGGGCGTGCGCATCGATGATGCCAGCAAGCTGACCCTGCTGTTCAACAGTGTGGATATCAAAGCGGATGATGCCGGCGGATTAACCGAAAGCGAGTGGCGTGACAACCCGCAGCAGTCGCCGCGCGCGGAGCAGTATCACACGCGTAAAACTATCAAGCAGACCCAGGCGGGCTTACGTTATGACCGACAATTAACGGAAAATGACGATCTGAGCATGATGCTTTACGCCGGCGAGCGCGAAACCACGCAGTATCAATCGATTCCGCGCGCACCGCAGCTTAACCCAACTCACGCGGGCGGTGTAATTGAACTCACCCGTCATTACCAGGGAATTGATACCCGCTGGACACACCGTGGTGAACTGCTGGTGCCAGTCACCTTCACGACCGGGCTCGATTACGAGAACATGAGCGAGCAGCGTAAGGGTTATGAAAACTTTGTGATGAACGGCAACACGCCAGTGTACGGGCAAAAAGGCGACCTGCGACGTAATGAGCGCAATCTGATGTGGAACCTCGACCCCTATCTGCAGACTCAGTGGCAGTTAACGGACAAACTCAGCCTTGATGCCGGCGTTCGCTATAGCTCCGTCTGGTTCGATTCCAACGATCATTACATCACCGCCGATAACGGTAACGACAGCGGCGATGCCAACTATCACAAATGGCTTCCTGCGGGTTCATTAAAGTATGCGGTGAACGATGCATGGAACGTTTACCTTTCCGCGGGACGCGGTTTTGAAACGCCGACGATTAACGAACTCTCCTACCGTTCTGACGGCAAAAGCGGCTTAAATTTTGATCTTCAGCCATCCACTAACGATACCGTTGAAATAGGTAGTAAAACCCGCATTGGCAACGGGTTGCTCTCCGTCGCCCTGTTCCAGACCAACACGGATAACGAAATTGTCACCGACACCAGCAGCGGCGGGCGTACCAGCTACAAAAACGCCGGGAAAACGCGCCGTCAGGGGGCTGAGTTCTCGGTTGATCAGCAATTTGCTGAAAACTGGCGCGCCAAAGCAGCATGGACATGGCTTGATGCCACCTATCGCACTAACGTGTGTGACGACAGCAACTGTAACGGCAACCGTATGCCGGGGATCGCTCGCAACATGGGCTTTGCGTCACTGGGATACGAGCCGGAAAGTGGCTGGTACGCAGGGGCAGATATCCGTTATCTGAGCGATATCATGGCCAACGATGAAAACACCGCGAAAGCGCCCTCCTGGACTGTTGTCGGCCTGAACACCGGCTATAAATTCAATATCGGGAAACTGAATATGGATCTCTTCGGCCGCGTCGATAACCTGTTCGACAGAGAGTACGTCGGTTCGGTGATCGTGAATGAATCAAACGGTCGTTACTATGAACCGGCTCCGGGAAGGAACTACGGCGTTGGGCTGAATGTCGGCTGGACATTCGAGTAATACTTCGCCCGCCCCTCTCTGTTCCGGAGAGGGTCGGCAAAAGTATTTAATTTTCGCTAAAGTTCAGCCGTAATATTAATCCAGACTAATTAATACCTGAAATTAATTAATGTATTGTTGTTGTAATAACGCTCCGCTTTCTTCGATCACTTCACACATCGCATCATGACTTTCTTTCTGCGCGCCCTGCGCCAGGGCTAATAACAGCGTTTGATAAAACTCCTTTTGATAGAAAGTTTCATCAGCATGCGGATACAAATAATTGAAGCTGGGCCCAATCCGCACCCAAAGCTGTTCTATAAGCGCGGTTAACGTTGGCATCTCGGCAAATTCATAGAGGCAAAACCGAAATTGATAATTCGCCTGTAACGTTTTAGCCATATCGCCACTGCTTTTTATTTGATGAAAGTGCCGGACGAGCTGCTGCAATTGACTTACTTTTTCTGCGGTCATTTTTTCAGAAGCCGCCGCTGCCGCCATCCCTTCCAGTTTTTTACGTATTTTCTGGATTTCATTATAGCGTTCCAGATTTAGCTCAGGGACTAAAAACGCCTGCGCCGGAGCCGCATATAACGCCCCGGAGGAGACCAGTCGCAGCAACGCTTCTCGTACAGGGGTAATGCTAATCCCCTGACTTTCTGCGATTTCTTTTGTAATCAGTCTTGCCCCCGGCCGGAGGGCTCCCACGATTAATGCATTCTTTAAATTCTGTTCTACCTGTTGAGTCAGACTCAATCTTTGTGCTTTGACAAAATCAAACATATAAATGTCGCTCTCATCGTCATGACCAGGATGGGCCATATCTTAAATAAGGTTATATTTTGTGGAACGGTGCTACATTTCCTGATGATGGAGAGTGAATAAATTTACAAAAAGTCACATCGTTGTCTGAGCGTTTTATATCAACGCTTCTGTTACTCTATATTAAAGCGTTTTATGATATTTTTGCACGAAAAAAAAGGCGTAATTATCACGCCATTTTCGATGTTACGGTTCCAGCGCAATACGAAAAATAACGCTGTGGAGATTCCCACCACTAAATCCCGCTGGCGTATCAGGATGGCGGCGTATTAAGTCTCACCACCAGATAGGTGCAGACCTCTTTCGTTTCATTAATAAAGCGGCAGTCGTTCGGCGGCCCCAGTTCGAGGCAGTCCCCCGCGCGCATCTCATGGCGCGTATCGCCCTCAACAAATACCAGTTCGCCCTGCGTCAGCCAGATCAGTTGTCGCGCCAGCGCATAGGCCGACGCGGGCATAGGGATATCGCTCCCGGCAGGTAACTCAATCTGAACCAGATCAATGGGGAGATCGCTGCGCGGTGAGACATGGCGGCGCAGGTATTGGGTTTGCGGATCGTGCCACACCGGCTGGTCGGCGAAACGCAGCAGCTTGCCCTCCTGCATCTCCGCTCGCGCAATCAGCGTAGACATGCTAATACCAAAAGCGCCGGACAAACGAGCCAGCAGCGCAGCCGTTGGGCTACTCTCACCACGTTCAATTTTGTGGATCATGCCGCGAGAAACGCCCGCGCGCTCGGCGAGGTCGCTTAACGACCAGCCGCGTGATTCACGTTCAAGACGGATTCTTGCACCGATCCGTTGATTTAAGTTGTCTTCAATAGTATTCATATCGTAATACTATAGTGAACATTTTCTGAGGTTCAAGTCATGAATATTCGATTTGCGACAAAACAAGATTGTGCGGCCATTGCCGAAATCTATAACCACGCCGTGGTGCACACCGCAGCCATCTGGAACGATAAGACGGTGGATACCGATAACCGCATCGCCTGGTTTGAGGCGCGCGAGTTTGCCGGTTTCCCGGTGCTGGTAAGTGAGGAAAATGGGGTGGTAACGGGCTATTCCTCTTATGGTGACTGGCGCGCTTTCGAGGGCTTCCGTCACACCGTCGAGCACTCCGTTTATGTCCATCCGGATCACCAGGGCAAAGGGCTGGGACGTGCGCTGCTCGAAGCGCTGATTGCAGAAGCTCGCCGTCGTGGCAAGCATGTCATGGTCGCAGGCATTGAGGCACAAAATGCCGCCTCGCTACATCTGCATGAAACCTTAGGCTTCGTGACGACAGGGCAAATGCCGCAGGTAGGCACCAAATTTGGCCGCTGGCTGGATCTAACCTTCATGCAACTCCAGCTCGACAATCGCACCGATCCGGATGGAAAAGCATGAACAGCTCCCTCACCTTAGTGTTTCTGGTCGCTGCCGGTATCGGGCTGGTGATCCAGAATACGTTGATGGTGCGCATTACCCAAACCTCCTCAACCATCCTGATCGCCATGCTGCTCAATTCGCTGGTAGGGATTGTGCTGTTCATCAGCATTTTGCTGCTGAAATATGGTGTCGCGGGCATGGGCGAACTGGTATCAGCCGTCAAATGGTGGACGCTGATCCCCGGCCTGCTGGGGTCTTTTTTCGTTTTTGCCAGCATCAGTGGTTATCAATATGTTGGCGCGGCAACCACGATCGCAGTGCTGGTTGCCAGTCAGCTTATCGGCGGGCTGGTGATGGATATCGTGAAAAGTGAGGGCATTGCGTGGCGGGCGTTAATCGGCCCGGTATGTGGCGCGCTGCTGCTGGTGATAGGCGCCTG
This sequence comes from Pseudocitrobacter cyperus, assembly GCF_039889165.1. Taxonomy (NCBI): domain Bacteria; kingdom Pseudomonadati; phylum Pseudomonadota; class Gammaproteobacteria; order Enterobacterales; family Enterobacteriaceae; genus Pseudocitrobacter; species Pseudocitrobacter cyperus. The sequence continues at coordinate 421,277 of NZ_JAYMYY010000001.1, read as the reverse complement.
GCTTGTTGCCAGACGCCAGTTTTAAGCCTTACAGAATGGTGCCGCTGCGGGTAAGCTGATCGCGTCGTGCTTCCTCGTCTTCTTTATGCTGACGACCGTGATGAGCGATCGTTGTGCGCAAACGCTGTTGTTGCGTATAGCGATCGTCACGGCTGAGTTCAGGGTCATCGCTAAGCGCGACCAACAGTTCATTCATATGCGCGATCACACTCTCGGCAACCGCGGCATCAACCCGCGCAATCACTTCATCCAGATGTGACATACCCACTCCTTAATTGATTTTCGTTTTCGAAAAGTCGCTGCCCATCAGGCTTACGCTGTACCCCGTCACGTTGCTACGCGTAGCATAGAACGTTTTTCCGTTCGCCAGCGCAATCCACGGAGCCTGCTGATAAAAAATTTCCTGCGCCTCGGTGTAGAGCGCCGCACGCTTCGCCGGGTCGCTGTCGAGCAGCGCTTTTTTCACCCGTTCATCATACGCCTTATTACACCAGCGTGCGGCATTAGAGCCACTTTCAATACTTCCGCAACCCAATAGCGTACCGGCAAAGTTATCCGGGTCGCCATTATCGGACATCCAGCCAAACAACGCGGTATCGTGCTCACCCTTCCGCATCCCGGAGAGATACTCGCCCCACTCATAAGAAACAATTTTGGCCTTCACGCCGACTTTCGCCCAGTCGCTCTGAATCATCTCAGCAATACGCCGTGAGTTCGGGTTATAGGGCCGCTGTACCGGCATCGACCACAGGGTGGCGGTGAAACCTTTCTCCAGGCCAGCCTGCTTCAGGAGCGCTTTCGCTTTTTCCGGATCATAGCTGTAATCCTTCAGCCCCTTATCGAAGCCCAGCATATTCGGCGGGATCGGTGATTTCGCCACCGTACCGGAATCGAGGAATACGGCTTTAATAATTGCCTGCTTATCCGTGGCGTAGTTCAGCGCCTGACGCACCAGCACGTTATCAAACGGTTTTTTCCCGGTATTGAATGCCAGATAGCCAACATTCAGTGCATCAACCTTATGCAAGGTTAAATCTTTATGCTGATTAATTTCATCAAACTGCACCGGAGATGGCGCTGGGATGATCTGACACTCGTTGGTTTCAAGCTTCGCGAGGCGAGTCTGCACATTGGGGGTGATGGAGAAAATAAGGTGTTTGGTCGGTACTTCGCCATCCCAGTAATTCGGATTCGCAATATAGCGGATTAATGAGTCCACTTTGTACTGCTGTAACGCATAAGGCCCGGTGCCAATCGGCCAGTTATCGACATTTTCCGGTGTCCCTTTTTTGAGCATCGCATCAGCATATTCCGCGGAAAGAATCGATGCGAAATCCATCCCCCAGTCGGCAAGAAATGCAGCATTCGGCTGATTGAGGACAAACTGAACATGATAATCATCGAGCTTTTTCACCTCTTTGATCAGTTTATCGAGGCCGACATCATGGAAATACTCATAGCTGCCCTGCGAAACATTATGGTAAGGGTGACTGGCGTCTTTCTGGCGCAGGACGGAGAAAATAACATCATCAGCGTTAAAATCGCGGGTCGGTTTGAAGAATTTATTGCTGTTGAATTTTACGCCCTGACGCAGCGTGAAGGTATAAGTCAGGCCGTCCGGTGAAATTTTCCACTCCGTCGCCAGCGACGGGACAGGCGTATTTTTAACCGGATCAAAATTAATCAAACGGTTATACAGCACCTGCGAGCTGGCGACGAAAGATGGGCCAGAACTGGCGATTTGTGGGTTGAACGATTCAGGGGACGCTTCAGAGCAGTAGATCAGTGTGTCATTATTCGCCGCCCATGCGGCGCTTGCCGGTAATAATGCGCTCAACGCCAACGCGAGCACTGTTTTCCCTGTAGACATGGTTATAAGCCTTGCTGTTTTATTATATGGCCTTTAATAACAGCACAGGGTCAAAAAACTGGCAAATAACCAATTTATCTCAGGTTATGCAAAAGTGGATAGCATCGCTGCATTCTTCACCAACCGTTTTAATTTCACTTAATTCATCGAGAATTGGCCACTTTTCGCCTTTCATCGTCCGTTTGTCACTCATGCCAATTGTGTAAAGTAACAGCGTGAAGAAGTCTATAGGGCAACAACGTGGCAAAAACTCTTTTACGCAGCGGAAATCTTGACGATTTTCAGTCTGTTGGCGGTGGCGGACAGGCCGTCTTTGATTCAGCAAACCAGGTGCGGGAAACGCTCCGCTTACGCGGACATTCTGCTATTGCGGAATGTTTAGCGATCCCACAACTTAATGATGAAGGCGACCGTGTCGCCTGGTATTCGCCAGTCGAAGGCAGCGTAATAAGCTGGAAAGCGGCTGATAATAGCCTGCGCGAAAATGCGCTGAGTGAACTTGAAGAGATCCAGCAAGCTATCGGCACTCTCTCGCGTCAGTGCCTGCAATCGGATAAACCCGCCCGGCAGCTATTCGGCGCTCTGCTGGAAAAAGCGCTGCAATTTCCTGGCGAAAATCACCTTTTTCTGGTCGATGGCAAACCGGTTATCAGCTTTTGGGGCTTTGTTAACCTTAACGAAAATACCCGTGATGACGTGCTGGCCTGTCTGCGTCCCGTCAAGGAGGAGCCAGTCATTGTCTCACTGCCGTTCGACGATGAGCCTGAAGAGCACACGCTGGCCTTTAATGAGGCCGATGCCCCTCTGCTGGCCGACCCTGAACCCGTTGTCGTCACCCTGTCGCGCCCCACCCCCGAGCCTGAAGTCGAGTCAGCAGCGCCTGCGCCCGAGGTTCCTCGCCCGAGACGACGCTGGCGCTGGATGTTGCCCATTGCCGCTGCGGTAATTGCGGCTGTCCTCGCCCCGCAGTTCTGGCCTGCCCCCCCTGCGCCGGCAATCGCGCAACAGCCACCAGTGGTCTCTCCCGTTCAGCCGATGCTCACCGCCACGCTGCCTTTGCAGCATGCCAGCCTCAGCGTCGCGCCTGTGGTCGTACCGGATGTCGTTATTGAACCTATCGCTAAAGATGCGCTGGTTATGGAGCCCGATCAGCTTCGGGCGGGAACGACCCGTTTCCTCGATGGCAACTGGCGCCTGTTGCTGACGATGAAAAATGCACCGTCCCTGCGCTATCAAATCGAAAAAAACAAAGGTACCGCGCGACTGGTTCACGGGGACAACGTTGTTTGTCGGGTGGCAATTTTCGCCGGGCTGCATCAAAACGGCGAACTGCTGATTAAAAGTCGCGGCACAGCCCGCTGTAGCGATGGTTCACGCTTCCCAATGCCAGAGATCTCCTGCAAGGCAGGCGGTAATCATGTCGCCGACTGTACCGCGCGCTATCGCGCAGATACGACGGTTCCTGTCACCTTTAAGAAAATCGGGGTCTGACGATGTTGGTCACTCTTTGCGATTACAAACAAAGCGTTACGCTTATCGCCAATAGCGGCGTGCAATTTCTCGACTTCGGCTTAACGCCGCAGAGTTCGCCGGGCGTGGGTCGCTTCGTGCGTAAAACGGCTAACGGGCCACTGCTACGTCTGGCCTGGGATGCCGCTAATTTGCGCTACACGCTGGCAGACGAAGAACGCAATCAGCCCGAGGTGGTTAAGCCCGAGAGCACGCTCGATCTGCATCATTCGCTGGCGTTGCTGGACGGCGTCTGGTTGCCGCTGCCCTTTTTACGCTTTAACCCTCCGCGCACGTTTATCGAGGGGCCGGATAACTGGGCTCGCGTACAGATCCGTAAACTGGAAACGCCCGACAGCGCTGGACACAGCCACCGCGTCACGCTGGCGTTCGATAGCCAGACCGACAATCCACAGGCCTCGCTTGCCCCTGTAGAGAACGATATCCTCAATGGCACACGATTTGCGCTGGCCTGGCAGGATGCGGAAGTTGCCCATTTTGTTGACCAAACCTGGGTAGACGGCTGGCTGCGCGAGGCCTTCAGCCAGGCACTAACACTCCACGAACCGCGTACCGAACATGAACTGGCGCAGGCGCTGCGCCTGTTTGAGTATCAGGGTCACTGGTTGAATATCCTGACAATGCTGGGCGAACAACTGATCGTCCCGGAGATTAAGTTAGTAACCACTTCGCTTAGTACCCCTGCGATTCCTGTCGATCTCATTCTGGATGTTGGCAACACGCATACCTGTGGGGTACTTATTGAAGATCATGGCGATGCGAACGATGGCTTACGGCAAACCGCAGAGTTGCAGGTTCGCTCACTCAGCCAGCCGCAGTTTTTGAATGCGCCAATGTTCACCAGCCGAATCGAATTTGCACAGGCTCGTTTTGGCAAACAGCATTTTTCGGTAGAAAGCGGGCGCGAGAACGCATTTATCTGGCCTTCACTGGTTCGCGTCGGCGATGAAGCGCGAAAACTGGCGATGCAACGGGCAGGAACCGAGGGTTATAGCGGTCTTTCCAGCCCCCGCCGCTACCTGTGGGATCAGACGCCTGCGGTACAAAGCTGGCGCTTCAGCCAGATGAACAGCCGAACGCAGCGCGAACCGCTGGCCACCGCCTTCCCGCTGATGAACCTGATGAACGATGATGGCGAGCCCCTCTTTACCCTGCCACCTGAAGAGCGGATGCCCGTTTTTTCGCCACACTATAGCCGCAGCACGCTTATGACCCATATGCTGTGCGAACTGCTGGCTCAGGCGCTGGGGCAGATCAACAGCGTGGCGACACGTCTGCGTCTTGGCTTTCCTGCCTCTGTGCGTCAGTTACGCACCATAATTTTGACGCTTCCGTCCGCCATGCCAAAACAGGAACGTGAAATTTTTCGCCGACGTATGGCGGATGCTCTGGCACTGGTGTGGAAAGCGCTGGGCTGGCATCCGCAGGATGATGAATTTGATGCCAGGAAAAGCCGTGTTCCACTGCCGAAGATCCAGATGGAGTGGGATGAAGCCAGTTGCGGGCAGCTAGTGTGGCTCTACAACGAGGCGATCTCTCATTTTTCCGGGCAGACTGAAGCCCTGTTTTCCTCACTCGCCCGAACAGATCGCCCGGCGGAGCCTGGCATTGCGCGCGAACGAACGCTGCGTATCGCCTCTATCGACATCGGTGGCGGCACGACGGATATGGCGATTACCCAGTATCAACTGGATGACGGCACTGGCGGCAATGTCAAAATCACGCCGCAACTGTTATTCCGTGAAGGTTTTAAGGTGGCGGGTGATGACATCCTGCTTGATGTTATCCAACGCTGCATTCTCCCGGCGCTTCAGACACATTTACAACAGGCCGGGGTGAGCGATGCCGCCGCGCTAATGGCCACGCTATTTGGCGACTCCGGGCGACTCGATGCGCAGGCCATCCTGCGCCAGCAGACCGTTTTGCAGCTCTTTATTCCCCTTGGCCACGCCCTGCTTGCCGCCTGGGAGGCGAGCGATATTAATGACCCGTTAGCCGGCCTGCACACCACCTTTGGCGAACTACTGGATCAGCCGCTGACGCAAAACGTCATCAATTATGTCAGCCAGGCCGTGGGACATGCACTGCCTGCGGGCTGCGAGGCGTTCGATCTCCTCGCGGTGCCGCTAGCCGTCTCGTTCCGCACACTGCATGACGCTATGCTGGGTGGCGAGTTTTCTCTCACAGCCCCGCTGCATGCACTGTGCGAAGCGATCACCCACTACACCTGCGACGTTCTGTTGATAACCGGGCGACCGGGTTGTCTGCCCGCAGTACAAGCGCTAATTCGCTACTTACAGCCCGTACCGGTTAACCGGATGGTCTGGCTCGATCGTTATCCGGTTCACGAATGGTATCCGTTCAGTGAACAGGGACGCATCGGAAATCCGAAATCGACCGCTGCCGTTGGCGCCATGCTGTGCAGCCTGGCGCTCGATTTACGCCTGCCGCACTTTAATTTTAAAGCCGCAGATATCGGTGCCTACTCCACTGTGCGTTATCTGGGCGTGCTGGATAAAACAGTCAACATTCTGCGCGATGAGAATGTCTGGTATGAGGATCTGGATCTCGATAAGCCGGGTGTAAAACTCGATACCCGTTTGCATTTCCCGCTTCGCGGCAGCGTAACGCTGGGTTTTCGTCAACTGGAAAATACGCGCTGGCCCGCCACGCCTCTCTATACCCTGAGCATTAATTCACCGGAACTGGCCCGGAATATCGCCGGGGATGGCATTTTGCAGGTGCGTTTAACCCTACAGGGCGACAATAAAAGCGAAGGCGCGATGGCTTTCGCGCTGAGCGATGCCTGGCTGAATGACGGTACGCCGGTGCCTGTATCAGCCCTGACGCTGAAACTCAACACACTGGCTGACCGTCGACATCGCGGAAGCCATTACTGGATCGATAGCGGGAGCGTGTATTTAGCATGAACAGAGCACAAGCGGTAATGGAGTGGATTGCGACAACGCGAGTGACAGCCCCGGGGCTGGATGCGGATGCTGACGCGCTGCTGTTGCATCTTCTCACGCTCAGCGCGCAGCAACAGGCCGTGGAAGAGACGCGTCAACAACGCTGTAGTATCGCGCTTTGGGGGCATTCAAGAGCGGCGAAAAGCTGGCTGCTGACGGCGTTACGCGCAGGTGATGATGGCCAGTTGCCGATTGTCTGCGGAGAAAAACGGCTCGATTACCTCAGCCATATTAACCCAGGCCATCAACTCAGTCAGATGGCCATTCGTTTCACTCACCAAAGCCCGACGGCCGATGCCGCATTTCCTCTGCGTTTACGCCTGCTTCGGGAAGCGCAGCTCGCGCAGATTTTTATCGATTATGCGCGACAGAACGGCACCAGCCGACCGCTGAACCGGAAAGCGTTTACTGAGCGTCTGGCGTCGCTGCAGATGCTGCGCCAACCCCAAACGACTGCCGCTGTAACCGCGGAAGAGGCCGCGGGCGTTGCCCGTTACTGGCAAAGTACAGCCCCGTCAGCACGGCAGGAAATTGATGATGGCGGCTGGTATCAGTTTGCCGAACTGCTTCCTGCACTTGATCCCGATACGCGTATTCAGGCCTGGTCGCTACTGTGGGGCGATCAGCAGGAACTGACCCTGCAGTGGCAGTCGCTGGTACGCGCCCTGCATCTGCTGGGGTACAGTCAGGACGTTCATGCTCCACTCAGCCTGTTGATTGATGATTTTATGCTGCCCGCGGACGGTTTTCTGCTGGCTGACAGTACCTGCGAACAGACCGTCATTGTTCAGTTGCCTGGCCTGCAAACCGTTACGCTCTCCGGCACGACGCTTGCCCTGTTGACATTTGAACTGGTGCTGAACTGCGAAGAGCATGCGTTGCGCAGTGTGGATTTAATTGATATTCCCGCACCGCAGGCCTGTGATGCGAATGCGCTTTGGGCCAGTAAATGTCACTGGTTGCCGGAGGGGTATCGGCAGCAGCAGCAACCGGATCTGCTGCTTATCTGTAACGCCGCAGCGCAGCGCAGTGATATCCCCCATACCGCGAAAATGCTTACCCGGTGGGTGGAAACCATCCAGCCACAACAGGATGGCGGATTACCGGGACTGGTATGGGCCATTACGCCTCACGACGATCGTATTGTCCGCAACGTTAATCACGATGAAGCGGTACAGCAACTGGTCGGAAAACTGGGTCAGCGCTGGGGAACCCTTCACGCCTTTGATAGCCACAGTCTGCAACGATTGATTGAATGGTTAACCTGCGCAACATCCGCGTCAGCGCGCGAACGGCGACTGAGCGACCTGACGGCGCGATATCAGGAGCAACTTGCCGTGCTATTACGGCCTGTGCTTTCTCACCCCGTCAGTCCCCGATCAATGATTCAGGCGTTACAGGCACAGGCCTCCCGCCACGGCGAACTGCTCGAAGGGTTACTCCCGCCGCTTGAGCACTTCAGCGCGCTCACTGCGACCCGGCAGGTTCGGGAAGGCAACGTCAGCGGCCTGTTCCGTACAGATGTGGATCTTTTTGCGGTATCAGACGAACCGTCGCTAAAACCGGAGGCTCGCATCGATGCGGGCACCCTGAGCTGGCGATTATGGTGTCAGCACCTGCGTCACTGGAGTCGTCAGCGCGCGAATGCGCAACGCCTGGGCATCACGGGCGATACCCTGCAACAGCTTGCAGACACGCTCATTGCTATTGGTTGTCATCTTGACCTGGCCGGCGAGTTACAGGCAGCCGCCACTCGTCAGCAGGCCGGAGCCTCGCAACTGCGGGCCATTGTCGGTAATTTCATCGCCTGGCTTGGCTATACGAACGTAAGTGAAACACAGCGCCCTGCCAGCAGAATTGCCCAGGGGAGCGCTATTTTTGCATCAGCGGCCCCACGCTTATCTGGCCGTCTGACCCGTCTGGAGGAGCAACCCGTACACGCTGCCAGCCGCTACGTTTACGACTGGCTGGTGGCGCTTTTCACCCGCGCCAGCGAAAGCGGCGACGCGATTGATATTTATGGGATCACACCGCAGGCGCGCGTTGCATTACAACGCCTGCTCGCGGGAATGTGAGCGGCAATGAAGTGTGCGAATGTGGGCGGTGCGTATTCCACTCCCACATTTGAACATTCGAAGATTACCAGCGAAGCCCTGGATTCAGAACAACGATAGCATCAGTGCGACGGGGAAGCTAAAGGGCCAGGTGGCGCCAATCAATACGGTGGCCATCAGGCGGATGGTGAGGGTTTCTTTGGTCAGGAACCAGGTAATAAAAGCACAAAGCGTCGCCATCATGGCATAAAAAATCAGCATATTCTGGTACAGCGTCATCCTGCTTGCCCGCATAATAAATTAACAATCGGGCGCAATATGCTATTTTTTTTGATGTAGATCAAGCTGGACTAACGGAGTACAAACGGAGTATTCCCCGTCACGCCTGTGTTTCTGATTCATCACCACTAATTAGTAGTATTGCGAAACTGAGAAATGCGAACTATAAATCCTCTGGTTAACTGATAAAGGGCACACTAATGGACGTCTCAAGCAAAACCGTTGTCTTGATTAATGTAGTCGCGGCAGTGGGTCTGGTTTCATTGCTGCTCGCCCGCTTTAGCGGGATCTCCTGAGGGTTTAGCTAAAAAAAATCAAAAGCAGTGTGCTGTCTGCTTTTGATTTTTTGCCCCTCACTCACCAGGGAGTATCGCGGTATATACCGTTTTTGCGACGGGCTCAAACACGCCGTTATCCGGGCTGTACTGCGGCAAAGGATTGACCTTTTCCATATCCCACGCGGATGCCATGCATGCGGCTTCAGGGCTCGCTGATTGTGCACATTTAACCGCCTGATTAGCGGAGTAGAACGTCCCAACACCTATTAACGCCGTCAATGCAACGACGCAAAATACCGATTTGTTCATCATTAATTTATATACCAGAGTGAATAACGGCGCGCATCCTCGCACGTCGCCCCCGGTATGTCAAAAAAGCGGTTTGCGCTTAAAACAGAGAAAACAGCAACGCCGCGGGAAAGCTTAGCGGCCAGGTCGCGCCAATTAAAATGGCGCTAAGAAAGCGAATAGCGGGTTTATCGCGGGCCAGAGACCAGGTGATAAGCCCACAAACGCAGCCAATAACCAGATAGAAAATCACCATTTTTTCAAATACGCTCATCCTGATACCTGCCTCCTTGCTCCCTTTTACGCGCACAATGCAATATTTTTCCTCAACACAACTCCGATGGGTTCACAAAATAGTGAAGCGGGAAAAAACCAGGAAAAGTGCCTGTTTCATACACAGCTAAGTGATTCACCGGGGTTGTCCTTAAGCTAAATATGGACATCACCAACACTTTCGTGGAGTATTCACCAACTAAATGAATTGCCGGAGAGCAAACCTGCGCCATCGCGTTACAAACTGGGTTTGAATAAGTAATGAAAGATCTGTGCACGCGGTTATTCGTCAAGCTGTGGGGCAAGGCTTCACATGAGAGAGGCGGTACCGATTATTAACGCGACAAATCAACGCCGAATCAGGGAAAGGAGGCGGTTAAAATCTGCATTAGTAATATTAATATTATTGATAGTGATAGCGGGCGTCGCAGACCATTATCTGACACAAGAGACGCTTATTGAAGACACTGCAGCACTTCATCAGCCGCTTTGCGATAATACAATATAACACTCACAGTATATGCCAGCCCTCAGGCTGGCATTTTTATGCGCGCTTACCCCTGCTTTGCATCCATTTCATCAAAAACCTGCTGCGCCAGATGCATCGTCGCATTGGCCGCAGGCAGACCGCAGTACAACGCCGAATGCATAATCAACTCTTTCAGTTCATCACGAGTGACGCCATTGTTGAACGAGGCGCGAAGATGCATTTTCAGTTCAGCTTCGCGGTTAAGTGCAATCAGCATCGCAATGGTAATCATGCTGCGTGTGTGGTGATCGAGCCCAGGTCGTGTCCAGGTTTCGCCCCACGCGTAGCGGGTGATGAACTCCTGAAACTCGCCATTAAGCGGCGTCAGATTTTCCACCGTGCGGTTCACATGCGCATCACCCAGAACCTTACGGCGAACCGTCATTCCCTGCTCGTAGCGTGATTTATCGTCCATTCAACCCCCGAATAAAAGTCACGAGAGATTGGGTAAATGCCCCGGCGGCTTCTACGTTAGAAAGATGCGACGCAGGTAATATCACTTCCTGCGAACCCGGGATTTGCTGGTGAAGAAAATCAGCATCCGCGACGGTTGTCACCGGATCCTGTTCGCCTGCGATAATCAGCACGGGGACGGTAATCGCCGCCACTTCGCCGCGCATATCGGCTGCCGCCAGCGCTTCACAACACTCGGCATAGCCTTCCGCCTCTGAACGGGCAAGCTGGTGGACAAGTTGTTCTACCGTCTCCGGCTGATGCTGGCGAAACTCCCCGGTAAACCAGCGATCCGCAGAACCGGCGGCAACCACGTCCATGCCCTCTTCCCGAACCGTGCGAGCACGGGAAAGCCAGGCGGACTGTTCACCGATTTTTGCCGCGGTATTTGCGACGCTTACAGAGTGGAAACGTTCAGGCGCAAAGCGCGCCAACCAGATCCCGGTCAGCCCCCCCATCGAAATCCCACAAAAATGTGCTTTGGCGATATTCAGGTGATCGAGCAGCGAAATAACATCCTCGCCCAGTTGGGCGAGCGTCACTTTGCCGCGTTTTTCCGTCTGCCCGTGGCCGTGAGTATCGTAACGCAGCACGCGAAATTGCTGCGTTAATGTCGCTATCTGCGGCTCCCACATGGAAAGCGAAGTGCCAAGGGAGTTTGAAAGGACAATCACAGGCGCATCTTGCGGCCCGTCAATCTGGTAGTGAATGTTCATGACACTGCTCCTTGTAACGCGCCAGCACCTGGCGCACAAAATGGTCGCTGCTACCCAACGCGGTGGCGGGATCTAACAATTGCGCAAGCTCAGCGGCAGAAAGATATTGCGCGATCTGCGGGTCGTTTTGCAGCAGCGCAAGCAGCGGCCTCTGCTGGTCGATAGCCTGATGGCAACATTTTTCTATCTGATGATGGGCATCGGCCTTTCCAACAAACGCCGCCAGCGCCAGAGTGACCGATTCCGCCATAATCAGGCCATGAGTGATATCGAGGTTCGCACGCATTTTATGCGGATTCACCTGCATGCCACGCACGATAGTGTTACTCTGCGCCATCACGCCGCCGACCAGTGAAATGAGTTCCGGCAGAACCTCCCACTCCGCCTGCCAGCCGCCTAGCGCGCGTTCATGCTGTTGGATCTGGCTGGCGTAGAGCGTCGCCATCAGCCCCGGGGTGCGTTGCGCCGCCGTGAGTATCGCCGCGCAGCCTACCGGGTTGCGTTTATGCGGCATTGCCGACGAACCGCCGCGCCCTTCGATGATTGGCTCGCTCACTTCCGCCACTTCTGTCTGCATTAATAAAGAGAAATCGTTGGCAAATTTCGCCAGTGTCCCACACAGCCCGGCATACCACGCCCCCACTTCCAGTAACCGATCGCGTTGGCTGTGCCACGGTGTATCCGCAAGCCCCAGTTTGAGAATTTTCGCCAGTTCCTCCGCGACCTGCGGCCCCTTCTCTTTCAGGGATGCCAGCGTTCCCGCCGCGCCGCCGAATTGCAGCACCAGCACACGTTTTCGCATCTGCGTTAGCCGTTCCTGCCAGCGCAACAGCGCATCCAGCGTTCCGGCGAGCTTGAGGCCAAAAGTGATAGGTAGCGCATGCTGCATCCAGGTACGTCCCGGCATCAGGGTGGCGCGATGCCGTTCTGTCTGCTGTGCCAGGATAGCGATGAGCGACGAAAGATCCGATTGCGTTTGCGTCAGCGCCGCGCGTAATTGCAGCACCAGCCCGCTATCGATGGCGTCCTGACTGGTCGCTCCCCAGTGAACGTAACGCGCGGCATCAGGGGACTGCGTTTTCACGGCCAGGGTCAGTTGTTTCACTAACGGGATGGCCAGATTTCCGGCATTCGCCCCCGCCACGGCCAGCGACGGGAAATCGATATTTTGGAAATGGCAGGCATCGACGATTGGCGTCACCGCCGTTGCGGGGATCACCTCGCATTGAGCCTGCGCCCGCGCCAGCGCGGCCTCAAACTCCAGCATCCCCTGCACGACCTGTTCATCGGTGAAAAGATCCGTTACCGCACCCGAGCGCAATAACGGGGTCAACAAACTCATTCCAGCTCCTTAAACGCGTTCAATGATCAGAGCAATCCCCTGACCCACACCAATACACATGGTGCACAGTGCATAGCGACCACCGGTACGACGTAGTTGATACGCCGCCGTCATCGCCAGACGTCCACCGGAAGCGCCCAGAGGATGCCCCAGGGCAATTGCGCCACCGTGCGGGTTAACATGCGCGGCATCATCCGGCAAACCCAGATCGCGCAGTACCGCCAGCGCTTGCGCGGCAAAGGCTTCATTCAGTTCTATCACATCCATCTGGCCAAGCGTTAACCCGGTTTGCGCCAGCACCTTGCGCACCGCGGGCGCGGGGCCAAAGCCCATAATGCGAGGTGCCACGCCTGCCGTCGCTACGCCAACAACACGCGCAAGCGGTTGCAGATCGTTCTGCGTCAGCGCCTGTTCGCTTGCCAGCAGCAGTGCACAGGCCCCGTCGTTGACGCCGGAAGCATTACCCGCCGTCACCGTACCGTCAGCGCGAACGACACCCCGCAGTTTTGCCAGTGCCTCAGGCGATGTACTACGGGGGTGTTCGTCCTGAGTGAAACTCAGCGGTTCGCCTTTACGCAGTGGGATGGAAACCGGGATCAGTTCGTCATTAAAGATGCCGCTCGCCTGCGCCTGTGCCGTGCGTAACTGGCTACGCAGAGCAAAGGCATCCTGATCGGCACGGGAAATACCAAATTCCGTCGCCACGTTTTCCGCCGTCTCTGGCATTGAATCGACACCGTAAAGCGCCTTCATTTGCGCATTGATAAAGCGCCAGCCGATGGTGGTATCTTCCATTTTCATGCTGCGGCTAAATGCGCTTTCCGCCTTACCCATCACGAACGGCGCGCGCGACATGCTCTCCACACCGCCGGCAATCATCAGTTGTGTTTCGCCACTTTTGATGGCGCGAGCCGCGACGCCAATGGCATCCAGGCTTGAGCCGCAAAGACGGTTAACCGTGCTACCGGGCACCGTTTCCGGTAAACCAGCCAGCAGCAGAGCCATGCGCGCGACGTTGCGGTTGTCTTCCCCTGCCTGATTAGCACAGCCGTAAATCACGTCATCAATACGCGCAGGATCCAGACCCCGGTTGCGTTCCAGCAAGGCTTTCAGCGGCAGCGAACCAAGATCGTCGGCGCGAACACCGGATAATGTGCCGCCAAAACGACCAAACGGTGTACGCACCGCATCGCAGATAAATGCCTGATTCATCATAGTTCCTTATGCGGTTTCCGCTACTTGTGCATTAATCAGCTTCACCGGTGTGACACGCTGTAACGCTTCAAAAGAGAGGTCATTGAAAATTTCACGAACAACGGGGCCCTGGTCGGTTATGTCGATGACTGCAAGGTCGGTATAGATGCGGCTAACGCAGCCCACGCCAGTCAGCGGATAAGTACAGTGCTCCACCAGCTTACATTCACCATCACGGGTGAGATGATCCATCATCACAAAGACCTGACGAGCGCCAATCGCCAGATCCATCGCGCCCCCCACCGCTGGAATGGCATCCGGCGCGCCGGTGCTCCAGTTCGCCAGATCGCCACTGGCGGAAACCTGATACGCACCGAGTACACAGATATCCAGGTGGCCGCCGCGCATCATGGCAAACGAGTCACCGTGGTGGAAAAAGCAGCCGCCTTCCAGCAGCGTGACATACTCTTTACCCGCGTTAATGAGTTCCGGATCTTCTTCCCCCGGCTGCGGTTTTGGCCCCATGCCCAACAGCCCATTTTCGCTATGCAGGAAAATCTCTTTATCTGCCGGCAGGTAGTTGGCAATACGAGTTGGCAGGCCAATCCCTAAATTAACGTAGGCCCCTTCCGGGATATCCTCGGCGACGCGTTTCGCCATATCGTCGCGTGACAATTTTTGCATTGAAGGCTCCTTATGCGCGCTGCGCGTGTGCAACAAGGTTTTCCAGCGAGAAGACGCGCTGAACGAAAATCCCCGGGGTGATAATGTTTTCCGGATCCAGTTCACCGAGAGTGACAATGTTCGACACTTCGACAATGGTCGTTTTGGCGGCCGTCGCCATAATCGGCCCGAAGTTACGTGCGGCTTTGCGATAGACCAGGTTGCCCCAGCGGTCAGCCTGATGTGCTTTAATCAGCGCGAAATCGGCTTTGATGGGATACTCCAGCACGTAATGACGGCCATCGATTTCTCGCGTCTCTTTACCTTCCGCCAGCGGCGTACCGTAGCCTGTTGGCGTGAAAACTGCGCCGAGGCCGGAGCCGGCCGCCTGAATACGCGCTGCCAGGTTGCCCTGCGGTACCAGTTCCAGCTCCACCTTGCCACGGCGATAGAGGTCGTCGAAAATTTGTGAATCGACCTGGCGCGGGAATGAGCAGATCATTTTGCGTACACGCCCGGCTTTCAGCAGAGCCGCCAGACCAATTTCACCGTTACCGGCGTTGTTATTGATAATGGTCAGGTCTCGCGCCCCCTGCTCAATCAGGGCATCAATCAGGTAAGTCGGTTGCCCGGCGGGCCCGAAACCGCCAATCATAATGGTCGCCCCATCGGGGATCCCCGCGACAGCATCGACCAGGGTCGATACGCTTTTATCAATCATCAGGTTGCTCCTTGATGTGCGGTTATCGCACTTTTATTCGTTGTTCGAACAAAATGTGACCCGCTTAACGATGCTGGTCAAGGGCGATAATCGAAATATGGTGCGATAATCGAACATCATGTATCTTAAGTGAAAGAATGTGATCGATGGCAAATACGGAGAGGAAAATGGAGAAGCATCCGGACGATATTCTGAAGGGCGATGGTGATCCCTTTAAAGGCGACCCTAACTTTATGGCGTCGCTGGCGCGGGGGCTTGAGGTTATTCAGGCCTTTACGCCGCAGCGGCGTTTGATGTCGATATCGCAGATCAGCCAGAAGACGGGGATTCCGCGCGCGGCCGTGCGTCGCTGTTTATATACGCTGGGTAAGCTTGGATTTGTCTACGCCGAAGATGGCAAAAACTTTCAGTTGCGTCCGCGCATATTGTCGTTGGGCCACGCCTGGCTTGCCTCGACGCCGCTGGCGCGAGCCGCTCAGCCGGTGCTAAAACACCTAAGCGATATGCTTAATGAGTCCTGTTCGATTGCCACGCTGGATGGCGACGACATCCTTTATATCGCCAGGGCCTCCAGTTCCCGGATTATGACCATTGATCTGGATATCGGCAGCCGTCTGCCCGCCTGGTCAACATCAATGGGGCGCGTTCTGCTGAGCTATCAGCCGGAAGAGAAACTAAACGATATGCTGGCGCGCATCACCATGATTCGTTATACGCCCCAGACAATTTCCTCGGTCAGCAAATTAAAAAGTGAGCTAAAAAAGGTACGCCAGCAGGGTTATGCGCTAAACGATCAAGAGCTGGAAATGGGCCTGCGCTCGCTTGCGGTGCCGCTGTTTAACCCGCAGGGACAGGTCGAAGCGGCACTCAACGTCGGCGTTCACGCAGGCCAGGTAACGGCAGAGGAGTTACTGGAAAGGATCCTCCCGGAACTGCAAAAAGCCGCGGCAGAACTTTCACTGTTGCTGCGCTAGCGGCTGCGTTTAGCGTGGCGCTCCCGGTTCTCCTCTTTTGCCTCTTCAGACTTACGCAGCGCCACGTAGCATGCCCCGCTGCCGCCATGATGCGGCAGCGCACTGCAATAAGCCTGCACCGCGTCAAATTCCGTTAGCCAGCGTGCCAGGTAGCTGCGAATGATATTGGCGTGCGACTTATCGTCTTTACCTTTACCGTGGATAATCAGAAGGTTACGCATGCCCTCTTTTTGCGCCTGCACGATAAACGCGTAAAGATTCTGCCGACACTGTTCGACCGGCTGACGCAATAAATTCAGGCTCGCCTGTTGGCTGTATTTCCCTCGCCGCAGTTTATCGAGTACGCCAGTTTGCAAACCTTCGCGTTTGAAGACAAGCGGTGTGGCCAGCGGAATAACATCAAGGAAACCGGTGGTGAGAAAATTATCAAGTTGCAGTGCGTCAATACGCTGCGGCGCTCGCGTGTTGCGGGCGGGCTGCCAGTGGACATCATGACAGCGTTTCAACGGCTGGACATCCTCCATGGCGTCAAGGAACAGTGATTTGTCGTCAAGGTTCATAAGAATCTCCCTGGTAGCAACGGACGCCCTACTATAACGATGCAGGCTTAGCGCCTCAATGCGTTTTCCTTCCCTACAGGCGCTGCCGCGTGTGACCGCTTATTGCATCACTTAGTGGCTGAAGATTTCAACAAAACTAAACGCAAACCGCGCAGTTACAAATATGTTATTTTTGTTATCAAATCGTGAAATGCGTCACTTTCATTTTTCTGGTAAACCGAACGAAAGTCATTATAAATAGCGTATCTGCAATACGGATAAAAATGCGGGAACAGTTCGGAGACGCGGATTTTTTACTCTGGGGTTCGAGGATGTCGTCGAATCCCTGTTTTTCTTTTTTCCTTCTTCCCTGCCAATGACTCCTCCCGGATGACAATTCAGGAGTATTTATCCAGCTCTCTCAGGCATGCTATTCTGTGCAAAATTTCTGCTTTAACAACAGGTAGATAACCCATGTTAACTTTGCTTGAAGATAAAATTGCCACTCCGCTTGGGCCGCTTTGGATTCTGTGCGATGAAACATTCCACTTGCGCGCAATAGAGTGGGAAGAGCATAGCGACCGAATGGAGCAACTCCTGGAGATCCATTATCGTGCTGAAGGCTATTCCCGGGTAGCCTCGCAAAATCCCGGCGGTTTGAGCCATAAACTCGCGGACTATTTTGCGGGAGATCTCAGCGTTATTGAGACGTTACCCACCGCCACGGCGGGAACGCCTTTTCAGCGTGAAGTCTGGCAGGCACTGCGCGCTATTCCGTGCGGTCAGGTGATGCACTATGGGCAGCTTGCCGAACAGTTGGGGCGTCCGGGCGCTGCGCGTGCGGTGGGTGCCGCTAACGGCTCGAATCCGGTGAGTATTGTGGTGCCCTGTCATCGCGTCATTGGACGAAACGGCACCATGACCGGCTATGCAGGCGGCGTACAACGAAAAGAGTGGCTTTTACGCCACGAAGGTTATCTGCTTCTTTGATTTTATGTGCCGTTTTAAGGAACCTTTTACGTCAATCGCTCCCAAAAGTGGCAAATAACATATTATTTATCAACCAGATAAAACTGACGGATTATTTACCATTTTAATATTAGGTGAATCAGGACTTCGCTACTTACCTGCCCAGCAAAAAGATGTTAAAATTGACTAATATCAATTACGGCTTGAGCAGACTTATGATCCCGGAAAAGCGAATTATACGACGCATTCAGTCTGGCGGTTGTGCTATCCACTGTCAGGATTGCAGCATCAGCCAGCTTTGCATCCCGTTCACTCTTAATGAACATGAGCTTGATCAACTGGATAATATTATTGAGCGTAAAAAGCCTATCCAGAAGGGTCAAACCCTGTTCAAAGCAGGTGATGAACTGAAGTCGCTGTACGCGATCCGTTCAGGCACGATAAAAAGCTACACCATCACTGAACAAGGTGACGAGCAAATCACTGGTTTTCACCTTGCAGGCGATCTGGTCGGCTTTGACGCCATTGGTACCGGGCATCACCCAAGTTTTGCCCAGGCGCTGGAAACATCAATGGTGTGCGAAATTCCATTTGAAACTCTGGATGACCTCTCCGGGAAAATGCCGAATCTGCGTCAGCAGATGATGCGTCTGATGAGCGGCGAGATCAAAGGCGATCAGGATATGATCCTGCTGCTGTCGAAAAAGAATGCGGAAGAGCGTCTGGCGGCGTTTATCTACAACCTTTCTCGTCGTTTCGCACAGCGTGGTTTCTCACCGCGTGAGTTTCGTCTGACGATGACCCGTGGCGACATCGGTAACTATCTCGGTCTGACCGTTGAAACCATCAGTCGCCTGCTTGGCCGTTTCCAGAAAAGCGGCATGTTGGCGGTGAAAGGTAAATACATCACTATCGAAAACAGCGATGCGTTGGCCGTACTGGCTGGTCATACTCGTAATGTTGCCTGAATAACGCCCTTCCCCGATAGCGTCGGGTGGCGCTTACGCTTACCCGACCTACTCTTGCAAAATCATTAGTAGGCCAGATAAGCGTAGCGCCATCAGGCAATTAACCGCGAATAAATTTCAGGATATCGGCATTAATCACATCGGCATGTGTGGTATGCATACCATGTGGATAGCCAGGATAAATGTGGAGCGTGCTGTTCTGCAGTAACTTATCCTGCAAAATAGCCGCGTTTTTATAAGGCACGACCTGATCGTCATCACCCTGAAGCACCAGCACCGGTACGGTGATAGCTTTCAGATCGTCGGTCTGATCGGTTTCAGAGAAGGCTTTAATTCCTTCATAATGCGCCTTCGCGCTACCGATCATACCCTGACGCCACCAGTTCTGGATTGTCCCCTGAGAAATTTCCGCACCATCGCGATTGAATCCGTAGAATGGGCCACTTGCCACATCAAGATAGAATTGCGCACGGTTGGCGGCCAGCGCCTTGCGGAACCCATCGAAGACTTCAACAGGTGTTCCCCCCGGATTCGCATCCGTTTTGACCATTAATGGCGGAACCGCACTGACCAGCACCGCTTTCGCCACGCGACCCTGCGGTTGTCCAAATTTCGCGACATAACGGGCCACCTGGCCGCCGCCAGTAGAGTGTCCAACATGAACGGCATTGTGCAGATCGAGATGTTCAACCACCGCAGAAGCATCCGCGGCGTAGTGATCCATATCGTGCCCTTCACTCACCTGATCGGAACGGCCATGTCCACGACGGTCGATAGCGATAACCCGAAATCCCTCAGCGAGGAAAAACAGCATCTGGTTGTCCCAGTCATCGGCACTTAATGGCCAACCATGATGAAAAACAATAGGTTGTGCCTCTTTCGGGCCCCAGTCTTTAAAGAAAATGTTGACGCCATCTTTAGTCGTTACGAATGCCATAAATATAACCTCATGTGTCGATTAACTGCCGTTAACATAAAGTGGTACACAAGAAGATGAAGGTCTGTTCTGCACAAAAATCACCTGCGCCGCTTGCCGATAACAGCCGGGCGACGTCAGAATCAAATGCAGTATAGTTGAGGAATTTTCTGTTGGCAGAAGCCACGGAATGATATTTTTTTGCAGACCTTCAACGGGTTCGGGAGGGAAATTTACCCCCCGTCCCCCCATCCGTATATTCGCAAATATCAATCGGATAAATCATTCTTACCGATTCGTGCAGACACTGATATATGAGTACGATAATTCTTTCATCTATTTCACATTATCCAGGGTATTTCTGAATAACTCACCAAACCTGCCCGGCAATTTCAGCGATCAGTTTAATTTTGTCCCATTGCTGCGTTTCCGTCAGTGTATTTCCCTCTTCCGTAGAGGCAAAACCACACTGGGGGCTCAAACAAATTTGATCTTTCGCGACATATTGCGCGGCTTCCTGCAGCCTATCTTTAATACCCTGTGGATTTTCCAGTTGCCCATTCTTGGTCGTCACCAACCCCAGCACCAACTGTTGATGCCCCGGACGCACGAATCGCAGGGGGGCAAAGTCGCCTGAACGGTCATTGTCATATTCAAGATAAAACGCATCAACGTTAACACTACCGAATAATATTTCCGCCACCGGTTCATAACCCCCTTCGGAAATCCATGTGGAACGGAAATTACCGCGACAAACATGCAAACCGATAGTCAGATCGGCTGGTTTATTCTCCAGTGCTTTATTAATTACCCCGGCATAAATACGTGCAAGAGTATCAGGGTCTTCACCACGTTCGAGAATTTGTTGACGCTGGGCGTCCGAACATAAATAAGCCCACACCGTGTCATCAAGCTGTAAATAACGACAACCGGCAGCATAAAATGCATGAATAGCCTCGCGCCAGGTTAATGCGAGGTCATCGAAATACTCATCCAGATTTGGGTACACAGTGGCATCAATATCCTTACGCCCACCACGGAAATGCAGTACGCTGGGGCTTGGGATGGTCATTTTTGCGGTGGCATCACCGCTGATGCTTTTCAGATAACGAAAATCTTCCAGCATTGGGTGATCGCCGAACCCCAGTTTACCAATGACCCGCACACCATGCGCTTTTGTCTGCACACCGTTAAACTGAATCCCCTTCTGCGCGTCATAGCGTTCAACACCCTGCAAGCCATCAAAGAAGTCAAAGTGCCACCAGGCCCGGCGCAATTCACCATCTGTGACAATGTGCAGACCACACGCGCACTGCTGCTCAACAACGTGGCGAATCGCCTCATCTTCTACAGAACGCAGGCGCTGGGCCGAAATTTCGCCACGCGCGAACTGCTGGCGGGCACGCTTGATGGCTTCCGGACGTAAAAAGCTGCCAACGACATCTGCGCGGAATGGGGCGTGTTGATTTTGCATGCGATCTCCTCAACGTCCGGCCAGCCATTGCCGAGCGTGATTATTTATAATTTAATTAATAGACTTCCAGATGGCTATACGACCACCTTCACACAGCAAATGCCGGCAGGCAAACGAGAAAAATTCAGCAGACATGAGGAAAATTCATATTTAAGTTACCGAAAACTTCCCAAAAAACTAGATATTGATCACATACAGCAGTACCTTAACCGACTGAGGTCAGAGAGACCCGTAGAAATAAAAGTAGGTTGTTAGTATGAGTTTTGTTGTGCAATGGACCCTCGGCTGTATTGCAGTCGCCTGGGTGATGAGAGCGTTTCTTCACGCATAAGTGTGGGAAATATCAGGGTCGCAGAAATGCGGCCTTTTGTTTAGCACGCTGCTTCGCGCCGAAAATTTTAAGCGGAGTTCAATACTCCCCCGAACCAATAAATTTTCCTCATTTATTGATCTTGCGAAGGTCATCCCCTGTTTCATTCAATCCATATGAGTTATCTTTTACTTACGAACTGAGGTTACAGTTGTAAGGAGACCCTGTATGGCCAAGTATCAAAACATGCTGGTAGCCATCGATCCTAACCAGGACGATCAGCCTGCATTACGACGTGCCGTTTATCTACATCAACGGATTGGTGGCACCATAAAGGCTTTTCTGCCTATCTATGACTTTTCGTATGAAATGACCACGCTGCTGTCTCCTGATGAGCGAACAGCAATGCGCCAGGGGGTTATTAGCCAACGTAGCGCATGGATCCGCGAGCAGGCAAAATTCTATATTGAATCGGGTGTGCCGATTGAGATAAAAGTGGTCTGGCACAATCGTCCTTTCGAAGCCATTATTCAGGAAGTCCTCAGCGGTGGTCATGATTTGCTGCTAAAAATGGCGCACCAGCACGACAAACTGGAATCCGTTATTTTCACTCCAACTGACTGGCATCTGCTGCGCAAATGTCCGTGTCCGGTATGGATGGTAAAAGACCAGCCATGGCCTGAAGGCGGCAAAGCGCTGGTGGCGGTTAATCTTGCCAGTGAAGAGCCGTATCATAACGCGCTCAATGACAGGCTGGTGAAAGAGACGCTGGAGCTGGCTCAACTGGTTAACCATACCGAAGTCCATTTGATTGGCGCCTACCCTGTTACGCCGATTAATATCGCCATTGAATTACCTGATTTTGACCCGAGCGTTTATAACGATGCGATTCGCGGTCAGCATTTGCTGGCGATGAAAGCACTGCGCCAAAAATATGGTATTGATGAGAAATTCACTCACGTAGAGAAAGGGCTACCGGAAGAAGTCATTCCGGATCTGGCGGAGCATCTTCAGGCAGGCGTCGTCGTTCTGGGCACCGTTGGCCGAACGGGGCTTTCTGCGGCGTTCCTCGGTAATACTGCGGAACAGGTTATCGACCACCTGCGCTGCGACCTGCTGGCAATTAAGCCTAATGATTATGAAACACCGGTCGAATTAGATGATGACGAAGACGATTAGTCTGTCGCTTTGACGTCAGAAACAATAAACCCGCCATTTCATTTCGGCGGGTTTATTTTTTTGCAGCGGCGCTGCATTAATGAATACCGTAACGCCAGGCCAGGTCGATCTCTTCTTTTAGCTCAAGGGAAGAAAGCGCCATCAGATCGGCAAATTCCAGTTCGAGCTGTTTCAGTTTCTTGAGGTACTGCGCAGGCGTTAGCACTGTGGTGTCGCGACGGAGAAATTCAACAGCCAACTGTGCGGGGGTCAATTCGGTATCCATAAAAGCCTCTGTTTTTGAAGGAACCTGTGAAGTATATCACATTGTGAAGGCTATTTTTTGACCAAAAGCAAACCAGAACAAAAAAAAACCGCCCCCCGAAGGAGACGGTCTCCAACACATTAGCTCATTACAACGCTTTCAGAATCGCATCCACGCTGGCTTTCGCATCACCAAACAGCATGTGTGTGTTCTCTTTGAAGAACAGCGGGTTCTGCACCCCGGCGTAACCGGTGTTCATGGAGCGTTTGAAGACAATAACGTTCTGCGCCTTCCACACTTCCAGAACAGGCATGCCTGCGATCGGACTCTTCGGATCGTCCTGCGCGGCCGGGTTGACGGTGTCGTTGGCACCGATAACCAGCACCGTGTCGGTATCGCTGAAATCGTCGTTGATTTCATCCATTTCCAGCACAATGTCATACGGCACTTTCGCTTCCGCCAGCAGCACGTTCATATGACCAGGCAGTCGACCAGCCACCGGGTGAATACCAAAACGTACCTTAATGCCGCGCGCGCGCAGTTTTTCGGTGATCTCTGCGACCGGATATTGTGCCTGAGCCACCGCCATACCATAGCCTGGGGTGATGATCACTGAGTGTGAATTTTTCAGCATATCCGCGGTATCTTCAGCATTGATTTCGCGATATTCACCCATCTCTTCGTCAGCACCGGTAGAGGTGCCGTCGGAACCGAAGCCGCCTGCTATCACGCTAAAGAATGAACGGTTCATCGCTTTACACATGATGTAAGACAGGATCGCACCGGAAGAACCAACCAGCGCCCCGGTCACGATCAGCAGGTCGTTGCTGAGCATAAAGCCCGCCGCCGCTGCCGCCCAACCAGAGTAAGAGTTCAGCATTGACACAACGACCGGCATATCCGCACCGCCAATGGAGGCGACCAGATGCCAGCCAAACGCCAGTGCGATAGCCGTCATGACAACCAGCACCAGCCCTTGCAGGCCAACGCTGTCAGTGCGCACGAACACCACCAGCAGCAGGAAGGAAACCACCAGCGCCGCCAGGTTCAGCTTATGACGGTTCGGCAGCATCAGCGGTTTAGACGAAATTTTGCCGCACAGTTTACCGTATGCCACCACAGAGCCGGTGAAGGTGACCGCACCGATAAAGATGCCAAGGAACACTTCCGTCAGGTGAATGTTCACCAGGATCTGTTCCATGCCCGTATCGTGATGCAGATAACTGTTAAAGCCGACCAATACCGCCGCCAGGCCAACGAAGCTGTGCAGAATGGCCACCAGTTCCGGCATTTCGGTCATTTCGACTTTCTTTGCCAGACGAATGCCAATTGCGCCGCCAATAACCATCGCGACAATTATCCAGACAACATTATGCGTATCCGGGCCAAAGATGGTGGCGATCAGCGCAATCGCCATACCGGTTATACCGAACGTATTCCCCTGCTTAGAGGTCTCGTGTTTCGAGAGACCGGCCAGACTGCAAATAAACAGGATTGCGGCAACAATGTATGCAGCAGTAACTAATCCTCCAGACATGTGCTACCCCTTAGTTCTTCCGGAACATTTTCAGCATGCGCTGAGTGACGGTGAAACCACCAAAAATATTAATGCTGGCGATCAGCACCGCGATAAAGCTCAGGAAGCTTACCCAACCACCGTCGCCAATTTGCAGCAATGCCCCCACGACGATGATCCCGGAGATGGCGTTAGTCACCGACATCAGCGGAGTATGCAGCGCATGAGAGACATTCCAGACAACGTAGTAACCGACGACGCAGGAGAGAGCAAAGACGGTGAAGTGGCCGAGAAACTCTTTCGGTGCAACATTTGCCAGACAGCCAAACAGAATAATCGCCAGCGCAAACAGCGCATATTTACGCCACGGAGAAACGGGTTTTTCCGGCTCTTTTGGCGCCTCAACGGTTTTGGCCGCAGCCTGAGGCTGTGCTGAAACGGTAATCGGCGGCGCAGGCCAGGTAACTTCACCTTCGCGAACGACCGTTACACCACGCACGACGACATCATCGAAATCGATGTTCACCGAGCCATCTTTCTCTTTGCACAGGAGTTTCAGCAGGTTGAGCAGGTTCGTGCCATAAAGCTGGGAGGATTGCGTGGGCAGACGGCCCGGCAGATCGGTATAGCCAATGACTTTCACGCCGCCTGCAGTAGTTACGACTTCATTCGCAACGGTGTATTCACAGTTACCGCCGTTTTGCGCCGCAAGGTCAACAATCACACTACCCGGCGTCATGGAGTCCACCATCTCACGGGTGATCAGCTTCGGTGCAGGTTTACCTGGGATCAGCGCCGTGGTGACAATAATATCAACCTCTTTCGCCTGAGCGGCGAAGAGTTCCATTTCCGCCTTAATAAAAGCGTCTGACATCACTTTGGCGTAACCATCTCCGCTGCCCGCTTCTTCTTTGAAGTCGAGCTCAAGAAATTCGGCCCCCATACTCTGCACCTGTTCTTTAACTTCAGGGCGAGTATCAAATGCGCGTACAATCGCGCCAAGGCTATTAGCCGCGCCAATGGCAGCAAGACCAGCAACGCCCGCGCCGATAACCATCACTTTCGCTGGCGGCACTTTACCCGCAGCGGTGATCTGCCCGGTAAAGAAGCGACCAAATTCATGCGCAGCTTCGACAATCGCGCGATAACCAGCGATGTTAGCCATAGAACTTAACGCATCCAACGACTGCGCGCGGGAGATACGCGGCACCGAGTCCATCGCCATTACGTTAATACTACGCGCGGCCAATTTTTCCATTAATTCCGGATTTTGCGCCGGCCAGATAAAGCTGATAAGCGTCGTTCCAGGATTAAGCAACGCAATCTCTTCTTCGAGGGGCGCGTTGACTTTCAGAATAACATCGGCGTGCCAGACGTTATCGCCATCAACAATTTCCGCGCCCGCCTGAGTAAACGCCTCATCCTCAAAACTCGCCAGTTTGCCCGCGCCGCTTTCAACAGCCACGCTGAAACCAAGTTTAAGCAGTTGTTCCACCGTTTTCGGTGTCGCCGCCACTCGCGTCTCCTGGGCCCACCTCTCTTTTGGTACACCAATACGCATAGTTTTCCCTTCCATCGGTTTTTAATGATGGTTTGCCGTCATAGGGGTGAGAACCGCTGGCGCAATAAATGTGCAAGCGTTCAGCAACCCAAAAATAAAACAGTAACAAACTTTCTATAACCTACTGAAAATGACCGTTGTGATCTACAACCTGAAAACACTATTTTTGATTTTATGCAGGAAAAATTACTTTCTATAAGTCAGGTCAGGGATATTTACCTCAAATTGATATCCAGGCCTGATAATTCGCTTAAGCGAGGCGGCAAAACACGATTATTCGCCAGTACAAATTGGCGATTTAACATTATATTAACTTTAAAAAGTGATATAGATAACCAGCTTTTCCGGTCAACAGCCTGTTTTTTCAACATATCGGAAAAAGTTATTCAAAACAGTTAAGCGCTTCGCATCTGATGTGAAAAATCACGCAGACAATGAGCCGTTTTAAATGCAATAATCACCGGGTTTTCAGTCAACAACAACAACACCAGTACCTGGTTTGCGCAAGGCGAAGGATTATTTTTATGAAGCTTAAGAACACTCTCCTCGTGTCCGCTCTGTTGTCTGCCGCGGCTGTGCCCGGTTTTGCAGCGACGGAATTGACGCCGGAGCAAGCAGCCGCACTGAAACCCTACGACCGCGTCGTGGTTACCGGCCGCTTCAATGCCATTGGCGATGCAGTTCAGGCAGTTTCCCGTAAAGCAGATAAAGAAGGCGCCGCCTCTTTTTATGTGGTTGATACGTCTGATTACGGTAGTGGCGGTAACCTGCGCGTAACGGCCGATCTCTATAAAGACGATGCCGCCAAAGCCGATGCGCCGAAAAACCGTATCATTAACGGCGTGATGGAACTGCCAAAAGATCAGGCTGTTGCGTTGGAACCTTACGATACCGTCACTATTCAGGGCTTCTACCGCAGTCAGCCAGAAGTGAATGACGCCATCACCAAAGCGGCAAAAGCGAAAGGGGCTTACTCGTTCTATATCGTTCGCCAGGTTGATGCCAACCAGGGCGGCAACCAGCGCATCACCGCATTCATCTATAAAGAAGATGCGAAAAAACGCGTTCTGCAAAGCCCGGATGCCATCCCGGCTGATTCAGAAGCGGGTCGCGAGAAGCTGGCTAAAGGCGGTGAAGAAGCGAAAACCGTGGAAATTCCGGGCGTTGCCACCTCCGCATCCGTGGGTGCGGGTACTGGCGTCGGCCTCTTCTTCGAAACCCAGTCCTCTAAAGGTGGGCGTTACACTGTCACGCTTCCGGACGGGACAAAAATTGAAGAACTCAATAAAATCACCGCCGCACAGATGATTCCGTTTGATAGCGTGAAGTTCACCGGTAACTACGGCAATATGTCAGAAGTTTCTTACCAGGTTGCCAAACGTGCAGCGAAGAAAGGCGCAAAGTACTACCACATTACGCGTCAGTGGCAGGAACGTGGCGGCAACGTCACTATCAGCGCCGACCTCTACAAATAAGCAAATTTGTGCAGAAAGGCGGCGCTTGCCGCCTTTTTTTTCGTTTTCCGTCCGAACTGATTGCATGCACCCGCCACACTTCGTAAAATCCCGCGCCTGGCGCAATCTTCCATTTTTATGCGATTTCGCCAAATAAATATTCTGGTTTGATGGTGTGTACAACAGGATCCTCATGGAAAAGAAACTCGGCTTAAGTGCCCTGACCGCCCTCGTCCTGAGCTCTATGCTCGGTGCGGGCGTTTTCAGCCTTCCGCAAAACATGGCAGGCGTTGCCAGCCCGGCGGCATTGCTTATCGGCTGGGCGATTACCGGCGTTGGGATCCTGTTTCTCTCTGTTGCCATGCTCATCCTGACCCGCATTCGCCCAGACCTCGATGGCGGCATCTTTACCTACGCGCGTGAAGGCTTTGGCGAACTGATCGGTTTCTGCTCGGCGTGGGGGTACTGGTTGTGTGCGGTAATAGCCAACGTCTCCTATCTGGTTATCGTCTTCTCGGCGCTAAGCTTCTTTACCGATACACCGGAGCTGCGTCTGTTCGGTGACGGGAATACCTGGCAGTCGATTGTTGGCGCGTCGGTTCTGCTGTGGATTGTCCACTTTCTGGTGCTGCGCGGTGTACAAACAGCCGCAGGGATCAATCTGGTCGCCACGCTGGCGAAACTGGTGCCGCTCGGGTTATTCATCGTACTGGCGGCGATTGCCTTTAATCTGGACACCTTCTCACTGGATTTTACCGGCATTGAGCTCGGCGTGCCGGTATGGGAGCAGGTGAAAAATACCATGCTGATCACCCTGTGGGTGTTTATCGGTGTGGAAGGTGCGGTTGTTGTTTCTGCCAGGGCGCGTAATAAAAAAGATGTGGGACGCGCCACGCTGCTGGCGGTTCTCTCCGCACTCGGGGTTTATCTGCTGGTGACGCTGCTTTCACTTGGTGTCGTTGCACGTCCGGAACTGGCGCAGATGCGTAACCCATCAATGGCAGGCCTGATGGTGAAAATGATGGGCTCCTGGGGCGAAATCGTCATTGCCGCCGGGCTGATTGTTTCGGTCTGTGGGGCATACCTGAGCTGGACGATTATGGCGGCGGAAGTGCCGCTGCTGGCGGCCACGCATAAAGCCTTCCCCCGCGTGTTTGCCCGGCAGAATGCCAACAATGCGCCATCGGCGTCGCTTTGGCTGACCAATATCAGCGTCCAGGCAAGCCTGGTGCTGATCTGGCTGACAGGTTCGGATTACAATACCCTGCTCACCATCGCTTCCGAGATGATTCTGGTTCCCTATTTTCTCGTCGGCGCCTTCTTGCTGAAAATTGCTCAACGCCCTCTGCACAAAGCAATAGGTGTCGGTGCCTGCATTTATGGCTTATGGTTACTCTATGCCTCCGGGCCGATGCACCTGCTGTTATCAGTGGTGTTGTATGCTCCGGGTCTGCTGGTGTTTATCTATGCACGTCGCACGCATGTTGACAATGTGCTACTTAAACGCCGTGAACTGGCATTAATTGGCTTATTACTGGTTGCCGCTGTACCGGCAACATGGATGCTGATGGGGTAACGTTATCCCCATCGTTAAACGATAAGGAGACGACGATGGGAGAGCCGCTTTCGCGCCCCATTCTCATTACCGGCGCAGGCCGTCGCATCGGCCTTGCGCTGGCCCACCATTTGCTTAATCAGCAACAGCCGGTGATGGTCAGCTACCGCACCCACCTGCCCGCCATCGATGTGTTAGAAAAAGCTGGCGCTGTCTGCATCCAGGCCGATTTTTCCACCGACGGTGGGATCATTGCTTTTGGGGAAGAAGTGAAAAAAAGGTGTTCCGGCCTGCGGGCGATCATTCATAACGCCAGCGCCTGGGTCGCAGAGAGTCCTCGCCTGCCGCTGAGCGACGTCATGCACGCCATGATGCAGGTTCACGTCAACGCTCCCTACCTGCTAAATCATGCGCTGGAAAGCCTGCTGCGCGGTCATGGGCACGCCGCCAGCGATATCATTCATTTTACCGACTACGTCGTTGAGCGCGGCAGCGATAAGCATATCGCCTATGCCGCCAGCAAAGCGGCTCTCGACAATATGACACGCTCGTTTGCCAAAAAGCTGGCGCCGGAAGTGAAAGTGAACGCCATAGCCCCGTCGCTGATCCTGTTTAATGAAACCGATGACGCCACCTATCGTCAGCAGGCGCTGAATAAATCACTGATGAAAATCGCGCCAGGCGAAAAAGAGGTCATCGATTTAGTCGATTACCTGCTCACCAGTTGCTACGTGACCGGGCGCACATTTGCACTGGACGGAGGGCGTCCGCTCGCTTAGTGGAAACGGCTCCAGACCAGGATTAGCAGCCAGGCGCTCAGGCTCCAGCATGCCACGGCTCCTGCCAGCGCCAGCGGCAGGCGCAGAAAACCGGTGAAATACCACAGCGACAACAGATACAGAAAATAGGGAATGATCGACCACATACCGAAAACGATAGTCGCCCTCAACGCTTCGGTACCGCGCTCACTGGCGACGATATAGTGGGCTATCATCGCAAACGTCGGAAAGAGCGGGATTAACCCGGCAATGTAGTAATTTTTTGTTTTTGCCAAAATCCCTATCAGCAAGACCACCAGCGCACCCAACAGCGCTTTAATCAGCAGTGCCATTTTTCTTCAGCCAACCAACAAGATGAGTTCGCAGCATAGCGGAATTAATCTTGTTTATGAATGATTAATGGAAGGTAAAACACGACGGGTGTATGTTGAATCTTTTAGGCACTCCTGAGCAGATGAATAAGATCGTTTTCGTCGAGGATGATCCGGAAGTTGGCGAACTGATCGCCGCTTATCTGGGTAAGCACGATATGGAAGTCGTGGTCGAACCCCGTGGGGATAACGCCGAAGCGACTATCGCCCGGGAAGAACCAGACCTCGTCCTGCTGGACATCATGCTGCCCGGAAAAGATGGCATGACCCTGTGCCGTGATCTGCGCGGCCAGTGGCTGGGCCCGATTGTGCTGCTGACCTCACTCGACAGCGATATGAATCATATTCTGGCTCTGGAAATGGGCGCCAGCGATTACATTCTGAAAACCACCCCACCCGCCGTTCTGCTTGCCCGTGTACGTTTGCACCTGCGCCAGCATGCGCCCTCTGCTGTGGGGATATCACCCCTTCCCACGTTAACGCCTCATAAAGCGATTCGTTTCGGTACGCTGTCCATTGACCCGGTTAACCGTCAGGTGGAGTTGAGCGGCGAGGTAATCACGCTTTCTACGGCCGATTTTGACCTGCTGTGGGAACTGGCAACGCATGCCGGGCAAATTATGGATCGCGATGCGTTGCTGAAGAACCTGCGCGGTGTAAGCTACGATGGGATGGATCGCAGCGTCGACGTGGCCATTTCCCGACTGCGTAAAAAACTGCTGGATAGCGCGACTGAACCGTATCGTATTAAAACGGTGCGCAATAAAGGCTATTTGTTCGCACCGCACGCCTGGGAAAACCTACCGTGAAAAAACTGTTCGTGCAGTTTTACCTGCTACTGTTCGTCTGCTTTCTGGTGATGACCATGCTGGTCGGGCTGGTATACAAATTCACCGCGGAGCGCGCCGGTCGTCAGTCTCTGGACGATTTGATGAAAAGCTCACTCTACCTGATGCGCAGTGAGTTGCGGGAAATCCCCCCGCGTGACTGGAATAAGACGTTAAAAGAGCTGGATCTCAATCTCTCATTTGATCTTCGTATTGAGCCGCTGAGTAAATTTCATCTTGCGGATGTGTCGATGAAACACCTCCGCGCAGGCGATATTGTCGCCCTCGACGATCAGTACACCTTTATCCAGCGTATTCCGCGCAGTCATTACGTGCTGGCGGTTGGCCCGGTGCCCTACCTCTATTTTTTACATGAGATGCGCCTGTTCGATGTGGCGCTGATGGCCTTTATCGCCATCTCGCTCGCCTTCCCGGTGTTTATCTGGATGCGCCCTCACTGGCAGGACATGCTGCGTATTGAGAACGCGGCTCAGCGCTTCGGAGAAGGGCATCTTGGCGAACGCATTCATTTCGACAGTATGTCGAGCTTTGAGCGACTGGGCGTGGCGTTTAATCAAATGGCGGACAACATCAATGCGCTGATTGCCAGTAAGAAACAGCTTATCGACGGTATCGCCCACGAACTTCGCACGCCGCTGGTTCGGCTGCGTTATCGTCTGGAGATGAGCGAAAACCTGAGCGAAGCGGAATCACAAGCATTGAACCGCGATATCGGCCAACTGGAAGCATTAATTGAGGAACTACTGACTTACGCACGCCTCGATCGCCCGCAAACCGAGCTTTCTTTGACCACGCCAAATCTGCCTGCCTGGTTGGCTTCGCATATTGAAGATGTTCAGGCCGTCACGCCTGAGCGAGTACTCTCTGTGAAACAACTGATGCCCGGCGACTATGGTGCTCTCGATATGCGCCTGATGGAACGCGTGCTGGATAATCTCATCAATAATGCCCTGCGCTATAGCCGGAAACACATTCAGGTCAGCCTGACTCTTGAGGGAAACCAGGCCTGTCTGCGCGTAGAGGATGATGGCCCCGGCATCGCGCCTGCCGAACGAGAGCGGGTCTTCGAGCCGTTTGTACGCCTCGACCCAAGCCGCGATCGGGCAACCGGCGGCTGCGGGCTGGGGCTGGCCATCGCCCACTCGATTGCCGTGGCGATGGGCGGTAACGTCTATTGTGACAGCAGCGAACTGGGCGGTGCAAATTTCAGCCTGAGCTGGCCTGTCTATCATCACATCTCCTTTCCCCCCGCTGCCTGACGAGAGTTTGCACAGAGCTTAATCCCGGGCTATAGTGCAACAATCAAAAAGTATGTTGTAACTAATGAGGGTGATATGGCCAGTTATGACCTTGTCGAACGCTTAACCAGTACCTTTCGCCTGCTTGAACGCGAGCTGCTCGCTGTACGTGAACAACTGGCAGAATGCCGTTTACTGGCGGCGCGCATTTTTGAGTTGCCGGAAGTGCGCAAAGAAGATGAACATGCGCCGTTGTCAGAAATTGCGGTCGTACAGCATATAGGTAAAAACGCGCTGGTTATGGCATTACAGCACTTCGGCCATCTGTTTATCCAACAGCAGTCGGAGGCCCGCAGCAGCAAAGCCGCCGTGCGTCTGCCCGGCGCTATTTGCCTTAACGTGACAACGTCACAACACGAGGCGCTGCGAGACCGTATTTCCCGCATAAATGAGCTGAAAGCCGAGTTTGAGAAGATTATCACCGTCGATTCCGGGCTACCTTCCGTTGCCCGTTTTGATTGGGTTCACCGCCATCTGCCCGGGCTTATCACGCTCAATGCCTATCGCACTCTCACCCTGCTGGACGATCCGAGCACCATCCGTTTTGGCTGGGCGAATAAACATATCATCAAAAATCTCACCCGCGACGAGGTGCTGGCGCAGTTAGAAAAAAGCCTGCGTTCGCCGCGTTCCGTGCCGCCATGGACGCGTGAGCAGTGGCAGGCAAAGCTGGAACGGGAGTATCAGGATGTGGCGGCGCTGCCGCAGAAGGCGCGGCTGAAGATCAAGCGCCCGGTGAAAGTCCAGCCCATTGCGCGGGTCTGGTATGCGGGGGAGCAGAAACAGGTACAGTATGCCTGCCCCGCGCCATTGATTGCTTTGGTGTCCGGCAGAGGTGGGGTCAGCGTGCCCGATTTAGGCGAGCTGCTGAATTACGACGCCGATAACGTTCAGTATCGCCATAAACCTCTGGCGCAGCCGCTACAGTTGATTATCCCGCGGCTGCACCTGTGGCTGGCGACCGATTAATTTTTAACAGGCAGGCTACCAACCATCGCTTCCGGGCGAACCCAACTGTCGAACTCGGCTTCCGTCAGATAGCCAAGCGACAGTGCCGAGGCTTTCAGGGTCAGCCCTTCTTTATGCGCTTTTTTAGCAATTTCGGCGGCTTTGTCGTAGCCAATATGTGTGTTAAGGGCCGTCACCAGCATCAACGACTCATTGAGCAACCGATCAATTCGCTCGCGCCGGGGTTCGATCCCCTGCGCACAGTGTTCGTTGAAGCTCTCCATGCCGTCGGCCAGCAGACGGATGGATTGCAGGAAGTTATGGATGATCATCGGGCGATAGACGTTCAGCTCAAAGTTCCCCGACGCACCGCCCATGTTGATAGCCACATCATTCCCCATCACCTGGCAGCACAGCATGGTCATCGCTTCACACTGGGTCGGATTGACCTTTCCGGGCATGATGGAGGAACCCGGCTCATTCTCAGGAATGGCAAGTTCGCCAATACCACAGCGCGGGCCGGAAGCCAGCCAGCGGATATCATTAGCGATTTTCATCAGCGACGCGGCTAAACCCTTCAGCGCGCCGTGGGCGTGAACCAGCGCGTCGCAGGTTGCCAGCGCTTCAAATTTGTTAGGGGCGGTGACAAAAGGCTGATGAGTAAATTCCGCCAGTTCTTTCGCCACACGAACGGCATATTCAGGGTGGGTGTTCAGGCCAGTGCCAACCGCCGTGCCACCCAGCGCCAGTTCGCTAATGTGCGGCAGACTCAGTTCGATATGCTTCAGATTGTGCTCAAGCATTGCCACCCAGCCGGAAAACTCCTGCCCCAGCGTCAGCGGCGTCGCATCCTGTAGATGGGTGCGGCCAATTTTGACGATATCCCGGAAGGCCTCCGATTTCTGATGCAGGGTCGTTTTCAGCATATTTAGCTGTGGGATAAGCTGAGTCCGCAGGCCAATCACCGCCGCCACATGCATCGCGGTGGGGAAAACATCGTTAGAACTCTGGCTCTTGTTCACATCGTCATTAGGGTGAACCTTGCGTTCCATTCCGCGCACGCCACCCAATAGCTCGCTTGCCCGGTTGGCCAGCACTTCGTTCATGTTCATATTGGTCTGCGTACCCGAGCCGGTTTGCCAGATTGCCAGCGGAAACTCATCGGCATGTTCACCTGCCAACACTTCATCCGCCGCACGAATAATGGCGGCCGCTTTCTCTGCCGACAGCAGGCCTAAATCCTGGTTTACCTTCGCCGCCGCGCGCTTTGTCAGCGCCAGAGCGTGGATCAGCGAGACCGGCATTTTCTCGGTAGAGATACGAAAATGCTCCAGCGATCGTTGGGTTTGGGCGCCCCATAATTTGTCGAGAGGGACGTCGATATGACCCATTGAGTCGTTCTCGCGGCGTGTCGTTGTCATTACTTTCTCCTTGATATCAAAGTGATTGTGAAGTGACATTGCTCATGCAAACCATTTTTAATTATGGAAGGTTTTACGCCTTTATGGATAAAAAAACCGCCCCGTAGGGCGTAATGCTTGTCAGTTATGCGCGAAATTCCGTTCACTTTATGTTTTGCAGAACATGAAACATCAGCGTCAGTGAACGGGCAAAGGGGGGCGACCGCGCCCCCCTTCGCAATCCCCGCGGCCCCGCGGGGAAATCGGTGCTTCACACTGCGCTCATCTCCGAACTCCAGCCTGCGGCACGGCGAAACTCGACGTCCTGTCTCGGTTCGCCTCAGTCCGCCATCCATGGCGGCCTGACCTTGTCTTCCATTCTCCGATTCGCCGATTTCCAGCGGGGACTCATCGGTTTCAGAAACTTAGGCTTCTGCTGTTAGCCCAAAGGCTGCATGGTGTTGGTGGCATCTATATGGGTGGTGTGAACAAGGAGTGCTACGGGCAGATATACCGGAAAGTAAATCTGCCCTTAACTGACTAGCATTACCCCGTAGGGCGGCTATCTCATTTCACGCAGCGGGTGCATTGCGAGGCCTGAATCTGCTGGAAGAAATCATTCCCCTTGTCATCGACAAGAATAAACGCCGGGAAGTCTTCCACTTCGATTTTCCAGATGGCTTCCATTCCCAGTTCTGGGTATTCCACACACTCCAGACTCTTGATACTGCTTTGCGCCAGTACCGCTGCCGGGCCGCCGATGCTACCGAGGTAGAAACCACCATGCTTGTGGCAGGCGTCGGTCACTTGCTGACTACGGTTGCCTTTCGCCAGCATGATCATACTGCCGCCATGCGATTGAAGCTGGTCAACGTAGCTGTCCATACGCCCCGCCGTGGTTGGGCCAAGCGAACCAGAGGCATAGCCTTCCGGCGTTTTGGCCGGGCCTGCGTAATAAATCGGATGATCTTTAATGTACTGCGGCAGACCTTCGCCGCTATCCATGCGTTCTTTTAGTTTCGCATGGGCGATATCGCGGCCAACGATAATGGTGCCGGAAAGCGACAAGCGCGTGGAGACGGGATATTGCGAAAGCTGTTTGAGGATTTCGCTCATCGGGCGGTTGAGGTCAACTTTGACCGCTTCACCCTCGCCCGCTTTACGCAGTGATTCCGGAATGTATTTACCCGGGTTGCTCTCCAGTTTTTCGATCCAGATACCGTCGCGGTTGATTTTGGCTTTAATGTTACGGTCTGCGGAGCAAGAGACCCCCATGCCGACCGGGCAGGAAGCGCCATGGCGCGGCAGACGAATCACGCGGATGTCATGAGCAAAGTATTTGCCGCCGAACTGTGCGCCAAGACCAAGATTTTGCGCCTCTACCAGCAACTCTTTTTCGAGTTCAATATCGCGGAACGCCTGACCGTGCTCGTTCCCTTCCGTCGGCAAGCCATCATAATATTTGGTTGAGGCCATTTTCACGGTTTTCAGCGTCATTTCCGCAGACGTGCCGCCAATCACAAACGCGATGTGATACGGCGGGCAGGCCGCAGTCCCGAGTGTCCGCATTTTCTCAACCAGGTAATTTTTCAGTTTTGCCGGGGTGATCAGCGCCTTGGTTTCCTGATAAAGATAGGTTTTGTTGGCAGAACCGCCGCCTTTCGCCACACACAGGAACTTGTACTCGTCGCCATCAACGCTGTAGAGATCAATCTGCGCTGGCAGGTTGGTGCCCGTATTAACCTCTTTGTACATATCCAGCGGGGCGTTTTGCGAGTAGCGCAGGTTATCTTCAATAAAGGTGTCATATACCCCACGCGACAAGGCAGCTTCATCACCGCCGCCCGTCCATACGCGCTGGCCTTTTTTACCGACGATAATCGCCGTGCCGGTATCCTGACAGGTTGGCAGAATGCCTTTAGCAGCGATGTCAGAGTTACGCAGAAACTGGAGCGCCACGTACTTATCGTTTTCGCTGGCTTCCGGGTCGCTGAGGATATCGGCCACCTGCTGCTGATGTGCGGGACGGAGCATAAAGGAGGCGTCGTGGAAGGCGTGTTTGGCAAGGAGCGTCAGGGCCTGCGGGTCAACTTTCAGCACTTCCTGGCCGGCAAACTCTTCGACGGAGACGTAATCGGAACTGAGGAGGTAATACTCGGTTTCATCCTTTTTCAGTGGAAAAGGATCCTGATAGTAAAAAGGTTTGTTCGACATTGTATTCTCACTTACTGCTTCAGGTAATGTTTTTGCGTATCCAGGGCAAACATGCAGAGCACGAATCCATTTGCCCGGCTCAAAAGCGAGTCACCCTATCGTACACAATTTTTTAACAAAAACTGAGACTAGTACGACTTTTTATTTTTCCGGTGACGCCGAAGCGCATTTATTGCTTTAATACCGCCAAAGAATCCACATTGATACAGGGCTTGATAATGCAAAAACTCATTAACTCAGTGCAAAACTACGCCTGGGGCAGTAAAAGTGCGTTAACGGAACTCTACGGAATCGCCAACCCCGATAATCTGCCAATGGCCGAATTGTGGATGGGCGCGCATCCGAAAAGCAGCTCAAAAATCACCGATAACCAGGGCGTCGTGCGTTCGCTGCGCGAGGTGATTGATGCGGACAAAGCGACGCTTCTGGGCCGCGATGTCGCTGACCGTTTTGGCGAACTGCCGTTCTTGTTTAAAGTCCTGTGCGCCGCACAGCCGCTCTCCATCCAGGTGCACCCGAACAAACGCGCCTCGGAAATTGGCTTTGCTAAAGAGAACGCGGCTGGGATCCCAATGGATGCTGCTGAACGTAACTATAAAGATCCGAACCATAAACCTGAGCTGGTCTTCGCACTGACCCCTTTCCTGGCGATGAATGCGTTTCGCGAGTTCAGCGAGATTGTATCCCTGCTGCAACCCGTTGCCGGTGCGCACCAGGCCATTGCGCACTTCCTGGAAAATCCGAACGGCGAGCGTCTGAGCGCCCTCTTCGCCAGCCTGCTGAATATGCAGGGAGAAGAGAAAGCTCACGCGCTGGCAATCCTGCGTTCCGCACTGGAAAATCAACATGGCGAACCCTGGCAGACCATCCGCGTGATTTCTGAATTTTACCCGGACGACAGCGGCTTGTTCTCGCCGCTGCTGTTAAACGTGGTGAAACTCAATCCAGGCGAAGCGATGTTCCTGTTCGCCGAAACGCCGCACGCTTACCTTCAGGGCACCGCGCTGGAAGTGATGGCCAACTCTGACAACGTCCTGCGCGCCGGTCTGACGCCGAAATATATCGATATTCCGGAACTGGTTGCCAACGTAAAATTTGTTGCCAAACCCGCCGCGGAGTTGCTGACCCAGCCGGTGAAAAATGGCCCAGAGCTGGACTTCCCGATCCCGGTCGACGATTTCGCTTTTTCACTGCACGATCTCAGCGCACAGCCGACCATCATTGCCCAGCAGAGCGCCGCCATTCTGTTCTGTGTACAAGGCGAAGCCACCCTCACTAAAGACGGAAAGTCGCTCACGTTGAAGCCAGGAGAATCGGCATTTATCAGCGCCGCGGAATCACCGGTTGAGGTAAGCGGCAGCGGCAATCTGGCGCGGGTCTATAATAAGCTGAAGTAAATACTGAAGTTTTAGCGTGGGCTTGCTAATCTTAAATACAGCCTTATGTCATAACCGGGCGAGACGATCTCGCCCGGTTTCAATTTATGGATAAATGCTATGAAAAAATCGCTGGTCGCTGTTGGGGTTGTTGTTGCATTGGGTGTTATCTGGACGGGCGGAGCCTGGTACACCGGAAAACAACTGGAAAGCCGTTTTGCGGACATGGTGGCACAGGCCAATGACCAACTGAAACGTACTGCTCCGGAAGCAGGCCTGGAGCTAAGCTATCAGGATTACCAGCGCGGCATCTTTAGCAGCCAACTCAAAATGGTAGTGAAGCCAATCGCTGGCGCAGAGAAAGCCCTGCTGAAACCGGGTCAAAGCGTCGTATTGAATGAAGATGTCGATCATGGCCCGTTCCCGCTGGCGGCGCTAAAACGTTTTAATCTCCTTCCATCGATGGCTTCGGTGAATACCACGCTGGTCAATAACGACGTCACAAAGCCGTTGTTTGATATTGCAAAAGGCGAAACGCCGTTTGTGGTCGATACCCGAATCAGCTACAGCGGCGACACGCACTCTGCTATCAACCTCAAACCGCTGAACTACGAGAAAGAGGCCGAGAAAGTCGCGTTTAGCGGCGGTGATTTTGAACTTTCGGCTGACCGTGATGGCAACGTTGTCTCTCTCACCGGGGAAGCGGAAAGCGCCCTGGTGAACGCGGTCAACGAATACAATCAGAAAGTACAGCTCACCTTCAATAATCTGAAAACCGAAGGCAGCAGCAAACTGGCGAGCTTTAACGAACGCATCGGCAACCAGAAAATCAGCCTGGATAAAGTCTCGGTCTCGGTGGAAGGCAAAGAGCTGACCGTTCTGGAAGGCATGACGCTGGATGGTAAATCCGACCTTTCTGACGATGGTAAAAAAGTTAACAGCCAACTGGATTACGCGGTTAACAGCCTGAAACTACAAAGCCAGGACATGGGCAGCGGCAAACTGACGCTGAAAGTCGGCAATATCGACGGCCAGGCGTGGCACCAGTTTAGCCAGCAATATAACGCCCAGGCACAGGCACTGCTCGCGCAACCGGATCTGCAAAACAACCCGGAACTGTATCAGGAAAAAATCACCGAAGCGTTCTTCAGCGCTCTGCCGGTACTGCTGAAAGGCGACCCGTCAATTACCGTCGCACCGCTGAGCTGGAAAAACAGCAAGGGTGAAACCACGCTGAATCTGTCGCTATTGCTGAAAGATCCAACCCAGTCCACACAGCCGGTTCAAACGCTCGCCCAGCAGGTTGACACGTTGGTGAAATCGCTGGACGGTAAACTGGTGATCCCGATGGATATGGCAACCGAATTTATGACCCAGATAGCGAAACTGGAAGGTTATCAGCAGGAAGAAGCCAGTAAGCTGGCAAGTCAGCAGGTTAAAGGCT
Organism: Pseudocitrobacter cyperus; assembly: GCF_039889165.1. Lineage (NCBI taxonomy): Bacteria > Pseudomonadati > Pseudomonadota > Gammaproteobacteria > Enterobacterales > Enterobacteriaceae > Pseudocitrobacter > Pseudocitrobacter cyperus. The sequence goes on along the minus strand of NZ_JAYMYY010000001.1, from coordinate 381,781 downwards.
TTGCCGCAATGGGCCAGATGTTCCGCCTGACCTCCACCGAAGATAACCAGGTGACATCCAGCCTGCAGTACGCTAACGGAATGGTAACGCTCAATGGCAATAAGATGCCGCTGGACGAATTTGCCGGGATGTTCGGTTTACAGGCACCGGCGATTCAGGAAAGCGAACCGCAAGCTCCTGCAACACCGAGCGAGCCGCCTGTCACGGCGCCGGCGCAGTAAACCACGTAGCCCCTCAACCGAGGGGCTATTTTCTTGCCACCAGCCGTGGCGGCATAATCACATTACGCGCCGACATCTGCCCGGTCTCGATCCGCTGTAAAATCCGCTCCGCCACACTCTGACCCATTTCACGCGCCGGCGTCGTTACCCAGGTTAACGGAACATCATCCAGCGCAGCCTCAGGGACTTCAGCAAACGCCGCCAGCGTCACGCGTTGGTCAAAATAGCTCTCGACGCTCTCTTCCCCGCTTTGACGCCCGCCGCGCATCAGGCCAAACCAGGCTCCCATCGCAATCACATTGTTGTAGCACAGCACGGCGGTAATGGTCGGGTTATGGCGCAGCAGAGCGGTAATCGCCTCCGCAGCCTGCTTTTGGCTGGACTCGCATTCGATAACCCATTCACTGTGAAACGGCAGGCCGTACTTAATCAGGGTGGAACAGTAGCCGCCAACACGCTCTGCACGGGTTAACGATGCACTCCGACCGCCGAGCCAGGCAATACGCTGATGGCCCCGGCGGATTAAATCTTCCGTCACCAGTTGTGCTGCCTGCATATTATCCGGGCGGATCAAATCCACTTCATCGAGATAGCTGGCCCGGGAGGCAAACACCAGCGGGATTTGCGACACTTCCGCTTTTTCCCGCAGCTCGCATGCCTGATCCACCGCCCCGGCGATTACTACCCCGTCCACGCCCTGAGCCACCAGCGCATCAAAACGCGCCAGCATATTTTCACCTTTACGCCCGCCCTGGGTCAGAAAAACCATTTTGCCCTGTGACTCAAGGGATGCCGTCAGTCCCGCCGTCAGCTCCGCATAAAACGGTGACGACAGCGATCCGACAATCAACCCTATCACACCGGTTTGACCGCCGCGCAGAGACACTGCCTGCCGATTACGCACAAATCCCAACTGGTCGATAGCCTGAGACACCCGCTCACCGGTCGCGCTGGAGATCCGCCCTTTCCCGCTCAGTACCAGCGAGACAGTACTCACCGACACACCCGCAGCCAGGGCGACATCATTGATCGTAACTTTTTTTGCAATTGCCATAGGGACTGGCGATTCCTTTTAAGTGATCGATAAAACGTTTTACCTAATAAGATACTTTATAAACGTTATCATCATTTCATTATGTGATTTCACTCGCACTAAAATTGGGTAAAACGTTTTATCTTGCGCTCCACGGCCTTTTCAACCCATTTTTTGTACAAGGAGTCGTTCAATGACGACCAGAGCAGCGCAAAAAGTCACATTGTGGGAGTTCTTTCAACAGCTTGGCAAGACATTCATGCTGCCCGTCGCCTTGCTGTCCTTCTGCGGGATCATGCTGGGGATCGGCAGCTCGTTAAGCAGCCATGACGTACTCACACTCCTGCCATGGCTTGATACACCCTTCCTGCAGGCACTCTTTATCTGGATGAGCAAAGTCGGCTCTTTTGCATTCAGCTTCCTGCCGGTGATGTTCTGTATCGCCATCCCACTGGGGCTGGCGCGTGAAAACAAAGGCGTCGCCGCCTTCGCCGGTTTTGTTGGCTATGCAGTAATGAACCTGGCGGTTAACTTCTGGCTGACCGCCAAAGGCATTTTGCCAACCACCGACGCCGCAATCCTGAAAGCTAACAATATCCAGAATATCCTCGGTATTCAGTCTATCGACACCGGGATCCTCGGTGCGGTGATCGCCGGGATCATCGTCTGGCTTCTGCACGAGCGTTTTCACACCATCCGTCTGCCGGATGCGCTGGCATTCTTTGGCGGCACCCGCTTCGTACCGATTATCACGACTGTCGTATTAGGCCTGGTCGGCCTGGTGATCCCGCTGATTTGGCCGGTCTTTGCGATGGGGATCAACGCACTGGGTCACGTTATCAACAGCGCGGGCGACTTCGGCCCGATGATATTCGGTACCGGTGAACGTTTATTACTACCGTTTGGCCTGCACCACATTCTTGTCGCGCTCATTCGCTTTACCGAAGCGGGCGGTACCATGGACGTTTGCGGCCACACGGTCAGCGGCGCGTTGACCATCTTCCAGGCACAATTAAGCTGTCCGGAAACCCACGGTTTCTCTGAAAGCGCCACCCGCTTCCTTTCTCAGGGGAAAATGCCGGCCTTTCTTGGCGGCCTGCCTGGCGCTGCGCTGGCGATGTACCATTGTGCTCGCCCGGAAAACCGTCACAAAATTAAAGGTCTGCTGATTTCCGGTGTGATTGCCTGCGTGGTTGGCGGCACCACAGAACCGCTGGAGTTCCTGTTCCTGTTTGTTGCGCCGGTGCTTTACGTCATCCACGCGCTGCTGACGGGTCTGGGCTTTACCATGATGGCGATTCTCGGCGTCACCATTGGCAACACTGACGGCAACGTCATTGATTTCGTGGTATTCGGTATTCTGCACGGACTCTCCACGAAGTGGTATATGGTGCCGGTGGTGGCAATCATCTGGTTCGTGGCGTACTACGCTATCTTCCGCTTCGCCATTACCCGCTTCAACATCAAAACGCCGGGTCGCGATATTGAAAACAGCAGCGCTATCGAAAAAGCGGTGAGCGGCACGATCGGTAAATCGGGCTATAACACACCGGCGATTCTGGCAGCGTTAGGCGGTGCAGATAATATCGTGACGCTCGACAACTGCATTACTCGTCTGCGCCTGTCAGTAGAGGATATGTCGAAAGTCGATGTTGAAGCGCTGAAAGCCAACCGCGCAATTGGGGTGGTGCAACTGAACCAGCACAATCTACAGGTTGTGATTGGCCCGCAGGTGCAATCCGTTAAAGATGAGATTGCGATACTGATGAATACCGTTCAGGCATAAAACGCCCTTTGCCCCTGCCGGTTGCAGGGGCAAAATAGCGTTCTCGCTCACAGTTAAGGATTTCACATGTTTGACTTTTCAACGGCGATCGACAGGCATGGCACCTGGTGCACCCAGTGGGATTATGTCGCCGACCGTTTTGGTGATGCCGACCTCCTTCCGTTTACCATTTCTGATATGGACTTTGCCACCGCGCCCTGCATTCTCGATGCGTTGACCCAACGCCTGGCACATGGCGTTTTTGGCTACAGCCGCTGGAAAAACGATGAGTTTCCGCCCGCCATCGTGCACTGGTTTGCCCGCCGTTTTCATAGCGTTATCGACAAGGAAAGTATTGTTTATGGGCCATCCGTCATCTATATGGTGGCCGAAATGATTCGCCAGTGGTCGGCCCCCGGTGACGGTATTGTGGTGCATACTCCGGCTTATGATGCTTTCTTTAAAACCATTGCCGGTAATCAGCGTCAGATTGCTGGGGTGCCGCTGGAGAAAATCGATAACCAGTGGTTCTGTGATATGGCGAAACTGGAAGCCGTATTAGCGCAACCGCAAAATAAAATCCTGCTGCTTTGCAGCCCGCATAACCCCACCGGTAAGGTGTGGACGCGGGAGGAACTGAACGTGATGGCTGGTCTGTGTGAAAAACATGGCGTCCGCGTTATCAGCGATGAGATCCATATGGATATGGTGTGGGGCAATCATCAGCACATTCCATGGTGTGATGTCGCGCGCAGCCCATGGGCGCTATTCACTTCCGGCTCAAAGAGTTTCAATATTCCCGCCTTTACCGGGGCATATGGCCTGATCGCCGATGAAACTACACGTAATGATTACCTGAACGCGCTGAAGAACCGCGATGGTCTTTCCTCACCCTCCGTACCCGCTTTAGTGGCGCATATCGCCGCCTATCGCAAGGGTGAACCGTGGCTCGATGCGCTGCGTACCTACTTGCAGGATAATATGCACTACATTGCCAGGAGCCTGAATGCCGCGTTTCCTGAGCTAAACTGGGCCATGCCTGAATCAACTTACCTGGCGTGGGTCGATCTTCGTCCGCTGCGCATCGACGATAAAGCGTTGCAGGATGTTCTCATCAAACAGCAAAAAGTGGCGATCATGCCGGGCTATACCTACGGCGAGGAAGGCAATGGATTCATCCGCCTGAACGCGGGTTGCCCTCGTTCAAAGCTTGAACAAGGCGTAGAACGACTGATTGCCGCAATCAATACGCTACGCTGAGGGGTTTGCGCAATGATAATTTTTCGTTGCGCAAATAGATTTTTACAGTGAAATGTTTTTATAATAGCGCGCACTTAATCTAAAAAAGAGTGCGACCATGATTGATACTACGCTCCCCCTCACCGACATTCATCGCCACCTTGATGGAAACATTCGCGCCCAAACTATTCTCGATCTCGGTCGTCAGCATAATTTAACTCTCCCGGCATCTACCCTTGAAGCATTGATTCCTCATGTACAAGTCACCAGTAACGAACCAGACCTGGTGAGCTTTTTAAGCAAACTCGACTGGGGTGTAAAAGTCCTTGCCGACCTCGATGCCTGCCGCCGCATTGCCTATGAAAATATCGAAGACGCCGCTAACAATGGGCTGCACTACGTAGAGCTGCGCTTTTCCCCGGGCTATATGGCAATGACCCACCAGCTTCCTGTTGAAGGCGTGGTTGAAGCGGTGATCGCCGGTGTACGTGAGGGCTGTCGTGATTTCAACGTTGAAGCGCGTCTTATCGGTATTATGAGCCGTACCTTCGGCGAGAGCGCCTGCCTTCGCGAACTGGACGCCCTGCTGTCACACCGCGATGGCATCACCGCGCTGGATCTGGCGGGTGACGAACTCGGCTTCCCTGGTAGTCTGTTCCTGAGCCACTTTAACCGCGCACGCGATGCCGGCCTGCGTATTACCGTTCACGCCGGTGAAGCGGCTGGCCCGGAAAGCATCTGGCAGGCCATTCGCGAGTTGGGGGCTGAGCGTATCGGCCACGGTGTAAAAGCGGTGGAAGATCGCAAGTTGATGGATTTCCTGGCTGAGCAGCGTATTGGCGTTGAGTCCTGCCTGACCTCTAACATTCAGACCAGCACCGTGCCATCGCTGGCGCAGCATCCGCTGAAAACGTTCCTTGAGCACGGCATTCTGGCCAGCATCAACACGGACGACCCGGCTGTTCAGGGGATTGATATTCAACACGAGTATCGGGTGGCCGCTCCGGCTACCGGGTTAACACCAGCACAAATTCGTCAGGCGCAGATCAACGGCCTGGAGATAGCGTTCCTGTCAGATGCTGAGAAAGCCGCACTGCGGGCACGAGTAAAATAAGAGTAAAAATTTGCCCGGTAGCGAGACGCTTACCGGGCTACCTGAGTGCAGTGAGTTTCGCCAGCGCATCAGGTCAGTGACAACACCGCACGATGTTTTGCCGACTCAATTCCTAATTCAATCAATTCCATAATCTGGATCGCCTGACTAGCCGGAACCGGGTTCTCGCCTGTGCCGTTTAATGCATCGCGGATAGCCGCATAGTAGGCGGGATAGTTCCCCGGCACGGTTAACCATGACTCTTCAACCCGCTCTTCGCCTTCCACTCGGGTCAGTACGCCATCGCGCATATCATAACCCCAGTCCTCCTGCGGCAAGCGTTCGCCATTTTTCAGCCGCTCTTCCTGCGGGTCGAGACCATATTTTACATAGCTGCCACGCGAGCCATGTACGATATAACGCGCGGTTTCCGCTGCGGCCAGCAGTGTTCCGTGCAGCACAATCCGTCGTTGTGGATAAGCCAGCACCGCATGGAAGTAATCCGTGGCCTGTGCGCCAGGACGCAGTTGCGCCAGATCGACCGAAAGACTCACCGGCAGGCCGAACAGGTTGATAGCCTGATCCAACAGGTGCGGCCCCAAATCGTACCAGATCCCGCTTCCTGGCCCGCCCAGCTCACGCCAGCGGTTACGAACCTGCGGGCGATAGCGGTCAAAGTGAGATTCAAAATAGGCGACTTCACCCAGTTTACCTTCGTTAATCAGCCCCTTAACTGTTAAGAAATCGCTGTCCCAGCGGCGGTTGTGGAAAACGGAAAGCAGTTTCCCCTCGCTTCTCGCCAGTGCGTCCAGTTCACGCGCCTGTGACAGTGTCACGGTAAAGGGTTTATCGACGATGACATGTTTACCCGCTTCCAGTGCCGCTTTCGCCAGCGGGAAATGGGTATCGTTAGGCGTAGGAATGACCACCAGATCGATAGTCGGGTCGGTGAAAATATGTTTGGGCTCAGAGACCACGCTCACGTTGGGCCAGTCTGCTTTTACTTTGTCGGCATCGCTGCTTGATACCACTGCCAGTTCCAGCCCGGGCGTTCCGCTGATAAGCGGCGCATGGAAGGTCTTACTGGCATAGCCATAACCAATTAATCCGACACGAATACTGTCACTCATAGTAGCCTCTTATCTGTACTGTTTTAGTCCGACTCCGTGAAGCGCCCGGCGTCGGGTAATCGATTTCTTATTTCACAACATATCAGGGTAGTGAACAACAGATTAATAACAATATGTTTTACGGAAACGGGTAATTATCGGAAAAGCGTGAAAAATTCTGAATCGTTTCCGCTTCCCTCTTGCGTTGTACGCCAGGCGAGGTAAGATCTTCGTCCGTATCATTTAATTTGTCGAATGTATCTGAATTACTATGTCTATTGTCTTCACACGGATTGTTGAACTGATTGGTTGGGCCGTCCTTAGCGTTAGCGTTCTTCTTCTTGTTATTGCTCATCATATTGATAACTATCAGCCGCCCGAACCTATCGCTGCGGTACAAAGCAAATAACTCGCCCGGAGAGTGACGGCGATCGCAACTATGCAACCGGTTTCTGAAACCGGTTGCAACCCAATATCTCCCCTCCTTACACTCGTCTTATCGCACAGATAAGGAGAGTGACATGGCTGTTTTTCCGAAAGATTTCCTCTGGGGTGCTGCAACTGCGGCATATCAGGTTGAAGGCGCACATGATGAAGATGGCAAGGGGCTGTCCATCTGGGATGTCTTTTCCCATCTCCCCGGCACCACTTATCAAGGCACTAACGGTGATGTGGCGGTCGATCACTATCATCGAATGCAGGAAGATGTCGCGCTAATGGCTGAAATGGGGCTTCAGAGTTACCGTTTTTCCATCTCCTGGCCCCGTCTGTTGCCAGCAGGCCGCGGCAAAATTAACGAAGCCGGGGTAAAATTTTATAGTGACCTGATCGATGCCCTGCTGGCGCATAATATTGAGCCAATGATTACCCTCTATCACTGGGATTTACCCCAGGCGCTGCAGGACGAAGGTGGCTGGGAAGTGCGTTCCACCGCCGAGGCCTTCGAAGAGTATGCGCGTCTGTGCTATGCGCGTTTTGGTTCCCGGGTAAAACTCTGGGCGACATTTAATGAAACCATCGTCTTCATTGGTCACGGTTATATCACCGGCAGCCACCCGCCTTCGGTTAACGATCCCGCTCGCGCAATTCAGGCCTGTCATCAGGTATTTATCGCCCACGCGCTGGCAGTTAAAGCGTTTCGCGAAATGAAAGTCAACGGTGAAATTGGTTTTGTCAATGTTCTGCAGCCTCATACCCCACTGACAAACTCTCCCGAAGATATCGCCGCCAGCGAGCTTGCAGACGCCATTCACACTCACTGGTTCTATGATCCGGTGCTAAAAGGCAGTTACCCTGCTGAGTTGCTGGAGAAAACACAGGCTTTGTGGGGCGTCCCTCGCTTTGCCCCGGGCGATGACGCACTGTTGCGCGACAACCGTTGCGACTTTATCGGGCTGAACTATTATCGCCGGGAAACCGTCACCGCCAATCCGGATGAAACCCGAACTCAGGCCAATAACAGCGGCGAAAAAAATAGCGGTGGCGAATTTGGTTTCAAAGGGCTATTTAAATTTGTCCGCAACCCGGATGGCGTCTATACCGACTGGGACTGGGAGATATGGCCTCAGGGGCTGACGGACGGCATCATGATGGTGAAAGCGCGTTACGGTGATATTCCTGTTTACATTACTGAAAATGGGCTCGGGGCCAAAGACCCGATAATCAATGGTGAAATAGTCGATCAATCGCGTATCGATTATTTACGCATGCATATTGAAGCCCTGGAAAAAGCCATCGAACTGGGGGCGGATATCCGCGGTTATTACCCGTGGTCGTTTATTGATCTTCTGAGCTGGCTTAACGGATACAAAAAGCAGTATGGTTTTGTCTATGTTGATCACCAGCAAAATCTGGCCCGTAAACGTAAGAAAAGCTTTTACTGGTATAAAGGCGTCATCGAAAGCCACGGCGGCGTGCGCTAATCATTCCGGGCGTCATTCGACGCCCGAACAATTAAATGCCAGCAGCGTATTTCCTGAGATAAATCAATAACGTCATTTTCTCCTCTTGTATTTGTTATTTAATACCCAAATAATTAAGGCTGACCCGCAGAGAGTGGGCCACGGTTTGGCGGAACTCTCACCAAAAACGGGTGTCGATACACTGGTTGTAAAACTGAGCTACGCGCCATTGCTGCTGCGCTTTCGCGCGTGCACAAACCGGGTGCGATCTAACATTATAAAATGGATACCTTCAAATGACCGTCCTGGATTATTTATTGAAATTCCGTAAAGTCAGCTCTCTGGAAAATCTCGAAAAACTTTATGATCATCTTAACTATTCGCTCTCCGATACCAACGATTTAATCAACATGTACCGCGCTGCGGATCACCGCCGTGCCGAACTGGTTTCTGGCGGCCGTTTGTTCGATATTGGCCAGGTGCCAAAATCCGTTTGGCATTACGTGCAGTAACTATTGTTATCTTCAGCGTCAGTTGCTTATACTCCACGGCCATATTAATAACTGACGCTGATAATCAGGAGACGAAATGTCGTCAACTTCTGCAGAACGTATTGGTGGATGGCTGCTGGGGCCGCTGGCGTGGCTATTAGTTGCGCTGCTCAGCATTAGCATACAACTGCTGATGTTCGCCGATGCCCTGCTCAAGCCACAGATCCTGAGCCTGCTCAAAGCCCAAAGTGGTATGAATCTGGCGCTGTGGGTGCTTTCTTTAGCGTTCGTGATAGCCATGTGGTACTACACACTGTGGCTGACAATCGCTTTCTTTAAGCGTCGTAGCAATGTGCCTAAACACTATATTATCTGGCTGCTGGTTTCATTGTTGCTGGCATTGAAAGCCTTCGCTTTCGCGCCCGTATCGGATGTGATAGCGCTGCGCCAACTGCTGCTTCCGCTGGCTGCGGCGGCGCTAATTGTCCCCTATCTGAAACGCTCATCCCGTGTGCGGCGCACCTTTGTGAATCCGTAATAACCACACACTCGCCCTGTTGTCGATGATTACACTTTCGTCGATAATGGGAGGCTTTTTTTGTAACAGGTCGAATGATGACTGACTATTTATTGCTTTTTATCGGTACCGTGCTGGTAAATAACTTCGTCCTGGTGAAGTTCCTTGGGCTTTGCCCGTTTATGGGCGTGTCTAAAAAGCTGGAAACGGCGATGGGCATGGGGCTGGCGACCACCTTTGTGATGACGCTGGCTTCCATTTGCGCCTGGCTTATTGATACCTGGATACTGATTCCGCTTAATCTGATTTATCTGCGCACACTGGCCTTTATTCTGGTGATTGCCGTCGTGGTGCAATTCACCGAAATGGTGGTGCGCAAAACCAGCCCTGCGCTGTATCGCCTGCTGGGGATCTTTTTACCGCTCATCACCACGAACTGTGCCGTTCTTGGTGTGGCGCTGCTGAATATCAACCTCGGCCATAACTTTTTACAGTCCGCGCTGTACGGGTTCTCTGCTGCGGTCGGTTTCTCTCTGGTGATGGTGCTGTTTGCGTCGATACGCGAACGCCTGGTGGTCTCGAATGTTCCCGCCCCGTTTCGCGGCAACGCAATTGCCCTGATCACCGCCGGATTAATGTCGTTAGCGTTTATGGGCTTTAGCGGGTTGGTGAAGTTGTAATGATGACGTTCTGGATAGCTGTCGCCGCAATCAGCGTATTAGGGCTGATTTTCGGCGTCATACTGGGTTACGCCTCCCGCCGTTTTGCGGTGGAAGATGACCCGGTGGTTGAAAAAATTGATGAACTGTTGCCGCAAAGCCAGTGTGGGCAGTGTGGCTACCCCGGCTGCCGTCCTTATGCTGAAGCCGTCAGCAATGGCGAGAAGATCAACTGTTGCGCTCCCGGCGGCGAAGCGGTCATGTTGAAAATTGCCGAGTTACTTAATGTCGATCCTCAACCTATCGATGGTGATGACACCGCCCAGGAACCGGCCCGGATGCTGGCGGTTATCGACGAGGACAACTGTATCGGTTGCACCAAATGTATTCAGGCCTGTCCGGTGGATGCCATTGTGGGCGCTACCCGCGCAATGCACACCGTCATGAGCGACCTGTGCACTGGCTGCAACCTCTGCGTTGCCCCCTGCCCAACCCAATGTATTGAACTGCGTCCGGTTGCCACCACCACCGAAAGCTGGAAATGGGATTTACAAACGATCCCGGTACGAAATATTCCTGTGGAACAACATGCTTAAGTTATTTTCCGCGTTCAGAAAAGAGAAAATCTGGGATTTCGATGGGGGTATTCACCCACCGGAAATGAAAACTCAGTCTAATGGCACACCGCTGCGCCAGGTTCCCCTCGCGCAACGTTTTGTCATTCCTCTGAAACAACATATCGGCGCTGAAGGCGAACTGAGCGTTAAGCCTGGCGACCATGTACTGCGCGGTCAGCCGCTGACCCGCGGCTGGGGGCGCATGCTTCCGGTACATGCGCCAACTTCAGGTACCGTGGTTGCGATTGCACCTCATGCCACGGCTCATCCTTCGGCGCTACCGGAAATGAGCGTTATTATTGATGCCGATGGCGAAGACCAGTGGATTAACCTCGAAGGCTGGAGCGACTATCAGAGCCGTTCGCGTGAAGAGCTTATTGAACGCATCCATCAATTTGGTGTAGCCGGTCTCGGCGGCGCGGGTTTCCCGACGGGAACAAAACTGCGCGGAGGCGGTGATAAAATCACCACGCTTATCATTAATGCCGCCGAATGTGAGCCTTACATCACCGCAGACGATCGACTGATGCAGGACTGCGCGGCGCAGGTGATCGAAGGCATCCGTATCCTTGGTCATATTCTGCAACCCCGGCAGATCTTAATCGGCATCGAAGACAATAAACCGCAGGCGATCTCCATGCTGCGGGCGGTGCTGGCGGACGCGCATGATATCAGTCTGCGCGTGATCCCAACCAAATACCCCTCCGGTGGCGCAAAACAGCTCACGCAAATTCTTACCGGGAAGCAAGTTCCGCACGGCGGACGCTCCTCTGATATCGGCGTTTTGATGCAGAACGTCGGAACGGCGTTTGCGGTAAAACGCGCGGTTATTGATGGTGAACCGCTGACCGAACGCGTAGTGACCTTAACTGGCGAATCCGTCAGCCGCCCGGGCAATGTCTGGGCCCGGTTGGGTACGCCGGTAAGTCATCTGCTTGAACATGCGGGTTTTTGCCCCTCCGGCGAGCAACTGGTGATTATGGGCGGGCCATTGATGGGCTTTACCCTCCCCTGGCTCGATGTGCCGGTAGTCAAAATTACCAACTGCCTGCTGGCGCCGTCGGCAGCAGAGATGGGCGAGCCGGAAGCGGAGAAAAGCTGCATCCGCTGCAGCGCCTGCGCCGATGCCTGTCCGGCCGATCTGCTGCCGCAACAGCTCTACTGGTTTAGCAAAGGACAACAGCACGATAAAGCCACTGCGCATAACATCGCAGACTGCATCGAATGCGGTGCCTGCGCGTGGGTTTGCCCAAGCAGTATTCCGCTGGTGCAGTATTTCCGTCAGGAGAAGGCCGAAATCTCAGCGATTCGCCAGGAAGAGCAGCGCGCAGCGGAAGCTAAAGCAAGATTCGAAGCGCGTCAGCATCGCCTTGAGCGGGATAAAATCGCCCGCGCAGAACGCCACAAAAAAGCGGCCGTACAGCCAGCCGCAAAAGACCAGGATGCCATTAATGCGGCTCTGGCACGCGTTCGGGATAAACAACAACAGGCAGCGCAACCTATAATCGTCAAAGCCGGGGCGCTGCCTGATAACAGCGCGGTTATCGCCGCGCGTGAAGCACGTAAAGCCAAAGCGCGCGCGGCACAGGCCGAAAAACAGCAGTCCGTCAGTGATGAAGTGACCGACCCGCGCAAAGCCGCCGTGGAAGCCGCCATCGCCCGCGCTAAAGCGCGCAAAGCCGAACAGCAGGCCGCCAGTGAACCCGCGAGCGTAAGCGAAACGCCCGACCCGCGTAAAGCCGCCGTGGAAGCCGCCATCGCCCGCGCTAAAGCGCGTAAAGCCGAACAGCAGGCCGCCAGTGAACACGCGAGCGTAAGCGAAACGCCCGACCCGCGTAAAGCCGCCGTGGAGGCCGCTATCGCCCGCGCTAAAGCGCGCAAAGCCGAACAGCAGGCCGCCAGTGAACCCGCGAGCGTAAGCGAAACGCCCGACCCGCGCAAAGCCGCCGTGGAGGCCGCTATCGCCCGCGCTAAAGCGCGCAAAGCCGAACAGCAGGCCACCAGTGAACCCGCGAGCGTAAGCGAAACGCCCGACCCGCGCAAAGCCGCCGTGGAGGCCGCTATCGCCCGCGCTAAAGCGCGCAAAGCCGAACAGCAGGCCACCAGTGAATCGGCCGCTAATGATGACCCACGCAAAGCAGCCGTTGCGGCAGCCATTGCCCGCGTTCAGGCGAAAAAAGCCGCGCAGGCTGTTAACGAGGAATAAATGGTTTTCAAGATAGCAAGCTCCCCTTATACCCATAACCAGCGCCAGACATCGCGCATCATGATGCTGGTGATACTGGCCGCCCTGCCCGGTATTGCTGTGCAAAGCTGGTTTTTTGGCTGGGGAACCCTGATCCAGCTTTTGCTGGCTTCGCTTACCGCCTGGGCGACAGAGTCATTCGTGCTGCGTCTGCGCAAACAACCCATCGCAACCACACTGGCGGATAATTCCGCATGGCTCACCGGCGTCCTGCTGGCCATCAGTATTCCACCTTTTGCCCCCTGGTGGATGGTGGTGCTGGGAACGGCCTTTGCAGTGATCATCGCCAAGCAACTCTATGGCGGTTTGGGGCAGAATCCGTTCAACCCGGCGATGATTGGTTACGTCGTACTGCTGATCTCCTTCCCGGTGCAGATGACATCCTGGCTGCCACCGCACGAAATCGCGGCGACAACCCCCGGTTTCCTCGATGCGCTACAGGTGATTTTTACCGGTCACACCTCGATGGGTCAGGATATGAATGCCCTGAAAATGGGCGTTGATGGTATTAGCCAGGCCACTCCGCTGGACACCTTTAAAACATCACGCCATGCAGGCCATACGGTGGACGCTATCATGCAGTCCTCCATCTATCACGGCGCGCTGGCTGGCATTGGCTGGCAATGGGTTAACCTTGCGTACCTGGCGGGCGGCCTGTTTTTACTGTGGAAAGGCGCGATTCGCTGGCATATTCCGCTGAGTTTTCTGGCAAGTCTGATGGTCTGCGCCACGCTGGGCTGGCTATTCAACCCACAGGATGTCGCCTCACCACAGATGCATTTACTGTCGGGCGCGACCATGCTCGGCGCATTTTTTATTCTGACAGACCCCGTCACCGCCTCTACGACAAATCGTGGACGTCTGATTTTTGGCGCACTGGCCGGGCTACTGGTGTGGCTTATCCGCAGCTTCGGCGGTTATCCGGACGGTGTCGCCTTTGCAGTGCTGCTGGCGAATATTACCGTGCCGCTGATTGATTACTACACGCGTCCGCGCGTTTACGGCCATCGCTGAGGATAGATGATGTTAAAAACGATGCGTAAGCATGGAGTGACCCTGGCGCTGTTTGCCACGGGCTCGACCGGTCTGACCGCGGCTATCGATCAACTGACCAAAAATACCATCGCCGATCAGGCAGCGAGTCAGCAAAATGCGCTGTTTCAGCAGGTTATTCCTGCGGACCGCTATAATAACGATCTGCTGCAAAGCTGCTATCTGGTAAGCGCAGCTGAGCTTGGCAAAGGCGTGCACAAAATCTATATCGCGCGTCAGGACGACCAGCCCGTCGCCGCCGTGATGGAAGCCACCGCGCCAGATGGTTACTCCGGCGCCATTCAACTACTGGTCGGCGCTGACTTCAGCGGTACCGTGCTGGGTAGCCGCGTAACTGAACACCACGAGACCCCGGGTCTTGGCGATAAAATTGAGCTGAGAATTTCCGACTGGATCACCCACTTTGCCGGCAAAACCATTAAAGGCGAAAGTGATTCGACGTGGGCCGTAAAGAAAGATGGCGGGCAATTTGATCAATTCACCGGCGCAACCATTACCCCTCGCGCCGTCGTTAACGCGGTGAAGCGTGCCGGGCTGTATGCTGAAACGCTGCCGACTCAACTAACCAGCCTGCAGGCCTGTGGAGAGTAAACCATGAGCGAAGTAAAAGAGGTTATTGTCCAGGGTCTGTGGAAGAACAACTCCGCACTGGTTCAGTTATTGGGAATGTGCCCTTTACTGGCCGTTACGTCCACCGCAACCAATGCGCTGGGCCTTGGCCTTGCAACCACCCTGGTGCTAACGCTGACCAACTTTGCCATCTCCTGCCTGCGCCGCTGGACGCCCGCGGAGATCCGCATACCCATCTATGTGATGATCATCGCCTCGGTAGTGAGTGCGGTACAAATGTTAATCAACGCCTACGCGTTCGGTCTCTACCAGTCGCTGGGGATTTTTATCCCGCTTATCGTCACCAACTGCATCGTTGTGGGTCGCGCAGAAGCCTTCGCCGCGAAAAAAGGGCCAGCCCTCTCCGCACTGGATGGTTTTGCCATCGGTATGGGGGCGACCTGTACCATGTTTGTGTTGGGTTCGATTCGCGAGCTTTTGGGCAATGGTACCCTGTTCGATGGCGCCGACGGTCTGCTGGGAAGCTGGGCGAAAGCGCTGCGCATTGAGGTCTTTCATACGGACACGCCATTCCTGCTGGCAATGTTGCCGCCGGGCGCTTTTATTGGCCTTGGCATGCTGCTGGCGATTAAATATCTTATTGATGAACGGACTAAACAACGCAAGGCAAAAGCCGTAACGGCAACGGATGTCGGCGTTGAGACTGCTGAGAAGGCATAATGAATAAGACAAAAAGGCTGGAGATCCTAAGCCGCCTGCGGGACAACAATCCGCACCCAACGACCGAGCTCAATTTCAGCTCTCCTTTCGAGCTGCTGATTGCCGTGCTGCTTTCTGCGCAGGCCACCGATGTGAGCGTGAATAAAGCAACGGCCAAACTCTATCCGGTCGCCAATACACCACAGGCGATGCTTGAGCTGGGCGTCGAAGGCGTGAAATCCTACATCAAAACGATTGGGTTATTTAACAGCAAGGCCGAGAATGTCATTAAGACCTGCCGGATGTTGCTGGAGTTGCACGGCGGAGAAGTACCGGAAGATCGCGCAGCGCTTGAAGCCCTGCCGGGCGTAGGTCGTAAGACGGCGAACGTGGTACTCAATACCGCTTTTGGCTGGCCGACTATCGCCGTCGATACGCATATTTTTCGCGTCTGTAACCGCACCCAGTTTGCGCCAGGGAAAAACGTTGAGCAGGTCGAAGAGAAACTGCTGAAGGTGGTTCCGGCTGAATTTAAGGTCGATTGTCACCACTGGTTAATTCTGCACGGGCGCTACACCTGTATTGCCCGCAAACCACGCTGCGGCTCCTGCATCATCGAAGATCTCTGCGAATTTAAAGAAAAAGTCGATATTTAGTCTCCCCTGATGGTGCGGCCGCTTAACCCACGCCGCACTTTTTTTCTGCCGTTTCGATCTTAATCCTTAGTTTTTCAGAAATTATTGGTAGAAACTCCACTGATTAAACATTTTTTCCGGTTAATTCTTTTTTTGCCACCTGAAATTTCTATATTGCGGACGTTTTGATCAACTCAGCAACAGTATGTTATCTCGATGTTATCTTTCCCGTCGATTACGCCTGGTAATTCAATGTTTCATCAGAATGATACAAGACGATCAACCAGTTATTTTTCAGAATCCAGGCTATATCACTGCCTCAGAAGCTAATCAGTAGAACATATCGTTGCTGCCCCCATAATCACGCACTTTAACAGAGGAAAACGCTAACTATCGGCCGCGCATAAAATTTAAATCTGAATAACATTTAGATATCTGGTCATTTGTAGTAACTTACGTATTTGTAACAGAGTATGACAAAGGCCTTGTGTGAAAGCACCGGATAGTGAACATTACTCCCCGTTTCCCCCTCCAGAATAACTATAAAGGCGGATATCGCTACGAATCTCCGTCCAGTAACGCCCCGTTAAGATGGGATGTAAAAAAAGAGGTATATGTGTCTACTGCAAACAATAAACCAACTGAAAGCGTAAGTTTGAACGCTTTTAAACAACCAAAAGCGTTCTATTTGATCTTTTCGATCGAACTTTGGGAGCGTTTTGGTTACTACGGCCTGCAAGGTATTATGGCTGTCTACCTGGTTAAACAACTGGGTATGTCCGAAGCTGACTCGATTACGTTATTCTCCTCGTTCAGTGCCCTTGTTTACGGTTTAGTCGCTATCGGCGGCTGGCTGGGCGACAAAGTTCTCGGGACTAAACGCGTTATTATGCTGGGCGCAATCGTGCTGGCGATCGGTTATGCGCTGGTTGCATGGTCAGGTCATGACGCGGCTATCGTGTATATGGGTATGGCGACCATCGCGGTCGGTAACGGCCTGTTCAAAGCGAACCCGTCTTCCCTGCTTTCTACCTGCTACGACAAAGATGATCCGCGTCTGGACGGTGCATTCACCATGTACTATATGTCCGTCAACATCGGTTCCTTCTTCTCTATGCTGGCAACTCCGTGGCTGGCTGCGAAATTCGGCTGGAGCGTCGCATTCGCGCTGAGCGTTGTCGGTATGCTGATTACCGTCGTTAACTTCGCTTTCTGCCAGCGCTGGGTGAAACAGTACGGTTCCAAACCTGACTTTGAGCCGATCAACTACCGCAACCTGCTGCTGACCATCGTGGGCGTTGTCGTACTGGTGACTATCGCAACCTGGCTGCTGCACAATCAGGACATCGCTCGTATGGTTCTCGGCGTTGTCGCACTGGGTATCGTGGTAATTTTCGGTAAAGAAGCCTTCTCCATGCAGGGTGCTGCGCGTCGTAAAATGATTGTCGCGTTCATTCTGATGCTGGAAGCGATTGTCTTCTTTGTTCTGTACAGCCAGATGCCGACGTCCCTGAACTTCTTTGCGATTCGTAACGTTGAGCACTCTATTCTGGGTATCGCGTTCGAGCCAGAGCAGTATCAGGCGCTGAACCCGTTCTGGATCATCATTGGTAGCCCGATTCTGGCCGCTATCTACAACAAGATGGGCGACCGTCTGCCGATGCCGCACAAATTCGCCATCGGTATGGTGCTCTGTTCTGGCGCATTCCTGGTGCTGCCGTTAGGTGCAAAATTCGCTACTGATGCCGGTATCGTTTCCGTTAACTGGCTGATCCTGAGCTATGCGCTGCAGAGTATCGGTGAGCTGATGATTTCCGGCCTGGGTCTGGCGATGGTCGCTCAACTGGTTCCACAGCGTTTGATGGGCTTCATCATGGGTAGCTGGTTCCTGACCACGGCGGGTGCCGCAATTATCGCTGGCCGTATTGCTAACCTGATGGCTGTACCGGAAAACGTAACTGACCCGCTGCTCTCACTGGACGTGTACGGTAAAGTGTTTATGCAGATTGGTATCGTCACCGGTGTTATCGCTGTGCTGATGCTGCTTACCGCATCTAAACTGAACCGTATGACCCAGGACGACGAAAAAACCGTTACTGCGCAGGAAACTGCTTCCGCGTAATGTCATCGGGAAACATTTGAATTTAAGCCGTTAACGCGAGTTAACGGCTTTTTTTTTGTCCCTGGTGGCACTAACATAGCCAGATGCCTGCCGTCACCTTACGTGGCACACGATAAAAATCCGCGTACATCAGCCTGAAGGAGTTAGCTATGAAACTGTTTTATAAGCCCGGCGCCTGTTCCCTTGCTTCCCACATTTCCCTACGAGAAAGCGGGCTGGATTTCACCCTGGTCGGCGTCGACCTGCAAAAGAAAGTAACGGAAACCGGAGAAGATTTTCTGCAAACCAACCCCAAAGGGCAGGTTCCTACGCTTCAGTTAGACGACAACACCGTGCTGACCGAAGGCGTGGCAATCATGCAGTATATCGCTGACAAAGTAGCCGATCGTCAGCTTCTGGCGCCGGTAAGCAGCATCAGCCGCTATAAGACCCTGGAGTGGCTCAACTTTATCGCCACCGAACTGCACAAAGGCTTTACCCCCCTGTTCCGTCCGGACACGCCGGAAGAATACAAACCGACGGTACGGGCGCTGCTGGACAAGAAACTGGCATATATCGACAGCGAACTTGAAAAGTGTGAGTGGATCGGTGGATCACGGTTTACCATTGCCGATGCTTATCTGTTTACCGTGCTGCGCTGGGCGTTCGCAGTGAAGCTGGAAATGAGCGGGTATAAACATATTGCGGCGTATATGGCGCGCGTTGCGGCACGTCCTGCCGTGGCGGCTGCAATGGCAGCGGAAGGTCTTAAATAAGCGATAAAAAAAGGGCGTGGTTTCCCACGCCCCTCCTGATTAGCTGAATTTACTTCCAGCAAACCAGGCAGTAGTTTTTCTTACCACGACGCAGCAGCGTATAGCGGCCATACAGGCGGTCGCTTTCGCTGAAGGTATATTCAGGATCGGACTGCTTCTCACCGTTGATGGTGACCGCATTAGAGGCGATAGTTTTACGCGCCTGACCACGAGAGGGTTGCAGCTCGGAATCCACCAGCGCCTGCATCAGATCCGCGCCCTTCTCCATTTCGACCATTGGTACGCCATCCTGAGCCAGTTGTTCGAAGTCTGCTTCGCTCAGCGCGCTCAGCGTACCATTGAACAGGCTTTCGGTAATGCGTTTTGCCGCCACCAGGCCTTCTTCGCCGTGCACCAGACGGGTGACCTTCTCGGCCAGAACGTACTGGGCGCGCGGAGCTTTACCGCTGTTCTTATCTTCCTCTTCCAGAGCGTTGATCTCTGCAATGTCCATGAAGGTGAAGAATTTCAGGAAGCGGTAAACGTCAGCATCCGCGGTGTTGATCCAGAACTGGTAGAATTTATACGGGCTGGTTTTCTTCGGATCGAGCCATACCGCGCCGCCCTCTGTTTTACCAAATTTGGTGCCATCAGCTTTGGTGATCAGCGGAACCGTCAGGCCAAAGACCTGATTCTGATGCAGACGACGGGTCAGATCGATACCGGAAGTGATGTTGCCCCACTGGTCAGAGCCGCCAATCTGCAACGCAACGCCGTGCAGTTTGTTCAGGCAGGCAAAGTCATAACCCTGTAGCAGGTTATAGGAGAACTCAGTAAAGGAGATACCCTGATCGTCGCGGTTCAGACGCTGCTTAACCGCTTCTTTGTTGATCATCTGATTAACGGAGAAGTGCTTGCCGATATCACGCAGGAACGTCAGCACATTCATGCCGCCGAACCAGTCGTAGTTATTCGCGGCAATGGCCGAGTTTTCGCCACAATCGAAATCGAGGAACGGCGCAACCTGTTTGCGGATTTTATCCACCCACTCCTGAACCGTATCTTCAGTGTTCAGTTTACGCTCGGCAGCTTTAAAGCTTGGGTCGCCAATCAGACCGGTCGCGCCACCTACCAGAGCAACTGGCTTATGGCCAGCTTCCTGGAAGCGTTTCAGGCATAACAATGGAACAAGATGCCCCAAATGCAAGCTGTCAGCGGTGGGATCAAAGCCGCAATAGAGCGCGATCGGGCCTTGCGCCAGTCGCTCTGCTAACGCTTCCTCGTCCGTCACCTGGGCTACAAGGCCCCGCTCTTGCAATTGTTTAATCAAGTTACTGCTTGCCATCAAATTCTCCATGTATAAAACGACTGCACCTTTGCCGGTACACGACTTTTCGCCTATGCGAAAGAGACATAGAATAAAGCGCCAGCCCTTTCAGCACCAGCGCTTAACACAACAATTTTCGTCCTTAAGGAGCCAGGCGGTCGATTTTCCAGGCGTTCTCATCGCGCTGGTATAAAAAACGATCGTGCAGACGGTGTTCACCCCCCTGCCAGAACTCCATCTGCTCGATGGAGACGCGATAGCCTCCCCAGAAGCTCGGCAGCGGCACTTCACCCTGCTGGAATTTCTGCTTCAGTTCAAGGAATTTGCTTTCGAGGATACCGCGGGCGGAAATACGGCTGGATTGTTTTGAAACCCAGGCGCCTATCT
The DNA here is from genome assembly GCF_039889165.1 of Pseudocitrobacter cyperus. Lineage (NCBI taxonomy): Bacteria > Pseudomonadati > Pseudomonadota > Gammaproteobacteria > Enterobacterales > Enterobacteriaceae > Pseudocitrobacter > Pseudocitrobacter cyperus. The sequence continues at coordinate 361,364 of NZ_JAYMYY010000001.1, read as the reverse complement.
GACTATCGCGCGGGCGGCTGTGGAAGTATTTGACCACTTCAAGCGTAGAGAGACGCTCAGCTTTGCCCGTCACCATCACCTGACGCTCCAGCATATGCCAGGGGAACAGCAGGCTTATACGCGGATTATGTTCCAGATGGTGCGCCTTACGACTGCCGAGGTTGGTGTAGAACACCATCCCTTTTTCATCATAGTGCTTGAGCAAAACAATGCGCTGGAAAGGTTGTCCGTTTTCATCGACGGTCGCGACCACCATCGCCGTAGGATCGGCCAGTTTTGCCTCACATGCCTGAGACAACCAGCGTTCGAACAGCGTCAGCGGGTCAGCGGGAAGATCGCGGCGGCGGAGGCCGCCACGGGTGTACTCTCGGCGCAGGTGCGCAATTTGCTGCAATTCGTCGTTATCGGACATAGCGATTGTGATTGTCAGGAAATAGGTAGCGTTATTGTGCGCTGCCTGGGTGAAAATCTCAACGCTTAGGGTTTTGTAACTGGCAGTTATTCAGCACGATACGGTCACGTTTATAGACGGTAGCGTCGTTGCCTTTCGACCAGAAAACATAAATGCCGTCGGTGTAACGTGCCCCGGAGGCTGACAAACCTTGCGGCAGGTGCAATTGCTTGTTGTCATAGATGAAACTGACTTCCTGGCGAGGATTGTTCAGCGAGACGGTCAAGGGTTTCTCATCACACTGGTATTCCAGCGTGTCGGTCTGCATCCGTTCCATAAACTGGTTGTAAGTGCTGCAACCAGCCAGCATTAGGGGAATAACCGCGATAAGTAGTTTTTTCATTGGCGTGCCTTACGACTTTCCAGGTCCAGAGGAGGTAGGATTCCTCCCTTTTCCTGAGTGTATCGCGCAGCACACCGGGATGATTTCAGTAAACTCTGATTTGCGTTGAGTTAGCTGGAAAAATTGCCCCCAGCACGCTCTCCTGGGATGCGCCGGTAACAGACGGCAGATTCCCCGGCAACCCCGCGATTGTGCGCCACGCAAGCCAGGCAAAGGCCAGCGCTTCCATGTCATCACCGCTGACGCCATATTCATCCGTCGTCGCCACCTCGGTACCCGGCAGCATACCCGCCAGTCGCGTCATCACCATCGGGTTACGGCCTCCTCCACCACACACCAATAGCCTGTCGCAGCCGCCGCTGAGTAACACCTGCTCGCTGATAGTCGTTGCGGTTAGCTCCGCAAGCGTCGCCTGGACATCCTGCGCGCGCAGGCCAGGGAAACGCTGTAACACGCGCTCCAGCCAGCCTAAGTTAAAGTATTCGCGCCCGGTACTCTTTGGCGCAGGCGCGGCAAAGTAGGGATCGCACAACATCTCCTGCAATAACGGGAGCTGTACTTTCCCCTCACTGGCCCAGGCCGCATCCTGGTCGTAGGGTTTTTGTAAGTTTCGCCAGATCCAGGCATCCATAAGCATATTGCCCGGCCCGGTATCAAAACCACGAACCGGCTGGCCCGGCGTTAACAGCGAGAGATTAGCGATACCGCCAATATTGAGGATCATCCGGCGCTCAGTCGGATGCGCCAGCAACGCATGATGAAACGCAGGAACCAGCGGCGCGCCCTGCCCGCCCAGCGCAATATCACGACGACGAAAATCACCTACGACGGTAACGCCAGTGCGCGCAGCAATAATATTATTGTCGCCTATTTGCAACGTGTGCGGCGCGTCACCTGTCGGCTCATGCCAAACGGTTTGACCATGGCAGCCGATAGCGACGACGTCCTGCGGCTGAAGCTGCTCCTGCGCTATCAGCGCCAGAACCGCATCGGCAAATAGCCTGCCCAGACGCGTATCCAGTTGACCAAACTGCGACAAAGTCAACTGCTGCCCCTGACAAACAGCCAGCACCGCCTCTTTGAGGGCGATGGGGATAGGGAAAGAGAGGCTGGCCAATTGTGCGACTCTGCTTTCTTCGATAGCCGCAAGTACAACATCAACCCCGTCGAGACTGGTTCCCGACATCACGCCAATATAACGGCCTGATTTCATACGCCTTCCTTAGTTGCATAAGCGGTGGAATGACACTCCACCATAAAGCGATATCTAAATCTATGATGCAATAATAATATTTAGTGATATTTTATGCTGCAGTACCGCGGACGGATAAAAAACATGCGGCCTTCAGGCGTTGTGTTTAACCTTGGTTAAGTGATTAAACGTTACTCTCTACCCATAGACGTGCAGAATATATAACCTGCAATGTATAAATACCATATAATTACCTGATACAAATGCTCGCAAGAGCATGTCTTGGTGAACAGGAGATTCATAAATGATGTTACGTGTTTTGACCGCTTCAATGATTGGTTTATCGCTAGCAGGGTGCGTGAGCAGCAGCGGTCTGTCAGGAGATGTCTATTCCGCTTCCGAGGCCAAGCAGGTTCAGAATGTAACCTACGGAACCATCGTTAACACGCGTCCGGTACAAATTCAGGGCGGTGATGATAGCAACGTTATTGGTGCTATCGGCGGCGCGGTACTGGGTGGCTTCCTCGGTAATACTATCGGCGGCGGTACAGGTCGTTCACTGGCAACCGCAGCAGGCGCAGTTGCGGGCGGCGTTGCCGGCCAGGGTGTTCAGGGCGCGATGAATAAAACCCAGGGTGTTGAGCTGGAAATCCGTAAAGATGACGGCAATACCATCATGGTTGTGCAAAAACAGGGCGATACTCGCTTCTCTGTTGGTCAGCGCGTCGTGATGGCGAGCAACGGCAGCCAGGTGACGGTTTCCCCGCGCTAAACGTTTTGGCGTGACCTGCCCGGGTCACGCTTTTCCCTTTTGATTGACAATTCTTTACCCATCTTCAGGCGGATTTATATTCATTCATCCGGCGAATATAAATAAGTCATCTGTAGTAATTATTATTTGCGCAAAAACAATATTCTTTCAAATAAAAGGCATTAAGATTAATCCCACCGGGCTGGATGCCTGGGTTTCGTGGATATTTTCACTCCGAATAATTGGAATGCCGTCTATGCTGATGAAATTGAAGTTTCCGTTACAGCGCTTTTTGGTTTACTTCACGATTTGCATTATGGGGATCATCATCCTCGATCATTTCTCAACCGCAATAATTCATCGTACCCCTACGATTGCACCACTGCTGTTCCCCATTCTGACCATGTTTTTAATGGTTTTTCATACCATGATTGCGGCGTTTATGGTGATGAAATATTCCTGTGACAAACATCGCCTCTACCTCACCCCCATAGCCTTAGCATTCGCGGGGTCTGCCCTTCTTATGCTCGGGACGCTGAACAGTTTTCCCGACTGGTTTATGTGCACCGGGCTGACAAAGGTTAACTATAACGATACGTTAATTTTTTATTTTTTCAGAAATATCATGATGGCTTTCCTGTTTATATTCGCCGTCATTTTGTATGCCTTTAAAAAAAGGCAGATGCATACAATTAAAATCCATACGATCATTCTCGTAGGGATTATCATCTTTACGGCGGCAATGCTTTTATTATCCTGGCTCTACTCCAGCCATTATGAAGCATTACGCATTGATTTTGTCGATAATAATACCTATCAGTTCACCCAACTCTGGGGTGAACGACTGGGCTGGGGATTGGTCGCATTATGGGTCATCGCATTACTGTCCATTTTGATTGTGACTCAGCTCAATAATATATTTTGGTACAGTGGTGCCTTCTTCTGCGCCTGCTACATCTTTACACTGATCGTATTGATGTCTTCAGGGCATAGCGCGGGTTATACCTGGTATGAAGCCCGGCTGTTCGAGACCATCTCCACCCTGTTTTTGATTCTGGTGCTGCTCTGTGATGTCTTTACGCTCTATCGTCAGTCCAACACCAAATACATCCACTCGTATCAAAATTCGATTCGTGACCCGCTGACTCAGCTTTTTAACCGCAGCTACTTCTATGACACCTTTACCTCACTGATGCCGAAGGTGGCCAGCGGCCAGCCTATCTCGGTGATTGTCAGCGATCTTGATCACTTCAAGCGCATCAACGACAAATATGGTCATCTCCAGGGCGACAAAGTCATTCAGTTTGTCTCAAAGGTATTGCAGGATTCAGTGCGCCAGAATGATATTGCTGCGCGTATTGGCGGAGAGGAGTTTGCCTTGCTGCTTGTCGGCGCATCTTCGTCCGTCGCCGAAGGTATCGCTGAGCGTATCCGTTTAGCGATTGCTAATCAGGATGCCCAAAGCAGCAATTCACAGTTGCCAGAGTCGATTACCATCAGTATGGGGGTTTTCACTGCCACAGATGTCAGCGTCAACGTTGAGGAGTGTGTGCGTCGTGCAGATGAAGCGATGTATCGCGCTAAGGCTGCCGGGCGTAACCGCGTAGTCATCTGGGAATAAGGCATTAAAAAGCCCTGCCATAAGACAGGGCTTATCAGGAACGCTATCAATCGCGCGATTGCAGATCGATTATGTTTTGTTCCAGTTTATGGATCAATGCAATCAGTTGCTCAGTCTCTTCTGGCGAAATCCCCTGCAGAATTTCACCCCGGGTCTTACTGATTACCGCTTCCATCTCTTCGATCAGCGGTTCAGCTTTTTCAGTAAGTTTTATACGCTTAGCGCGGCGATCGTTGGCACACGTCTGGCGAGAGATAAGCCCTTTCTCTTCCAGTTGATCCAAAGTACGCACCAGTGACGGTTGCTCGATACCTATCGCTTTAGCCAACTGGATCTGCGACTGCTCCGGGGGCAACTGATGGATATTGTGCAGCGTGACCCAGTGTGTCTGTGTGAGTTCCAGAGGTTTGAGGCGATGGTCGATCAGAGCACGCCAAATGCGCACCAACCGTGCCAGATCAGAACCTAATGGCGATTCCAATTTCATCTCCTTATAATTAGCTTGCTAAGTTATTATACTGATTTTAGAATAGTGTGCAGTATTTAAATACTCAAAACAAATGTATTGCTGCATAAGCGCAACGCAGAGCAATGATTTACACTGTGTTAAAATTGTCTGTATTTCGTTAGCGTTACACTCACTATCGAGTCATAACTCTTCAATTGCAAAGGATTTCTGCTTGTGAAGTCGATTCTTCAGATCCCGGGACTACCGCTGCAAGACCTCGTGGTTGGTGCGTCTATCTATTTCCCACCATTATTTAAAGCCGCTCTGCTCGGCTTTTTGATTTGGCTGGTTGCCCACCAGCAACTTCGCGACTGGATGTATGCGGGCGATATCTGGCATCCCTTGCTGATGGATCTCTCTCTGTTTGCCCTATCCGTGTGCTTTGCGCTGATGATTCTGGTTCTGTGGTGACGCTATCCTGATGAAAAAATTAAAATACTTCTCAACGCTTTTGGTTGCAGCACTGGCTGCCGTCGCAGTCTGGCTGTGCTGGAACTACTACATGCAATCACCCTGGACACGCGACGGCAAAGTACGCTCTGAACAGGTCAATATCACACCACAGGTTTCAGGCAGCATTCTGGCTTTGAATGTTAAAGACAACCAGTTCGTTAAAGCGGGTGAACTGCTGTTTGAGATTGACCCAACGCCGTGGCGTATCGCGGTGATGAACGCCGAAGCGCAACTGGCAAAGGCACAGTCCGACCTTGTGAAAGCCAATCACGAAGCAACCCGCCGCCAGAATTTGCCACATAACTACATTTCGGCAGAAGATCTCGATACGGCCAATATGTCGGTGAAGGCCGCAAAGGCGACCCTTGATGCGGCTGCCGCTGAGCTGGAACACGCCCGTTGGCAATTACAGCAAACGGCAGTAAAAGCTCCGGTGGACGGCTGGGTGACGAACCTCTCCACCCGCGTCGGTAACTATGCCACTCAGGGCCAGCCCATCTTCGCTCTGATCGACAGCCATTCGTTTTACGTGGTGGGCTATTTTGAAGAGACTAAGCTGCGCCATATTGCTCCGGGCGACAGCGCCTCTATCCAGCTCTACAGTAATGGTAAAACGTTACAGGGTCACGTTAACAGCATTGGTCGTGCTATCTACGATCAGAGCCTGGAGAGTGACAGCAGCCTTGTGGCCGACATCAAACCCAATATTCCCTGGGTTCGTCTGGCGCAGCGTGTGCCGGTACGTATCGATTTTGACAGCCTGCCTGCCGACGTCGTTCTGGTAGCCGGCACCACCTGCTCTGTATCGATCGGCGGCAAAAAATGACCTTATCAGGCCTGAACTGGGCCTCACTGCCCTGGTTTAAGGCAACGCCAGCGCAGTGGCGATACGCATTACGTAACGGCATCGCCATGTGTCTGGCGCTGAGTATCGCCTATTATCTTCAACTTGATGAACCCTACTGGGCGATGACCTCTGCGGCGGTGGTCAGTTTTCCCACCGTCGGTGGGGTTATCAGCAAAAGTTTTGGCCGTATTGCCGGCAGTCTGTTCGGTGCCTGGGCTGCGGTGATCATCGCCGGGCATACGCTAACCGACCCATGGCTGTTTTTGATTTGTATGGCGGGCTGGCTGGGGTTCTGCACCTGGGCCTGCGCCATGTTCACCAACAACGTGGCCTACGCCTTCCAGCTTGCAGGCTACACCTGCGCAATAATCGCCTTCCCGGTCATTAATGTAGCGGATGCCACTGAATTATGGACTATCGCACAGGCGCGCGTTTGTGAAGTCATTGTCGGCATATTATGCGGCGGGTTAATGATGATGATCCTGCCCAGCACCTCAGATGGCACTGCACTACTGACTGCGCTAAAAAACATGCATGCGCGCCTGCTGGAGCATGCCAGCATGCTGTGGCAACCCGTCACGACCGATGCCATTCGCGCGGCCCATGAAAGCGTGATTAGCCAGATCCTGACCATGAATTTGCTTCGTATCCAGGCCTTCTGGAGCCACTATCGCTTTCGTCAGCAAAACTCATTGCTCAACGCCCTTTTGCATCAGCAACTTCGCTTAACCAGCGTGATCTCCAGTTTACGGCGCATGCTGCTTAACTGGCCCGATCCACCTGAAAATATTCGTACAGTCATCGAACAACTGTTGTCAGCCCTGGCTCGACCAGGCTGCGATATCTACACGGTTGCAAGAATCATCGCCCCGCTGGCGCCTCGCGATCCGCAGGATTATCGCCATCGCGCTTTCTGGGATCGCCTGCGCTATTTTTGCCGTGTCTACCTCGCCAGCAGCCGCTGGTTGTCGCGGCTGGAAAACGCCACCGCGGTGTCAGAATTTGCCATTCCTAAGGCTCCGGCGTTAATGCGTCACACGGATCACGCAGAAGCTATCTGGAACGGTTTCCGGACTTTCTGCTCCCTGCTTGTCGTCGGCGCATGGGCAATCAGCACACAATGGGAGTCAGGTGCCGCAGCATTAACGCTCGCCGCTATCTGTTGCGTTCTTTATTCCGTCTCTCCTTCACCGTTTAACTCTCTGACTCTGCTGATGCGCACGCTGCTGCTGCTGTCTATCTTCAGTTTTATGGTGAAGTTCGGTCTGATGGTGCAAATAACTGATTTGTGGCAATTTTTGCTGTTCCTGTTCCCGCTGTTAACCACCATGCAGTTATTGAAGTTACAGATGCCAAAACGTGCCGCGCTGTGGGGGCAACTGATTGTTTTTATGGGGTCATTTATCGCCGTAACGAATCCCCCGGTTTATGACTTCGCAGATTTTCTCAATGATAATCTGGCCAAAATCCTTGGCGTTGGCCTCGCCTGGATGGCTTTTGCGGTGTTAACACCAGGTTCTGACGCGCGTAAAAGCCGTCGGCACATCAGAGCGTTACGGCGTAACTTTATCGACCAACTGAGCCGCAGTCCAAATAACAGCGAGCATGAATTTGAATCGCTGGTCTACCATCATATCAGCCAGCTCAGTAACAGTAAGGATGAACAGGCGCGGCGTTGGCTTTTGCGCTGGGGCGTGGTGTTATTGAATTGCAGCCACGTCGTATGGCAGTTACGTAGTTGGGGAACGCGTTCCGACCCGCTGGCGCAGGTGCGCGACCTCTGTATCGGTCTGTTGCGTGATGTGATGAGTGAGCGCGGCGTACGGCTTCGCCCACTCACCACGTCACTTCACGAGCTGCAACGGATCTCCGAGGTGTTATCTCACCATCATCAACCGGCGGCACGTGAACTGGCTTCGATGGTCTGGCGCCTGCACTGTTCATTGTCGCAACTGGAACTGGCACCGATGACCGATAGCAAGAGCGCTACTTAATGACGCCACAGGCATAACGTGCGCCACCGCCGCCAAGAGGTTTGGGGTGATCGGACATGTTATCGCCGCCAACGTGGATCATCAGCGCTTTACCTTCAATATCGGAGAATTTTTTCAGGCGAGGCGCATACACCGGGGTGGTGGCTTTACCGTCTTTATCCACCACCAGCGCAGGTAAATCCCCCAGATGCCCTTTACCATCCGGCCCTTCATGTTTACCCGTTTTCTCAGGGTCGAAGTGGCCGCCAGCAGATTCTGCGGCGCTCGGTTTGCCGTCTTTGATTGCCGGCTGACAACTGCCGTTAGCGTGGATATGGAAACCGTGTTCTCCCGGCGGCAGCGCCTTCAGGTCAGGAGCAAACTCCAGCCCCTGATCGGTTTCACTGATTTTGATACTGCCAATTGACTGGCCGACGCTCTGGGAAGTGACGAGATTCATTTCAACATTCTCGCCCGCAGCCTGGGCTCCGGCACAGAAAGCCAGCGCCAGCACTGTCAGAGTAAATCGTTTCATGAGACCTCCGTTCTTATCGTGTCCCTGTTAAGTGTAAACCAGGGACACCGTTTTAACCGGAAGTCGGAGAAATCACTCAGGGAACGTCATAACCCAGAGCGGCTTTACGGATGCGGAACCACTGCTGGCGCGTCATCTCCAGCGACTGCGAGTCAACCGCCGAACGGACACGCTCAATTTTACCAGAGCCAATAATCGGCAACGGCTTCGACGGCAAACGCATCACCCACGCGTAAACCACCTGCTCAATACTGGCGGCATTCAACTCGGTTGCCACCTTCGCCAGCTCATCGCGTAATGGCTGGAACTCATCATCATTAAACAGGCGACCGCCGCCCAGGCAAGACCACGCCATCGGACGAATGCGCATCTGCTGGAGTTGATCCAGCGTGCCATCAAGAATCGTCGGTTGATGAATCGGTGAAATTTCGACCTGGTTGGTTGCCAGCGTAAACGGCAAACGGGATTGCAGTAACGTAAACTGCGCAGGCGTAAAGTTAGACACGCCGAAATGGCGCACTTTGCCGCTTTGATGCAGGTTCAGAAACGCTTCCGCCACTTCATCGGCATCCATCAGCGGATCCGGACGGTGGATCAGCAGGAGATCCAGGCGGTCAGTCGCCAGGAGGGTTAACGACTGCTCTGCACTGCTGATAATATGTTTACTATCAGTGATATAGTGGCCCAGTACGTTTTCGCTCTTCGCCGTGGTGGCGATACCACACTTGGTGACGATTTCCATCCGTTCACGCAGATGCGGCGCCAGTTTCATTGCCTCACCAAATGCCGCTTCGCACTGATATCCACCATAGATATCAGCGTGATCGACAGTGGTGACGCCCAGGTCAAGGTGCTCTTCTATAAAACTGACCAACTGACGGGCGGACATGTTCCAGTCCATCAACCGCCAGTAACCCATGACGAAACGTGAAAATTCCGGCCCTTGCGGCGCCAGGGTAATACGCTGAACCATAACAGCTTCCTCAACGAAAATTTGTCATGAGTATACGCAATTCTGGCGCTAAAACAGTGAAGGTTGCTGAGGTTCTTCAGCATCACCCGATTTGTTTGCGCGTATTTTGCGCAGCAAACGCTGACGGCAGAGGCGTAAAACCTCCTGCTTTTGCGTATCGCTCATCTTTTGCCAGTTAAAACGCTCATCGCGGCTACGCATACAACCTCGGCAGTATCCACGTTCATCACTCTGGCAAATACCCCGGCACGGACTCTGCACCGGGAAGAACTCCAGTTGCTCCGCCACGTTGGCCTCCTGTTACATCACTATTTACTCATTGAAGACGTTTACTGCGCGCTCTGCAACCTTTGTTGAAGATGGGAAAACGTAAAAAAACTTGCACTAGACCGATTGGTCTATTAGATTGTCTGGCTATGAGCAAACATACTGAACACGATACGCGCGAACATATTCTGGAAACCGGTGAGCGGCTTTGCATGCAACGCGGTTTTACGGGAATGGGGCTGAGCGAGTTGTTAAAAACGGCGGAGGTTCCGAAAGGCTCCTTCTACCACTATTTTCGCTCGAAAGAAGCCTTTGGCGTCGCGATGCTTGAACGTCATTTTGCCGATTATCATCAGCGGCTGGAGCAGCACTTCACCACAGGTGAAGGGACGTATCGCGATCGTTTGCTGGCCTACTACCAACAGGCTATTAACCAGTTCTGTCAGCAGGGAAAGATTGGCGGTTGTCTGACCGTGAAGCTCTCGGCTGAAGTGTGCGATCTATCAGAAGACATGCGCACAGAAATGAATAAAGGCGCCAGTGAGATTATCCATCTGCTGGCGAAGGCGCTGGAGAATGGCCGCCGTCACGGCTGTCTGTTGTTTGACGGTGATGCCTATACCCAGGCGGAGGTGCTCTACTCTCTCTGGCTGGGTTCTAACCTTCAGGCCAAGATTTCGCGCAGTTCAACACCTTTGGAAAGCGCACTGGCTCACGCCAAAACGATCATTGCGACGCCCGCACCCTAAGGGCGTTTTAATTTACTTATTCACTAGACGACCGGTCTACTCAGGAGTCACCATGTCGCAAGAAAAACTGTTCACCCCACTGAAAGTGGGCGCTGTCACTGTCCCGAACCGGGTCTTTATGGCCCCACTCACCCGCTTACGCAGCATTGAGCCTGGTGATATCCCGACACCGCTGATGGCTGAGTACTACCGCCAGCGGGCAAGTGCCGGGTTGATCATCTCCGAAGCGACACAAATTTCCGCCCAGGCAAAAGGCTATGCAGGCGCACCGGGTCTGTATAGCGCCGAGCAAATCGCCGCATGGCAGAAAATCACCGCCGGCGTTCACGCTGAAGGTGGCCGTATTGCGGTGCAGTTCTGGCATACAGGGCGTATTTCTCACACCAGCCTGCAACCGGGTGGCCTGGCGCCTGTCGCCCCTTCTGCATTGAGCGCGGGTACGCGTACTTCTCTGCGTGATGAAAATGGCCATGCCATTCGCGTCGATACCTCCATGCCAAGAGCGCTGGAAACGGAAGAGATCCCGGGAATTGTTAATGATTTCCGTCAGGCGGTCGCCAATGCCCGCGAAGCCGGTTTCGACCTGGTCGAACTGCACTCCGCGCATGGTTATCTGCTGCACCAGTTCCTGTCACCGTCCTCTAACCATCGTACCGACCAGTACGGCGGCAGCGTAGAAAACCGTGCTCGCCTGGTGCTGGAAGTGGTGGATGCGGCGATTGAAGAATGGGGTGCCGACCGAATTGGGATCCGTGTGTCACCAATTGGTACTTTCCAGAACGTCGACAACGGCCCGAACGAAGAATCGGATGCGCTCTATTTGATTGAAGAACTGGGTAAACGCGGTATTGCTTACCTGCATATGTCAGAACCGGACTGGGCTGGCGGCGAGCCGTACAGCGAAACCTTCCGCGAGAAAGTCCGTGCGCGTTTCCAGGGTGTGATCATCGGTGCTGGTGCTTATACAGCGGAAAAAGCAGAAGATCTGATTAAGAAAGGGTTAATTGATGCCGTTGCCTTTGGCCGCGCTTATATCGCCAACCCGGATCTGGTGGCTCGCCTGCAGCATAAAGCGGAACTCAACCCGCAGCGCCCGGAAAGCTTCTACGGCGGTGACGCCGAAGGTTATACCGACTACCCAACGCTGTAATCGTGCATTGATAGCGGCAGGGATCCGCCGCTATACTAAAATAATGTTTTGTTTTAAATAATGATTATTTGAGGAAATTATGCGCTTATTACACACCATGCTTCGTGCCGGCGACCTGCAACGCTCCATCGAGTTTTACACCAAAGTCCTGGGTATGAAACTGCTGCGTACCAGCGAAAACCCTGAGTACAAATACTCCCTCGCCTTCGTGGGCTACGGGGATGAAAAAGATGAAGCGGTGATTGAACTCACCTATAACTGGGGCGTTGATCACTACGATCTCGGCACCGCTTACGGGCATATCGCGCTTGGCGTAGACAACGCTGCTGAAGCCTGCGAGCGTATCCGCAAGAGTGGCGGCAACGTGACCCGTGAGGCGGGCCCGGTAAAAGGCGGCACCACCGTCATTGCCTTCGTTGAAGATCCGGACGGTTATAAAATCGAACTGATTGAAGAAAAAGATGCCGGCAAAGGTCTTGGCAACTAATCTCCCACGGGCGCTACGGCGCCCGTTCTTTTATCCGCTTTTACTGCATCCCCTGGCAAAATTTGCCATAATGCGCGCTACTTTTTTCAGGTTAAGAGATTCTAATGTCCGACAATGCGCAACTGAATGGTCTGTGCGACCGTTTTCGCGGTTTTTATCCCGTGGTGATTGATGTTGAAACCGCCGGATTCAACGCCAAAACTGATGCTCTGCTCGAAATCGCAGCAATCACGTTGAAAATGGATGAAGATGGCTGGTTGATGCCGGACACCACTGCACATTTCCATGTTGAGCCGTTTGAAGGTGCGAACCTGCAACCAGAAGCGCTGGCATTTAACGGTATTGATCCTTCCAACCCACTGCGTGGCGCGGTGAGCGAACATGACGCGCTGCATGCCATTTTCAAAATGGTACGTAAAGGTATTAAAGACAGCGGCTGTAACCGTGCCATTATGGTGGCGCATAACGCAACCTTCGATCACAGCTTTATGATGGCGGCCGCTGAACGCGCGAATCTGAAACGCAACCCCTTCCACCCTTTCGTGACCTTTGATACGGCGGCGCTGAGCGGGCTGGCATTAGGGCAAACGGTACTCTCTAAAGCCTGCGCGGCGGCAGGAATGACGTTTGATGCCGAACAGGCACACTCGGCGTTATACGATACAGAACAAACCGCACAATTGTTCTGCGAAATCGTGAACCGCTGGAAACGTCTGGGTGGCTGGCCGCTGCCGATGCCTGCCGAGTAACACGCGTAAAAAAAGCGACCGTTTCAGGTCGCTTCTGCATTTTCGCCGACGAGCGACGCTCACGAATCACTCCGCTTTCGGCTCTTCTTCTTTATATTTTGCCGCAGTCTCTTTAATCAGTGGCTGCAGTTCGCCGCGCTGGTACATCTCGATGATGATATCGCAGCCGCCAACCAGCTCTCCGTCAACCCACAGTTGCGGGAAGGTCGGCCAGTTAGCATATTTCGGCAGCTCAGCGCGAATATCCGGGTTCTGCAGGATATCTACGTAAGCAAAACGTTCGCCACAGGCAGAGAGCGCCTGAACAGCTTGTGCGGAAAAACCGCAGCTTGGCAGTTTCGGGGAACCCTTCATATACAGCAGGATGGGGTTCTCAGCGATCTGACGTTCGATTTTTTCAATAGTTGTGCTCATTGTCTTACTTCCTTAACTTCTGATACCACATGTAGTCTGACATTGTAGCGTTTCAGACCGCAGACGGAAAATAACATTTTGTTCACTCTTTACTATTTTACCGAATGTCATCAGAAGTTGCCTTAGAAATATCACTTTAACGGTCAGATGCTGAAAAATTCCGCTTTTTTTGGCTATTCCTGTTTCAATTGGCGCTTTTTTTTGCACTTGCTAACGAAACATTCTTTTAGATACAAAATCGCTATTAACATTATTGGTTTATATGGATTAGAATCGATGCGTTTTGTAAATCATACTCAGGCATGACTTTTATGCCTCCATACTCAGAGGATTGCTCAGTGGCGCGGATAAAAAAAATGTCGATCACGCTCTGTGCTTTGCTGTTTTCATCATTAACATTCTCGCCGCTCTCACAGGCTTCCGGTCATACGAAAGCAACGGCGACGCCGAAATCGCTTTCTGCGAAAGGAAGCGAACGGAAGAAGAAAAGCACCGTCAGCAAAAGCAGCAGCAAGAAGAAATCCACCCCTTCAGCCAGTAAAAAAACGGCTACTCACGCTCCGGCAAGCAAAAAAATCGCCTCGACCGCCAGTAAATCATCCCGCACCGCGCGCGTCGCCAGTAAAAGTAAAACGACAACCACGCGTCGCAGCAAGAGCAGCACGATGAAAACAGCCGCGGCAAATGTCACCACCAAATGCGTGGTGCGCAAGGGCCATAAGAAATCCTGTACCACCCGCGCAGTGGATAGCAAACCGTTAACTATCGCTGAAGCGCATAAAGCACGGGTGCAAAAAGCGCAGAAAACCGCGATGAATAAACTCATGGATCAGATCGGTAAACCCTACCGCTGGGGCGGCAGTTCCCCGCGCACCGGTTTTGATTGCAGCGGACTGGTCTACTACGCCTATAAAGATCTGGTGAAATTCCGTATCCCACGCACGGCAAACGAGATGTACCACCTGCGCGATGCCCGGGCAATCGATCGCGGTGAGCTGGAAAGCGGCGACCTGGTGTTCTTCCGTACCCGCGGACGCGGCACCGCCGATCATGTCGGTGTTTATATCGGCGGCGGGAAATTTATTCAGTCTCCGCGTACCGGCCGTGATATCCAGATAACGTCTCTCAGCGAAGATTACTGGGATCGCCACTACGTGGGCGCGCGTCGCGTCATGACCCCGAAAACCATCCGCTAAACCCTGCCCTGCCAGACTGCTGGCAGGGTAACCTTCTCTTTTATCACACCTTTTAATTTGTTACTCTATCCACACTCAGTACAAGGTTACTGGGGTAATTAACTATAAAAAGGAGAGTAGCAATGTCGTTCGAATTACCTGCATTACCGTATGCCAAAGACGCTCTGGCGCCGCACATTTCTGCCGAGACGCTCGAGTATCATTATGGAAAACACCACCAGACTTACGTCACCAACCTGAACAATATGGTGAAAGGTACGGCGTTTGAAGGCAAATCGCTGGAAGAGATCATTCGCACCTCTGAAGGCGGCGTGTTCAATAACGCAGCACAGGTCTGGAACCACACCTTCTACTGGCACTGCCTGGCACCAAACGCAGGCGGCGAACCGACTGGCGCAGTGGCTGAAGCCATCAACCGTTCTTTCGGTAGCTTTGCCGAGTTTAAAGCACAATTTAGCGATGCGGCTGCGAAGAACTTCGGTTCCGGCTGGACGTGGCTTGTGAAAAAAGCAGACGGCAGCCTGGCGATTGTCTCCACGTCAAACGCGGGAACCCCGCTGACGACGGATGCCAAACCGTTGCTGACCGTCGATGTGTGGGAACATGCTTACTATATTGATTACCGCAACGCGCGCGTCAGCTACCTGGAGCACTTCTGGGCGCTGGTGAACTGGGCGTTTGTTGCTGAAAATCTGGCGGCATAATGAAATAACGCAGAAGGAAACCCCTTCTGCGTTTCTGTTACTGGCTAACGATAATCTCTTCACGCTGTGAGCGACTGCTGAAAAATACCAACAACAGCGCCAGCCCTGCCACAATCGCCCCCATCACCGGCACAAAGCTGTAACCCAGGCCGCCGGAAATTACCGCTCCGCCCGCAACTGCGCCCAACGCATTGCCCAGATTAAACGCCCCGATATTAACCGAAGACGAGAGCCCTGGCGCTTCATGAGCCACACGCATCACACGCATCTGCAGTGGTGGCACGACAGCGAAGGTCGCGGCTCCCCAGATAACCATGCTGACCGCAGCACCGATTTCCGTGCGCGCAAGGAACGGTATCGCCAGCATTATCAACATCAGAAGCAACAAAAATCCCTTCAGCGTGCCGCTGACGGAACGATCGGCAAACTTACCGCCGAGGTAGTTCCCCAGAGAAAAACCGACGCCAATCAGCACCAGCATCAATGTGATAAAGGTAGAGGATGCATCGGTAATGGTGTGCAATACCGGCGAAATATAGGTATAGAGCGTAAACATCGCTCCCGCACCGAGCACCGTCGTCAGCAAAGCGGAAAGCACCTGCGGGCGCACCAGCACCGAAAGTTCGCGTTTCACATCCGGTTTTTCACCTGCCCCGCCCTGCGGTAACGAGAGCCACAGGCTAACTATCGAAATCACGCCAAGACCCGCCGTTGCCAGGAACGACATCCGCCAGCCGATGGTTTCGCCAAGCCAGGTGGCTGCGGGAACACCGCCGATGTTGGCAATCGTCAGCCCCATAAACATAGTGGCGACCGCGCTGGCTTGTTTGTGTTTTGGCACCACGCTTGCCGCAACCACCGAGCCCAGGCCAAAGAATGCGCCATGGTTGAGGCTGGTAATAATGCGCGAGAGCATCAGGGTGGTGTAATCCGGCGCGATAGCCGAGAGCACATTGCCGAGGGTGAAAATCGTCATCAGGAAGATTAAGGCATTGCGCCGCGCACGATGGGAGAGCAGTAACGTCATCAGCGGCGCACCCACCATCACCCCTACAGCGTAGGCGCTGATTAACATACCTGCGGCAGGAATTGAAACATCAACCCCTTCAGCGATAACAGGTAAGAGCCCCATCGGCGAAAATTCGGTGGTGCCAATCCCAAATGCGCCAATGGCTAACGCCAGTAAGGGAAAATTGACTTTCATGCAATGACTCCGGTTTGCCGCAAATCTGGACGGCGTGACAACTGAAGGCAAAAGCATGACATCGATCACAAAAAAACAGAAGTGTACAAATTAGCAAAATAGTTTTGCTGATGTGATAACAATCGATATGAGGAATTGAAGTGAGGGAGAGTGAACTCTCCCTGCGAAATGAATTAATGCAGGACGGCAGTTAGCCCGGCCGCCACGATCAGCGCCAGCGTAATAACCGTCGTGGTAATTGACATCTTCAGTTCAGTACTCATCAATTTTTCTCCTTGTTATCACCACACCAAAAGTGAGTTAAATCATTTTTGCACACTTAATAGCAAAAATCTTCTCTGATTTCACACGATAACCGATTTTGCGCTTCCACTTTTGCCAAAGATCAGACAAAATTCGACGCTAATTTATAAGTGTATCGGCCATTGACCCCCTCCTGTCGTCCTGTGTCGTTTTCCCGGCGAACCGCAATTCATAACATTGCGTCAGGGTGAGTGAAGGCAAACGTTTTCGTAGTTAATCGAACGGGGGCAGGCCCGGGTCTGGAGTGAGATGGAATGGCAACTATTAAAGATGTAGCGAAACGCGCAAACGTTTCCACTACAACTGTATCACATGTGATTAACAAGACGCGCTTTGTCGCCGAGGATACGCGGGAAGCGGTATGGGCGGCAATCAAAGAGCTCCACTACTCTCCAAGCGCCGTCGCCCGTAGTCTGAAAGTCAATCACACCAAATCCATTGGTTTGTTGGCAACCAGTAGTGAAGCGGCCTACTTCGCTGAAATAATTGAAGCCGTTGAGAAAAACTGTTTTCAGAAAGGCTATACCCTGATCCTTGGCAACGCCTGGAACAATCTTGAGAAGCAGCGCGCTTACCTCTCTATGATGGCGCAAAAGCGCGTAGACGGCCTGCTGGTGATGTGTTCTGAATATCCGGAATCGCTGCTGCAGATGCTGGAAGAGTATCGCAATATTCCGATGGTGGTGATGGACTGGGGCGAAGCCAAAGCTGATTTTACTGACTCGGTCATTGATAACGCCTTCGAAGGTGGCTATATGGCAGGCCGTTATCTGGTGGAACGTGGCCACCGCGAAATTGGCGTCATCCCCGGCCCGCTTGAGCGTAACACCGGTGCGGGCCGCCTGGCCGGTTTTATGAAAGCGATGGAAGAGATGCATATTAATGTGCCGTCCAACTGGATCGTTCAGGGTGATTTCGAGCCTGAATCCGGCTATCGCGCCATGCAGCAAATCCTCTCGCAGAATCCGCGTCCGACGGCCATTTTCTGCGGTGGTGATGTCATGGCGATGGGTGCGCTCTGCGCCGCTGATGAAATGGGACTACGCGTCCCGCAGGATATCTCCCTGATTGGTTACGACAACGTGCGCAACTCTCGCTTCTTTACGCCGGCGTTGACCACTATCCACCAGCCTAAAGACTCCCTCGGGGAAACCGCCTTTAATATGCTGATGGACAGAATTGTCAGCAAACGCGAAGAGTCGCAGTCGATTGAAGTCCATCCGCGCCTCATCGAGCGCCGTTCCGTCGCCGACGGCCCCTTCCGCGATTACCGTCGTTAAGGCTCTCTGCGAACGCCATTTTCCGGCGTTCGCAGCCACTCGCTGTTCAGCGTTTCACTGTCGCCCAGATAGTCCAGCAGCCAGCCTAACGCTACAGATGTATCGTTTTGCTGCCACGTCAGACAACAAGCCGCATCCGGAAAAGGGTTTTCCAGTTCCAGTGCCACCCACTCGCCCGTGTCTATCTTCGGACGCGCAAAATGTTCTGGCACCATTCCGACGCAAAGCCCCGCGGATAAACAGGTCTCTGAAGAGCCCCAGTCTGGTACCACAACCCGTTTCTGGTTATCCAGCAGCCAGGTGATTCGTTTTGGCAACGAGCGCGAAGTATCCTCACGCACCAGCGAAGGCCAGTTGCGCAATGTATCATCGCTAAATGGCCCGCTCATCTTCGCCAGAGGATGCTGGCTTGCCACCACGCACTGCCAGCTCAGCATACCCATATCGCGAAAGGCATAACGCCCCCCAACGGGGATCGCCTGCGTCGCGCCAATCGCCAGCTCAACCCGGCCATCTGCCAGCGCATCCCAGACGCCGTTGAACACTTCCTGATAAACCAGCAGTTCAACATCACTGAAGTGCCGATAGAAATCGACAATCATCTGCCGGGTGCGCTCAGGCCTGACGATATTATCAACCGCAATGGCCAGTTGACCGCGCCAGCCATTGGCAATTTGCTGGCACTGCTGACGAGTGATCTGCATTTTTTTGATAACAGAACGCCCTTCTTTCAAAAACCACGCCCCCGCAGGCGTCAGCTCAACATCGCGATGACGGCGTTCGAACAGCGGAACCGCCAGCCACTCTTCCAGTTGCCGCACCGTGTAACTGATTGCTGAAGGTACCCGGTGCAGTTCATTCGCCGCACCGCTAAAGCTGCCGTTACGCGCAACGGCATCAACCACTTCCAGTGAATATTCAGACCACATGCTCTGCCTACAAAATTTTTGAAACCAGGCCGCAAATATTAGCGTTTCACAAGCCAGATTTCACTCTCTACACTCTCAGCCTCTTCCGACACAAGAAAAGGCGTTTTTATGCAACCTGGGAAAGGATTTTTAGTCTGGCTGGCGGGCCTGAGCGTATTGGGCTTCCTGGCCACTGATATGTATCTTCCGGCCTTTGCCGCCATTCAGAGCGATTTGCAAACACCGGCGTCTGCCGTCAGTGCCAGCCTGAGTCTGTTCCTTGCCGGATTTGCTATCGCGCAACTGCTGTGGGGGCCGCTCTCTGACCGTTATGGCCGCAAACCGATTTTGTTAACAGGCCTGGCGATTTTCGCCTTCGGCTGCCTGGGAATGCTGTGGGTGCGCGATGCCAGCATACTGCTGGTGCTGCGTTTTATCCAGGCGGTCGGCGTCTGCGCAGCGGCTGTCACCTGGCAGGCAATGGTCACAGACTACTATCCGGCGCAGCGTATCAACCGTATTTTCGCCACGATTATGCCGCTGGTTGGCCTCTCTCCGGCACTGGCCCCCCTGCTGGGAAGCTGGATCCTGCATCACTTCGAGTGGCAGGCTATTTTCACCACGCTGTTTATCATTACGCTGATTTTGATGATCCCGGCGCTGCGCCTGAAGCCCGCCCACCCGAAAGTGTCCGCAAACCCGGACAAACTGACCTTTATGAAGCTGCTGCGCAGTCAGGATTACCGCGGCAACGTGTTGATATACGCCGCCTGTTCCGCCAGCTTCTTTGCCTGGCTGACCGGGTCGCCATTTATCCTCAATGCCATGGGTTACAGCCCGACAGCCATTGGTCTGAGCTATGTTCCGCAGACCATCGCCTTCCTGATAGGCGGCTACGGCTGCCGCGCGGCGCTGCAAAAATGGGATGGCGGCAAGCTCCTGCCGTGGTTGTTGATGCTGTTCGCCATTAGCGTGTTTGCCACCTGGGGCGTCGGTCTGACACCGCATGTCTCGCTGACCGCCCTGCTGATCCCGTTCTGCGTGATGGCAATGGCAAACGGCGCTATCTATCCTATCGTCGTCGCCCGCGCTCTGCGCCCATTCCCGCAGGCTACCGGGCGTGCGGCCGCCTTACAAAATACGCTGCAACTGGGGCTGTGCTTCCTCGCCAGTCTGGTCGTTTCATCATTGATTGCCGCACCTCTGCTGGCGACCACCAGCGTGATGGTGGCCACCGTTGTGCTCGCAGGTATCGGCTACAAGATGCAGGCTGGCGCGCGCATTGTCGAAAATGATTCACCAAAGGAATCATCTCGCGCATAAAATGATAAATATCAATGTTATGAAGCCGTAATTAGTTTGCTAAGATTTTTAATTGAATCAGTAGATTTTGCGTCCTATACTGGATCCGTATCACATAATTACAGACGTTATTATTTTTAACGGGAGGAGGACGCCTCCCGGTTCTCCATGGATGGTCATTTCGGCAAGGGTAATCTCCCTTCCTCTGTGCTACGTCGGATAGCAGGCTCACGGGCTATCCGTGAGATTTCTCACAAACTCAAAAAAGCGTCTACGCTGTTTTAAGGTTCTGATCACCGGGTCGGATGGAGAAGCTATGAGCTCATCGTGTATAGAAGAAGTTAGCGTACCGAATGATGACTGGTACCGCATCACCAACGAATTGTTAAGCCGGGCGGGCATCGAAATTAACGGTAACGGCCCTGCCGACTTGCAGGTGAAAAATCCCCAATTCTTTAAGCGTGTTTTGCAGGAAGGTTCACTGGGGTTGGGTGAAAGTTATATGGACGGCTGGTGGGAATGCGAGCGTCTGGATCTCTTTTTTCACAAAGTGCTACGCGCCGGGCTGGAAAATCAACTGCCGCGCCATCTAAAAGATACGTTGCGTATCGCCGCTGCTCGTCTGTTCAATCTTCAAAGTAAAAAGCGCGCCTGGATGGTGGGTAAAGAACATTACGATCTCGGTAACGATCTCTTCAGCCGTATGCTGGATCCCTTCATGCAGTACTCTTGCGGTTACTGGAAAGAGGCGCAAACGCTTGAAGAGGCTCAGCAGGCGAAACTTAATCTGATTTGTCAAAAGCTGAAATTAGAACCCGGTATGCGGGTGCTCGATATCGGCTGCGGCTGGGGCGGGCTGGCGCAGTATATGGCCGAACAATACGGCGTAAGCGTCGTAGGCGTGACGATTTCCGCAGAGCAGCAAAAGATGGCGCAGCAGCGTTGTGAAGGGCTGGATGTCACCATTTTATTGCAGGACTATCGCGATCTTGATGACAAATTTGACCGCATCGTGTCTGTCGGTATGTTTGAGCACGTCGGGCCGAAAAACTACGCGACCTACTTCTCAGTGGTGGATCGTAACCTGAAGCCTGACGGCCTGTTTCTGCTCCATACCATCGGTTCAAAACGTACCGATCTGAACGTCGATCCGTGGATTAATAAATACATTTTCCCGAACGGCTGTTTGCCCTCCGTGCGCCATATTGCCAATGCCAGCGAGCCACATTTTGTGATGGAAGACTGGCACAACTTTGGTGCCGACTACGATACGACGCTGATGGCCTGGCATGAGCGTTTTATCCAGAGCTGGCCGGAAATTGCCGATAACTATTCTGAGCGCTTCAAGCGGATGTTCACTTACTACCTTAATGCCTGTGCAGGTGCGTTTCGTGCACGCGATATTCATCTGTGGCAGGTGGTGTTCTCTCGCGGAGTCGAAAACGGATTGCGCGTTGCACGATAAAAAAATCCCCCGGAATGCGCCGGGGGATTTTTTTATACTTCAGGCTGTGCCGCCGCTATCGCTGCGGCCTCTTTCGCCGCCAGTACACGCTCTACCGTATCAACCACGGCCTGCGTCTGCGGGTCTATCTCAATATTGATTTTATCGCCCAGGCGTTTCGCGCCCAGCGTCGTGCGTTGCAGGGTTTCCGGAATCAAATGCACACAGAAACGCGTCGGCGTCACTTCACCTACTGTCAGGCTAATCCCGTCAATACCGATAAAGCCTTTGTACAGAATGTACTTCATCAGTGAAGGATCCTGGATTTTAAACCAGATCTGCTTATTGTTTTCCGAGGTGACTATTTTCGCCACTTCAGCGGTAGTCATAATATGGCCCGACATCAGATGCCCGCCAATTTCATCGCTGAATTTCGCGGCGCGTTCAACGTTCACCACATCACCCACGTTTACGTCACCCAGATTGGTGATGCGCAGCGTCTCTTTCATCAGATCAAAGCTAATCTGATTACCCTTAATTTCAGTGACGGTCAGGCAGCAGCCGTTATGCGCCACCGATGCGCCCGTTTCCAGGCCATCCAGCATGTAGTCCGGCAACTCAACGATGTGAGTACGGAAATTCGGTTTTTCATCGATGGACACGATTTTTGCCGTGCCCTGCACAATACCAGTAAACATGCGCTTAACTCCTTCGATAATCACTCCGGCGAGGGTTCAGCCCACACCGTATTTTCTGATACGAACAATAACAGTTGCCCAAACAGGTTGCCAGCCTCAGCGTAAAGTCGACGATTTTTAGACTGGCTTAATGGCAAATCCCCGCTACAATAGCTGGCAATCCTCTTTATTATCTTCTTGCTGCCTGTTCAGGCGGCTTTTCTGTCTCTCAAATAACAAAAAATATAGGTGTTCACGTGCAGAAGTATTTTAGCGAAGCGCGTCAGTTATTGGCTCTGGCTATCCCCGTGATTCTCGCGCAGGTTGCCCAAACGGCAATGGGGTTTGTTGATACCGTGATGGCAGGCGGCTACAGCGCAACCGATATGGCGGCTGTCGCCATTGGTACCTCTATTTGGCTGCCAGCGATTCTGTTTGGTCACGGCCTGCTGCTGGCGCTGACGCCGGTGATCGCACAGCTTAACGGCTCCGGGCGACGCGAGCGTATTGCCGGGCAGGTTAGTCAGGGCTTCTGGCTGGCGGGGTTGGTTTCCATTCTGATTATGGTGGTACTGTGGAACGCGGGCTATATTATCCGCTCAATGCATAATATTGACCCTGCACTTGCAGATAAAGCGGTCGGCTATTTGCGCGCCCTGCTTTGGGGGGCGCCTGGCTATCTCTGCTTCCAGGTCGCGCGTAACCAGTGCGAAGGACTGGCGAAAACCAAGCCGGGGATGGTAATGGGTTTTATTGGCCTGCTGGTCAACATTCCGGTGAACTATATCTTTATCTATGGCCATTTCGGCATGCCGGAGCTCGGCGGCGTAGGCTGTGGCGTCGCCACGGCGGCAGTTTATTGGGTGATGTTCATCAGTATGCTCTATTATGTGAAGCACGCGGGTTCAATGCGTGATATTCGCAACAGCGAACGCTTCATTAAACCCGATACTGTCGTGCTCAAACGCCTGGTTGCACTGGGTTTACCCATCGCACTGGCGCTGTTTTTTGAAGTCACCCTATTTGCCGTCGTCGCGCTGCTGGTATCGCCGTTAGGTATTGTCGACGTCGCAGGCCACCAGATCGCACTCAACTTTAGCTCGTTGATGTTTGTTCTGCCTATGTCACTGGCTGCGGCCGTCACAATTCGAGTGGGGTTCCGTCTCGGCCAGGGTTCTACACTGGAGGCGCAAACGTCAGCGTGGACAGGTCTTGGTGTTGGCGTGTGCATGGCGGTGATCACGGCGATTTTCACCGTTTCGCTGCGCGAGCATATCGCGTTGCTTTATAACGACAACCCGGAAGTGGTAACGCTTGCCGCGCAACTGATGTTGCTGGCGGCGCTGTACCAGATTTCTGACTCCATTCAGGTGATCGGCAGTGGGATCCTTCGCGGTTATAAAGATACGCGATCCATCTTCTTTATTACCTTCATCGCCTATTGGGTGCTGGGTTTACCGAGCGGATACGTACTGGCACTTACCGACATCGTTGTTGACAGAATGGGCCCTGCAGGATTCTGGCTGGGCTTTATTATCGGCCTGACCTCAGCAGCTATTATGATGATGTTGAGAATGCGCTTTTTGCAGCGCCAGCCAGCGACGCTTATTTTACAACGCGCGTCGCGATAACACTCAAACAGCCGCATCCGCGGCTGTTTTCATTAATGATGGAGCATTTCGTCAACCACCTGCGCCGTAGTCAGTTGCCACGGGTAATATGTCGGCCAGTTATCCATCTCTTCTAACAGCGCATCCTGAGATTTATTGCCCATGAAAATGTGGAAATGCGCGGATTTGCGCGGGGCTATCGTGTGGTCGCTAAACTGCACATATTTTGGCGCATCCGATGCTGCATCCTGACACTCAAAAAGATAGCGCACTCCCTTTTTGCCTGACGCGTAAGTCAGGATTTTATGTCCGGCATAGCGATAGTGACACGCGCTGACCTTATCGCCAGCGTGGAACTCCATCACATCGTTTTCAATACCGATGGTATCAATATCCGTCGCGTAGCCTTTGCGATAATAGTCTTTAATTTCACCGGCTGTTTTACCCGTTTCTTTTTCCGCCTTCTGTTTGAAGACAGGATCAAGATCGCCTGCCAGCAGTAACGCATTTACCGATTGCCACACCCCTTCCCAATCGTTAAGCGAACGGTCTTTCACATCGCGATCGGCAAAAATCCCGTTCGCAGCCTTTTGCTCCGCTTCCGTTAACGGAACCCCATGGCTGTGATTGCCATGGGCAAACGCACCTGCGCTCATTAACGATACCGCCAGCGCCAGTGAAACTTTTCCCAGATGATTCAGCACAATTTTTTCCTCGTTTGCTGCAAAAAAATGGAATGTTATATTATAACACTCCACTATTCAACAAACGTCTGCATCATGAAGTCATCCGGATTCGGCACTGTAACCGGCTGGTTAGCGAATATTCCCTAACAGCAGAAAAATACACCAGATATGCGTAAAACTTCTCCAGTCACATGAAATTGCACATTTTCCCCTTGCCACATCCCGCCTGTGTCGCTAATATTCGTCCCCGTTGTCACGGCAACAATGCGTTCGTAGCTCAGTTGGTTAGAGCACCACCTTGACATGGTGGGGGTCGTTGGTTCGAGTCCAATCGAACGCACCATTTTGCGTTTATAGCTCAGTTGGTTAGAGCACCACCTTGACATGGTGGGGGTCGTTGGTTCGAGTCCAATTAAACGCACCATTATGCGTTCGTAGCTCAGTTGGTTAGAGCACCACCTTGACATGGTGGGGGTCGTTGGTTCGAGTCCAATCGAACGCACCATTCTCAGTTTTACTCCCCTCTTTACCTTTAATTACTTATTCCCCTGTCATTACTTACTTTTAAATAAAAAAATTAAATAAAAACGCATTATGAGTAATGAATATTTCATTACTCATAATACGGTGTCACTCAGCGATAAGTAATCTGTAATACCTGTAATTCAGGATGGTCAGCAACCGGGTACAGTTGTGTGGTAGCAATATCCTGCATGATATTAAATTGAGTATTCTGATTTAACAAATGGGTCTCACGATGCTGTTTACCCTCACGGTAACAGGAGACGTGGACAACGCCGTTGTCAGGTTTGATATTGCAGGCATCTTCAACAATCATGCCACGAAAATGTATGACACCACCGGAAGCGGCGCCCGCGAGTATCGGGCAAGCAATAAGCGCGGCCATCAGGCCAAACTGAAGAGTTCGTTTCATCCGTGTATACCTCACGTCCTGTGAGAAAATCCTGTGAAGGTGCTGATAAGAACTCATCCATCATTGATAAGTTGTTATTTCTATCAGCCTCCTACACATCCAAATAAGCTGAGAATCATCTAAGAATATTCTCAAGCATGGAATTAATGTAACGTGATTTTTCACGGCTGAAAATAGTATTAGCGGCGATATCTTCCTTTGATAAACAAAAATGAGATCTCACGCAGGTTTATGTCGTAGAGCTAAGACACAAATTATTTACGACCTGATGATTTACCAATCGAGCGGTGTAACTCGTTGATTCGCTTCATCGAACGAATTGTCCGCTGGGAAGTTGTCGAGGCGACACTCAGAACCAGCATCTCCAGACAGACCATTACCGTGCCATGCAACGGTACTCGCCCATTTTCACCACGCGGTACCTCAATCACTACCTCAGATAACTCGCTGAAGCGCGACTCTGTCGCCTGCGTCAGCAAAATGACCGGAATACCCAGTCGTTTCGCTTCGCTCAGGGTCGTCATCCCTTCTCTGTGCGGCGATTTCTGCCCCATCATAATCAGCACATCGCCGCGCTGCATTGAAACAAGCTGCTCTGCCAGGCTAAAACCCGTGCGGTTAAGTACATATGAGGGCAGCCCGATGCGGCTGAACAGACGTGCCGTATATTCGGACAGGATCCCCGATGCGCCGATGCCAAATAACCCTACCTGTCTCGCCTCACTGAGTAAGGCGACCGCCTGAGCTATGGCGACGCGGTTATGCAGGCGTCCCAGCATTTCACAGGCGCGCTGATGCCCTTCCAGCACAAAATCGATGCTGGAGTGTACATCGCAGTTTAGCTCGCTCACCGTTGACACCATTTTCTCCGAGGAGGTCGCGGTTGGGCCAAACCAGTGCGCCATGGTCTGTTTCAAATCCCGTAGTCCGGCAAACCCCAGAGCCTGAATAGCGCGCACGACCGTGGCATCCGACGTTTGTGTTGCATGGGCGATTTCCATCGCCGTGTGATCCAACACGGCTTCACGGTGTCCATCAATCCATTGCACCACCGCCAGCAGACGCGGCGAAAGCTGCGCCCCCCGGCTGCGCAACCGCTCACCGAACAAATCGACGCGGCGTTTTTCTTTGCGCTGCGGTAACTGCGTCATTTTTTGTCTCCTGGCATCGGGCGTCCGGCAATATGCGACTGCACCTGCGCCACAACCAGGCTCAGGGCAGCATACGAGTTAGAGATCACCTCTTCGCGCGGCAGCAAAATATAGCGTCCCATATGGCAGGCGCGCATAAAATCGCACCAGCCCGGCATCACTTTATCCATTGCCTGTAGCTCATCCTGCGGCTTGCCCCCGGTGTCAGAACGATAAGTGGCAAAGATAAAATCAGCGTCCAGATCCGGGAGCTGTTCGGCGCTGACGTCAATGCGTTGCCCGTCGGGTATCGCGTCAATCAGTGGTGGAAAGCGAAAACCCGCATCGCGCAGCACGCGTCCGAGCGTATGGTAACTGTGATGCACGGTGACTTTGCCATTATTGGCCTGCAATACCGACACGGTGATTTTATGCGTATCTATCGTCTGCTTTAGCTGGGCGATTTGCGCCTGATAGCGTCGCTCCAGCACCGCCTGGCGCGCCTGGGTGCCGGTCAGTTGCGCCAGTTTGCGATATATGCGCGGCGCGCTACCCAGTAAATGGTCAATACTGACGGTTGGCGCGATCTTCTCCAGTTGCTCTACCGGCACGTTACGGTTGGGCTCAGTAATGATGAGATCCGGTTTCGCTGCCGCTATCGCCTCTAAATCGATATCGGCGGTACCAATAAAGGCGATCTGGCTGTTATCAAAATCGATACCGGTTAACTGCTCGCTGGAGCGCAGGTAGTGACTACCATCCGGGCGCGTTCGGCCATGACTGGCAACGGGCGGCACGCCCAGTTCAATTAGCGGGATGGTGATATCAAGGTCGTGAAGCGACACAATCCGCTGAGGATGTACAGGCACCTGAACGACGCGCCCGAGATCGTCGGTAAACGATTGAGTTTGCGCACCTGCCGATGCAGCCACACCAGCAAGCACAAGTAACAGCCAACGCATAATCTGATCCTTATAAAACGTCTCGTCGACGCCACAACAACAAAATAAAGAAGGGGCAACCGCACAGGGAAATCACGATACCCGCCGGGATTTGTAATGGCGCGAAAGCCAGCCGCCCTACCGTGTCCGCAATCAACACCAGCAGCGCGCCAATCAGCGCACTGCCGCTAAGAAGCGCAACCTGGCCGCCACGCAGCAAAAAACGCGCCATATGCGGTGCCATTAGACCAACGAAACCGAGGCTTCCGACGCAGGAGACGCTCGCTGACGTCAACAGCACCGGCGCAAAAAATCGCAGCCAGGTTAAACGGGTTAGATTAACGCCAAGCCCACTGGCAAGCTGATTTCCCAGCAGCGCGACGTCTGCCGCACGCGCAGTCGCGTAGAGGACGATCGCCGCCGGTAGCGCCCACAGCAGCGCTACCCCCAGCAGCGGCCAGGTTGCCGCGTGCAGACTCCCGGCAAGCCAGGTCATCGCCGTCTGCACATCACGGATATCGGCGGTAGTGATGAAAATGCCCATTACGGCCGACAACGCCCAGGAGACACCGATACCAACCAGGATAAAACGTGGTCGCGAGAGATCCCGCGCCAGAACGATGACCAACAGGGCGACCAACAGTCCCCCCGCCATCCCGGCAAGCGGCCGCCAGACCAGACTCACGGATGGAAACAGCAGCAGCAACATGAGCACCACTACGCTGGTTCCTTCTTTCACGCCGATCAATCCCGGATCGGCGAGTCCGTTACGGGTGATCGACTGCATTGCCGCACCCGCCAGCCCCAACATGCCACCGCACAGCACCGCCATCAGCAAACGCGGCAGACGGATGTCGAGTACAATGGTCGACTGTTGTGGGGAGAGTATCTCTGCTGAAAACAGAGCCTTGCCAATAGCGCTGGTCGGAATGGGTAACGATCCACGCGTGATACCGTAGAGCACAAGCAGCAAAGTGAACACCGCCAGCGATGCCGCTATTTTCAGCGTCCGCGGGCGAACCAGCCACTGCAAAGAACCCAGGGTATAGCGACGGAATCCGGCACGCGCAACGACGTTATTCATTTGAAATACCTCGTCGCGATAAAGATAAACAGCGGTGCGCCGACCAGTGCGGTCATCACGCCCGTCGCCAGTTCCTGCGGAGCCAACAACCAGCGGGCAAAAATATCCGCCAGCAATAACAGACACGCCCCGACAGGCATCGCCATCAGCAGACCGTGTCGCAGTGAGTGCCCCACCAGATGGCGCACAATGTGCGGCACCACGAGTCCAATAAACCCAATCGGCCCGGCAATCGATACCGCCGCACCACAAAGCAGCGCAATAACAATAACCGTCTGCGCGCGCGTGTAGCCAGTGTGGACACCCAACCCCGTGGCGACGCTGTCACCCAATGTCAGTAGCGCGATCCGCGGCGCAAGCAGAAAAGCCAATAGCAGGCCGGCAGCCATCGGCAAGCAGGCGATGCGCAGCATCTCCGGACTAATCCCTGCGAGATCGCCCGCAAGCCAGGTACGTATCGCCTGTAAGGTTTGTTCATCAAGGATAAGGATTGCCGCACTCACAGCGGAAGCAAACGCCGAAAGCGCGACGCCGCATAACGTAATTTTCATCGCCGTCGGGCCGCTACGCCCGGCACTGGCGGTGAACATCACCAGAGCGAAAAGTCCTCCGGCACCCGCAGCAGCAATTAATGGTTGCAGAAGTCCCCACTGTGCAGAGGAAATTCCCAGCGCCGAACCGATTACCACCGCAAGCGTCGCACCGGCGTTCAGCCCAAGAATATGCGGCTCTCCCAGTGGATTGCGGATCACCGTTTGCAGCAGCATTCCGGCAACACCGAGCGCTGCACCGGTCAATATTGCGGCTAAAAGACGCGTCAGGCGCAGGCTAACAATAATCCGATGGTCGAAATTACGCGGGTCGTAGTCCAGCAGCGCCTCAATAACCGTGCGCGGCGCAATGGTTCGCGCCCCCAGTCCCAGGTGAATGATTGCGCTCGCCAGCAAAATACCTGATATCAACAAAAGTGCCAGTAAACCACGACTGCGCGAATGGCGAAGTGAGAAAGTATCAACCGCCATCAGTCCGGCCCCGTGACGGCGCGAAAAGGCATAAACAGAGGCTTGCCGTTTTGCGGGTTGACCACCCGCTGTACATCGACATCAAAGACGTCGCGAATCAACTCAGGCGTACAGCGCGAAAGGTCGTCCAGCACCTCAACGACGCGTCCCTGCTTCATCAATACCAGGGTGTCGGCGTAGTTCACAGCGAAGTTGAGATCGTGCAGAACAGTCACCAC
The DNA here is from genome assembly GCF_039889165.1 of Pseudocitrobacter cyperus. NCBI lineage: Bacteria > Pseudomonadati > Pseudomonadota > Gammaproteobacteria > Enterobacterales > Enterobacteriaceae > Pseudocitrobacter > Pseudocitrobacter cyperus. Next base: position 331,258 of record NZ_JAYMYY010000001.1, on the reverse strand, counting down.
CGTGCGATGAAGCTCGCGGGTCAGGCGCTGCAACAATTGCAGGATCTCAACCTGGTAGCGCAGATCGAGCCAGGCCGTGGGCTCATCCAGCAGAATCGTTGGTGTTTGTTGTGCCAGCGCCATCGCAATCCAGCAGCGCTGACGCTGGCCGCCGGAGAGGCTGTCGACGGGCTGGTGCGCGAAGGCGGTGGTTCCTGTGAGCGTTAATGCCTCTTCCACTGCGCGTTCGTCATCATCCGACCACTGGCGAATCAGCCCCTGCCAGGGGTATCGACCGCGTGAAACCAGTTCAAATACCGTTAAGCCTTCCGGCGTCAGTGGAGATTGCGGCAGGATGCCTAGCTGACGGGCAACCGTTTTTGTGGGCTGCTGGTGAATATCGTTGCCGTTTAATCGCACGCTACCCCCTTGCGGCTTCAGCATTCGCGATATCGTACTCAGGAGCGTTGATTTGCCCGAACCGTTGGCGCCAACCAGAACGGTCAGCTTTCCGGCAGGAAGCGTTAGGTTGATGTCATTGACGATACGCTGGCTGCCGTAACCCGCGCTTAATGATTCCAGCACAATGCCCTGTTCGGCGTGCGTCGATTGCCGTTGTGGCATGGTTTTACTCTCCGGCCAATGCGGCCTGGGCTTAAATTGTAATAAATCTCATTCTCTTTTGATCATGCCGTCTCGTTATGTAGTAGTCAATAGCGCCATTACTTCACGCACCATTGTCTTGCCCCTGCATCTTACTCATCATGTAAAAACCAATAAAAACTCTATTTATCAGATAAATAAAACAACACCCCTGCACAAAATTAGCGTTAAACCACTCGCCTGAACGCTCATCTTTTTTTCTTAGTTAAAACGTTTACTACTACATCCACACATGGTTGAATGATTCTCAATTACAATCCTGAGCGCACTTTTGTGCCGCAATCAGGTAAGCCACACTTTTTTTGGGCAACGACTTTTTGTGATTTAGCTGCCAGATGAGGCGGCTTTTTTATGGGAAACAGACAGATGACACAGCTATCCCCGTCGTTCACGGGTAAAAAGGGTTATGCGCTTTTTTCACTTCTTTTTCTGGGCTTTTCAGCCAGCGCAGCAACGGATGCGGAAAAACCGACAGAAGAGACGATGACGGTCAATGCCGACGTCGCACAGGCGGATAAAAACGTCACTGAGGGCTATCAGCCACTCAGCACCTCCACCGCAACGCTGACTTCAATGCCAATGCTGGATATTCCACAGGTCGTGAACACGGTAAGCGATCAGGTGTTAAGCGATCAGCATGCTACGACCCTCGATGAAGCGTTGTATAACGTCGCCAACGTGGTGCAGACCAATACGCTGGGCGGCACGCAGGATGCCTTCACCCGTCGGGGTTTCGGCGCCAACCGCGATGGTTCCATCATGACCAACGGCCTGCGCACCGTGCTGCCACGCAGTTTTAACGCCGCCACCTCCCGCGTGGAAGTGTTAAAAGGCCCCGCCTCAACACTGTACGGGATACTTGATCCCGGTGGGTTAATTAACGTCGTCACGAAACGCCCGGAGCAGCATTTTTCCGGGGAGATTTCCGCGACATCCAGCAGTTTTGGCGGCGGCACGGGTCAGATCGATGTCACCGGCCCTATTGAGGGCACTCGCCTGGCTTACCGTCTGGTAGGCGAATATCAACATGAAGATTACTGGCGTAATTTCGGCAAGGAGCAGAGCAGCTTTATCGCCCCTTCCCTTACCTGGTTTGGCGATAATACCACTGTGAATGTAGCGTACTCGCATCGTAATTACCGCACGCCGTTCGATCGTGGGACTATTTTCGATCTCGATACCGGGCATGCCGTCAACGTACCGCGTAAAGTCCGCTTCGATGAGCCATTTAATGAAACCAACGGTGAGTCCGATCTGGCGCAACTTAACGCCGAGTATCGTCTTAATAGCGAATGGACGGCACGTTTCGATTACAGTTTCAGTCAGGATAAATATGATGACAACCAGGCCCGCGTGACTGCCTATGACTCCTCCACCGGCGACCTGACGCGCCGCGTCGATGCCACTCAGGGGTCAACACAGCGCATGCACTCCACCCGTGCGGATCTTCAGGGTAATGTCGTCATCGGTGGTTTCTACAATGAAATTCTGACGGGTGTGTCATACGAGAATTACGACTTACTACGCACGGATATGATTCGCTGTAGTAACGTCAAAGGATTCAATATTTATAACCCTGTCTACGGAACCGTCGGAAAATGTACCACCGTTTCACAATCCGACAGCGATCAGCGAACCAAACAGGAAAATTACGCTACCTATGTGCAGGATGCATTATATCTAACCGACAAATGGATTGCCGTTGCCGGGGCGCGTTATCAGTATTACACCCTGTATGCCGGAAAAGGTCGTCCATTTAACGTTAACACCGACAGCCGCGATGAAAAATTGACGCCAAAATTCGGCCTGGTGTACAAACTGTCGCCGTCAGTTTCATTATTTGGCAACGTTTCTCAGGCGTTTATGCCGCAGTCATCCATTGCCAGCAATATCGGTAATCTGCCGCCGGAAGAGTCGACCGCCTATGAGCTTGGTGCGAAGTTCGACCTCTTTGATGGCGTAACCGCCAATATCGCACTGTTTGATATTCACAAAAAAAATGTACTTTATACCGAAGAGATCGGTAATGAAACCGTTGCGAAAACCGCAGGGAAAGTGCGTTCGCGCGGCCTGGAAGTGGATGTGGCGGGCTCGCTGACGGAAAATATGAACGTGATTGCCAGTTATGGTTACACGGACGCCAAAGTTCTTGAGGATCCGGACTACGCCGGAACACCCCTGCCAAATGTTCCTCGCCATACGGGGTCTCTGTTCCTGACATGGGACTTCCACAATGTTATCGATAGCAATACGTTAACCATTGGCGGCGGCGGCCACGCAGCCAGTCGCCGTTCCGGCACCAACGGCGCAGATTACTACTTACCGGGTTATGCCGTTGCTGACGCATTCGCCGCCTACAAAATGAAACTAAAATATCCCGTGACCCTGCAGGTCAATGTTAAGAACTTGTTTGATAAGACTTACTACACGTCATCGATCGGCACTAATAATCTCAGTAACCAGATTGGCGACCCACGCGAAGTACAGTTCACTGTCAAAATGACATTCTGATCAACCTTGCCGCCCTTGTTAGCAGGGGCGGCCCGACAGGAAACATTTACACATACTTGCACTCCCCCGTCACTTCCAGACACTTCCTGCAATCATAATATCCGTTTATGTTTTAGCGACTTGTTAAGTGGATGAACATGATGAGTAAACAAAGAGCTTTTACGCGTTGGGTGATGGGAGTCACGCTTGCCGCTACCGTGGCGTGGAGCCTGCCCGCAAGTGCCAATACCTGGCCTCTTCCGGCCAACGGTAGCCGCCTGGTGGGGGAAAACCGCTATCATGTGGTGGAGAATGACGGCGGCTCGCTTGAGGCAATCGCTAAAAAATATAACGTTGGCTTTCTTGCATTACTGCAGGCTAACCCGGGTGTCGACCCTTACGTACCGCGGGCAGGAAGCGTACTGACCATCCCGCTGCAAACCTTGCTGCCGGATGTGCCGCGTGAAGGTATTGTCATCAATTTGGCCGAGCTTCGCCTTTACTATTACCCGCCTGGCAGCAATAAAGTCACCGTTTACCCTATCGGCATTGGTCAGCTTGGCGGTACGACCGTCACACCGACCATGGTAACTACCGTTTCGGATAAACGTGCCAACCCGACCTGGACACCAACGGCGAATATTCGCGCCCGTTATAAAGCACAAGGGATTATTTTGCCTGCGGTGATGCCTGCCGGGCCGGATAACCCAATGGGCCATCACGCCATTCGCTTAGCGGCTCATGGCGGCGTTTACCTGCTGCATGGAACGAATGCGGACTTCGGGATCGGCATGCGCGTCAGTTCCGGTTGTATTCGTCTGCGTGACGGCGATATCCGCACCCTGTTTGAAAAAGTCACGCCGGGTACGAAGGTGAATATTATCAATACGCCAATTAAGGCCTCTGTTGAACCGGGCGGCGTTCATCTGGTTGAAGTGCATCAGCCCCTGTCAAAAAACATTGACGATGACCCTAAAACGCAACCCATCGTGCTCAACGACACAATGAAAGCGTTTAAAGAACAAGCGCAGACCAATGCTGAAGTTATGCGTCACGCTATGGAGCTACGTTCCGGCATGCCGGTCGAGGTCACTCGCCATCATGACGTGGAACAGCAATCGATGTAGCGCAATAAACAGATAAGCAAAAGCCCTGAGTGATTGAATCACTCAGGGCTTTTTTATAGCAGTGGCTTTTATAACGGCATTAATGAGGGAGTTAATGCTTATTTATAAATAACAGCCGTACCGTGCAGATTGTTCGGCCCACTTACAGAAGTGATACGGAACGACGTTGCGCCCATTTCGTCAGCTTTCTGGGACAACTGCTCTTCCAGAGAAGCCAGGTTCGGGCCGGCTGACGCCGCGATGGTACCCACTTTATGCTGATCCGCCGGGGTAGATTGAACTTCAACCGCAGCGAAACTTGCGAATGACAGAGAACTCAGAACAGCGGCGAGTGCCAGGGTTTTTACGTTTTTCATGATTATGACCTATGCAGATGAACTATGATGTAGAGCAAACTTTATTAACTTAACGATCGATAAAGTAATCATAATGAGATCTGGATCACTCGTCAACTTGATTTTTATAACGATCATTTAAATAATTAAAATATGCCTATTTTTCATACCCATATGAATTATTTATTTTTGAGGATTCAGCGCTGGCAGCCTGAGATGATTATTTTTATAATGAGCGTTCATTAAAACCGAAAGAGGTACAACGGCACGATGACAACTGAGACGCAAAGTTGCGCTAAAAAGGGCCGTGGCCGACCAAAAGTATTTGACCGGGAAGCCGCGCTGGACAAAGCCATGACGCTTTTCTGGCAGCATGGCTACGAAGCCACATCACTCTCCGATCTCGTAGAGGCCACGGGCGCAAAAGCACCGACCCTGTATGCAGAATTTGTGAACAAAGAGGGGCTATTCCGTGCCGTTCTCGATCACTATATTGCTCACTTCGCCGCGAAGCACGAAGCCAGACTTTGTTGCGACGATAAGAGTGTGATTGAGGCACTGAATGATTACTTCACCGCTGTCGCCACCTGCTACACCAGCAAAGACACCCCGGCGGGCTGCTTTATGATAAACACCTCTGCGGCGCTGGCTTCCTCATCCAAAGAGATTGCTAAAACGATTAAATCCCGCCATGCCGTTCAGGAGCAGACGCTGCGCGAATTTTTACAGCATCGTCAGGAGAAAGGTGAAATCCCGGCCGGGAAAGATGTGAATGAGCTGGCGCTGTTCTTAAGCTGTGTACTGCAGGGAATGTCGATTAGCGCGCGCGAAGGCGCAAGCTTTGACACGCTGATGAAGATTACGCGTACTACGCTTGGGCTGTGGCCGCATATGGTTAACAGCTAGTTGAGCAAAAAAAAGCCCCTCAGCCTGAGCGAATGAGGGGCTAAAACAACATTAACGCTATTTTTACGTTTTGTTAGTCAGAATCAATTGGCCATTGTTATCCAGCGGGATTTGCGTTCCCGGATCTTTATCCATGCGGATTTTCCCCTGCTGGTCGCCAATTTTATAGGTCACGTCATAACCAAGCATCTTCTCGGATTTGTCATATACGGTTTTGCAGCGTTTCTGGGTGCTGGTGTAGGTATCATTGTCCTGCATCGAGCCCTGGATCTGATTCCCGGCATAGCCACCACCTAACGCCCCCACAACCGTTGCGACGTCTTTCCCGCGTCCACCACCGAACTGGTGACCAATCACGCCGCCTGCGACAGCGCCAAGAACGGAACCGGCGATTCGGTTTTCATCCTGCACCGGGCGGCGATGAGTGACCGCCACGTTACGGCACTCTTCTCGCGGAGTTTTAACCGTTTCTTTGATAGGTTTCGCCGAAATGACCTGAGCATACTGCGGGCCACGGTCGAACACGTTCAGGCTGGCAACCGCCGCCACACCGAGCGCGGCGGCAACGCCAATCCCTATACCCGCCAACATCGATTTATTCACGGGAGATCCTCCTTTGTTGCTGATAGTAACAATTCTGCAACTTGGCGAGGGGGTTAGCAAATCAGAAAGCGGATGAAAAGTGCGAGATAAAACCACAAATCGGCGTGATTCGGAGGAGTCTTAGCGGGGATTTCCGTTAGTCAACGAACATTCTGCTGAAAACGGCCCAACAGAGCGCTGGGCCGAATTGTAACATTAATGCAGTTTCAGGCGCGGGCGGATAACACGGTTAATACTGCCGACCAGCATCATCAGGCCCGTTTTGATATACCCGTGCAGCGCAATCTGGTGCATACGGTACAGTGAGATATACACCATACGCGCAATGCGCCCTTCAACCATCATAGAGCCGCGCATCAGATTGCCCATCAGGCTGCCCACGGTCGAGTAATTGGAGAGAGAAACCAGCGAACCGTGATCTTTATACGCATACGGCTTCAGCTCTTTGCCTTTCATCTGCGCCAGAATATTGTTCAGCGCGCAGGTCGCCATCTGGTGTGCGGCCTGAGCACGCGGTGGAACAAAACCCCCCTCCGGTCGTGCACAGGAAGCGCAGTCGCCAATCGCGTAAATATCAGCGTCGCGAGTGGTCTGTAATGTCGGCTCCACCACCAGTTGGTTGATTCGGTTTGTTTCCAGGCCACCAATCTCTTTCATAAAGTCCGGCGCTTTAATCCCTGCCGCCCATACCATCAGGTCAGCCTGAATGTACTCGCCGTCTTTGGTGTGCAGGCCGCCTTCATCGGCGCTGGTGACCATCGTCTGCGTCAACACGCGAACGCCCATTTTGGTCAGCTCATTATGCGCCGCCCCTGAGATACGCGGCGGCAGCGCGGGCAGAATGCGTTCGCCCGCCTCTACCAGCGTGACATTCAGCGCATCGTTAGTCAGGCCTTTATAACCATAGCTGTGCAGTTGTTTAACCGCATTATGCAGTTCGGCGGAAAGCTCAACCCCGGTCGCACCACCGCCCACAATGGCGATGTTAACTTTACCGTTCGCACCCAGATTCGCGGAGTATTTCAGGAACAGATTCAGCATCTCCTGGTGGAAACGACGCGCCTGATGCGGGTTATCCAGGAAAATGCAGTGCTCTTTCACGCCCGGCGTGTTGAAGTCGTTGGAGGTACTGCCCAGCGCCATCACCAGCGTGTCATAAGCCAGCTTACGTTCCGGTACCAGCAGGTCGCCCTTCTCATCGCGCAGTTCGGCAATGGTGATGGTCTTGGCTTCACGGTTGATATCCATCACCGAGCCCAACTGGAACTGGAAATGGTGATTACGCGCATGTGCCAGGTAGCTCAGCGCATCCACGCCTTCATCCAGCGAGCCGGTCGCCACTTCGTGCAGCAGCGGCTTCCACAGGTGGCTGTGGTTACGATCCACCAGCGTAATTTTTGCTTTTTTACTCCGGCCAAGCTTTCTACCCAGTTGAGTAGCCAGTTCCAGGCCGCCAGCGCCACCACCCACAATTACGATTCTTTTGATTGGTGTAGTCACGTGACCCCCTCTAAAATTATTAACCAATTGTTAATTAAAAGTTATTAAAATAGCTCTTATCTAACAACAAGTTACTATCCGGAAACCATTCAGCATCACGAAGAATAACATGAACGGTGCATTGGTCATACCAAATTTGATATGCATCAAGTTTTACCGCGCAGAAGTTAAGCAACTTTAGCGTTAAGTGGGATTTTTACCGATGATAAAGAGGGAAATTTAACATTTCACGCCCCAGGACGGGGCGTGAAAACGGCGATCAGCCTAAAGTCTTAAATGCTTTGATACGTTGTAAATGCGGAGAGATGTTTTTAAATTTGTGACCCTGAACGTCATCCCAGATGATTTCGTAGAAATGATGCAGTTCCTGCGCAGAACGCTGGCTGTCGAGCGCCTCATCCTGCCGGGAGAGGATCGCCAGACAGCGATCGCGGTTCTTTTCGCGGAAGTTATTCACGCATTTCGTGGCAATATCCACATACTCTTCCGGGCGGTCTATCTTCCCTTCCATGTTCTCATTAGGGAACAGATTAGGGTTAAACATCACTTGCCGCACATCGCATAAAAAGCCGATACGCTCAGCCCAGTAGCCCCCCAGACCAACGCCGCAAATCAACGGGCGATCGTCAACATTGAGTTGCAGCATTTTATCGACTTCTTTTAGCAGATGCTGCATATCGTGTTTCGGGTGCAACGTGCTGTAGCTAATCAACCGCACATCCGGGTCGATAAACTGTAACTGCAACACCTTCTCATGGTTGCCTGGGCTATTCGAGTCAAAACCGTGCAAATAGATAATCATCTGATCCTCACCACAACTCCCTTAGCGGGAGGGTTAATGGCCTGCTTTCATCTCCTGCCAGCGTTCGTGGAGCTGCTCCAGTTGCGCGCTGACCGTCTTCCAGCGGGGGGAATCCATTAACGCCTGACGCGTAAATGAACTTTTATGATACAATTTTGTAACACGCTCTGCATTGATCGGCGACAGGTTATCCAGAACACTGACCGCACCTTTACGATTATTGCAGACCAGGATCATATCGCAACCCGCATCCAGCGATGCCTGGCCGCGCTCCGCGTAGCTGCCCATAATCGCCGCGCCTTCCATCGACAAATCATCCGAAAAAATCACGCCGTCAAAGCCCAGCTCACCGCGTAAGACAGTTTTTAGCCAGTGTGGCGACCCGCTTGCCGGGCGCGGGTCAACGTCGCTGTAAATCACGTGAGCAGGCATAATCGCGTCCAGTTTGTTTTCCGTGATCAGGGTCTGGAATACGGCCATATCTTTAGCGCGAATTTCCGCTTCGCTGCGTGGATCGCGCGGCGTCTCTTTATGGGAGTCGGCGGTTACAGCACCGTGGCCCGGGAAGTGTTTCCCGGTGGTTTTCATCCCCGCGCCATGCATGCCATCAATAAAGTGACGCGCCATTGTCAGCGCTTTTTGCGGGTCGGCATGATAAGAGCGTTCACCAATTGCCGCGCTGATGTGTCCAACATCCAGCACCGGGGCGAAACTAATATCAATATCCATGGCGATCATTTCGCTGGCCATCAGCCAACCGGCCTCAACCGCCAGACGTCCACCCTCTTCTTCACCCAGCACTGCGGCAAAGGATTGTGCAGCAGGCAGGCGGGTAAACCCTTCACGGAAACGCTGTACGCGACCGCCCTCCTGATCGACCGCCACCACCAGATGGTTGCGCGACGCTTCGCGGATCTGGCGCACCAGTTCGCGCAATTGCGCCGGGTCATGATAGTTACGGGTAAATAAAATCAGGCCGCCCACCAGCGGATGCGCCAGAATCTCGCGCTCTTCCGCATCCAGCTCATAGCCTTCCACATCCAACATTACCGGACCCACACTGACCTCTCTTATCGTTTTTCCTTTAACTGACACCATGTTGCATCTGCCTGCGTGATAAATTGTTTGTCGCCGGTCTGTTGCCAGCGACACTCATACCAGCCTGCCATAAGCATTAGCACCCATGGCCGCCAGCGTAAAATATGTTGCCAGAGCATGGCTGGCGCAATATTCGCGCACTGCGCATACGCATCGCTCAGATTACGACGTTGCTGCGCGTCAGCCATCCATACGGAGGCCAGCTCCAGCGCGATATCACCGTCCCCGGCATACTCCCAGTCGATCAGCCGCAGCCCAGACCGGGTGTGCACAATGTTGCCCGCGTGAACGTCCATATGCAATGGCGCAAGGCGCAGCGGCTGGGGCTCTCCCTGCGCGCGCAAACGCCGCAATACACGCAGCCAGAACGGCGTGCGGCGAGCCGGGTCGCACTGCGCCCAGTAACCTTCCAGCAGGGGCAGAAGCGAGATGCGCCAGCCAAATCGCGGCTGCTGATGCAGATAATACAGGAGAGACGCGAGTTGACGAGGGGGAGGCAGCACGCTTTTTACCTCTCCGGCTAAAAATTCAACGAGCATCCAGCCTGGTGTATAAAAAAGTGGCTTTGGCGCGAGCCGGGCAGGTAAACGAGAGAGCGCGTGATACTGGCGAAGGAAGTGAAACTCCGGGAGCTGCGCCGTGTGGTGCTGGCGCAGAACCCGTCGCTGCTCACCGTGAGCGATAACGCAGCTACTGCCGCTCAGCCCGGAAAATCCCGGGCTGGCGACGATGCGATAGTGCGGAAAATAGCGTGACAGAATATCGTCACGCGTGAGCTTATTGTTGCGTAACGGCACCGCTACCTGACCAGATAATCTCGCCCGTCTGCACCAGCATAAGCTGCATTTTAAGCACCGGCGCGTTCACATTGCCGGTAGCGTTGCTGTAGAGCACATACTGTGCGCCGACGTTACGGGCGATCCCCATCGCTTTACTGCGCGAACCGAGGCTATCTTGCGGCGAGAGGCCAAGCTGCTGTTTGGCGACCGCCAGTTGCTGGGCGGAAACCAGTGTGAATTTACCGTTACCGGCCAGAGCGTTACGCAGCGCAGTGGTCGCTTCAGCGGCATTCAACGAACCGTTGGTGCGGTTATTGACGCTGTCGACCAGCAAGATACTGCCTGCATTTACCCCGCTGGCCTGCAACATCTTGCCAGCCATGGGTTGCACCGCGCCGTTCCAGTCATAGTGACGAACACGCGGTGTCGGCTGCGCCGGTTGTTCGCCGCCATGCTCAATTGGGCCTGGCTGCTGCGGAATCGTCGGTACAGAAGGCACCGTCGGCACCGGTGGTTGCGGCTCGACAGGCTGCTGTGGTGTTGGCTTCGCCTCTTCCACCGGTGCGGGTTGTTCTTGTTTCACCACACACCCGGAAAGGAGGATCGCCAGTGCCGAGATTAACGCATAGCGACGCAATTTAGTCATTCCAGTCTACCCCTTACAAATAAAGATAAAGTCGGACTTTATGCGCACCCAGACTGCTCGCGCTGCCGTACAAGGTTACTGAGCCCATTGCCGGGACGGTAACAGTACGCGGCGCTTCAAGGGGGTGCATCTCCAGCCCTCTGGCTTCATACCAGTAAAAACGATAATGAAGGGTGACAGGTTCACGCCTTTCATTGAATAGCTTCGCGCTGGCGGTAGCCTGAATCTCTGAGCGGGAAAGCTCAGGCTTTTCCGCGCTGATCCCTGCGGCCAGGACATTCGACTCCATCACCAGCGTTTGTTGATCGCCCACCGGAATTTCCGGATGCGAGCCGCAACCCGCCAGCAAAAATGCCGCCAGCAGCGCGCCTGGATAGCCAGGTTTCATCACTTAACCTTTATGTGACAGCATCGGCCCCAGCGGACGACCGCCCAGCAGATGCATGTGAATGTGGAAGACTTCCTGCCCGCCGTGGCGATTGCAGTTCATGATCAGACGATAGCCATCGTCAGCAATACCTTCGTCACGGGCAATTTTCGCCGCCACGGTCACCATACGCCCCAGCACCTGTTCATGTTCAGGCGCCACGTCATTGGCGGTGGCAATCAGGATGTTAGGCACGATCAGAATGTGAGTCGGCGCCTGCGGGGAGATATCGCGGAACGCAGTAACCAGCTCATCCTGATAAACAATGTCCGACGGGATTTCGCGACGAATAATTTTGCTGAAAATAGTTACTTCTGCCATGAGGGATTCCTTAATTATGCGGCCGGGCGAATACCTGTTATTTATCTTCAGGCTTTTCTTATGCACATGAGACTGTGTAAGAGTATGAGCGACTTACTCCTTCTCTTTCAAGGTGATTACGTTTTTTATTGTATTAACTCGGAAAAAGCCAGGCAAGAGGGTCAAAACGGGGTGCGATTGATAGGCCGGGCAGCATTGCGCCGCCCGGAAAAATTGCGCTTAAGAGGCTTCAATCGCGGTCGGTTCCTGCTTCTGGCGATTCATTAACCAGAACACCGCGACACCGGCTAAAACAATCCCCGGCGCAGAGGCTGCCATCACCCCGACGGTACCGGTACCCAGCGCCAGCATTTTGCCCGCCAGCAGTGGGCCGCTCATGGCGCCCAGTCGGCCAATCGCCACCGCTGTTCCTACGCCCGTAGCGCGGATTTCAGTACGATAAAACAGGGGCGCCAGCGCATAAAGTACGCTCTGCCCGCCCGTGGCAAATAGCCCGGCGACAAAGCCGGAGAGCAGCATCGTGGTCAGCGATTGTGCCGAGCCTAGCGCCAGCAGCGAGGCCAGCATGCCGCTGTAAATCAACAGCGACATACGCATCGGGCTCAGTTTATCCATCAACGCGCCGAGAATCAGCGTCCCCACCGCCGCGCCAATTTGCAGAGCAAACATCACGCCCGCCGCCTGCGAGCTGCTAAACCCCTGATCGACCAGCAGCATCGGCAGCCAGTTAATCAGCATATACACCACTAACAGGGTGAAGAAATAGCAAAGCCACAGTAGCAAGGTAGAAGACGCGGTACCGGGTGCCAGCAGCGCACGCAGTGGCGCAGGCGCCGCGGTGGCTTGATGGGTGAAGGCCTGCGATTCCGGCAGCCAGCGCATCAACAGCGGCACCAACAGCAACGGCACCACGCCGCCGACCCAGAATACGGTTTGCCAGGCCTGCGCCAGGCCGCTAAATCCGAGTGCCGCCGCCAGCGCTGCGCCAATCGGCACACCGCAGTACATCAGGCTCACCGCCGTGCCGCGAAAACGCGGGCCTGCGGCTTCTGAGGTCAGCGCGATGAGGTTAGGCAGCGCCGCGCCGAGCCCCACACCGGTCATCAAACGCGCGAAAACCAGCGTCGGGAAACTCCACGCCAGTGCAGTGGCGATTGAAAAGAGCCCGAACAACACAACGGATGCAAGCAAAATGCGTTTGCGTCCATAGCGGTCGGCCAGCATACCGCCGACCAGCGCACCGGGCAGCAGGCCGAGTATACCGGCGCTGAAGATCCAGCCCATCTGCATTTTATCGAGCGCAAAAGCCTGCGCGATGCCCACGGCGGCAATGCCTGCCGCCTGTAAATCCAGCCCTTCCATCAGGGCAACCAAAAAACAGAGACCGATGGTGGTAATCAGGTGTGTAGGGGTTTTGTTCGACATAGCATTACCTTTGCGAGGGTGACAGGTGAAAGGCGGCTGATACATTGTCAGCCGCGCCATTATTTTTCCTTGCAAACGCGCCCGCCGGGCTTAAAAGCTGGCGGGCGCGGCGTTTCTGTTATGACTTATGCTTTGGCTTTCAGGTCGAGCGCGACATCGACAATCATATCTTCCTGGCCGCCGACCATCCGGCGTTTACCCAGTTCAACCAGAATATCCACCGCGCTCAAACCATAGCGCTGCGCCGCCACTTCGCTGTGGCGCAGGAAGCTTGAGTAAACACCTGCATAGCCCAGCGCCAGGGTTTCGCGATCGACACGCACCGGGCGATCCTGCAATGGACGCACCAGATCGTCTGCCGCGGCCATCAACGCATACAGATCGGTGCCATGATCCCAGCCAAGCTTATCCGCTGCGGCAATAAACACTTCCAGCGGCGCATTCCCTGCCCCCGCGCCCATTCCTGCCAGGCTTGCGTCAATACGGTCACAACCCTCTTCTACCGCCACAATCGAGTTCGCCACGCCAAGGCTCAGGTTATGGTGCGCGTGCATCCCGGTTTGTGTTTCCGGCTTCAGGACATCTTTTAGTGCGCGGAAACGGTCGCGAATATCATTCATATTCATCGCGCCGCCAGAATCCACCACATAGATGCAGGTTGCGCCATAGCCTTCCATCAGCTTCGCCTGTTTTGCCAGGTTTTCCGGAGTGGTCATATGGCTCATCATCAGGAAGCCAACCGTGTCCATCCCCAGCTCACGGGCAAACGCGATATGCTGTGCGGAGACATCCGCTTCAGTACAGTGGGTTGCCACGCGTACCACGCGCGCCCCGGCCTGATACGCGGCTTTCAGGTCATGCAACGTGCCGATGCCCGGGATCAGCAGGGTGGCGATTTTGGCGTGTTTCACCGTATCGGCAGCCGCTTCAATCCATTCAATGTCACTGTGCGCGCCAAAACCGTAGTTAAAGCTGGAGCCCTGCAAACCATCGCCGTGCGCTACCTCGATAGAATCCACGCGCGCGTCGTCCAGCGCTTTGGCTATCTGGCGAACATGTTCTAACGAGTACTGGTGACGGATAGCATGCATGCCGTCACGCAGCGTGACGTCGGAGATATAGAGTTTTTTACCGTTCATGCCACTTCTCCTGCTGCTTTCACCATGGTTTGCGCCATTTTTTCCGCCGTCGACATCGCCGCTGAAGTCATGATATCGAGGTTGCCGGCGTAGGCAGGCAGATAGTGAGCCGCGCCTTCCACCTCCAGATACACCGCCGTTTTCAACCCGGAGAACTGCCCGATACCTGGAATAGTGACAGGTTTGTCCTGCGGGATAATTTCAAACTGCACCTTCTGCTTCAGGCGATAGCCCGGCACGTAGGCCTGCACCGCGGCGGCCATCTCTTCAATTGAGGCCTCAATTTCGACCTGCGAGGCGTCTTCGCTCAGGACATACACCGTGTCGCGCATCATCACCGGCGGTTCTGCCGGGTTAAGAATAATGATCGCTTTACCTTTCGCCGCGCCGCCCACCACTTCAATCGCCTGCGAGGTGGTTTCGGTAAATTCATCAATGTTCGCGCGCGTTCCTGGCCCGGCGGATTTACTGGAAATAGAGGCGATAATTTCCGCGTAATGTACCTTCGCCACGCGGGAAACCGCCGCCACCATCGGAATGGTCGCCTGCCCACCGCAGGTCACCATATTCACGTTGCCCTGGCTGAGGTTTTTATCAAGATTCACCACCGGTACACAGTAAGGGCCAATGGCCGCAGGTGTGAGGTCGATCAGGCGGATATTGGGCTTCACCGCGCGCAGTGCGGCATCATTTTTTACGTGTGCGCCAGCGCTGGTCGCATCGAAGACGATGTCGATATCGGCAAATTCCGGCATCGCCATCAGGCCATTGACGCCTTCGTGAGTGGTGGCAACGCCCATGCGACGCGCACGCGCCAGGCCATCAGATGCCGGGTCGATCCCAACCATCACCGCCATTTCAAGGTGCTTGCCGTTGCGCAGAATTTTGATCATCAGATCGGTGCCGATATTGCCCGAACCGATGATGGCGACTTTTATCTTACTCATGACTGACTTCCTTTTTGTGCGGCAGAGAACGTGGCTGCCACAGAACCAATACCCTCAATGAGAGCCTCGAAACGATCGCCCGGATTAATCGCCACCATCGGGCCAAGCGCCCCGGTGAGTACGATATCGCCCGCCCGCAACGGTTCGCCAAGGCTCGCCATCTTGCGCGCCAGCCAGACGGCGGCGTTAAGCGGATGCCCCAGGCATTCGCTGCCGCGCCCGCTGGAGACCTCTTCGTTATTGCGGGTCATGCGCATGGTGCAATTTTTCAGATCCAGCCCCGCCGGGCGCATTGCCGGGCTACCAATGACGTATACGCCGCAGGAGGCATTATCCGCCACCGTATCGACGAACTTGATTGACCAGTCGCGAACCCGGCTGCCTACGACTTCCAGCGCCGGAAGCACCCATTCGATGGCGCCGTACAGCTCATCAAAGGTGGTATCAACGTTGGGAAGATCGCGATTGAGCACCAGCGCGATCTCCGCTTCAATTTTCGGCTGCATCACACGTTCAAACGGAATGGTGTCGTTATCGCCATAGCACATATCAGCGAACAACGTGCCGAAGTCCGGCTGGTCAACCCCCAGTTGCTGCTGCACTTTCGGATGGGTTAAGCCAATCTTGCGTCCCACCACGCGACGGCCTTTCGCCACCGCATATTCCACATTGAGATTCTGGATAGCGTAGGCCGCTTCGGCATTATCGAGGCCGATAATGTCGCGCAGCGGCTCAATAGCCTGCCCTTTTTGTTCGGCCTCACGCAGCGCGGCGGCCAGTTGTTCCAGTGATGGAGTAGACATAACGGCTCCTTACGCGCGCTTGAGGTAATCAAGTACCAACTGGTTAAAGGAGTCCGCATGCTCCCATTGCGCCCAGTGGCCGCAGTCACGATAAATGTGTAGCTCCGAACCATTGATGCCGGAAAGCAGTCGCAGCCCCGCATCCATCGGGACGAAGCGGTCGTTACGGCCCCAGACAATAAGGGTTTGCGCTTTGATTTCGCTCAGGCGCGGGCCAAAATCCGGGAACTGTTTCGGGTTGGCTTCCAGGCTCTTAATAAAGTTATCCAGGTGATCGCGACGCGCCAGCATATTGTTGAGACGCGCTTCAAACAGCGCTTCTGTTAAATCGCTCGGGTCATAGACGAAGATATTCATCATCTTCTTCAGGTTTTCGATGTTTGGCTCGCGGTAGAGGGCATTGAGTAGTTTGATCCCCTCCGTCGGCATTGGCGTAAACAGACTCATACCGCCCGTACCGCCGCCCATTAATACCAGTTTGCCAACGCGCTCCGGCCAGGTCAGGGTAAACGCCACCGCGCTGTGCCCGCCCATAGAGTTACCCAGCAGATGCACTTTCTGGATATCCAGTTGATCAACAACGCTTTTCAGAATGCGGGCGTTGAGATCCGAGCGAGAACCACTGTTGACGATCGTGTCGCTTTTACCCCAGCCCGGGCAGTCCAGCAGGATAACGCGGTACCCTGCTTCCACCAGCGGGTCAATGTTACGGCTGAAGTTGGCCCAACCCGTCGCGCCCGGGCCGGAACCGTGTAGCATCACGACGGTTTCGTCGCCCTGTCCGCAGTCGTTAAAGTGGATGCGCAGCGTCTGCCCCCCCTCTTCAACATTGAGAAAACGGCTGGTTGCAGCTTCAGTTTGTGGTTGATAAGTCATTATTTTTCTCCTGCAAATTCATTCTGAGAATGGGCGCTAAGGGAGCCAAAACCGGCGATCCACTCAGGGATCGGACGGTAGTAGCGCCCCTCGGTGCGATAGTCGCCAAAGGCCGACAGCGCGGCGAACGCGGCGACCCAGGTCTTAATTTCATGGGTGGATTTTCCGGCAATGGCTGAAAGCTCTTCGTTGCTGACGGCATCCAGCTCTCCCAGCCGTTTCTGCTCCAGCAGGGTCATAAACTGGTTATCCCAGACCGGGTTGAGCGGGTGCAGGCTCTTCTGATCTTCAATAAATTTTTCCGCGGCTTCGATAACACGACGCTGGCGCAGTTCGCGCTCGTCCGGCGGCAGATGTTTGCCGCTGCCCAGCAGGCGATCGCGCATATGCGCGTCCACTTTTGCCAGTTCCGGTACCGGTGGTTGATGGGACAAACCGCCGGAGCCGAGGATCAGCACACGCTTATTCAGCGTGGTCAGGAAGCGGCCAACCACTTCCCCCATCATGCGGGTGCGCTGGAAACCCGGCAGCGGCGTGGCGACGCCGTTGATAAAGATCGGCAGCACCGGCAGCGTGTCCAGTCCGCCGAGCAAAAACTCCAGCGGCTGTGCAAAACCATGATCCACCTGCATACAATAAGAAACCGCCAGGTCAATACCGTTTTTCATGGTGTAGTGCGCGCAGGCCTCGGCGATGTCCGTTGGCACCGGCAGTTCACCCGCCGCACTGGAGAAATCGCCAATCGCCGTGGCGCCCACGCCCAGGCAAAACGGCGGCATCACATCGTAGAAAAAGCCGTTGTAGTGATCGGGCGCGAATAACACCACCAGCTCAGGATCAAATGCGGCAATACGTTCCCGTGCAGCGGCAACCACGCCATCGACTTCATCCAGCACCGACTGTGCCGGGTCGACATACCCCACCAGCGGGGTATGGGAAAGACAGTGAAGGTATGCGTTCATATCAGGCCACCTTTTCAACAGGAGAGGAGGATGCGACGGTCTGCAACGCCATTACGCTTGCAAGCTGATTGAGGGTGTTACCCAGCGTTTGCGGAATGGCCAGCGCGGCAACGAAGCGATCCGGGCGGATTACGGCAAGTGATGCGTCCTGCGCGGCAAACCAGGTTTTCAGACGATTGTCGGTATCGCCAATACGGATGACGCCGTCGACGTTATCCTGCGGCGTGCGGATCTGCACATCCGGCACCACCTGAATAAATTGCGTCCCCAGGTCGCGCCAGCGGGCAATCTGTTGGTCACTCATGCCCCAGCAAGGGTTACAACCCCAGCCGATAATGGCGAAGTTTGCGCCAATCACATCATCAAGCAGTAACACATCACCGTTTTCGCGGGTGACTTTGGGCTGGATAAACATCTTACCTACCGGGGAGGTTTTGGCGTTTTTATCGATCACCAGCGCCCCTTCGCGGTACTGCGGCATCGGCTTAAAGCGCATTTCGAGGAAGTAGCGTTTGACGGGCGGGATGTAGTTCAGCAGCCAGGAGACACCATCACGCACGCTTCCGTGCCAGCGCTTCGCCGGGGCAAGCACGTTGCCGGCGGTGACGGATAAATCGATCATCGCTTTGGCGTGATCGCGGCGCTCCTGCTGGTAAGTGTCGAGCAGACACTCACCAGCTTTGCCGTTAACAACCAGCGCCAGTTTCCAGGCGAGGTTGAAGGCGTCGCGCATCCCGCTGTTATAACCCTGGCCCTGCCAGACGGGCATAATGTGCGCCGCATCGCCTGCCAGCAACACTCGATCGATACGAAAACGTTCAGCAATACGCGCGTTGTGGGTGTATACGCGCTGGCGAATCAGTTCAACGTGATCGGGGTTCGGCAGTACCTTGCTCAGCAACTGGCGCATATTATGCGGCTCGCTGAGCTGTTCTTCGGTTTCGCCCGGCATCACCATAAATTCAAAACGACGTACACCGTGCGGTAGTGCAGCAGAGACGTAGGGCCGCACAGGGTCGCAGCACAGATAAATATGCGGGGTCGCCAGCGGGTCGTTGGCGATATCAATGACAATCCACTTGTTCGGCGCGGTTTTACCTTCAAACGGAACGTTGAGTGTGCGACGCACCACACTCGCCCCGCCATCGCAGGCCACCAGCCAGTCGGCTTTCACCGTCTCACGCTTGCCTTCCGGGCACTGCAGATTAATAGTGACACTGTCACCATTTTGGCTAAACGCTTCCAGTTCTCGGGAGAAAAGCACGCGGACATTTGGGAAGCGTGTTAACCCCTGATACATCACCGCATCAACCTGCGGCTGGATAAAGGCGTTTCGGCGCGACCAGCCAAATTCGTCGGTCATCGGCTGAATATCAGCAAAACAGCGCCCTTTCGGCGTCAGGAAGCGCATCGCATGCCACGGCGTGGTATGCGGCAACACTTTATCCACCAGGCCGACAGACTGCATGGTGCGCAGTGCTTCGTCATCAATACCGATGGCGCGCGGATAGTCGATCAGTTTGTCGAGCTTTTCGACAACCAGCACTTCAACACCCATCTGACCCAGATAGTTGGCCATCATCAGGCCAACCGGGCCTGCACCGATTATGGCAACCTGAGCGGACTGCTGGACGGCGGGCTGGATATCGGGATTCGTCGTTGTCATTTCATTACCTCACTTCTCGGGCCAAATCACATGCGCAAACATCGTTACGCCGTCATTTGTTAAATTGATGTGAATATATTTTTATAATGCGCTCAGTATATGTCCGCCGATTTAGGCTACAATCAAAACAGATGCAAATGTGCACCAGGTGCACACAGTTGTTTTAACTATAGAATTGTCAGGAAATATGAAGAACGACGAGACGACGGAATACAAAACGGTACGCGGATTAACCCGAGGGTTATTGTTACTAAACTTGTTAAATAAATTCGACGGGGGCGCATCAACCGCGACGCTGGCAGAGTTTAGCGGCCTGCATCGCACTACCGTGCGACGGTTGCTGGAGACGCTCCAGGATGAGGGCTATGTCAGACGCAGTCTTTCCGACGATAGCTTCCGTTTAACGATGAAAGTTCGGCAGTTGAGTGAAGGATTTCGTGACGAACATTGGATTTCTGCACTTGCAACACCTTTACTTGGCGAATTATTGCGCGAGGTCATTTGGCCGACAGATTTAACCACTCTCGACGTTGACGCGATGGTCGTGCGTGAAACCACCCACCGTTTCAGCCGCCTCTCCTTTCACCGTGCGATGGTGGGCCGACGCCTGCCGCTGCTGCTGACAGCCTCCGGTATTACCTGGCTTGCGTTTTCAGCAAAGCAGGAGCGACAGCCAATTATTGACATGCTGGCCAGCCGACCCGAGCCAGAGTATCAACTGGCACGTGAACCGGAGAAGCTGGCGTCGATTCTGGAACGCACCCGCCATAATGGCTATGGCGAAAACTTTGGCGGCTGGCAACAGGAGGAAAAAATCGCCTCGATTGCCGTGCCGGTGCGCAGTCAGGGACGGGTCATGGGGTGTTTAAACCTGGTATATATCGCCAAAGCGATGACTATCGAACAGGCGGCAGCGAAGCATTTGGTTGCGTTGCAACGCGTGGCGAAGCAGATTGAGGAACGCATGGAAGAGCAAGAGATTATCTACGAGCACCCCTCACCCTAACCCTCTTCCGCAACCGATCGCGCCCCCTCTCCCTGCGGGAGAGGGCCGGGGTGAGGGCCCCATCGCGCACCCTTCTCCAGAAATTAATAGGTACCTCCCCCACAACCATTTGCAATCACCACCGTTATATATTCAAATATACACCGTAACTTCCCGTCTCAAAGAGTCACTCCATGTTGAATATAAAACGTCTGCTCCCCGGCATTGCGCTGCTCTGCGCCACGTTTGCCGTTGCTTCACCCGCCCTGGCGGATCGCACCCTTACCGACCAGCTTGGCCGTCAGGTCACCCTGCCCGATACCGTTAACCGCGTGGTGGTTCTGCAACACCAAACGCTCAATCTGCTGGTGCAGTTAGACGCCGATAAAGACGTGGTTGGCGTTCTCAGTAGCTGGAAAAAACAACTTGGCCCTGATTTCGCGCGATTTATGCCGAACATAACCACCCTGCCAATGCCTGGCGACCTGACGCAGGTGAATATCGAAAGCCTGCTGGCGCTCCATCCGCAGGTGGTGTTCGTCGCGAACTATGCGCCTGCGGCGATGATCCAACAGATCCAGAATGCCGGCGTAGCAGTAATAGCAGTTTCCCTGCGCGAAGATGCCACAGGCGAAAAGAATAAAATGAACCCGACAATGGCGGATGAAGAACGCGCCTATAACGAAGGGTTAAAACAGGGTATCCGCCTGATTGGTGAAGTGGTTAACCGCAGTAAGCAGGCTGAAGCGCTGATTGATTACACCTTTAAAGCACGCCAGAAATTCAATGCCCCGGTGGCCGATATTGCCTCGAGTAAAAGAGTCCGCGTTTACATGGCGAACCCGGATCTCAACACCTACGGCTCGGGAAAATATACCGGGTTGATGATGGAGCATGCTGGTGCGATGAACGTGGCAGCCGCGTCGGTTAAAGGGGCGCGCCAGGTCTCGCTGGAACAGGTTTTACAGTGGAACCCGCAGGTCATTTTCGTGCAGGATCGCTACCCTGAAGTGGTGAAAGAGATAACCACGGACCCGCAATGGCAGGCGATTGACGCGGTAAAAAATCATCGCGTCTGGTTGATGCCGGAATACGCCAAAGCCTGGGGCTACCCGATGCCGGAAGCACTGGCGATTGGCGAACTGTGGATGGCGAAGAAACTCTATCCTGAGCGCTATAAAAACGTCGACGTCGACGCTCAGGCTCAGTCTTACTATCAATGTTTCTACCGCACAGACTGGCAGGCACATGCTCAGCCGTAATCAACCGCTGGCACTTCAGAGTGGGTTAGTGCTGCTCACCCTCTCTCTTGCCGTCATCTCACTCTGTTTTGGTCAGTATCCGCTCCCGCTGGGCACTGTGCTCTGGCAACTCTTTCACCCCGGTGCGCCTGCGGATATTGCGCAACAGATTGTCTGGTCAGTACGTTTACCGCGCCTGTTGATGGCGTTGCTGGCGGGCGGCGCTCTTGGCTTGTCTGGTGCCACACTTCAGGGCGTATTCCAGAACCCGCTGGTCGACCCGCACATTATCGGCGTCACCTCGGGTTCAGCTTTCGGCGGAACACTGGCGATTTTATGCGGGTTCAGCGCGCCGCTGATGATGGGTTCGACTTTCTTCTTTGGCCTGCTGGCGCTGTATCTGGTCTATCTGATAGCCGCGTTTGGGCGTCAGGAAAGCACACTTATCCTCATCCTTGCCGGGATTATTTTGAGCGGTTTTTTCGCGGCTCTGGTGAGCCTGATGCAGTATCTCGCCGATACTGAAGAGACACTGCCTAACATCGTATTCTGGCTGCTTGGCAGTTTCGCCACCGCCAACTGGCAAAAAACGCTGATGCTGGCGCTTCCGGTGGGTATTGGTGCATCAATTCTGTTTATGCTGCGCTGGCGCATCAATCTGCTGTCACTCGATGACAAAGACGCATCCGCATTAGGTATAAACGTGACACCGTTACGTCGTGGCGTGCTGGTCTGCTGCGCCCTGCTGGTCGCCGCACAGGTGGCGGTGAGCGGCAGTATTGCCTGGGTCGGGCTGGTGATCCCGCATCTGGCGCGCTTACTCTCCGGGGCGGATCATCGTCGTCTGCTGCCAACCGCCTTCTGGTTAGGCGGCAGTTTTATGATTGTGGTGGACGATGCGGCGCGCACGCTGACGGCAGCAGAGATCCCCATCGGCATTATCACCGCGTTGATTGGCGCACCGCTGTTTACACTGTTGCTGGTGCGCAACGCCCGAAAAGGAGCCCGCCCATGACATCCTCACTCTCCCTGACAACCCTTGAATATGGTCATGACCAGCCGCTGTTTTCGCCGATGAGCATTCATTGCCATGCCGGCGAAATCTGGGCCATTATAGGGGCAAACGGACGAGGGAAAAGTACGCTACTCGATACGATAACCGGCGTGCTACCGGCAATTTCCGGCAGTGTGCATGTTTCTGGCGGCGCGGCCATTGTGCCGCAGTCTTTTCGTCCGGCCTTCGCCTGGCGGGTACGGGATGTCGTCCTGATGGGCCGCGCGCGGCATATCGCCCTGTTTGCGCAGCCGAAGCGGGAAGATGAGCAACAGGTGATGCTGGCGCTGGAAGCGTTGAATATTGGTGGCCTCGCTGATGCGCCATTCCATGCGCTCTCCGGCGGTCAGCAACAACTGGTGATGATTGCGCGAGCGCTGGTGAGCGCCAGCCAGAATATTTTACTGGATGAGCCCTGTTCCGCGCTGGATCTCGCCAATCAGCAGACGGTGCTTCAGTTGATCAGTAACCTGGCGCACCAGCAGGCGCGAACGGTGATGTTTACTACTCACGACCCCACACATGCGTTACAAATTGCCAGCCACACGCTATTGCTGTTGCCTGACGGCGAATGGCTGGCGGGGGCAACCCACGAGGTCGTTCAGGAAGTCAATCTACAACGCGCCTACGGCCTGCCAGTGCGCAGAGTTCAGCTTGATGATTATGCCTGCCCGGTGCTGGCCCCGCTGTTCTCAATTCACCGCTAAAAAACCCGCATCGCGCAGGCAACGTTGCCCCTCTTCAGCAAGAATAAAGGCGTACAGTTTCTGCGCATTTTCACTCTGCGCAATCCGCGCGATGTGATACTCACAGCGTAGGCTCTGCGCCTGCGGTAACGTGACCACACGCAAACTTTTATCGTGCGTCAGGGCCGCGGCATAGTGAGCATAACCGATAAACAGATCGGTCAGATCCTGATGGATTAACCATCCACCGGCGATTTCTCCTGGCGGGATGACGAGTGAATCACGTCCCCCGACTAACTGCCTGGCTCGAACTTTTAGCTGCTCGCCGAGACCCGGTTCAAGGGCATCAAGATTATCAAACAACTGCCAGGTGTAGTCGCCGGAAGGATCGCAGCCCGGCGTGGACGTTGCCAGCCGCAGAGCGGGGTCGCGCAGGAGCGTTAAGGCGTCGCCCTGACAGCGGCGGTGTGCAGTCAGGATCAAGGTGTTGCGGGCAAAAATCTGGCTTTCCCGCGCCAGACCATGTTCAACCAGAGTCTGCGGATGTTGGGCGTTAGCCGAGGCGAACACATCACAAACATCTCCTGCTTCTATGCGTTCGCGCAACAGTCCCGCCGGGCCAAACTGAACATTCACCACGATACCGGTTTGCGCAGTGAAACGTTCACTCAGCGGAAGAAAAGCACGCCGCAGGCTGCCGGCGGCGAAAAGCGTTAAGGTGGGTAACATGACAAAAAGTCCGAAACAAAACGCTATTCTAGCGGGATTATGCGCGACACGCACCCGGGGAAGGCTGCCGGGTGGCGCTTCGCATCAGGCTCTCAATGGGTTAATCCAGTTGCGCCAGTTTACGCAACTGCTCCGGCGTCGCCACCGGCAGATGGAAGAAATCGAGATACGCGGGGATCATCTCGAACAACATATCTGTCCCCTGCTGGATTGCGCAGCCGTGTTCCCTGGCAAGTTTTAGCAATGGCGTGATCGTCTGCTTCATCACCACCTCACCGACGAACATCTCCGGCGTCAGCCGCTCTGCGGGCAACGGTAGCGGGTCATCAGGGTTCATGCCAAGCGGCGTGGCGTTCACCACCAGGTGATGTCCGGTGGGATCGTTGCTCATCAGCGTGAGTTTCAACCGTGGGTAGTGCGCCTGTAATCGTGTGGCCAGCGCTCCGGCAACCTCCGGGCGGTTATCATAGAGCGTTAAAGCTGAAACGCCCGACGCCGCCAGCGAAGCGGCAATGGCCGAACCCACTCCCCCGCTGCCTACCACCAGCGCCCGGGCTCCCTGCGTCTGAAAACCTTTACGCTGAATGCCGCGGACAAAACCATCGCCGTCAAACATCTCGCCAGTTAATGAGCCATCCGCCTCGCGACGGATGGCATTACACGCGCCAGCAATCGTGGCCGTTGGGCTCAGCCGCGCCATCAGCGCGCAGGTGGCAATCTTATGCGGCATCGTCACCAGCGCCCCCGCGATGTTGCTCATCGTGAACAGCGCCGGAACGAGCGTCGCATAATCTTCAGGCTTTACCCCAACCGGCACCACTTTGACGTCCACGCCCTGCTCCGCAAACCAGGGGTTGTAGATCATTGGGGCTTTAAAGCCTTCAGTCGGATAGCCAAGATGGGCTATTAAGCGCGTGTGCCCGCTAATCTGCATGTCATTCTCCCTGTGGATTATCCAGTTCAATACGTTTCACATCGCCAAGAATAAAGAGATAGGCCACCACGCCCAGCAGCGCCGCGCCGCCGATGTAAATCAGCGCATAGAAGAAATTGCCAAATGCGGCGACGATAAAGCCGATCACCAGCGGCGTAAGTATGCCCGCGAGGTTGGCGCAGAAGTTAAACAGCCCGCCGGTTAAGCCGCCCAGCCCTTTCGGCGCCATATCAGAGATCAACGTCCAGCCGAGCCCAACCATCCCCTGACCAAAGAAAGCGAAAGACATCACCAGGATCACCGCCGTATCACTCTCCAGCCAGTTGGCGGTGATGATGCAGCTTGCCATCAGCAATCCCACCACGATGGGTAATTTGCGCCCGATATTGGCGCTGCCCGTCGCTTTGAGAATTTTATCCGATACCCAACCGCCGAACATGACGCCGCCCGCCGCAGCCAGGAATGGCAGGATGGCGAAGAAACCGACCTTCAGCCACGGCATATGCCGTTCGGTCGCCAGATAGGTTGGGAACCAGGTGAGGAAGAAAACCAGCACGGTATTACCGGCAAACTGCCCGATACTCGCGCCAAGGATCTGTCTTTTCGCCAGTAACTGGCGGATAAGCGGCCAGCTAAAGTGGGTCTTTTTCTCGGTGCCCGTGGTGATGCCACCGCCTTCCTCGATGTAATGACGCTCCTGCTCGCTAAGACGTTTATCCTCGTGCGGCTCGCGATAACAGCGCCACCACACCAGCGCAAACAGTAATCCGAAGAGGCCAACGGTAATGAACAGGGTGCGCCAGCCAAAGCCGTCCATGATCCAGAACAGAAGCGGCGCGAAGCAGGCCAGCCCCAGATATTCGCCCACGGTGTAAACCGCCGTAGCGCGCGCCCGCTCCTGTTGCGGAAACCAGGCGCTGACAACCCGGCTATTCACCGGGAAGCACGGCGCTTCACTGACTCCAAGGCCGAAGCGGCATAGCAATAGTGTTTTCAGGCCGATGGCAAAACCGTGAAGCAATGTAAACAGTGACCAGAAACTCAGCGCCAGAAAATAGGTCACTTTATTGCCGAATCGGTCGAGAAACATCCCGCCCGGGATTTGCGCCAGCGCGTAAGTCCATGCAAACGCTGAAAAGACAATCCCCATCATGGCCGCGCCGATCCCCAGCTCCTGGGTAAGCTGCGGGGCGGCTATGCCTAATACGGTTCTGTCGAGATAGTTAATCATCGTTCCTGCCGCCAGCAGCGCAAGAATGACAATCCGCCGCCTGGTGCGGGGAACCACCGCCACCGCCTCAGCGGTCGCCACGCGATTATGGCTATATGTGTTCATAGGGCTTACCTGTCGTTGTAGAGTGCAGATGAATGCTTATTGTTATGGTCTTACTCCGGAGTGAACCGGTTGGTACAGCTACAGCAACTGACGGTACTGCATCGCCGAAAGGCGTACAGCGGCGTTTGCTGCCCCATACTGGGCGTAACCTTCCCGCCTTTCGGTCAATTCAAAAAAGAAGCGACCTTCACTGAACGGCCAGCTATAGCGATGGAAAAACTCCCCGCCCTGCGCGTCACGGTCATAGAGGATTTGCTGCTGCTTCAGCGTTGCCATCATTTCCGGCTGACCAAAACGCGCGACTAAATCGTCGTAGTAGTTTGCCGGAACAGGTAATGCGATAGACGATGCGAAAGGCGGCGCTTGCGATAAATCACGGCAGGAAAAGGCCGCATGTTGTAAGCCCGCGCCCTGATAGCAGGCCACCGAACGTGCGATCTGCGTAGCGCGGCTTTGCGAAATATTGAGCGCGAAACGAATATTGCCCTGCGGGCTTTGCACCGCCAGGCTACGCACCAGACCGTAGGGATCGGGCATGGTTTGTTCATGCTCCAGAACAAAACCAAAGACAGAACGGAAGAACATCACCCAGTTATCACGGCTATCGGCTTCCATTCCCAGAGCCAGATGATCAATGCCAGTGAAGCCGCCTGGGTTTTCATCGGGCGTCAGATTGAAGTCCTGGGTGTAAATATTCTGATTTTCATCAATAAGATAGATAAGGCTACCGTCCGGTGCGCACACGGCCGGGATCGTACTTTCATTCGGGCCCGCCTCCCCCTGCCAGGTGGCATAGCCATAAGCGCGCGCGCGGGCGATCACCGACGCGCTGTCGCTCACGCGCAGAGCCATCGCGCAAAGCGAAACCCCATGACGCTGATAGAAGTGGTCAGCCCAGCTATGGGGTTGATAATTAATGACAACCCGCGCCTCGCCGTTGCACCACAACGCCACCTGCTTTGAGCGGTGCATCCCGGTCTGGCGAAAGCCCATCCCGGCCAGCATCATTCCCAGTTTTTTCGCATCAGACGGGCTTGCGGCAAATTCAATAAATTCCATCCCGTGCCACTGCGGCAAAGGCCGGGAGGTAAACAGGTCGGCATCGGTCTGCCCTAACGCCTGCCGGGTTTGCTCCTCCAGCCACAGCAATGAACGGTAGCCATCCTTTGCCGTCGCGCCGTTGGGAGAGGCGCGAAAACCATCGTTGAAGATTTCCAGCGACCAGGGCCCGCGATAGCCCCGACGGGTCAGTTCACTGGCAAACTCAATCAGCGGAAGCTCACCCTGCCCAGGGAAGCATCGAAAATGGCGGCTCCACTCAAGCACATCCATTTTCATCAGCGGCGCATCCGCCAGTTGCAGAAAGGTTATGCTCTCCAGCGGCACGTCATCGAGCCGTTTCAGGTTGTCGCCGAGTGAGAGAACATGGAAGCTATCCAGTACGATACCCATCGCCGGACTATTGACTGCCTTTACCCGCTCCCACGCCTGATACCAGTGGTTAACATGCGTTCCCCACGCCAGCGCTTCATAGCCGATGCGAATATTTTCCTGCTCCGCAAGCGTCGCCAGGGCGCGCAGATCCGCCACCTGAAGGTCAAAATCTGCGGAGCAATGGGGAGAGACATTGCTGCACAACAACAGCGTGTCGCAACCCAACTCATGCATCAGCGCAAATTTACGCCGTGCTCGCTCAAGGTTGGCGGCAAACTGTTCGCGGCTCTCCCCTTCGAAATCACGAAAAGGCTGAAATAAGGTGATTTTTAATCCCAGATCGTCGGCCAGCGTTCGGATCTCAGCGGGCGTACCGGTATAATAGAGCAGATCGTTTTCAAAGATTTCAACACCCTGATAGCCCGCCGCCGCAATGGCGCTCAGTTTTTCAGGCAATGTTCCGGAGATCGAAACAGTGGCAATAGAGCGCAGCATCGGCTTCCCCTGTTATGACGAATAGATGGAATGAATATGAATCATTTGGTTCATTCCTGCCATGTTTGGTTGCCAAATTGTGATCATTACGTGTATTTTTTGTTCTTGGAAAAAACAGGAGTTGTTATGTCCACCGTTGTTCACGATGAAGCGCATTCTCTGAAAGAGAGGATTTTCACCGCCGCGATCGCCATTTTTGCAGAGCATGGGCTGGCTGGCGCACGCATGGAGCAGATTGCCGGAGAGGCGCAGACCACCAAGCGTATGGTGGTCTATTACTTTAAAACCAAAGAGGCGCTTTACCAGGCCGTGTTGCAGTACGTCTATACGCGCATTCGCGAAACGGAACAGCAGCTTGGGCTGGAAAATTGCCCCCCGGTGGAGGCACTGGTACAACTGGTAAAATGGAGTGTGCGCTATCACGCCACCCATGCAGACTTTATGCGAATTATTTGCATGGAGAATATGCAGCGCGGGAAGTGGCTACTGTCCTCGGACAACTTTAAGCAGGTCAATAAAAGCGCCCTGTCCCTGCTTGAAAATATTTTACAGCGTGGCCAGCAGCAGAATATTTTTCAATCGGATATCGAAGCGCGTGATGTCCATCGCCTCATCAGCAGTTTTAGCTTTTATCAGGTCTCCAACTTTTACAGCTTTAACAGTCTGTATCTCGATGGCCCGCTGCCGGAAATTGATGATGAAGCTTTAATTGCGCATCATAGCGATATTGCAGTAAAAGCCGTTCTGCGATTTGTTATTGCCTGACGTATTACTGCCCTGCAAGCGCCTTAATGACCTTTTCCATGGCTTGCTGGGTTAATTCTGAACGCTGGACTTTGCTGTTTGCCAGCGCGGTGCGCACAACGCCCGCAATCACAATATGTTTCGGCTCCTGGCCTAAATCACGCATTTCCAGCACAACTTTGCCCACTACCCGGCACATCTCCTGGTACATCGCTTCATCTTTGCTGAGATTTCCCATCGTCATCTCTCCCTTTTTCCATTAATAATCAAAATATTATTGATTTAAATCCGCGATAAATCAAATTCATCAATGACGAACGCGTGAAACGCAAAAGTCGTACTTTACGACCTTTGGCCCGGTAAAAAGAATTTTCATGTTGTTATAATACCTTACTGGAAAAGTTTTTATTTTGTTAACCCAAGTCTTTTAATTTTTGAAACGCTGTTTTTATTTTCTTTTTTCGCTGCAACACCGTATAATACGCGCCGATTCTTTCTTGAATGGTTTCAGCTCATTGAACTGTATTAATAACCGACAAAAACATCGTATCTTTCAGTTTGCTGAATCGCTAGCACACTTTCCTCTGCACGCTTTTTTGATGTCACCTATCCTTATGATGGCGTGGCGTTGCAAGTTTCGTATCACCGGTTTGACTCCGTGGCCGTGCGCTTATGGAGCGAGATTCCCATATCCTTCTCAACTTACTCAACTTAAAGACTAAGACTGTCATGAAAAAGACCAAAATTGTTTGCACCATCGGTCCGAAAACCGAATCCGAAGAGATGTTAGGCAAAATGCTAGACGCGGGCATGAACGTTATGCGTCTGAACTTCTCCCACGGTGACTATGCTGAACACGGTCAGCGCATCCAGAACCTGCGCAACGTGATGAAGAAAACCGGCCAGAAAGCCGCTATCCTGCTGGATACCAAAGGCCCGGAAATCCGTACCATCAAGCTGGAAGGCGGCAATGACGTCTCTCTGAAAGCAGGCCAGACTTTCACCTTCACCACTGACAAATCTGTTGTCGGCAACAGCGAAATCGTTGCAGTAACCTATGAAGGTTTCACCACCGACCTGTCCGTTGGCAACACCGTTCTGGTTGACGATGGTCTGATCGGCATGGAAGTTACCGCTATCGAAGGTAACAAAGTTATCTGTAAAGTGCTGAACAACGGCGACCTGGGCGAAAACAAAGGCGTTAACCTGCCGGGCGTTTCCATTGCGCTGCCAGCTCTGGCCGAAAAAGACAAACAGGATCTGATCTTCGGTTGCGAGCAAGGCGTTGACTTTGTGGCGGCGTCCTTCATCCGTAAACGTTCTGACGTTGTTGAAATCCGTGAGCACCTGAAAGCACACGGTGGCGAGAAGATCCAGATCATCTCCAAAATCGAAAACCAGGAAGGCCTGAACAACTTCGACGAAATCCTCGAAGCTTCTGATGGCATCATGGTTGCGCGTGGCGACATGGGCGTTGAAATCCCGGTTGAAGAAGTTATCTTCGCGCAGAAAATGATCATCGAAAAATGTATCCGCGCTCGTAAAGTCGTTATCACTGCGACCCAAATGCTGGATTCCATGATCAAAAACCCGCGCCCTACTCGCGCAGAAGCGGGCGACGTTGCTAACGCCATCCTGGATGGTACCGATGCTGTCATGCTGTCCGGCGAATCCGCTAAGGGTAAATACCCGCTGGAAGCTGTGACCATCATGGCGACCATCTGCGAACGTACCGACCGCGTGATGACCAGCCGTCTGGAGTTCAACAACGACAGCCGTAAACTGCGTATCACCGAAGCTGTTTGCCGCGGTGCGGTAGAAACGGCTGAAAAACTGGATGCGCCGCTGATCGTGGTTGCAACCCAGGGCGGTAAATCCGCTCGCGCAGTACGTAAATACTTCCCGGATGCCACCATCCTGGCTCTGACCACCAACGAAACGACTGCTCGCCAACTGGTACTGAGCAAAGGCGTTGTACCGCAACTGGTGAAAGAAATCTCTTCTACTGATGATTTCTATCGTCTGGGTAAAGAAGTCGCTCTGGAAAGCGGCCTGGCGCAGAAAGGCGACGTTGTCGTGATGGTTTCCGGCGCACTGGTTCCAAGCGGAACCACCAATACGGCATCCGTACACGTACTGTAATAATTTACAGATCTATTTCAGATGCGAATAAAAAGCGCCCTTCGGGGCGCTTTTTTTATTACCTCTAATCACCATGCTCAATAAAAAAGCAAATCGGATTTCACTATTTAAATGCTGGTTATCTAAGATGAATCCGATGGAACTCCACTGTTTTCATAGCATTTTTCTTTCATCAGGGGAAAAGTCGATGCTTCTTTGAGCGAACGATCAAAAATAAGGGTTTTAGGATAAAAAAATATTCTCAAGATAAAAAAGTTTGTGTAATACTTGTAACGCTACATGGAGATTAACTCAATCTAGAGGGTATTTATAATGAATCGTACTAAACTGGTACTGGGCGCGGTAATCCTGGGTTCTACTCTGCTGGCAGGTTGCTCCAGCAATGCTAAAATCGATCAGCTGTCTTCTGACGTTCAGACTCTGAACGCTAAAGTTGACCAGCTGAGCAACGACGTGAACGCAATCCGTTCCGACGTTCAGGCTGCTAAAGATGACGCAGCTCGCGCTAACCAGCGTCTGGACAACCAGGCTCACTCTTACCGTAAGTAAGAGTTCTGGTAATAAAATGGCGCACATTGTGCGCCATTTTTTTTGCCTGTGATTTATCTCCCGCTATTGCGTTACCGTTCCTGACACGCCCCCTTCTGCAACGACATCACCACGCTTATCACTCTGCATCGATAATGACGGCTCTGTCGCGCGTGCTGTGCCTTTTTCAGCACTCACGGCGACCGGATACCCCGCCCGACGCGTCAACGCTTTCTGGAGCTGCTCCTTGCTCACATCAGTGTGCTGAGAAAATTGCGTAAAATCGGACGAGAGCGTGAAGCTCAGATTCTGCGTATCCTGCTCCGGGTTCTGCGAGAGCGGACGATGAACCTCGACATAACGCATGCCATTTGGCTCAACCGAATACTTCACCGGCTCATTAATCACCCTCACCGGCGTCCCACTACGAACCTGACTGAACAGCGCTTTAATGTCCGGCGCGTTCATGCGAATACAGCCTGAACTTACGCGCAGCCCCACGCTATCCGGCGCGCTGGTGCCGTGAATCAGGTATTCGCCGTTGCCGTAAGCAAGACGCAGCGCATAGCGCCCTAACGGATTATTCGGCCCGGCGGGCACAACCGCAGGGAGATTTATCCCTTTCGCCGCAGAGCGGGCGCGAATCCCCGCAGGTGGCGTCCAGGTTGGATTGGGGATCTTTTGCCCTACCCGGGTCGTCATTTCCGGCGTTTCGAGTCCCTGTAGCCCAATCCCTATGGGATAAACCTGCACCTGGTTTTCTCCCGGCGGGAAATAATAGAGCCGCAGCTCCGCCAGATTGACAATGATGCCTTCACGCGGAGCATCCGGTAGCAGCATCTGCGAAGGGATGGTCACAACCGTTCCCGGTTTTGGCACAGGCGCCATCGTGTTGTTGGCCTCGATGAGCAACATCGCCGCCGTGTCGAAACGTCGCGCGATGGCCTGCAAGTTACGATCGCCCTCCTGAACCGTATAGGTTTGGTTCTGGCCAATCAGACGACTATTGGCAGGAGGCAGCGGATAATCAACGGCCCAGGCGCTATGCACAGCGCTGAGGGCAGCCAAAATGCTAAGAGTAATAAGAGACGCGCGCTTCATATGGGATTCCTTATTCACATTCACTGACAAACCGCCAGAAAGCAGAACGGCCAGCGAGGCGCTTCCTGCCTCGCGTAACTGTATGAAAGCTGTCTATATTATATTAGCTGAAGTTAGCCACTTGCGCGCGTATCGCGCGAATCATGGCTTCCAGCCCCTGCGAGCGCGAGGGCGTGAGGTGTTGCGTGAGCGCCATCTGGCTAAACCACGGGCGGACATCAAAGGCGAGAATATCTTCCGGCGTCATTTTGTCATAGAGGATGAAAACGACGGCAATCAACCCTTTTACGATTGCGGCATCGCTATCGCCCTGTAATTCGACCGCGCCGTCAGCATTACGAGAAACCACAATCCACACCTGGCTCTGGCAGCCCTGAATAATATTCTCCGGGCTATGCGCCTCAGCGCTTAACGGCGCGAGTCGCTGGCCAAGTTCGATGATATAGAGATACTTCTCTTCCCAGTTGGCGCAGCGGCCAAAGTTGCGCAGCAGCTTCTCTTTATCCGGTAAAGCAGCCATTGTTCCTCCCTGTTATCCCAATAAGTGATGAATACGCCGCAGCCCCGTCACCAGGCGGTCGATCTCTTCAAAGGTGTTGTACATCGCCAGCGACGCCCGGCACATCGCCGGAACCTGATAGAAAGCCATCAGCGGCATCGCGCAATGGTGCCCGGTGCGAACGGCAATGCCGTAGTTGTCGAGAAAACTGCCGACGTCATAGGCGTGATGCGTCCCCAGATTAAAAGCGATAACACCCAGCCTGTCCGACGGGCCATAAAGATGAAGATCGGGAACATCAGCCAGCGCATCGAGTGCGTAGCGCATCAGCGTTTGTTCATACTCGCCAATCGCCGCAAGCCCCAACCCATTGAGGTAATCAAACGCTGCGCCGAGTCCGATAATACCGCCCGTATTCGGCGTGCCCGCTTCGAACCGCCACGGCGCTTTCGCCCAGGTGGTGCCTTCCGTCAGGCTGACGGTGGCAATCATCGAGCCGCCACCTTCCCAGGGCGGCATCGCCTGCAGGATATCCTCTTTCACATACAGCACGCCGATACCGGTAGGGCCATAAAGCTTATGGCCTGAGAAGGCATAGAAATCGCAATCCAGCGCCTGCACATCGACCGGGTGATGCATCACCGCCTGCGCACCGTCCACCAGCACTTTCGCCCCGTGCTGATGCGCTTGCGCAATCAATGCCGCAACCGGGTTTTCGGTTCCCAGCACGTTAGAAACCTGAGTCACCGCCAGGAGCCTCGTGCGTTCATCAAACAGCGGCGCGACCTTTTCCATCTGCAACGTGCCGTCCTGATTAAGCGGGATCACCCGCAGCTCTGCGCCGACCCGGGCGCAGAGCATCTGCCATGGAACAATATTCGCGTGGTGCTCCATGGCGGTGATGATGATGTTATCGCCCGCCCGAACGTTCTCCTGCCCCCAGCTATTGGCAACAAGGTTGATAGCCTCGGTGGTACCGCGCACAAAGATCAGTTCTTCAGCGGAACGCGCATTGAGGAAGTTCGCGGCTTTCTGGCGCACCTCTTCCATTCTCTGGGTCGCTTCGGCGCTAAGGGTGTGGATCCCCCGATGTACCGCCGCATAGCCGTGGCGATAAAATTCCGCTTCGGCGCGGATCACCTGTTCTGGTTTTTGCGCGCTGGCGGCAGAATCAAGGTAAGCCAGCGGCTGTCCATTCACTTCCCGACTCAATACCGGGAAATCGGCGCGAACCTGTTGTACGGAAAACGTCATTGTGCACCTCCTGGCAAACGCTGGCCGATACGCGCCAGGATCTGCTGTTTTAGCGCCTCATTAGGGATCGCTTCCGTCAGCTCAGCGGCAAAAGCGTAAATGATTATCTTGCGCGCATCCTGTTCGCTTATTCCGCGCGATCGCAGATAGAAGAGTTGCTCATCGTCAATACGCCCCACCGTCGCGCCGTGGCTGCATTTCACATCATCAGCATAGATTTCCAGTTGCGGTTTGGTATCGGCTTCCGCCAGTCGGCCAAGCAGCAGATTGTTGTTCGTCATCTGCCCGTCGGTTTTAATTGCGTGTTTGGCGACGTTAATCAGGCCGTTAAACACGGCGCGACCTTTATCGTTGACGATAGTTTTATGCAACTGACGGCTGTTGCAATAGCCTTTGTTGTGTTCAAGCCAGGTGCGGCTGTCGCACACTTCAGCTTTCACCGGCATCGCCAGGCTATTGATGCGCAGGGTGCTGTTTTCCCCATTAAGCTGAGTGCTGGTGTGATGGCGCGTGACGGCGGCCCCCAGCAGGAAGCTGCTGCTATGAGCGCTCGCATCCTGTCCCAGACGAATGTCATTATGAGCGAAGTGGTAGCTCTGCGGGTTTTCAAACCCCATTTTCAGGTGGTGCAAATGGGCATTGTCGGCAACGTCCATCGAGAAACGTGCCCCGGTAAAGTGACGCTGTTCATTGAGGCTGACGTAGTGTTCGATAACCGTCGCTTCCGCTCCCGTCGCAAGCTGAATATGGTGGCGATAGTGCGCAGTATTCATTTCATCGCTCGCCAGGCCGCGCGTGATATGCATCAGCAGCAAGGGTTTCGCCGGGCGCTGATTACGCGCTACGTGAATATGCGTTACCGTCGATGCCAGGCTTTCCGTCAGATGCAGAAATATCTCGCTGTTGATGGCGGCAGGTAATCCTTCCCGCAGGTTGTTAACCGTGACGTTAAAGCCGCTCTCTTCAAGCGGGTCACTCAACCCCGGCGCAAACTGGCCATCGACGAACACCAGTCGCCAGGCGTCCAGCGTCAATGCCAGCGAATCCGGGACGATATCGTCAAGCGTCGTCGCCACCGGCGCAACAAACTGACTGTTGAGCAAACCGTCCAGCGCGGTGTATTTCCAGTCTTCATCTTTACGCGTCGGCAATCCTAAGCGCAGCACCTGTTGCAGATGCTCACGCGCCTGCGGCGAACGCGTCCCGCCCTGCGCCTCGAACAGATGATGCCACTGTTGCAGTGCGTTACTGCTGTTCGGTAAGCCAGCCATAGCCCTGCTCCTCCAGTTGTTTCACCAGGGTGAAGTCTCCGGATTTCACGATCCGCCCCTGGTAAAGAACATGCACCACATCCGGTTTGATGTAGTCGAGAATGCGCTGGTAGTGGGTGACGATAATGAACGATCGCTTACCGTCGCGCAGCGAGTTTACGCCATCAGCGACAATCTTCAGGGCATCGATATCCAGCCCGGAATCTGTTTCATCGAGGATACACAGTTCCGGCTCCAGCACCGCCATTTGCAGAATATCATTGCGCTTTTTCTCACCGCCGGAGAAACCGACGTTTACCGAGCGGGTCAGCAGATCCTGCGGCATCTTCAGCAGATTGATTTTCTCTTCCATCAGATCCTGAAAGTCGAAGCGATCCAGCGCTTCCTGGCCCCGATATTTACGCACGGCATTGAGCGCCGTTTGCAGGAAAAACTGGTTACTGACGCCTGGGATCTCCACCGGATACTGGAAGGCCATGAAAATACCTTCTCCCGCCCGGTCTTCCGGCGAAAGTTCAAGGAGATCTTTGCCCTTAAACGTTACCGCGCCGCCGGTGACTTCGTAATCTTCGCGTCCGGCAAGGGTCGCCGAGAGCGTGCTTTTCCCTGAACCGTTCGGCCCCATAATGGCATGTACTTCGCCAGGCTTAACATCAAGGCTCAAACCGCGCAGGATCGCTTTCTCTTCAACTGCAACCTGCAAATCTTTAATACTTAACATAGTGTTCCCTTAACGCTTATCCGACGCTGTGTTCGAGGCTTATCGCCAGCAGTTTTTGCGCTTCCACGGCAAACTCCAGAGGTAGCTCGGAGAAGACGTCCTTACAGAAGCCATTGACGATCATTGAGATGGCATCGTCTTCGCTGATCCCGCGTTGCAGGCAGTAGAACAACTGATCTTCGCCAATGCGCGAGGTTGTCGCTTCATGCTCCAGTTGGGCGCTGTTGTTGCGGCACTCGACATACGGGAAAGTATGCGCGCCGCAGTCGGGGCCAATCAGCATAGAGTCGCACTGGGTGTAGTTGCGGGCATTCGTCGCAGTCGGCATGATTTTCACCAATCCGCGATAGCTGTTCTGGCTTTGCCCTGCAGAGATGCCTTTCGAGATAATGGTCGATTTGGTGTTTTTGCCGATATGGATCATTTTGGTGCCCGTATCCGCCTGCTGATGGCCGCTGGTCAGTGCAACCGAGAAGAACTCACCAATCGAGTTATCACCGCGCAGAATACAGCTTGGGTATTTCCAGGTGATGGCTGAACCGGTTTCCGACTGAGTCCATGACATTTTGCTGTTTTCGCCTTCGCACAACGCGCGTTTGGTGACGAAATTCAGTATGCCGCCGGTGTTGTTATCACCTGGGAACCAGTTTTGTACCGTGGAATATTTTACTTCCGCATCTTTGTGGATAATAACCTCAACCACTGCGGCATGAAGCTGATAGCTGTCGCGCACCGGTGCGGAACAGCCTTCGATGTAGCTGACATAGCTGCCTTCATCCGCCACCAGGATCGTGCGTTCAAACTGACCGGTTTTTTCCGCATTGATACGGAAATAGGTCGACAACTCCATCGGGCAACGCACCCCTTTCGGAATGTAGATAAAGGTGCCGTCAGAGGCGACCGCCGCGTTCAACGCCGCGAAAAAGTTATCGTTGGAGGGCACCACCGTCCCCAGATACTGTTTAACCAGTTCCGGATGATCGTGGATCGCTTCGCCAAACGAGCAGAAAATGATCCCCTGCTCTGAGAGTTTTTCCCGATAGGTCGTGGCGACAGAGACAGAGTCGAAGATAGCATCCACCGCAACCTCTTTGCCCTCACGCACCGGTACGCCAAGCTGGTTAAACGCGGCTTCCACTTCATCGGTCAGGAAGGCGTTAGCGCCTGTTTGCTGCACCGCGCCCGGCTCAGATACGCAGTTCTCATCGCAGTTACCGCAGGATGGCGCGGAATAATAGCTGTAATCCTGATAATTGAGCGACGCATAGTTTGCCTTGAGCCAGTGTGGCTCTTTCATCTGCTCCCAGGCATGGAACGCATTCAGGCGGAACTCCAGCATCCACTCAGGTTCATTGCGTTTCGCCGAAATGGCGCGAACCACCTCTTCGTTGATTCCTTTGGCCAGTTCGTCGGTTTGTAACCGGGTATAAAAGCCCTCTTTGTAGTTCAGCGGGCCGCCGGTCCAGGTTTTGACATCGTCAGTTGCTTCAGTATTGCGCGTCATAATCGTACCGCCTATACCCCAAAACTTTCGCCGCAGCCGCATTCGTTCTGCGCTTTCGGGTTATGAAATTTAAATATCTGATTTAATCCTTCGCGCACATAATCCACTTCAGTGCCGTCGATAAAAGGCATGGCCTGAAGGGGAACCCACAGCTTTGCGCCCTCAGATTCGAACAGCAGATCGTCCTCACGGGGGTCGCTTACCGTATCCAGCACGTAGCCGAATCCGGCGCAGCCCGTCTGCTTAACACCCAGACGCACTCCCTGAATGCCCGGCTGCTTACTCACCAGATTGCGAATTTGCGCTGCCGCAGCGGGCGTCAGCGTCAGGCCGCGCCATGCGAAATCATTGGGATCAAAGGTTCCTGAATCTACATCCATTGGTCTACCTCACTGGTTAAGCCATCAAAGGCATAACACCATGTTAGTGATAATGATTATCACTTCAACCCATCCGCAACAGGGGTATTCTCATCAGACCCGCTTTACAGATGCTTTTTATAAGCATAGACCCTGAATCCACAGGCAACCGGGATAGCTATATTTTTACAACACTTTGAAAAATAATAGATTAAGGAAGAGTAATCGCTGGAAGTGGTTGATGAATAAAAGATGTATTGTTAATGCCTATTTATTTGATAGCTTTTCGACCTTTCAGCCCCTCTCGCTCACACTAACGGTACGCAGACTTGCCGGATCGCTAAATCTGACCTACATCATTGATGACCCCCTTCAAAATTAACGGGAGAAATCATGGGTTATTATGTTATTAAGAAATCCGAAAAAGCCGTTGCGCAGCCGTGGTATTTTTTACTAAAGGCCGATAATCACGAAACCATTGCGACCAGTGAAATGTACTCAAGTAAGGATGCGGCGAAAAAAGGGATCGCGTCCGTTCAGAAAAATGGCGCGAGTGATACGGTTAAAGACGATACGGTCAAATAAGCAAAAGGCCCAGCACATTGGGCCTTTTCATCAGGATCACACAACCGCCGTCGTCAGGCGCGAAGTGCAGCACAATCGCCCCTCTTCATCGAAAATTTCGATTTGCCACACCTGGTTGCGTCGTCCGGTATGAATCGGTTTACAGACACCGCGAACGCGACCACTGCGCACGGAACGGATGTGGTTAGCGTTGATTTCCAGCCCAACCACGCCCTGCTCGCCTTCAGTGCACAGATAACCTGCAACCGACCCCAGCGTTTCCGCCAACACCACAGAAGCCCCGCCGTGCAATAAACCAAAAGTCTGATGTGTACGATGATCGACCGGCATTGAGCCTTCCAGAACATCCTCACCCATGGCGTCAAAACGAATATCCAGTAGCGCCATCATCGTCCCCTCATTCATCGCATTGAGGGCTTCGAGAGTCGTCTGTCGTCTCCAAATCATCCAATAATCTCCAGTAGCGCCTGTAACGGATGGCGAACGCCATTCCCTTCAACACGTTTCACCTGGCTGCGGCATGAGTAACCGGTCGCCAGACAGCGATTGCGTGGCAAACGCTGCATTGCCTGCTGCCATGATAACGCATAAATCCCGAGGGAGTTTTCGTGATTTTTCACTTCATGGCCATAGGTGCCTGCCATGCCGCAGCAGCCGACGTTGATGTTTTCAAGCCTGGCGCCAAAGCGGGCGAAGATGTCCGCCCACTGTTTAGTTGCCGCAGGCAATGCGGTGACTTCCGTACAGTGACCAAAGAGATACCAGGATTCACCGCCGGACTCCTGGCTGTGAATGTCCTCCAGCGCCTGCGGCAGCCATTCGTGCACCAGCATGACATTAAAGTCACCGCGTTTATCACCCAGCACCTGCTTGTACTCATCGCGATAGCACAGCACCAGAGCCGGGTCGACGCCCACCATAGGGATGCCGAGTTCCGCTACGCGATTCAGGTAATCTGCCGTTTTACGCGCGGTTTTGGTAAAGCGGGTGACGAAACCTTTAATGTGCTGCGCCTTGCCGTTCGGTGAGAACGGGAGCAGCACCGGTTGCAGGCCCAGTTTATCAATCAGGCGAATAAAATCGGCCACGACCTGTGCATCGTAGTAGCTGGTGAAAGGATCCTGCACCACCAGCACCGTTAACGCTTTTTGCTCCGGCGACAACGCTTCCAGTTGCTCCAGCGTCATATTGGCGGAGCGATGGGTGGTAAGCCGTTTTTGCAATGACGGCGCGGAAAGCATCGGCAGATCGACCATCCCAATGTGCTTTTCTGACAGCTTACGTACCAGTGGCTGGCTCATAAAGAAGTTGAACGTTTTCGGTGCGCGCGCCATCAGCGGCGCATAGCTTTCCACCGTCGCCACCAGATGATCGCGCACCGGGCGCAGATAGCGCGTGTGATAGAGCTGTAAGAAACGGGCGCGGAAGTCCGGCACATCAATTTTAATCGGGCACTGGGTCGAGCAGGCTTTACAGGCCAGGCAGCCGGACATTGCCGCTTTCACCTCGTGGGAGAAATCGTACTCACCTTTGCGCGCATGCCAGGAGTTACGGGTACGATCAATCAACGAACGCAGGCTGGCGCGTTTCTCCGGCAGTTCTTTTTCCAGCAGTAATGGATCAACACCGCGATCGGCAAGCAGGCGTAGCCATTCCCGCACCAGCGTTGCGCGGCCTTTCGGAGAGTGGATACGATCGTTCGTTATCTTCATTGACGGGCACATCGGGCTTTTGGCATCGAAGTTAAAGCACAGACCGTTGCCGTTACACTCCATCGCTCCGCGCCAGGAGGTGCGTACCGCGATGGGGATCTGCCTGTCAAAGGTGCCGCGTTTAACCGCATCGACTTTCATCATCGGAGCATCCACGCCCGCCGGGGCGCAAATCTTACCGGGGTTGAGTCGGTTAAGCGGGTCGAATGCGGCTTTCACTTTCCGCAGTTCGTCATACAGTTGCTCGCCGAAGAAGGCCGGGCTGTACTCCGCACGGAAACCCTTACCGTGTTCACCCCACAGCAAGCCGCCATATTTGGCGGTCAGCGCGACAACATCATCGGAGATCTGTTTCATCAGGATCTCCTGCTGTGGGTCGCACATATCCAGCGCCGGACGCACGTGCAGCACACCCGCGTCAACGTGGCCAAACATACCGTAGCTCAGGCCGTGACCGTCGAGCAATGCACGAAACTCAACGATATAATCCGCCAGATGCTCCGGCGGTACACAGGTATCTTCCGCAAACGGAATGGGCTTCGCCGCGCCTTTAGCATTCCCCAACAGCCCGACCGCTTTTTTACGCATCGCGTAAATACGCTCAATACCATCCAGTTCGTTACAACGTTGCCAGCCAATCACGCCGCCTTCCTGACGGGCAATCAGTGCATCCAGACGCTGACACAGTGAAGTCACCTGCTCTTCAATCAGCGCCTCGTCGTCTCCGGCAAATTCGACAATATTAAGGCCGAGCATCTCTTTATCCGGCACATCGGCAATCAGTTCGCTGACCGAGTGCCAGACGATATCTTCCCGCGCCAGATTAAGCACTTTGGAGTCGACCGTCTCGACCGACAGCGCGCGGGCTTCCACCATCAGCGGCGCATTGCGCAGCGCGGAGTTGAACGAGTCGTACTTGATATTGACCAGCCGGCGTACCTTCGGCAGCGGCGTAATATCCAGCCGCGCTTCGGTGATAAACGCCAGCGTCCCTTCTGAACCGGTGAGGATTCGGGTTAAGTCAAACGAACTCATCTCATCGTTAAAGACGTGCCGCAGGTCGTAGCCTGTGAGGAATCGATTTAGTTTTGGAAATTTGTCGATGATGAGTTGTCGGTTATCACGGCAACCCTCAAAAACCGTGCGGTAAATGCGCCCGGAAGCGGACTGCTCTTTCG
Organism: Pseudocitrobacter cyperus; assembly: GCF_039889165.1. Taxonomy (NCBI): domain Bacteria; kingdom Pseudomonadati; phylum Pseudomonadota; class Gammaproteobacteria; order Enterobacterales; family Enterobacteriaceae; genus Pseudocitrobacter; species Pseudocitrobacter cyperus. Next base: position 289,272 of record NZ_JAYMYY010000001.1, on the reverse strand, counting down.
CCAGGGTTTCTGCCAGCGCGACCGGAACCGGCTGCGTATCCAGAATGTCGCCGCCCAGCAGCACCGCCCGCACACCCAGCACATGATCGGAGGTTTTGCCGTAGACCAACGACCCCTGACCTGAGGCGTCGGTATTGATCATGCCGCCAAGCGTCGCGCGATTACTGGTTGATAGCTCGGGAGAGAAAAAGTAGCCGTATGGCCTGAGATATTGATTGAGCTGATCTTTAATAACCCCGGCTTCGACCCGCACCCACCCTTCTTCCGGGTTGATTTCAATAATGCGATTCATATATCGGGACATATCAACGATGATGCCCTGATTCAGCGCCTGCCCATTGGTGCCAGTACCGCCGCCACGCGGGGTGAAGATGAGTGAACGGAAACGTTCTTCCTCTGCCAGACGTGCCAGCAGAGCCACATCCGCCGTCGAGCGGGGAAACACCACCGCATCCGGCAACAACTGATAAATGCTGTTATCGGTTGCCATTGTCAGCCTGTCGGCATATTGAGTGGCGGTATCGCCGGTAAAACCTTGTTGCTCCAGTGCCTGCAAAAAATTCAGCACCAGTTGAACCACGCCTGGTGCCTGAGAAATTTGTGGGATCATCACGCTTGACCCTGTCTGAATAGTTGGTGTTGTTGTACATGCGCGCCTTCCACAGGAAGAGGCTCATGTTTAATCGTTTGCGTAGCGCATTTATCGTTGTATCACATTTTTTTCTTATACGCCCGGTAGATTTAAGTGCAAAATCGCCCCGTTAAACAGTTTGATATTATTATCAATATAAGGGCTTACGCCGCGCCAGCGCTCTGGCGTACAAAAGAAGGTAAAACTGATCTATGAGTACGTTTCAACGGCCTCGCGATATACCGCAAATACTGCTATCTGTGCTGTTTTTAGCACTGATGATCATCGCCTGTTTATGGATTGTTCAGCCATTTATTCTGGGTTTCGCCTGGGCTGCCACCATCGTGATCGCCACCTGGCCGGTGCTGTTGCGTCTGCAACGCATTCTTTTTGGCCGTCGTGGCCTCGCAGTGCTGGTGATGACGCTGCTGCTTTTCTTACTGTTCGTGATTCCGATTGCGCTGCTGGTCAATAGCGTTGTCGACGGCAGTGCCCCATTGGTACATGACATTACCTCAGGAACGTTGACGCTGCCTGAACTCGCCTGGCTGAACAGCATTCCGTTTGTCGGTGCGAAACTCTATCAGGGCTGGCACAGTTTGCTGGATATGGGCGGCAGCGCCATTATGGCGAAAGTGCGCCCGTATATCGGCACCACGACCACCTGGTTCGTCGGTCAGGCGGCGCACATCGGGCGCTTCCTGATGCACAGCGGTTTAATGCTGCTGTTCAGCGCGCTTCTTTACTGGCAGGGCGAAAAAGTGGCATTTGGGATCCGCTATTTTGCAACCCGTCTGGCGGCCAAACGTGGTGACGCGGCGGTGCTGCTGGCGGGTCAGGCGATTCGCGCCGTGGCGCTGGGCGTGGTCGTCACCGCGCTGGCACAGGCCATTCTCGGCGGCATTGGCCTGGCTATTTCTGGCGTACCCTACGCCACGCTGCTCACCGTGGTAATGATCTTCTCCTGCCTGGTGCAGTTGGGGCCGCTACTGGTGCTCATCCCCTCGATTATCTGGCTCTACTGGACAGGCGATACCACCTGGGGCACGGTGCTGCTGGTATGGAGTTGCGTGGTAGGCACCATGGATAACGTTATCCGTCCAATGCTGATCCGTATGGGTGCGGACTTGCCGATGATCCTCATTCTTTCCGGCGTTATCGGTGGTCTGGTCGCGTTTGGCATGATAGGCCTGTTTATCGGCCCGGTACTGCTGGCGGTTTCCTGGCGCCTGTTTGATGCCTGGTTGCATGAAGTTCCCCCGCCAACGACCGATCCGGATCAGGTGCTGGAGGAGTTACAGCAGTTTGATGCCGTCAGCGATAAAAAAGAGTAAACAACCGCCCGTCACTTAAGTTTTTCTTATCAATCCCCCCTTGTAATGTTAACGGATGCCATCAAATGATGGCATCCGCCCCTGGCGCAATTAAAAATCATTCACACAATTTTAACTATTGAGACGAATCTGATCGACGTGAAAAAGTGACATGCCTACTATTAGCACACGGTTATAAATCAACAGCTTGATTTATAAACATGGAAATCCCCTGAGTGAAACAATGAATTGCTGTGTGTAGTCTTTGCCCATCTCCCACGATGGGCTTTTTTTTAAGCGCTTCCCTCTCCCCCTGCAACGCATACTATGTTGCAGTAGATAGTGTGACCCTCTTCAATCCAGCTACGACGTAAGAATGCTATTTATGCTCTATCTTTTTTTGAGGGCACAAAATGATGAACGCCGATGAGCTACAAGCATTACGCCATATTTTAGCGTTAACAATTGACGAGTGTGCGAACTGGGTTGCCTGCGATGGCGATATTAAAGCCTGGCAATCGTGGGAAGAGGGTCGGCAAACGATCCCCGACGTTATTATTGAAAAAATGCTGGCAATCCGCCAAAAAAGAATCATGCACATTAATGCGATTATTCAGAAAATTAATCATCGTATCGGTAATAATACCATGCGCGTTTTTCGTGATTTGGAAACCTTCCGCAGCGTTTATTCACAAGGTGAATTTCTTGACTGGAAAATCTATCAGTCCGTTGCTGCTGAACTTTATTCTCACGATCTGGAGCGGCTTTCTTCATAGATGATTGAAAAACCTCACCTCTAATTCTTGTATTAGACCATACCTTAATTTCGCAGAACATGCCGGATATTGCACGTCTGCAGAGCAAACAAAATGAAAATAGTTTATTTACCTACCGCGGCAGGACTCTATCTCAATTATCTGGTTCATGGCATGGGCGTGATACTGATGAGCCTGAATATGCAGGCGCTGGAACAACAATGGCAGACTGACGCCGCAGGCGTTTCCATTGTTATATCGTCACTGGGCATTGGGCGATTAAGTATTCTCTTTTTTTCGGGCATTCTGTCAGATCGCTTCGGCCGACGGCCATTTGTGTTAACCGGGATGGTCTGTTATGTCATTTTTTTCTTCGGCATTCTCTGCACAAATAATATTGTTATGGCCTACGCCTTTGGTTTTCTTGCCGGAATGGCCAACAGCTTTCTCGATGCCGGTACCTATCCCAGCCTGATGGAGGCTTTTCCCGATACCCCCAGCACCGCCAATATTCTGATTAAAGCGTTTGTTTCTGCCGGGCAATTCCTGCTGCCGATGATTATCAGCCTGCTGGTATGGGCGAACCTGTGGTTCGGTTGGTCATTCATCATCGCGGCGGGCATTATGCTGCTTAATGGCCTCTTTTTGCTGCGCTGCACCTTTCCTGCTCATCCGGGTCGCCCCCGCTCTTGTACGCCATCACCGACGGAGGATAAGGCCCCCCACTGTTCGTTTGTTGACCTGGCAAGCTACACCCTTTATGGCTATGTCTCGATGGCGACGTTTTACCTTATCAGCCAGTGGTTGGCGCAATATGGTCAGCACATTGCCGGAATGCCTTATACATCAGCCATTAAGCTGCTGAGTATTTATACCTGCGGCTCTCTGCTGTGCGTGATGATCACCGCACCGCTGGTACGCAAAACGGTTCGCCCCACCACGTTATTGATGCTGTATACCTTCATCTCGTTTATCGCGCTCGTCACCGTGTGTCTCTATCCAACCGCCACTGTCGTGACCATTTTCGCCTTTGTCATCGGCTTTTCCTCGGCAGGCGGCGTGGTACAAATTGGTTTGACGTTGATGGCGGCTCGCTTTACCCACGCAAAAGGTAAAGCCACCGGTATTTACTACAGCGCAGGCAGCATAGCGACGTTTACCATCCCCCTGATTACCGCCCATCTGTCAGAAAGAAGCATCGCAGATATTATGTGGTTTGACACCGCTATCGCCGCATTGGGTTTTTTACTGGCGTTATTTCTTGGTTATCGCAGCTACGCTGAGGAAAAACGACGCCCGATGCTGACGCTCTGAACTTATACACCTGGATGCAATATTATTATCCCTCCCTGCAAAATAGGCTGGATAAAAACAACGATATCGGACACACCACAGGAATAAACCACAACATTCACACTTTAACATGCAATATACCTGGTAACTAAAACGCCATGCTATGTAGGCCAGCATTTATTGCCCTCGTATAGTAACAGGAAAGCGCCAACGGAAAGAAACGTGTGGCGCGCAAAGAATAATTTCAAAGTCAAGGAGCGGGGAAATGTCTCACAATAAGACGTTCGGCACGCCATTTATCCTGGCGGTTTTTTGTATTTATTTAAGTTATTTTCTACACGGCATCAGTGTTATCACTCTGGCGCAAAACATGACGCCGCTGGCTGAAAAATTTTCCACGGACAATGCCGGAATAGCCTATTTAATTTCCGGAATTGGTCTCGGTAGACTGATCAGTATTCTCTTTTTTGGTGTGCTGTCCGATAAGTTTGGTCGCCGGGCGATTATTTTACTGGGCGTTGCCTCGTATATGCTCTTTTTCTTTGGTATTCCCGCCAGTCCGAATCTGGTGGTGGCATTTGGGCTGGCCATTTGCGTCGGTATTGCCAACTCGGCCCTTGATACCGGCGGCTACCCGGCGCTGATGGAGTGTTTCCCAAAAGCCTCCGGTTCGGCCGTCATTCTGGTGAAGGCCATGATTTCGTTTGGCCAGATGATCTACCCGATGATCGTCAGCTATATGCTGCTTAATAATATCTGGTATGGCTATGCCGTGATCTGCCCCGGCATCCTGTTTGTGTTGATTACCCTGATGCTACTGCGAAGCCGGTTCCCTGGTCAGTCTATTGATGCCAGCATCGCAAAAGATTTGCCGCAAATGAACAGCAAGCCTCTGGTCTGGCTGGAAGGCGTCGCCTCGGTGCTGTTTGGCGTTGCCGCCTTTTCTACGTTTTATGTCATCGTCGTCTGGATGCCAAAATATGCCATGGCATTCGCCGGAATGACGGAGGCGGAGGCGCTAAAAACCATCTCTTACTACAGCATGGGGTCGCTGGTCTGCGTCTTTATCTTTGCCGCACTGCTGAAAAAAAAGGTTCGCCCAATCTGGGCTAACGTTTTTAACGCCGGGTTAGCCACGGTGACGGCTGCCATTATTTATCTCTATCCCTCTCCGCTGGTCTGTAACGGCGGTGCGTTTGTTATCGGTTTCTCTGCAGCCGGCGGCATCCTGCAACTGGGGGTTTCGGTGATGTCGGAGTTTTTCCCGAAGAGCAAGGCCAAAGTGACCAGCATCTATATGATGATGGGTGGCGTGGCTAACTTTATTATCCCACTGATCACCGGCTACCTCTCCAGAATCGGCCTGCAATACATCATCTTACTCGATTTCGCCTTTGCCCTGCTGACACTCATAACCGCCATCATCGTTTTCGTTCGCTATTACCGTGTGTTTCATATCCCACAAAACGATATCCGGCTGGGTGAACGTTATTTTCAATAAAAAGGAGTCATGCTATGGACGTAACCGCTAAATATGAATTGATCGGCCTGATGGCCTACCCCATCAGACACAGCCTGTCGCCGGAAATGCAAAATAAGGCGCTGGAAAAAGCCGGGTTGCCTTATACCTATATGGCCTTTGAAGTCGACAACAGCACCTTTGCCGGAGCAATTGAAGGGCTAAAAGCACTCAAAATGCGCGGCACCGGCGTCTCAATGCCCAATAAACAACTGGCGTGTGAATTTGTTGACGAATTGACGCCAGCCGCCAAACTGGTTGGGGCGATCAACACCATTGTCAATGATGACGGCTATCTTCGGGGCTTTAACACCGATGGCACGGGCCATATTCGCGCCATTAAAGAGAGCGGATTCGATATCAAAGGTAAAACCATGCTGCTGCTGGGCGCGGGCGGCGCCTCCACTGCGATTGGCGCTCAGGGCGCAGTCGAAGGGCTGAAAGAGATTAAGATCTTTAACCGCCGCGACGAATTTTTCGACAAGGCGCAGGCGTTCGCAAAACGCGTTAATGAAAACACCCACTGCGTAGTCACAGTGACAGACCTGGCCGATAAGCAAGCCTTCGAGGCCGCGCTCGCCAGCGCAGATATTTTAACCAACGGCACTAAAGTAGGTATGAAACCGCTGGAAAATGAATCACTTATCAGCGATATCTCTCTGTTGCGTCCGGATCTTCTGGTCACTGAGTGTGTTTACAATCCTCATATGACAAAACTTCTGCAACAGGCGCAACAAGCGGGTTGCAAAACCATCGATGGCTACGGCATGTTGTTATGGCAAGGGGCTGAACAGTTCAAGCTGTGGACGGGGAAAGATTTCCCGCTGGATTATGTGAAGCAGGTTATGGGATTTAGCGCCTGAATCTGTCAATAAAAAAGGGTATTCAATGAAAACCGTATGCGTTAAGAACCTCGTTATTGGCGAAGGTGTGCCAAAAATCATTGTGTCGTTGATGGGCAAAGATATCGCCAGCGTCAAAGCGGAAGCGCTGGCCTATCGCGAGGCTGACTTTGATGTGCTGGAGTGGCGCGTGGATCATTTCGCCAATGTCGACTCTGTTGATGTGGTAATGGAAGCTGCCAGGGCTATCAGAGATATCATGCCACACACTCCCCTGCTGTTTACCTTCCGCAGCGCACAGGAAGGCGGCGAGCAGGCCATCTCTACCGAGGCTTATATTGCGCTGAATCGCACCGCTGTCGATAGTGGCGTGGTGGATATGATCGATCTCGAACTGTATACCGGTGATGAGCTCGTTAAAGCGACGGTTGACTACGCGCAGCGCAAAAATGTGAAAGTCATTATCTCCAACCATGATTTCCACAAGACCCCGGCAGCGGATGAGATAGTCCGGCGACTGCGTAAAATGCAGGAACTGGGTGCGGATATCCCCAAAATCGCCCTGATGCCGCAAAATCGTAGTGATGTACTGACGCTGCTTAGCGCGACGCTTGCCATGCAGGAACAGTTTGCCGATCGACCGATTATCACTATGTCGATGGCAAAATCTGGCGTTATTTCGCGCCTGGCGGGAGAAACCTTTGGTTCCGCCGCCACATTTGGCGCAGTGAAGAAGGCCTCGGCGCCAGGGCAAATATCCGTAAGCGACCTGCGCACGGTATTAACGATTCTGCATCAGGCTTAAGTTTTTAAATTTAGCGGGAATTAAAAACCCCGCTCTCAATAAAATATAACCCCCAAATGTGAATATTGAGGTCAATATTCAATGGCTATCTGCGCCCTTAATCCGGCACAGAGCACCCGCCCGGGAGTTGTACGAGGAGTAGCAATGAAAAACAGACGACCACCGCGCGTCAATGGACGCGTACCTGTGCTCTCTGCACAGGAGGCGATAGATTATATTAAAGACGAAGACATTCTGTGTATTCTGGGTGCTGGCGGCGGTATTCTGGAAGCCACAACCTTAATTAACGCACTGGCGGATAAATATAAGCAAACGCAGACGCCGCGTAATTTATCCATTATCAGCCCGACTGGTCTTGGCGATCGCGCCGATCGCGGTATCAGCCCGCTGGCGCAAGAGGGGCTGGTGAAATGGGCGTTATGCGGGCACTGGGGACAATCGCCGCGCATCTCTGATTTAGCCGAACAAAATAAAATTGTCGCCTATAACTATCCACAGGGGGTATTAACGCAGACTCTACGCGCCTCTGCCGCTCACCAACCGGGCATTATCAGCGATATCGGCATTGGCACCTTTGTTGATCCCCGCCTTCAGGGTGGCAAGCTCAACGAAATGACCAAAGAAGACCTGATTAAAGTGGTCGAAATTGAGAACAAAGAGTATCTCTACTACAAAGCCATCGCGCCGACTATCGCCTTTATCCGCGCCACCACCTGCGATAGCGAAGGCTATGCCTCCTTTGAAGATGAAGTGATGTATCTGGATGCGCTGGTACTGGCTCAGGCGGTACATAACAACGGCGGCATCGTCATGATGCAGGTGCAAAAAATGGTGAAAAAAGCCACCCTGCATCCAAAATCCGTGCGCATTCCCGGTTATCTGGTGGATATTGTGGTGGTAGACTCTGAGCAGACGCAGCTCTACGGCGGCGCGCCGGTGAACCGATTTATCTCCGGCGATTTTACCCTCGACGACAGTACCAAACTCACCCTCCCCCTGAATCAACGTAAGCTGGTCGCCCGTCGCGCCCTGTTTGAAATGCGTAAAGGCGCGGTCGGTAATGTCGGCGTTGGCATTGCCGACGGCATCGGGCTGGTCGCGCGTGAAGAAGGCTGCGCGGATGACTTTATCCTGACAGTAGAAACCGGCCCCATCGGTGGGATCACCTCGCAGGGCATCGCCTTTGGCGCCAACGTCAATACTCGCGCCATTCTGGATATGACCTCGCAGTTTGACTTCTACCACGGCGGCGGCCTGGATGTCTGTTACCTGAGCTTTGCTGAGGTTGACAGCCACGGCAACGTCGGCGTGCATAAATTCAACGGCAAAATCATGGGCACCGGCGGTTTTATTGATATCAGCGCCACCTCAAAGAAAATTGTGTTCTGCGGAACGTTAACCGCAGGCAGCCTGAAGACAGAAATTGCCGACGGCAAATTAAATATTCTTCAGGAAGGTCGGGTGAATAAATTTATCCGTGAACTACCCGAAATTACCTTCAGCGGGAAAATTGCCCTCGAACGCGGGCTGGACGTGCGTTATATCACTGAACGTGCCGTATTCACGTTGAAAGAGGATGGTCTGCACTTAATTGAGATTGCCCCTGGCGCCGATCTGGAAAAAGACATTCTCGGTCGAATGGATTTTGTCCCGGTTATTTCGCCTGACCTGAAAATGATGGATAAACGATTATTTATCGATGCAGCAATGGGCTTTGTATTGCCGGAATCGAGCAACGAGAAGGAGTAAGAAGATGGATTTTGCTTTAACCGAAGAGCAGGAATTGTTACTTGCCAGCATTCGTGAACTGATCACCACGCATTTCCCGGAAGAATACTTCCGCACCTGCGATCAAACAGGTACCTACCCCCGCGAGTTTATGCAGGCGCTGGCCGAAAACGGTATCTCCCTGCTTGGTGTGCCGGAAGAGTTCGGCGGTATTCCGGCAGATTATGTCACCCAGATGCTGGCGCTGATGGAAGTGTCTAAATGCGGCGCGCCAGCCTTTCTCATCACCAATGGCCAGTGTATTCACAGCATGCGCCGTTTCGGCTCCCCCGAGCAACTCCGCAAAACCGCGGAAAGCACGCTGGAGACCGGCGACCCCGCTTACGCGCTGGCATTAACCGAACCGGGGGCGGGTTCTGACAATAATAGCGCCACCACCCGCTACACCCGTAAAAATGGCAAAGTTTATCTGAACGGCCAGAAAACCTTTATTACCGGGGCGAAGGAGTACCCCTACATGTTGGTGCTGGCGCGCGATCCTGAGCCGAAAGATCCGAAAAAAGCTTTCACCCTCTGGTGGGTGGATTCCAGCAAACCGGGGATTAAAATAAATCCTCTGCACAAAATCGGCTGGCACATGCTGAGTACTTGCGAAGTCTATCTCGACGATGTCGAGGTCGATGAAAGCGATATGGTTGGCGAAGAAGGCATGGGCTTCCTCAATGTGATGTACAACTTTGAAATGGAGCGCCTAATTAACGCAGCCCGCAGTACCGGCTTTGCCGAATGCGCATTCGAAGACGCTGCCCGCTATGCCAATCAGCGCATCGCCTTTGGAAAACCGATTGGTCATAATCAGATGATCCAGGAAAAGCTGGCCCTGATGGCGATTAAAATAGAAAACATGCGCAATATGGTGCTAAAGGTCGCCTGGCAGGCGGATCAGGAACAGTCGTTGCGCACCAGTGCAGCGCTGGCGAAACTTCATTGCGCGCGCACCGCCATGGAAGTGATTGACGATGCGATTCAAATTATGGGCGGGCTGGGGTATACGGATGAGGCGCGTGTCTCCCGCTTCTGGCGTGATGTTCGTTGCGAACGTATCGGCGGCGGCACCGACGAAATCATGATCTACGTAGCAGGTCGACAAATCCTGAAAGATTACCAGAACAAATAAATGGCAAGGCGCGCAGTACGCGACTGCGCGCCTTATTTTACATAAACAGCGGAGATTGCCCGCAATGACCCGAATAATGGGCTGACTCAGCCATATAATTTTTAAATTGCTTCCGATAATCACTCGGAGAGCATCCTACGTGACGCTGAAATAATTTGGTAAAATGGTCGACATTTTCATAACCTACCTGAACTGAAATCTCCGCCAGGGAGAAATCGGTATTTGTCAGTGAAAATTTCGCCTCCGTCATTCGCCGCTGGATAACATAATTTATTGGCGAAATGTGATACTCTTTAGTGAACTCATGACAAATATAACTAACACTGGCACGAAACTTCTTCGATAAATTACCTAACGTTATTTTCTCTCGATAATTATTATTAAGATAAACCAGAATATCTTTTATCAGAATATCTTTTCTGATTACCCCTTGCTCAGAGCGATAGACATTCTTGAAATTTTCGTAAAATAAAACAGTCAGCGTATAGGCAAATGCATCATGCAGGGAAGGAAGATTATGACTTTGTGGTAACAACACGCTTAGCTCGTCAAAAATACTTTTGATTACCTCCTTTCCCTGTACCACCGAGGCTACCGGGCAGGAGTGAGGCTGCAGTAGCTGATTTTCCTCCCAGCCACGTAAACGAAAACCATGCAGCGCGCATGTGTAAGTGGTCGCGGGCGCATTGATATCGGAGGCCACAGCGTGTAGTCGCCCTTTTTCCACCACCACGATATCGTCAGCATGGGCAACATACAGGGAAGAGTCGATAATTAAACGGGCAACGCCTTTTTTGACATAAATAAGTTCCGTTTCATTATCATGAACATGATGACCAGATTCCCATTTTGGGTCATCACTGATAACAAAACGTGAGAGTCGTGGCATTTTTCCCTGTTCAAAAATATTTTCCATAACATTATCAAAGCAACGTTGATACATAATAACCTCCACTGGTTGCGAACCATCCTGTGCAAAATATTAGGGATAACATAGAGCGAGATTTCGCCTTGCACAACTCCTCTGTTTCCCCACAAAACAAGATTATTAGCCTGGCATGCAAGATAATACGTCCTCCCTCACCGAAAATAATGACATCATTTTATTTTGTTCAGTTGCTCGCAATTTTTTTGCAAGATTATTGGTAATGAAAACAGCTTGACATGTCGAAACTCTGCTCGCGCTGCCGCACACTATTTCCAGTCCAAATTTCTATTTCGCCGCTGCAGGCCGCAATTGTGTCTTCAGCTCGAGGCTCAAAGGAGATGCCATGAAAATAGTTACCTGTTTTAAGCTGGTTCCTGAGGAACAGGATATTGTTATTACCCCTGAACGGGCGCTCAGTTTTGACAACGCCGATGCGAAAATCAGCCAGTTCGATTTGAATGCCATTGAGGCTGCAGCACAACTGGCTGGCGATGAAGATGAGATTGCGGCGTTGACCGTCGGCGGTTCGCTGCTGCAAAACTCGAAAGTGCGCAAAGATATACTCTCCCGGGGGCCGCATGCACTGTACATGGTTCAGGATAACCACCTGGAACATGCACTGCCGAAAGAAACCGCCCGCGCCCTTGTCGCCGCCGTCGAAAAAATTGGCTTCGACCTGCTCATATTCGGAGAAGGATCCGGCGATTTCTATGCCCAGCAGGTGGGCCTGCTGGCAGGGGAATATCTGCAGATCCCCGCCGTCAATGCGGTAAGCAATATACAACGCAAGGGCGACAGCATTATCGTTGAACGCACGCTCGAAGACGATATAGAAGTGATCTCGCTCCCCCTCCCCGCCGTGATTTGCGTCACCTCAGACATCAACGCACCGCGTATCCCCTCCATGAAGGCCATCCTCGGTGCAGGCAAAAAACCCGTCATCCAGTGGACAGCAAACGATATCGACTGGCATCAGGAAACGCTGCAGGCGGAGCTTGTCGAAATCAGTGTACCGCCACAGGCGGAACGCCGGCACATCATGCTGGATAACGACTCCCCGGAAGCCATTGCCGAACTGGCTGAGCATCTGAAGAAAGCCCTGAACTGAACCCAACGGAGAAAAGATCATGAGCCAATTAACCCACGTCTGGGTATTCAGCGACAATGTTGAGCGCTATGCAGAATTAATGGCAGGCGCTCGCCAGTGGGGGCAGCAGGTTTTTGCCATCGTGACTGCCGAACATATTGCGCACGTTACCGCACTTGCCCCGAATGGCATTATTGTGCTGGATAGCAGTAATGACCTGCAACGAATTGAAAATTATGCTGAAACCATTGTCAGTTTACTCAACGAGAAAGGCAACGGGCTGTTATTGATGTCGGCCACCCGGCGCTGCAAAGCGCTCGGCGTTCGCCTGAGCGTTCTGCTGAATGCAGCCCTGGTTAATGATGCCACATCGGTCAATATCGACAACGGCACGGTGTATGCCGAACACCGTATGTACGGTGGTCTGGCCTTTGGTAAAGAGAAACTGAATACACCAATGACCATCATTACCCTCGCTCCGGGCGTGATGGAACCTGTCGTGGCAAATCCCGCGCACCGCTGCCCGGTGGTTAACGCCGTCCGGGTTGCCCCGCGTCATGAAATTCTTTGTCTGGAACGCCGCGCCAGGTCACTCAGCAGCGTGGATCTCAGTAAAGCGAAGCGCGTGGTCGGTGTGGGACGCGGCCTGGTCGCGCAGGACGATCTGGCGATGGTACGAGAGCTGGCTGCCGCATTGGGTGCGGAAGTGGGCTGTTCCCGCCCTATTGCCGAAGGGGAAAACTGGATGGAGCGCGAACGTTACATCGGGGTATCCGGCGTCCTGTTGAAATCTGATCTCTATCTGGCGCTGGGTATTTCCGGACAAATTCAGCACATGGTGGGGGGAAACGGCGCGAAAGTCATCGTCGCTATCAATAAAGATAAAAACGCGCCCATCTTCAGCTATGCCGATTACGGGCTGGTGGGCGATATCTACAAGGTCGTTCCGTCACTGATCGCCCATCTGCGTTAATTCCCAGGCGACGACAGCAGGAAGGGAGAATAAATATGTCGGATGAGAAATTTGATGCCATCGTGGTAGGCGCCGGCGTCGCGGGTTCGGTGGCGGCTTATGTGATGGCGAAAGCGGGGCTGGATGTTCTGGTCATTGAGCGTGGCAATCAAGCAGGCAGCAAAAATATGACCGGGGGACGTTTGTACGCCCATAGCCTCGAAAATATTATGCCCGGTTTTGCGCAACATGCTCCCCTTGAGCGCAAAGTTACCCGTGAAAAGATCGCCTTTATGACCGACGACAGCGCGGTCACACTCGATTTTCATCGCCAAAGACCGGACTCACCCGCGCAGGATTGCTGGACAGTGCTACGCAACCGCTTCGACCCCTGGCTAATGGCGCAGGCAGAAGAGGCTGGCGCGCAGTTTATTCCCGGCGTTCGCGTTGATGCATTGATTCAGGAAGGCGGCCAGGTCTGCGGTGTACAGGCCGGGGATGATGTGCTTGAAGCCAACGTGGTCATTCTGGCGGATGGCGTCAATTCCTTGTTAGGCCGTTCGCTTGGTATGGTGCCGACCCCATCGCCACATCACTACGCCGTTGGCGTGAAAGAGGTGATCGCCCTCTCTGCGGCTCAAATCGAAGATCGCTTCAATCTCAACGAAAATGAGGGGGCGGCCTGGTTGTTCGCAGGTTCACCTTCGAATGGTCTGATGGGCGGCGGCTTTCTTTATACCAACCAGGACTCCGTCTCGCTTGGGCTGGCATGCGGGCTGGGCGATATGGCCCATGCGAAAAAGAGCGTACCGCAGATGCTGGAAGATTTTAAACAGCATCCTGATATTCGCCCTCTTATCAAGGGAGGAAAACTGCTCGAATATTCGGCGCATATGGTGCCTGAGGGCGGAATGGCGATGGTGCCGCAACTCTTTGGCAATGGAGTGATGATTGTCGGCGATGCCGCCGGTTTTTGCCTGAACCTCGGCTATACGGTGCGCGGGATGGACTTAGCTATCGCGTCTGCCGAAGCGGCGGCCAACACGGCAATTGCCGCAAAAGCGCAGCAGGACTTCTCTTCGGGCACATTGTCAGCATACAAAAGCGCGCTGGAACAGGGCTGCGTTATCCGCGATATGCAGCATTTTCGCAAACTACCTGCGCTGATGGAAAATCCGCGCCTGTTCAGCCAGTACCCGCAGATGCTGGCGGACATCATGAACGATATGTTTACCATTGACGGCCGCGCTAATCAGCCAGTTCGCAAAATGGTGATGTCACACATGAAAAAAATCGGCCTGATGAATTTACTGAAAGACGGCATCAAGGGAGCGACAGCATTATGAGCCAGGAGAATCGCGTTAACGTCGACGTCAAGCTGGGCGTCAATAAATTTCATGTCGATGAAGGCAACCCGCATATTGTTCTCGCCAATCATCCAGACGCAACCGAGTTTCGGAAGCTGTTGAACGCCTGCCCCGCCGGGCTCTACAAGCAGGATGAGGCTGGCAACATCCATTTTGATTCCGCGGGTTGTCTCGAGTGCGGAACCTGCCGGGTACTGTGCGGCGAAACCATCCTCGAAAAATGGAACTATCCGGCGGGTACCTTTGGCGTCGATTTCCGTTACGGCTGACGAACAGTCAACAAAGAGGAGATAGCATCGTTTGTATTGAGTGAGAATAAACTAATGAGTATCACACTGCAGTTTAATGCCAGCCGCCGACAAAAGTACCGCGAGCTTGGCTTTTGGGGCGACGCCTCACTGGGCGACTACTGGCGGCAAACTTCGCTGGCCGTGCCGGATAAAATCGCCGTGGTGGATAATCACGGCGCGTCCTGGACATACGCAGCACTGGATCGCGCGGCCGGGAGCCTGGCGAGCTGGCTACTGCAAAACGGCGTTCAGCCTGGCGATCGGGTGGCATTTCAGTTGCCAGGCTGGTGCGAGTTTACCCTTATCTATATCGCCTGCCTGAAGATCGGCGCGGTTTGCGTACCGCTGCTCCCTGCGTGGCGAGAAGCGGAACTGGTATGGGTGCTGAACAAATGTCAGGCAAAGATTTTCTTCGCGCCAACCCTGTTTAAGCAAACTCGCCCGGTCGAGCTTATCCTTCCCCTGCAAAATCAGTTGCCCCATCTGCGGCAGATTGTCGGCGTCGATAAGCTCGCCCCGGCAACCACCTCGCTCGCGCTGAGCCAGATCCTCGCCGAACACGCGCCGCTTGCCAGCACAGCCAACGTCCATGGCGATGAGCTGGCTGCCGTTTTGTTTACCTCCGGCACGGAAGGCATGCCAAAGGGCGTCATGCTTACCCACAATAATATCCTCGCCAGCGAACGCGCCTACTGCGCGCGCCTCAACCTGAGCTGGCAGGATGTGTTTTTAATGCCTGCGCCGCTGGGCCACGCCACCGGTTTTTTGCATGGCGTGACTGCCCCGTTTCTGATTGGCGCACGCAGTGTACTGCTGGATGTGTTTACGCCAACCGCCTGCCTCGCCCTGCTTGAACAACAACACTGCACCTGCATGCCTGGCGCAACACCCTTTGTCTATGACCTGCTCTGCGCCCTCGAAAAACAACCGGCAGACCTCTCCTCCCTGCGTTTTTTTCTGTGCGGTGGCACCACCATTCCGAAGACGGTGGCTCACGGCTGCCAGCAACGGGGTATCCGCTTACTCAGCGTGTACGGCTCGACGGAGAGTTCACCCCATGCGTTGGTCAATCTTGATGATTCAATTTCCCGGATGATGAATACAGACGGGTATGCCGCCGAAGGAGTGGAAATCAAGGTCGTGGATAACGCGAGGAATACACTTCCGCCAGGTGAGGAAGGTGAAGAAGCTTCACGCGGGCCCAATGTCTTTATGGGCTACCTTGATGAGCCGGAACTCACCGCCAAAGCGCTGGATGACGAAGGCTGGTACTACAGCGGCGATCTCTGCCGCATGGATGAAGCGGGCTATATTAAAATTACCGGGCGCAGAAAAGATATTATCGTGCGCGGCGGGGAGAATATCAGCAGTCGGGAGGTGGAAGATATTCTCTTGCAACATCCTAAAATTCACGACGCCTGCGTCGTTGCCATGCCGGATGAGCGTTTAGGCGAGCGATCCTGCGCCTATGTTGTGCTCAAACCTGCGTTCGACACGCTACTGCTCGACGAGATTGTCACCTTTTTTAGCCGTAAACGGGTGGCAAAATATAAATATCCGGAACACGTAGTCATTGTGGATGCGTTACCACGTACCGCCTCCGGCAAAGTACAAAAATTCCAGCTTCGCCAGGATATCGTACAACGGAGGAGTCAGTACAAGGCGTAAAAAACCGGCAGCGCAAAACACACGTTTTGCCTGCCGTTTTTTTGCTTACTTCACATCACACCGGCTCATCATGTTCCATTTCTCCGGCAGCACCCGCGCCTCACCCGTCACCCGCACCGTAACCGCTCCCTGAATGTCCGCTGACGAGCGCCCTACCTGGAACTCAAACTCCCCAGGTTCAACAAGGCGTTGACCATCGAAACCGGTAAAGTTGAGCATATCCACCGGCACCGTAAAGGTCAGCACAGCCTCAGCGCCAGGATCCAGTTCAATACGCTGGAACGCTTTCAGTTCCTGAAGCGGACGTACCATTGAGGCGAGTTTATCGTGAACATAAACCTGTACGACATCGCTGCCGCGGCGCTCGCCCTGGTTTTTGACAGTCACGCGCAGCACGACATTGCCGCAAATATCGACTTCCGATGCCAGCAGCGTCGGTGCGCCATATTCAAACGTAGTCCAGCTCTGACCATAGCCAAACGGATAGCGCGCACCAAAATGGAAGGCAAAAGGCGTACCGCCGCTTTTCAGTTTGTGGTTGTAGTAAAACGGCATCGCACCTGCGCTTTTGGGAACGCTCACCACCAACCTGCCCTGCGGTTCTGCACGCCCGGTCAGCACGTCAGCAATCGCCCAGCCGCCCTCCTGACCGGGAGCCCACGCCAGCATAAATGCAGCCACTTTTGACTCCAGCCCTTGCAGGCTGTATGGACGGCCGCCGGTCATGACCACAATGACGGGTTTACCCGTCGCCACCAGCGCTTCCAGCAGTTGCTGCTGTACGCCTGGCAGATTCAGGCTATCGGTGTCAGAACCTTCTCCTACCGTACCGCTCTGGAACAGCCCGGCCAGATCGCCCACACAGGCAATCACCACCTCGCTTTCCTGCGCCACCTTCACGGCATCATTGATAAGCGAGGTATCGGGAGAGACGGGTGACGACTGTATCGGCTTACCAGAACTATCGCCAGGGAACACCGGCGCGCCCGCCAGACGCTCTTTGATGATATGACAACCTTTGGCATAGCGGATGTTTTCCTCTCCCAGATAAGTGCGTAGTGCCGCAAGCGGCGTCGTAACCTGGGATGTATTGTCAACCATGTCGCTGATAATCAGGTGTACCGGGAAACTGTAACCACTCAACAGCGCCAGGGGATCGTCCGCCGTCGGCCCTATCAGCGCCACGCGAGGTTTGCCCGACAGCGGTAAAATACCGCTGTTTTCCAGTAAGGTGATGGAACGGGTTGCGACATCTCTGGCCACCTGCCGTGTGGCTGGCGACTGGAGGGCGATCCCCTTTTCGTCCGTGTACGGGTGCTCAAACAGGCCAAGACGAAATTTCTCCGTCAGAACGCGCGAGACGATTTCATCCACTTTCGCCATCGTGATGAGACCACGCTCCAGCGCCTGCGCCAGATGACGCGCGCAATCATCTTTTGGCAGCTCGACATCCAGACCGGCATTGAAGGCCAGCGCCGCAGAGTGCGTAGCATCCGCACTTACGCCATGATGCTGATGCAGCAGGCTTACACCGCCGTAGTCCGCCACCACAATGCCATCAAACCCCCAGCGTTCCCGCAGCAAAGTGGTCAGCAGGAATGCATCACTGTGCCCCGGTTGATTATCAATATCGTGATACGCGGGCATCACCGAACCCGCATTCGCCAGTTTCACCGCCATTTCGAACGGCAACAGGAAGGTATCGTTGAGTTCGCGAAAGCCCAGGTGCACCGGCGCATGGTTGCGCGCGCCTTCACTGAAAGAGTGCCCGACATAGTGTTTGAGCGTCGCCAGCACATCGCGTTTTTCGCCTTGCAGCCCGTCAACATAGGCACAGGCCATCACCCCCACCAGCCAGGGATCTTCACCAAACGTCTCTTCAGTACGTCCCCAGCGCACGTCGCGCGACACATCCAGCACCGGCGCCAGCCCCTGCTTACAGCCCGTTGAGCGCGCTTCTTCGCCTATCTGCTGCGCGGCGCGTTTAACCAGCTCAGGATCCCAGGTAGAACCGTAATTCAGCGACGAGGGGAACAACGTGGCATCTTTGCACAATAAACCGACCAGACACTCTTCGTGGAACAGCGCAGGAATGCCAAGGCGCGTCTCTTCCATCAACATTTTTTGCAGCCGATTCGCCGCCCTGACGCCCGTTTTCGCATCAACAATATGCGTACCCAGCGGGCGAGTGATTTGCCCGACGCCCAGGGTTAATCGCTCTGCCAGTGACGCCTGTTCGCTGACGCCCGCAAATTCATCGCTCATGTCACTTCTTTCCCGATGTTGCCCATCTTCAGACAGCACCAGCCAGTACGCATGCATCTGGGCAAATTTCTCTTCCGGAGTCATACGGGCAAGTAAATCGGTCACGCGCTCGTTTATCGGGCGCTGAGGATCTTTATAAATCGGGGTCATGGCTTTCTCCTGGACAGGTTGAATAAAACCAGTATTCAGAAGAGGTATGGCGACAACAATTGTCTAATTTCGCAGGAGATTTATGTTTTTTCGTTTTTTTATCGGAGTGTGATCGGTCGCAAATAAGGAGAGTCTGATACAACAAATTTAAGAAAGCCCCCGGAATTGACATGCCGGGGGGCTTATTTAGAGGATTACTTGTTTAATTCCGCAAGGCTCAACCAGGTTTGCACCACGGTATCCGGATTCAGAGAGAGGCTATCGATGCCCTCTTCCATCAGCCAGGCAGCGAAGTCTTCATGATCCGAAGGCCCCTGACCGCAAATGCCCACGTACTTGCCCTGTTTCTTCGCGGCACGGATAGCCATCGACAACAGCGCTTTGACTGCGTCATTACGCTCATCGAAAAGCTCTGACACGACGCCGGAGTCGCGGTCAAGGCCCAGCGCCAGTTGTGTCATGTCGTTGGAACCGATAGAGAAACCATCGAAATGTTCGAGGAACTGCTCAGCTAACAGCGCGTTAGACGGGATCTCGCACATCATGATGATCTTCAGACCGTTCTCACCGCGTTTGAGCCCCTGGCGCGCCAGTTCATCCACCACCGCTTTCGCCTGGTCGACGGTACGCACAAATGGGATCATGATTTCCACGTTCGTCAGGCCCATTTCGTTACGCACGCGTTTCACTGCTTCGCACTCCAGCGCGAAGCAGTCGCGGAAACTTTCGGAAACGTAACGACCCGCTCCACGGAAGCCCAGCATCGGGTTCTCTTCGTGCGGTTCATAGCGCTCACCACCGACGAGGTTGGCATATTCATTTGATTTAAAATCGGACAGACGCACAATCACCCTTTTCGGGTAGAACGCCGCGCCCAGCGTCGCGATCCCTTCCGTCAGACGACCCACGTAAAACTCTCTCGGTGAGTCAAAGCCTTTCATCATCTCACGGATTTCGTTCTGCAGCGCGGGCTCCTGGTCATCGAACTCCAGCAGTGCGCGTGGGTGAACGCCAATCATCCGGTTGATAATAAATTCCAGACGCGCGAGGCCAACACCTTCATTCGGCAGACAAGCGAAGTCAAAGGCGCGATCCGGATTACCGACGTTCATCATGATCTTCAGCGGCATATCCGGCATGGTATCGACGCTGGAACTCTTCACGCTAAAGTCGAGCAGATCTGCATAGACATAACCGGTATCGCCTTCCGCACAGGAGACGGTGACGCTCTCATCGTCTTTCATGCGTTCAGTCGCATCGCCACAGCCCACCACCGCAGGGATCCCCAGTTCACGCGCGATAATCGCCGCGTGGCAAGTCCTTCCGCCGCGGTTAGTCACAATCGCCGCCGCTTTTTTCATGATCGGTTCCCAGTCCGGGTCGGTCATGTCAGTCACCAGCACGTCGCCTGGCTGAATGCGGTTCATCTCGCTAATATCATGGATAACTTTCACGCTACCCGCGCCAATGCGATGGCCGATCGCGCGACCTTCAGCGATGATTTTACCCTGCGAATGCAGCGTGTAACGCTCCATGACCTGGCCGCGTGAACGTACAGTTTCCGGGCGGGCCTGCACGATAAATAGCTTGCCGGTATGACCATCTTTGGCCCACTCGATATCCATCGGGCGACCATAGTGTTTTTCAATCTGGACGGCCTGTTTTGCCAGCTCCTGCACTTCCTCGTTGGTCAACGAGAAAATATCGCGCTGTGCCTGCGGGACATCTTCAATTTTAACCTGCTTGCCGTGCTCCTGCGTCGGGGCGTAGACCATGCGGATTTTTTTGGAACCCATGGTACGGCGCACAATCGACGGGCGATTGGCCGCCAGCGTCGGTTTATGGACGTAAAATTCGTCCGGGTTCACCGCGCCCTGCACCACCATTTCACCCAGGCCCCAGGCCGAAGTGATAAATACCACCTGGTCGAAACCAGATTCGGTGTCGATAGAGAACATCACCCCGGAAGAGGCAAGATCGGAGCGCACCATCCGTTGAACGCCCGCCGAGAGCGCAACACCGCGATGGTCGTACCCCTGGTGGACACGGTAGGAGATCGCGCGGTCGTTAAACAGCGATGCAAAGACGTGCTTCACTGCAACCAGTACCGCATCATAGCCCTGTACGTTGAGGAAGGTTTCCTGCTGACCGGCGAAGGAGGCATCCGGCATATCTTCCGCCGTTGCTGAAGAACGCACAGCAAAAGAGGCGTCTGCGTCATCCGCAGAGAGTTGGTTGTACGCGTCACGAATAGCCGTTTCCAGTTCGCCCTGGAAAGGTGTGTCGATGATCCACTGGCGGATCTGCGCACCGGCTTTCGCCAGCGCGGTCACATCATCAATATCTGTCTGATCCAACAGTTGATAAATGCGCTGATTCACGCCGCTTTGGTCGAGGAATTGATTAAACGCATCGGCAGTGGTTGCAAATCCGTTGGGAACCGAAACCCCCAGATCGGACAGGTTTGTAATCATTTCACCCAGGGAGGCATTTTTGCCCCCAACTCTGTCTACATCATTCATGCCGAGTTGGTTATACCAAAGCACCAGCGTTGACGAGCCATTGTTGGTCATCGAGACAATCCTTTTTTGATTAAAAAAGCAGTGATTAAGAAACTACTGACTACTCAAATTATCCTGGCATATTTAAACAGCCAAAAAAAACGGTGAATCGTTCAAGCAAATTAATTTTTTCGTTTTTAGGATTGATACCAGAAACGATATAACCCGCTGATTCTGCGGGAAAGGCGTAATAATCAGCGGCATAATCTGTCTATTTTGAAAAATGAACCGGACTTTTCATAAAAAATAAAAATAGCGTTCCACTTTCACAAATCAGACAAATGCGGTGGGGTTTTCTGCGAATTTAATTTATGCTTTCAGACAATTAACCTCACTTTTCTGGATTGTTGAAATGGAAAATGCAGTCGATCGGCAGGTTTTTTATATTTCTGATGGTACCGCCATCACCGCGGAAGTGCTGGGCCACGCTGTGATGTCACAGTTTCCGGTGGTGATCAACAGCATCACCCTGCCGTTTATTGAAAGTGAAAGCCGCGCCCGGGCCGTAAAAGATCAGATCGACGCGATTTATCAGCAAACCGGCGTTCGCCCGCTGGTGTTCTACTCCATTGTCATTCCGGAAATTCGCGACATCATTTTGCAATGTGAAGGATTTTGTCAGGACATCGTGCAGGCGCTGGTCGCTCCGCTTCAGGAAGAACTTAAACTCGACCCAACGCCGGTTGCGCATCGCACCCACGGGCTTAATCCGGGTAATCTACTGAAATATGATGCCCGTATTGCCGCGATTGATTACACCCTGGCCCATGATGACGGTATTTCGCTACGCAATCTCGATCAGGCGCAGGTTATTTTGCTTGGCGTTTCTCGCTGTGGAAAAACCCCTACCAGCCTCTATCTGGCGATGCAGTTCGGTATCCGCGCCGCTAACTACCCGTTTATCGCCGATGATATGGATAACCTCATCCTTCCGGCATCGCTCAAGCCACTGCAACACAAACTGTTCGGCCTGACGATTAATCCTGAGCGCCTGGCGGCAATCCGCGAAGAGCGCAGGGAAAATAGCCGCTACGCTTCGATGCGCCAATGCCGAATGGAAGTGGCGGAAGTGGAAGCGCTGTATCGCAAAAATCAAATTCCATGGATTAACAGTACTAACTATTCCGTTGAAGAAATTGCCACCAAAATCATGGACATTATGGGATTAAGCCGCAGAATGTACTAATGAACTAGTACAATACGATAAATTTGTTTATCATAGCGCCGTGAATGAATGCACATGACGCCCCGCTCTTGAAATCAGCCGGGATTGGTTTATCGTGATGTGCATCACTTCCCGGCGTTTTGTCTGGTGAAGAAACAAATTTCTGAGATCCCTAATGAATAAGACCGATGAATTGCGTACCGCTCGTATTGAGAGCCTCGTTACGCCTGCTGAATTAGCTCAGCGCTACCCCATCTCCCCGGATGTTGCCGGAAACGTCACCGCCTCTCGTCAGCGAATTGAAAAGATCCTTAACGGTGAAGACCGTCGTCTGCTGGTGATTGTCGGGCCCTGCTCTATTCACGATCTCGACGCGGCGCTGGACTACGCCCGCCGCCTGCAAATCATGCGTGAAAAACACCAGGGTCAGCTTGAGATCGTCATGCGTACCTATTTTGAAAAACCGCGTACCGTTGTTGGCTGGAAGGGGCTTATCTCCGATCCTGACCTGAATGGCAGCTACCGGGTGAACCATGGCATTGAACTGGCGCGCAAACTGCTGTTGCAGGTGAACACGATGGGTGTGCCGACCGCCACTGAATTTCTCGATATGGTGACCGGTCAGTTTATCGCCGACCTGATTAGCTGGGGCGCCATTGGCGCGCGTACAACCGAAAGCCAGATCCACCGTGAAATGGCCTCAGCGCTCTCCTGCCCGGTCGGCTTTAAAAATGGCACCGATGGCAACACGCGTATCGCGGTGGATGCCATCCGCGCAGCACGTGCCAGCCATATGTTCCTGTCGCCGGATAAAAATGGCCAAATGACAATCTACCAGACCAGCGGTAACCCCTACGGGCACATCATCATGCGCGGAGGTAAAAAACCGAACTATCATGCCGAAGATATCGCCGCAGCCTGCGATACGCTGCATCAGTTCGATCTGCCGGAACATCTGGTAGTGGATTTCAGCCACGGTAATTGTCAAAAACAGCACCGCCGCCAGCTCGATGTTTGTGATGATATCTGCCAGCAAATCCGCAACGGCTCTACTGCTATTGCCGGTGTCATGGCTGAAAGCTTCCTGCGTGAAGGTACCCAAAAAATTGTTGCCGATCAGCCGCTCACCTATGGCCAGTCGATTACCGATCCGTGTCTGAGTTGGGAAGACACAGAGCTACTGCTGGAAAAACTCGCCGCCGCTGTTGCCACGCGTCTGTAATACGCTCTTCCCCAGCGCACCCGCGGTGGGGAAGTTTTCTCCTCTCTGTTTAACATTTCCCTAAATAAGTGTTGCGTCATTTTTATCATTATTGATAATAGTTATCATTGTTGTTTTTATTAGTGTTATTTTGATGATTATGGACGATAACGCAGAGCAAACGACCGCTAAAGATAATACCCCTCGCCCACAGAAACATGACCGACGGATAAGGAGTGACGCGTTGTTAGGCCACGAAGGCCGGGTGGTTATTGAACATGAGGGACAGAACTACCTGTTGCGCCAGACGCAGGCGGGAAAGCTGATTTTGACGAAGTAACGCCGCCCGACAATGCGGGCAGCGCCGGTGGCAAACGTTAGCTGGAACAACTCACTTCCAGACGTTTGCCCCAGTCAGGCGGACGCTGACCGTAGTCATCGTCCCGGTCAATCCACGGGTTGCGCAACGCTTCGTGCAAGCGATGCAGCTCCTGATAATCGCCCTTCTCTGCGCTATCAATTGCCCGCTGCGCCAGCCAGTTGCGTAAAACGATTGCCGGGTTCACCTGCTTCATCGCCCGCTGACGCACCGCATCCTCGACATTTTCGCGCTGTAAGCGTTCGCGATAGCCCGTAAACCAGGTATCAAAAGCCTCTCTGTCAATGAACTCATCGCGCAGTGCAGACGCCGCGCTCAACTGTTCCGTTTCACTCAGCATGCGGAAGGTTCGCGTATAGTCACTGCCCTCTCTCGCCATCAGCGCAAACAGCGCGTTCAGGAGATCGTTGTCACCCACTTCTTCGCTAAACAGCCCCAGTTTCCGCCGCATCCGTAAACCATATTCGCTAAACAGTGCAAGCTGATAACCATCCAGCGCATCATTAAGGGTGTCTACATCGATAAACCCGGAAAGCGACTGTGCCAGACGTTGCAGATTCCACAGCCCGACAGCAGGCTGATTTTCAAAGCTATAGCGCCCCTGGTAGTCAGAATGGTTGCAGATAAAACCGGGTTGATAATCATCCAGAAAGCCAAATGGCCCGTAGTCGATAGTCAATCCGAGGATAGACATGTTATCGGTATTCATCACCCCATGGGCAAAGCCTACCGTCTGCCAGCGGGCGATCATCAGTCCTGTGCGCGCCACAACATCGCGGAACCAGCGGGTATAGCGATCTGGCTCCTGTTGCAGATGCGGCCAGTGGTGGCGAATAACAAAATCAGCCAGTTGCTGCACCTTGTCCATCTCTCGACGATAATAGAAATGTTCAAAATGGCCAAAACGGACGTGACTTTGCGCAATGCGCATCAGCATTGCGCCCTGCTCTATGGTCTCGCGCTGAACAGGGGTGTCGCTGGTGACAATAGAGAGCGCCCGGGTTGTCGGAATACCGAGATAATGCATGGCTTCCGAAGCCAGTGCTTCGCGGATCGTTGAACGCAGAACAGCGCGCCCGTCGCCCATTCGCGAATATGGCGTTAAACCGGCGCCTTTCAGATGCCAGTCCAGCGAGCGGCCATCAGCCAGTTGCTGTTCGCCGAGTAAAATACCGCGACCATCGCCAAGTTGCCCCGCCCAGACACCAAACTGGTGCCCACTATAAACCTGCGCCAGCGGTGCCATTCCGGGGAGGAGCGTTTCACCGCCCCAAACGCCCGCGCCGTATTCAGGGGTAAAGAGTGATTCCGCGAGCCCCAGTTCCCGGGCAAGCGGCGCGTTATGCCACACCAGGCGCGCATTCTGCAACGGTGTCGGGTTCAGTTCACTGAAAAATCCTGGCAACTCATCACGCCAGCGGGTATTAAAAGACAGGTTCATAGATCCTCCTGCCTATAGTGTATGAGTTAATGCCGGTTTAAACACCCGGCAATCAGCAGGGTTATCCCTGTACCAGCGTCAACAATGATGATTCTGCAACGGCTGGCCAAAGGTCGCCAAACATCGCACTAAAACCAAATGGCAATACGCGCTGACGCGTCGCGTCATCGTTGATGCCGGCAATCATAATGCTCTGACAATAGGGCTGGACTTGGGTGGTGATCGCACGAATAAAAGGTTCAAAAGAGGCGGAGGCCAGTTGCCGCTGTACAAACTGTCGGTCAAGAATAACGCCCTTAAACAAGCCTGCAAAAACCGCGCGTGTGGATGTTTCGCCCGAGCCAAAATTCGATAACACCAGCGGAAATATCTGCGCGAGATGTACCAACGGATGCTTTTCATCAGGCTGATTAAGGCCAGGAAAACGCTCAGCCGCCACCAGCTCGATAAAGGAGAACCGTGTGACTTCTGCGGCAAGAGAGGGGTCGGTGAGTAATGCATGGGTAATGGCAGGTGTAATGGCCACCCAGGCCGTCACCTGGTGTTGAATAAAAAATAACTGGCAGGTATTCAGCAACGCCAGCTTTTCCCTGAACAGGGTCAATTCCTCATCGGGGGAGAGTCGCGGTAAGATCAAACTGGTGGGAATGCGCACAGCGTTTTCTACACCAATAAAATGCACAATGACTTTCAAACCAATCAGTTTGCCACCGGCATTTCGGGCAGGTAAAAACAGCAGCTCTGAACGCCATGCACGGTCAAGGGATACAATCATTGCGACAGCCCTTCTCGATAAGCCATTTCAAGGGTCCTGAAGTCACAAAACAATAAATTTGAATTGATTGATTTTAGTCGGATTGCTTTCATTTCCGTTTTATTTTCGCATTCCCTCGCTGGAATGTAATGATTGTAATCGAAAATCACAGATTAATACAATCTATGACGAAGTTACGCAATAATTGTTAACGAAAACAATAATGAGTCGTACTGTGTTTTAAATAGCATTAATTAAAATACGAATGAGGGCCGTAATGCCCTCATTCATTTGCTTTTTAAATCCTTCGCGCCTGCCAGAATTTTTTCCGCCAGTAAACGTTATCAAGCGACGAACGGGTCACGCCCTGACTGGTCGATGCATGGATAAACTGGTTATCCGTATCGTAGATCCCCACGTGAAGACCGCTATCGCCTGACCCGGTTTTAAAGAACACCAGGTCGCCGGGCAGGAGATCGTCTTTATCAATTTCACTGCCGATTTTCGCCTGCTGGCGCGTCTCGCGCGGCAACTGCATTTCAAATTTATCGCGGAAAGTGGTGACAACAAAACCAGAGCAATCAATACCGCGGCGATTCATACCGCCGTAACGATAAGGTGTACCATGCCAGTTGCGCAGTTGATCATTTAAACTGGCAATAACAGTAATGGAATCCGACAACCTGGGGTTGGGCGGCGGCGCGTGATGACTACATCCAGCCAAAAATAAAGCCGCTATAAAAATAATCCAGAAACGCATATCCGGCGAATCCTCTGTTTTTTAATTTTCCGATAATTTAGCCCGGTTACTTATTCTCTGGCAAGTAAGCAGTGATACTTAATGTTTCGCTATTGTCGCCAGGCTTTCCTCGCGGAATCTTACCCCGCAACCAGCATCTGGTGACCGTCAATCTCCAGTCGCTGAAAAGAAATATTATAGGCGCTAAAGAGTGATGATGGCGTTAACACGTCATCCTTTGTACCGCTGGCGATTAACCGCCCCTTGCACAGAAGCCAGACGCTGTCGGCGTGGCGCAAAGTATGATTGAGATCGTGGCTGCTCATCACCACACTAACGCCCTGATTACGGAGTTCATCAAGCAGACGATCAAGCGCCGCCTGTTGTGCGACGTCCAGGCTGTTCATTGGCTCATCCAGCAGTAATAGTTGCCCGTGAGGATTTCCGGCTGGATGAATTTGCAGGATCACCGCAGCAAGCCGCACACGCTGCCACTCGCCTCCGGAGAGTTGATTAACATTACGCCCCAGTTTATCTACCAGGCCTAATGCCTCTGTAACCTGCAAACTCAGGGCATGGTCGGTTTTATTGTGCTGATGCAACAGGAGAAAGTGCCAGACCGGCATCGCGAACGGCGGCGTCTGATGCTGGGAAAGCCAGGCGCGATGCTGCGCCAGTTCCAGCGCGCTCCACTCACCCAACGGCTTGTTGTTGAGTGTTATGACCCCCTTCCCCGAACTCAGCCCCGCCATACGGGCCAGTAACGTGCTCTTACCCGCGCCATTCGGCCCAACGAGGTGGATTATCTCACCCACCTCAACCCCGGCGCTGAATTGCTGTAAACGGGTGCCTTCGTCGACATTTTGCAGTTGCATCAGCAAAGTCATTGCTATACCAACGCTTTGTTAATCGCTTTGATTAATGTGGGATCTTCCGGCGTCATATCCGGCGAGAAGCGTGCAATTACATGCCCATCACGCCCAACAAGGAACTTCTCAAAATTCCACAGAATATCGCCTTCCTGAACAGGTGCGCGCCCTTTGCTGGCCATCTTGTCATAAAATT
Organism: Pseudocitrobacter cyperus; assembly: GCF_039889165.1. Lineage (NCBI taxonomy): Bacteria > Pseudomonadati > Pseudomonadota > Gammaproteobacteria > Enterobacterales > Enterobacteriaceae > Pseudocitrobacter > Pseudocitrobacter cyperus. The sequence continues at coordinate 261,197 of NZ_JAYMYY010000001.1, read as the reverse complement.
CACTGCCTTCAGGAGCAATGGCTTTGGGGGCTACGCGCGTTAAAGTTTGGTATAGCGGGTGACGCCCTTCGCCGTTAACGTCAATTTTGCTAAACATCGGGAAGGTAATGCCGTAAGTCGTGCTACAAAACGTTTTAATCTCCGCTTCGCTGCCAGGCTCCTGCCCCAGAAACTGATTACACGGGAAACCCAGCACGGCAAAGCCCTCGCTTTCCAGCGACGTTTGCAGGTTTTCGAGCTGTTCGTACTGTGGCGTTAGCCCACATTTCGATGCCACATTCACAATCAACAGAACGTTCCCTCTGAAACGTTCAAGGGTCGTTTTCTCGCCATCAATCGTTGTCACTTCAATGTTCAGTATCGAATTTTCCATAATATCCTCATTAGCATATGTCCTGAACGTCAGCGCCCAGAACGCAATAATAGCCAGATAAAGACGGGGGCTCCCGTGGTCGCCGTCACAACACCGATAGGAAGTTCCGCCGCAGAAAGCGCCAGCCGGGCGATGATATCCGCCACCAGCAGGATGCACCCGCCAGCCAATGCGCAGGCGGGCAACAGCACCCGGTGATCGGTCAGGCCGCACAAGCGTAAAATATGTGGCACAACGAGGCCGACAAAACCTATCGCGCCCGCCAGCGCCACGCTAACCCCCACCAGCCACCCTGTGGCTATTACCAGAAGCTTGCGCCACAACCAGACCGGTACGCCTAGCTGTCGGGCTGAGTTCTCGCCAAGCGCCAGTAGATTGAGCGGTTGAGATTGCAGGCAGATCCAGATAATCACCGGAATGAGTCCGAGCATCAGCCAGCTCTGCTGCCAGTCGACGCCGCCGAATCCTCCCATCATCCAGTACATCAACTGGCGCAGGTCAAAGGACGTCGAAAAATAGACCGCCCAGGTCATGATTGCGCTACAGATAATACCCAGCGCAACTCCGGCTAATAATAGCTTACTGGTTGAAAGATGACGTCTGGCAAAACGCATCAGAACGAAGGTGACCAGTAAGGCCCCAACGATAGCCGAAAGCCCTAGCGCCCAGCCGGGCAGCATACCCTGGCCTAACATGACGGCAGCAATAAGGCCGACGCCTGCGCCGTTAGAGACGCCAAGAAGTCCTGGTTCAGCAAGCGGGTTCTCAAACAGGGCCTGCATCACCGCCCCGGAAAGCGCAAGCGCGGCACCGACCAACAGGACAGCGACCGTGCGCGGCAGGCGAATCTGCCAGATAAAGAGCTTGCCGCTGGCGCTAAACCAGTTGTCAGGGGAGATCCATCGGTCGCCGGCGCACAGGCTGATTGTCAACGCTATGAAGAGCGCCAGCGCCAGCAGTATCAGCCAGCGCCGGTTGCGCCGCTGCTGAAGATTCAGGTAATCCAGCATAGTAATCCGTGTACCAGCGAGAGAGGTGTTTGATTTTACGGTGGTTAAGCGAGCCAGAAAAGAAAAAAGGCCGCATAGCGGCCTTTTTAGTTAGTTCAGATTACTCTTCTTTGGGCGTCGCGTTTTCGACACGGCTTTTTAACTTCTGGCCGGGTCTGAAGGTCACCACGCGCCTGGCTGTAATGGGAATATCTTCGCCCGTTTTCGGGTTACGGCCCGGGCGTTGATTTTTGTCTCGCAGGTCAAAATTACCAAAACCGGAAAGTTTAACCTGTTCGCCATTCTCCAGAGCGCGACGGATCTCTTCAAAAAACAGCTCAACCAGCTCTTTGGCATCTCGCTTGCTAAGCCCAAGCTTATCAAACAGATATTCTGACATTTCAGCTTTTGTAAGCGCCATAGGTTCAATCCCTCAATGATGCCTGGAATCGCTCTTTTAATGCCTCTACACACTTGGCAACGGTAGTGGCAATATCCTCTTCTTCAAGTGTACGGCTGGTATCCTGAAGGATCAGGCTGATAGCGAGGCTCTTATACCCCTCCGCAACACCCTTACCACGGTACACGTCAAACAAGTTTACGCCAACTATCTGATTTACGCCAACTTTCTTACACTCGGCCAAAATATCCGCTGCCGGTACGTTTTCTGCCACCACAACCGCGATATCGCGACGGTTTGCCGGGAAGCGAGAAATCTCCTGCGCCTGAGGAACCACGCGGTCTGCGAGCTTGTTCCACTCCAGTTCGAATACCAGTGTGCGACCGTTGAGATCCAGTTTACGTTCCAGTTCCGGGTGAACAACCCCAATGAAACCAATGCGTTCACCTTTCAGATAAATCGCCGCGGATTGGCCCGGATGCAGTGCCGGATTGGCTTCAGCTTTAAACTGAATATCAGACAGTTTACCGGTCAAATCGAGAACAGCTTCGAGATCGCCTTTTAAATCATAGAAATCAACGGTCTCTTTTGCCAGGTTCCAGTGCTCTTCATAGCGGTTACCGCAAATCACGCCGCCCAGCATCGTGTCCTGACGAATACCCAGCGGTGCCTGGGTATCAGGCACAAAGCGCAGACCGGTTTCGAAGATACGCACACGGCTCTGCTGGCGGTTCTGGTTATACACTACCGTTGCCAGCAGACCGCTCCACAGAGAAAGACGCATCGCAGACATGTCACTGGATATTGGGTTCGGCAGGATCAGCGCTTCTTCACCAGGATGAATGAGTTGCTGAATTTTCGGGTCAACGAAGCTATAGGTGATCACTTCCTGGTAGCCTTTGTCATTCAGCATGGTTTTCACGCGTTTGAGCGACAGATTGGCTTCTTTATGGCTACCCATAACCAGACCAGCCTGCACAGGCTCGTTCGGGATATTGTCATAGCCAAACAGACGCGCAACTTCTTCTACCAGATCTTCTTCGATTGAAATGTCGAAACGCCAGCTCGGCGCAACGGCCTGCCACTGGTCGTTACCAACGGTCACTTCACAGCCCAGACGCTGGAGAATATCCGTCACCACGTCATCGGCAATATGATGGCCAATCAGGCGATCCAGTTTGCTGCGACGCAGGGTGATGGTCGCACGTTTCGGCAGCGTGGATTCGTTGCTGACATCGATAACCGGGCCCGCTTCGCCGCCGCAGATATCGATCAGCAGACGGGTGGCACGTTCGAGGGCTTTGTACTGCAGCGCCGGGTCGACACCACGCTCATAGCGGTGAGAGGCATCCGTGTGCAGGCCATGACGACGCGCGCGGCCAGTGATAGAGAGCGGGCTGAAGAATGCACACTCCAGCAGGACGTTTTGCGTTTCGCCGTTCACGCCAGAGTGTTCACCACCAAAGATGCCGCCCATTGCCAGCGCTTTGTTATGGTCGGCAATGACCAGCGTGTCGGCGTTCAGTTTGGCTTCGCTACCGTCGAGCAGAACCAGCGTTTCGCCCTCTTTCGCCATGCGCACCACGATACCGCCTTCGATACGATCTTTATCGAACGCATGCATCGGCTGGCCCAGTTCAAGCAGCACATAGTTGGTGACGTCAACCACTGCATCGATAGAACGAATACCGCAACGACGCAGTTTTTCTTTCATCCACAGCGGCGTCGGCGCTTTGACGTTGATGCCTTTCACTACGCGACCCAGATAGCGCGGGCAGGCGTCGGCGGCTTCGACGGTAATGGGCAGAGTGTCGTTGATGGTCGCGGCAACCGGCACGATTTCCGGCTCAACCAGCGGCAACTTGTTCAGTACGGCCACATCGCGGGCCACACCGATGATACCGAGGCAGTCGGCGCGGTTCGGCGTCACGCTAATTTCGATAGTGTTGTCATCAAGTTTCAGGTATTCGCGGATATCGGTGCCGATCGGCGCATCTGCCGGCAGTTCGATAATACCGCTATGGTCATCGGAGATACCCAGCTCGGAGAATGAGCACAGCATCCCTTCGGACGGCTCACCGCGCAGTTTGGCGGCTTTAATTTTGAAATCGCCCGGCAGTACCGCGCCGATGGTAGCAACAGCCACACGCAGACCCTGACGGCAGTTTGGCGCGCCGCAGACGATATCAAGCAGGCGTTCGCCGCCCACATTCACTTTTGTTACGCGCAGTTTGTCGGCGTTCGGGTGCTGACCGCACTCAACCACTTCGCCCACAACCACACCGTTGAAGGTGCCCGCTACCGGCTCAACACCGTCAACTTCCAGGCCTGCCATAGTGATTTGACCGGACAGCGCTTCGCTATCGATGGCCGGGTTAACCCATTCGCGTAACCACAGTTCACTGAATTTCATTGTTTTGCCCTGCCCTTATTTAAACTGTTTGAGGAAACGCAGATCGTTTTCGAAGAATGCACGTAAATCCGTCACGCCATATCGCAGCATGGTCAGACGCTCCATACCCATACCAAAGGCGAAACCAGAGTAAACTTCCGGGTCAATGCCGACATTGCGCAGCACGTTCGGGTGCACCATGCCGCAGCCCAGCACTTCCAGCCACTTGCCGTTTTTACCCATTACATCAACTTCTGCGGACGGTTCGGTGAACGGGAAGTAGGACGGACGGAAACGAATCTGCAGATCTTCTTCAAAGAAGTTGCGCAGGAAGTCATGCAGCGTGCCTTTCAGATTGGTGAAGCTGATGTTTTTGTCAACAATCAGGCCTTCCATCTGATGGAACATCGGGGTATGCGTTTGGTCGTAGTCATTACGATAAACGCGGCCCGGCGCGATAATACGGATAGGCGGTTCCTGATCTTTCATGGTGCGGATCTGTACGCCGGAGGTCTGGGTACGCAGCAGACGGGTAGCGTCAAACCAGAAAGTGTCGTGGTCAGCGCGCGCCGGGTGATGTCCTGGAATATTCAGCGCATCGAAGTTGTGGTAATCATCTTCGATTTCCGGGCCGGTCGCCACGGTAAAGCCGAGCTCACCGAAGAAACTTTCAATACGATCGATAGTGCGAGTCACCGGGTGCAGGCCGCCGTTCTCGATACGACGCCCAGGCAGAGAGATGTCGATGGTTTCGGCTGCCAGACGCGCATTCAGTACCGCACTTTCCAGTTCAGCTTTACGGGCGTTCATCGCCTGCTGAACCTGCTCTTTTGCTTCGTTAATGACCGCACCTGCTGCCGGGCGCTCTTCTGGCGGCAGATCACGCAGTGTTGTCATCTGAAGGGTCAGATGCCCTTTTTTGCCAAGGTACTCGACGCGAACGTTATCTAACGTGGCGACATCCGAGGCCTGGTTAATGGCTGCCTTCGCACTGGCAACCAGCTCTGCGAGATGTGACATGGTTTTCCTCATTGTGTCGGTGAAGACACTGGTTCGTTGGACTTAACTTTTGTGTGCTGCACATACGAAAAAAGCCTCCACTGGGGAGGCTTTCAGGCGCTGTTTTTCGTTTCTTCTTTCACGCGCTAGCCTCCTGGTTTCAGGTGCTAAAGTAAAAAAAGAAGCGGAAAATAGCAGCATTCATGCTTGCGTTACCTTAATGGTAAAAACTGTAAGACGTTTATTGAAAGACTTACCACAATAAAAGTCAATGTTTTGATAGTGTTGAAACGAAAAGAGGGAGACAAGCTCCCTCTTCAACTGGCTTATGCCAGAGCTGCTTTCGCTTTTTCGACCAGAGCGGTGAACGCTACTTTGTCGAATACTGCGATATCAGCCAGGATCTTACGGTCGATTTCAACAGAGGCTTTTTTCAGGCCGTTGATGAATTTGCTGTAAGAAATACCGTTCTGACGTGCTGCAGCGTTGATACGTGCAATCCACAGTTGACGGAACTGACGCTTACGTTGACGACGGTCACGGTAAGCGTACTGACCTGCTTTGATAACAGCCTGGAAGGCAACGCGGTAAACGCGAGAACGCGCACCGTAGTAGCCTTTAGCTTGTTTCAAAATTTTCTTGTGACGTGCACGTGCAATTACACCACGTTTTACGCGAGCCATATGTGCTCTCCTGTATCTATTCTAATTAAAAAGTTAAAAAAACGTTAACGGCTTATGCGTACGGCAGGCACGCGATAACCAGGCCCAGATCGCCTTTGGAAACCATGGCTTTCGGACGCAGGTGACGTTTACGCTTGGTAGCTTTTTTGGTCAGAATGTGACGCAGGTTAGCGTGCTTGTGCTTAAAACCACCTTTACCGGTTTTTTTGAAGCGCTTAGCAGCACCGCGTACGGTCTTAATTTTTGGCATTTTAATAACTTCCACTTCGCATTGTTAATAAACAGAAACAAAGGCGAATCACCCTGTGAGCCGAGGCCCACAGGAATGATTACTTGATGGCCTTACTGTTTCTTCTTAGGAGCGAGCACCATGATCATCTGGCGGCCTTCGATCTTCGTAGGGAAGGATTCGACTACTGCCAGTTCACTCAGATCGTCACGGACGCGCGTCAGCACTTCCATACCAATCTGTTGGTGGGCCATCTCACGACCGCGGAAACGCAGTGTGATCTTGGCCTTATCGCCATCTTCCAGAAAGCGAATCAGGCTGCGGAGTTTTACCTGATAATCGCCATCGTCGGTACCAGGACGGAATTTAATTTCCTTAACCTGGATAACTTTTTGCTTTTTCTTCTGTTCCTTAGAAGACTTACTTTTTTCATAAAGGAACTTGCCGTAGTCCATGATACGACAAACTGGCGGTTCGGCGTTAGGGCTGATTTCAACTAAATCTACTCCAGCTTCTTCAGCCTTTTCGATTGCTTCTCTCAGACTCACAATCCCCAGTTGCTCACCTTCCAGACCAGTTAAGCGAACTTCCTGGGCGCGAATCTCGCCATTGATACGATTCGGACGTGCCGTTTGAACTCGTTTTCCGCCTTTAATACCTTATTCCTCCAGTTGTTGAAGACTGCGGCTGCGAATCTCTTGTTGCAGCTTTTCGATCACTTCATTTACGTCCAGGCTGCCCAAGTCTTTACCGCGGCGGGTGCGAACGGCCACTTTGCCTGCTTCCACCTCTTTATCACCACAGACCAACATATAAGGGACACGACGTAAAGTGTGCTCGCGGATTTTAAAGCCAATCTTCTCATTTCTCAAGTCCGCTTTTACACGAATGCCTGCATTTTGTAGTTTACGGGTCAATTCGTTAACATATTCAGACTGAGAATCAGTAATATTCATGACCACTACCTGCACTGGCGCAAGCCAGGTTGGGAAGAAGCCTGCAAACTCTTCGGTCAGGATGCCGATAAAGCGCTCCATAGAACCGAGAATCGCGCGGTGAATCATTACCGGTACCTTGCGTTCGTTGTCTTCGCCCACATAAGAGGCGCTCAAACGAGACGGCAAGGAGAAGTCTAGCTGTACAGTACCGCACTGCCATGCACGATCGAGGCAGTCATACAGGGTAAATTCAATTTTCGGACCGTAGAATGCGCCTTCACCCAGTTGATACTCAAACGGGATGTTGTTCTCTTCCAGCGCAACCGCTAAGTCCGCCTCAGCACGATCCCACATCTCGTCGCTACCGATACGTTTTTCCGGGCGAGTGGAGAGCTTGACGACGATCTTCTCGAAGCCAAAAGTGCTGTACATATCGTAGACCATACGAATACAGGCGTTCACTTCATCGCGGATTTGCTCTTCTGTACAGAAGATATGCGCATCATCCTGAGTGAAGCCACGTACACGCATCAGGCCATGCAGCGCGCCTGACGGCTCGTTACGATGGCAGCTACCAAATTCCGCCATACGCAGCGGCAGGTCGCGGTAGGATTTCAGACCCTGGTTGAAGATCTGAACGTGGCCTGGGCAGTTCATCGGTTTGATGCAATATTCACGGTTCTCAGAAGAGGTGGTGAACATCGCATCTTTGTAGTTATCCCAGTGGCCGGTTTTTTCCCACAGCACGCGGTCCATCATGAATGGGCCTTTCACTTCCTGGTACTGGTACTCTTTCAGTTTCGAACGCACGAACACTTCCAGTTCACGGAAGATAGTCCAGCCGTCGTTGTGCCAGAAGACCATACCCGGCGCTTCTTCCTGCATGTGGTACAGGTCAAGCTGCTTACCGATTTTACGGTGATCGCGTTTCGCTGCTTCTTCCAGACGTTGCAGATAGGCATTCAGCGCCTTTTTATCTGCCCACGCGGTACCGTAGATACGCTGCAACATTTTATTGTCGCTGTCACCACGCCAGTACGCGCCTGCTGTTTTCATCAGTTTGAAGTTATGGCAGAAACGCATATTCGGCACGTGCGGGCCACGGCACATGTCGACGTATTCTTCGTGATGATACAAGCCAGGCTTATCATCATGAGCGATGTTTTCATCAAGGATGGTGACTTTATAGGTTTCACCACGCTTCACAAAAGTCTCGCGGGCTTCATGCCAGCTCACTTTCTTCTTGATGACATCATAATTTTTCTCGGCGAGCTCGTGCATACGTTTTTCGAGCGCATCGATGTCTTCCTGGGTCAGGGTATGGTCAAGATCAACGTCATAGTAGAAACCGTTGTCGATAACCGGACCGATAGCCATTTTGGTGTTCGGCCAAAGTTGCTTAATAGCGTGGCCGAGCAGGTGCGCGCAGGAGTGACGAATGATCTCCAGCCCTTCCTCATTCTTTGCAGTAATCAGAGAGAGAGTCGCATCGTTTTCAATCACATCAGACGCATCGACCAGTTCACCATTAACGCGGCCAGCGATAGTGGCTTTAGCCAGCCCTGGACCGATATCCAGAGCCACATCCATTGGGCTTACTGCGTGGTCGTAATGGCGTTGGCTGCCATCAGGAAGAGTAATTACAGGCATGTTATGTCCTTATTTGCAGTGGTGCCCCACACGAAAGAGCACATACAAAACAATATAATGAAATTTATCAACAAGTTATGGACTGATTCCCGCTTCACTCTGCGAAATATGAGGCACCGATACGAGGTACAGACACCACCTACATCCGCCTGCTGATAACACCGCAAGCTAGTTTACACATCATTGTTGCGTGATTAAAGTCGCAATTACCCTTCCCTGCTTCTGATGCTGCTTTTACCTCCATCCCGGTACTGTGGGATGCGGGCGGGGACGAATTGTTGAAGAAGTAAGAGGAAAAATAGCGTAATGGCAACGCGATGATTTTAATACCAGGGTAAAAGAAACAAAAAGGCAGGATGACTATCGGCTTACCAGAACCGCAAAAATTATGCATTCGCTATTTCACAGACGATTCCGACAATTAATTTCAAATAGGCTAAAACGCAAAAACAGAAAAACCGGTACATCTCTACCCGGTTTTTTCTCACCACCCAACAATAAGAACCGCTTATTATTTACGGTGTAACACTATCAGGACCACTCACCCGCAACCAGGGTGTGTACATTGAAGGCATCATCCATTGAATGGCCAGTGGACTGGGAGCCAGGTGCGATGTTAGAGCCCGCTTCTACGTCGTGTGCGGAGGTAATACCGACGTGTTGGGTTGCAGGAATACTGGCAGAAGGCGTTGCAGGTTCAGCGGCAAATACACCGAATGAAAGTGCAGACAGCACAACTGCTGCTGTTGCGATGTTAATATTTTTCATATTGGTTATTCTCTGGTTTGATTATCACTTTTGGATCCGGACGTCATTTTTCGCCCTTGTTGATAGTGTAGATCCAGATCACACTTTTGACCAGCCCCATTATTTAGCTTTTCGTGTCAAAGTAAGTAAAAATATATCAATAAAATCAATTATGGAGATATTATGGAGAATATTTCTTTTTATTAAAATTAAAACGGCGTTGAGAATTTAATAGTACACTCTGGCGTAATTTATGACAAACAGGCCGAAATAATTCCGGCCTGTTTAAAACTACATTTTATAACCGAGGGAAACCGTGGTACGGCGGTCGGTATGCTCCGGTGCGGAGGCTGGAGGTTCGGAGTTCCAGGTGACGTTATACGCCACTTTCAGGCCAAAATGTTCATTGATGGCGACGTTCATCGCGCTTTCTGAATTGACCGTGGTGTCGTCAGCGCCGAAGACGGATACGCCCTGAGTAAACTTCGCCGTGTCCGTCATTTGCCAGGCATAGGTGCCTGAAGCATACCCCAGCGCCTGTGTTTTCGTTTCATCGGTTGTGTACTTGTCATAACGTACACCCGGGCCAAATTCAAAACGGAAGCTATGTACCGGCCCGTTGAGGAACTGGCGACCATAACCGGCAGTGAATACGTCACGTTCGCGGTAGCCATTATAACGGTCGGTCAGCCAACTGGCCTGGCCAAATAAGTAGTCCATATCCGTCATGTTATAACGGCTACGCCCGCCCACCGCATATTTTTCGGAGGAACGCTCATCATTCGAAGAGGTATTACTGGCGTTTCCCCATAACGACCAGGCTGTCGTATTACCATACCAGGTCATGGTGGAATCAGCGGTCAGAGAAGAACTTTTTGTGTTACCCGATTGGGCCAGATAGCCTGCATTAACGGTGCCTTCAAAAGGCTTCTTCGCGGAGGAAGGGTCATCCATGACAGTAAAAACGGAATCATCAGCGGCTGCATACATTGACGCAAACACGCCCCCCAGCAGCATCACAGCCGCGGGTACTGTCTTCAAAAGCTTCATTTATTAAGAGTCCGTACAACAAAAAAAGAGACCTTAACGGTCCCGGAAACTTTCGCGAGGATCAACGACAGACGGTCCATAGAAAGGTAACAAATTATAAAAAGCGCCGCATAACATAGCAATGAATTCTTCTTTCATTTTTTGAATAAGAACGATCTCAAAACGCGCTTTATTTCATATAGATAGTGGCATGTAAAAGTATCCATTTTATTGAAAATTATGATGTTGTTACTTTCACTCTCCCCCTTTCGGTGCCAGACTTATATTCTGACTGAGATAAGTCTGGCCGTAAGGTCATAAAGGGAGGTATTCGTTATGGTTAAAATCTATACGCTCACATTCGCCCCATCACTCGACAGCGCCACGCAAACACCACAAATTTATCCGGAAGGAAAACTCCGTTGCAGTTCGCCGGTATTTGAACCCGGCGGTGGCGGCATCAACGTGGCGCGCGCGATTACATTTTTAGGCGGCGAAGCGACAGCAATTTTTCCGGTCGGCGGCGCAACGGGAGAACATCTCGCGACCCTGCTGACTGGCGAACGTGTCAACGTTGAATGCGTAGAAACCAGCGAGTGGACGCGCCAGAATTTACATGTTCACGTTGAAACCAGCGGAGAACAGTATCGCTTCGTAATGCCCGGCGCAGCGCTAAAGGAAGACGAGATCCACAAGCTGGAAGAGAAAGTGACCCGGATTGACGCCGGTTCACTGTTGGTTATCAGCGGTAGCCTTCCTCCTGGCGTGAGTCTCGAACGCTTTGCCGCACTGATCAAATCGGCCCAGAAAAAAGGTGTGCGCTGTGTGGTGGATAGTTCCGGCGACGCGCTGGCTACCGCACTGGATATCGGTAACATTGAGTTGGTAAAACCCAACCAGAAGGAGCTCAGCGCACTCGTTCAGCGCAAGTTAATTCAGCCTGATGATGTCCGTAATGCGGCTGAAGAGATCGTGCGCAGTGGGAAAGCTGAGCGCGTGGTGGTTTCACTGGGGGCCCAGGGCGCGCTCGCCGTTGACGCAAATAGCTGCGTGCAGGTCGTTCCTCCGCCGATTAAGAGCCAGAGCACGGTGGGCGCGGGCGACAGTATGGTTGGGGCAATGGTGCTGAAACTGGCGGAAAACGCCGGGCTCGATGAGATGGTGCGTTACGGCGTAGCCGCCGGGAGTGCAGCCACCATCAACCAAGGCACCCGCCTGTGCTCACACGAAAATACGCAGCAGATCTTCGACTATTTATCCCGTAAGTAATAACAACCGCCAGCCCGGGTCGCGAAATCCGGGCTTTCGACTATGCTAACAAACGCCATTGTTAACAATGAGGTGAAAATATGAGCGGTGATGTCACCCGTTATATCGTGACCATTAAATTCAAGGAAGAGACGCTAACCGAACTCAATGAGCTCAATAATCACCTGACGCGAGCCGGATTTACGCTAACGTTGAGCGATGATGAAGGCAAGGTGCATGAGCCTGGCACCAACTCCTTTGGGCTAATAACCCTGCAATCCGTTGAAGAAATTAAAGAACTGGTCGTCGGCCTTGCCAACACCGCCATCGGTAAACCGGTAGAGGTGGAGGTCATCACATTCGAACAGTGGTTGAAAGATCAATAAATGCTGTTGTGGCATTTTAAGTCGTGGTTGTGCGTTAGTTCGAGTTTTTGCACCGCATTTGTGCGCTAACCTTATGATATGGCAGAAAACATGGGGAGAGACATCATGTGGCAAGCGATCGGTAACCTGTTAAGTGAACAACTCGGCAAAGGGGAAATCGAGCAGCGCAACGAACTGCCAGGCGGTGAGATCCACGCCGCATGGCACATTCGCTACGCGGGGCGCGACCTCTTTGTTAAATGTGACGAACGTGAGTTATTACCTATCTTCACCGCGGAAGCTGACCAGCTCGAACTGCTGTCACGCAGCAAAACCGTATCGGTACCGGAGGTTTTTGCCGTCGGCGCAGATCGCGACTATAGCTTTCTGGTGATGGAGTATCTCCCTCCCCGCCCGCTTGACGCGCACAATGCTTTCCTGCTGGGGCAACAGCTTGCCCGACTCCACCAGTGGAGCGATCAACCCCAGTTTGGCCTCGATTTTGACAACGATCTCTCCACCACCCCACAGCCTAATGCCTGGCAACGACGCTGGGCCACCTTTTTTGCCGAGCAGCGTATCGGCTGGCAACTGGAACTGGCGGCGGAAAAGGGTATGGAATTTGGCGATATTGACGCCATTGTCGATCATGTCCAGCAACGTCTGAGTTCACATCAACCACAACCCGCATTGCTCCATGGCGATTTATGGTCTAATAACTGCGCGCTCGGCCCCAACGGCCCCTATATTTTTGATCCGGCATGTTATTGGGGTGACCGTGAGTGTGACCTGGCGATGCTGCCATTGCATCCGGAGCAGCCGCCACAGATCTATGATGGGTATCAATCTGTCTCACCGTTACCGGCAGATTTTCTGGAACGTCAGTCGGTCTATCAGCTCTATACCCTGTTTAACCGGGCGATCCTGTTCGGGGGGCAACATCTGGTGATTGCGCAGAAAGCGCTCGATAATGTGCTGGCAGCGTAAATCAGGCAGCGTAAATCAGATAGCAAAAGCCCCCAAACATGGGGGCTTTTCTGTTTAGCTCATCTGTACGCCTTTGAGGCGGAACTCAATATTCATGATTAAGCCATTGCCCGGCTTACCGGCTTCGTAACGCCATTTACGCATAGCGGCTTTCACGTCACGCTCGAACATATTCGACGGCTGTGCGGAAAGGATCTCAACGTTTTCAACCCGGCCATCGGCCGTCACATCAAACTTCACGCGCACTTTACCTTCAATTCGCAGCGCCAGCGCACGCTGCGGATAGCTCGGCTGCGAACGGTTTAACGCCTTCGGCCCGGTAGGTGCGGTGATGGTCGGCTTACTGGTGCCCGTCTGGTTATTTGCCACAGAACGGGCTGGCGGCGCATCATTCGTCCTTGTCGACAATGGACGCGTTTCAACCGGTTTTACCTCCGGTTTACGCTCTTCTACCTTTTTCACCGGCTTCGGTTTTGGTTTAGGCTTTGGCTTAGGTTTTGGCTTTTCAATAACGACCGGCGCTTCTTTTGGCGGTTCCGGAACCACTTCAGGTTCAGGCTCTGGTTCCGACTCCACGACGGGCTGCGGCGGCTGAACGGCTTGCGGCGGTTCGAGATCGGAAGGCGCAACCATAGTGATGGAAATCGGCTGAGCGGGCGCGGGCAGTTCAATAACCTGATGTACCGAGGTGTAAAGCAGGCCCGCCACGACGGCACCGTGAATACCAACGGACAACAATGTTGGCCACGGAAAGCGGCGAGGTAAATCGAGGGTCATTGAAGTCATAATCGCTACTGTTGAAAAATGATGTAGGTGATTTTAAATGCAAATAGCAATCATATTCAATAAGCCTTCTTATCTTCCGTCAAGTTTCCGTCGCTTTTGCTGAAAAAAAGCACGCCCGGCCACCCCACTTTATCATTGTCTTAACTTTGCGTTGCAGTCGTTGCCGCTTTCACTTACCGTAATTTACAGCTAACTAAAACAGGAGTTCTGCCCGTGCTTTACGTCATTTACGCTGAAGATTACGCCGATACCCTCGAGAAACGTCAGTCCGTTCGCCCGGCTCACCTGGCGCGTTTACAACTGCTGCACGATGAAGGTCGTCTGTTGACCGCAGGCCCAATGCCTGCCGTTGATAGCAATGAACCTGGCGCCGCTGGTTTTAGCGGTTCTACGGTTATTGCTGAATTTGAATCACTGGAAGCGGCGCAGTCCTGGGCAAAGGACGACCCCTATGTTGCGGCGGGCGTATATGAACGCGTTACCGTGCGTCCCTACAAAAAAGTATTCTGAGCGCAGAAAAAACATCGGGCACCGCAAGCGGTGCCCTTTTTGCCATCAGAGATCGTAAATGGCGAACAACAAACAGTTACGCTGCCGTCCGACCAGGCTCTTTCTGATGGAGTGGATGCGCATATTACGACGCGACTGAGCTTCCAGCCAACGGGCTTTGCGGCGGCTCGCCTGACGCAACATACGCCAGCGCCCCACTTCCGGTCTACTACGCTTCATTTCTACCGCTCTTATCGAAGAAGAGTCGTCATTATACCCCCGACAAATCGGCTTACCAGCGCTTTTCCCTCGCGTTTTTATTTGCCAGATGAATCTTGATGCGTAAACTCATAACAAACGATTTCAAAAGGACTTTCTGACTATGACAACCTTTTACACCGTCGTGAGTTGGCTGGCTATTCTGGGGTACTGGTTGTTAATTGCAGGGGTAACTTTGCGTATTCTGATGAAACGCCGCGCGGTTCCCTCGGCAATGGCATGGCTGCTGGTTATCTATATTCTTCCCCTGGTGGGGATCATCGCCTATCTCTCCGTGGGCGAACTGCATCTCGGCAAGCGCCGGGCCGAGCGCGCACGCGCGATGTGGCCTTCAACAGCAAAATGGCTAAACGATCTTAAAGCCTGTAAACATATCTTCGCCGAAGACAACAGCCCGGTGGCGTCATCTTTATTTAAGCTCTGTGAACGCCGCCAGGGGATTGCTGGCATGAAGGGGAATCAGCTGCAATTACTCACCAGCTCCGACGATGTAATGCAGGCGCTGATCCGCGATATTCAACTGGCGCGCCACAATATCGAGATGGTGTTCTATATCTGGCAGCCCGGCGGTATGGCCGATCAGGTCGCGGAGTCGCTGATGGCGGCGGCACGACGCGGCGTTCATTGCCGGTTGATGCTCGACTCTGCGGGTAGCGTGGCCTTCTTCCGTAGCCCATGGGCCGCGATGATGCGTAACGCAGGCATCGAAGTGGTTGAAGCGTTGAAAGTTAATTTGATGCGCGTATTCCTGCGACGCATGGATTTACGTCAGCACCGTAAGATGATCATGATCGACAACTATATTGCCTACACTGGCAGTATGAATATGGTTGACCCTCGATTCTTTAAACAGGACTCCGGCGTAGGCCAGTGGGTTGATTTGATGGCGCGAATGGAAGGCCCGGTCGCCACCGGGATGGGTATCGTTTACTCCTGCGACTGGGAAATTGAGACCGGAAAACGCATTCTGCCACCGCCGCCGGATACCAACATCATGCCTTTTGAAGAGGCCAGCGGCCACACCATCCACACTATCGCCTCCGGCCCGGGCTTCCCGGAAGATTTGATTCATCAGGCACTGCTTACCGCCACCTATGCGGCACGTGAGTATCTGATTATGACTACCCCCTATTTCGTCCCCAGCGACGATCTGCTGCATGCGATTTGCACTGCTGCGCAGCGTGGAGTGGATGTCAGTATTATTCTGCCGCGTAAAAATGATTCGGTGCTGGTCGGCTGGGCCAGCCGGGCATTCTTCACTGAACTGCTGGCAGCCGGCGTGAAGATATACCAGTTTGAAGGTGGCCTGCTGCACACCAAGAGCGTGCTGGTCGACGGTGAATTAAGTCTGGTAGGGACTGTAAACCTTGATATGCGCAGCCTGTGGCTCAATTTCGAAATTACGCTGGTGATTGATGATGCCGGCTTTGGCGGCGATCTGGCAGCGGTTCAGGATGATTATATCTCCCGCTCCCGTCTGCTGGATGCCCGGTTGTGGATGAAACGTCCGTTCTGGCATCGTATCGCCGAGCGACTGTTTTACTTCTTCAGCCCGTTGCTGTAAAACGTGCCCATCAGATGTTAAACAGGTAATCATCATGGATATGGATTTAAACAATCGCCTGACCGAAGACGAAACACTCGAACAGGCTTACGATATTTTTCTCGAACTGGCGGTTGATAATCTCGATCCAGCCGATGTCATTCTGTTCAACTTGCAGTTTGAAGAGCGCGGCGGTGCGGAGTTATTCGACCCAGCGGAAGACTGGCAGGAGCATGTTGATTTCGATCTGAACCCGGACTTCTTCGCCGAAGTGGTCATTGGTCTTGCCGATACCGACGGCGGCGAAATTAACGATATCTTCGCCCGCGTTCTGCTGTGCCGCGAAAAAGATCACAAACTCTGCCATATTCTCTGGCGAGAATAAGAGTGGTTAAAGGGGTAGCCAGCGCTACCCCTTGTTTTATACATCCGGTAATTTCCCACCGCAGGCTTTACAATATTTCGCCGTAGTCTCATGCCCACTTTGATGGCAATCCGGGCAAATTCTGGCCAACTGACGTTTGGCAATTTCACTGCTCATCTGCGAGGTAATAATCCCGGTAGGGATGGCGATAACCGAATAGCCAATTAAAATCAGTACCGATGCGACGGCTCTCCCCGGCGCAGTGTGCGGCGTAATATCCCCATAACCCACCGTAGTTACCGTGACGATTGCCCAATATACCGAAGTGCTTAAAGTCGTAAAACCATGCTCCGGCCCCTCAATGCCATACATCAAAGCGCCAGCCACCACCATGACAATTGAGATAAAAGCATAGAACAGAATAAGCTGATGGCGTGATTTAACAATAGCCCCCCAAATGCCATTTAATGCCGGCATCAGGCGCAGTAATTTCAAAATTCGCAGCACGCGAATGACGCGCATCGCGCGCCAGGCAAAGAGATAATCAATACCTATTTGCGGCCACAGCATAATAACGTACAGCGGCAAAATCGTTGCCAGGTCAATAAAACCCCAAATGCTGAAAACGTAGCGTGCAGGTTGCGGCCAACTGAAAATACGCAACAAATATTCAAGGGTAAACACCAGAGTAAAAAAGACTTCGACCCAGACAAAAACGTGCCACTCATCATAGGTCAGGTGATAAGTCGTTCCGACGCCTGATTCAATAAAAATCACCACTACGCTGAGTAACGCAAATACCCCGCACAGCGCTTCGAAGCGTCGGGCTGAAAGATGGTGATGATCGAACAGCGCGTGGAATATCCGCCGCCGAAAAGATTGAATGGACAACACGTTTGACCTCATAAGAAAAAGGGCTGACATCTGCCAGCCCTTGCGATTATAACGGGTCAACCTTCAGGCAGGAAACCGCATGCCGGAAACTTCCCTCCAGCACTGGCCGGGTTTTCGCACACTCAGGCCCGGCGATGGGACAACGGGTACGGAAGACGCAGCCTGACGGGGGATTAATCGGCGAAGGCAGTTCACCCTCCAGCAACTGAATACTTTTCTGTCTTTCCAGATCCGGATCAGGAACCGGCACCGCTGACATTAGCGCTTTAGTATAGGGATGCAGCGGGTTGTGGTACACCTCATCATAGGTACCCAGCTCCACAGCGTGGCCCAAATACATGACCAGCACGCGATCAGAAATATGCTTCACAACCGCCAGGTCGTGAGCGATAAAGATCAGCGACAGCCCCATTTCGCGTTGTAACTGCTGCAGCAGGTTAACCACCTGAGCCTGAATGGAGACATCCAGCGCTGAAACAGGTTCATCACAGATGATAAGTTTCGGCTCCAGAATAAGCGCTCGCGCAATTCCGATACGCTGACACTGCCCGCCCGAGAACTCATGCGGATAGCGGTTGACCAGATTCGGCAGCAGCCCCACCTTCATCATCATGGCTTTAACGCGATCCCGAACTTCCTGACGCGACATCTTCGGATAGTAGGTGCGTAACGGTTCAGCGATAATTTCGCCAATCGTCATACGCGGATTCAGTGACGCCAGAGGATCCTGGAAAATCATCTGGATATCGCTGCGCACGTCGCGCCACTCGTCCGGCTTCATCCCGAGCAGATCTTTCCCCAGCCAGGCCACGCGTCCGTCAGTGGCTTTCACCAGGCCGATAATCGCACGCGCAAAAGTGGATTTTCCACAGCCGGATTCGCCCACTACGCCCAGCGTTTCACCTTCATACAGACGCAGGGTGACGCCATCTACAGCTTTCAGCGTTTTCGCTGGTTGCCAGAACCACTGCTTACCATCTTTAATATCAAAGTGGACTTTTAAGTCCGCAATTTCGAGCAGTATTTTTCTTTCTTCAGTGACGGCGTTCATAGCAGATCCCCCACAGGCTTATAGCAGGCGCGTAAACGGCCAGGTGCAAACGACTCCAGCGGCGGCGCGCTGCTGCAAATTTCCATTGCGTGTGGGCAACGAGGCTGGAACGGGCACCCCTTCGGCAGACGAAGCAGGTTCGGTGGGTTCCCCGGAATAGTCAGCAACGATTCACCTTCCGCATCGAGACGAGGAACCGCATTGAGCAGGCCAATAGAGTACGGATGGGCCGGATGATAGAAAACATCACGCGCATTGCCATATTCCATGGTTCGCCCGGCATACATCACCAGCACTTTATCGCAAATACCTGCGACCACGCCCAGATCGTGGGTGATCATGATAATCGCGGTATTAAACTCACGCTTAAGCTCATTAAGCAGAGTCATAATTTGCGCCTGTACCGTCACGTCAAGCGCCGTTGTTGGTTCATCGGCAATCAGCAGTTTTGGCCGACACAGTAACGCCATGGCAATCATCACACGCTGACGCATACCGCCTGAAAACTCATGGGGGTACATTTTCATGCGCTTACGCGCTTCCGGCATTTTTACCGCATCCAGCATTTTTACCGATTCTTCGAATGCTTCCGCCTTGCGCATGCCCTTATGCAGCATCAGCACTTCCATCAACTGCTCACCCACCCGCATATAGGGATTCAACGAGGTCATTGGGTCCTGGAAGATCATCGAAATTTGTTCGGCGCGAAGCTTATTTAGCGCATGCTCGGGCAGATTAAGGATCTCTTTGCCGTTGAATGTCGCCGAACCGCCAATTCGCCCATTACCGGCCAGCAGCCCCATCAGGGCAAAGGCGGTTTGTGACTTACCTGAACCAGACTCACCGACGATACCCAACGTTTCACCCGCTCGCAGGTTAAAGTTAAGGTCGTTGACCGCCGTCACATCGCCATCGGGCGTTTTAAAAGTGACGCGCAGATCTTTTACATCCAGCAACAGGCCCGTTTGTGCCTGCGTCTGCGGCGCTTTAGCCGTATCTATTACGCTCATCACGGCTCTCCTTAACGATCTTTCGGGTCGAGGGCATCACGCAGGCCATCGCCAATAAAGTTGAAACAGAATAGCGTCACGACAAGGAACCCTGCCGGGAACAGCAGCAGCCATGGCGAAACTTCCATTGAGTTGGCCCCATCGCTAAGCAACGCGCCCCAACTACTCAGCGGCTCCTGGGTACCCAGGCCGAGGAAGCTCAGGAATGATTCAAAGAGGATCATACTCGGTACCAGCAGGGAGGCATAAACCACCACCACGCCCAGCACGTTCGGTACGATATGGCGCACGACAATACTTGCGGTGGAAACACCCCCAACCTGCGCCGCCTCAATAAACTCTTTGCGCTTCAGACTCAGGGTTTGCCCACGCACAATACGCGCCATATCCAGCCAGGAGACCATCCCAATGGCCACGAAAATCAGCAGGATGTTCTGACCAAAAAAGGTGACCAGCAGAATGACGAAAAACATGAACGGGAAGGAGTTAAGGATTTCCAGCAGACGCATCATGACGGAATCCACCTTGCCGCCGAGATAACCGGAAAGCGAGCCGTATAATGTGCCAACAATGACCGCCACCAGCGCTGCTGCAATCCCCACCATCAGGGAAATACGCCCGCCAATAGCCACGCGTACCAGCAAATCGCGCCCGGAAGAGTCAGTACCGAAATAGTGCCCGGATTCCATTTCAGGCGCACTCGACATCATTCCCCAGTCCGTATCGAAATAGGAAAACGGCGACAACATCGGTGCCAGGGTGACGAAAAGAGCTATCAGAACGAGAACCATCAGGCTTGCGACCGCAGCCCGGTTATGCATAAAACGGCGACGCGCATCCTGCCACAGGCTGCGGCCTTCAACCTCCAGTTGCTCACTGAAGTTCTCCAGCGCCTCGCTATTTTTCTTACTCAATATCATGGCGAACTCCAGATTCAGTAGCGGATTTTGGGGTCAATCACGGCGTAGAGGACATCAACTACCGCGTTAAACAGGATAGTCAGTGCCCCCACCAGAATGGTCAGACTCAGCACCAGCGAGTAATCGCGGTTCAGGGCGCCGTTGACGAACAGTTGCCCAATCCCCGGCAGGCCATAAATGGTTTCGATAACCATCGAACCGGTAATGATGCCGACAAACGCGGGCCCCATATAAGAGAGCACCGGCAGCAACGCTGGCTTTAAGGCGTGACGGAATATAATCCGCCGCATCGGCAGGCCTTTGGCGCGCGCGGTGCGGATAAAGTTGGAGTGCAGCACTTCAATCATCGAGCCGCGGGTAATACGCGCGATACTGGCGATATAAGCCAACGACAGCGCCACCATCGGCAGGATCATGAATTTAAGCGCCCCGCCGTTCCAGCCTCCGCCGGGAAGCCATTTCAGCGTAATCGCGAAGATCATCACCAGCAGCGGAGCGACCACAAAACTGGGTATGACCACCCCGGTCATGGCAATCCCCATCACTGAGTAATCCCATTTGGTGTTTTGCTTCAACGCGGCAATCACTCCCGCACTAACACCTAACACCACCGCGAGAATAAAAGCCGCTGCGCCTAATTTTGCCGATACCGGGAAGCTGCTCGCCACCAGATCGTTAACCGAATAATCTTTATATTTAAAAGAAGGCCCGAAATCGCCATGCGCCAGTTGCTTCAGATAGCTGAAGTATTGCGTGGTGATGGGGTCGTTCAGATGGTATTTCGCTTCAATGTTCGCCATAACTTCTGGCGGTAAGGTGCGCTCACCGGTGAAAGGGCTTCCCGGCGCAAGACGCATCATAAAGAATGAAATGGTAATAAGAATAAATAGCGTCGGAATCGCTTCCAGACAGCGACGAAGTATAAATTTCAACATTGCCCGTACCTTTTGGCCAGTGCCTTCAATAATGCGATAAGCGAGACACAGTGAGACAGGCAATGCCTGCCTCACGTACTGCCATTAGTGCTTCACAATGTACATATTTTTAGTATACGTATTATCCAATGGGTCTTTACCGGTATAACCGCCGACCCACGGTTTCACCAGACGCGCGTTCACGTAGTAATAAACCGGAACAATTGCGCTGTCTTTATCCAGTTGCTGCTCTGCTTTATCGTACAACGCAGCACGCTGCGCCTCGTCCGTTGCTTTCAGCGTTTCCGCCATAATGCTATCGAACGCCGGGCTCTTATAGTGCGCGGTATTCATTGAGCTGTTTGACAACATGGTATTCAGGAAGGATGTCGGCTCGTTATAGTCGGCACACCAGCCAGCGCGCGCGACATCGAATGTCCCCTGATGACGTGTATCGAGGAAGGTTTTCCACTCCTGGTTGACCAGTTTAACATTGACGCCAATGTTTTTCTTCCACAGAGAAGAGGCCGCGATGGCCAGCTTTTTGTGGAGATCAGATGTGTTGTACAGCAGATTGATCGTTAATGGTTTATCTGCGGTATAACCCGCTTCAGCCAGCAGTTTTTTCGCTTCTTCATTACGTTTTTCCTGGCTCCAGCTAAACCATTCTGGCTGGGTCAATTTTGCGCCATCGGTATACGGCGGTGTATAACCGAACGCAGGTTTATCGCCCTGGGCTTTAACCTTATTAACGATAATATCGCGATCCATACCCAGTTTCAGCGCGGTGCGCACGCGCACATCGGTGAATGGCGCTTTCTGGTTATTAATTTCGTAATAATAGGTGCAGAGATATGGGTCGACATGAACTTCGTCAGGGATCTCTTTTTTCAGTTTCTGGAACAGCTCAATCGGCATATTGTTATAGGTCATGTCGATTTCACCGCTGCGATAGCGGTTAACGTCCGTCACTTCGGAAGAGATTGGCAGGTACGTTACCTGATTCACCACGGTTTTAGCGTTATCCCAGTATGTCGGGCTACGCTCAAGAACGATACGCTCATTGACGACCCAGTCTTTTAATTTATATGCGCCGTTGGTGACAATATTGGCAGGCTGCGTCCATTTTTCGCCAAATTTCTCAATGGCGGCTTTTGGAACCGGGGAGGTTGACGGGTGAACCAGCAGTTTATAGAAATAGGGAACAGGCTCACTCAACGTGACTTCTAACGTGTGATCGTCAATGGCTTTTACGCCAAGATCGGTAATCGGTTTTTTCCCTTCAAGGATGCCATCAATATTGGCGATATGGCCGTACTGCAAGTAACTTGCATACGGTGAGGCGGTATTGGGATCAACCGAGCGCTGCCAGCTATACACGAAATCCTGCGCTGTAACCGGAGAACCATCAGACCACTTCGCGTCTTTGCGCAGATGGAACGTCCAGACTTTAAAATCTTTATTATCCCAGGACTCCGCTACGCCAGCTACCGGATGACCTTCAAGGTCGCTGACCAGCAGGCCTTCAAACAGGTCACGGCTAATGTTGGATTCCGGAACGCCTTCAATTTTGTGCGGGTCGAGAGACTGTACTTCAGAGCCGTTATTACGCACCAGCGTCTGTTTTTCTGCCAACTGTACGCCTGCGGGCACATCAGCAGCCATTGCTGCATTCCCTGCCAATAGCGCCGTTAAAATTCCCGCAGCGATTACGCTTTTCTTCGTGATGATGGACATTGTGTTGATACTCCGCTCATTATAATTACTGGCTAAGGCCAGCCTGTTATCCCCTTTGGGGTCTCTGTACAGCGCAGGAGCTTTTGCGTCTGCCAGTTTTTTGTACTGCTTGCTATCACCGACTTTTTTATTACGGCCGCTCTTTGGCAACCTGACGTCGATTCATTCAAGGCGTCTCCCCTGTCGAGCCACCCTTTATATTTCTATTACCGCGAAGGTATAAGGCCGGAAAGTACCAAATGGCTTTCTTTGCCGCCAATATAATTTGCAAATTTGTTAAGCAATTCTCTTTTCATCGGCATCTCGCTCAATAACAAGCCAGCGTCCGCGCCTATAAAAGAGAGGTATTTCCTTATATTTCAATAACAAACAAATACCCTTCCCGACAACAAACTCCGTGAGGATGCCACCGCTCACTTTATGTACAAAAAATTAACATTTGTTCGTTATTTAGTACATTAATCTGCCTGACTGGCAAAATTACTAATATCATTTCAATTATCTAACAGCAAGCGTAACAGTATAGTGTGAGGGAAATAACATGAAAGAGAGGAGGACGAGGTGAGATGGGCAGTGTTAACCTGATGATATTAAAATATTTTTCAAACTATCACTAACACTTATCATTAAACGACTTAGCACTATTTTCGATATGTTTTGCGAATAATTAAGCAACCGGCAAAGCAGATTGTCTCTGCCGGTCAATAAAAAGAGGTTAACCAACGAGCCCGGGGAAAATTGCTTTTATTCCGGTGACAATAAATTCAATCCCCAGCGCCATCAGCAACAGCCCCATGATACGGGTAATCACGTTGATCCCCGTTTGCCCCAACAAGCGAACCAGCCAGGGCGCAATTCTGAACAGCCCCCAGCAACAGAAGGCAAACAACGCAATCGCCAACGTAAAACCAGCAAGATAAGGCAGCGTATGAAAGCGAGTGCCCCATACAATAGTGGAACTGATCGCCCCCGGCCCCGCCATCAGCGGCAACGCCAACGGCACAACCCCCACGCTTTCACGAATTGCCGTTTCTGATTTCTCCTGCTTGTTCTGCTTATCTTCCCCCAACTTACCGCTGATCATTGACATCGCGATAGTCACCACCAGGATGCCGCCTGCAATTCGAAAAGAGTCAATGGAAATCCCGAAAAGTTGCAGGATGCCATCCCCCAGAAACAGCGATGTCCAGAGGATAATGGCAACCGAGAGGTTCGCCGTCATATTGGTCTTGTTGCGCGCCGCCGCCGTCTGGTAGCTCGTCATGCTGATAAAGACAGGAATGATCCCGACAGGGTTGACCAACGCGAATAAGCCAATGAAAAATTTCACAAAAATCGGAAAATCGAACAAAACCTGAGTCACAGCGAACTCCGAAACATGACTAAAAGTGGTAGTTGACGAAAAATGAATGCAAAAACTCCGCTGAAGATACGCTGTTTATCAGGATTCTTCATCAAAATTCTACAAAAAGCCGGAAAATACAGAATGTTATATATTGATTTAAATTATGCTAATCTGCGTTTAATCATTACAACCATATGTTAACAATTTACAATCTTTACTAAAATGGGGCTGCTGAAAGGTGTCAGCTTGGCATAATCTTGACGCCGATCACATATTTCATACTCAGAAGTGAGTAATCTTGATTACGCCGATAGCCCCCAGGGGTTACCTGAAAACGGATGTCTCAGGCTCTTTGAGTACGAAGCTCTTTTAGTAAATCAGTGAATCGGGAACGGGTTGTGAATTGTTCCTTTAAGGTCTAAGCAAGCTGGTAGTGCACTGTCTATACTGACTTGTCGAGCAAATGATTTACTAAAAAAGTTTAACATTATCAGGAGAGCATTTATGGCTGTTACTAATGTCGCTGAACTTAACGCACTCGTCGAGCGCGTAAAAAAAGCCCAGCGTGAATATGCCAGTTTCACTCAAGAACAAGTCGACAAAATCTTCCGCGCTGCCGCTCTGGCTGCCGCAGATGCTCGAATCCCTCTCGCAAAAATGGCTGTTGCCGAATCCGGCATGGGTATTATTGAAGATAAAGTCATCAAAAACCACTTTGCTTCCGAATACATCTATAACGCCTATAAAGATGAAAAAACCTGTGGCGTCCTCTCTGAAGACGACACTTTCGGTACCATCACCATCGCTGAACCTATCGGCATTATCTGTGGTATCGTCCCGACTACCAACCCGACTTCTACCGCTATCTTTAAATCACTGATCAGCCTGAAGACCCGTAATGCCATCATCTTCTCCCCGCATCCGCGTGCTAAAGATGCAACGAACAAAGCAGCAGACATCGTCCTGCAGGCAGCTATCGCTGCTGGCGCACCGAAAGATCTGATCGGCTGGATTGACCAACCGTCTGTTGAACTTTCTAACGCACTGATGCACCACCCGGACATCAACCTGATCCTCGCGACCGGTGGTCCTGGTATGGTTAAAGCAGCATACAGCTCCGGTAAACCAGCAATCGGCGTTGGCGCAGGTAACACCCCGGTTGTTATCGATGAAACTGCTGATATCAAACGTGCCGTTGCATCTGTTCTGATGTCTAAAACCTTCGATAACGGCGTAATCTGTGCATCTGAGCAGTCCGTTGTTGTGGTTGATTCCGTCTATGACGCTGTTCGTGAACGTTTTGCAAGCCATGGCGGTTACATGCTGCAGGGCAAAGAGCTGAAAGCCGTTCAGGACATCATTCTGAAAAATGGCGCGCTGAATGCGGCAATCGTAGGTCAGCCTGCGGTTAAAATCGCTGAACTGGCTGGTTTCACCGTCCCGGCGACCACCAAAATTCTGATCGGCGAAGTAAAAGTTGTCGATGAAAGCGAACCGTTTGCACACGAAAAACTCTCTCCGACTCTGGCAATGTATCGCGCCAAAGATTTCGAAGATGCAGTGCTGAAAGCGGAAAAACTGGTTGCAATGGGCGGTATCGGCCACACCTCTTGCCTGTACACCGACCAGGATAACCAGCCGGAACGCGTCGCTTACTTCGGTCAGATGATGAAAACCGCACGTATTCTGATCAACACCCCGGCGTCTCAGGGTGGTATCGGTGACCTGTATAACTTCAAACTCGCACCTTCCCTGACTCTGGGTTGTGGTTCCTGGGGTGGTAACTCCATCTCTGAAAACGTTGGTCCGAAACACCTGATCAACAAGAAAACCGTTGCTAAGCGAGCTGAAAACATGTTGTGGCACAAACTTCCGAAATCTATCTACTTCCGCCGTGGCTCTCTGCCAATCGCGCTGGATGAAGTGATTACT
The DNA here is from genome assembly GCF_039889165.1 of Pseudocitrobacter cyperus. NCBI lineage: Bacteria > Pseudomonadati > Pseudomonadota > Gammaproteobacteria > Enterobacterales > Enterobacteriaceae > Pseudocitrobacter > Pseudocitrobacter cyperus. The sequence continues at coordinate 234,904 of NZ_JAYMYY010000001.1, read as the reverse complement.
GATGGCCACAAACGTGCGCTCATCGTGACTGACCGCTTCCTGTTCAACAACGGCTACGCTGACCAGATCACTTCTGTGCTGAAAGCGGCTGGCGTTGAAACTGAAGTATTCTTTGAAGTTGAAGCAGACCCGACGCTGACCGTTGTTCGTAAAGGTGCAGAACTGGCTAACTCCTTCAAACCAGATGTGATTATCGCGCTGGGCGGCGGTTCCCCGATGGATGCTGCGAAAATCATGTGGGTAATGTACGAACATCCGGAAACCCACTTCGAAGAACTGGCGCTGCGCTTTATGGATATCCGTAAGCGTATCTATAAATTCCCGAAAATGGGCGTGAAAGCGAAAATGATCGCGGTCACTACCACTTCTGGTACGGGTTCTGAAGTGACGCCGTTCGCTGTTGTAACCGATGATGCAACTGGTCAGAAATATCCACTGGCAGACTACGCGCTGACTCCGGATATGGCGATTGTCGATGCCAACCTGGTTATGGACATGCCGAAATCCCTGTGTGCTTTCGGTGGTCTCGATGCGGTCACTCACGCCCTGGAAGCTTACGTTTCCGTACTGGCATCTGAGTTCTCCGATGGTCAGGCTCTGCAGGCTCTGAAACTGCTGAAAGAAAACCTGCCGGCGTCTTACCACGAAGGGTCTAAAAACCCGGTTGCTCGTGAACGCGTTCACAGTGCCGCAACCATCGCAGGTATCGCGTTTGCTAACGCCTTCCTGGGTGTATGTCACTCCATGGCGCACAAACTGGGTTCTCAGTTCCACATTCCTCACGGTCTGGCGAACGCCCTGTTGATCTGTAACGTCATTCGCTACAACGCGAACGATAACCCGACTAAACAGACTGCATTCAGCCAGTATGACCGTCCGCAGGCACGTCGTCGTTACGCTGAAATTGCTGACCACCTGGGCCTGAGCGCTCCGGGCGACCGTACCGCAGCGAAAATCGAAAAACTGCTGGCATGGCTGGAAAGCGTTAAGGCTGAGCTGGGTATTCCTAAATCTATCCGCGAAGCAGGCGTTCAGGAAGCAGACTTCCTGGCTCACGTAGACAAGCTGTCTGAAGATGCCTTCGATGACCAGTGTACCGGCGCTAACCCGCGCTACCCGCTGATCGCCGAGCTGAAACAGATTCTGCTGGATACCTTCTACGGACGTGAATTTACAGAAAGTGATATCGTCGCGAAGAAAGAAACTGCAGCACCGGTTAAGGCTGAGAAGAAAGCGAAGAAATCCGCTTAATTCCCCGCTAAGCTAGCGCATTAAACGAAGCCCCATCTCAGGATGGGGCTTTTTTTTACATCGTCATTTCAAATAAACAGCATGAATAAAAAAGAAGAGTTCTCCGCTCACGCCAGATTAGCGCACAGCGTAAACGGAGCGTATCGTGACGTTGTCAGGAGGTTTAACGACTGCGACGATGTTTATCCTGGATGACAGCCAGAGAGCCCTCTTCCAGTGCTTCTTTATAATGTTTACGACAAACGGAAACGTAGCGTTCGTTGCCGCCGATAACCACCTGCTCACCTTCGTTATAGGGGCGACCTTCCTGATCCAGGCGTAATACCATGCTGGCCTTGCGACCACAGAAGCAAATTGTTTTTAATTCTACCAGTTTGTCTGACAGCGCCAGTAAATATTGGCTGCCACTAAACAACTCACCCCGGAAGTCTGTCCTCAGCCCATAACACAGAACAGGGATATCCAGTTGGTCAACAACGTCAGAGAGCGCGTAGACCTGCTGTCGCGTCAGGAACTGGCATTCGTCCACCAAAACGCAGTTGATGGCCTCACGGGCGTTCTCAGCGAGTATTTCATCGAATAGCTGGCTATTCTGGTTAAACAGCTTTGCCGGCGATGAGAGGCCGATACGCGAGCTCACCTTACCCGCGCCGAAACGGTCATCAATTTCGGCGGTATAAACCATGGTGCGCATCCCACGTTCCTGGTAGTTGTAGGATGACTGCAGAAGCGCCGTAGACTTACCTGCATTCATTGCAGAGTAGTAGAAATAAAGTTGTGCCATTGGCCGGGAAACCCTAATCAATACGTTTTCAGACGTCGGCAGTGTACCATATTTTATCCTGACCAGACTCTGGACATACAAAACTTGTGGTTAACGTATTTGAGCAGATGTGTTTAAACATTAATGAAGATGAATCATTCCGCGCTGCTGCCAGTTGAGCCAACCTAAAACGATAATTTGCAGCCAGGGCACGGCAGTTGTGGCTTTACCCAAAAAATCTCATCCTGAGCGACAACGACACCGACCAACATCAAAAATAATAGTTCCTTCAATAAATAGGAAATATCGTTTAACGCAAGAACGGATACCGATGTGATGTGAACCCCGCCGCGCCAGAGGATTAAAATGTCAATAGCAGTATAATAACATCGTCATAACTATGGATTTAATAGGAAAATCACAGGGAATAATCGCTACGTTTCTTCTGTATGAAGCTATTGTCAGTATGCGGCGTATCACACTGTTATTATGTTGCTCGACCCCTGACCCGCAATGTTACTATCACTGTAAGGTAGCGGCTTCGACAACGTATCAGGCATATGATTTAGGATAGTAACCATTCATAACCTATAAAGAAGCGAACAAAATTGATACGAGGTGACTAATACATAAGGTTGATATTTATCCATACGGAGTATTCTCTCCCTTATCTCCTCCCCTATAGCTCAGCATTCCTGCGCCTTATAGTTCAGTTATCCCAGACAATAGGCAGGGCAAAGTTGTGAGGCAACACTAAGAATTTAACTTTTAGATATTAATAAAAGCACCAAATAACACGTTATTTTGAATTCCTTACATTGCTGCCTATTGCACATCTGAATTTATCGCTCTATTATTACTTCAACAAACCACCCCCAATATAAGTTTGAGATTACTACAATGAGCGAAGCACTTAAAATTTTGAACAACATCCGTACTCTTCGTGCGCAGGCAAGAGAATGCACCCTTGAAACGCTTGAAGAAATGCTGGAAAAATTAGAAGTTGTTGTTAACGAGCGTCGCGAAGAAGAAAACGCGGCAGCCGCTGAAATCGAAGAGCGTACTCGTAAACTGCAGCAATATCGTGAAATGCTGATTGCTGATGGCATTGACCCTAATGAATTGCTGAACAGCATGGCTGCCGCTAAATCCGGCACCAAAGCAAAACGCGCTGCACGTCCTGCTAAATACAGCTACGTTGATGAAAACGGTGAAACTAAAACCTGGACTGGCCAGGGTCGTACACCGGCAGTAATCAAAAAAGCAATGGATGAGCAAGGTAAATCTCTGGATGATTTCCTGATCCAGGAGTAATCCTGAATTGCTTAAAAAATCCCGCTTCGGCGGGTTTTTTTTATCTGTTTGTGCTTTGACTGGCTACAGACCGGGTTGTTTTTTTACGTCCCTATCTCCAGGCAATAAAAAAGCCGGGATATCGACAGTTATGTACGATAACCCGGCTTATCATGTGGAAAAGTTACTTCGCTATACCCAGCTCGTCTTTAAGCCACACTTTGAAATCTTCGCCCAGCGTCTTATGACGAATGCCATATTCAACAAACGCCTGCATATAACCCAGTTTATTACCGCAGTCGTGGCTCTTACCTTTCATGTGGTAGGCTTCAACGGTTTCTTTCTCGATCAGCATATCGATGGCATCGGTTAACTGAATTTCATCACCCGCTCCCGGAGGGGTTTTAGCCAGCAACGGCCAAATATCCGCGCTCAGCACGTAGCGGCCAACAATAGCCATATTAGACGGCGCTACGTTCGCTTTTGGTTTTTCAACGACCCCAACCATCGGTACGCTATCGCCAGGTGCCAGAGGCGCGCCTTTGCAATCAACAACACCGTAGGCCGTTACGTCGTCAACGGGCTCAACCATAATCTGGCTAGAGCCGGTTTCATCAAAACGCTTGATCATTTCTGCCAGGTTATCCTGGGAGAGATCGGATTCAAATTCATCAAGAATAACGTCTGGCAGAATAACCGCCACCGGCTCATCACCAACAACCGGGTGTGCGCACAGTACCGCGTGCCCCAGACCTTTAGCCAGCCCCTGACGCACCTGCATAATGGTGACATGTGGCGGACAAATAGATTGCACTTCTTCCAGAAGCTGACGCTTCACGCGTTTTTCCAGCATGGCTTCAAGCTCGAAGCTGGTATCAAAGTGGTTTTCGATCGAATTTTTGGAAGAGTGAGTGACCAGCACAATTTCAGTGATGCCTGCGGCGATACATTCATTCACCACGTACTGAATTAAAGGTTTATCGACCAGAGGCAGCATTTCCTTAGGAATTGCTTTCGTCGCGGGTAACATCCTGGTACCTAATCCTGCTACCGGGATGACGGCCTTCGTAACTTTCGAATTTAGGGCAGCCATTCAAATCTCCTGGACTGTTCAAACTTTGAACTTGCTCGTTAATTAATAACGCGTTGAGTATATCATCACAGCCAGTTGGGGCTGCTCCGAAAAGGACACGCGAACCTCGAATTAAGATTTATACGTAATGATACTACCACCACTCCCGATAAGCGGTTAAAGCTATCCCGCGTGAAAAATGCGTTTGCTCACTCTGCAGACAACATTAAACGCAGGCGTCCCCCGTTTCCCCAAATCTGACATTGCCAGGAGCTACAGCGCTGACTAATTTGGTTAAGATAGGCGTTGCCTAACGTACCTAAGGGCACACCATTACTTATTTGAATATGATGCTCGCCAGTATTTAATGTGCCATTAAGTCCAGCGGAAACCAGAATCAGGTTTTTTAATTCACTGTGGTAATAACCAACCAGCAGCGGGAACTGACCTGGAAGATTGGCCTGGCGTAAAAGTTGATTAACCTGCTTTAGCAGGCTTCGTAATTCCGGCAGACGCTGCCCCTGATGCGAGAGTTGTTCCTGTAACAAACCATTAAACAGTGAACGTAATAACAGCGCAGCTAATACGCCATTATCCCCTGCCCGCGTGACATCAAGGCAATAGAACGCGAGATCGTTTTCAGACAGCGGCGCAATATCCAGCACCAGCCCCGGTTTATCAGCCAGCACTAATTGGCGGTAGTTTATCCTGCAATGCGAGATAACCTGTTGTACCGGGGGTTGAAGTTCCTGCAGCAATTTTGCCGCCGCCGAGGGATTATTAACCAGCGCGTCCCAGTCTTCAAATAACCGTTCCTCTTCCTCTACCCGGGAATTAAACATGTTGGGATAGAGGCAGGCAAACACGGTTTCCCGTAAGCGGTTCAGGTCTTTGACGGGCTTTAACAGCACATCCTGTACGCCAAGCCGCAGCGCTCTGGCAATATCCGCCATATTCTCCGTTGCGGAGATCACCAGAATCGGTAAGGTTGCCCCGCCGTTACGGACATGTTCAACCAGAGTGAGGCCATTCATACGCGGCATCGCGAGGTCACAAATCATCAAATCAGGTTGTATGGTCGCCATGATTTCAAGCGCCGCGACGCCATCCTGCGCCAGTGAGGTCTCGGCGCCCAGCGACGAGAGCCACGAATCCAGAAGAGAGCGGAAAACGGGTTCGTCCTCGACAATCAAGATCTGTTTTCCCGCCAATGGCTGCGTCATGATATCTCCCCTGGCCGACGATAAGTAAATAGTGGCATGCTATTCCCGGAATCGCCTGTCAGATTTTGCTTAAGTAGTCTTAAAAGTGTCTCAAATTGAGGCACGAACTAAGGGTAAGAGCTCATCTGTCTTTTTTTCTACCGCAAGCTGACCCGCGGCAATTGCAGACGAGGCCCGATGAAAATCCAGTGTTGAGATTTGTGGGCAAAACGGTTGAATCAGGATATCCGGCGGATCGCCCGCCATCCGATTACGCTTGAGTCGATTTTCCAGCACCTGAATCGAGGTGGACATGATCTCCATCGCCGTTGGCGCAACAGATGAACGCCGTGCGGTGACACGGCCTAAACGAGCCCGCAGACGCTCACGCCAGGAGAGCGTATCAGGATTATCAGTGTCTTCAGGATCGGGCTGAATATTTACCGACATCAAATCCTGTTGCATAAGATGCGCATCGTGTTGCAAATCAACGGCAATGACAATATCTGCCCCCAGGGCGCGCGTCAGCGAAACCGGTATCGGGTTAACGACTGCGCCATCGACCAGCCAGTAGCCATTATGCAGCACCGGAGACATCAAACCGGGGATGCTACAGGAAGCGCGAACCGCCATATGGAGGTCTCCCTCCGTGAACCAAAGTTCTCGGCCGGTACTCAGATTTGTCGCCACCGCGGCAAAGCGGCGTTGGCAAAGCTCGATGGTGTCGTTAGGCATCACCTGTCGGTAGTGGTTGAACACACGTTCTCCGCGTAGCAAACCACCGCGACGCCAGGAGAGATCCATCAGGCGTAACACATCCCAGTAGCTAAAGGAGCAGACCCACTTTTCAAGTGCGGGAAGACGATTGCTGGCGAACGCGGCTCCCACCAGTGAACCGATGGAACAACCCGCGACGATGTCTATCTCAATTCCCATTTGCTGTAGTGCTTTAATGACACCAATGTGAGACCAGCCGCGCGCAGCGCCCGACCCCAAAGCCAAACCAATTTTAACTTTTCTCATTCGTACCGGTGGACATCCTCTCGGTTCATCGTAGCCACATTGCTACTGCTCGGTTAACATAGTGCTACCCGGCGTCAATCGCGCCATTCATTATTTTACAGGGAGACGATTTTGTCTGAACTTTGCCCCTGTGGCAGCGCAGTCGAGTATAGCGCATGTTGCCAACCTTATCTGTCTGGCGCACAGCTTGCGCCGACGCCATCACAACTTATGCGCTCACGATACAGCGCTTTTGTGATGAAAAACGCAGATTATTTGGTGAAAACCTGGCACCCATCCTGCCAGGCTGGCGCGTTTCGCCAGGATATTGAAAACGGCTTCGCCAATACTCAGTGGCTCGGTCTTACCGTTTTCGCTACTGAAGATGGAAAAAACGGTGATGAAGGTTTTGTCAGCTTCGTCGCTCGTTTTCACGACCATAACAAGAACGGCGCAATCATTGAGCGTTCAAGATTCTTAAAAGAAAACGGTCAGTGGTACTATATTGATGGCACGCGCCCAGTAATAGGTCGAAACGATCCCTGCCCTTGTGGCTCAGGGAAAAAATTTAAAAAATGCTGTGGGCAGTAAGCACCCCAATACAGCTTCGCAAACATCATCAACAGGATTCACCCGGCAATGCATTCATTACAACGAAAAGTTCTCCGCACCATCTGCCCCGATCAAAAAGGCCTGATCGCACGAATTACCAACATTTGTTACAAGCATGAGCTGAATATCGTGCAGAACAACGAGTTCGTCGACCACCGCACCGGGCGTTTTTTCATGCGTACCGAGCTGGAAGGCATTTTTAATGACGTTACACTGCTGGCGGATTTAGACAGCGCATTACCGGAAGGTTCTGTGCGCGAACTGAACCCGGCAGGCCGCCGTCGTATCGTTATTCTGGTCACCAAAGAGGCGCACTGCCTGGGTGATTTGCTAATGAAAGCCAATTACGGCGGTCTGGATGTGGACATTGCCGCAGTAATTGGCAACCATGAAACCCTGCGTACACTGGTTGAACGTTTTGATATTCCATTCCAGTTAGTAAGCCACGAAGGGCTGACCCGCGAAGAGCACGACCAGCAGATGGCTGATGCCATTGACGCCTGGGAGCCGGACTATGTCGTACTGGCAAAATATATGCGCGTCCTGACGCCTGGTTTTGTTGCCCGCTTCCCGAATAAAATTATCAATATCCACCACTCGTTCCTGCCCGCCTTTATTGGCGCACGGCCTTATCACCAGGCCTATGAGCGCGGCGTGAAGATCATTGGCGCGACGGCTCACTATGTAAATGATAATCTGGACGAAGGCCCGATCATTATGCAGGACGTGATCCACGTTAATCATACCTATACGGCTGAAGATATGATGCGCGCCGGGCGTGACGTCGAAAAGAACGTGTTAAGTCGGGCGCTGTATCAGGTTCTGGCTCAGCGTGTCTTTGTTTACGGTAACCGGACGATTATTCTTTAATCACCAGCAAAATGAACTGGTTGGCTTTAACGCGTTACGGCTGAAAAGTACGCAAACAGTTCATTTTATTCAAAGGAATGCTTTACAGGGGCGCGTCATTTGATATGATGCGCCCCGCTTCCCAACAAGGAAGCAGGCCAGTAAAAAGCATTACCCCGTGGTGGGGTTCCCGAGCGGCCAAAGGGAGCAGACTGTAAATCTGCCGTCATCGACTTCGAAGGTTCGAATCCTTCCCCCACCACCATTTCAAAGCATCATCTCAAAATTAGAATTACCCCTGGTGGGGTTCCCGAGCGGCCAAAGGGAGCAGACTGTAAATCTGCCGTCATCGACTTCGAAGGTTCGAATCCTTCCCCCACCACCATCACTTCCTGATAAAGCCTAATTTAAACTTATCGATATCGTTTCATATTCTGCCCATGCGGGGAAGGATGAGAAGCTTCGACCAAGGTTCGATTCGAGCGTAGCGAGAAAGCATTGCCGAAGGCAATGACCCGAAGGGCAAAGCGCGTAGCGCTGCGTTTACCGGCCCTACGTCGTCTCCCCCCTCAGGAGAAGACCTGTGCCCATTCCTGAAATATGCACGTACAGTCCCCTCGCCCCTTCGGGGAGAGGGTTAGGGTGAGGGGCAAACGCCGCACTATCCCCATAAAAAAACCCCGCCGAAGCGGGGTTTATCGTCAACGCTCGCGTATCTTAGCGACGCGCACGCACCACCTGGTACTTACGGGTCAGATACTCAACCGGCACGCTCCAGATATGCACCAGACGCGAGAACGGGAACAGCAGGAACAACGTCATCCCCAGCACCAGATGCACGCGGTAGATTAACGCCACGCCATCCAGATGCGCGGATGCGCCGCCGTGGAAGGTCACTACCGATTGCGCCCACCCCACCAGTTTCATCATCTCGCTACCGTCCATATGCTGCGCAGAGAACGGAATGGTCAACAGACCCAGCGCACACTGCACCACCAGTAGAGTCAGAATCAGAATATCCGCTCCGGTAGAGGTTGCACGCACGCGCGGGCTGAACAGACGGCGTTTCAGCAACAGCACACCGCCAATCAGGCACAATACGCCGCTGGCGCCGCCAGCAAACATCGCCATTTTCTGTTTCACTTCAATCGGCAGCCACGCTTCATACATCCAGTGCGGCGTCAGCATCCCCAGGAAGTGACCGGCGAAGATCCCCAGGATGCCGAGGTGGAACAGGTTCGACGCCATGTTCATCCCTTTGCGATCCAGCATCTGGCTGGACGCCGCACGCCACGTGTACTGACCATAGTCGTAACGCAGCCAGCTACCAATCAGAAATACCGATCCCGCAATGTACGGATAGATATCGAAGAGAAACATATTCAGGAAGTGCATTATCGCTCTCCTCCGTTAGAGATATTCAGATATTGCGGTGCGACAGCCCCCGCAAAGCGGCGTTGGTGGGCAGCGATTTCCGACTCACCGCAGCCCTGGTCGGCAAAGAATTTCACTTGCTCCTCTTCCCAGACCGCATCCAGCGCCTGCGGCGTATCGTCGCGCGCTTCGTCAGCGATTTTTTCTGCAACTTTGTCACCGTCCACTTCGCTGTGCGCCATTTTCAGCAACGTATCAAACAGCACCGCATAACGGCTTTCACGCTGGGTCAGACGCGCGCTTAACAGCGCCAGAATCGGCGCAATATCCTGCAATCCGCCAATGGCTTCGCTTTCCGGCAACTGGGCAAGATACTCCAGATAGAGCGGCAGATGGTCTGGCAGCTCACGGCTATCAAGCTGCAAACCGTGCTGCTCGTACTGATTCATCAGGTCAACCATCGCCTGACCACGATCGCGAGATTCGCCATGCACGTGTTCGAACAGCAGCAGCGACGTTGCGCGGCCACGATCAAACAGCTCGCAGTAGCTTGCCTGCACATCCAGCAGATCCTGCGCAGTTAAGTCACGCAGGAAGAGGCCCAGTTTCCGGGCATCCTCTTTGTCGATTTTTTCTGAAGACGCGAGAGCCTCGAAAACGTCGTCCTGATGCTGCCACAGGGCAGCATCCGGGTATTCGAGCAGACGCGAGATGATGAGTAGCTCAATCATGCGTGCGGCTCCGTTTTGCTGCTGACATCAATGGCATCGATGCGGCGGCTGTTGAACAGGTTGAATTTGCTGTCTGAACCGTGGCAACCGTCGCCGAAGCTGAAACCACAACCGCTTTTCTCCGGGAAGGCCTCACGCGCCTGCTCACGGTGGCTGCTCGGCACCACGAAACGATCTTCGTAGTTGGCGATAGCCAGATAGCGATACATCTCCTGCGCCTGTGCTTCAGTCAGCCCCACTTCTTCCAGCGCACGGGTATCCACCACGCCATCGACGCTTTCCGCACGTTTGAAGTGGCGCATCGCCAGCATCCGTTTCAGCGCCAGCAATACCGGCTGGGTATCGCCCGCGGTCAGCAGGTTCGCCAGATACTGAACCGGGATACGCAGGCTTTCCACGTCAGGCAGAATACCGTTGCTGCCCAGTTCGCCCGCATCCGCCGCCGACTGAATCGGTGACAGTGGCGGCACGTACCAAACCATCGGCAGGGTGCGATATTCCGGGTGCAGCGGCAGCGCCAGCTTCCAGTCAACGGCCATTTTGTACACCGGAGACTGCTGAGCCGCGTCGATGACGCTCTGCGGAATACCATCTTTCAGTGCCTGCTCAATCACTTTCGGATCGTTCGGATCGAGGAACACGTCCAGTTGACGCTGGTAGAGATCTTTCTCGTTCTCGGTGCTGGCAGCATGTTCAATCGCATCTGCGTCATACAGCAGCACGCCCAGATAACGGATACGCCCAACGCAGGTTTCGGAGCACACGGTCGGCTGACCGGCTTCGATACGCGGGTAGCAGAAGATGCACTTCTCAGACTTACCGCTCTTCCAGTTGAAGTAGATTTTTTTGTACGGGCAGCCGGTGATACACATACGCCAGCCGCGGCACTTATCCTGGTCGATCAGCACGATGCCGTCTTCTTCACGCTTGTAGATAGCCCCGCTCGGGCACGTTGCGGCACACGCCGGGTTAAGACAGTGCTCGCACAGACGCGGCAGGTACATCATGAAGGTGTTTTCGAACTGGCCGTACATCGCCTTCTGCATGTTCTCGAAGTTTTTGTCTTTCGACAGCTTCTCAAACTCACCGCCCAGGTCATCTTCCCAGTTCGGGCCTTTCTCAATTTTGGCCATGCGTTGGCCAGTAATCAGCGAGCGTGGGCGAGCAATCGGCTGCACTTTGCTGCCTTCCGGCGCGGTATGCAGATTCTGGTAGTCAAAATCAAACGGTTCGTAGTAATCGTCGATCCCCGGCAGATGCGGGTTAGCGAAGATTTTACCCAGCAACAGCGCACGGTTACCCATGCGCGGCTGAATTTTGCCGTTGATTTTGCGGATCCAGCCGCCCTTATATTTTTCCTGGTTTTCCCAGTCGGTCGGGAAACCCTGACCCGGCTTGGTTTCCACGTTGTTAAACCACGCGTACTCCACGCCTTCACGGCTGGTCCAGACGTTTTTACAGGTGACTGAACAGGTGTGGCAACCGATGCACTTATCCAGATTCAGCACCATGCCGACTTGTGAACGAATTTTCATTTTACGCTCTCCTGTACCTGGTCATTGCCTTCGCCATCCAACCAGTCAATGTTCTTCATCTTACGTACTACAACAAACTCATCGCGGTTTGAGCCGACGGTGCCGTAGTAGTTAAAGCCGTAGGCCAGTTGCGCATAGCCGCCGATCATATGCGTCGGTTTCGGCGTGATACGCGTCACCGAGTTATGAATACCGCCGCGCTGGCTGGTGATTTCTGAACCCGGCAGGTTCACGATACGCTCCTGCGCGTGGTACATCATGGTCATCCCTTCCGGCACACGCTGGCTGACAACCGCACGAGCGGTGAGCGCACCGTTGCTGTTGAAGACTTCGATCCAGTCGTTATCCGCAATGCCTAACGCTTTCGCATCCACTTCGCTCATCCAGACGACCGGGCCGCCGCGACCTAAGGTCAGCATCAGCAGGTTGTCGCTGTAGGTGGAGTGGATCCCCCACTTCTGGTGCGGCGTCAGGAAGTTGAGCGCTTTTTCCGGATTGCCGTTGGATTTCTGCCCCATCACTTCTTTCACCGAGCGGGTATCGATCGGTGGGCGGTAAACCAGCAGGCTTTCACCGAAATCACGCATCCACTGGTGATCCTGATACAACTGTTGACGACCGGACAGGGTGCGCCATGGGATCAGTTCGTGAACGTTGGTGTAACCGGCGTTATAAGAGACATGCTCATCTTCAAGGCCGGACCAGGTCGGGCTGGAGATGATTTTGCGCGGCTGCGCCTGAATATCGCGGAAGCGAATTTTCTCGTCTTCTTTATTCAGCGCCAGATGCGTATGGTCACGACCGGTAAACTCACTCAGTGCCGCCCAGGCTTTTACCGCCACCTGACCGTTGGTTTCCGGCGCAAGAGTGAGGATCATCTCTGCTGCATCAATCGCGGTGTTCAGCATCGGCTGGCCTTTCGCCGGGCCTTCTGCCTTGGTGTAATTGAGCTTACGCAGCAAGTCCATCTCGCTCTGGGTGTTCCAGGCGATACCTTTGCCACCGTTACCGATTTTCTCCATCAGCGGGCCGATAGAGGTAAAGCGCTCGTAAGTTGCCGGGTAGTCGCGTTCAACGGTCAGAATGTGCGGCGCGGTTTTGCCGGGGATCAGGTCACACTCGCCTTTTTTCCAGTCTTTCACATCCAGCGGCTGCGCCAGTTCGGCGGCGGAGTCGTGCTGGATTGGCAACGTCACCACATCGGTTTCTTTGCCTAAATGGCCCACGCACACTTCGGAGAATTTCTTCGCGATACCTTTGTAGATTTCCCAGTCGCTTTTTGATTCCCAGGCCGGGTCAACAGCGGCGGAAAGCGGATGAATAAACGGATGCATATCCGAGGTATTCATGTCGTCTTTTTCGTACCAGGTTGCGGTTGGCAGCACGATGTCAGAGTAGAGACAGGTGCTCGACAGACGGAAGTCCAGCGTTACCACCAGATCCAGCTTGCCGTCGAGGCCGTTGTCCTGCCATTCCACTTCTTCCGGTTTCACGCCGCCCTGCTTGCCCAGGTCTTTGCCCTGAATACCGTGCTCAGTACCCAGCAGGTACTTCAGCATGAACTCATGACCTTTACCGGAGGAACCCAGCAGGTTAGAACGCCAGATGAACAGGTTACGCGGGTGGTTTTTACCGTTTTCCGGCTGTTCCGCCGCAAAGCGAATGGAACCCTCTTTCAGAGATTTAACGGTGTAATCCACCGGCGTCATCCCGGCTTTTTCCGCTTCCTGTGCAATGTGCAGCGGGTTAGTACCTAACTGCGGCGCAGACGGCAGCCAGCCCATGCGTTCAGCGCGCACGTTGAAGTCAATCATGTGACCGGTATAGCGGGATTTATCCGCCAGCGGTGACAGCAACTCTTCCGCCGTGACGGTCTCGTAACGCCACTGGCTGGAGTGGTTATAGAAGTAGGAGGTGCTGTTCATGTGACGTGCCGGACGCTGCCAGTCAAGGGCAAACGCCAGCGGCTGCCAGCCGGTCTGCGGACGCAGTTTTTCCTGGCCGACGTAGTGCGCCCAGCCACCACCGCTCTGACCCACGCAACCGCAGAAGATCAGCATGTTGATCAGGCCGCGGTAGTTCATGTCCAGGTGATACCAGTGGTTCAGACCGGCACCGACGATAATCATTGAACGACCGTGAGTTTTATCGGCGTTGTCCGCAAATTCGCGTGCGATACGGGTAATTTGCGCACGGGAAACGCCCGTCACCTTCTCGGCCCAGGCCGGGGTGTAGGCTTTCATATCGTCGTAACTGGTGGCGCAGTTTTCATCGTTCAGACCGCGTTCCAGGCCGTAGTTCGCCAGCGTCAGGTCATAAACGGTGGTCACCAGCGCGCTGCTGCCATCGGCCAGTTGAATACGTTTCACCGGCAGTTTGTGCAGCAGGATGTTTTCCAGCTCAACGCTCTGGAAATGCTCAGTGCCGTCGCCGCCAAAGTACGGGAAACCGACCTGTGCGATGTCATCGTGGCTGCCCAGCAGGCTAAGACGCAGTTGTACGTCTTCACCGGTTTTGCCGTCACGCTGTTCGAGGTTCCACTTACCTTTATCGCCCCAACGGAAACCGATAGAGCCATTCGGTGCGGTCATCTCGCCCTGCTCGTCATAAGCGACGGTTTTCCACTCCGGGTTTTTCTCCTGGCCCAGCGCATCGACCAGATCGGCGGCGCGCAGCATGCGGCCTGCAGCATAGTAACCGTCGCGCTCTTCCAGCATTACCAGCATTGGCATGTCGGTGTAGCGACGCACGTAGTCGGTGAAGTACTGGCTCGGCTTGTCGAGGTGGAACTCACGCAGCATCACGTGGCCCATTGCCAGTGCCATCGCGGCGTCGGTACCCTGCTTCGGCGCCAGCCACAGGTCGCACAGTTTGGCGATTTCAGCGTAGTCCGGGGTGATAGCGACAGTTTTGGTACCCTTGTAGCGAACTTCCGTGAAGAAGTGCGCATCCGGGGTACGCGTCTGCGGCACGTTAGAGCCCCAGGCGATGATGTAGTTAGAGTTGTACCAGTCGGCGGATTCCGGCACGTCGGTCTGCTCGCCCCAGGTCTGCGGCGACGCCGGCGGCAGGTCACAATACCAGTCGTAGAAGCTCAGGCAGGTACCACCAATCAGTGACAGATAACGCGCGCCGGAGGCGTAGGAGACCATCGACATCGCCGGGATCGGCGAGAAGCCTGCCACACGGTCAGGGCCGTAGGTTTTGACGGTGTAGACGTTAGACGCTGCGATCAGTTCATTCACTTCCTGCCAGGAGGAGCGAACAAAACCACCGCGACCGCGAGCCTGTTTGAAGCTTTTGGCTTTATCAGCATCTTCAATGATTGACGCCCAGGCGGCTACCGGATCGCTATGCTGCACTTTTGCTTCACGCCACATTTTCATCAGGCGTTTACGCATCAGCGGGTATTTCAGGCGGTTGGCGCTGTAGAGGTACCAGGAGTAGCTGGCGCCGCGAGGGCAGCCGCGAGGCTCATGGTTTGGCATATCCGGGCGGGTGCGCGGGTAATCGGTTTGCTGGGTTTCCCAGGTCACGAGGCCATTTTTTACATAGATTTTCCAGCTACATGAACCGGTGCAGTTTACCCCGTGGGTAGAACGTACCACTTTGTCATGCTGCCAGCGGCTTCTGTATCCATCTTCCCAATCCCGGTTGGTATTCAGAATCTGTCCGTGCCCATCGGCAAAAGTTTCACCCTTCTGTTTGAAGTAGCGAAACCGGTCCAGGAATTTACTCATCGGGTCTCTCCTGTTTGGAGCCTGTCGGCTCTCTGATAAATCGACATTGCTGAATTTGCAGGGAAATTAACGCGCTGAAAGAGGTAGTGAATTGATGGGGATCAAGATGAATTGGCTTAATAAGCACATGGAATTTTACATATACCACCTTGGTGGTATTATTTCTTTATTTATAAGACAATGATTTAAAAGGATTTATTTCAATCCTTCACCATTTAACATCCCGTAAAGAGATGTTAATGGTATTAAGGGGTAGACGCTTTGTATTCACTCTCATACTGCCTTTTATCAGGTCAAAAAAAAGGCGCGATTTCTCGCGCCTGATAATCAAAAAGTCAGACTTATTTTTTTATTTTACGTCCGTATACCGCCCATGTGATCACCACACAAGCAATATAGAACACGAGGAAAACTTTCATTGCCCCGGCCGGAGAACCGGTTAATTCCAGAGACGTACCGAAAGCTTTTGGAATAAAGAAGCCGCCGATAGCGCCAATCGCGGAAATAAAGCCCAGCGCTGCCGCTGTATCCGTTGCCGCTTCACGCATTGCTTTCTCTTCAGAGCCGCCTTCCGCTTTCACGCGATCCATCGTCAGCTTACGGAAGATAACGGAGATCATCTGGAAGGTGGAACCGCTACCCAGCCCGGCCGTCAGGAACAGCACGAGGAATACCGCGAAGAACGCGGTGAAGTTACCGCCCACGCCATCAGCCGGCAGGGTCATAAACAGCAGCGCACTGAACAGAGCCATTACGATAAAGTTAATCAGCGTAACGCGCGTACCGCCCAGACGGTCGGAAATCGCCCCGCCCGCAGAACGTGCCAGCGCGCCGATGAACGGGCCAAAGAAGGCATACTGCAGGATCTGCACGTCAGGGAACTGGGTTTTCGACAGCATCGCAAAACCAGCAGAGAAGCCGATAAACGAGCCGAAGGTTGCCAGATACAGCAGGCTCATAATCCACAGATGACCGCGTTTCAGAACCGGTAACTGCTCGCGCAGAGACGCTTTCGACGCCGCCAGTTCGTTCATGCCAAACCAGGCTGCAAGGGTAAAGATGGCCAGGAACGGCACCCAAATCCACGCCGCATTCGCCAGATAAAGTTGCGTGCCATCGGGCTGTTCAACGCCCTGGCTACCGAACGCCGCAAAGATGGAGAGGGAAATGGCCAGCGGTGCGACTAACTGCATCACGCTCACGCCCATATTGCCCAGGCCGCCGTTAATACCCAGCGCCCCGCCCTGTTTCTCTTTCGGGAAGAAGAAGCTGATGTTCGCCATGCTGGAGGCGAAGTTCGCACCCGCAAAACCACACAGCAGAGAAATGATAATGAAGGTACTAAACGGTGTGGACGTATCCTGCACCGCAAAACCTAACCACACGCAAGGCACGATCAGGATACCGGTACTGAACGCCGTCCAGCGGCGGCCGCCCACCAGCGGCACCATAAAGGAGTAAGGCACGCGTAGCAGTGCGCCCGACACCGATGGCAGCGCCGTCAGCATAAACAATTGATCGGTAGTAAACTGGAAGCCGACTTTCGGTAGATTCACCGCCACGGCACTAAACAACATCCACACACAGAACGCCAACAGCAAACACGGCACGGAGATCCACAAATTTCGGCTGGCGACGCGGTGACCGCGCGATTGCCAAAATTCGGGATCTTCCGGTCGCCATTCGGTAATAACAGCGCCGCTTGCCCGTTCCGGGGTAGTTGAGTGACTCATAGACACCTCTGGTTATTAATATCAACCCTTGCCACATTAGGGTTTACACCGTTAGGTAAGTTGATATAAATCAAAGGAAAAGTGGTCATCAGATTGGATGAAAAATCATCATCACTCTTTATGAGTAGATGACTTTATGTAAAAAGACCTGATATTTCACAGGGCTGACCGGTATATACTCCCCCCCTGCAAACATCTCTACTATCATGGCAATTAATGGGTAGTACTTTAGGGGTATGGGTATACTCCAGGCGATAGCCGAAAATAACGCCACTACCGGGGAGTTGCCCCGTTCGGGATCCTGCAGTCTATGTTTAAACGTCTCTTTACACCACTGACGCTGGTTAATCAACTGGCCCTTATCGTCCTGCTCTCCACCGCGATTGGCATGGCGGGGATGATCACGTCTGGCCGCCTGGTTGACGGTGTTCAGGGAAGCGCACACGCCATCAACAAAGCCGGTTCGCTGCGCATGCAGAGCTATCGTCTGCTTGCGGCGATCCCCATTAAAAAGAGCGATAACGCGCTGTTTGATGAAATGCGCACCACCGTATTCAGCCCGGAACTGGTCGAGGCCGCTCGCCGCGATGGTCAACAGGCGCAACTGCTCGCATTGCAGCAATACTGGCAATCCAGTCTGGCGCCAGGTATTCGCCAGGCAAATAGTCAGGAAGTCGTGGCAGGCGAAGTGGCGAACTTTGTCGGTCGCATCGACCAACTGGTTACCGCTTTTGATCACACCACGGAAAAACGTATTCGCCATGTCGTGTGGGTTCACCGGGCCATGGCGGCATTTATGGCTCTGCTGCTGCTGTTCACGGTTATCTGGCTACGCGCCCGGCTGCTGCATCCGTGGCAACAATTGCTGAGCATGGCGCGCGCAGTAAGCCACCGCGATTTTACCCAACGGGCGCAAATTAGCGGACGCAACGAAATGGCGACGCTCGGGATGGCGCTGAACAATATGTCGGAGGAGTTGGCTGAAAGCTATGCGTCCCTTGAACGCCGGGTACAGGAGAAGACCGCGGGGCTGGAGCAGAAAAACGCCATTCTCGCTTTCCTCTGGCAGGCTAACCGCCGTCTGCACGCCAATGCCCCGCTCTGCGAGCGCATCTCCCCGGTGCTTAACGGCCTGCAGGGGCTTACCCCGCTGCGCGAAATTGAAGTGCGGGTTTACGATGTTGAAGATGAAGAAAATCATCAGGAATTTAGCTGTCATTCCGGAATGGCCTGCGATGATAAAGGCTGTTATCTCTGCCCACGCGACGATCTGCTAACCCCAGACGGCGGTTCAACGCTGAAATGGCGTCTGACCGATAAGCATAATCAATATGGCATCTTACTGGCGACACTGCCCCATGGTCGTCAGATTAGCCACGACCAACAACAACTGGTTGATACCCTGCTTGAACAGTTAACTTCTACGCTTGCGCTCGACAGGCATCAGGAGCGCCAGCAACAACTGATCGTCATGGAAGAGCGCGCCACCATCGCCCGCGAACTGCATGATTCTATCGCTCAATCGCTCTCGTGTATGAAAATGCAGGTCAGTTGCCTGCAAATGCAGGGTGAAGAACTGTCAGCACAGAGCCGTGACCTGCTGGCGCAGATTCGCAACGAGCTGAATACCTCGTGGGCGCAACTGCGTGAACTGCTGACCACCTTCCGCCTGCAACTTACCGAACCCGGCCTGCGCCCGGCGCTGGAGGCCAGTTGCCAGGAGTACAGCGCGCATTTTGGTTTCCCGGTACAGCTTGATTACCAACTGCCGCCGCGCTATGTGCCCTCTCATCAGGCCATCCATGTTCTGCAAATCGCCCGCGAAGCATTGAGCAACTCTCTCAAGCATTCGCAGGCCAGCGAAGTGAAAGTTACAGTGTCACAACACGATAACCAGGTCAAACTGGTTGTTGCGGATAATGGCTGCGGCGTGCCGGTTCATGCCGAACGCAGCAATCATTACGGTCTTATTATTATGCGTGACCGCGCGCAAAGCCTGCGTGGAGACTGCCAGGTAAGACGCCGCGACAGCGGCGGCACCGAAGTCGTGGTGACGTTTATCCCTGAAAAACCCCTCTCAACTCAACAAGGAGATATCCATGAGTAATCAGGAACGGGCAACTATCCTGTTAATTGACGATCATCCGATGCTCCGTACTGGCGTAAAACAGCTCATCAGTATGGCGCCGGATATTCAGGTTGTCGGCGAAGCCAGCAATGG
Organism: Pseudocitrobacter cyperus; assembly: GCF_039889165.1. Taxonomy (NCBI): domain Bacteria; kingdom Pseudomonadati; phylum Pseudomonadota; class Gammaproteobacteria; order Enterobacterales; family Enterobacteriaceae; genus Pseudocitrobacter; species Pseudocitrobacter cyperus. The sequence continues at coordinate 215,526 of NZ_JAYMYY010000001.1, read as the reverse complement.
TGAACAAGGCATTGAACTGGCTGAAGCGCTCGATCCCGATCTGATCCTGCTTGATCTCAATATGCCGGGCATGAACGGCCTGGAGACCCTGGACAAACTGCGTGAAAAAACGCTGTCCGGGCGCGTCGTCGTCTTTAGCGTGTCGAACCATGAAGAAGATGTGGTGACAGCGCTGAAACGCGGTGCGGACGGTTATCTGTTGAAAGATATGGAGCCGGAAGATTTGCTGAAAGCGCTGCAACAGGCCGCAGCAGGCGAAATGGTATTGAGTGAAGCATTAACACCAGTGCTGGCCGCCAGTCTTCGCGCCAACCGTGCCACCTCAGACCGTGATATCAACCAGCTAACGCCACGTGAGCGCGACATTCTGAAGTTAATCGCGCAGGGTCTGCCGAACAAAATGATCGCCCGCCGTCTCGACATCACCGAGAGCACGGTAAAAGTCCACGTCAAACATATGCTGAAAAAAATGAAGCTGAAGTCACGCGTAGAAGCGGCGGTGTGGGTACACCAGGAACGTATTTTTTAAGGATGGTCTTGCCAGCCATTCCCCTGCTCAGGGAAGCTGACAAGCGGCTCGGTCAGTGACAAGGTGATCTCATTCGATGAAACACGCTGACCGTGTTTATCCTCTACCACCACCGTCAGGTGCCAGCGGTTGCTGGCTCCCTCGTTGTAATCCCAGGCGGGGATAATAATACTCCAGCCATCAGCACTCTCACGCGAAGCAGGCGGCGTCAGGCTTAACGCCTGAGTATCGCCCTGCCAGCTTAGCGATTTAATACCGTATCGACTGCGGATTTGCAGCTTAAGCTGCACCGTTTCGCCACCGCTGAGATCCCAGGGCGGCGTCGCCAGATAAACCGTTAAATCTTTACGCTGACGCGACTCCATCACCGGCAACGCATTACGCTCCGGGCTGTCATAGCGGCTACCGCGCAGTGAGCGCGTCATCGCCACCTCATCAGCCTGAAGCTGTTTTTTAAGCGGCACGCCAAAACGATAATTAAGCTTCATGCCCAGGTTATTCTGGCTGACGCCACTTTCCCCCTGTTTGTGCTGTGCGCTAAAGGTGACTAAAGGGACGGGCGTATAGTTGAGCCCGAGCGACACGGCTACAGGGTTGTGATAACCCGTACCACTGTGGAAGAGGTCAACATTATCACCGAAATACTGCTCCAGACTTAAACTGGTATTGATGTGATGATAGGAGGGGATCCACGCCTGTGCGGTAACGTCGTAGCCGCGCGCCATCCTCTGCTGGAGCGTCGCTTCGGTTTCAGTCCAGGAGCGTAATGGCTGATAATAGTTGGCTGAAAAACGCAGGTACTCGCCCCAGGCTTCAGCGCCAACCCCGCCGCGGTCGATATTTTCATCCAGCAGCGTGTCGTAAAAGGTGTTGTAGCCCAGCAGCCAGTTTCCGGCCACCCAGCGCTGGCCTAAGCCCACATTGCCAATCAGCCCTTCATCCTGCTGCGCCAGGCCAAGCTGGCTCCAGGTAAGGTAGTCCCACTGATCCTGCAACGGCACAAACCAGCTCCCGTGACTGCCGGTAAAGCCGCCATCGTCATCGACCTGTAGCGCCACGCTGGTGTTGCCCCATGGCGATAGCCAGTTTTCCAGCGTCTGGTTAACTTCCCCGCTCACCTGATCGCGAATTTTTGACAACGCGAACATCCGCGCCTGCTCACCGGTATCGAGGCCGTTATCAACCATACTGGCTTCACCAAAGGCTTTTGCCATCTCGGCGAGGTGTTTTTCACCCTCGTTGCTCTCCTTCGCCATGCCAAGATCGGGCAGGTTATCCTGATTATTATCGAAGGGGTTTTCCGCCTGCAGGATAAAAGATGAACGCGCAGCGCCACTGGCACTCGCCAGCAGCAGCAATAACCAGAATGGAGAACGAAAGCGTGAGACTAAAAGCATTTTTTTAGTTTATCGCTTTTGCTAAACCATTTCAGCTTTAAGGTAAATTTCGGGAAAAATCTGGTGCCGGGCTCAGCATCCCCTTCAGTTCCGGCACACACGATCCGCAGTTGGTGCCGCATTTCAGCTTTAGCCCTAACGCTTCAACAGAGCGGCATCCCCCGGCAATCGCTTCCTGAATCCTCATCTCGCCGACCCCAAAGCAACTGCAAACAATCCGTCCCTGCGCAGGCCGCCCGTTCTCATGCCCGCTCAGTAATGCATGGCGCTCAGCAGCAGTCTGTGGGCCATCGCTGAAGGCAGCGCGGATCAGCGCCAAATCGACTGCCGGTAGCGTCGGGCCGCTCCACATCCCCAGCATCAGGCGCCCTTCCTCCCATGCCAGTAAATGCCAGAGCGCCCCCGCCTGCGCAATTTGCGCCTGCCAGCCGCGCTGCTGACAAAGCGCCAGCAGGTCATCATTGATGCGTTTATCCCCACAAACCGTCAGATGATGCAGCCGGTCAGTGGCCTTACGCCACCACTGAACGTGGCGCGGTAATATCACGGCCTCGCGCGAGATAATTTCTCCTTGCCAGGCGGGCTGCCATGGCGCAATACGTACCGCCACCTGCTTACTTTCCGGCTGACCCGAGTCGGGGTCGGTTTGTGCCGCCACCAGCGCATTCACCTTCCCCAGGCGAGCAAAACAGGCATTCCAGTGCATCGGTACAAACAGTGAGCCTTGCCGCTGTCCGGCGTGAATCACCACTTTGGCGACCATCATGCCATTCAGCGATGTAATTCTGGCAAGCCCGCCTTCACGAAGCTGAAAATGCGCTGCGTCACCGGGCGACACCTCCACTATCGGCTGATCGATATGCTGCATCAGACGCGCTACGGTTCCGGTTCGCGTCATGGTGTGCCACTGGTCGCGAATGCGCCCACTATTAAGCAACAGAGGATAGAGCGGCCCGGTGCGCGCCCGGGTGGATTGCGGCCTGACGGGAACCATCCGCAACTGGCCATCAGCGCGCCAGCCACGAGTCAATTCCCACTCTTTATCCGTTGAACACACCGGCCAGCGGACTGGCATTAGATTGTCCCACGCCTGCCGGCTAAGATTTGCCAGCCCGCTGATATCAAAGGCGCGCTGTCCCTGATTTTCAAACCCCGAGAGCGCCGCGTGTTCGCAAAATACCTCATGAGGATGTTGCCAGCGAAACGCGTCACCATAACCCAGCGCCTTTGCCACCTGGGCGATAATCCACCAGTCGCCTTTGGCTTCACCTGGCGCGGGTAAAAATGCGCGCTGACGTGAAATCCGTCGCTCTGAATTGGTGACAGTGCCGTTTTTCTCCCCCCAGCTCAGCGCCGGGAAACGGATATGCGCGAAGCGTGATGTTTCCGTATCCTCTGCCACCTCTGAGACAATCACCAGCGGGCAAGCCGCCAGCGCCTGACTCACCGCATGGCTATCGGGGAGAGACACGGCCGGATTCGTGCCCATAATCCACACCGCTTTCACCTCTCCACGCCCGATGGCAGCGAAAAGATCGACCGCCATCAGCCCCGGCGTTTGCGCCAGACGCTCCGTTCCCCAGAACCGGGCCACCCGCGCGAGGTCGTCCGGCTCAAAATTCATATGCGCCGCCAGCATGGTCGCCAGCCCGCCCACTTCTCTGCCACCCATCGCATTTGGCTGTCCGGTCAACGAAAAGGGGCCGCATCCGGGACGCGCGAATTTTCCGCTCGCCAGATGGACATTGATGATTGCATTACATTTGTCGCTGCCGCTGGCGGATTGGTTAATCCCCATGGTGTAAAGCGTTATAGCGCGCGGAGCAGCAATAAACGCCGCGTAAAACTCAGCGACCTCTTGTTCCGTCAGGCCGCAGAATGCGGCGACGCGCGCAATATTCCAGGGTTGTGCGGCCGCTAGCGCGGCTGCCCCATCGGTAAACGTTGCGACATCTCTCTGTTGCGCTATCGCCCGCAGCAGGCCGACAAAAAGCCCGGCGTCACTCCCCGGCGCAATCGCCAGATGCTGGTCTGCGATATCACAGGTCGCCGTGCGTCTGGGGTCGATAACCACGACCCGCATTTTTGCATTGGCCTGCTTCGCCTTCACCAGCCGCTGATAAAGCACCGGATGCGCCCACGCGGCATTCGATCCCACCAGAATCACCAGATCGCTGTTTTCAACATCCTCATAGCTGCATGGCACCACATCACCGCCCAGGGCGCGCTTGTAGCCCGTCACCGCAGAGGACATGCAGAGGCGGGAGTTGGTGTCGATATTTGCCGCGCCGATGAATCCCTTCATCAGTTTATTGGCTGCGTAATAGTCCTCCGTCAGCAACTGCCCGGAGGCATAAAATGCCACCGCCTGTGGGCCGTATTCGTCGATAATGGCGCGCAATCGCGCTCCCGTTTCGGCGGTAGCCACTTCCCAGCTAACACGTGCCCCCGCCACTTCCGGGTACAAAAGCCGCCCCGTCAGCCCGGTGGTTTCACCCAGCGCGGCGCCCTTAACGCACAAGCGACCAAAATTTGCCGGGTGCGCGTCATCACCGCGCACGCTGACCTTGCCCTCGTCTTCCCGGGCTATCACCCCGCAGCCAACGCCGCAGTATGGGCAGGTTGTACGGGTTTCACTCATGAGGCCTCCGCACGCAGCAGTAGCGCCTGATTGCTCACCCACACCGTGCCATCTTCCACTTTCACCGGCCACGCGCGCACCACCGCTTCGCCGTTGTCACACTGTCTGCCGTCGCGCAGGCGGATCCGGCGTTTATAGAGCGGTGAAATCACAATCGGCTCGCCAGCCGCATCGCCTAATAAGCCCCGCGACAGCACGTTAGCCTGGCTGCCCGGTTCCAGATTATCCAGGGCATAAACCTTGTCGCCGAAGCGGAACAGCGCGATCTGCATTTCGCCCAGTCGGGCGCCGATCCCCGCCTGCGCCGGAATCGACGACAGCGGACAAATAGCCTGCCACGGTTTAGTCCCGGCGTTAAGTAACGGGAGCGCCGGGTCAGCAATGGGTTGCAACTGCCCCCGGACATCATGCCGCTGTACCGCTTCATCCGGCATATCGCTGTTCACATAAGAGCGGAACAACGCCAGCCGTTGCGGGTCGTTCAGGGTGGTGTGCCATTCACACTGATAGCTCCCGATTACCCGCGCCATCTCCTGCTCAAGCTCTTCGCCAATACCCAGGCTATCTTCGAGGATCACCGCCCGCAGGTAGTCGATCCCCCCTTCCAGGTTATCCATCCAGGTACTGGTGCGTTGCAGACGATCGGCGGTGCGAATGTAAAACATCAGGAAGCGGTCGACAGTGCGCAACAGCGTGGCGTCGTCAAGATCGCTTGCGAAGAGATCCGCATGGCGCGGTTTCATACCGCCGTTGCCGCACAGATAGAGGTTCCAGCCCTTTTCGGTTGCGATGACGCCGACATCTTTGCCCTGCGCTTCGGCACATTCACGGGTACAGCCCGATACCGCCATTTTAATTTTATGCGGTGCGCGCAAACCTTTGTAACGGTGCTCCAGCGTGACGGCAAGACCAGTGGAGTCCTGCACGCCGTAGCGACACCAGGTCGAACCCACACAGGACTTCACCGTGCGCAGCGATTTTCCGTAGGCATGACCCGTTTCAAACCCGGCGTCAATCAGTTCACGCCAGATATCCGGAAGCTGTTCCAGTCGTGCGCCGAAAAGATCGATTCGCTGACCACCGGTAATTTTGCTGTAGAGCTGGTAGCGTTTAGCAATCTGGCCTATCGCAATTAAACCATCTGGCGTGACTTCTCCCGCCGCCATCCTCGGCACGATGGAATAGGTTCCATCTTTCTGGATGTTGGCGAAGTAGCGATCGTTAGTGTCCTGTAACGGCAGATGCGCCGGTTTCAGCAGATATTCGTTCCAGCAGGAAGCCAGAATCGAGCCCACCAGCGGTTTGCAGATTTCGCAGCCGTCGCCGTGACCATAGCGAGCAATCAGTTGCTCGAAAGTATGAATGTGATTGACGCGCACCAGGTGGTAGATTTCCTGCCGCGAATACGGGAAATGCTCACAAATATCTTTTTTGATCTCAACGCCCTGTTGCTGAAGCTGAAATTCCATTACCTGCTTCACCAGCGTGCTGCATCCGCCACAGCCGGTTGCCGCTTTGGTGCAACTTTTTAGCGCGCCAAACTCCGTGGCTCCGGCGAGCACTGCCTCACAAATGGCGCCTTTGCTGACATTATGGCAAGAGCAGATCTGCGCGCTGTCGGGCAGCGCTGCGACACCCAGCGCTTTTGGCGCACTCCCCTCAAGCGCGGGTAAAATCAGCGATTCCGGCCGCGCCGGGAGCGCGATGGCGTTAAGCATCATTTGCAAAAGCGTAGGGTAGTCGCTGGCATCGCCAACCAGCACCCCACCCAGCAGCGTTTTCCCGTCAGCGCTGACGACGATTTTCTTATACACCTGTGCCGGGCCATCAACCCACTGATAGCTCTGGCAACCTGGCGTGCGCCCGTGCGCATCGCCAAATGACGCCACATCCACACCCAGCAGTTTTAGTTTGGTGCTCATATCTGCACCGGTAAACGGTACCTCTTCTCCGGCAAGGGCCGCCGCTACGGTACGCGCCATTTGATACCCCGGCGCCACCAGGCCGAAAATCTGGTTCTGCCACAGCGCGCACTCGCCAATAGCGAAAACATCGGCGTCCGATGTACGGCAGTGCTCATCAATGACAATACCGCCACGTTCACCCACGCTGAGTTGCCCGCTTCGCGCCAGTGCGTCCTGTGGGCGGATCCCCGCAGAGAAGACCACCATATCGCAGGTAAGCGCTTCACCGTCGGCAAAACGCAAAACCAGCCCGCCCGGAGTTTGCTCGATTGCCGTTGTGACTTTACGGGTATGCACTCCTACGCCCAGTTCAGTAATCTTCTCGCGCAGCATCGCCGCACCGCCATCATCAAGCTGCACCGCCATCAGATTAGGAGCAAACTCCACCACATGCGTCTCGAGCCCTAACTGGCGCAGGGCATTGGCGGCCTCCAGACCGAGCAGGCCGCCGCCAATCACCACGCCGCGCGTGGCGGTTTTTGCCCGTCCGGCGATAGCGTCCAGATCATCCAGCGTGCGATAGACAAAGCAATCGGGCAGATCGTTGCCAGCAATCGGTGGCACAAACGGATATGAACCGGTTGCCAGCACCAGTTTATCCCAGTGCAGTTCGTGACCCTGCGCATCGCGAATCAGGTGGGTCTCCGTATCGATAGCCGTCACTGCCTGGCAAAGCCGCAGTTCAATACCATGAGTGGCAAAGAAATCCTCGCTCACCAACGACAGCGAGGCTGCATCCCGGCCGGCAAAATACTCCGAGAGATGCACGCGATCGTAGGCCGCATAACGCTCCTCGCCAAAGACCACAATCTGATAGCGCTGATGCACATTCTGCTGCACACATTGTTCAAGAAAATGGTGGCCGACCATGCCGTGCCCTACCACCGCAAGCGTTGGTTTTGTCATTTTTTGCATTCCTGCAGCCGACGGCTGCGCTGTAAATTGGTCGAAGATCCAGCCCGTCTGGGCGGGCTGAGGCGTTTTAAGCAGATTGGTGAACGCCGCGGCGCTGGTGCAATCGCCCATCAGCAGCACGCCGTTGAGAGTGCCGTCACGCAGCAGAAAACGGCGATAATGCCCCGTCTGCGGATCAAAGCTTGACCAGCACTCATCCCCGTCTTTTGCCTGTACCTGCCCGGCGCTGAAGAGATCGATACCCGTCACCTTCAGGCGCGTGCCGTTATCCTGCCAGTGAAAATCCTCGCCAGGCGTTCCCGCCAGACGGGCGGCTAATATCTCAGCCTGCTGTAAACAGGGCGCCACCAGCCCCCACGTCTGTCCGCCGATTTCGCAGCACTCACCGATAGCGCTGATGCCGGGTATTGCCGTCGCCATCTGGCGATCAACCACGATTCCCCGCTGACAGGCAACACCGCTGCGCTGCGCCAGGGCAATATTGGGGCGCACGCCTGTCGCTATCACTACGCGTACTGCCGGGATCTGACGTCCATCGTTGAGCACCACCGCCTGTTCTGTAATGGTGCTGATGCCCGCGCTGAGTAGGCAATGAATGCCGCGAGCTTCGAGGTTTTCGCTGAGCAGGCCGCTTGCCTGGCTATCGAGTTGTTGTTCCATCAACAGCGCACTGCGATGAACTAACGTGACGTTGTCACCTCTGTATTTGAGCGCCGCGGCAGCTTCCACCCCCAGCACACCGCCGCCAATGACCACGGTATCCCCCGGCTGTGCCAGCATCGCTTCCACATCCGCCAGAGTTCGAAAAGCGTGAACATGCGGCAGCGTAATACCCGGTACTGGCGGCATAAATGGCAGCGAACCGCAGGTGAATACCAGTTCATCCCACGCCAACTCCCCATGGCTTGTCAGAAGACGCCGGGCATCGGTCGCTACATGCAGCGCCGTGACGCCCTGCAACACCGTAATGTTGTGCTCCGCGTACCATGCAGCAGTCTGCAACAGTGTCTGTGCGAAGGTTTTTTCGCCGCTGAGTACCGGTGAAAGCTGGATACGGTTATAGGCCTGGCAGGGTTCATCGCCCAAAATGGTGATAGCGAACTTCCCCGGAGCTCCCGTCACCAGGCGCTCTGCCAGCCGATTTGCCGCCATCCCGTTACCAATCATCACCAGCTTGCGCATCGCTCTCTCCTTTACGCCGCTTTCGGCTGTTTTTCGTAGAGGAAATGAAGAATTTGCTGGCGCAGATGGTGATAACGGCTGTCGTCAGCCAGTTGTACCCGGTTACGCGGGCGTGGCAGGTTGATGTCGAGGATCTCGCCCACCGTGGCCGCCGGGCCATTAGTCATCATCAGCACCCGGTCAGAAAGCAGTACCGCTTCATCCACATCGTGAGTTATCAGCACAATAGTGGTATTCAGCGCCTGCTGGATCTGCATCACCGAATCCTGAAGATGAGCGCGGGTCAACGCGTCCAGGGCCCCGAAAGGTTCATCCATCAGCAGCACTTTCGGCTTCATCGCCAGCGCACGGGCGATGCCGACGCGTTGTTTCATACCACCAGAAATTTCCGCTGGCCGCTTATGAAGCGCGTGGCCCATCTGCACCCGTTCAAGATTGTGCACAATCCAGTCGTGGCGCTCGGCTTTACTCATGCTTTGGTGAAAGACATGGTTTACCGCCAGCGCGACGTTATCAAAACAGGTCAGCCACGGCAGCAGAGAGTGGTTCTGGAACACCACGGCACGTTCCGGCCCCGGGCCTGCAATTTCGCGGTTGTCGCAAATCAGGCCGCCATCTGTCGGCAGCGCGATCCCGGCGATGAGATTCAGCAGCGTCGACTTGCCGCAACCGGAGTGGCCAATCAGGCTGACCGTTTCACCTTCATGGATATCGAACGAGACATTTTGCAGCGCCAGGAACTCGCCACTGGCGGTGTTAAAACGTTGGCTTACCGCCTGAACCTGAATTAAGGGTTTCATCATGCGCTCCTTATTTATCCTGCCAGCTAAAGCGGCGGGCGATCAGCATCAGCCCCTGCTCCAGCACCAGCCCCACCACACCGATAATGACGATGGCGATGAGAATGTTTTCGACGTTGAGGTTGTTCCACTCATTCCAGATCCAGAAACCTATCCCCAGGCCGCCGGTCAGCATTTCGGCGGCAACAATCACCAGCCACGCGATACCAACAGAGAGCCGCACACCAGTCAGTACTGCAGGCAACACCGCCGGGAAGAGAATTTTGCGCATCACCGTCCACTCGGAGAGCTGAAGTACGCGCGCGACGTTGAGGTAATCCTGCGGAATGCGCCGCACCCCTTCGGCGGTGTTGATCACCATCGGCCAGATGGAACAGATAAAAATTGTCCAGCTTGATGCCGGCTCTGCTTTCTGAAACAGCAGCAGACCGATGGGCAGCCAGGCCAGGGGGCTCACCGGGCGCAACAGCGCAATCAGCGGCGAGAACATACGTGAGAAGAAGGTAAAGCGGCCAATCAGGAAACCCAGCGGGATCCCCACCAGCGCCGCAAGGCCAAAACCCACCGCCACGCGCTGCAGGGAGGCCAACACGTTCCAGCCCACGCCTACGTCGTTCGGGCCGTTGTTATAGAACGGATCGGCAAACAGGGTCAGCGCCGAATCCAGGGTACTTAGCGGCGTCGGGAACCCCTTGCTGTTGATGGCTGCCAGTTGCCAGGCCAGTACCAGTAATCCCAGGCCCAGCACCGCCGGGACGGTTCGCTCGGCGAGCTCCCGCATTACCCGCCCTAACGCTGGCGCACGGCGTCGAACCTGCACCGGCGGCAGGGTAATCACTTCTCCCGATGTAGCCGGGACTTCTGCTGGCTGTACGTTTTGTCTCTGTTTCATCTCAGGCCCCTTTACGTTGAATGGCAAAACTATGGGCATAACCTTCCGGATCGCTGCCGTTCCACACGGTTCCATCCATCAGTGTGCTGGTGCGTAACAGGCTGGTCGGCACGACTATCCCTCCCACCGCCTGCGCGGCGTCTTTCCAGATATCAATACGATTGATGCGCCGGGCGACGGCCTGATAATCCGGCTGCGTTTTCAGTAGCCCCCAACGACGGAACTGGGTTAAGAACCACATGCCATCGGAGAGCCATGGGAAAGTCACCTCTCCGTCTGCGTAGAAACGCATCGGATGCGCATCCTGCCAGCGACGCCCCATACCGTTGTCGTACTCCCCCAGCATGCGCCCGGTGAGATACTGTTCTTTGGTGTTCAGCCAGCCCCGACGAGAAAGGATGTGCGCGGTTTCGCGTTTGTTTTGCTCTGAGGCCTCAATCCAGCGGGCGGCATCTATCAGCGCCGCCACCAGCGCCCGGCTGGTATTCGGGTTTTGCTCGGCCCATTCACGCCGGGTGCCCAGTACCTTTTCCGGGTGTTCCGGCCAGATCTCCTGCGTGGTGGTCGCAGTGAATCCGATTCGATCGTTGATGGCGCGAGCATTCCACGGTTCACCCACGCAGAAACCCACCATGTTGCCGATGCGCATGTTCATCACCATTTGCGGCGGCGGCACCACGACGGTGCGCACGTCATCAAACGGGTTGATACCGCCACTTGCCAGCCAGTAGTAGAGCCACATGGCGTGGGTACCCGTCGGGAAGGTATGAGCGAAGGTGTAAGTACCCGGCGCGCGCTGGCTAATCATCTTTTTCAACGCCGGAAGATCGGTGACGCCCTTCTCCTGTAAGTCGGCGGAGAGAGTAATCGCCTGCCCGTTGCGGTTGAGGGTCATCAGGTTTGCCATCGCCTGAGGTTTGCTGGCGATACCCAGTTCCAGCCCATACAGCAGCCCATACAGGATGTGTGCAGCATCCAGTTCACCATTGACCAGCTTGTCACGCACTGCCGCCCAACTCGCCTCTTTGCTCGGTACGAGGGTAATGCCGTACTTTTTGTCAAAACCTTTCAGTGACGCAATAGCCAGCGGCGCACAGTCGGTAAGCGGAATAAAACCCACTTTGACCGTCTCCCGTTCTGGTTTATCCGAGCCTGCCGCCCAGGCGGAATGCATCAGTCCTGGCAACAGCAGTGTGCTCCCAAGCGCTGCCCCTGCCTGGATAAACCGCCGTCGTGATAGTGAAAATGCGTCGCTCATAGCTGCCCCCACATGCAAAAAAAAAGCGCCCGGCAGTGCAAACGCACTGCTGGACGCCGTTATCCTTTGGTTTAGGGCCGCCGTTGGCCCGCTACCGATTATTTACAGGTGATAATGCAATTCGGATGCCAGGCCGTAAAAATGAGTCAATTCAGTGATAAATGCCGGGGCAGCGCTATCGTATGCACTGCAAACAGGCAATCACTGCCCGCCTGGTGTGCAACTACGTCTTTGCAGCGCCCTGCCACAGGGCGCTGACCGTTAGCAGTGCGCGCGCCACTTCTATCATGCGCTGATTCTTATCCATCGCCATCCTGCGCAGGCAGTGCCATGCCTGTTCCTCATTCATATTCTGATGCGCCATCAGCACACTTTTCGCTTTATCAATGACCTTGCGCTCCTCAAGCATCTCTTTGAGCGAAGCCAGTTGACCGGTAAGTTGCTCGAGTTCACGCGCCTGCTGACGCACCAGGGGCAGTAACTGCCTGTCGAGGGTGAACAGCAGATTATCGCTGGCGGGATCGTCAAGCGTCGCAGCCTGGAGAGCTTGCGCGTCATCATCACGCAGCAGCAGCACCACTTCGGCCATCAGTTCACTGATGAGTGCCTCTTCAAGGCTGCGTAATTGTTCCAGTCGATGAGTTTGCAGGCCAAACCAGCGTAAGGCGGCTTCTCCTGCATCGGGGGCGGGTTGACGCGTGCAGGCAATCCGCCGGAGCTGTTCTATCTCAAGCCCCGCCAGCCCATGTTCACAGAAGAGCGTTTTTAATGTCGCGCTGGTAAGAGTCAGAAAACCATCGAAACAGGGCTGCTGACCGTCGATTCTGTCGACCAGTTGCTGGCGAAGATCGTCGCTAAAACTGCCCTGCGTGAAGCCCAGCGCCCCCAGCGCCCGCTCCTGTCCCACCAGTTCCTTCCCCTGCATAAAGCTGTAAAGCGCAACCAGTCGCCCGGCAAGAGCGGGATTATCAATCGCGTCATTAAGCTGGGGAATAATGTTCAACAGATGGCGGATCACCCGGCTATAGCGGGACGTCGCGGTACTGGCATCGACACTGTGGGCGCTGAGAGCACGGCGTAAATCAGGCAACTGCTCCAGCGACCATACCGCGCTTGCTATACGCTGGCAGAGCCCCGGCGCCGCAGACATCGCGTCAGGATTAAGCATCTGCATAAAGCCCCGCGCCTGTTCATCCACCAGCGCAGCACTGGCCCGCCGTTCCGGCTCATATAATCGCCCCTCCGAACACAACCAGATGTTGGATGCGCCACGCTCGCACTGTAACATATGCACCAGATGGCTTAGCTGGCTTACCAGTCGGCCCTGCTGCGCCAGTTGTTGAAGCTGCTCTTTCTGAACCTGGCGCGCATAACGAAACCATTCGATTGCGCCGGGTGCTGTGTCAGCACGATTCATCATGCTCCCTCCCGGTAACGTCTCTTTTATTAACAGAAGCAATAAACGTGCCTTTTTGAAGGAGTAGAGATGCAACATATTGTGATTGTCGCGAGCGGTGCTGCCTACGGCAGTGAATCCCTGTTTAATAGCCTGCGTCTCGCCATCGCGTTGCGAGAACAGCAGGACTCGCCCGACCTGAAACTTTTTTTGATGTCTGACGCCGTCACTGCCGGGTTACGCGGGCAGAAACCCGCGGAAGGCTACAATATTCAGCAGATGCTGGAGATCCTCACAGCACAAAATGTCCCGGTAAAACTGTGCAAAACCTGCACCGATGGCCGTGGCATCACTCCCCTACCGCTGATTGACGGCGTGGAAATTGGTACCCTGGTTGAGCTGGCGCAATGGACGCTGGCCGCAGATAAAGTTCTGACCTTTTAATCCACTCAAAAAGCAGGGTTAACTCTGTACGACGAATTTATCCGCATTAAATGTTCTGCTAAGGCGCGTGGCGAGGCGATCGCGCGCCTGGCTGAATGGTTTCAGGAACAATCTCACATTTGTTGAAGCGTTATCAAATTTGTTGATCGAAATCATCATCTTCATCCTCCCTATTTGGTGTTATCAATGAGTGATTTGTGAGCAATATCACATACAGGATATCCGTCGCAGGGAGTGCATTAACAGCGTGTTGGGGGAGTGGTGATGGCGATGGTGAAAGCGAGTTTGACGTTATTTGGTGGGGATACAGTTGTGGTGCGCTGCTCGGAGCGTTGCCATATTCATTTGATGAACGCTCAAAATAAGCACCGTGATATTCTGAGCGTACAGGATAAAGACAGCGCCTGGTTAACCGTGCCGTATAGTGGAACCTGGGATGTGCTGATCGACAGTCACAGCCAGTCGCTGGAGCACTCAATCAGCTACGTAGCCGCCTGAATAAGCGCCCGAAAGCCCCGGCTTTCGGGTTTTTTATGCCAGCCCCGGCTGCGGGCTAACCCCCAGCAGGCCACGCACTTTCTTAATCAATTCATCCAGGCCTTCATCAGGCATACCTAACTTCTGCAACTCTTCATCCAGCGAGAAGAGATACTGCGCATTGGTACCCAATGGGCCACTGGCAGCGGCAATCAACGGTGCAATAACCTGCACGCTGGTATCGGCTTCATACTGCGGATGGCGAGGATCCATAATAAAGACCAGCGCATTGACCATACGGCCATCATCGAGTTCGAGCTTGCACCAGGTCGGCAGATAGCAACCGGTGATCATTTCACGCTTCCACAGCAGGGACAGTTCTTCTTCCACCGTGTCGTTCGGCAGTTGATAGGCAATACCTGTAGTACGCCCGCCCTCTTTGAGGGCCAGCATGCGCCCCGGCTGACAGGCTGTACCGCGCCCTGCCGTCAGACGCAAACAGAACGCGCGATGCCAGCCAACCAGCGTACCGGTACAGGAGTCAGTAAACTCCAGTGCGGGGTTCCACATCAGTGAACCATAGCCGAAAATCCACACGGGGCCATCATCGGGCCTGCAGGCCATCGTTGCAGCCAGCGACGCCGCACGTTGCTCGGGCGACCAGAGCAGCGATTCCTCAATAGCGCCAAACGCCGTTGTACAATCCGCCTTCATTAAGAAATCACGTGTAATCACTCTACTTCCTCCGCCACTGCTCTACTTCCCTGCGTGTTATTCATACCTCTGGTTTTAGCCAATAGCGAACCAGGCAAATTCTCATTTGCATTTGCCCTTCCATGAGTTTTTATTGCTCAATAATTATCCAGCTTTATCTGGCAATATGCAATCAAGGTTCAGCCATCAAGAATATTAAATCGCATTTGCGGACTATAGGATTATCGTGCGATCAGCCTATTTCTTTTTATGCCATTTATCATCATCTCCTTTCTCATAATCATGCTTAACTGCCGCCCAGGCGACGCGGTGCGCAGTCTCCTCGCGGCTGGCATCATCACGACGCTCGGATTTGTCTTTATATTGTTCCCATGCGCTGTTAAAGGCTTCTTTGTAGATATCCTGGGCATGGGCTGGAAGAACGTGTTGTACACTGTCGGGTAGATCACTTTTGCTTTTATACGGCATAGAGCCTCCTGTTAATGAGTACACTATAAGTATGGCTCATCACGGAAGCACCTGATTTAAAACTCAGATTATTACTCACAACTAAGATATAACATCATGTAAAACATCACAAAATAATACATAACAGTCAATTTCAGGAACTCTAAGCAGAAGATGCATAGCAGGGTAAATTTTAGTAAAAGAACGTTAAATATAAGACGCTATCTGTTAATTTATCGACTTATGCTGCAACGATTAGAAATATACTAAGTATATAATTATAAACACCTGCATTAACGGAGATGGACATGACGCATGAACAAGAGGCGGTAAAGACCCGCCATAAGGAGACTTCTCTCATTTTCCCGGTTATTGCGCTGGCAATATTGTTCTTCTGGGGAAGTAGTCAATCATTGCCAGTCGTCGTTGGGATTAATATCCTGGCGTTAGTCGGTATTCTCAGCAGCGCATTCAGCGTTGTACGTCACGCGGATGTGTTGGCGCACCGTCTCGGTGAACCCTACGGTTCTCTGATCTTAAGCCTTTCGGTGGTTATTCTTGAAGTGAGCCTGATTTCCGCCCTGATGGCGACAGGCGATGCCGCACCAACCCTGATGCGTGACACGCTCTACTCAATCATCATGATTGTCACTGGCGGTCTGGTTGGTTTTTCACTGCTGCTGGGCGGACGTAAATTTGCAACCCAGTACGTGAATCTGTTCGGGATTAAACAGTACCTGATTGCCCTTTTCCCGCTGGCGATTATCGTTCTCGTCTTCCCAATGGCACTGCCGGGCGCAAACTTCACCATTGGGCAATCACTGCTGGTGGCGCTAATTTCAGCCGCCATGTACGGCGTATTTCTGCTGATCCAAACTAAAACACACCAGAGTCTGTTTGTTTATGAGCATGAGGACGATGGCGACGATGACGACCCGCATCACGGTAAACCGTCCGCCCATAGCAATCTCTGGCATGCTTCGTGGCTTATTGTCCACCTGGTTGCGGTTATCGCAGTCACCAAAATGAACGCTAACCCGCTGGAAACACTGCTGACCAGCCTGAATGTGCCGGTCGCTTTCACCGGTTTCCTGGTTGCACTGTTGATCCTTTCACCTGAAGGGTTAGGTGCACTGAAAGCGGTGCTGAACAATCAGGTGCAGCGCGCGATGAACCTCTTCTTCGGGTCGGTGCTGGCAACGATTTCTCTTACCGTACCGGTGGTCACGTTAATCGCCTTCATGACCGGCAACGATCTGGTATTCGGTCTTGGCGCGCCGGAGATGATTGTGATGGTCTCATCGCTGGTACTGTGTCAAATCTCGTTCTCTACCGGACGCACCAATGTGCTCAACGGCGCGGCACACCTGGCGTTGTTCGCAGCGTATCTGATGACAATCTTTGCCTGATGGGAAATGCCACAATTGCGAGCCTGCGTGAGAAGCGGTGTAAACAGATGCAAATGGTGATAAAAAGCCGGAAATCACGCCGCATTGTGGCAATTCTCAGAGTGAAGCGAGTAAGAAAGGACACGTAGAATCCATATCAAGCCGGATTTATCCGGTGAGGCGCAATGTTGCGGGGGCTTGATCCCCGGCGGCGTTGGTTGCTGGAAAGAGAAAACCCCCGCACGTTGAAAGGCGTAAACCTGACAACATTACGGGGGCTAATCTTGATCCTCAACAGTTCAAGGATAGCCGCGAAACGTTGTCATGACAATAGGCGGCTATATGACGCTCGTGCAGTTTAGCGTGATGTTCTGGCACGACCTGGCAGCCCCAATCCTTGCGGGAATTATCACCGCAGCGATTGTCGGCTGGTGGCGTAACAGGAAGTAACGTGAAAGCGGGCGTCTGGCTGTCGTGATGACAACATGCGCTCGAAACGGGCCGCAGGGGTAATAGCCTGCGGCCTTTTTTGTGTCCATGCATTAGCGTGGCATCATTGCCAAAAGCTTGCTTTACGCGGTAGTTTTACCGAATAACCGTTGTCAAAAATACCAATAAGATCATCATCTTCTGTAATCCTGCCATGAAATTCGCCCAGGGACGCCATCTCACCTGGAAGGTGGAAGGTGAAATGGCCAGTGGCGCTATCAATCTTTACAGGCGAGACAACCGGTTTCGTTACACTGCCTTCTGCGTGCTGATATACCACCCAGTATTTTCCCCCTTCCGCAAGAGTGAACATCATTTCATCACCCAGAATATCAAACGTTTCAGGGTGAACCTTGAGGCTTGAATACACACCCGGCAATTTTCCCTGCTCTGCAATATGCCACGCCATACATTGGACCAAACGTTCAGGGATACCCGGAGCATTTTGTTTGAACTGCGTAGTAAGTTCAGCGCCCTCAAATATCGTTGCCGCCCCACTCCATTCCATCACGTAGTGTGAAGTCAGGATATCACCAGTGAAAAATAGATACGTTTCATCAGAGTTATGCGTATCAATGTAGATAACTGACCATCCTTTCATCTTGAATACATTGATAATATCTATTTTTGTTGCATTGACCTGTGGGCCGATATTTGCCTTTAGTGCCACGTTCTGCTCTGCCGTCAGCCCTAAATCTCGCTCCACGCCGTCACACGGAGTTCCCGCAAAGGCTCTGCTCAATAGTAATGGCAGCCATACCAGAATTAACCATTTGCTCATTTTTTATTGTCCTAAAAGGCACTATCCCCGCGGATGATGCTCACCCGATCAATGAAATGCCCGTCCTTATCGAATCCTTCCGTTTCCGCGCGGCATATTTCCGCGGCCAAACCGCTCCAGGCGGATGTAGCCGTAGTGTCATTAATGACATCGACGTTCAACGTGAAACGATATTGATCGTAAAAGGTTTCAATCGTACTGCCTGGAACAAAATCGACAATATCCAGCACCACTTTCATTCCACGAACATGAAATTCACGATGATGCCCGTACCAGCGATGATCGCGACAGCCGCCAATGACGTCAGAGGCATAAAAACGGGCACGAGTGACAGTACTGCCCCAATGGTCAGTTGGCTGAAGAATATCGGTATCATCGGTTAAATCGCGAAATTTACATTGAAACATGCCAGAAAACGCCCCCCAGCCCCCCTGATAGACATCGGCCTGTTTTAGATGCATGCATCCCAACACATAACGTTTTTCTCCCGTTGCTAACAAAATCGGTTGCTCAAGAAGAAGGCTGTCGGCGGTTTGCGGAAAACGTTGATGCACTTCCTGGATAGTGGGCCACGCAGCCATTGCAGCCTCGGGAAGCATCAGATATAAACAGATCGCGTTGACTGATTTCATCGTTCTCACCAGTCTTCATCATTACAAACAATGCCTTCGCCTATACCCGCGATAATGTCTGTTTTTTTTAAACGGATATTCTTTTCACTTCGGCAGATAAAATCCACATTATCACTGGATTTTAAACCATACTTTCTGCCATTGAACTCAGCTAAACATTTCTGTCGTAACGCCGCCGGATCCATCTGCTCAAGATAGGGAAGAATCGCGTTTCCTTTACTCAACAGGTAACAGGTATACGATTCCCCCTGCCCGGCATCCATCCCCCGCTGCCAACGAACAAGCTCAGTCAGAAATTGTAATGATTGAGGATCATTACCCTCACCAATAACATCCAGCCCTAATTCCGGCTCCGCGCCTGTTCCCTGCACAATCGCATGCTCAGCAAATTCCAGCGTTCTCTGTTGATGACCCGATATTTCAGCCTGAGCAAACAGAGACACCAGCAAAATACCGGCCACCAGAAATCCGCTCCTGTTCATCATTTTCCCTCCCTGAAAACGCAAAGTGTATCGCTGCCTGTAGAACCTGCATGTACAAAAAAAGCCTTAGCCCAAAAAGGTATGGCGTGAGAAAAAAGTAATGACTGACTGGCATTCGAGGGGTACCCGTCAGAATTGCGAGCAGGTATGGAAGATTTGGCGAAAGGAATGCAAAAGAGAATGAAACATCAGAAAGCATCTCGCATCGTGCGCATTCTGAGAATGAAGTAAGCAAGGCCGAAGACGTAGAATCCGCACCAAGCCGGAGTCTTCCGGTGAGGCGCAATGTTGCGGGGGCTTGATCCCCGGCGGCGTTGGTTGCTGGAAAGAGAAAACCCCCGCACGTTGAAAGGCATAAACCTGACGACATAACGGGGGCTAATCTTGAACCAGAACAATTCAAGGATAGCCGCGAAACGTTGTCATGACAATAGGCGGCTATATGACGTTCGCGCAGTTTAGCGTGATGTTCTGGCATGACCTGGCAGCCCCAATCCTTGCGGGAATTATCACCGCAGCGATTGTCGGCTGGTGGCGTAACAGGAAGTAACGTGAAGGCGGGCGTCTGGCTGTCGTGATGACAACATGCGCTCGAAACGGGCCGCAGGGGTAATAGCCTGCGGCCTTTTTTGTTAGGGCCAGAGACAAAAAAGCCTTACCGCACAACGGTAAGGCTTCGATAAAAAATGCACTACGGCGTGATTACTTGCTGGTATCGAGCTCGTCGAAGCCTTTCACCAGGTCGTCGATCGCTTTCATCTGCTTCAGGAACGGTTCCAGTTTATCCAGCGGCAGCGCGGACGGGCCGTCGCAGCGAGCATGATCCGGATCCGGATGCGCCTCGATAAACAGGCCGGCAATGCCAACCGCCATACCCGCGCGCGCCAGTTCCGCAACCTGCGCGCGGCGACCGCCAGAGGCTGCGCCAAACGGGTCGCGGCACTGCAGCGCATGGGTAACGTCAAAGATAACCGGAGAGTTATTGGACGCTTTTTTCATCACCCCAAAGCCCAGCATGTCGACGACCAGGTTGTCGTAACCGAAGTTCGCGCCGCGATCGCAGAGGATCACTTTGTCATTACCGCCTTCGATGAACTTATCGACGATGTTCCCCATCTGACCAGGGCTTACGAACTGCGGTTTTTTGACGTTGATGACCGCGCCCGTTTTCGCCATAGCTTCTACCAGATCAGTTTGACGAGCAAGGAACGCTGGCAACTGGATAACGTCAACCACGTCGGCAACCGGCTGAGCCTGGCTTGCTTCGTGAACATCGGTGATGATTTTTACGCCGAAAGTTTGCTTCAGTTCCTGGAAAATTTTCATCCCCTCTTCCAGGCCCGGGCCACGGTAAGAGTGAATAGAAGAACGGTTAGCCTTATCAAACGATGCTTTGAATACGTAAGGGATACCCAGTTTCTGGGTAACGGTAACGTAGTGTTCACAGATACGCATCGCCAGGTCACGCGACTCCAGCACGTTCATGCCGCCAAACAGTACGAACGGCAGGTCGTTTGCTACGTTGATATCACCAATACTGACCACTTTCTGTTTCATAAGATCGCCTTATTAGGGTAAATACTCCAGTTATCTCGGGATGCGTCCAGGCTGTCCTGCCAATAATGACGTCACGTAATTGTTCGCGAGTATAACCGGAATCCCCGGATTTTAGTGAAGGGTAATTTGTTTCTGCGAGATAGTATTAATCTGCGCACGAATCATCTCGCTAATCGGATCTTCCGGACATTGTTCGACAAAATAACTCAGGTCATTCAATGCAATATGCTCACATTCAAGCTGGGCGTAGATAAGCCCGCGGTCGCGAATTTCGTAAGGATCTTCCGGATTGAACTGCAACAATGCTTCACTGGTACGCAGCGCCAGTTCCATTTGGCGTTCTTCCATCAGCGCTGACTTCAGCGTATCGAGCAGTTTGCGGATCACTTCCGCATTGTCAGCTTCGTCGAGATCTTCATTAAAGAGCTCCGCCATAGGGCTTATGTTGCCTTTCAGCCATACCTCAAGGGTATGTTCATCCAGCGTATCACCGTTAAACGGGTTGATTAGCCACAGCTCTTCGCTGTCAACATCCGCCCGCAGAAGAAGCTGTGTCGGGAATATCACCGGGACAACGGGAATGTCCAGACGCCCGGCAAGCCAGAGCATGATCGCCCCAAGCGAAACCGCGCTGCCCTGACGATTTTTCAACACCTGATCCAGCCACAGGGCATCAGAGAGGCGATAGACACCCTTTGAGTCGCTAAAGTGCCATTCGTGATAAAACAGTTCGATCAGACGTTCCATCTGCCGGGTCAACGTCCAGGAGGGGCTGATCTCCTCCTGCGCCAGCGCCAGCAGGCACTCCAGTTGCTCATTCACGCGCTGTGTCGGGAAATCATCACGGATCAACTCTGACACCAGCACCATACCTTCGCACAACGGTGCTTTATTAAATTCAAAATCAGCCAATGACTTCATACCTTACCCCAACAACGGAACTTTAGTGATGGCGAGTTTAACGATGATGCACAACACCACCAGCCCCAGTAGAAAGGCAATAAAGCCTCGCTGCTGACTGCGCGGACAATGACGTCCGAGCGCAACAAAACCCAAAACGATGTAGATGATAACGCCAAACAGTTTCTCCGTCAGCCACGTAGCTTGTGGGGAAAAGGGATAAACATGCGCCATCACCATTAGTGAGATACCGCTAAGCAGCAGCACGCTATCAATTGTGTGCGGTAATACACGCACCCAACGTAATTTCAGACGTGAATCATTATTCCACGTCCACCAGTAGCGAAATGCAAACAACGAGACCGAGGCGATCGCACTGATAATGTGTATCGGTAGAATAACGCTGAACAGGCTCATTACGCCGCCCCCGGCCATACGGCGAGCGTCAGGCGGTCATTATTGCCATAATCTTTGCAGGTTTGCGCCTGAAGGTATCCCGCGTCGGTAAAGAGACGGCGTACCGCTTCCCCTTGCGTCCAGCCGTGTTCCAGCAACATTAAACCATTAGGAAGCAGAGCGTTGCGCCCCTCATGAATAATATGCGCAAGGTCGGCAAGCCCGCCATCATCAGCGACCAGCGCGCTTTTCGGCTCAAAACGGACATCGCCCTGATGCAGATGCGGATCCTGCCCATCAATATAGGGAGGATTACTGACGATCATTGCGAACTGTAGCCCGGCCAGTGCACTAAACCAGTTGCTCTGTAGAATATTGACATTGGAAATGCCCAGCGTTTGCGCATTCTGCTGCGCCAGAGCCACGGCATCCGCGATAAAATCGACGGCGGTAACACGGCAATCCGGTCTTTCGCTGGCGATCGCAAGCGCGATAGCACCGGTGCCGGTGCCTAAATCAAGGATATCGCAGGGTTGTTCAGGCAAACGTCCTAACGCCTGTTCTACCAGACATTCGGTGTCCGGTCGGGGAATCAAGGTGACGGGAGAAACGGCCAGCGGCAACGACCAAAATTCGCGCATCCCCACCAGATGAGCCACCGGCTCACCGCGCTCGCGGCGAGCCAATAGACCATCCAGCGGCGCAAGCTCATCCTGCGTTAACACGGTTTCATCAAACGCCAGAATAAACGTGCGCGTTCTACCGGTAATATGCCCGAGCAGGATCTCCGCATCACGGCGCGGGCTTTCACTCCCCCGCAGCCGTGTCACTGCCTGCTTCAGCCATTGTTGATAGGTCATCATTCCTGTTCGGACAACGCCGCCAGTTGGTCTGCCTGGTATTCCTGGACAATTGGCTCAATGAGCATATCCAGCTTCCCTTCCATCACTTCATCCAGACGATAGAGCGTCAGGTTGATACGGTGGTCGGTCACGCGCCCTTGCGGGAAGTTATAGGTGCGGTTACGGTCACTGCGATCCCCGCTGCCGAGCAGGTTACGGCGTGTTGACGCTTCCGCCTGCTGACGTTTAGCGATTTCAGCAGCACGAATGCGCGAGCCGAGAGCAGAGAGCGCTTTGGCTTTGTTTTTGTGCTGCGAGCGTTCGTCCTGGCACTCCACCACAATACCGGTTGGCAGGTGAGTAATACGTATCGCGGAGTCGGTGGTGTTAACGTGCTGACCGCCCGCCCCGGAAGAGCGGAAAGTATCGATGCGCAGCTCTGATGGGTTGATATCAGGTAATTCAGCTTCCGGCAGTTCTGGCATCACGGCGACGGTGCAGGCTGACGTGTGGATACGCCCCTGTGATTCTGTCGCCGGAACACGCTGTACGCGATGACCGCCAGACTCAAATTTCAGGCGGCCATAAACACCCTCGCCGCTGATTTTCGCGATCACTTCTTTAAACCCACCATGTTCACCTTCGTTGGCGCTCATGATTTCCACACGCCAGCGGCGCGCTTCGGCATAACGGCTGTACATCCGGAAGAGATCGCCCGCAAACAGCGCCGCTTCGTCGCCGCCGGTGCCAGCTCGCACTTCAAGATAAGCGTTACGCTCATCATCCGGATCGCGCGGCAGCAGCAGCACCTGAAGACGTTGCTCCAGATCTTCGCCACGGGCTTTGGCTTCCTGCAGTTCTTCCTGCGCCATTTCGCGCATTTCAGGATCGTCCAGCATCATCTGGGCCGTTTCGATGTCGTCCTGAACCTGACGCCAGTCAGTGTAACAACGGGCAACGTCGCTTAGCTGCGCATACTCGCGTGAGAGTGCCCGGAAGCGCTCCTGGTCGGCGATAGTCTGCGCATCGCCCAGCAGCGCCTGCACTTCTTCATGGCGCTCATACAGAGCTTCCAGTTTGGCAACAATAGAAGGCTTCATTGGCGTAAATGCACCTTGTAATAAATAGAGTTGTGCTACTCCAGCCCGAGGCTGTTGCGCAGAATATGCAGGCGTTCGTCATCCCCGTCACGGGCGGCCTGCTGAAGAGATTTGGTTGGAGCGTGGATCAGGCGGTTAGTCAGCTTACGCGACAGGTCTTGTAAAATAGCCTGGGCGTCTCCGCCCTGTTCCAGCGCGGCAAGCGCTTTGGCGGTGAGTTCTTCACGCGCCATTTCGGCCTGAGAACGGTAGTCGCGAATGACATCGCTGGCGCTCTGGGCGCGCAGCCAGGCCATAAATTCGCTGGTTTCCTGCTCGACGATGGTTTCAGCCTGCACCGCAGCGGCTTTACGCTGGGCGAGGTTGTGCTGGATGATGTTTTGCAGATCATCCACGCTGTAGAGATAGGCGTTCGCCAGTTTGCCCACTTCAGGCTCGACGTCACGCGGTACGGCGATATCCACCAGCAGCATCGGCTGGTTACGACGTGCTTTCAGCGCCCGTTCAACCATCCCCTTACCGATAATCGGCAACGGGCTGGCGGTAGAACTGATGATGATATCCGCCTCTTTCAGGCGCTCATCCACATCGCTTAAAGCAATCACTTCCGCACCCACCTCTTGCGCCAGCACCTGCGCACGTTCGCGGGTACGGTTAGCAATCAGCATTTTCTTGACGTGATGTTCACGCAGATGGCGCGCCACGAGTTCAATGGTTTCGCCTGCGCCGACCAGCAGCACGGTAACGGTAGAAAGTGATTCAAAAATTTGTCGCGCCAGCGTACAGGCCGCAAACGCCACAGACACCGCGCTGGCACCGATATCGGTTTCGGTGCGCACACGTTTGGCGACCGAGAACGATTTCTGGAACATGCGCTCAAGTTCGCTGGCATGCAGATGCCCCTGCGCGGAATCCGCGAAGGCTTTCTTAACCTGCCCGAGAATTTGCGGCTCGCCCAGCACCAGTGAATCGAGGCCGCTGGCCACGCGCATAAGGTGACTGACAGCATCGTTATCCTGATGCCAGTACAGGCTTTCACGCAGCTCGGTTTCGTTCAACTGATGGTAGTCACATAACCAGCGCACGATGGCGTCGTGAAGATTGTCCTGTTCTTCCACACTCAGGTATAGCTCGGTGCGGTTACAGGTCGACAACACCACGCCCCCCTGCACCATTGGCTGAGCCAGCAAGCTCTGCAGCGCCTGGTCAAGCGACTCCGGCGAAAACGAAACGCGTTCTCGCAGCGCTACCGGGGCTGTTTTGTGGTTGATGCCAAGTGCTAAAAGGGTCATGTTGCGGGAGTAGTACCAGCGTTGATAAGGTTAGTCTGAGCGCATCATACAGGATGCGCGAGATCAATAAAAGGGACGCTCCCCTTTTGGGGTACTGACGCCGCTCATCCTCTGTCCAAACTGATAGCCATGATAATTTAATGATTTAAGACAACTTGAGCGTAGACGCTGCTTTGTCACGACGCTAGCATTAAGAGCTATAACTGCTACCTATCGCAAGGATTGTCATAATCATGACCCTGTCTGACTTTCGCCTGATTCGTCTGCTGCCGTTGGCAAGCCTCGTTCTCACCGCCTGTGTCACCACGCCGCCGCAAGGGCCGGGGAAAAGCCCGGACTCGCCACAGTGGCGTGAACATCAGCAGGAAATTCGCAAGCTGAACCAGTATCAAACCCGCGGCGCATTCGCCTATCTCTCTGATGAGCAAAAAGTTTATGCTCGCTTTTTCTGGCAACAAACCGGTCAGGATCGCTACCGTCTGCTGTTAACTAACCCGTTGGGCAGCACAGAATTGTCGCTAACCGCGCAGCCAGGATCCGCGCAACTCGTCGACAATCAGGGCAAAACCTACACCGATGTTGACGGCGAAGAGATGATTGGCAAGCTCACCGGCATGCCGATTCCACTTAATAGCCTGCGCCAGTGGATTTTAGGCCTGCCGGGCGATGCGACCGATTATAAACTCGACGATCAATACCGACTCCGTGAAGTGAACTACACGCAGAACGGTAAAACATGGAAAGTGGTCTACGGCGGCTACAACGACCAAAAACCGGCGCTACCTGCCAATATGGAACTGACCGAAGGGTCTCAGCGTATCAAACTGAAAATGGATAACTGGATAGTCAAATGATGACGCGTTGGCCCTCCCCGGCGAAACTGAATCTGTTTTTGTACATTACCGGACAACGTGCAGACGGTTACCACGAGCTGCAAACACTGTTTCAGTTTCTCGATTACGGCGATACGTTAACCATTGAACCGCGTCAGGACGGTCAGTTACGGCTGCTGACGCCGGTTGAGGGCGTACCCGACGAAGAGAATCTGATCGTTCGCGCGGCACGCCTGCTGATGAAAACAACCGCTGCTACGCATCGCCTGCCAGAAGGCAGCGGCGCCGATATCAGTATCGAAAAACGTCTGCCAATGGGCGGAGGCCTTGGTGGTGGCTCGTCCAACGCCGCGACGGTGTTAGTCGCTCTGAATCATCTTTGGCAGTGCGGTTTGTCGGAAGACGAACTGGCGTCCATCGGCTTAACGCTCGGCGCAGACGTTCCCGTCTTCGTGCGCGGGCGCGCGGCCTTCGCTGAAGGCGTCGGTGAGAAGCTCACCCCTATCGACGTCGCGGAAAAGTGGTATCTGGTGGTGCATCCAGGCGTCAGCATCCCGACGCCGGTCATTTTCAAAGACCCGGAGTTGCCCCGGAATACGCCAAAAAGGTCAATAGAGACGTTATTAAAATGTGAATTTGGCAATGATTGCGAGGTTATCGCAAGAAAACGTTTTCGCGAGGTTGATGATGTGCTTTCCTGGCTGTTAGAATACGCGCCGTCGCGCCTGACTGGCACAGGGGCCTGTGTTTTTGCTGAATTTGACACAGAACTCGCTGCTCGTCAGGTGCTGGAGCAAGCCCCGGAATGGTTTAATGGCTTTGTGGCTAAGGGTGTCAACCTTTCTCCACTCCATCAATCCATGCTTTAGCCGGGCAAGCTGAGTTTCGGTGACAACGTCACCCTGTTCCAGACGTTGCATCGCGCTCTTTAATACACCGCCTGGGAAGAATATAGCCTGGCCCGCACAGTTTTTGGCTGATTCTTTCCACCAATGGACGCATGCCTGAGGTTCTTCTCGTGCCTGATATGAAGCTTTTTGCTGGTAACGCCACCCCGGAACTAGCACAACGTATTGCCAACCGCCTGTACACTTCTCTTGGCGACGCCGCTGTCGGTCGTTTTAGCGATGGTGAAGTCAGCGTACAAATTAACGAAAATGTACGCGGTGGTGATATTTTCATCATCCAGTCCACTTGTGCTCCCACCAACGACAACCTGATGGAATTGGTTGTTATGGTTGATGCTCTGCGTCGTGCTTCCGCAGGCCGTATCACAGCCGTTATCCCTTACTTTGGCTATGCCCGTCAGGATCGCCGCGTGCGTTCCGCGCGTGTACCCATCACGGCAAAAGTTGTCGCTGACTTCCTGTCCAGCGTCGGCGTTGACCGCGTACTGACCGTTGACCTGCATGCTGAACAGATTCAGGGCTTCTTCGACGTACCGGTAGATAACGTATTCGGTAGCCCAATCCTGCTCGAAGATATGCTGCAACTGAATCTGGACAACCCAATTGTGGTTTCCCCGGATATCGGCGGCGTTGTTCGTGCTCGCGCCATCGCTAAACTGCTCAACGATACCGACATGGCTATCATCGACAAACGCCGCCCGCGTGCGAACGTTTCTCAGGTGATGCATATCATCGGTGACGTTGCTGGCCGTGACTGCGTTCTGGTTGACGACATGATCGACACCGGTGGCACACTGTGCAAAGCAGCAGAAGCCCTGAAAGAACGTGGTGCAAAACGCGTATTCGCATACGCAACTCACCCGATCTTCTCCGGCAATGCGGTAAACAACCTGCGCAACTCGGTTATCGACGAAGTGGTCGTCTGCGATACCATCCCGTTATCGGATGAAATCAAAGCACTGCCTAACGTTCGTACACTGACCCTGTCCGGGATGTTGGCCGAAGCGATTCGTCGTATCAGCAATGAAGAATCCATTTCTGCCATGTTCGAGCATTAATCGAATCTGGTTAAAAAACCCGCTACGGCGGGTTTTTTTGTCTATAGTAACCATTTGTATTATTTATGCCTCCTTCACCTGCCATTCACATGACAGATGATGCGCTCACGGATGAAACATTATTGTGAATAAAATATTTTCCTCACAGGTGATGCCTTTCCGCGCTCTCATCGACGCGTGCTGGAAAGAGAAATATACCGTATCCCGCTTTACTCGCGACGTCATCGCCGGCATAACCGTCGGTATTATCGCTATCCCACTGGCAATGGCGCTGGCGATTGGCAGCGGTGTGGCACCCCAGTATGGCCTCTACACGTCAGCAGTGGCAGGGATTGTCATTGCTCTGACTGGCGGCTCGCGATTTAGCGTCTCCGGGCCAACCGCCGCCTTTGTGGTGATCCTCTACCCTGTTTCACAGCAATTCGGGCTTGCCGGGTTGCTGGTCGCGACCCTGATGTCCGGGGTATTTTTAATTCTTTTTGGCCTTGCGCGTTTTGGCCGTTTAATTGAATACATTCCGCTCTCCGTCACGCTGGGTTTTACCTCCGGTATTGGTATCACCATCGGGACGATGCAGATCAAAGATTTCCTCGGCCTGCAACTGACGCACGTGCCGGAACACTATCTGCAAAAAGTCGGGGCGCTGGTCATGGCGCTACCGACCATCAATTTGGGCGATGCTGCGATTGGTATCGTCACGCTCGGCACGCTTATTCTCTGGCCTCGCCTCGGCATTCGCCTGCCGGGTCACCTGCCTGCCCTCATTGCGGGTTGTGTCGTCATGTTTATGGTGAACATGCTGGGCGGGCACGTTGCTACCATCGGCTCGCAGTTCCACTATGTACTGGCGGACGGTTCGCAAGGTAACGGCATCCCGCAACTGCTGCCACAACTGGTACTCCCCTGGGATATGCCAGGCTCGAACTTCACCCTGAGCTGGGCCTCATTGCAGGCTCTGTTGCCTGCTGCTTTTTCGATGGCGATGCTCGGCGCGATTGAATCGCTGCTTTGCGCCGTGGTGCTGGACGGCATGACAGGAACAAAACACAAAGCCAACAGCGAACTGATCGGTCAGGGGCTGGGGAATATCGCCGCACCGTTCTTTGGCGGCATCACCGCTACCGCCGCGATTGCACGATCTGCCGCCAACGTCCGCGCCGGAGCCACCTCGCCGGTGTCTGCGGTTATCCACGCTATTCTGGTTATCATGGCGCTGCTGATCCTCGCCCCGCTGCTCTCCTGGCTTCCGCTGTCGGCGATGGCCGCTCTGCTGCTGATGGTGGCCTGGAATATGAGCGAAGCGCATAAGGTGGTGAACCTGCTACGCCGGGCGCCTAAAGATGACATCATCGTGATGCTTATCTGTATGTCGCTGACCGTGCTGTTCGACATGGTTATCGCCATCAGCGTCGGAATTGTGCTGGCCTCGCTGCTCTTCATGCGACGCATTGCACAAATGACCCGTCTGTCACCGGTCAACGTTGTGGTGCCTGATGATGTGCTGGTACTGCGCGTGATTGGCCCGCTGTTCTTTGCCGCTGCCGAAAATCTGTTTACCGACCTTGAGTCTCGTGTTGCAGGAAAACGGGTGGTGGTGCTGAAGTGGGACGCCGTGCCGGTACTGGATGCCGGAGGGCTGGATGCATTTCAACGCTTTGTGCGCAAATTACCGGAAGGGTGCGAACTGAGGGTATCAAATATGGAGTTTCAGCCGCTGCGCACAATGGCGCGCGCCGGCATTAAACCGATTCCAGGACGTCTGGCTTTCTTCCCGAATAAAGAAGCCGCACTGGCGGATCTCAAATAACAAAATGGCTCCTGTTCAGGAGCCATTTTTCATTGGGTATTAGTGACTGGTGCGTTTATCGCGGCGGCAACGTTTATCATAGTGACGTACCCACCAGTATCGGTCACAGACCTGTTCGTGTCCGCCGACACGCGCCCCGGCAAGCCAGAGAATTGCGCCAATAAAGATGCTTAATACTGCACCGTGCGCAAAAAACTGCGGCAAATTGAACTGTGGCAACTGGTTTAAAATAGAATAGCCAACACCGCCGACCATTACGACCAGGCCCAGACCCATGAGCACATTACCGAGTAACGAAGCGTTTTTACGTTTCATATGTCACCTCCGAGCTTTTGGGCGTAAGGGAATATCCCTTCTCCTTGTGTGTAAAGTATAGACACCACTTTTGGCAATTTGTGCGATGGCGATCGCAATTACGAACATTAACGCAACATAACTTTACATTTAAGTTACTGAAATACATCAATTCCGAATGGTAACAGTGATGAACTATTTGGTTTATGCCCCTTTGGACGCTTATTTTTGTCAAGTGCGCCATCACCACGTAAACTACGCGCCAGAAATACGACCTGTGCAGGAATAATAACGTGACGATTAAACTGATTGTCGGCCTGGCTAACCCCGGCGCAGAGTATGCTGCGACGCGCCATAACGCGGGTGCCTGGTATGTCGATTTGCTGGCGGAACGCGCGCGCGCGCCGCTGAAAGAAGAGAGTAAATTTTTTGGTTACACCTCGCGCATTAATCTGGCGGGAGAAGATGTTCGCCTGCTGGTGCCGACGACCTTTATGAACCTGAGCGGCAAAGCTGTGGCAGCACTGGCTACCTTCTATCGTATTAATCCGGATGAAATTCTGGTGGCGCACGATGAACTCGACCTGCCGCCAGGCGTTGCAAAATTCAAGCTCGGCGGTGGCCACGGTGGCCACAATGGCCTGAAAGATATCATCAGTAAACTGGGCAATAACCCCAATTTTCATCGCTTACGCATCGGAATCGGCCATCCGGGCGATAAAAACAAAGTTGTCGGGTTTGTGCTTGGCAAACCGCCAACCTCCGAACAGAAGCTTATCGACGAAGCGGTGGACGAAGCGGCGCGCTGTACTGAAATCTGGCTAAAGGATGGTTTAACAAAAGCCACCAACCGTTTGCATGCCTTTAAGGCGCAATAACCGTTGAACAGCGGCATTTTTGCCGTATGCCGTGTATAATAGGCAGAGTTATTTACTTTTCTGATACCTGTTATCTATAACAGGTTGATTATCAAGATATTAAGGTGATTTAAACATGGGATTTAAATGCGGTATCGTCGGTTTGCCTAACGTTGGCAAATCCACCCTGTTCAATGCGCTCACGAAAGCTGGTATTGAAGCGGCGAACTTCCCGTTCTGTACCATTGAGCCGAACACCGGTGTTGTACCCATGCCCGACCCGCGTCTGGACCAACTGGCTGAAATCGTCAAACCCCAGCGCATCCTCCCGACCACAATGGAATTTGTTGACATCGCGGGGCTGGTAAAAGGGGCTTCCAAAGGTGAAGGC
The DNA here is from genome assembly GCF_039889165.1 of Pseudocitrobacter cyperus. Taxonomy (NCBI): domain Bacteria; kingdom Pseudomonadati; phylum Pseudomonadota; class Gammaproteobacteria; order Enterobacterales; family Enterobacteriaceae; genus Pseudocitrobacter; species Pseudocitrobacter cyperus. Next base: position 184,463 of record NZ_JAYMYY010000001.1, on the reverse strand, counting down.
CTGGGTAACCAGTTCCTGACCAACATCCGCGAGACCGAAGCCATCGGCCACGTAGTGCGCTGCTTCGAAAACGACAATATCATTCACGTCTCCGGCAAAGTTGACCCGGCAGAAGATATCGACGTCATCAACACTGAGCTGGCGCTCTCTGACCTCGACACCTGCGAGCGCGCAATCCACCGCGTACAGAAGAAAGCAAAAGGTGGTGACAAAGACGCTAAAGCTGAACTGGCTGCGCTGGAAAAATGCCTGCCGCATCTGGAAAACGCTGGCATGCTGCGCGCGCTGGATCTGACTGACGAAGACAAAGCCGCCATCCGCTACCTGAGCTTCCTGACGCTGAAGCCAACCATGTACATCGCCAACGTTAATGAAGACGGTTTCGAGAACAACCCATACCTCGACAAAGTGCGTGAAATCGCTGCTGCTGAAGGTTCTGTGGTCGTTCCGGTTTGTGCCGCCGTTGAATCCGATATCGCCGAACTCGACGATGAAGAGCGTGATGAGTTCATGCAGGAACTGGGTCTTGAAGAACCGGGGCTGAATCGCGTGATCCGCGCAGGTTACGCCCTGCTCAACCTGCAAACCTACTTCACCGCTGGCGTAAAAGAAGTTCGTGCATGGACAATTCCAGTTGGCGCAACCGCACCGCAGGCAGCCGGTAAAATCCACACTGACTTCGAAAAAGGGTTTATCCGCGCACAAACCATCGCATTTGAAGATTTCATCACCTACAAAGGCGAACAAGGCGCGAAAGAAGCCGGTAAAATGCGTGCTGAAGGGAAAGATTACATCGTTAAAGATGGCGATGTGATGAACTTCTTGTTCAACGTCTAAATAAAATCTGTTGACTCATGAGGTTTCACTGAATCTCATAACGACGGTAAAACCCTATAAAATCCACGCAATTGCGTGGATTTTTCATTTCACGATGTCTTAATTCATCGTGTAACAATGTAAGCACACCATTTACAGAACAGTAGATTGAAGCTGTCAGAGACTGGCCTTCATTGGGACAAGGAAACCATAAAAAATCCGCTTTCAACGTTGCATACTTTTATGTGAAAAAGCGGCGACCGCTGACATCAGGGAAAATTATTAAGAACATCCGCATTAATTAAACATTTTATTAAAAAAGGAGGAATGCCATGAGCCTATTAACCGGTATAGCAATTGGTGCGTTGGCTGTATGTGTCTGGCAGGTTATTCAACTTACCCGCCGAGTGGAGAGATTAGAGGATATACAAAATAAAGCATCAGCATTGCAGATTAGTCAATTGTCAACACCTTCACCGACAAATGATGATTTGTCTGGCTAATTAAATTATATCATTTAGTACACATACTTTATTAAAGAAGGATTTCATTCAATAAGTTAATAGGGTTTTGTAATCATGAAAGTATTCCCTGCTTTATCATTCCTGACACTATTCATATTAGCAGGCTGCGATGCCAGCACACCGAAGTGTAATAGTGACGACGCTCGTGAGCTGGTCATTAACATTGCTCATGAGAATTACGGACGAAAAAATTTATATAATGCTTTGGTAAGACTCGGACTCCCTGTCGGCACTAAATTTAGCGAAGTTCAATTTTCAGTAATAAATACCAGAACAACCCGACATGACCCACAACTAGACATTCATCAATGCGCGGCTGATTTAGAACTTACACATAGTGCAGCTAGAGAAACAAGAAGTATCCCAATTACCTATCAGATACAGAAAACAGATGATGGTGATAACCAGTTTTATATTAACGTTTACGGGTTGTGATTTTCTCGACTGCTTAAGCTCAGGAAAAATAAATCATAAGAGCAATTATGAATAAAGTTAATCGAGTGATGAAAAAACATGAGCAACAAGAACCGCTGATAACCGCCGTCAGAGAATGGGTAATACAAAAACAACTAACGAGGGTCACTCTAGCAGAGATATCCATTTCCAAAATACAGAGGCAGTTTCATATTGGTTATAATCGTGCTTCAGGAATCCACGAAATGCTGGAAGCTGAAATTAATACAAAAATTTCCATTATTGAGGAACACTTTACATAACTCAGAGGTAGTGTTGGGAGAGTCATCTCCCAACATTATATTATATTATATTATATTATATTATATTATATTATATTATATTATATTATATTATATTATATTATATTATATTATATTATATATATGCTATTTTTTATAATTGCATTCCTCAACTTTAAAAATAACTTCATCACCAACTTTTTTTGCAGAAATAATTCTATCATCATTTATAAACAATGATTTAGTACCACTATCAAGATCGCATGGGCTTTTCGAATACATCTCAAATGTATATATCAGGTTCTCAGAAAATTTTGATAACTTCTTTTCGTACCAAGACATAGTATTCTGTGATATTCCATAAATGAAAACAAAAAATATGCCAAAACTAAAAACCTTGATTAGAATTGTGGATTTCTTTAGATAAATATCATCTTTTTCACTTTTGAAGGGAAATAAAAAATTATTTACTTTAGCATCCGATAATAAAAAATATAGAATTGTAAAAGGGAAAACAATTAAGGCTAAGATATAATATAGAAACAAAGCAATTAAAGCCGTAATGAATGGAATGGTTAAAATAGAAATAATAATTAATGCATGAGGAAAATTAGAAGGCTCAACCCCGCTAACATCATTTAATATGATCCCAGCAATAGATATAGAAAAATTAGTCCCGACAACCAATATTATAGTTAACAATGCTTTCCCTATAATATTTTCATATATTCTTTTATATAAAAGAATAGCATCATATGCCAATGCAATGCACCAAAATACAATAGCCAATAAGAATGTAGACCTGAATATTTGACCATAACTCAATACAAGAAATATTACGTATGTATAGATAAATAATAAAATATAATTTAAATGCAATTTTTGACTAACATTCAAACGAGAATAAAAACACTTAACCCATTCTATCAATAAATCTTTTTTCAATCTCTCCACCTTAATATCCATATAGTTCACAGATAGTTAATTATGCTCTCTCAGCTGCCTCTAACCATGTATTCACCCCATCAACACCTAAAGCCAACATAGTGTCTTGCAAAGCAACTACCCGATGTAGTATTTCTCCGCCATCCGACTCTTCCTGCTCTTCTGCTTGTGCAAATAAACGGGTCAATAACTGCATTAAATTATTATTATGGTCATGCAAATAGGCTTTTGTTGTACGAACATATTCAAGGTAAATCTCCGTAGCCTTCAATGCATACAAAGGATCTATGTATGAAACAATATTTAGCCATGCGCCGAAATCGAATAAGCCAATTCTCGATGCTTCAGAACTCGTAGATACTAATGAAAAATAACGCTCTAACATTTGCATAGGTAAAATAATAACAGGTTCCTTTTCTCTAAAAATGCTACCCATCGACCCTATTAATGTTGAGGCATATTGATTATCATCACTTAACGCAGTGGACAAACCAGCAAGACATAAATCCTGATGCCGTTGAAAATTCTCACGATGTGTCCAAACATCGACAGCACCTTCCCATGCATCACTATCACTTAATTCTTTTAATTGTTTGATAAAGTCACAATTTTCTATTTTTTCTGACAATACGGCTAATGCAGATATTCTTCCCCATGCTTGCAATCCATCTTTAATACTTTCAGATACAATCTTATTTAACCATGGGGAAACTCTGTCAAACTCATGATGATAGGTATAATAGAGACAACGTTCTGCCATATCCCAAAGTCCTTCACTACCTTTCCGCATTATTAATTCAAAAATCCCCCAACCAACCTCAGGTAAAATATGCTGTAAATGAGGTAAACGGCGTAATACTACAGCCCTCACCGCAGGATGATCGTTAGTAGCAAATTGATGTAGTGTCGGTAACAGTAATTCAGGCCAAGAGATATGTTCTTCGTATAATTTTATTGCCATAACCATAAGAGCATCAGCGATATGCCCTCGAATCATATTAATACCTATACCAATAAAAGTGACACCATCTCCTGAGATAGGATCTCTTTCTTCCACTGCTAAATAGGGAATAGATAAAAAAGTTATTCTTTTCGCATTATTGATATCTTTTACTACATGTGAGCATCCTTGTAGCACTTCAGAAGCAGAGCGGTTTTGCCTCCAATAAACAGTATGTCGCTCTAATTCATCTAAAGTATTGCTAACTAAAACATCAATATTAGGTTCATTAATCGGTTTCCAGTCATTATTTGGGCGAAGGTTTCCATAACGATAATTCAAATAATGTGCAATACCATCCATAATATGATTTCGGAACTCTTCATTTATATCCTGCCAGTAAGAAGATAAAAAACTCAAAAATCGTAATGGATCCCTTGAAGATGCCTCACTCAGTTGTTGAGCAACTTGCTCCTCTCCACCAATTAACATGTCGCTAAATGAGTCTCGCCTATACCCATTATAGTGCTCAAGAAGACTGAGAACGCCTTCATTACTGAGCTCATTAAAAACTTCATATGAGAACGGAGCTCTTACAATTCCGCACCACCCATTAACATCTGGTTTATGTTCAAGTGGCCAGTTTGAACGGATATATTCATCTAAAATACTTACACATGACGGTGAACGTAAATAGCACGGTATACAAATAATAAACTTAACCTGATCTTTAAGCATATATTGCCTATACTCAGGGAGATCAGCATATCTCTGAGAAAGAGCAAGTATTATAATCTGTATTGCGTCTTGGGATTCTGAACTCAAATGGATAAAAACTTTCTGAACTAAAGTTCCCAATTCATATGAAAGCTCAGACTCTAATAAATCTGCTTTCTACAGCAAACGAGAGGATATGTCAAGATTAGTTAGCGGAGAATTAATACATGCTAACAATGCAAAGTAACGAAGTGAACCTTCTAGATTAAAACATAAACGCTCACGATTGTTTTGCCACCACTCAGAATTGATATTAGCATGATGAATAATAGCTACTTCTAAAGCATCCATCAGGACACGTTGACTATCTTTATGCTCAAAATCCCTCATTCTGCGATCATCAAAATGAGAAGTTCCACTTAGAAAACCACTTCGATAATTATTTTCTTCTTCATATCGAGAACTTCGTACTTTGCTCCACTGTTCAATTGTCGATATAGCCAGCTCTAACAAAGTAACAGAATTAATCATTTTATTTGAAAGAAATTTATTATCCTTATCACCAAATTCGTGTGGTCGGCACTTAAGCTTATTTCCAAAACGATAGGATAGAATGTCTTCATCTTTAACATCAGCAATGATGTAATCCCAAAGCACCGCATCATCTATACCCCCTACAGCAACACAACGAGCAAGGGCTCTACCTAAAAAGCTATATTCTTCCTGTGGAAATTTAAATAGCTCCAGCAATAGAGGAGACATCAAATATGCATGTTCTTCCTTTATGTTCGATATGGAAACAGCAATCTTACTGATCAATTGTGACTTATCTATCCAATCAGATCTTAATATTCCCATCCAAAAATCAACGACACCTGATGGATCTAAATTTAACCAATGCGCTATACGGTAAGTATGAATTCCTATACCATCAACATCACGCGTAGTTTTTAAAACCGGAACAAGATTCCTTAGCCAAAAATAATGCCATTCAACTTGTGAAGCTTTACTATAAATAACTTGGAAAACATCTCGATGCGTGTTACGTAAATCACGTAACATTGGCCAATCATCATCTTGAGGTAATTGCTCAGCAAAACATTCGGCGACTAGGCGACGTATATGAAAAGCATAAGTTCCGGTAAGCACCGTTCGTAACTGTTTTCTAAACTCTTGTCTTCCTTCATTGACAAGCTGTGCAATAAAGCTACGAATAGATGGGCGGACAAAAGGTACTGGTGGGAGATCCTTTATAAAATCATTTAAAGTCAATCCATGACGAATAGCTCTACTAATAACTAATACATCAAGTAACGTTTGATGCCCAAATGTTAATTTATTATCCTCAGTTTCATGCAAAACATTATGACTAAGTAACATTCTACGAATGTCATCTGAAGCAGTAAATCGTTGAGTTGGTATCGACAGGCTACGAAGCTTTAACATTTCCGTGGCCATATTTTCAAGTGCTATTTTCCCTTCATCACCTAGCGATGGATTCGTCAACATAATTGAATCAATATAGCGTTGAGCTAACGCCTGGCTAGTCACTATATTAAAACTACCATCTCTTTGAGCAAGATTTATAAATAGAGCTAACTCACGTGGATTGCTAATTAAATGTCGCGTTGTGTTATCAATAGCTGATGAGTCGATTGAGAGTTTTTCAAGCAACGGCATGATTTCACCTTCCCAATCTAATGCCTGGCACTTAAACTCCTTATCCCATGAGCGCTGAGATATACGTCTATCGTAATGTCTATCAAACTCTCTGCAAGCCGTAATAACGGTAACATTTGGAATTAATAACAGCTGATCTATTTGAGCTAAAAAATACGTTAGCACCGTATGTTCTCGAGCTATAGCAAGCACATCAAGTGAATCAATTATGACTATTACATGATAGCTGTCAGCTACACGCGCAATCTTTTCAATCCATAGCTCATCTAACCCTAGAGATTGCCGTTCCTGTGCAGTTTCTAAATCAGCAAACTCTCGCGATTGAATAAATAGCGGTAACATAGCACTATCAGATTGCGCTAATTGCTCTAATTTCTCCTGCAATTCAAGTAGAATACACGTTTTCCCTGAACCCGGCCCTCCAGTCACTAATATGGAATGGCTCTTGTTTTCGATAGCCTCAATTAATTCACTAACTAAAAGAGTGTCAATGCGATGACCACCAATATCTCTTTGCCACGAACGACCAATCGATGATGTTTTTCTGAATGAATTAAAAATAGATTGAATGTCTGTTGGAGGAGAAATAACACAACCTGACTGAGAAAGAAGATTTATAAGGTCGATTTTGGTTAAACGCGAGCAAGATGACAGTTTATTATCTTGCGTATCAGCAACTCGCATCCCTTGGTAATCAAGGCAAGTCCAAAGTGAATTAAAAGCTGCAACAGAATTACTCACCAAATATTGTAAGCGCTCTTCTAGTGTTTCTCTCATTCGCTCATGAATATCGCTAGTAACAAATTTTGTTCTGGATAAAAGCTCATAACTATTAAAATTAGAAGATATTTTTGCAATTAATTCACTGAGCTTTCTATTTGTCGCCTCATGTACCTTTGTCTCTTTTAAAGCAGCATGATAGGCACTTTCATCTGGAAAATTAGTACTAAACTCTTGTAAAGCTGCCAGTTCACCAAAAGGGGTACGGGAGTAGAATCTGACTGTCGTAGTAGGATCTTGTATAAGCGTTTTAATGGCCTTATCTAGCTCATCATTAAGATCGGTGAACGACCACGCTCGAAATCCTGTTTGATTTTTTTTGCACTGACAACAAATTATTGTACCGTCAGTCCGCCCTATCACAACGTCATCAACCAGCCATTTCACTGAATCTGTCTCTAACCATTGATAGTCAGGATTGGATAACACGGTCAAAGCCCACTCAAACGCTACCAACGTTTGATATCCATCCCCCCTATTAGATTGAATACCAGCTTTACTCAATTGATAGCTCCTTCTGACAGTGAATAGCGTTAGTCGCCCTATACAAGAATCTTTGTCCTATACAGCTAGTTACTAACTTGAGTGCTTGTACATGGTATGATTTTTGAGCATAGAACCATACTATAAACGATACATTCGCACTAATAAAACAATAAGTTAAGCTAAAGTAACTTATGAAGGGCAGCGATAAAAGATATGCTCTTGGTAAAAAGAACAGATGAACAGGAGCTGTGATAACTAACCTCAGTTAACAGCACCAACCAAAGTGAGTACAGAAATGAGTATAAAAATGAAAAATATAAATAAAATAATTAAATATCAACAAAATAAATATGAAATCACAGTTTAACGTCTAATGTAACCCATTGGTTTGTCTGTTCTTAGCAAACGACAAACCGCTACGTTGAATAATTCACACTCAGAGGGGATACCGCAGTATCCCCTTATTTTATCTGTAACGAACTCAGTAAAACCAAACCCTCCCCCTTCCTCTGAACATCTCCTTCGCTACGGCCAACGAGTCAGGAAACTTGTGTTGCAGCAGTCAGTTAAGCAATAATGATTCTCATTAACATATTTTCCCCGATAATCTTTGATAGTCCCTTTCCGTTTCAAAGGATATGAAAATGATCTTTCGCTTTACAACGCTACGCCGCATCCCGGGCGGTGTATGGATAATCGGTTTTGTCAGTTTACTCATGGATATTTCTTCAGAAATGATCCACAGCCTGCTGCCACTCTTTATGGCAACCGCTCTGGGGACGCCGGTTGTCATCATCGGGCTTATTGAAGGCCTGGCTGAAGCCACCGCACTCTGCGTTAAGGTGTTTTCGGGCGTCATCAGTGATTACATCGGCAAACGTAAAAAACTGGCCGTCATTGGTTACGGCCTCGGCGCACTCAGCAAACCGTTGTTCGCAATTGCCTCAACCTCCGGAATGATTTTCAGCGCCCGCATCATCGACCGTATAGGCAAAGGCGTTCGCGGCGCACCGCGCGACGCGCTGGTTGCCGACGTGACTCCGCCGGAGATCAGAGGCGCGGCTTACGGTCTGCGTCAGACGCTGGATACCATGGGCGCATTTCTCGGGCCGCTTCTGGCCGTTGGGCTGATGCTGCTCTGGAGCAATGATTTTCGGGCTGTGTACTGGGTTGCCGTCATCCCGGCATTTCTGGCCGTCGCCCTGTTATTCTTCGGCTTACATGAGCCCCGCACACCCGTTGCAACCGTCAGAACGAATCCGGTTAAGAAAGAAAATCTGAAAAGGCTCGGTGCTGAATGTTGGTTCGTTATCGCACTGGGAGGTGTCTTCACCCTTGCCCGCTTCAGCGAAGCTTTTCTGGTACTCAGGGCACAGGAAGTTGACATACCTCTTGCCTTGATCCCTCTGGTGATGGTCGCCATGAATCTGGTCTTTTCTTTTACGGCTTATCCTTTCGGTAAGCTATCAGACCGCCTCAGTCACCGGAAATTACTGCAAGCAGGTCTTTTGGTATTGATTGCCGCCGACGTGGTACTCGCGACGAGTGACAGTTGGCAAGGCATTATTGTTGGCGTGGCGCTTTGGGGCGTTCATATGGGGATGACGCAAGGGCTACTGAATACGATGATCGCACAGACAGCCCCGTCCGATCTCCGCGGAACAGCATTTGGCTTTTTCAGTTTACTGAGTGGTGCGGGAGTACTGATCGCAAGCCTGGGCGCGGGCTTGCTCTGGGATATATGGGGTTCATCCTCCACTTTCTTCGCCGGTGCCATTATTTGCGTTCTTACACTTATCCTGACGCGATTTGTCGCGGATAAAGCGCAATAATGCTGCGAAAAGTCCACGCTCTCACGTGGACTTTTTCCCTACTCCCCCAACACTCGCTGTATCTCCTGCAAAGCGCCAGGATCCTCAATCGTCGTTAAATCTCCAGGGTCTCTCCCTTCGCAGAGAGCCTGCATTGTGCGCCGGAGCATCTTTCCCGATCGCGTTTTTGGCAATTGTGAGACAAAGTAAATCCGCGCCGGGCGACCAAAGTGGCCTATCTGTTCCGCCACCCGGTGCTGAATGGCGGCTTCTTCATCCTGCGCCACGTCTCGCAACAGCAGGCTGTCGCCCTGCCTGGGGATGACAAACGCCACTGCCACCTGTCCTTTTATCGCATCTTTCACACCAACCACGGCAACCTCGGCGACATTCCTGTGACCAGCGATACTCTCTTCAATTTCACGCGTGCCCAACCGATGCCCGGCAATATTAATCACGTCGTCGGTGCGCCCAAGAATAAAGTAATAGCCATCGTCGTCACGTATCCCCCAGTCGAAGGTCGCATACACCGGGCGATCAAATAGCGACCAGTACGTATTTACAAATCGCGTGTCGTCCCCCCAGATAGTCTGAATGCAGCCCGGCGGCAATGGCCCCTCAATCACCACCATCCCCTTTTCATTCGCACCGCACTCCGCGCCGCTATGTTCGTTGAGCAGTTTGACGTGATAACCAAACATCGGCACGCCAGGGCTGCCGGGGCGAGTCGGGCGATCGCTCAGTTGGCGGGCAATCGCCATAATCGGCCAGCCGGATTCAGTCTGCCAGTAGTTATCGATGACCGGGACACCTAACGTTTCCGTCACCCAACTGGCCGTGGGTTCATCCAACGGTTCTCCTGCGAGATAGAGCACCTCCAGCGAAGAAATATCGTGGTTGCGGATCTGTGCGGTGGGGAATTTCTTCAATACCCGAATCGCCGTCGGCGCTGAGAACATCCGGCTAACCTGATATTTTTCGACGATCTTCCACCACACGCTGCAATCCGGCCAGGTCGGCGTCCCCTCGAATACCACCGTAGCCATCCCCGCCAGCAGCGGGGCATAAACGATGTAAGAATGACCCACCACCCAGCCAATATCTGAAGTGCAGAAAAAGACGCCACCCGCCCTGCCGCCAAAGATAGTGGCCATCGTCGTCGCCAGCGCCACGGCATAGCCGCCAACGTCGCGCTGTACGCCTTTTGGTTTGCCCGTGGTACCGGATGTGTAGAGAATGCAGGAGGTCTCACTCGCTTCAAGCCAGGCCACCGGTACCTGCGCCGTAAGATGCTGTTCGCGCAACGACGCGTAATCCACATCCCGCCCGGGCGTTCTCTGCATTGGCGCCAGGCCGCGCTCCACCAGCAGCACATGCCGCGGAGGATGCCCGGCGAGGTGAATAGCCTCATCAAGCAGCTTTTTATAGGGGATGACTTTTCCCCCACGCGAGCCACCATCTGCCGAAACGATCAGCACCGGGCGGGCGTCGTCAATACGAGTCGCCAGGCTGTGTGCGGCAAAACCGCCGAACACCACCGAATGAATCGCGCCAATCCGTGCGCAGGCCAGCAAAGTAATGTGCGCCTCGGCGATCATCGGCATATAGACCAATACCCGGTCGCCTCGCGTGACGCCAAGCGCCTGCAACATCGCGGCAGTCCGGTTAACCTCCGTATGCAGCTCGCGGAAAGTAAAAGTTCGCTCCTCACCCGTCTCGGCCGACACGGCAATCAGCGCCAGCGCATCCGGTTGAACCGACAGCCATCGGTCGATGGCGTTATGACAAAGGTTAGTGGTACCACCGCAAAACCAGCGCGCAAACGGCGGTTTGTCATAGTCAAGTGTGCGCGTAAACGGCGTTTGCCACTCTATACGGCGGGCCTGCTCACCCCAGAACCCGTCCGGGTCATTAATCGACTGCTGATAAAACGCTTCATAAGACATAGATGTCTCCTTCTGAACGGATCAGATGACGAACAGGTCAAGAAACTCGTTTACCGGCATCTGCTCCAGCCGCTGACGATCCAGGGAGACATCAAGAATGCGCTGCTGCTGACGCGACGGGAACTGACGCGCGAGGTTGGTTTTAAACTTCTCAATCAGGAGTGGGATCCCTTCTTCGCGACGGCGCGCATGACCAATGGGGTACTCGACCACCACTTCCTCAAAGCGGCTGCCATCGGAAAATTCGACGGTTAAGGCGTTGGCTATCGAGCGTTTTTGCGGATCGTGATAATCGCGGGTAAAAGTCGGATCTTCATGGCAGTGCGTTTTGGCACGCAGGATATCGATACGCGGATCGCAGGCAACATCCTCTTCATAATCCGCAGCGGTGAGGCGACCAAACAGAAGAGGGATCGCCACCATATACTGGATACAGTGGTCGCGGTCGGCCGGGTTATTCAGCGGCCCCTGTTTGTCGATAATGCGGATGCAGGCCTCATGCGTGCGGACAGTCACGCGTTCAATCTCCGCCGCCGTTTTCCCCGCCGCAACCATTTTGTGGTGCAAAGTCATCGCTGCCTCGACCGCCGTCTGAGAGTGAAACTCCGCCGGGAAGGAAATCTTGAACAGCACGTTCTCCATCACGTAGCTGCCATACGGACGCTGGAAGCGAAACACTTCACCTTTGAACGAGACATCATAGAAGCCCCAGGTTTTGGCCGTTAGCGCTGACGGGTAGCCCATCTCGCCAGTTTGTGCCATCAGTGCCAGCCTCACGGCGCGTGAAGTGGCGTCACCCGCCGCCCAGGATTTACGCGTACCGGTATTCGGCGCGTGGCGATAGGTTCGCAGCGCCTGCCCGTCCACCCACGCCAGTGAAACCGCATTTAAGATCTCATCGCGGCTCAGGCCGAGCATTTCAGCGATCACCGCCGTCGAGGCGACTTTCACCAGCAGGACGTGATCCAACCCGACTTTATTGAAAGCGTTTTCCAGTGCGATACAGCCCTGGATCTCATGCGCTTTGATCATCCCGCTCAGCACTTTTTGCATCGTCAGCGGCGCTTTACCTGCCGCCAGCGCAGTACGCGACAGCCAGTCTGCCACGGCCAGAATACCGCCGAGGTTATCAGAAGGATGCCCCCACTCCGCCGCAAGCCAGGTGTCATTAAAATCGAGCCAGCGGATCATGGCGCCAATATTAAACGCCGCCTGTACAGGATCGAGCTGGAACGACGTTCCCGGCACCTTCGCGCCGTTTGGTACCACCGTACCTGGCACAATTGGCCCCATCAATTTTTTACAGGCCGGATACTCCAGCGCTTCCAGCCCGCAGCCCAGCGTATCCAGCAGGCAGTAGTGTGCGGTGTTCCAGGCCACCGGAGAATCGATGCGGTAGTTCATCACGTAGTCCACAATATCGACGATTTCCTGGTCGAAAGCTGGACGTTGATTGGTCATCGGCTGAGACATGTTATTTTTCCCGTATTTGTCATTATCAGAGGTAAGCAGGTGAATTACTGGCGCTGGTCAAGCGCGACGAAAGGCCTCTCTTCCGGCCCGGTATAGTTGGCTGACGGGCGGATGATTTTATTGTCCTGACGCTGTTCAATAATGTGCGCCGACCAGCCCGTCACGCGCGCCATAACAAACAGCGGCGTGAACATCGCCGTCGGGACGCCCATCATGTTGTAAGAAACCGCTGAGAACCAGTCGAGGTTGGGGAACATCTTTTTGGTTTCCCACATCACCGTTTCAAGGCGGTCGGCAATGTCATACATCTTCAGCGAACCCGCTTCGCGGGAAAGCTGATGTGCGATGGTTTTGATCACCTGATGACGAGGGTCTGAAATCGTATATACCGGATGACCAAAGCCGATCACCACCTCTTTATTTTCAATACGGCGGCGAATATCCTGTTCCGCTTCGTCCGGCGTTTCATAGCGCTGTTGAATCTCGAGCGAGACCTCATTGGCTCCGCCGTGCTTTGGCCCGCGCAGCGCGCCAATACCACCGATAATCGCCGAATAGATATCTGAGCCGGTTCCGGCAATCACTCTGGAAGCAAATGTCGAGGCGTTGAACTCATGTTCGGCATAAAGGATGAGCGACGCATGCATCGCTTTTACCTGGCTCGCCGACGGTTTATGGCCGTGCAGCAGGTGCAAAAAATGGCCGCCGATAGAGTCGTCATCGGTTTCCGGCTGGATGCGTTCCCCGTTGTGGCTGTAGTGGTACCAGTAGAGAAGAATCGACCCCAGCGAGGCCAGCAACTTGTCGGCGATATCACGCGCGCCGGATACCGTATGCTCCTCCTTTTCTGGCAGCGTGCAGCCGAGGGCCGATACGCCAGTGCGCAGCACATCCATCGGATGCGACGCCGCAGGCAATGCTTCCAGCACAATACGCACATTGGCGGGCAGGCCGCGCAGCGCCTTCAGGCGTGTTTTGTAGGCATGCAGTTCATCACGGTTCGGCAGCTTGCCGTGGATCAGCAGATACGCCACCTCTTCAAACTCGCAGTGCTTCGCGAGGTCGAGAATGTCATAGCCGCGGTAGTGCAGATCGTTGCCGCTCTTGCCTACGGAGCAGAGGGCGGTATTTCCGGCAGGCACACCGGAGAGCGCCACGGATTTTTTCGTTTTTGTGGCAGTCGTGTTTTGCAAAATGGTCGCTTCGCTCATACTGGCCTCGTCTTATTATGGATGTGTAGGGTAAAACCGATTACTTGCCGCGTTTGCTGGCAAACAGGGCGTCGAGTTTCTCTTCAAACTGGTAGTAGTTGATGCTTTCGTAGAGTTCATTGCGGGTTTGCATGATGTCGGTAACGCCCTTTTGCGTTCCTTCCTGACGCAGCACGTTGTAGACCCGTTCCGCGGCGCGATTCATGGCGCGAAACGCCGACAGCGGATAGAGCGCCATCGCCACATGCGCACTGTGCAGTTCGTCGGTGGTGAACAGCGGCGTGGCGCCAAACTCGGTGATATTGGCAAGAATCGGCACCTCTACGGCGTCGGCGAACTGGCGATACATCGACAGTTCGGTAATAGCTTCGGGGAAAAGCATGTCCGCCCCGGCTTCGATATAGGCGCGGGCGCGTTCGATAGCGGCCTCCAGCCCCTCCACCGCCAGCGCATCGGTTCGCGCCATAATCACGAAATCCGGGTCGGTGCGGGCATCCACAGCGGCTTTAATGCGATCGACCATCTCTTGTGTGGATACAATCTCTTTATTCGGGCGATGACCGCAGCGTTTTGCGCCCACCTGGTCTTCAATATGTAACCCTGCCGCCCCCGCTTTAATCACCGATTTTACGGTGCGTGCTACATTAAACGCCGACGCGCCAAAACCGCTGTCGACATCCACTAACAACGGCAACGAACAGACGTCGGTGATACGACGGATATCCGTCAACACATCATCCAGCCCGGTGATACCTAAATCTGGCAGGCCGAGGGAACCCGCCGCCACGCCGCCACCGGAAAGATAAATCGCCTGAAACCCGGCGCGTTGTGCCAGTAGCGCGTGGTTGGCGTTAATGGTACCCACGATTTGCAGCGGTGTTTCTTTACTCAGTGCCTGACGAAACGCCAGCCCCGGTGATTGAATACCCATGCACCCTCCGATTGTTATTTAAATGTTGTTTTGATTTAACAACTAAATAGCAAGCGGTGTGCCAGGACAGCCGCGCAGGTTCACAAAACAGTAGAAATCATCAAATAACCCACAAAAACAGCATGTTAAAAATCACCCCGAGGCCGTAATTCCCCTTCAAAGGATTAAAGCGCTTCAGCTAACGTTTCAGAGCATGTTTCAACCGCAATCTTTGAAACATCGCTGAAACACAACTACAACAGATCAGGTCTCTTCAACGCAGGTTAGCCGCCATGACCGACAACTTTAGCCAGCCAGCAGGCACAAAACCGGTTATCTGGACAGTCTCCGTCACGCGTCTGTTTGATCTGTTTCGCGATATCAGCCTGGAGTTTGACCATCTGGCGACTATTACCCCTATTCAGCTTGGGTTCGAAAAGGCGGTGCAGTACATCCGCCAGAAACTCGCCACCGAACACTGCGACGCTATCATTGCCGCAGGCTCTAACGGCGCGTATCTGAAAAGTCGCCTTTCTGTCCCGGTTATTCTGATTCGCCCGGGAGGCTTCGACCTGCTACAGGCGCTGGGAAAAGCACGCCGCGTTGGCAACAGAATTGGCGTCATTACCTACAAAACGCCCCTTCCTGCGCTCCAGGAGTTTCAGAAAAGTTTCCAGCTACCGCTCGATCAACGCAGCTACGTTACTGAAGAGGATGCCCGCAGCCAGCTTAACGAACTCAAAGCCGCCGGCATCAACGTTGTGGTTGGCGCGGGGCTGGTGACGGAACTGGCGGAAGAAGCCGGGATGACGGCGGTGTTTCTCTACTCTGCCGCCACGGTGCGCCAGGCATTCAGCGACGCGCTGGAGATGACGCGCATGGCGCTTACAGCCGCTCCGCGAAGCCACGAGCGCCTCGACACGTTGCGCGCCCGCTACGGGCTGGGCGATCTGATCGGTGAATCAGCGGCTATGGAACAGGTGCGGCGCTCCATCCTGCTCTATGCCCGCTCCCCGGCGGCAGTATTAATCGAGGGAGAAACCGGCACCGGGAAAGAGCTGGCGGCACAGGCACTGCATCAGGAGTACTTTGCCCGCCAGGGCCGACGCCGCCAGCCGCCCTTTGTCGCCATCAACTGCGGGGCGATTGCCGAGTCCTTACTGGAAGCGGAACTGTTTGGCTATGAAGAAGGCGCGTTTACCGGTTCACGACGCGGCGGGCGCAGTGGTTTACTGGAAACCGCCAACGGCGGCACACTGTTTCTGGATGAAATAGGCGAAATGCCGCTGCATCTGCAAACCCGGCTATTGCGTGTACTGGAAGAAAAACGCGTCACCCGGGTCGGCGGGCAGCAGCCACTGGCGGTGGAATTTCGCGTAATCAGCGCCACCCACTGCGATCTGCGACAGGCTATCGCTGACGGTCGATTTCGCGCCGATCTCTTTTTCCGTCTCAGCGCGCTGCGTCTGCGTATTCCTGCGCTGCGTGAACGCGGTGAGGATATCGCCCTGCTGGCGCGACGCTACTTAACGCAATCGCTGGCAGCGCTGGATTCGCCGCTAAACGACATGCTGCAACATCGCATCGCCCACTGCCTGCCGCCGCTGCTTCGCTACCCCTGGCCGGGAAATATCCGGGAATTGCGTAACATCACCGAACGACTGGCGCTGTTATTAAGCAGCGAAATACTCAGCGATGAGCGCGATCTCCCGGCTCTGCTTCCGGAATTATTCGCAGCGGATAGCCCACCCGCCAGTATGCAATCAGCCAGCGATGTGCTGGCACAGTTCGGCGGCGATCGCGCGGCAGCAGCCCGCTATCTGGGCGTCAGCCGCACCACATTCTGGCGACGGCTGAAAGCGGGCTCATGATGAGTCATTATTCTTTTAAGGTTGCCCAGAGCGGTAATGGAAACAAAGAGTTGATGGGATAAGGGCAATCCTGACTTTTACGGCGTTGCTGCGCGATCTTATCCTTCGCATACTCTTTCTGTTTAGAGGGCTTAAGCCAGGCAGGCAGTTTTTTAAATCTTTCAATCATCGGCCCAGGTTCTGGATCGGCCCAGGTTTTCATTAATGTCGATACTGGCAACGGGTTATCTTCCGTATTCGCAATCCGCTCAAGAAATTCATCCACGCTCTGATAGGTGAACAGCGAAACGTCAGCAAGATCGCTGTATTGAGCGGCAAGATATAGTTTATGACGAATAATGCCTGACACGAGTTGGTTGTAATCGCGAGATATAAGCCTGAATCTAAACTGGCTCAGGGGGACGCTCCCCCAATAGCGATCTCCCACGCCGATTTCATAGCGCAGGTCGAAATCCAGCACAGCGGCGATCAATTGCGGTACACGTTCGATTTTTTTTAACAACCCGGTATTCACAGTCATATACCAGTCGCTAAGCGAATCTATCACGCTGGCAAAATTTTGATTTTCGGGCTGTCCTGAGAATCTAACGGCCGGAGAGTGATTAAATGCGTTGAGGATTTCCGATTTAACTCCCGCCATGACACTCTCGATCTGCCCAAGATTGACCAGGTTGTCCAGTTGGGTAACATCAAAACTGAGTGTTAACGTTTGTCGATCTCGTGTCGTGGTACACATATCCCTGAAGAGCGTTGCGGGTTCATACCTCAACGGCTGGTCGGGGTGATGCCAGGTAAGATATTCAAATGCGCCACGTAAATAACGACCAATATCCGTGGCCAACTGCCCCTTAACCTCTAAAGTTAATTCTTCCCCTTTAACCGGGTTGCCATTTTCTTCAAGAAGATCAACTAACGCATCCAGCGTCAGGTCATCCGCATGCAAAGGGCTGGTATTGAAGGGCATCCTGAATGGCCCGGCATGTAAACGTTGATACGTTTTAACAACCCGTTCATTAACGGACAACGATTCTAACCCGCGAAGCGACTGAAACACCCTGACAGGATCGCGTAAAATCATATACATGGCGTAATAAGAATAAGGGCAACGTCCCTGGTCGGCCTTGAACGCAATTCCTTTCTCCTCAATGGCATGCAGAAGTGACTTTCTCCAGATGCTCGGATGCTGAAACAGCATTTCCAGGATGTCATTGCTGCCTTTGCCCTGATCCAGCCGTTTCAGAACATCACCACAGACGTCCTTACATTTTAGCGCCTCATGGACAAGCATCATTCGGTTGCGGAAGTTTTGTGCATCGGCAAAGAGATACTGTTGCCGCGAAAAGATCGCTAACAAAAGCACCTGTTCCCAGGCCATTTTATGGATGTTCTGGATGCTTTTGTTCAGTGCTTTGACATCGATGCCAGGAATTTTTTTGTATCGCTGATTCTGATTAATTTTTTATCCCCTTAGTTTTCGCTATCCCCCGAAAACCCCATCCAAAAATCATACCATTTTAACTTATTAAAATAGAAAATTTTCAATAAAAACCTCTCCATAAACTAAAAAGGGTAATGAAAAAGGCAAATATTTTAAAAACAATACCCAGATACACCAAAAAAAACATTAAATATGACGCAAGTCATTGATATTGACTACATTTTTAACTTTATGTAATCTCTTTTTGGTTGATGGATGGATAACCTTATACGTGAACCTCAACATATCGATAAGATCGGCAAGCCAGGAGAAAAACGATGCCAGTATCAGCAAAAACAACGATTGATAACGGGGGTAACTACGTCACCGTAGTGCCGCAGACAGAGTACGAAGTTCATCTTTTAAACCGCCAGTTAAAGCGGATACAGGCGATCGTACCTGAGCAGAAGCATCGTATAACCCCTACCAAGCTGGCAAAACAGCTCGTGCTGGAAAAAGCGCAGGAGGATGCAAAATGTTAAAAGCCGCCTATCAGGAACGGTTTATCGTAGGCCAGCCCGTTACCTTTAAACCGAACACTCAGCAGAAAAAAATGTTGATCCAGGCCGCAACAAACAAAGGGCAATCTGTTGGCGATTATGCCAATAGGGCATTAACTGAAAACCTCAAGGAAGAGGATAACCCGCACAAATGACAAGAGATGCCGGGGGGCTAATCCGCCCCCAGCATTGCGTTAAATCGCCACCAGCCCCCTCACCCCCTGGGCCTCCATCTCATCACCACGTCCGCGCTGGATAATCGCTCCGCGCGACATCACCAGGTAATTGTCCGCAAGTTCCGCGGCGAAGTCGTAGAACTGTTCCACCAGCAAAATAGCCATATCACCACGATTAGCCAGGCTTCTGATCACTGCGCCAATCTCTTTGATCACTGAAGGCTGAATCCCTTCCGTCGGTTCATCAAGAATCAGCAGTTCAGGCCGACAGGCCAGCGCGCGGCCGATTGCCAGTTGCTGCTGTTGCCCGCCGGAGAGATCGCCGCCGCGGCGCTGTTTCATCTCTCGCAGCACCGGAAAGAGTTGATAAATCTCTTCCGGTACGGCTTTAGCATCCCGACCAGAAAAGCGCGCCAGGCCCATTAACAGGTTTTCTTCCACCGTCAGGCGCGGGAAAATCTCGCGCCCTTGCGGTACGTAAGCAATTCCCTGCTGGACGCGCTGGTGCGGCTTTGCGCCATTGATAACGCGCCCTTTCCACTGAATGGTGCCCGATTTCGCCGGGATCACCCCCATCAGACACTTTAGCAGCGTGGTTTTCCCGACGCCGTTACGCCCCAATAAACAGGTAATTTCTCCCGGGGTAGTGTCGAAGGATAAGCCACGTAGAATGTGGCTACCGCCGTAATACTGATTGAGATCCTGAACCTGCAACATATTAGCGCCCCAGATAAACGTCGATGACCTGCTCGTTTGCCTGTACATCGCGCAACGAGCCTTCTGCCAGTACCTGCCCCTGATGCAGCACCGTGACATGGTCAGCGATGCTCTCCACGAAGCCCATATCATGTTCCACCACCATCAGGGAGTGCTTCCCCGCAAGGCGACGAAACAGTTCGGCGATATAGTCTGTCTCCGCATCCGTCAGCCCGGCCGCAGGTTCATCCAGCAACAGCAGATGCGGCTCCTGCACCAGTAGCATGCCAATTTCCAGAAACTGTTTTTGCCCGTGCGACAATAACCCCGCCGATCGCTTACTGAACTCCGTCAGCCGCAGTAATTGCAGCACCTCGCTGATGCGATCCCGCTGTTCGCCGTTCAGCTTCGCCCGCAGGCTGTGCCACACGGATTTATCGCACTTCTGTGCAATTTCCAGATTTTCCACCACCGTCAATGCCTCAAACACCGTCGGTTTCTGAAACTTACGGCCAATACCCGCGCGGGCGATCTCAACGGGTGAAAGCGTGCGCAGGTCGATATCCTGGTCGTAGAAAATTCGGCCATTATCTGGCTGGGTTTTACCGGTGATCACATCCATCAGCGTGGTTTTCCCGGCACCGTTGGGGCCAATCACGCAGCGCAGTTCCCCCACGCCAATCGAGAGAGAAAGATCGGTCAGCGCGCGAAAACCATCGAACGTCACATTGATCTTTTCCAGTTGCAGCACCGGGTCGGTTTTGCCGCGATAGCGATCCTGCGGCAGCGGCTGGGTAAAGAGGGAATCAGTCATGCTTCCTCCGTTTGAGCAGGCCAATTACGCCGCGCGGTAAAAAGAGCGTCACCAGAATAAACATCAGCCCCAGGAAAAAGAGCCAGTAGTCCGGGAAGGCAACGGTAAACCAGCTTTTAGCGCCGTTAACAATACCAGCCCCGAGTACCGGGCCAATCAGCGAACCGCGCCCGCCAAGCGCCACCCAAATTGCCGCCTCAATGGAGTTAGTTGGCGACATTTCGCTGGGGTTGATAATACCGACCTGCGGCACGTAGAGGGCGCCTGCCAGTCCGCACAGCACCGCCGAGAGCGTCCAGACAAACAGTTTGAAACCACGCGGATCGTAGCCGCAGAACATCAGGCGATTTTCCGCATCGCGCACGCCAGTCAATACGCGGCCAAATTTACTGCGCGTCAGCGCCACGCCAGTCGCCAGCGCCGCAACCAGCAGTAACACCGTCGCGATAAACAGCGCGATACGTGTGCCCGTCGCCGAGACCGGAAAGCCCAACAGGGTGGTGAAACCAGTAAAACCGTTATTGCCGCCAAAACCCGTTTCGTTACGGAAAAACAGCAACATACCGGCGTATGTCAATGCCTGGGTCATGATTGAGAAGTAGACATCTTTGATGCGCGAGCGAAAGGCAAAATAGCCGAACAGCAGCGCCAGCAGGCCCGGCACAAGAATAATGAGGCACAACGTCCAGGCGAAGTGCTGCGTTCCGGCCCAAAACCACGGCAGTTCCGTCCACGAAAGGAACGACATAAAGGCCGGCAGACCGTCGCCGGATGCCTGACGCATCAGGTACATTCCCATCGCATAACCGCCAAGGGCAAAGAACAACCCATGTCCGAGCGACAGCAACCCCGCATAGCCCCACACCAGATCCAGCGCGACGGCCATTACCGCATAGCAGAGGATTTTCCCCACCAGCGTCAGGGTATAGGTTGAAATCGCCAGCGGATGACCGGCAGGCAGCAACGCGAGAAACGGCAGGGTAAGCAGCGCGACGATAATCAGTGCCGCTAAAGCTCCCGACGCACGCGGTGCGCGGCGAGCTAATGTCAGTGTTATTGGCTGGCTCATCAGTCAATCACCCTCCCTTTGAAGGCAAACAGTCCTTGCGGACGCTTCTGGATAAACAGCACAATCATCACCAGGATGGCGATTTTACCCAGCACCGCGCCAAGCTGCGGTTCAAGAAACTTATTGAGGACGCCCAGCCCCAGCGCGGCGACCACGGTGCCAGCCAGTTGCCCAACACCGCCGGTAACGACCACCAGGAACGAGTCGATAATGTATCCCTGCCCCAGTTCCGGCCCCACATTCCCCAACTGCGACAGCGCCACACCGCCCAACCCGGCGATGCCTGAACCGAGCCCAAACGCCAGCATATCCACGCGCCCGGTCGGTACACCGCAGCAATCAGCCATACGCCGGTTCTGCGTAACGGCGCGCACATTCATTCCAAGACGCGTTTTATTGAGCAGCAGCCAGGTGAGCGCCAGCACGCCCGCAACAAAAATAATCACCGCAATACGGTTGTACGGCAGCACCAGATTGGGCAGTACATTCCAGCCACCCGAAAGCCACGCCGGGTTTGCCACTTCCAGGTTCTGGGTACCAAAGGTTACGCGCACCAGTTGGATCAGCATCAGGCTGATCCCCCACGTCGCCAGCAATGTTTCCAGCGGTCGGCCGTAAAGATGGCGTATAATCGTGCGCTCCAGCAGCATGCCCGCCACCGCGGTGATGGCAAAGGCCAGCGGCAGCGCCGCCAGCGGGTAAAATGCCAGCCAGTCCGGCGCGTAGCGCACAAAGAGATCCTGCACAAGCCAGGTGGCATAAGCCCCCAGCATCAACATTTCACCATGCGCCATATTGATGACGCCCAGCAGACCGTATGTAATTGCCAGCCCCAGCGCCGCCAGCAGCAGGATTGAACCTAACGATATGCCGCTGAATGCCAGCCCCAGCCATTCCCCCCATTTCAGACGCTGCTGGATCTGCTTCAGACTGTCGGCGGCGGCATCACGCACTTTCGCATCAGGTTCGTTTTCCGGTTGAGTGAGTCGACTCAGACTCGCCTGCACCTGTGGGTCGCTGGACTCACCCAGTAATGCCACGGCCTGCAGGCGCGTTTCCGGGCGGGAGTCGGTCAACTGCAACCCGGCGACCGCAAGCGCTAACGCCTGATGTACTGCGTCATCTTTTTCCTCTGCCAGACGCTGGCTGAGGAACGGTAACTGATCTGCCTGAGCGCTGTTCTGTAACGCCTGCGCCGCGCGCAAGCGAACGCTATCGTCGGGGTTGACCAGTTGATGCGCCGACAGCGCGCTCGCCACCATCCCGCGCAGGCGATTGTTCATAAAAACTTTTTTGGTTACGCCTGCCGGTATTGCATTACCTTCCAGCGGCATAAGTTTGCCCTGTTGCAGTGAAAAGAGCTGCCCCTGCGTATCCACAACCACCGTTTCACGACTCAGCGCCTGTAAGAGTGTCAGGCGGGAAGGATCAGGCGTTTGCGCCCACTGTTGTAGCAGTTGCGCCTGTTGGCTGCGGTTTGCCTTACCATAATCCCCGGCAGGACTGGCCAGCGCGGATGTCGCCATCAGCAGACAGCTAATAAAAAGAGAGCCTAATATTTTCATCGTGTCGGTGTCTTCTTCTGTGGCCCGACAACGCCGGGCCTGTCAACCGTTGGCAGCGGCGCAGACCGCCTCTGCCGCTGCGATTATTGACCGCCCGTCTTCACCGGACTTTCCGATTTTTTGTCATTCCCCGGAATGTACGGGCTCCACGGCTGGGCGCGAACCGGTTGTTCGGTCTGCCATACCACGTTGAACTGGCCGTTATCCTCGATTTCGCCAATCATCACCGGTTTGTGCAGATGGTGGTTGGTGGCGTCCATGGTGAGGGTGAAGCCACCCGGTGCGGCATAAGACTGGTTAGCCATCGCCTCGCGCACTTTATCCACATCGGTGGTACCCGCTTTTTCCACCGCCTGCGCCCACATATGAATACCGACATAAGTGGCTTCCATGGGGTCGTTGGTCACGACGGTATCGGCGTTCGGTAATTTATGCGCTTTGGCATAAGCACGATAATCCGCCACAAATTTCGTATTCACCGGGTTGCTGACGGACTCGAAGTAGTTCCACGCCGCCAGATGCCCAACCAGCGGTTTAGTATCGATGCCGCGCAATTCTTCTTCGCCGACGGAGAAGGCAACAACGGGAACATCGGTGGATTTAATCCCCTGGTTGGCCAGTTCTTTATAGAACGGGACGTTGGAATCACCGTTAATGGTGGAGATCACCGCGGTTTTACCGCCAGCGGAGAATTTCTTGATATTGGATACGATGGTTTGATAGTCGCTGTAGCCAAACGGCGTATAAACTTCTTCAATGTCTTTATCCTGCACACCTTTTGTATGCAGGAAGGCGCGCAGGATCTTGTTAGTGGTGCGCGGGTAGACATAGTCAGTGCCGAGCAGGAAGAAGCGTTTCGCGCTTCCGCCGTCTTCGCTCATCATATATTCCACCGCCGGAATCGCCTGCTGGTTCGGCGCCGCACCGGTATAGAAGACGTTAGGCGACATCTCTTCGCCTTCGTACTGCACCGGGTAGAACAGCAGGCCGTTTAGTTCTTCAAATACCGGCAGCACCGATTTACGCGAGACCGACGTCCAGCAGCCAAATACCACGGCGGCTTTATCCTGGCTCAGTAGCTGGCGGGCTTTCTCGGCGAATAACGGCCAGTTGGATGCCGGGTCGACTACCACGGGTTCCAGTTTTTTCCCCAGCACGCCGCCTTTGGCGTTGATCTCATCAATGGTCATCAGCGCCATATCCTTCAGCGGCGTCTCGGAGATGGCCATCGTGCCGGAGAGTGAATGCATGATGCCGACTTTAATGGTGTCTGCTGCGTATGCCTGTAACGAATAGCCCATGCTCAAAAAAGTGGCTGAGAGGGCAAAAGCTTTCAGTAAAGAACGTCTTTTCATCATTAAACCCCTAAGTAGTATTGATTTCTCCGCTGTCGCGGAGCGGGAACGATCTACAACCTGGCCTGCTGCAACCGGTGCAGGGTGATTTTCCTGACCTCGGCTTTACTCTGTGAAATGTGTTCGGTCAGCAGGCGTTGCGCCTCCTCACTCTGCTGACCCAGCACCGCCTGCAAAATGCGGGCATGCTCCTGATACGTGGCATCCACCCGGTCTTCCCGGGTGAAATCGAGATGGCGGATAATGCGGATCTTTTCCGTCAGTTCGATATGCACCCGTACCATTTCGTCATTACCACTGGCGCGCACCAGAGTGGTGTGGAATGCTTCGTCATGACGCGAAAGCGTCTTACCCGGCGCCATACGCGGCGCATCAATCCAGAAGTTCACCAGCGGTGACAGATGAGCCTGGCAGGCGTTGTGTGCCATGGCACACAGACGCTTCACCGCTTCACACTCCAGTACGATGCGAAAGTCATACAGTGCTTCGAACCAGGCAAAATCAAACGGTTTGACCTGCCAGCCGCTGCGGCTGTAAACCTGCACGTAGCCCTCCTGTTCAAGGCGAAACAGTGCCTGCCGTACCGGCGTGCGGCTGGCGGCCATCCGCTCTGAAATCTCGCTCTCACTGAAGTGCTCGCCGGGCATCAGACGAAAATCGAAGATATCGTTTTTCAGCGCATGGTAAATTCGCTCGCCAAGTCCGGGGCTCCGTTTGCTGTTCTCCATCCCCCCTCCTTACTCCAGCCAGAGCAGTGCGTCGCCGGGGCTCACCGGATGTCCCGGCTGGCAACCAACACGTTTAACCCTGCCGGATTGCGGCGCGTGGATAGCCAGCTCCATCTTCATCGCCTCGACGATAATGAGCGGCTGGCCCTCCTTCACCACATCCCCCGGTTTGACCAGTACTTTCCAGATGTTGCCGCTCATATCGCCAGTGACGGCAAGCGCCTGTTCGCAGCCCTCGTCCACCGCGGGCTGCAACGGGCGTGAGACCTCAACGTTCTGTTCTTCGTGCTGCCAGCGCGCCACTTCACTTTCAAACGCTCGCGCCTGTTGCTCGCGGAAATGACGGATCGCATCGGCGTTGTCATCAAGGAAGCGCAGATGTGCGGCAAAATCGAACACGCTCTCTTCAATGCGCACGCAGGCGCGCCCTTCGCGGAAATCGTCGCGCAACGCATCCAGCTCGGCTTCGCTCACCGGATAGAACCGCACCTGATCGAAGAAGCGCAGCAGCCAGGGTTCACCCTCTGCAAACTGTGGGTTTTTAAGGAATTTGTTCCAGATGGGCAAGGTGCGCCCGACCAGTTGATAGCCGCCGGGAGAGTCCATACCGTAGATACACATATACATGCCGCCAATCCCCACGGTACCTTCTGCGGTGAAGGTACGCGCCGGGTTGTATTTCGAACTAAGCAGGCGGTGACGCGGGTCAATCGGCACTGCGCACGGGGCGCCAAGATAGACGTCGCCCAGTCCGAGGATCAGATAGCTGGCGTCAAAGAGGGTATCGCGCACCGCATCCCGGCTCGCCAGCCCATTGATACGCTGAATAAAATCAACGTTATTGGGCAGCCACGGCGCGCTGGCGCGCACCGTGTCCTGATAACGGCTGACCGCGTCCAGCGTAGCGCTATCCTCAAAGGCCATCGGCAGCCAGACGATACGCGACGGCACAGTCATGTTGCTAACATCGCCGATGTGCGACTCCTGTTCCAGCAGCAGCGCCACCAGCGCCTGCTGGCTGAGAACAAGGCTATCGTAGCGAACCTGCAGCGAGCGCACGCCGGGTGACAGCTCTTTAATGCCCGGATGCGCCTGCGCATTGAGCCGGGCCATCAGCAGATGCACGCGCAGACGCAGCGCCAGATCGAGCACATTGTCGCCATACTCAATCAGGATGTAGTTATCCCCTGCCTGACGGTAAACGATGGCAGGAGTGCTGTGCGTGGCGGGCAGCGATACCAGCGCCGCCGCCGAGACGCCATCGCGCCCGGCGAGGGACGGTACGTTAAACGTCGGCAGATGTGCGCCCTGTAGCGTATCGATAACCCGATCCATGGCTTTTTCCCGCGCCACAGCCTCTTCAACGCTGATGGGGTAAAACCGAATGCGATCGCCCGGTTTCACCTGCCCCACTTTCCACAGTTCGGCTTTGGCGATGGTGACGGGGCAGACAAATCCGCCGAGGCTTGGGCCATCGCGGGTGAGGATCACCGGGAAGTCTCCGGTGAAATTAATCGCGCCGATGGCATATTCACAGTCATGCACGTTGGACGGATGCAACCCTGCCTCACCACCATCCGGGCGCGTCCACTCGGGTTTTGGGCCGACCAGCCGGACACCGAGACGGTTGGAGTTGTAGTGCACCTGCCAGTCGCTGGCGAAAAAGGTATCAATTGATTTCTGGCTGAAGAAATCCGGCGCGCCGTGCGGGCCATAAAGCACGCCGATACGCCATGTTTCGCCGTACTCCGGCACCAGCGATGCCGTAAGCGGCTGCGGTTCACTGACCGGCGCGGGCGTGGTACAGGCGGCAAGCTCAGGGCGAGAAACAGGCAGCAGATCCGCCATCTTCAGTGTGCGTCCGGCGTGGCCGCCAAACTGACCCAGCGCGAAAGTCGAGCGGCTGCCGAGATACTCCGGCACATCAAAACCATTGCGAACCGCCAGATAGGCCCGACATCCGGTTTTCGCGCGCCCAAGCGTCAGCGTCTGGCTGCGTTTCACGCGGATCGGCTGCCACAGCGCTACCGGTTGATCATCCAGCGTGGCCTGACAATCCGCCCCCGTCAGGGCGATAACCGCGTCGGTATGAAAGCGCAACACCGGCCCCTGTAGCGTAAATTCCAGCCCGGCGGCAGTGTGATGGTTGCCGACAATGCGGTTCGCCAGCCGGAAGGCGTAATCATCCATTGGCCCTGACGGCGGCACGCCAATATCCCAGTAACCCAGCCGCCCCGGATAATCCTGAATGCTACTCCAGGTGCCCGGTTGCAGAACTTCAATTACCGGCGATTGCGCCTCCACGCTATCAAGCCAGCGCGTCCAGACGTTTCCTTCGCTGAACGCCGCGCTGGAGGTGATTTGACGCAGGTAGTCGAGGTTAGTGGTAATACCGTGCAAACGCGTGGCATTCAGCGCCTGCGCCAGTTTAGCCAGCGCTGCCTCGCGGGTATCGGCATGAACAATCAGTTTGGCGATCATCGGGTCATAAAACGCAGAGACTTCGCTGCCCGTCGCCACGCCGCTATCAATGCGCACGCCTTGCGGGAAAGCGACTTCCGTCAGTACGCCGGGGCTGGGCTGGAAGTTCTTTAGCGGATTTTCCGCATAGATACGCACTTCTATCGCCGCCCCCTGCGGCGGCTGCGCCAGACGCGTCCAGTCAATACATTCATCAGCGGCAACCCGCAGCATGCATTCAACCAGATCCAGCCCGCTCACGCACTCCGTCACCGGATGCTCCACCTGTAAACGGGTGTTCACTTCCAGAAAGTAGAACGCGTCCTGATCCGCGTCGTAGATAAACTCCACCGTTCCGGCGCTGCGGTAGTTCACCAGCTTGCCGAGCTCAACGGCAGCATTCAGTAATGCCGCGCGTGTGGCCGCCGGTAAATTGGGCGCAGGCGTCTCCTCCACCACTTTCTGATTGCGGCGCTGAAGAGAGCAGTCACGCTCGCCGAGTGCGACAACGTTACCTTTACCGTCGCCAAAAAGCTGCACTTCAATATGGCGGGCACGGTCGATACAGCGCTCAATAAATACCCCCGCATCGCTGAAGAACTGTTCGCCAAGGCGGCGCACGCTCTCCCACGCCTGCTGTAATGCTTCACTGTCGGCGCAGCGCGTCAGGCCGATCCCCCCACCGCCCGCCGTGCTTTTTAGCATGACCGGATAGCCAATTTTCTGCGCGGCGCTTAGCGCCTCATCAAGAGAGTTCAGCAGCCCGGTGCCCGGCGTCATGGGTACGCCTGCCTGGGCGGCAAGTTCGCGCGCCCGGTGCTTTAAGCCAAATTCACCAATCTGCTGCGCCGTCGGGCCGACAAAAACAATGCCTGCCTGTTCGCAGGCATCGGCAAAGGCAAGACTTTCCGAGAGAAAACCGTAGCCAGGCCAGATGGCCTGTGCCCCGCTTTCCCGCGCGGCGGCAATGATCTTGTCGATACGCAAATAGCTGTCGCTGGCTTTCTCTCCGCCCAGCGGCCACGTAATATCCGCCTGTTTGACGTGCTCCGCATTTTTATCGGCATCGGAATAGACCGCGACGCTGGTGATACCGAGACGTTTTAGTGTGCGAATGGCACGGCAGGTGATTTCACCCCGGTTAGCAATCAGAACCGTGTTAAACATGATGCGTCTCCTTGCGGCCAACCCAGTGGCGCCAGCCTTTAAATTCAGTGATATCGGTGGCATCGTTGAGCGCCGCCGGTTCGCAGATAAACCCTTTAACCCAACGCCCGTCAGCCAGTTCCAGCGAGCCTATCCCCAGCGGGGAGGGAATTTCGGCGACAAATTCTCCAAAGCGTGCCCGCGGGATATCCCAAAGCTCGACCTCAATGGCCGCGCCGTCCCCGTCACGAAAGAGGCCAGGCTTTGGCGGGCGGGTATTCGCCAGCGCATACAGGCGGTAGCTGGCCGCGGTTTCCGTCGCCTCGGCAAAAACGGCGTTCCGTTGCGTTAGCTGGAAGTTGAGCGGCATGCCGCGCAGGTGTGCCCCTACCACAGCGATACGGACGTGATGTTCTGAACCCGGTAATGTGGGCGGTATCGCCGGAAATGCGTGCCCGGTAGCGCCTGTCGGTAACGCCAGTTGCTGCTGCCAGCGGCGACCAAATACCGCTAAAGCGCGGTCATGCCATGCTGGCGCAAGCAGCGTAATCCCGGCGGGCAGGCCGTCAGCGCGGAACGGGGCAGGAAGCGCCAGCGCACTGAGATCCGCGAGATTCGTAAAATTGGTGTAAGTGCCAAACTCTGAGTTAAAGCGAATGGGTTCACGCGCCATCTCATCGATGGTGTGGATGGTCGGTGACGTCGGCACCACCAGCGCGTCAACATCCGCCAGCGCAGTCTGGATTTTGCGCGCCAGCTCCGCACGCAGATATTCAGCGTTGAATGTTTCGACGGCGCTGTAGTTCAGCCCGGCGGCGATGATGGTGTGGACGGTGGGATCCATCTGCTCCGGATGCCGGAGCGTATCCCCCACCGCGGCTGTGCGTTCAGCCACCCATGGCCCCTGATAGAGCTGTTCTGCAAGCTGATAAAACGGGGAGAAATCGATAGGCTTTAAGGTCACGCCGCTCACGCGTAAAGCGCCAAGCGCCGCCTGCCATGCCTGCTCCGCCTCGTTGTCGCCAAAAAAGCGCAGTTCATCGGGAATGGCAAGCACCGGGCTCGCGGTGAATGCCGCTGGCGCCGTCGCCGGGTTGCTACGCGAGTAGGCATCTTCAGCATCATATCCCCCGGCAATCGTCGCCACCTGCCAGGCATCATCCACCGTCAGCGCAAACACCGAGAGGGTATCGTTCAGGCGGCAGGCCGGAAAAACGCCGGTAGCGGAAAGCCAGCCTTTGGTCGGTTTCAGCCCGACAATGTTATTAAATCCAGCGGGGACGCGGCCAGATCCTGCGGTATCCGTTCCTAACGAAAACGGCACCAGCCCGCGCGCCACCACCGATGCAGAACCAGAGCTGGAGCCGCCGCTGACATATTCCGGGTTAAAGGCATTGGCGACCGCGCCATACGGCGAACGCGTCCCCACCAGGCCGGTGGCGAACTGATCGAGATTGGTTTTCCCCAGCAGAATCGCGCCCGCTGCTTTTAGCTTTGCCACGGCGGTCGCGTCGCGTTCTGCGACCTGCGCAATCGCCGGACACCCTGCCGTGGTCGGCCAGCCTGCGGCATCCACATTGTCTTTAATGGCGAAGGGAATACCAAACAGCGGGAGAGCATCAGGCTGTTGTTGATAGCGCGGCAGCAAGGCGTCAATTTGTTCGCGAAGCGCGCTTTCGTTTGCCAGTGCAATCCACGCATTATCCGGCGCAGGCAGAGAATCAAGATGGGCTTTTAATAAAGCAAAAACGTTATCGCTATTACTTGCTATCGTCTGTTGCCATTCGGCAAGCGTTTTTCCGATCATTACTGCCATGTTGGAATCCCTGTTGGTATACAAGATGGGA
The DNA here is from genome assembly GCF_039889165.1 of Pseudocitrobacter cyperus. Lineage (NCBI taxonomy): Bacteria > Pseudomonadati > Pseudomonadota > Gammaproteobacteria > Enterobacterales > Enterobacteriaceae > Pseudocitrobacter > Pseudocitrobacter cyperus. The sequence goes on along the minus strand of NZ_JAYMYY010000001.1, from coordinate 153,825 downwards.
TTCATATAGCAACTGGCATGCCAAATAATTAACTATCTGTTTTATAAATACTTCATGGGTGAAGTCTTATTTTTATAAGAAATAGCTGCACTCTTTAAGAACATACATGTGCGATCACTGTGCAAATAATCATCAATAAAAATAATGTCTGCCAGCATCAGCAATCAGTTATTCCAATAATTATGAGGGATTATTTTTTCAGGCTATGAATGCGATCCGCTTTGAAAAAACGGCAAGAAATCACGCAAATCGCCACGGCAGGAAGGAATTTCGACTAAGGTTTTCATCAGGTTGATTGCAGCGCTCCTGCTGTTTACCGAACTGGAGAATAACCGATGAAAAAACCTGCTGCGCATCCTGTTGCGCTCCGTGCCCTGACGTTAAGCGCCGTACTGCTGGCTTTTAGCGCTCAGGCGCAGGAGGCCCGCCCTGCCTCCCCTGATATTTTGCTGGGGCCGCTGTTTAATGATGTGCAAAGCGCGAAACTTTTTGCCGATCAAAAAACCTTTGCCGATGCGGTACCCAAAAGCGACCCGCTGATGATCCTCGCCGATTACCGGATGCAAAAGAGCCAGACCAGCTTTGACCTGCGCCACTTTGTGGAGATGAATTTCACCCTGCCGACGGCTGGGGAGACTTACGTGCCGCCAAAGGGTCAGACCCTGCGTCAGCATATTGACGGCCTGTGGCCGGTGCTGACCCGCACCAGCGAAACGGCGGAGAAGTGGAGTTCCCTGCTGCCGCTGCCGAAACCGTATGTGGTGCCCGGTGGGCGTTTTCGCGAGGTTTACTACTGGGACAGCTACTTCACCATGCTCGGCCTTGCCGAAAGCGGGCACTGGGATAAAGTGTCGGACATGGTCGCCAACTTCGCCTGGGAAATCGACGCCTGGGGACATATTCCTAACGGCAACCGCAGCTACTACCTGAGCCGTTCCCAGCCGCCCTTCTTCTCGTTAATGGTAGAATTGCTCGCCACCCATGACGGCGAGGCGTTGAAAACCTACCTGCCGCAAATGGAAAAAGAGCATGCTTACTGGATGGAGGGTGCAGAGAGCCTGCAACCAGGCGACAGCAACAAACGGGTTGTGAAATTACGTGACGGCGAGCTGCTGAACCGTTACTGGGATGATAACGACACGCCGCGTCCGGAATCCTGGCTTGATGATGTGACCACCGCGAAAAGTAACCCGAACCGCCCGGCGACGGAGATCTATCGCGACTTACGCTCTGCCGCCGCCTCGGGCTGGGATTTCAGCTCCCGCTGGATGGATAACCCCCAGCAATTGGGCACCATTCGCACTACCAGTATTGTACCGGTCGATCTGAACGCGTTGATGTTTAAAATGGAAAAACTGATCGCCGAAGCCAGCAAAGCGGCGGGAGACACGGCGAAAAGCGCGCAGTATGAAACCGAGGCCAGCGCACGACAAAAAGCGATGGAGAAGTATTTGTGGAATGATAAAGAGGGCTGGTACGCCGATTACGATCTGAAATCGCATAAGGTGCGTAATCAGCTCACCGCCGCCACTCTCTTCCCGCTGTATGTGAATGCTGCTTCCCACGAACGCGCAACCAAAGTGGCAGCCGCCACCGAGAGCCGTTTGTTAAAACCGGGCGGAATTACCACCACTACCATCAACAGCGGACAGCAGTGGGATGCCCCGAACGGCTGGGCGCCATTGCAGTGGGTTGCGGTTGAAGGGCTGCAGAATTATGGACAGCAAAAAGTGGCGATGGATGTAACCTGGCGCTTCCTGAGTAACGTACAGCACACTTATGACCGCGAGAAAAAACTGGTGGAAAAATATGATATTACCTCTACCGGAACGGGCGGCGGCGGCGGAGAATATCCGTTGCAGGATGGATTTGGCTGGACCAACGGCGTCACGCTGAAGATGCTGGATTTAATCTGCCCGCAAGAGAAGCCGTGCGATACCGTGCCGGATACACCGGTGCAGGCGGCACCCTCACCCTAACCCTCTCCCCAAAGGGGCGAGGGGATGGATTGTGCACAGTTGCTAAGTTCTGTACCGGTTTTCCCCCTCACCCTAACCCTCTCCCTCAGGGAGAGGGAACCGTCCGTGCCAGTTTTGCAGACCTGCGCTGGTTTTCTACCCTCTCCCTCAGGGGGAGGGAACCGTTCGTGCCAGTGTTGCAGACCTGCGCTGGTTTTCTACCCTCTTCCTCAGGGGGAGGGAACCGTCCGTGCCAGTTTTGCAGACCTGCACTGGTTTTCTCCCTCTCCCTCAGGGGGGGAACCGTCCGTGCCAGTTTTGCAGACCTGCGCTGTTTTTCTCCCTCTCCCTCAGGGAGAGGGCGGGGTGAGGGGCAAATCCCCTCCCCTTAAAACGTATAGCTCGCCCCCACCTGTACCGTGCGGTCGCGGCCAATCCAGCAGTTGGTGCTATCGTAGCAACTCAATGTCTCTTTGTTGGTCAGGTTCTGCGCGCTGGCTTTTAGCGTTAACCCGTTCAGGCTGCTGTCGAGCGCGGACATATCGTAAGAGACCGCCATATCATATTGTGTCGTGCCGCCGAGCTTCCCTTCGTTATTTGCCGGGGAAATCTCCATCGGCCCGGTATAGCGTACTCCCGCCCCCAGGGTTACACCGCTTAAGAAGGTGCTGTCGAAGGTGTAGTCCCCCCACAGGTTAAACGCGTTTTCCGGGATTTGCGTTGGGCGTTTGCCTTGGTAGGTTTCATCTTCGGTGTTGATCGCATGGGTATAGGCGTAGTTGGCAATCAGGTTGATATTATCAGTCGGGCGGCTTATGACAGACAGTTCCGCTCCTTTCGATTCAATCTCCCCGGTCTGACGATAGTTCCAGCTCGGGTCTGCGCTTACCACATTTTTCTGCCGAATATTAAATACCGAGGCGGTAAGCGTGGTGGCGTACTCCGCCAGCAGATACTTCACCCCACCTTCAACCTGTTTACTGGTGGTCGGTTTCACCTCCTTCGCCGTCAGGTTGCCGCGCGGTGAAACGGGCAGGAACCCCTCTGAATAGCTGATAAATGGCGAGATACCATTTTCAAACGCATAGAGCGCACCCAGACGTTTGGTGACTCTGTCCTGAGAAATCCACTCTTTCTGCTGGTTGTTGAGATAATCCGTGGTGGCGGACTGATATTCGTCGTAGCGAATGCTGCCAAGAATATTCAGGCCACCGTACTCAATCTGATCCTGGAAGTAATATCCCTTCTGATTGTATGAAAGACGGTTTTTCTGCGCAGTATAGAGCCCCAGATTATCGCTGGTGATTTGTGAGTAGTCCGGGTGCAGCATATCCATACCCGGCGTGGTCGAGGCGTAGCGATAGTTGTAGTGTGAGTTCAGCTTCTGGTAATCAAACCCGGCCAGTAAATGGTGCTGCCAGTCGCCCAGGGCGAAGGTTTTGGTGACCTGGTTATCAATATTAAAACTGTGCAGATCTTCATCGGTGGTATAAGCAAAACGGTTTAACTCATACACTTCTGCATTTCCCGCGTTGCCCGTGGAATAGGCGCTGCGCTGATGGGTATCGATATCGAAATAACGCGCTTTCTGAGCAATGGCCCAGCCGCTGTCAAAGGCATGTTCGAAACTGTAGCCCACCATCCATTGCCGCTGTTCGAAACCGCTCCATTTGTCGCCAGCAAAATCGCGTTTCCCCGCGTAGCTGGAACGAAGGTAAGAGAGCGGCAACGGGTTAGACGGAGTGAGGCTCGGCGTGTTTTGCGCCAGTGCGTCGATGGTCAGACGGGTTTGACTGTCCGGCTGCCAGGTGACGCTCGGCGCGACCAGATAGTCTTCATAACGGGTGGTGTGCGGCTGATCGTCCCCTTCCCGCGCCTTCCCCAGCAGGCGATAGCTCCAGTCGCTGTCGAGAATACGCCCGGTGGAGTCGAGATACCCCTCTTTCAGATTACGCGTCCCGGTATTAAAGCCCACTTCCGTTCGCTGCCCGGTTTGCGGCTTTTTCCCCTGGATATTCACCAGCCCGCCCGGAGAACCGTTGCCGTACAACACGGATGATGGCCCTTTCAGGATATCGACACTCTCAATCAGCAGCGGGTCAATTCGCGCTTTCGTGTTGCCGTTAACGTTATAGGGCAACTGGAGGCCATTATAAAATTCGTTATCCACGGTAAAACCACGGATTTTATATTCACTCATGTAGCTGGTGCTACCACGCACTTCCGTCGAGACGCCCGGCGCATAACGCAGGATCTCATTGACTGAGGTGGCGTGGCGCTCAGTGATTTCCTTGCTGCTGATGGTGTTGATCACCTGCGGCGTTTTACTCTCCGCCACGGCGGATTTGGTGGCGCTGTTGGTCCAGGCCGGCAGTTCACTCCCCTCGCCGCCCCCCGTCACAACCATGGTGGTTTCATTTTTGTCAGCCCAGGCCTGAGTGGCGAGAGCCAGTGCGATCATTCCCGAAAGTGTGCGATAAGCGAAGCGCATGGTATTAGTCTGACCTGTTATTAGAATAGAGAACGCCAATTATTCTCATTTCTATTTATGATGCAACACTCAAATGCGCGCAGTCAGAAAAATGTCGAAGGGATCAAAGAGTAGAAAAGATAACGGCCCCGAAAGGGGCCGTTCAGATTGATTCGCTGATACTTAGTTGTTGCGTCGCAGGAAGCGGAAAATCGCCAGCACCACGATGGCACCCACGACCGCCACCAGGAAGCTATGCATATCAAAGCCCATCGCGCGATCGCCAAAGCCCAGCGTGGTTGCGATCCAGCCGCCCACCACTGCGCCGACAATCCCCAGCAGACAGGTCAGAATAAAGCCGCCGCCGTCTTTACCCGGCATAATCAGTTTGGCAATAACACCTGCAATAAGACCAAAAATAATCCAGGCAATAACACCCATTTTTACCATCCTCCAGTTAAAAAACCTCAAAAAAAGCGCCGGTATTTTGCGCCGCTAATGTTTCAAGTATAGGTAATTACTCTTAAAAATCCCGTCATCGCGCCTATATTTTATTCGCACGGTCAATGAGTTTGACCTGAACATGCTCTTTTTGCCCGTTGATTCACAGAAAAAATCGGCAAAAAAATGTTTGCCTCGCTGAAGTTTCCACAGGGCCGACCGATAACTGGGGGATGGTTTATCCTCCAGGAGAGATGTCAGATGAATCAGTACCCTTCACAGTTTCTTAAGCAAAACCCTCTTGCTGTGCAGAATATTTTGCGCGATCTGCATCGTGACGAGATACCGCTTCGCGTCTCCTGGAGCAGCGGACAGTTTATCAGCCGTATTCTTGCAGTAAGCAAGAGTGAACTGGTGCTCGATTTTGGCAGCCAGGAGTACGAGAATCGCGCGGTGCAGCGCGTGGAAAACGTAACCATTACGGCAGAAACCGCAGGCGCAAAAATGGAGTTTTCCGTGCGCCAGATAACAGCAGGTGAACATGAGAATCGCCCCGCGTTCGTGCTTCCCGTTCCTCCGACGTTATGGTTTATCCAGCGTCGGGAATATTTCCGTATTACCGCCCCACAGCATCTCCCCTATTTCGGCAAAGCGCTGCTGCCCGATAAACAGGTGCTCAGTTTTCGCCTTTTTGATCTGTCGCTGGGCGGATTGGGCGCGTTGCTGGATAGCCAGCCTGAGAAGGCGTTACAGCCTGGAATGCGTTTCTCACAGCTTGAACTGGATATGGGAGAGTGGGGAAAATTTAACTTCGATGCCCAGTTGATTGCCGTCAGCGATCGCAAAGTGGTCTCTCATAAAAATGAGACGATTACGACGCCGCGCCTGAGCCTGCGTTTTCTTAACATCAACCCGGCGGCGGAACGCTCGCTCCAGCGCATTATCTTTTCGCTGGAGCGAGAGGCGCGTGAACGCGCAAACCGGGTACGTGACTAGTTACATCGCATCCATGGCTTTTTGCATTTTCCAGATATAGCGCGGCGCCTGCGGCGCCGGGTGATTATCCACCACGTGCTCAAAGAACTCGTCTTTATCCAGTTCGTTGATTTTGCTGATCGCTTTTTTACGATCGGAAGAGAACGTGCGCAGCAGCGCCCCCGCGCCGTTAGCATAGGAGACCATCAGCGCATACTGCATTACTTCCGGATCTTTAATACCCGCCAGCGAGCCATGTTCCAGAATGCTCAGATAAGCCGCCCCCATGGAGATATTACGCTCTGGGTTTTTCAGCTCGCTGGTTGATGGCTGCCCCTTCCAGCCCATGTGGCGATACACATCCAGCCCGGAAGTTGAGGCTTTCAGTTGCATCAGCCCTACCGCATTGGATTTGCTGACCAGATTGGGATTGCCGCCAGATTCAACCGCAATGATGGCGGTGATCAGGCGTGGGCTAACGCCCCATGCTGCACCGGCTTTTTCGCTGATTGGCATCCACTGCATTGCGCGCTTAACCGGCACCTGCGGATCCCAGGGCGGGTTTTTGTAATCCTGTTTTGAACTGCATCCGGCAAGTAACACAATTAAAAAAGCAAACCATCTTAGTTTCACGCAACTATCCTTTTAAGCTCAAGTTTGTCGCCAGTAATGACAATAACGGGTTCAGGCGGCATGATACTCGTTTCATTCTCTGCAAGGAATTGCCATGTCACAGTTTCATCTGATTGCCCCGTCGGGCTATTGCATCAATCAATCTGCCGCCCAATGCGGCGTGACAAGGCTTATCAACGCAGGACACCAGGTTAACAATCAGCAGGTAATCACCCGCCGCAGCCAGCGCTTTGCAGGCGTGGAAAGCGAGCGGCTGGCGGATATTAATGACCTCGCGACTCTGCGCGGGAAAAATCAAATTGTGCTGGCAGTGCGTGGCGGCTACGGCGCAAGCCGCCTGCTGGATGCTATCGACTGGCAGGCGCTGGCGGCGCGCCAGCAGCAGGATCCCCTGCTTATTTGTGGGCACAGCGACTTTACGGCCATTCAGATGGGGCTACTCACAAAGGGCGTTATCACCTTCAGCGGGCCGATGCTGGCGGGAAATTTTGGCGCGGAAACCCTGAATGATTTCACACTGCATCACTTCTGGCAGGCGCTGCGTAGCGAACATTTTACCCTCGAGTGGCCGGGCGATGGGCCTGAGTGTCGCGCAGAAGGTACGCTGTGGGGCGGCAATCTGGCGATGCTGACGTCGCTGATTGGCACACCGTGGATGCCGGAAATCAGTAACGGTATTCTGGTGCTGGAAGATATCAACGAACATCCGTTCCGCGTCGAGCGTATGTTGTTGCAACTGCTGTATGCCGGTATTCTGCCGCGCCAGAGCGCCATCGTGCTGGGTAGCTTCACCGGCAGCGCGCCGAATGACTACGACGCGGGCTATGATTTGCAGACCATGTACGCCTATCTGCGCTCACGGCTGGATATTCCGATGATTAGCGGGCTTGATTTCGGCCATGAACAGCGCACGGTGACTCTGCCGCTGGGGGCGAAAGCGCAACTGGTGCATTCAGGACGTTCAACAACCCTAACATTGAGCGGGCATCCGACCATCACCGAATAAAAAGTCATTCATTACTCTTATTGTTCCAATGTTCACACGCTAATTATGATAACTTTTGTAACTATCTTGTTCGTTATCGGGGAGTACGTGAACATTGGACGCCGCGGCAGTCATTAGCCTCTTTATTCTGGGTTCGGTCTTAGTAACCTGCAGTATTCTATTAAGTTCGTTTTCTTCCCGTCTTGGTATCCCAATTCTGGTGATTTTTTTAGCCATCGGCATGCTGGCAGGCGTGGATGGCATCGGCGGCATTCCTTTCGATAACTACCCTTTCGCCTACATGGTGAGCAACCTCGCACTGGCAGTAATCCTGCTTGATGGCGGAATGCGCACCCAGGCCAGCTCATTTCGCGTCGCGCTGGGGCCTGCGCTGTCGCTGGCGACGGTGGGCGTGTTAATCACCTCCGGACTGACCGGCATCGCCGCAGCGTGGCTGTTCAATCTGAACTGGCTTGAAGGCCTGCTGATTGGCGCGATTGTCGGGTCGACGGATGCCGCTGCCGTATTTTCCTTGCTGGGTGGTAAGGGGCTGAACGAACGTGTCGGCTCGACCCTGGAAATTGAGTCAGGCAGTAACGACCCGATGGCGGTTTTTCTTACCATCACATTAATTGAGATGATCCAGCAGCATGAAACGGGCTTAAGCTGGATGTTTGCCGTGCATATTATTCAGCAGTTCGGCCTCGGTATTTTGATTGGCCTGATGGGTGGCTATCTGTTGCTGCAGATGATCAATCGCATCACATTGCCAGCCGGGCTCTATCCGCTCCTGGCTCTGAGCGGCGGGATCATGATTTTTGCCATTACCACCTCGCTGGACGGCAGCGGCATTCTCGCCGTTTATCTGTGCGGTTTTCTGCTCGGCAACCGGCCTATCCGCAACCGTTTTGGCATCCTGCAAAACTTCGACGGCCTGGCGTGGCTGGCGCAAATCGGCATGTTCCTGGTTCTTGGTTTGCTGGTCACGCCGTCTGACCTGCTGCCGATTGCCGCTTCCGCTCTGCTGCTGTCGCTGTGGATGATCTTCTTTGCTCGCCCGCTGTCGGTGTTTCTCGGCCTGCTGCCGTTTCGCGGTTTTAACCTGCGCGAGCGTATTTTTATTAGCTGGGTCGGCCTGCGCGGCGCGGTGCCGATTATCCTCGCCGTCTTCCCGATGATGGCCGGGCTGGATAACGCGCGTCTCTTCTTTAATGTTGCCTTCTTTGTGGTGCTGGTGTCGCTGCTGTTGCAGGGAACATCACTCTCATGGGCGGCGAAAAAAGCCAAAGTGGTGGTGCCGCCCGTCGGCTGGCCTGTGTCGCGCATCGGGCTCGATATCCACCCGGAAAACCCGTGGGAGCAACTTATCTATCAGCTCAGCGCCGATAAATGGTGTGTGGGTGCGGCATTGCGCGACCTGCATCTGCCGAAGGATACGCGTATCGCCGCCCTGTTCCGCGATAATGTGTTACTGCACCCGAATGGCAGTACGCGCCTGCGCGAGGGCGATATTCTTTGCGTGATTGGTCGTGAACGCGACATTCCGGCACTGGGTAAACTCTTCAGTCAGTCGCCGCCGGTCGCGCTCGATCAGCGTTTCTTCGGTGACTTTATTCTGGAAGCCAGTGCCAAATTTGCCGATGTGGCGCTGATTTACGGCCTTGACGGTGGCGAAGAGTTTCTCGACAAGCAGCGGTCGCTGGGCGAAATCGTGCAGCAACTGTTAGGGGCAACACCGGTCGTTGGGGATCAGGTCGAGTTCGCCGGGATGGTCTGGACGGTTGCCGAGAAAGCCGATAATGAAGTGGTGAAAGTCGGTGTTAAAGTCGCTGAAGAAGAGGCGGAATAACCGCCTCATTGAATAAGTTACACCGTCACAACTGGTACGCGCGGCGCCAGGGCGCACATTAATTCATAGCCAACGGTACCCGCGCAGGCGGCAACGTCGTCAATTTTGATGCCGTTGCCCCACAGTTCGACTGGCGCGCCAATCCCTGCATTCGGGCACGGCGTTAAATCCACCGCCAGCATATCCATCGATACCGTCCCCACCGTGCCGGTGCGCACACCATCGACCATCACCGGAGTGCCGGACGGCGCAATGCGTGGATAACCATCAGCATAGCCGCAGGCGACAATCCCGATTCGCTGCTCCTGGGCGGCGGTATAACGGCTGCCGTAACCGACCGTATCGCCCGGCTTCAGATTTTGCACTGCGATTATCTGGCTGTTCAGGCTCATCACCGGTTTGATCCCACTGTTGGCCACATCCTGCCACTGACCGGAAGGTGACGCACCGTAGAGGATAATGCCCGGTCGTACCCAGTCGAAATGGGTTTCCGGATGCCAAAGCGTCGCGGCTGAATTTGCCAGTGAGCGTGGGCACTCAAGCCCTTCTGCTGCCTGCCCGATACACTGCATCGGCGCTGTTACGCCATCGCTTTTCTCCGCATCGGCAAAGTGCGACATCAGCGTCATCGCCCCAACATTCGGCAGTTTACGCAACTGCTGCCACACCGTATGAACGCGATCGGGCGTAAACCCAAGGCGATTCATGCCGCTGTTTACCTTCAAATAAATATCCAGCGGGGCATGCAGGCGCGCATCCTGAATCGCCTTGATTTGCCAGTTGCTGTGCACGCTGGTGGTCAGGCGATATTGGTCAAACAGCGCCAGTTCATCGGCGTGGAAAAAACCTTCCAGCAGCAAAATCGGCCCTTTCCAGCCCCACTCACGAAGCTGAATGGCATCTTCCAGATTGAGCATTGCGAAGCCATCGCTTTCACGTAGCGCGCTCCATACCCGCTTCAGACCATGCCCGTAGGCATTGGCTTTTACCACTGACCACACGCGGGAGCCCGGCGCTGCCCGCCGCACAACGTTTAGGTTCTGCCGCAGTGCGCTGAGATCAACACAGGCTTCTACAGGACGAGACATCTCTTCTCCTTATTGATGAGCACCGTGCAGATGCTGAGGGCGCGACGGCGTAAAGCCCGGCGAATACCGTGCCACGCTCAGATCGTCATATGGGATAGCCGGAGTACGCCCGGAGATTAAATCGCTGATGAGCTGCCCGGAACCGCAGGACATCGTCCAGCCCAGGGTGCCATGACCGGTGTTCAGCCAGAGGTTTTTAAACGCAGTTTTGCCGATAATCGGCGTACCATCAGGCGTCATCGGACGCAAACCTGTCCAGAAGGTGGCCTGTTCGATATACCCGCCACGGGGGAAGAGATCACCCACCACCATTTCCAGTGTTTCACGGCGCGGCTGCAACAGGTCGGTATTAAAACCGACGATTTCCGCCATCCCTCCGACACGGATACGATTATCAAAACGGGTAATCGCAATTTTGTAAGTCTCATCGAGGATAGTCGAGACCGGCGCGCCGGCATCGTCTTTCACCGGAATGGTCAGGGAGTAACCTTTCAGGGGATAAACAGGAATATCCACCAGCCCTTTAAGCATGGCGGTAGAGTAAGAGCCGAAGGCCATAACGTAAGCATCGGCTTTGATAAGCTCGTCGCCGCACTTCACGCCATAGATATGTTCGCCCTCGCGCAACAGCGCATCTACCGGGGTGTTATAGCGGAAGGTTACGCCAGCATTCTCAGCCATTTGCGCCAGACGTTGTGTAAAGAGCTGGCAGTCGCCGGTTTCATCGTTCGGCAGACGCAGGCCACCGGTCAGTTTGTGGGCCACACTCGCCAGCGCGGGCTCGACTTCCGCCAGACGGGACGCTTCGAGAAGCTGGTACGGGACGCCGGCATCCTCCAGCACGGCAATATCGCGCATCGCATTCTCATATTGCTGCGCGGTGCGGAAAAGTTGCAGCGTTCCACCCTGTCGCCCTTCGTAGGCAATACCGGTAGATTCACGCAACGCTTTCAGGCAGTCGCGGCTGTACTCGGCCAGGCGCACCATCCGGCCTTTGTTTTCCATGTAGTGGCGGGTGTCGCAATTGCGCAGCATCTGCCACATCCACTTGAGTTGAAACTGAGTGCCATCCAGTGCGATAGCCAGCGGCGCATGACGCTGGAACATCCATTTTATCGCCTTCAGCGGTACGCCCGGGGCGGCCCAGGGTGCCGCATAGCCGGGAGAAATTTGCCCGGCATTGGCAGCGCTGGTCTCCATCGCCGGGCCCGCCTCGCGGTCGATAACCGTGACCTGATGGCCTGCCTGACTTAAATACCAGGCGCTGGCCACGCCCACTACGCCACTTCCCAGTATGACAACGTGCATAGCTACTCCAGAATCGAATTGAGTAAAAGAACAATCTTCTGATTACAAATTGATAACCCAGATGAAAATATTATTCAACATAGGCTTTTTTTATGGTGACACGGTTCACATACAGCCCCGCCAGCGTTGGAGAGCGAGTTTCAACATCTCCTGCTGAGCAAAAAATTTACCCAGCATAAAATTTTGCAATCGCGGGAAATTGTCGTCATCAAAATGAAGAAATCGCGAAGAAAAAAAATGGTGCTTGTTACGGTTTTGCACAGGTGTTCTATTCTTTTACTGAGGCTCTCCAGACAGAGAGAGTCGCCAACAATGAGGGCGCGCTAATGGCAACTATTGATTCGATGAATAAGGACAGCACGCGTTTGAGCGACGGACCCGACTGGACATTTCCCCTGCTGGAAACCTATCTGGTTGAGATTGACCGGGTAGCAAAACTGTACAGGCTGGACACCTATCCCCATCAAATCGAAGTCATTACCTCTGAACAGATGATGGATGCCTATTCCAGCATCGGGATGCCGATTAACTATACGCACTGGTCATTTGGTAAAAAATTTATCGAAACCGAGCGTGCCTACAAACACGGTCAGCAGGGGCTGGCCTATGAGATTGTGATCAACTCCAATCCTTGTATCGCGTATCTGATGGAGGAGAATACCATTACCATGCAGGCGCTGGTGATGGCGCATGCCTGCTATGGTCATAACTCCTTCTTTAAAAACAATTACCTGTTCCGTAGCTGGACAGATGCCAGCTCTATCGTCGATTACCTGATCTTCGCCCGCAAATATATCAGCGAGTGCGAGGAGCGCTACGGTGTGGATGAAGTGGAGAAATTGCTCGACTCCTGCCATGCGCTGATGAACTACGGCGTGGATCGGTATAAACGACCGCAAAAAATCTCCTTACAGGAGGAGAAAGCACGACAGAAAAGCCGGGAAGAGTATCTGCAAAGCCAGGTGAATATGCTGTGGCGCACGCTGCCAAAACGTGAAGAAGAGGAGAAAGCCGTGGAGTCCCGGCGCTATCCTTCGGAGCCACAGGAGAACCTGCTCTACTTTATGGAGAAAAATGCCCCACTGCTGGAGCCCTGGCAGCGTGAGATCATGCGTATTGTGCGCAAAGTAAGCCAGTATTTTTACCCCCAAAAGCAGACTCAGGTGATGAACGAAGGCTGGGCGACGTTCTGGCACTACACCATCCTCAACCATCTTTATGATGAGGGGAAAGTCACAGAGCGCTTTATGCTGGAATTTCTCCACAGCCACACCAACGTTGTTTTCCAGCCGCCTTACAACAGCCCGTGGTACAGCGGCATTAACCCGTATGCGTTGGGCTTTGCTATGTTCCAGGATATTAAACGCATCTGTCAGACCCCGACGGAGGAAGATCGCTACTGGTTCCCGGATATCGCCGGTTCTGACTGGCTGGAAACGCTGCACTTCGCCATGCGCGACTTTAAAGATGAGAGCTTTATCAGCCAGTTCCTGTCGCCGAAGGTGATGCGTGACTTCCGTTTGTTCACGGTGCTGGATGACGATCACAATAATTATCTGGAGATCTCAGCCATTCACAACGAAGAAGGCTACCGGGAGATTCGCGCCCAGCTTTCGTCCCAGTATAATCTCAGTAATCTTGAGCCGAATATTCAGGTGTGGAATGTGGATCTACGCGGCGACCGCTCGCTGACGCTACGCTATGTTCCGCATAATCGCGCGCCGCTGGATAAAGGCCGCCGGGAGGTGCTGAAACATGTGCATCGCCTGTGGGGGTTCGAGGTTCATCTGGAGCAGCAGAATGCGGATGGCAGCGTGGAGCTGCTGGAACGCTGCCCGCCAAGAGCGAGCGCGCTGTAATAAAAAAGCCTCTCATTTTCGAGAGGCTTCTTCTTTTGCGAGAGCTTAAACGCCGCCCGGCATATTTTTCTGCATTCGATGCCAGACTTCACCGCTGTCGCGGCCATAGCGGCGCACAGTTTCATAAACCTGATCGTGTAACCCCTGTTCGCACACTTCCGTCAGGCGATGGTAGAAACCTAACGCCAGGCTACGCGCTTCCGGATTCGCGAAATAGTGACGGCCAATGCGGGTATAGAGGCCTTTCATCCCGTTGAGGATCAGGCCGTAAATCGGGTTGCCGGAGGCAAAGGCCAGACCACGGAAAATGTTGTAATCAAGGTCGGCAAAGGCATCCGCGTAGTCTTCCACTTCACGCGCGGTCGCCAGTACTTCCAGCGCTTTGTCAGGGTGTTGACGAAACGCGGTACGAATGAAGATAGTGGCGATGTTAGTGCGCACGGAAAGCAGGTTATCCAGCAATTGCGGCACGCTTTCGTGATCGAGGCGCGCCAGCGTCTCGAGGATATTCAACCCGGACGTTTCCCAGAAGTTGTTCACTTTCGTCGGCTTACCATGCTGGATGGTTAGCCAACCGTCGCGCGCGAGGCGCTGTAACACTTCACGTAACGTAGTACGGGTAACACCAATCAGTTCAGAAAGTTCGCGCTCGGCAGGCAGAATAGAACCCGGTGGGAAACGGTTATTCCAGATGCTTTCAACAATATACTCTTCCGCGAAACCCGCCGGGCTTTGCGCCTTAATGACCATAGTTAGAATTTCCATTACACAGCGTTGCAATCCACTCATCATACCAGACCGTAATCACAGCAGATAGCGCAGGGAGTGAATTAAAAAGGGATCGCCGTTTCATTTTTCGGATTTCCTTTTCCACAGTAATGAACGTTTTTTTTCGTAAACTCTGCTAGAGTTTCTGCCTTGACTGTAACAAAAAATGACATCTACGAGGCAGACGATACGTCATGGAAATCTCACACTCACGCGCATTGTGGCGAAACTTTCTTGGGCAATCTCCCGACTGGTATAAGCTCTTATTGCTGATATTTTTGGTTATCAACCCAATCATATTTCTCTTTAATCCTTTTATCGCCGGATGGCTGCTGGTTGTTGAATTTATCTTCACGCTGGCTATGGCGTTAAAATGCTACCCGCTGATACCCGGCGGTCTGCTGGCGATTGAAGCCGTGATTGTCGGCATGACCTCAGCCGAACACGTGCGTAAAGAGATTGCTGCCAACCTCGAAGTGCTGTTGCTGTTGATCTTTATGGTTGCCGGTATCTACTTCATGAAGCAGTTGCTGCTGTTTATCTTCACCCGGCTGCTGCTGAGTATCCGCAGCAAAATGCTGCTTTCACTCGCATTTTGCATGGCGGCCGCTTTTCTCTCCGCCTTCCTTGATGCCCTGACGGTCGTGGCGGTGATCATCAGCGTCGCAGTGGGCTTCTACGGGATCTACCACCGTGCCGCATCCAGCCGACCAGACGATGACAACCTTCTCGACGACAGCCATATCGATAAACACTATCGGGATGTGCTTGAACAATTCCGCGCTTTCCTGCGCAGCCTGATGATGCATGCAGGCGTGGGTACCGCTCTTGGCGGCGTAATGACGATGGTTGGCGAACCGCAGAACCTGATTATCGCGAAAGCATCGGGTTGGCATTTCGGCGAATTTTTTATGCGTATGTCGCCAGTAACTATACCGGTCTTTATTTGTGGCATCGCCACCTGCCTGCTGCTGGAGAAATTTAAGCGATTCGGTTATGGCGCCACGCTTCCGGAAAGCGTGAGAAAAATACTCCATGACTTCGATCAGCGCAGCCGCCAACAGCGTAGCCGTCAGGACACCATGCGCCTGTGGGTTCAGGCCCTGATTGGCATCTGGTTGATACTGGCGCTGGCCTTCCACCTTGCGGAAGTGGGGTTGATTGGCCTGTCGGTGATAATTTTAGCCACCTCGTTCACCGGCGTCACCGATGAACATGCTATCGGCAAAGCATTCACAGAAGCTCTGCCTTTTACTGCATTACTGACGGTTTTCTTCGCCGTCGTGGCGGTCATCATCGATCAGCACCTGTTCGCCCCGGTAATCAGCTTCGTGCTGCAGGCATCACCGCAGGCGCAGCTTCCCCTGTTCTATATTTTCAATGGCCTGCTATCTTCTATTTCCGATAACGTTTTCGTTGGGACGGTATATATCAATGAAGTGAAAGCGGCGCTGGAATCTGGTGCCATCACCCTGAAGCAATTTGAAATGCTGGCGGTGGCTATCAATACCGGGACGAACCTGCCTTCCGTCGCAACACCGAATGGACAGGCGGCATTTCTGTTCCTGCTGACCTCCGCCCTCGCTCCACTCATACAACTTTCTTATGGCCGGATGGTCTGGATGGCTCTGCCTTATACCCTGGTCTTGACCGCGGTGGGGCTGTTGTGTGTTGAGTTTACCCTTCATCCGGTTAGCGACTGGTTGCTTGCTCTCGGCTGGATCCCCTCCCCTCACACACCTTAGTATCCCCTGCCCGGCACTGAGTGCCGGGCATTGAATATTCATTTACGTAATAATTGCTAAACGTCAGTGGCGGCAGACATTTTTTGGTTTAAACTACGACCCTTAAACATGTTCCAGGGAAATGATTATGTTGCGATATTTGAACCAGTGCTCACGGGGCCGTGGCGCCTGGTTATTGATGGCGCTGACAGCCTTTGCGCTTGAACTCGTTGCGCTGTGGTTTCAGCATGTCATGCTGCTTAAACCGTGCGTACTGTGCATTTATGAGCGATGCGCCCTGTTTGGGATTATGGGGGCAGGCATCGTCGGCGCAATCGCCCCGAAAACGCCGCTGCGCTACGTCGCTATCGTGATTTGGATTTACAGCGCCGTCCGTGGCTTGCAGCTCGCCTGGGAACACACCATGATTCAGTTGCATCCGTCGCCATTTATGACCTGCGACTTTGCCGCGCGCTTCCCGAGCTGGCTGCCGCTGGACAAATGGCTACCGCAAGTGTTTGTTGCTTCCGGAGACTGTTCTGTACGTCAGTGGGAATTTCTGACGCTGGAGATGCCGCAATGGCTGGTCGGTATTTTTGCCGCTTATCTGGTGGTGGCGGTACTGGTGCTGATTGCACAGCCTTTCAAACCCAAAAAGCGCGACCTGTTTGGTCGTTAAGAAAACGCTCCTGAGGGAGCGTTTTTTGTTTCACGTCATCGCGCCGATGACGGTGTCCGCCCGGCGTTAATCCACTCCGTTACCTGACAACCAGCAGATCCGAATACCGGGTTGTATAGCGGGGAGAGAGCATCTCACGCTTCATCTGCCACTGCTGCTGGATCCCCTGTCCGGCAAAGTACAACGTCCCCCTGCCATCTTTTGCATTCAGGCGATCCAGCACCTCCATCAGCTTCTCACAGCCGGCACGTGGCGCATTATCATCAAACAAGTTGAGCTGCGCGATCCCCTGGCTGAAGAAGTCACCCAGCATAATCCCCGCTTTTTGGTATCGGTGCCCGTCGCGCCAGATGACATCAAGACAACGAATCGCAGCATTGATAATATCGCGGCTATCCTGTGTAGGCGTCAGCAGTCTGACGCCTACACTATTACCGTAATAGGGCTCATTCAGAGCAAAGGGGGAGGTTTTCACGAAAGTGGAGATAAAGCGGCAATACTGATGCTCTCCGCGTAATTTCTCGGCACCGCGTGCCGCGTATGCGCATATTGCCTGCCGCATTTGTTCATATTCGGTGATACGTTCGCCAAATGAACGGCTGCATACGATCTCCTGTTTAACTGGGGCAAACTCCTCAAGTTCTAAGCAGGGTTCACCGCGTAGTTCCCTGACCGTTCTTTCGAGCACGACATTAAAGTGTTTACGGATCACGGAAATATGCGTGTCTGCCAGATCCAGAACCGTTTTTATCCCCATGGCGTCGAGCTTTTTACTGATACGACGCCCCACGCCCCAGACTTCATCTACGGGAAACAGAGACATTAATTTACGCTGGCGTTCAATGTTCGACAAATCAACAACCCCACCCGTTTTCGTCCACTTCTTCGCCGCATGATTGGCCAGCTTTGCCAGGGTTTTTGTCTGCGCAATCCCAACGCCAACGCGCAGATGGGTATTTCGATACACCGCCTCTTTTATTTCCCGGCCAAAATCCTCCAGTACACGGCAATTACGTATCCCCGTGAGGTCGCAGAATGCTTCGTCAATAGAGTAAATTTCCAGACGTGGCACCATCTCTTCCAGCGTTGTCATGACTCTGTCAGACATATCCGCATACAGTTCATAATTACTGCTGAAGCACACCACGTTATGGCGCAAAAAGAGATCCCGGTATTTGAAGTATGGAGCGCCTGTCCTGATACCCAGTTTTTTGGTTTCGGCCGAACACGCAATAACGCAGCCATCGTTATTAGAAAGAACGGCCACCGGTCGCCCTTGTAGGTCGGGTCTGAATACAATCTCGCAACTGGCGTAGAATGAGTTTACGTCAACTAACGCGAACATTTTCAGCTCACAGACTTCACGATAAATGTTACAACACCGAAGATTTCCAGACTGTCTTCGGAACCTATCATGATTGGCCGATAGGCAGCGTTCTCCGGTTTAAGCATCACGGTGGGGTGCAGTTGCAGACGCTTAACGGTAAATTCACCATCAACCGCCGCGATAACGATATCACCGTGTCCGGCTTTACGTGAGCTGTCCACCACCAGCAAATCCCCCTCACCAATTCCGGCGTCGGACATCGAGTCTCCCGATGCCTTCACAAAATAGGTCGCACTGGGGTGCTGTACCATGAGTTGATTGAGATCGATTCGCCTCTCGACATAGTCCTGGGCAGGGCTGGGAAACCCGCATGGGGCAAGGTCACTAAACATAGGAAGCGCCACAACCTGACATAAATCAGTTGGCTTATATCGCTGCATGATAACTACCATAAACAAACACTGCATTTATGTACAGTAGTTGTATTGTTCTGGCAGATCAACCCTCGTTTTGCTCGCTGCAGCTAAGGGCTTATACGCATAGCGTTTTTTGTCGCGCGCGAAAAGAAAAGCCTGATGGTTATTTTAGAGGCTCAATCCGCCCACTCTGGCTTATTGAGGATATGATCCTGCCAGTCGCGCACTTCCGTCTCTTTCACTGCAATATGGCGCACGGAAATACGCTCGCCATGCATCGCGGCTTTTGACCCCGTTAGCAGAGGATGCCAGTCCGGCAGCCCTTTTCCTTCAGCCAGCAGGCGATAAGCGCAGGTGTGCGGCAACCACTCAAATGTTGGCAGGTTATCACGGGTCAGCTTGATGCAGTCCGGCTCATACTCGAAGCGTCGCTCGTAGTTACGGCACTGGCAGGTTTTGATATTGAGCTGACGGCAGGCGACGTTGGTGAAGTAGATCTCGTCGGTGTCTTCATCCATCAGTTTATGCAGACAGCACTGCCCACAGCCATCGCACAGCGATTCCCACTCGGCGTCGGTCATTTCGTCGAGAGTTTTGTTTTGCCAGAAAGGTAATTCGCTCATCAGGATGTCCACATCAAAATTCCGGGTGCACCTTATAACCAGTCTGGCACAGGGATGCAAGTTTTGCCGCCCAATGAGAGCGGCAAGCAGGGGTTACAGCACGCGGGTTGAAAGAGAAAGACCGTTAAATTTCACGGTCAACGCATCGCCGCTTAACAGCGGGCCAACACCTTCTGGCGTCCCCGTCAGCACCACATCGCCCGGTTTCAGCGTAAAGAAACGGCTCATGTAGGCAATCAGCGGCACTATTTTATGGATCATATCCGCCGTGGTACCGTGCTGACGTACCTCGCCGTTTACGGTTAGCTCCAGCGGCGTATTTTGTGGATCGCGGTCGAACTCCGCTGCGGGAATAAAACCAGAAATAGGGCAGGAATTATCAAAGCCCTTTGCCTTTTCCCAGGGCTGCCCGGCTTTCTTCATTTTGCCCTGCACATCGCGCAGGGTGAGATCCAGCGCCACACCATAGCCAGCAATCGCTTTCTGGACGTGGTCTTCCGTCGCCTGACGCAAAGTTGCGCCAATCAGTACCGCCAGTTCCACTTCGTGATGCACAGAGCCAAGCCCCTGAGGCAGCACCAGCGGCTGACGAATATCACAGAGCGCCGTTTCCGGTTTGATAAACAGCACCGGTTCATCCGGGATGGCACTACCCATCTCCTGAATATGCTTCGCGTAATTACTGCCTACGCAAACAACTTTGCTTACCGGGTAATCGAGCAATGCTCCCTGCCAATTATGATGCTGATACATTTGTTTCCCCTATCCGTTTTTCAACATATTTGTTAGAACCAATAGACGCATGCTTTGACCAGCACCCATTTCGGCCAGAATTACTCTTGCGGTTTTCCTGACCCGGCCAGATGCTCTTTAAGTAAATTTTCAGGCGGTGGCGGGATCTGTAAATAATACCCCTGTTCTTTCAGCGCCTGCTTCACCTTGTCCAGATCGGCATTCACCAGTTGTTTGCGCCCATCCAGCGGCAGCAGCATTGCTAACTGCGGCTGTCCGAAGCCTTTCATCAGCTCCTCAGGCACACGGGAGAAATCGTCTCTTTTTTCGACATACAGGTAAGTCTGGTCGCGTTTAGCGCTCCGGTAGATCACACAAAACATACTTTTACTCTTTTAAATGCGTAATTTCGACATACGCTAACATCAATCAAACCCGCACCACAAGCCAGCCGCCACCATTTTTGTTAGCGAAAGTAGACGACGTCACGATATCTCTCTTTTCGTGTCATAAGGTATTCCATCCCCACAAAAAAGCCCCGCACTGAGAGCGAGGCCTGTTGAGGTTCTGTATTTAATCTTTGGCGGAATCTCGTCCGCTACCTGAATTTAGCGTCCAGGGGAACTTCGGCGTCAGGCTGGTGTGTGATTCGGTTACGCAGATCTCGACGGATCATTTCAATCGCCCAAAACCAAAAAATATGGCCAAGTAACTCTGATATATACTCATCCAACGGTATATTCGGTAGTGAAGGTGTCAGGCCGAGTAACGGGAAGGAAATCCAGTGAACGGCGATAGTTGCGATAATACCCGCTAATGCCCCTTGCCATAATTTCACTTTAGGGAAAATCTCAGCAACCAGGCAGTAACCAATCGCAAAGACCAGTGAAAAAATAATGTGCGTTACCATCACCGGGTTAATTACATGCTCTGAAAATGTATAGACGGCATGTGTAGGATCAATTCCCAGATAGTCACGCAGAAAAAGATAAGGAGGGTTAAACTCGTCTCGACCCCCCGAGAAGGTTCTCGGTGGCAGAGGGACTTCTGCACCCCATTTAACAAATGCAGACATAATACCTGCGATTATGCCCACAAAAAGCGCGACACCAAAGCGACGCCGACCCGGTTCAGTACGTTCAAGCAGATTAAATGACATGGCTATACCACCAAATGATAATGATAAGTAACTCTATCTTCATCAAACAGAGCCGCATTTTCTTGATCAACATCACAAAATCTTGGCTAAACCAATTTATTAATTAAATAAAGGGATTTTTCTCATTCCAGGCAAAACAAAAAGCATCACACGAACAATAACCACTCCACAGTATAATTAGAATAGCAACAATGAGCCGACATTTTATCGATAACCGCCAGGCCTCTTATCGGGTGGACAGGACTTAATCCGGAGGGTTTAATCTTGATGCCAGCATAATAAGGCAGACAATAGCCAACACCAAAAGCCCCTGACCGAAAGCAAACATCCCCAGAATCACAAAGAAAGAATACTCCATTATCCATGTCCCTTCATACGAATGACTTAGACACAAGATAATCGAGTGGTAATGAACGAATACTCAACCAGACAGGAATCAGTCACCAGCCGTCACCTATTACATCCACCTGGCAACAGATTGACTGACCCCATTCTTCTCCTGCACTTCTATACTTTAAGTTCAGTGTTGAAACAGATGTTCTTTGAACGTCGGCCCACAGGGCCCGGGAGGTTAAATGGCTGAAATAAATGAACGCGTTGAAATTCTTGAGCAAACCATTGCTGAACTGCGCCTCGACCTTGATGCCTCAAAGGTTGCCATCACAGTGTTATCCAGTGTCATTAACAAAATGGGCAGCGAGCCTGGTCTGCTTGCAAACTCATATGAACAGGAAAAAAGTTCTGCTCCACTTGTTCAATTCAACCACCCCACCCAGGAGGGGTATGAGGATAAACTGAAAGAGAGAATCTTAGCCTTACTCACCACAGGGAATTAACAGCGAAACGGATGAACGCGATTAGATGAAGGGACAATCAGAGTTTGGTATGGGTATGAAATGCCATACTAATAAGCATTTGCTACAGGCATGTAAAAACAATCAGACATTGACGAAATCAATTCTGAGATTCATGGCATCTTAGTGCTGAATATTTGAACAATGTTTGTTGGTTTTGGCGCAGGGATGCAAGGCCTAAGTCATATGCATCAGGATACGCCCCCAACTGATGCATAGGGCTTTTTTTATGGCCAATTTGGGGAGGCTTCTTTCATAAAACATACTTTTACTCTTATTTAGGCCTGTGGTTACTTGCCTCTATATATCAGTGACTATAACATGCCTGATAGTCTTCGGAATATCACCGCATTGTGCTGGATGATAAATAGCAAATTGAGTAAGGCCAGGATGTCAAACACGCCAATCGAACTTAAAGGCAGTAGCTTCACTTTATCAGTGGTGCATTTGCATGAGGCAAATCCCGAGATTATTCGTCAGGCGTTAGAGGACAAGGTGGCCCAGGCTCCGGCTTTTTTTCGTCACGCGCCGGTGGTGGTAAACGTCAGTAGCCTGGAAGAGACAACCCAATGGCAGCCGTTGCAACAAGCGATTATTGCAGCAGGCTTGCGTATTGTGGGCGTGAGCGGCGCGAAGAACCCGCGCATGAAAGCAGAAATCGACAAGGCGGGTCTTCCTTTACTCACTGAGGGTAAAGAAAAAGTCACCCGCCCTGCTCCTGTTGAACCACAACCACAGGCAGAACCCATCCCAACTGTTAGCACGATCACAAAAACACGATTGATAGATGCGCCGATTCGTTCCGGTCAGCGCATTTATGCGCCAAACTGTGATCTGATTGTTACAAATCACGTGAGCGCGGGCGCTGAGCTTATCGCTGATGGTAACATTCATGTGTATGGCATGATGCGGGGACGCGTGCTGGCAGGTGCTGCCGGTGATCGGGAAGCACAAATTTTTTGTACACACCTTGCAGCGGAACTGATGTCCATTGCCGGGGAATATTGGCTGAGCGATAAGATCCCAGCCGAGTTTTATGGCAAAGCGGCGCGTCTGCGTTTAGACGACAGCGCTTTGTCAATTCAACCGTTTAATTAATCCCTTTTAACAAGGAATTTCTATGGCACGCATTATTGTTGTGACTTCGGGTAAAGGGGGCGTGGGCAAAACCACCTCCAGCGCGGCCATCGCGACTGGTTTGGCGCAGAAGGGAAAGAAAACTGTCGTTATCGACTTCGATATCGGTCTGCGTAACCTCGACCTGATCATGGGCTGTGAACGTCGCGTTGTTTATGATTTTGTTAATGTTATTCAGGGTGATGCCACGCTGAATCAGGCGCTGATTAAAGACAAGCGCACCGAAAACTTGTTTATTCTCCCGGCGTCTCAGACCCGTGATAAAGACGCGCTGACCCGCGAAGGCGTCGAGAAAGTCCTCGACGAACTGAAAAAGATGGAGTTCGACTTTGTGGTCTGCGACTCCCCGGCGGGTATCGAAACCGGCGCGCTGATGGCGCTCTACTTCGCTGATGAAGCCATTATCACCACCAACCCGGAAGTCTCTTCCGTGCGCGACTCCGACCGCATTCTGGGCATTCTGGCCTCGAAATCACGTCGCGCTGAGAATGGTGAAGACCCCATCAAAGAGCACCTGCTGCTCACCCGTTACAATCCGGGTCGCGTCAACAAAGGCGATATGCTGAGCATGGAAGATGTGCTGGAAATTCTGCGCATTAAACTGGTTGGCGTTATCCCGGAAGATCAGTCAGTACTGCGCGCATCCAACCAGGGTGAACCGGTGATTCTGGATGCGGTGTCCGACGCAGGTAAAGCTTACGCCGACACCGTGGATCGTCTGTTGGGAGAAGAACGTCCTTTCCGCTTCATTGAAGAAGAGAAGAAAGGTTTCCTCAAACGCCTGTTCGGAGGATAAATTATGGCATTACTCGACTTTTTTCTCTCACGAAAAAAGAGCACCGCTAATATCGCGAAAGAACGATTACAGATTATTGTCGCAGAACGCCGTCGCAGCGATGCTGAGCCGCATTATCTGCCGCAGTTACGCAAGGACATCCTGGAAGTCATCTGCAAGTACATTCAGATAGACCCGGAAATGGTGACGGTGCAACTGGAGCAGAAGGACGGCGATATCTCGATTCTGGAACTTAACGTGACCTTACCGGAAGCGGAAGAGTCGAAATCCTGATAGCGTCGGTTTAGTCTGTTCAAAACCCCGGAAGGCAAGCTGCTTCCGGGGTTTCTTTTTTAGCGGGGATACTCAGCAAGCAGTGCGTCAAGACGCGCGCTCAGCAACTCGCCCCGCCAACCGGAAACCATTTCCGGTGGGGTGTTAAACGTTTTCAACTGCCAGTGCCAGTTCAGCAACTGGTTTATCTGACGGCGGGAAGCCAGCAGCTCGGCACTCACGCCAGACTCCTGCCCCACTTCCTGCACCAGCGCTTTAATCTCTTTAAACGCTTTACGATAGCCAGGCATATCCATCAGGTTCAGCAGCGGTTCCGGCAATGCCTCTTCCGGCAGCGCCTGCGCTTTGGCGACCAGGCTCAACAGCGTTTTACCATGAAAACGGATTTCGCTACCCGAGAGTCCCAGGCTGTCCAGTTCGCCCATGCTGCCCGGCATATAGCGCGCCACGCTCCACAAATGCTCTTCACGCACCACGAAATTAACCGCCAGATCACGCTCACGGGCTTTGCGCAGACGCCAGTCTGCCAGCATTTGCAGGCATGCCAGTTGTCGTGTGCGTAGCTGCCAGGCGTTGGTGATATCACGCCAGGCCTCTGCCGGGTCAACCACTTCCTGACGACGTTGCTGCATCAGGCGACACTCATCCAGCGCGGCGTCTAATCTGCCTGCTTGTTCGGTTTCCGCCATCAACTTATGAGCGATAGGCAGCAAATACCAGACGTCCGCCGCCGCATAAATACACTGACGTTCCGTCAGCGGACGTGCCAGCCAGTCGGTGCGCGACTCACTTTTATCCAGTTTGACGCCAGAATACTCTTCCACCATCGCCGCGAAGCCCCAGGACATCGGGCGACCACAAAACGCCGCAAGGATTTGAGTATCAATGAGCGGTTTTGGCATCGAACCGAATACATTCAGAAACACTTCCAGGTCTTCACTTCCCGCATGCAGATACTTGGTAATGTTGCTGTCCTGCAAAATCGCCTGGAGCGGCGACCAGTCGGTAATACCGAGCGGGTCGATAAGCGATGTCTGCTGACCATCGAACAACTGAATCAGCCCCAGTTGCGGATAATAGGTACGGGTGCGGACAAATTCAGTGTCCAGCGCGATGGATGTAACCTGCGAAACCGCGTCACACAGGGTGCTCAGCGCTTCGTTGGTGGTGATCATCTGATAGTTCAAATCATACTCTCTTAGATTGCGCCCAATAAAAACGCCGGCATAGCCGGCGTCTGGCGACTCAGAAATTACTCAGCCTTTATTCTCTACTTTAGCGCGGGCTTCGTCACGTAATTCTCGTCTCAAAATCTTACCAACATTAGACTTCGGTAATTCATCCCGGAATTCGACAAGTTTCGGCACTTTATAGCCCGTCAACTGACGGCGACAGAAAGTGATGAGCGCCTCATCGGTTAATGCGGCATCTTTTTTCACCACGAAAATCTTCACCGTTTCGCCGCTACTACCCGCCGGAACGCCTACCGCCGCCACTTCCTGTACGCCGGGATGTTGCATCACCACATCTTCAATTTCGTTCGGGTAAACGTTGAAACCGGAGACGAGGATCATATCTTTTTTACGATCGACAATGCGCAGGAAGCCTTCATCATCCATCACCGCGATATCACCGGTGTACAGCCAGCCGTCTTTGATAATTTCGTCGGTGGCATCAGGACGTTGCCAGTAACCCAGCATGACCTGTGGCCCTTTCACGCACAGTTCACCAGGCTCGCCATGGGCGACCTCATTGCCATCATCGTCAACCAGCTTGACGTCAGTCGACGGTACCGGCAGGCCGATGCTGCCACTATGATAGTCAATATCATGCGGGTTGACGCTGACCAGCGGCGAGCACTCCGTCAGACCATAACCTTCCAGCAGATACTGACCCGTGAGTTTTACCCAGCGCTCCGCAACGGCATTTTGTACCGGCATACCGCCACCGGCCGAAAGGTGCAGCGTGGAGAAATCAAGCTGCTGGAACTCTTTATTATTCAGCAACGCATTGAACAGCGTGTTCACACCGGTCATGGCGGTAAACGGGTATTTCGCCAGCTCTTTTACCAGGCCGGGAATATCACGCGGGTTGGTGATGAGTACGTTCTTGCCACCCAGTTCGATAAACAACAGGCAGTTCATGGTGAGCGCAAAGATGTGATAGAGCGGCAGCGCGGTGATCACCAGTTCGCTTCCCCGGTGCAACAGCGGCCCGTAAGTGGCATTCACCTGTTCCAGGTTCGCAAGCATATTGCGATGGGTGAGCATCGCGCCCTTCGCCACGCCGGTAGTACCGCCGGTGTATTGCAGGAAAGCCAGATCGTCCGCGGAGATCTCTGGTTTGACGTACTGCAGACGATAACCATTATGCAGTGCGCGACGGAAGGAGATGGCATCCGGCAGATGATATTTCGGCACCAGACGTTTGATGTACTTCACCACAAAGTTAACCAGCGTACCTTTCGCGGTGGAAAGCTGATCGCCCATACGCGTCAGGATGACGTGTTTAACCTGCGTATTATCAACAACCTTTTCCAGGGTATGAGCAAAGTTGGAGACAATCACAATCGCCGCCGCACCGCTGTCGTTAAGCTGATGCTCCAGTTCGCGAGGGGTGTAAAGCGGGTTGACGTTCACCGCAATCATCCCGGCGCGCAATATACCAAACAGGGCGACCGGATATTGCAGCAGGTTCGGCATCATCAGCGCAACGCGATCGCCCTTCTGTAACCCCAGCCCCTGCTGCAGATACGCGGCAAACGCGCGGCTACGCTCTTCCAGTTTACGAAACGTCATCACTTCGCCCATGTTGACGAAAGCTGGCTGGTCAGCGTAGCGCGTCGTCGCATGTTCAAAGAGTTCAACCAGGGATTGATAACGGTCAGGATTGATATCCGCCGGAACATCGGCCGGATAACGGTTAAGCCAAACCTTCTTCAAAGCATCACCTCTAAAATAAGCATTCGTCGTCATCGCAGCCCCAATAAACATGCCATCTGTTAACATAATATTAACTCAGCGTACCAGTTTATTAATTACGCGAAATCAGGGTTGCGAAGCGCGTCACTTTTTATTTTTCGAATACCATCTAAATAAAGAGACAGCGGACTAGCCGCTGTCTCTTTTCTTTTACAAATCAATTCGTTATTCAGTAACGATGGTTTGTACCTGCGCGGGGCCTGGGTTGTACCATCCCCAGCCGCCATAACCATAACCTCCACGCCATGGGTGCGGGCCATAGAACCAGGGGTCAATAGGCTGCGGCGGCATCACTACCTGCTGCGTCACGCGCCAGCGTTTGTAGCCCGTCGTCTGTATACGCAGATATTTGTAGGGCGTGTTGCCAATTTTACCGTCGACTGTACCGGCAATAGGGCCAACGACCGTCACCAGTTGCCCACGGAAATCGACCGGATCAAGGAAACCATTCACATCGGCATAAATACGCCCGCGCGAAGGTTCGCCTAGAATGGGACGTGCGCCGCTATCAAGCGGTACGGTGGCAATTTCCAGTCGGGTGTTGCCGTTAGTATTCTGTACGCTAACCACTTTCCCGCCGAAACGAGATTCCTGGCCGACATAAAGCTGTGGTGACGCCATCACCCGCACCAGATCCTGCTGCGGCGTTGGGCTGCTGCCCTTAATAGCATCCGGCACGCTAACGCAGCCACTGAGCGCAGCGGCAATAAGCCCTGCGATAGCCACGCGGATAACAACGTTCTGACCTGCCATGATGCAACTCCTTTTCTCAGTATTTACTTACTAAGATTCATTCACGACCCGGAAGTTTCTTCCATGCCACTTCGTTGCGTAAATATTTAGGTTCGGCTTTCTCAACAGCGACGGTTTTCCCCTGCGCCAGCAGGTAACAGGCGATGGGCAGCATATCTTCAGCTTCCGGCAGCAAAACATCGCCGTCACCAATCGTCAGATGCGTGGCTTCAGCCGCCAGATCGGGCCATGCCGGCCACCCCGTACCGACCGTCACCCATTCACCGGATAACTGCGTCAGACGTTCTTTCACGGCTTCCGGTTTCAGCACCGCTTCGCTTTCTTCGCCGTGCCAGACGCCCTGCTCATCACGCACATACTCGGCCCAGTAAACTTCGCCCATCCGCGCATCAATGGCCGCCAGTACGCGCATCGCACCACTTTTGCGGAATGCGCCCTGCGCCATGGTGGCAAGCGTTGAGACGCCAATCATCGGCAGTTCCGCGCCCAGCGCCAGGCCCTGAGCGATACCGATGCCGATACGCACGCCGGTAAAACTGCCGGGGCCGCGGCCGAACGCCAGCGCATCCAGCTCCGTTAAGGTGACGCCACTTTGGCTCAGAATATCCTGCACGACAGGCAGAATACGTTGGGTGTGTTCACGAGGACAAAGTTCAAAATGAGCACAGATTTCACCGTTGTTCCACAGGGCAGCCGAGCAGGCTTCCGTGGCGGTGTCGATAGCCAGAATTCGCATGATTCGTCGCGCTCTCGCAATTGCAGATCAATAAAATGGCGCGCATCTTAGCACACTTTGCACCAGGCTGCGCCTCTGTTAACGAATGGATGACATCGCCAGGAAGCGAACCGCACGGCCGATATCGCGGGTACGCGGCGCAGGCGGCAGGCTGGCAAGAAACGTCGCGCCGTAGGGGCGCATGACCAGGCGGTTGTCACAAATCACCAGCACACCGCGATCGTCAGTATCGCGAATCAGTCGCCCGACGCCCTGCTTAAGGGTAATGACCGCATCCGGAAGCTGGACATCTTCGAAAGGGTCGCCGCCGCGCAGGCGGCAATCTTCCATTCGCGCTTTCAACAGCGGATCGTCCGGCGAGGTAAACGGAAGCTTATCGATGATCACCAGCGACAGCGCATCACCCCGCACGTCCACCCCTTCCCAGAAGCTGCTGGTCGCGACCAGCAGAGCGTTCCCGGCGCTGACAAACTGCTGAAGCAACTGCCCTTTGCTGGTTTCGCCCTGTAACAGCACAGGCAGCGTCATGGTGGCGCGGAACTGCTCGGCAAGGTCACGCATCATGGCATGCGAGGTGCAGAGCATAAAGCAGCGGCCGTCGTTCGCTTCGATAAGCGGTTTCAGCATGGCCGCCAGATGCCGCGCAGCGCCTGGCTGATTAGGCAGCGGCAGGTTGCGCGGCACACACAGCAGCGCCTGGTGTTGGTAGTCAAACGGGCTCGGCAACAGCAATGCGTGCGCTTCGCCAATACCGAGACGTTCGGTGAAGTGATGGAGATCGTCATTCACCGAAAGCGTCGCGGACGTGAAAATCCACGAGCCAGGCTTTTGCGCCATCACTTCTTTGAATTTATCCGCCACCGTGAGCGGCGTTAGCGCCATCGTAAAGTGGCGCGAATTGCACTCATACCAGTAGCTGTAGCCCGGCTGATTGACGTCTTTCAATCGCTTCAGTCGTGTACGATAGAGGGTCGCACGTTCAAAAGCGGCATCCAGCAACGCTGAACGGCCCAGCGACAGTTTGGCGACGTCATAACAGAGTTCCAGAGCGTCATCGAGGAGCAGTAGCGCGCGCTGGATAGTGTTATCTGCCAGCAGTTCACGCAGGTTGCCGCGATAGCCCGGGTCGCCCAGTTGCAGACGGAAATCCTGCGTTGCCTGCGCCAGACGGTCGGCGCATTTTTGCAGTTGCTGAGTATCTTTGAGTTCAGTGCGATAGGCGATGGTGATGTCTTTGGCGAGATCCAATAGCTGGCGGCTGGAGAGAGACTGGCCAAAATACTGACTGGCAATATCCGGGAGTTGATGCGCTTCATCGAAAATCATCACCTCAGCTTCAGGGATTAATTCCCCGAAACCGCTCTCCTTCACCACCATATCGGCCAGGAACAGGTGATGGTTGACGACCACCACATCGGCGTCCATCGCTTTTTTTCGCGCCTTCACCACGAAGCAATCGGCATATTGCGGACAGTCGCTGCCAAGGCAGTTGTCGTTAGTGCTGGTCACCAGCGGCCAGGCCTGAGAATCTTCCGCCACGCTGACGCAGGTGCTGATATCGCCATCAATCGTCTGATTAGCCCACGAGCGCAGCATAATGACGTCACTTAATGTATTCACCGGAAGATCGCCGCCCGCCAGCGCCTGTTGTTCAAGGCGTTCTATACAGAGGTAGTTAGAACGGCCTTTCAGCAGCGCCAGTTTTCCTTTGAACTCCAGCGCTTTCGCGACTGTGGGCAGGTCACGGCTGTAGAGCTGATCCTGCAGGGCTTTTGAGCCCGTGGAGATAATCACCTTTTTATTGGCGCGCAGGGCGGGTGCAAGGTAGGCGTAAGTTTTCCCGGTACCGGTTCCCGCTTCAACCACCAGCGGCTTGCCGTCGCTAATCGCCTGCGAGACGGCATGAGCCATCTGGCGCTGCGGTTCGCGCGGTTTAAAACCGGTGATCGCTTTCGCTAACTGACCGTCTGCTGCAAAATCGTCCGTCACACTGCCCCCTGTTTATTTGGACAGTGATTATGTCAGGCTGCCCGCGCTTTCGCCAGTCGAACGGGTGACGACTGGATAACAATATGGCACTCTTGCGCCCTCAAAGGAATTTCAACAGAGGAAACTGCAATGACGATTACGCGTATTGATGCCGAAGCCCGCTGGTCTGATGTCGTGATCCACAATCAGACGCTCTACTACACCGGTGTGCCGGAAAATCTGCAGGCGGACGCCTATGCGCAAACAGCGAACACGCTGGCGCAGATTGACGCTATTTTGCAAAAACAGGGTAGCGATAAAACCAAAATTCTCGACGCGACGATTTTTCTCGCCAACGGCGATGATTTTGCCGCGATGAATAAAGCGTGGGATGAGTGGGTCGTTGCGGGCCATGCGCCGGTGCGTTGCACCGTGCAGGCCAGACTGATGAAAGCAGAGTATAAGGTCGAAATTAAAATTATCGCCGCAGTGTAAGGCTTTACTCTTCTTCATCCTCATCTTCAAACCGCGCCACGATCCGCTCACCTGAGTGGCTGGCGCGGATCTCGGCGGCGACCAGGCCAATCGCCTCGCCGCTGCTCATCCCCTGGGAGATCAGCTCCTGGATACGTTCAACCGCTTGTTGCTGTTGCTCATGGCTCAGCGAAGGTAATCCTGCAAACATGTTTGACTCCTGCTACATTATCGGCGCTTATTATTTCACGCAGTCTAGGTTTGAGGAAGATGTTACTCCCGTCAATGATTACATTACCGTGGCGACAGGATGCCGCAGAGCACTATTTCGCACCGTTAAGCCACCTGCCGTGGGCCATGCTGCTGCACTCCGGGTTTGCCGACCATCCGCATAGCCGGTTTGACATTCTTGTTGCGCAACCTCGCACGACGCTGGTAACGCGGGGGGATATCACGACGATTCATCGCGGTGCAGAGCATACCTCATCCACGCAGGATCCGCTCACGCTTTTGCAGACTGAACTCGATGCCAGCCCCTTCATCAGCGAAACCATTGCGGATATCCCCTATACCGGCGGCGCTCTGGGACTGTTTGGCTACGATCTCGGCCGTCGTTTTGAGCACCTCCCCGGGCAGGCACAGCAGGATATCGATCTGCCCGATATGGCGGTTGGTATCTATGACTGGGCGCTGATTGTCGATCACTTGCGCAAAGTGGTGACGCTGGTGAGTCAGTCTGACGCGCAGGAGCGACTGTGCTGGCTGCAAAATCAACAGGTTAAACAAAGCCGGCCATTCACGCTCACCTCTGCGTGGCAGGCGAACATGAGCCGCGAAGAGTACGGAGAAAAGTTTCGCCAGGTGCAAAACTATCTGCACAGCGGCGACTGCTATCAGGTCAATCTGGCCCAGCGTTTTCAGGCAAGCTATGACGGCGATGAGTGGCGGGCATTTGTCCGGCTTAACCGCTCCAATCGCGCGCCGTTCAGCGCCTTTATCCGGCTCAATGAAGGTGCAATTTTAAGTCTTTCGCCGGAGCGGTTTATTCTTGCCGAACAGGGGAAGATTCAAACACGCCCGATTAAGGGCACCCTTCCCCGCCTTCCTGACGCAAATGATGATGCCGCTCAGGCTGAACGTCTGGCGAACTCGCCGAAGGATCGCGCTGAGAACCTGATGATTGTCGATTTAATGCGCAATGACATTGGCCGGGTGGCGGTGCCGGGCAGCGTTCGCGTACCGGAACTGTTCGTCGTCGAGCCTTTCCCTGCAGTACACCATTTGGTCAGCACCATAACCGCGACGTTGCCAGAAACACTTCACGCCAGCGACCTGCTGCGCGCGGCCTTTCCCGGCGGTTCCATTACCGGCGCGCCAAAAGTACGCGCCATGGAAATTATTGATGAACTGGAGCCGCAGCGCCGTAATGCCTGGTGCGGCAGCATTGGTTATCTGAGCGCCTGCGGCAATATGGATACCAGCATTACAATTCGCACCGTGACGGCCTGGCGCGGCCAGGTTTACTGTTCCGCTGGCGGTGGTATTGTGGCAGACAGTCACGAAGCCGCGGAATACCAGGAAACGTTTGATAAAGTGAACCGTATTCTGCATCAACTGGAGTCTTAACGATGGCATCCCCTGAATTGAATCTGGATGATTTTCTTTCCCGTTTTCAACTGCTTCGCCCACAGGCTAACCGCATGGCTATCAATCAGCGGCAGGCAGCGGTGCTGGTGCCCATCGTTCGACGTCCTGAGCCGGGTTTGTTACTGACCCAACGCTCGGCTAAGTTGCGCAAACATCCGGGTCAGGTGGCGTTCCCCGGCGGGGCCGTCGATAGCACCGACGCATCATTAATTGCCGCCGCGCTGCGCGAAGCGCAAGAAGAGGTGGCCATCCCACCGGAAAGCGTGGAGGTAATCGGTATCTTACCGCCAGTAGACAGCGTCACCGGTTTTCAGGTGACTCCGGTAGTGGGCGTGATCCCGCCAAATCTGCACTATCACGCAAGCGTAGACGAAGTCTCCTCCGTATTCGAAATGCCGCTCGCAGAGGCATTAAGGCTGGGCCGTTACCACCCGCTCGACATTCATCGCCGCGGTGATTCACATCGTGTATGGCTTTCCTGGTACCAGCACTACTTTGTCTGGGGAATGACTGCCGGCATTATTCGTGAGCTGGCGTTACAGGTTGGGCTGAAACCCTGACTATACTTAGCGTAATAGCGAGATGTTCGGCATTAGTAAAACAGGATCGTTTCATTAGTTTAATTCATGTGAATAGTTCAGCCGAATATCCGGTTCCCTCATACACTATGCGCAATTATAACATCGTTGCCGCAACAACCCGGCAACCCTGTCAGGAGTATCAATGTGATTAGTATATTCGACATGTTCAAGGTGGGGATTGGCCCCTCATCTTCCCATACTGTAGGGCCGATGAAGGCTGGTAAGCAGTTCGTCGATGACCTGGTCGAAAAAGGATTGATTGATGACGTAACCCGTGTAGCGGTGGACGTCTACGGTTCACTCTCGTTAACCGGCAAAGGTCACCATACTGATATCGCCATTATCATGGGCCTTGCGGGCAACGAGCCTGCAACGGTCGACATTGATGCCATTCCGGCGTTTATCCGCGACGTAGAAGCGCGCGGGCGCCTGCTGTTGGCGCAGGGGCGTAAAGAAGTCGACTTCCCGAAAGATAACGGCATGCGCTTCCACAACGGCAATCTGCCGCTGCATGAAAACGGCATGCAAATCCACGCCTGGGCGGGCGAGACGGAACTCTACAGCAAAACCTATTACTCCATCGGCGGCGGTTTTATCGTGGATGAAGAGCATTTCGGTAAAGAGGCAGTTGACGAGGTGAAAGTGCCTTACCCATTCGCTTCCGCCACCGAAATGCTGAACTACTGCAAAGAGACCGGCCTTTCGCTCTCGGGCATGGTGATGCAGAACGAGCTGGCGCTGCACAGCAAAAAAGAGATTGAAGACTATTTTGCCAATGTATGGCAGACCATGCAGGCGTGTATCGATCGCGGGATGAACACCGAAGGCGTTCTGCCAGGCCCGCTACGCGTCCCTCGTCGCGCCTCTGCCCTGCGTCGCCTGTTGGTGGCAAGCGATAAGCTCTCTAACGATCCAATGAATGTGGTCGATTGGGTGAATATGTTTGCGCTGGCGGTCAACGAAGAGAACGCCGCAGGGGGCCGCGTGGTGACTGCGCCCACCAACGGCGCCTGCGGGATCGTGCCAGCCGTACTGGCCTACTACGATCACTTCATTGAGTCCGTGAGCCCGGATATCTACATTCGTTACTTCCTTGCCGCCGGGGCGATTGGCGCGCTCTATAAAATGAACGCCTCAATTTCTGGTGCTGAAGTGGGCTGTCAGGGGGAAGTGGGCGTAGCCTGTTCAATGGCTGCAGCCGGTCTGGCCGAACTGCTGGGCGCGAGCCCGGAGCAGGTCTGTGTGGCAGCGGAAATCGGAATGGAACACAACCTGGGCTTAACCTGCGACCCGGTTGCTGGTCAGGTACAGGTGCCGTGCATTGAGCGTAACGCCATCGCCTCTGTTAAAGCCATCAACGCCTCACGGATGGCGATGCGCCGTACCAGCGAGCCACGCGTTTCTCTCGATAAAGTCATCGAAACGATGTACGAAACCGGGAAAGATATGAACGCTAAATACCGCGAAACCTCCCGCGGCGGCCTGGCCATTAAAGTGCAGTGCGACTAACACTCCTCGCCCATCTTCTGATGGGCGATTTATTTCTCTCTTTTCTTTCACTTTTTTTCGCTCTCACCGCTAAACTTGCAGGTGTTGCCGTAATCGGTCTTTTCGATATTGAGCATCGAACATGCAATCTGCACACTGGATAGTAAAACGATATCTGCATAAGCGTATTCTTCTCTGTACCCTTGTGGCGCTGGGAGCCTTTTCGCTCACGCTGACTATTGGATTTATTTTACAGCGTAGCGAAAATAAGCAGCAGATTGAAAACGTCACCCAGCGGGCCGTCACTACGCTGGATAAAATCCTGCTGGCGGTGGAAAACGAACGCGACACACTGCTCCCGATGGTTGATAAACCCTGTAATAACAGCCTGTTAAAGCTTCGTCAGCAGGTAGCGGCCTTAAAAACCGTCCGTTCAATATTCCTGGTTAAATCCGGGATTATCTATTGCTCCAGCGCCTTCGGTGAACGCAGCATTCCGCTGCGGAAGCTACAGCCGCGTTTAGCCGACAATCACTCCAAACTGCTCCTCACCATAGATCGTTCGCTGGTCAAAGGAAGTCCGGTTCTGATGCAGTGGTTCCCGGCATCAAAGGATGGGCAGGATGGCGTCGCCATAGGGATCAATATCGATTTAGTCAGCGATATGATGCTCGACCCTTTTCCACCGCTGATTACACGCGTCAGTCTGGGTATCGATGACGCCTGGTATGTAGAAGACGTGGGGATCATCAGACAGCCTATCCAACGCGAGGATGAACGGGTCTATACACGAGCGTCCAGCGCATTTCCTTTCAGCATTGTCGTAAGCGGCCCTTCGTTCTGGCGTCTTGCCCTTCGCGAACTACCGGGCCGGCTTCCACTGGCGCTGATATTTGGCCTGCTGGCGGCCTGGATTACCTGGATTGCTACCGCCAGGCGAATGAGTTTCTCCTGGGAAATCAATATGGGCATTGCCCAGCGGGAATTTACCCTCTTCTGTCAGCCCCTGTTGAATACGCGTGCGCAGCGCTGCGATGGTGTCGAAATCCTGCTACGCTGGAACAATCCTCGTCTTGGCCCAATTACACCCGATGTCTTCATACCGATTGCGGAAGCGAAGAATCTTATTCTCCCGTTGACCCGTTATGTGCTGAATGAAACAGCGAAGGAACTGCACCGCTTTCCCGCCGACCCGAAATTCCATATCGGCATTAACGTCGCGGCCGCTCATCTGCGCGACGACAAGATTCTGCTTGAAGACCTCAATAATCTTTGGTTCAGCGTCAACCCCACCGTGCAATTGACCATTGAACTGACCGAACGTGATGCGCTGCACGACGTGAACGCCGGTCTTTTACGCGCACTGCACGGTAAAAATATCCAGCTCGCCATTGATGACTTCGGCACCGGTAATAGCTCCCTCTCCTGGCTGGAAAAACTGCATCCGGATGTGCTGAAAATCGACAAGTCGTTTACCCACGCCATAGGCACCGATGCGGTGAACTCGACGGTAACGGATATCATTATCGCGCTGGGGCAACGTTTGAATATTGAGCTGGTTGCGGAAGGGGTAGAGACGCCGGAGCAGGCGAACTATTTGCAGCGCCACGGCGTCCATTTATTGCAGGGTTATCTCTACGCACCGCCGATGCCACTGGAAGAGTTCCCCCAGTGGCTGGCAGAGCATAACGGGCCGACAACGCCCATTATGCCGTAGACGATTCGTTACTCTTCTTCGTCATGCTCTGACGGCTGTTTCACCACGCGCACCTGGTCGATACGGTAGTTATTGGCCTCAGTGATGGTGATTTGCAGAGGTGCCAGTTCAATCACATCGCCCACTTTCGGGATTTGTCCATTCACGGCAATCACCAGCCCTGCCACGGTGGCGATATCCTCTTCATCATTGACCAGATGATCCAGCCCCAGCGCCTGTTGCAGCGCGTGGATGTCGGCACCACCTTTCACAATCCAGCCGTCACCATCGGCAATAATTTCCGGCGTTTCATCGGCATCCGGGAACTCACCGGCGATGGCCTCCAGCACGTCCAGCGGCGTGACCAGCCCCTGCACAACGCCGAACTCGTTAGTCACAATGACAAAGCTGCCTTTCGCCCGTCGCAGCACGCCCAGCAGATTAATCGGATCCAGCGTATCCGGAACCACGATAGCAGGATGTGCTGAGGCAATAGCCGCAACGTCTTCATCCGCTTCCAGCGAAACCAGCAGTTCTTTCGCGCGCACGATACCGATAACTTCGTCCAGTTCGCCACGACACACCGGGAACAGACTATGCGGCGATGAGAGAAGCTGTTCACGAATTTCATCTTTGCTCAGATCGGCATCCACCCAGCTAATTTCACCACGCGGAGTCATGATGCTGCGCAGCGAGCGGGAAGCCAGCGTCAGTACGCCATTAATCATGTAACGTTCTTCTTCCGCAAACGCGCCTTCAGGTACCGGCACCGGCGCCTGGCTGTCGCTCTCCTGCTGCGGGTTGGCCTGTTTACGCCCCCCCATCATGCGCAGAATGGCATCTGCCGTGCGTGCGCGCAGCGGCTGCGTTGACTGATGGCGAATAAAGTTGCGACGCGCAATCTGGTTAAAGAGTTCGATGATGATTGAGAATCCAATCGCCGCGTACAGATAACCTTTCGGAATATGGAATCCGAAACCTTCCGCCACAAGGCTCAAACCAATCATCAGCAGGAAGCTCAGACAGAGCACCACCACCGTCGGATGCTGGTTGACGAAACGCGTCAGCGGTTTCGACGCCAGCAGCATTACACCCATTGCGATCACTACCGCCGCCATCATGACAGGCAGATCGTTCACCATCCCGACCGCAGTAATTACCGCATCAAGTGAGAAGACCGCATCCAGCACCACGATTTGCAGCACCACCACCCAGAAACTGGCGTAACCCTTACCATGTCCGGCGTCATGCTGACGGTTTTCCAGCCGTTCATGGAGCTCTGTTGTCGCTTTGAACAGCAGGAACAGACCACCCAGCAGCATGATCAGGTCGCGTCCTGAGAAGGAATAATCCCATACGCTGAACAGCGGCGCGGTGAGCGTCACCATCCACGAAATAACCGAAAGCAGGCCAAGACGCATAATCAGCGCCAGCGACAAGCCAATCAGGCGGGCTTTATCACGCTGCTTTGGCGGCAGTTTATCCGCAAGGATCGCGATAAAGACCAGGTTATCGATACCCAGCACGATTTCCAGGACGACAAGCGTCAACAAACCGGCCCAAATTGACGGGTCCATTAACAATTCCATGAGCGACTCCAGTTAACGAAATGACGCGTCATCGCGCTGTCAAACACAGGCGTGACAATATCGGACAAAAGGGATTGATGGCGCTGCTGGCCGGGATGTACTGCACTAATGTGCGATGTGAAAGTGAAAAGGCGTCGGTGACGGTCCATACTTTGGGCTGCTGCCCTCTACTCCTGCAAAATTAAACGGAAGCTAAACATAGCAAAGATTAATCACAATTTGGCAAAGATTTACCTGACTTTGCAATAAATACGATTATTTTTTGCGCCGCAAAATAATTGTTCACCATTAACTAAATTACGGATCTTCATCACATTAATTATTTTTTCACTATCTAAAATAATTCTCGGCAGTTATTAAATTTTCTCTCTCAAACCCTTATCTGAATCGATTCGGTCACGATATCGTTTCAACAAGCATCAGCCCGCCTGATGCAACGATAATAAAAGGAGGTAGCAAGTGACGATTGCTATTGTTATAGGCACACATGGTTGGGCAGCAGAACAACTGCTGAAAACAGCAGAGATGCTGTTGGGCGAGCAGGAGAATGTGGGTTGGATCGACTTCGTGCCCGGCGAAAACGCTGAGACGTTGATCGAAAAATACAACGCACAGTTGGCGAAACTTGATACCAGCAAAGGGGTGTTGTTTCTCGTAGATACATGGGGTGGCAGCCCGTTCAATGCTGCCAGCCGCATTGTCGTCGATAAAGAACACTATGAAGTCATTGCCGGGGTCAACATCCCGATGTTAGTGGAAACACTCATGGCGCGCGATGACAACCCATCATTTGATGAGTTAGTGGCGATTGCCGTCGAAACCGGTCGTGAAGGCGTTAAGGCGCTGAAAGCACAGCCGGTTGAAAAAGCAGCCCCTGCTCCGGTTGCCGCGGCACCGGTTAAACCGATGGGCGCTGATGACTATATGGTCATTGGCCTGGCGCGTATCGATGACCGTTTAATCCACGGTCAGGTCGCTACCCGCTGGACGAAAGAAACCAACGTCCGCCGCATCATCGTTGTCAGTGATGAAGTTGCTGCAGATACCGTACGTAAAACCCTGCTGACGCAGGTTGCTCCTCCGGGCGTAACCGCGCATGTGGTTGATGTTGCCAAGATGCTTCGCGTCTACAACAACCCGAAATACGCGGGTGAACGAGTGATGTTGTTGTTCACTAACCCAACTGATGTCGAACGCCTTGCTGAAGGTGGTGTGAAATTCACCTCCATCAACATCGGTGGTATGGCATTCCGTCA
The DNA here is from genome assembly GCF_039889165.1 of Pseudocitrobacter cyperus. Lineage (NCBI taxonomy): Bacteria > Pseudomonadati > Pseudomonadota > Gammaproteobacteria > Enterobacterales > Enterobacteriaceae > Pseudocitrobacter > Pseudocitrobacter cyperus. Next base: position 114,602 of record NZ_JAYMYY010000001.1, on the reverse strand, counting down.
GGGTAAAACTCAGGTGAATAACGCCGTTTCGGTCGATGAGAAAGATATCGAAGCGTTCAAAAAACTGAACGACCGCGGTATTGAACTGGAAGTCCGTAAGGTCTCCAACGATCCGAAACTGAAAATGATGGATTTGATCAACAAGATTGGCAAATAAGCCTCTCGTTGATGACCAATCAGCTTTCACACTTTAGTCTTACGTTTATAGGAGAAGTACAATGGAGATTACAGTTCTTCAAATTGTGCTGATATTCATCGTTGCCTGTATCGCAGGTATGGAATCTATCCTTGATGAGTTTCAGTGCCACCGACCACTCGTTGCCTGTACCCTGGTCGGTATTGTTCTCGGCGACATGAAAACCGGTATTATCATCGGTGGTACGCTGGAAATGATCGCTCTGGGCTGGATGAACATCGGTGCGGCAGTTGCGCCTGATGCTGCGCTGGCATCTATCATCTCAACCATTCTGGTTATTGCGGGCCATCAGGGCATCGGCGCGGGTATCGCGCTGGCAATCCCTCTGGCAGCAGCCGGCCAGGTTCTGACCATCATCGTGCGTACCATTACCGTGGCATTCCAGCACGCGGCGGATAAGGCGGCTGATAACGGCAACCTCACGGCACTCTCCTGGATCCACGTCTCCTCCCTGTTCCTGCAGGCGATGCGTATCGCTATCCCGGCAGTGATCGTGGCGGTGTCTGTGGGTACCAGCGAAGTACAGAACATGCTGAACGCCATTCCTGAAGTGGTTACCAGCGGCCTGAACATCGCCGGTGGTATGATCGTTGTCGTCGGTTACGCCATGGTTATCAACATGATGCGTGCAGGCTACCTGATGCCGTTCTTCTACCTGGGCTTTGTAACCGCTGCCTTCACCAACTTCAACCTGGTTGCTCTGGGTGTGATTGGTGCGGTAATGGCGATTCTGTACATTCAGTTGAGCCCGAAATATAACCGCGTTGCGGGTGCTGCGGCCCCGGCTGCTGGCGCGAACGACCTTGATAACGAACTGGACTAACAGGTGAGCGAAATGGTTGATACAACTCAAACTACCACCGAGAAAAAACTCACTCCGAGCGACATCCGTGGCGTGTTCCTTCGTTCAAACCTGTTCCAGGGTTCATGGAACTTCGAACGTATGCAGGCGCTGGGCTTCTGCTTCTCCATGGTTCCGGCGATCCGTCGCCTGTATCCTGAGAACAACGATGCGCGCAAACAGGCTATCAAGCGTCACCTGGAGTTCTTCAACACCCATCCCTACGTTGCGGCACCGGTTCTGGGCGTTACGCTTGCGATGGAAGAACAACGTGCTAACGGCGCAGAGATCGACGATGCTGCCATCAACGGTATCAAAGTGGGTCTGATGGGGCCGCTGGCTGGTGTAGGTGACCCGATCTTCTGGGGTACCGTGCGTCCGGTATTTGCGGCACTGGGTGCGGGTATCGCGATGAGCGGCAGCCTGCTTGGGCCTCTGCTGTTCTTCATCCTGTTTAACATGGTGCGTCTGGCGACTCGTTACTACGGCGTGGCTTACGGCTACCGCAAAGGTATCGATATCGTTAAAGATATGGGCGGCGGCTTCCTGCAGAAACTGACTGAGGGGGCTTCTATCCTCGGCCTGTTTGTCATGGGGGCATTGGTTAACAAGTGGACGCACGTCAACATTCCTCTGGTGGTGTCAACCATCACCGGTCAGGATGGCCAAACGCGTGTGACCACGGTGCAGACAATCCTTGACCAGTTGATGCCGGGTCTGGTTCCGCTGCTGCTGACCTTCGCCTGCATGTGGCTGCTGCGTAAGAAAGTTAACCCACTGTGGATCATCGTTGGCTTCTTCGTCATCGGTATCGTAGGCTACGCAATCGGTCTGCTGGGTCTGTAATATCTGTTGTATACCGGGGGCTCATGCCCCCGGTTTTTTTTATTCGGAGGCTTAATGACAATCACGGATTGGGTACTGGTTTTCTTCATCATCACGCTGCTGGCCTTTGCCATCTATGACCAGTTCATCATGCCCCGCCGCCATGGCGCCACGCTGCTTTCCATTCCCCTTTTGCGCCGCAATCGTATCGACGGCGCGATTTTCGTCGGGTTGACGGCCATTCTTATCTATAACAACATCACCAATAATGGTGCACAAATCACCACCTGGCTGTTATCGGTACTGGCATTAATGGGTTTCTATCTCTTCTGGATACGTAGCCCAAAGATTATTTTCAAATCAGAAGGTTTCTTTTTCGCCAATATCTGGATTGAATATCCACGCGTGAAACAGATGAATTTATCTGAAGATGGCGTGCTGGTGATGCAATTAGAGCAGCGACGTCTGCTGGTACGGGTAAAGAATATCGACGACCTCGAAAAGATATCCAACCTTTTACTTTCAAATCAATAAATTATAAATATACCCAATGCTATAATCGTGCTATTTTCAGGCGCGTTAAATATAGCGTTGGCTATATTAGCCATTCGTCACACCCGATAATTATTAACCTTTTAATTACTTTATTTTGCAAATGAAAATCGTTATCAATTGAGAGCGGGAAATAACACTTTCTGTTCTTGGTTTACATTCCCAAAATATGTTAATGTTGCGTCCGTCGTTGGGGAGTAGCCGATTTTCAGTTTACTGAAAATGTGCGTGTCAACATACTCGTTGCAAAACGTGGCACGTACGGACTGTTTTATACACAAACCAATCAAGCCGCCAGCGTACAGGTCGCTTGATTGATGAAGTGTAAACCGTCAGGCGAGACCATAGATGCGCTTACTGCTGTTTACTGGGGGCAGGAGTGTGTCATATGGATATTCCCGGTCTGGACGCTCTGATGAACGCATACGCAATTATTCTCCTCGCCCTTGGCATGTCGATGGATGCTTTCGCTGCATCGATGGGCAAAGGCGCTACGCTCCATAAACCTAAATTCTCTGAAGCCATCCGCACTGGTCTCATCTTTGGCGCTATCGAAACGCTGACTCCGCTCATCGGCTGGAGTCTGGGTATGCTCGCCAGCCGTTTCGTGCTGGAGTGGAGTCACTGGGTCGCCTTCGTTCTGCTGGTGTTTCTCGGCGGGCGAATGATTATTGAAGGCTTCCGCAACGGCAATGACGACGAAGAGTGTGAACCGCTGCGCCGCCATGGCTTCTGGCTACTGGTGACGACGGCGATTGCCACCAGCCTGGATGCCATGGCGGTCGGTGTTGGCCTGGCGTTTTTACAGGTTAATATTCTGGTGATGGCGCTGGCAATTGGTTGCGCCACTTTCACGATGTCGACGCTGGGGATGATGATTGGCCGTTTTATTGGCCCGCTGCTGGGCAAACGGGCCGAAATTCTTGGCGGTATTGTGCTTATCGGTATCGGCGCGGAAATTCTCTACAGCCACTTCACCGGTTAATCGTCCAGACGCTGCCAGACATGCAGAGCAAAATCTGTCTGGCAGTCAAATACCGCCCGCCCTTGCAGGTCTTCCCATACTTCAGGCTTTGCGCGCCAGGCAAATGGCGTCATCTGCAATAGCGTTACGGCTTGTGCACCGCTCAACTGCATCGGGTACGCCAGTGCGTCGTGCGTTTGCAAAGTGAAACCGGCCAGTGTTTCAGAGTGGGGAGCATGCAGTTGAACCTCATCGTAGATAAGCCCCTTCAGCTCAACTAAGTGACGAGGCCCCGGTGTCACGGTGATCACCCTTCCCCCCGGTTTTACTACCCTCGCCAGTTCTTCAGGATTACAGGGCGCATAAATCCGCACCACCACGTCCATGCTGTTATCTTCAAACGGCAGACGCTGGCTGGACGCGACACAGAAATTCACCTGCGGATAGCGTTTTGCTCCGGCACGAACAGCGTTTTTCGCGACATCCAGCCCCCAGGTCTGCCCGGCGATCCCGGCAAAGGCGTGAGTGTAATACCCTTCCCCGCATCCGATATCCAGTAACTGTGCCGGTTTAATTTCCGCCAGTTTCGCACAAACCGCATCGCGCAAAGGCTGATAATACCCGGCATCCAGAAATGCGCGGCGCGCCTGCATCATCTCTGCGCTGTCACCCGGATCGCGGGAACGTTTGTGCTGCACCGGCAATAAATTCACATACCCCTCTTTCGCCACATCAAACTGGTGACGTTGAGGACAGCAATAGCTATTTCCGCTGCGGTTCAGCGGCGCATGGCAGAGCGGGCAACTCCAGGACATAACAACTCCGGGGATCATTCAAAGGGCGAAAGTGTAACGCTTTTCGCCCTTGAGTGGGAAGGATTACAACGCAGGCGCATTCTCCGCTGAATGCATGACAATCAAATTCTCAGAGCCCTGCGGTAAACCATCTGGCATCACGTTTTCCAGACGCAGGACATCCCCCATTATCTGGCTGAAGACCGGCGCAGAGACAGCCCCACCGTAATACTGTCCATTTTGCGGTTCGTTGATCACCACAACCAGCGCAAACTTCGGGTCACTCGCAGGTGCCACACCTGCGGTATAGGCGACATATTTGTCGACATATTTCCCGTCAGGGCCAATTTTCTTCGCCGTCCCGGTTTTGACCGCCACGCGATAATCACGCACCGCGGCCTTAACGCCGCCGCCGCCGGGCAAGGCCACGCTTTCCATCATATGTTCGACCTGATGTACCAGAGCAGCCGGCATAACCCGGGTACCCATCACCGGCGGGTCGATGCGGGTGATGGACAGCGGCCTCGACACGCCAAATCCACCAATGGTCGCGTATACGTGTGCCAGTTGTAGCGGCGTCACCATTAAGCCATAGCCGAAAGCGAACGTTGCGCGATCCAGTTGTCCCCAGTAGCGGCGATGCGGTAACAGCCCCTGACTTTCCCCGGTTAATCCCAACCCGGTAGGCTGACCAAAGCCAAACGCTGTGTAGGTATTCAACAGTTTTTGCACCGGCATCGCCAGCGATAACCGGGATACGCCGGTATCGCTCGATTTCTGCAGAATGCCTGTGAGCGTCAGTTCAGGATAGTAACCGACATCACGAATGCGATGGCCATCCAGAGTATAGGGGTGGGTATCGACAACGCTGTCCGGCGCAACAATCCCCTGCTGAAGCGCCGTCATGATAACCAGCGGCTTCACCGTTGACCCCGGTTCGAAGGTGTCGCTGATTGCGCGATTACGGAAATCATCCAACGTCGCGCTATCACGATTATTGGGGTTGTAGTCGGGATAACTGGCCATCGACAGGATCTCGCCTGTGTCTATTTTCACCAATACGGCCGCCCCCGAGGCAGCTTTATTCCAGCGCACGGCGTTATCCAGCGCATCCTCCGTGACCGTTTGCAGGCGTTCATCAATACTCAACTGGATATTATGAGCCGGTACCGATGCCACTTCGGTAATGTTTTCAATGACTCGTCCAAATTTGTCTTTGCGCACCTGCCGCAAACCCGGCTTGCCAATTAACTGGCGATTGAAGCTCTTTTCAATGCCTTCAATTCCCTGATCGTCGACGTTAGTAAAACCAATCAAATTCGCAGCCACATGCCCGGCAGGGTAAAAGCGACGCGACTCTTCGCGCAGGTTTATTCCTGGCAGATGCAGCTTACTAATCCACTGCGCCTGCTGTGGATCAACCTGACGCGCCAGATAGAGAAAACGACTATGCGGATGGGCATGAATCCGCGCCTGCAAAGCGCCCAGGGGCAGGTTCAATGCTTTCGACAACGCCTGCCAGCGATCGTCAATCCCAACCCCGCCCTTTTCGAGTAACGTTTGCGGGTCAACCCAAATAGCGCTTACCGGTACACTGACCGCCAGCGGTCGGTTCTCACGATCAACAATCATCCCGCGCGGGACATCAATCGGCTCTTCACGCACTGAGCGCATATCTTCCTGTTTAACCAGGTTATCGGGGGAGACAATTTGCAACCAGGCGACCCTGGCCAGCAACAGCCCCATACAGCTCAGAATTCCGGCACACACCAGGCCAAAACGGACAGGGGAAAAGTGAGGGTTTTTCCCTCGGGATTTATCTTGCACTCTGACTCCAGCGTTAAAAAGCAACAGGCTGATTTAACAGGAATAGTTCAGAGATTTATCGCGAAACAATGCTAATAAGGTCGCGGATTTGCAACAAAGGGCGACGAGGGGGGATATGAGAAACATTTAGTAATAGAAGTAAAAAGCCCCGCAGTGCGAGGCTTTAAGGCTGATTATGATGCGCATGCGCATCAAAGCATCAGTGGCAGTCGAATCAGATTGCAGTTACGTTAACTGCGGCTGGGCCTTTCTGGCCGTCCTGAATTTCGAACTCAACGTTCTGGCCTTCAGCCAGAGTTTTGAAACCATTACCCTGGATTGCAGAGAAGTGTACGAACACGTCTTTGCTGCCGTCAGCAGGAGTAATGAAACCAAAACCTTTAGACTCGTTGAACCACTTAACTTGACCTTTAATCTTTGCCATTTGCAAAATTCCTTAGAGTGTTTTTTCGCCCGCAGGCGCATTCATAGATAAAACTGAGACATAACTGCATGAGGCACTAATATAAGGTTCGGCAGAGAAGCGGTATTCAACGTCAACGTGTTTACTCAGGACTTCTTTACTGATAATGCCATACATAGACAGAACTGTACCTCGTTTAACCCAAAACGTGTTATCACATACAACGTTAATAATGGCAAGCCATTTTTAAACGTGTCTCGATCAGCCGCACAAATCCTACAACAATCATTTGATCGACTACGCATTTACGCGCCGAACGGTAATGCGCAGCGCCTCTGTTAAGGTCTTCCGACTCCCCTAGCCCACGGTATCGTAAGACTTTTTTACCATAGTTCAACATTTTCAGTTCGTCCAGAAAAGCGAAGCGGTTTCAACAATTTTTTATATCATTAGAATATTTCTGACATAATTTATGAAACATGCATTCTGATAACCGGTTATAAGCAAGTAACGTTTCGCTATACCACGATCACGGATAACCTAAACAATATAATGTGATCAGGTTGCACCAAAATAATGAAACTTTAATGACATAACGTCATCGTTGCGCAATAAAAACGTTTCGCTAATTCCATACGGCAAATGTTTTCCGGGCATTGGGCAAATAAATTAGATATCCATCACTCACACGTTTGACTGATTGATATTTGAACAAACAGTTAACAGCAGAAAAAAATAATTATAAATACAATCAGATACGAAGACAGGGGGCTAGCCAGTAAAAGTCAGGTTGAAAGAAGAGGCAGAAAAGGAGATGGGCGGTTCAGGTAAAACCCGGTTTGACGATGGGCGCACCGCAACGGTGCAACCCACGGACGCCAGCAGGCATTTCAGCTTACCGGCGTGTAAGAGGAAAAGATTATCTTTCTGCCACCAGGCGAATGAAATCATCCTCATCTTCATTTTTTACTTCAACAGCTTTCTCTTCGACAGCCGGTTTTTCAGGCTCATTCGCTTCGCAGAGTCGACGCAGCAGTGCGTTTTGCCGCTTTTGCTGATCCAACAACGCTTCGAGCAGTTCGATCTGCTCGTTGGTACGCGAACTTGCGCGATTAACAAAGAACCACAATACCAGCCCCACCACCAACAGCAGGAGAGATACGACGACAGATACCAGATTTAACGCCCCAGAACTTACCAAATCACTCATATCACCACCTCAACAGGAACGGAACATTCTACCACTCGCATTAAGGAAGGAAATCGTTAAGGGAAAAAATGTTTTACCAGGGAATGAATTTGTTGATACTGCAGATCCCATTGAAGAACTGAACATCCTGGTCGCACAACACGTTGAGCGTCTGAGTCCAGAGCAGCAAACAAGCCGCCAGCACGACAATCAGTATCACCCACCGAAATTTTTTCACTCCACACTCCGCTACTAGTAACACTATCAGATGACCAGGGTAACACGCGTATCTTAAACAGCGGCTAACTGTACAAAGAAAATCTGCTTTTAGGAATCATGGAGTTGTGTCGCTTTAAAGACAAGGTACCCTGATAATCAGGATAAAAAAGACGTGAGGATGTCATGAGAATAGCGATCAGAACAATAATTATACTGGCAATTGTCTGGATTGGCATATTGCTGAGTGGATACGGCGTGTTGATCGGCAGCAGTGAGAACGCTGGCGGTTTGGGCCTGCAGTGTAAATATCTGACCGCGCGCGGCACCAGCACCGCCCAGTATGTGCATTCCGACAGTGGGATCATCGGGCTTACCGACTGCCCGGTACTGCGAAAAAGTGAAACCGTCGTCGATAACGGATAAAACAACGCCGCGATAAACGCGGCGTTTTTTATGCTGACGTGCTATCAGAAGGGATAGTCGTTATAGCCTAATTGCTCTGAGATTTTACGCGCCGCCGTATGCAGCATCGCCACATACTCGTGCAGACGTTCTTCAGAGAAACGCAGCGTCGGGAACGAGATACTCAGCCCGGCGATGACCACGCCAAAGCGGTCGAATACCGGCACACCGATACAACGCAATCCTTCTTCCTGCTCTTCGTTATCCTCACCGTACCCCTGCTGGCGAACCAGATCGAGCACAGGCATCAGCGCATCGGTACTGGTGATAGTGCGGTCGGTGCTGTGTTTATATTCCACATCTTCCAGAATTTCACGCACTTCGCTGCGGTCACGCCAGGCCAGCAGCACTTTACCAATTGCGGTACTGTACAGCGGGTTACGGCGGCCAACGCGAGAATACATACGCAGGTTATACATCGAATCGATTTTATGAATGTAAACAATACTGTCTTCATCCAGCGCCCCCAGGTGAATGGTCTCTTTGGTCAGGCGAGAGAGTTCACGCATCTGGATATCAGCGCTACGAATTAAATCGACGTTTTGTAACGCGCGCGCACCCAATTCGAACAACTTAAGCGTTAACGAATACTTTTCAGATTCCCCTTCCTGGGCTACGTATCCCAATGATTTCATGGTCTGCAAAAAGCGATAAACAGTGCTTTTCGACATCATGACACGCTGCGACAGTTCGGTAATTCCGATTTCACGCTCTTCACCAAGCGCCTGCAGGATGCCAAAAACCTTCAATACTGAAGAGACAGAATCTGGCTGTTTATCCAAATCTGCAACTGCCATTTATCACCTCATCGCAACTGTTTTATAAAAAATAGAACCGGTTTTTATTATAATTTCGCAAAGCCTTCGTCGCAATGAATCTTCTGCAACCTGGTTACAAATCTGCGACATACCGCCGAATAATCAATGCTAAAATATTTTCCTGACTAATAATTTCCGTAAAATCACACTTCTCACATGGATAAAACTCTTACTGATGGTCTGCCAGCACCGCAACGGTACGGCGCTATCCTGACCATTGTGCTCGGCATCAGCATGGCAGTGCTCGACGGGGCTATCGCTAACGTTGCGCTACCAACGATTGCCAGCGATCTCCACGCCTCTCCGGCAGCCTCAATCTGGATAGTCAACGCCTATCAGATAGCTATCGTTATCTCTCTGCTGTCGCTGGCCTTTCTTGGTGACATGATTGGCTACCACCGGATCTACAAAATTGGCCTTATCGCCTTTACCCTCGCCTCCGGTTTATGCGCCCTCTCAAGTTCACTGGAGATGCTGACTCTCGCCCGCGTCGCCCAGGGATTCGGTGGCGCGGCGTTGATGAGTGTGAATACAGCGCTAATCAGGCTTATCTACCCACAACGACAGCTTGGCCGCGGGATGGGGGTCAACTCATTTGTCGTCGCCGTCTCCTCTGCCGCCGGGCCGACCATTGCAGCGGCCATCCTTTCTGTCGCCTCCTGGCAATGGTTGTTCCTGGTCAATATTCCGCTGGGCGTCCTCTCCTGGCTGCTGGCGGTACGGTATCTGCCGCACAATGCCACGCGTAACCAGGCAACGCGCTTCGACCTGCCCAGCGCGATAATGAATGCCTTAACCTTTGGCCTGCTCATTACCGCGCTTGGTGGATTCGCTCAGGGGCAGTCCATCACTCAGGTTGTCGCAGAAGTGGTGCTGCTGCTGATTGTCGGCTTTTTCTTTGTCCGGCGGCAATTGCGCTTACCGGTGCCGTTGCTGCCCGTGGATTTACTGCGTATTCCGCTGTTTTCATTGTCGATTTGCACCTCCATTTGTTCATTCTGCGCTCAGATGCTGGCGCTGGTTTCACTGCCCTTTTTCCTGCAAACCATGATGGGACGCAGCGAAGTCGAAACAGGTCTGTTGCTAACCCCCTGGCCGCTGGCAACGATGGTAATGGCGCCCCTGGCGGGTTATCTGATCGAGCGAGTGCACGCCGGATTCCTTGGCGCGCTGGGAATGGTGGTCATGGCCTGTGGATTATTTGCGCTTGCACTGCTGCCCTCCTCGCCTTCAGACCTCGACATCATCTGGCGAATGATTCTTTGCGGGGCAGGTTTTGGTCTGTTTCAGTCCCCCAATAACCATACGATTATTTCTGCCGCGCCTCGTCAGCGCAGCGGCGGTGCCAGTGGCATGCTGGGCACCGCTCGCCTGCTTGGTCAAAGCACGGGTGCCGCGTTGGTGGCATTGATGTTTAATGCGTTTGGTGACAGCGGAACGCATGTTTCGCTGCTGCTGGCGGGAAGTCTGGCGGTCGTCGCGGCATTGTTCAGTGGATTGCGGGTGACACAACCGCGCGCGCAACGCTAATCAGGCACAGAAAAAAAGCGCCTTTAATCAGGCGCTTTTTTTATTATTTCAGGTATTCACCGGTACGCAGCGCTTCAATACGCTTGTCCAGCGGTGGGTGCGTCATAAACAACTCACTCAGCGTTTTAGACTTACCGTTGATGCAGAATGCCATCATGCTGCTGGCTTCCTGTGGCTCATAACTGGTTTTCAGACGTTGCAGCGCGGCAATCATCTTCTCACGACCAACCAGACGGGCCGAACCGGCATCGGCGTGAAATTCACGGTGGCGGGAGAACCACATGGTGATAATGCTGGCAAGAATACCGAATACCAGTTCAAGCACCATGGAAACACCAAAGTAAATCAGCGGGTTGCCATTGCTGCTCTCTTCGCCATCATCACGGTTGCCACTCAGGAAACCGGCGGCAATCTGCGCAATCACGCGTGAAATGAAGATCACGAAGGTGTTTACCACCCCCTGAATGAGCGTCATCGTAACCATGTCGCCGTTAGCCACATGGCTGATTTCGTGAGCGATAACCGCTTCAGCTTCGTCACGGCTCATGTTCTGCAACAGACCCGTACTGACCGCCACCAGGGACGCATCACGACGCGCACCGGTTGCAAAAGCGTTGATATCCGGCGCATGGTAGATAGCCACCTGCGGCATACCAATCCCCGCCTGGCGCGATTGTTGCGCGACGGTATCCATCAGCCAACGTTCCGTTTCGTTACGCGGCTGCTCAATGACTTCCCCACCTACCGACTTCAGGGCCATCCATTTCGACATCATCAGCGAAACAATGGAACCCCCAAAGCCAAACAGCAGAGCCATAATCAACAGGCCCGTCATGCTGCTCGACTGTATTCCTGTCAGGCTTAGCACCAGCCCAAACACAACCATCACAGCCAGGTTGGTCAACAGGAAGAGCGCGATTCGCATCATAATTTACTTTTAACCTCGTTTTAACAAAGCGCACTATGCGATTACCCACATCGTATGGGTATTAATACAATTTTCAACTATCCATGGCGGGTAAGTCACGAGAAAGACACAACTTTACATTTTTTCGCACACTTGCTTACGCCCGGTTTAAGGATGTAAAAAAACAGGCACAATCTCTTGTGCCTGTTTCATTTAGTGAAATTACTTACTGGTTGCTGGCGTTGTCGCTGGCCTGTCTTTTTCAAGATGGGCGAGGTCAACCGCAATATTCACCGTTTCATCGAGATACGGATCCGGTTCCTGATAATCCTTCGGCAGATCATCAATTTTCTTCAGCAATGGTTTACCTTCACGCTTATAGCGATCGTTAACGCGCGCCAGACGGGTAGCATCATCTTCTTCGTTCTCTTTCTCACGCTGGGCGTAGTTCAGAGAGATGATGTTGCGTTTGTCTTTCATCGCATTAAAGCGCGCGATATCCTTCACGATGTACTGGAACTCAGGATCTTTCGCAATTCGCGCATTATGCTGTTTCAGCAGTTCCGGGCCAAACGGCGTTAAATCGTCAGACTTCACATAGGTCGCCGCGTCGATGCTGTCCCACGGCAATGCGTTATCTTCAAACTTCTCACCCGTTTCCGTCTCTTCCGAACCGGTCGGCATCAGGATATCCGGCGTCACACCTTTACGCTGCGTACTGCCGCCGTTAATGCGGTAGAACTTCTGAATGGTGTACTGCACCGACCCCAGCGCAGGCCACTCAGGACGCAGCATCTGATCGTAAATGCGGTTCAGAGAGCGATACTGCTGCACGGTACCTTTACCAAAGGTCGGTTCACCGACGATCAAAGCACGACCATAATCCTGCATTGCCGCAGCAAAGATTTCCGAGGCCGAGGCGCTAAAGCGGTCAACCAGCACCACCAGCGGCCCTTTGTAGTAAACCACGCCGTCGTTATCGCTGTCTTCGCGCACTTTACCGTTGTTATCACGCACCTGCACAACCGGGCCTGAAGGGATAAACAAACCGGAAAGCGATACGGCTTCCGTCAGTGCGCCGCCGCCGTTGCTACGCAGGTCGATAATAACGCTGCTGACGTTCTGTTTTTCCAGCTTCTGCAACTGTACCTTGACGTCTTCCGTCAGGCCAACATAGAAGCCCGGAATGTCGAGTACGCCGACTTTCTCTTTACCAACGGTTTTCACCGACATCTTCACGGCGCGGTCTTCCAGACGGATACGTTCACGCGTCAGGGTGACAGTTTTGGTTTTTGCCCCTTTACCCGCAGGTAGGATTTCCAGGCGAACTTTACTGCCCTTCGGCCCTTTAATCAGTGCGACCACATCATCCAGGCGCCAGCCAATCACGTCGACCATGCCCTTACCCGCCTGACCAACACCGACGATTTTGTCGCCGACGCTGATAGACTTGCTCTTCGCCGCCGGGCCACCGGCAACCATCGAGTTGATAACCGTATAGTCATCATCCATCTGCAGCACCGCACCGATACCTTCCAGAGAAAGGCTCATTTCGGTATTAAACTGCTCAGTGTTACGCGGAGAGAGATAGTTGGTGTGCGGGTCGATTTCACGGGCGAATGAAGTCATCGCCAGCGAGAAAACGTCCTCACTGTTCGTTTGCGCCAGACGGCGAATCGCGAATTTATAACGGCGCGTCAGGGTTTCGCGGATCTCTTTTTCATCTTTCCCGGTCAGCTTCAGGCTCAGTTCATCGAACTTGACCTTCCCATCCCAGAGCGCATTCAGCTCAGCTTCATCTTTCGGCCATGGCGCTTTAGCCCGGTCAAGATTGAAGGTGTCGTTGCCGGTGAAGTCCATCGGACGTTCAAGCACTTTCAGCGCGTACTGATAACGTTCGAAACGTCGTTTTTGCGCCAGATTGTAGAGATCGTAAAAAACATCGAGCTTGCCGGAGCGCAACTCATCGCCAATCTGCCCTTTCTTCGCCGCGAATTGCTCGACATCGCTGGCAAGCAGCACGTTGTGGCTGTAATCGAGCAGATTCAGATAGCGATCAAATATTTTTGCAGAAAAAGACTGGTCAAGATCGAACTGACGATAGTGGGAACGGGTAAAGCGCGACGTTACGCGCTCGCTCACCGTTGCGTGCTGTGTCTCTTCCTTAAGAACCGGAATTTGATCAACACGGGTAATATCTTCCACCGCTAAGGCGTGGCCTGTTATTAAAAACAGGCCAGCAAGGGCGGAGAGCCTAAAAAGTTTGTTCATGCCTGGCCCGGCCTCCGTTTCAGAACACCAGGTGTTCTGCGCGTACTATCATTGACATACCAGAAGTAAGCTGTACGCGGACACCATCTTTGGTGATTTCCAGAATCGTGGCGTCCATTGCGTTATTGCCCGCTTTGACTTTCAGGGATTGACCAACGGTCAGCGCAGAAATGTCGGAAACAGGAGTAAGCTTTTCTTCACGCACGGCTTTAGCGGCTGGTTTTGCATCGCGTGGTTTACGCTCAGCCCCTTCCTTACGGCGGACCGGCGGACGTGGCTTACGCTCACGACGAGGTGCTTCAGTTTCACCCGCAGCAGCGGCAGCTTCGCGCTTTTTCGCCTGCTGTTCAGCGCGCTGCGCCTGCACGCGTGCTTTGGCTTCTTCAAGCTGCTGACGCGCATGAGCAACATGCTGCTCATCAAGTTCACCACAAGGGTTACCGTCGAGATCGACTCGTACTGCACCAGCTTTGATACCGTACAGATAGCGCCAGCTTGAGGTATAGAGACGTAATGCGGAACGTAATTGCGTTTTGCTGAGGTTCATTTCACCATTAACGCGCTCGACAAGATCCTGAAAAATACCGACTTTCAGAGGACGAGCTTCACCTTCAGCACTGAAGCAGTGCGGAAAACGTTCGGCCAGAAATGCGATAACTTCTTTACTGCTATTCAACTTAGGTTGATTTTCCATGAAATTTCCTGATTACAACGGACGTAGCCAACAAGCCGCAGGCATGAACAGGCGTCATTATAATGACGCTATCGCTAAATGCTACGTTATCCGTTGATTATCCTTCGATGGGTGCAAAGAATTTTTGATAATCGGTGGCGGCAAGCACGTTTTCAAGATGTGCAACCAGCTCACGCAGCCCTTTTTCGTCGTCTTCGTCAAAGCGAGAAAAGGTTGGGCTATCAATGTCAAGCACGCCAATCACCTGCCCGTTCACCACCAGCGGTAGAACGATTTCGGCGTTGCTGGCACTATCACAGGCGATATGGCCATCGAATGCATGGACATCATCCACACGCAGTACCTGGTTTTTCGCGACAGACGTGCCGCAAACGCCCCTTCCAACCGGGATGCGCACGCAGGCCAGCTTGCCCTGGAATGGCCCCAGCACCAGCGTATCGCCTTCCAGTAGATAAAAACCGGCCCAGTTGACATCAGTCAGTCGTTCAAAAAGCAACGCACTGGTGTTGGAGATTACCGCCAGAAAACTCGTCTCACCTGCCATCAATGCCTGAAAATCACGGTTCAAATCCGCGTAAAACTCTGTTTTGTTCATTATTAAACCAATATTGTCTACTTCAATCACCGGCCCCATGGACGGCACATACCCCTATAAAATAAGCATTAAATGCGTCAGGGCTCAAGTTCAATCGATTCATGGGTTAAGATAGAGAGATACATTCATTCAACGATGTAATAAATGCCACTAAAAACAACACGCCTTACACCGGCTCATAAAATTCGTATCCATGCGATCGGCGACCCGATCCCGCAGGCACAATATCAACGTTGCCCGCAGTGCGATATGCTTTTTCAGTTACCGGTCGTAAAATCGCACCAATGCGCCTATTGCCCGCGCTGCGATGCCAAAATCCGCGATGGCCGTGACTGGTCTCTGACGCGGCTGGGCGCAATGGCGATCGCCATGCTGCTGCTGATGCCCTTTGCCTGGAGCGAGCCCTTATTACGTCTGCACCTCCTTGGGGTGCGTATTGACGCAAATGTATTACACGGCATTCAGCAGATGACCGCTCAGGGCGACCCTATCACCGCAGCAATGGTTCTGTTTTGTAGCATTGCCGCGCCTGCGGTGCTGGTTGTCGCCATCGCCTATCTCTGGCTCGGCAATATCCTGGGTATGAACCTGCGCCCGGTGCTGTTGATGCTTGAGAAACTTAAAGAGTGGGTGATGCTGGATATCTATCTGGTGGGCATTGCGGTTGCCTCGATTAAGGTTCAGGACTATGCATTCCTGCAACCGGGGCTCGGTCTGCTGGCCTTTATTTCGCTGGTGATACTTAGCATCCTGACGCTGATTCATTTGAACATCGAGGAGCTATGGGAGCGCTTTTATCCTCAACGCCCTGCCACCCGGCCTAATGAAGGGCTGATGGTGTGCCTCGACTGTCACTACACAGGTTTTCCTGATTCACGCGGCCGCTGCCATCGCTGTCACGTTCCGCTCTATCGCCGTCGCCGCCAGAGTTTACAAAAGTGTTGGGCCGCACTTATCGCCTCGGTGGTGTTTTTATTGCCAGCAAACTTTTTGCCGATTTCCATTATTTATGTCAACGGCGGGCGACAGGAGGATACCATCATGTCGGGGATCCTCTCTCTGGCTGACAGTAACGTTGCCGTCGCTGCCGTGGTATTCTTCGCCAGCATTCTGGTACCGTTTACCAAAATTATTGTGCTGTTTACACTACTCATTAGTATCCATTCTAAATGTGAGCAAGGTTTACGCACTCGTATACTCTTACTGCGCTTTGTGACGTGGATTGGTCGCTGGTCGATGCTGGATTTATTTGTGATCTCATTGACCATGTCGCTGATTAATCGCGATCAACTTCTCGCATTTACCATGGGCCCGGCAGCGTTTTATTTCGGTGCTGCGGTTATTTTGACTATTCTTGCTGTTAATTGGCTGGACAGCCGCTTACTTTGGGACGCTCATGAGTCAGGAAACGCCCGCTTCGCCGACTGAAGCGAGAATTAAAATTAAACGTCGCCTATCGCCATTCTGGTTATTGCCTATCATTGCGCTGATGATTGCAGGCTGGCTTATCTGGAATAGCTACGAAGATCGCGGCACCACCATCACCATCGATTTTATGTCGGCGGACGGTATCGTGCCGGGCCGAACGCCCGTGCGTTATCAGGGGGTAGAAGTCGGCACGGTACAGGAGATTCGTCTTACTAAAGACCTGAATCGTATCGAAGTGAAAGCCAGCATCAAAAATGATATGGAAGACGCACTGCGGGATGACACACAATTCTGGTTAGTGACGCCAAAAGCCTCGCTGGCTGGCGTCTCCGGGCTGGATGCGCTGGTCGGCGGTAACTATATCGGCATGATGCCCGGCAAAGGTAAAGCCCGCGACCACTTCACCGCGTTAGACACGCAGCCGAAATATCGGCTGAATAACGGCGAATTAATGATTCACCTGCACGCTCCCGATCTGGGTTCTCTTAGCAGCGGCTCATTGGTCTACTACCGCAAAATTCCGGTCGGACGAGTGTACGATTATGCTATCAACGCCAACAAACGTGGCGTGACTATCGATGTATTGATCGAACGTCGCTTCACCAATCTGGTGAAAAAAGGCTCTCGCTTCTGGAATGTGTCCGGTATCAAAGCTGACGTGGATTTGAGTGGGGCGAAAGTGCAGTTAGAAAGCTTAACGGCGCTGGTCAATGGCGCCATTGCCTTCGACTCGCCGGAGAACTCCGAAGTTGCCGCACAAAACGATGAATACGGTTTGTATGAAGACCTCGCGCACAGCCAACGCGGCGTACTGGTTAAGTTGCAACTTCCCAGTGCCCAGGGGCTGAAAGCGGGATCAACTCCCCTGCTCTACCAGGGACTCGAAGTAGGGCAACTGACCAAACTGCAGCTTAACCCGGACAGTTCAGTGACCGGAGAAATGACCGTTGATCCCAGCGTGGTCACTCTTCTGCGCGATAAAACGCGGATTGAATTGCAGGAGCCGAAGCTCTCTCTTGAGAACACGAATCTGAGTATGCTCCTCACGGGGAGTACCTTTGCGCTGATTCCTGGCGAAGGCGAGCCCCGTAGCGAATTTAATGTCCTTCCTGCCAGCAAAACGCTGCTACAGCAGCCGGATGTGCTGACGCTATCCCTGAGTGCGCCGGAAAGCTATGGCATTGATGCCGGGCAGCCGTTGATCCTGCATGGTGTGAAGGTGGGTCAGGTAATGGAACGTAAACTGACCCGCAAAGGCGTAACGTTCACTATTGCGGTTGAGCCGCAATATCGCGAATTGATTCACGGCGACAGCAAATTTGTGGTTAACAGCCGCGTCGATGTGAAAGTTGGGCTGGATGGCGTTGAGTTCCTTGGCGCCAGCGCCAATGAGTGGCTGAGCGGCGGCATTCGTATTCTGCCGGGTGAAAAAGGTGAGATGAAAGCGGACTACCCGCTTTATGCAAACCTTGAGAAAGCCCAGGAGAATAGCCTGAGCGAGCTGCCAACCTCTACCCTCACCCTGACGGCAGAGACCCTCCCGGACATCCAGGCCGGTTCCGTGGTGCTGTATCGCAAGTTTGAAGTAGGGGAAGTGATCACCGTCAGCCCACGCGCCAACGCTTTTGATATCTCGTTGCATATCAAGCCGGAATATCGCGCCCTGTTGACACCAGATAGCGTTTTCTGGGCCGAAGGCGGAGCGAAAGTTCAGCTTAACGGCAGTGGTTTGACCGTACAGGCATCCCCTCTTTCTCGGGCGCTGAAAGGGGCTATCAGCTTTGATAACCTGAGCGGGGCTGCCCGAAACACGCGTAAAGGTGACAAACGTATTCTGTTCGCTTCAGAAACCGCTGCTCGTGCTGTCGGCGGTCAAATCACCCTGCATGCATTTGATGCCGGTAAGCTGGCGGCGGGTATGCCCATTCGCTATCTGGGCATTGATATCGGCCAGGTGCAAACGCTGGAACTCAACACCGGGCGCAATGAAGTACAGGCTCGAGCGGTACTCTACCCGGAATATGTGAATACCTTCGCGCGTCGCGGTAGCCGCTTCTCGGTAGTCACCCCACAAATTTCCGCTGCGGGCGTTGAGCATCTCGATACCATCCTGCAACCCTATATCAACGTTGAGATGGGGCAAGGTTCTCCGCGTCGTGACTTCGAACTACAGGAAGCCACTATCGCAGACTCCCGCTACCTCGACGGCCTGAACCTGGTGGTGGAAGCGCCAGAGGCGGGTTCTCTGGGCATCGGTACACCTGTGCTGTTCAGGGGCATTGAAGTGGGAACAGTAACGGGTCTGACGTTAGGCTCCCTGTCGGATCGCGTAATGGTTGAACTACGTATCAGTCAGCGCTATCAGCATCTGGTGCGAAACAACTCGGTCTTCTGGCTGGCGTCCGGTTACAGTCTCGATTTCGGTCTGACGGGCGGCGTGGTGAAAACCGGCACCTTCAACCAGTTCATCCGTGGTGGTATTGCCTTTGCCACACCGCCAGGTACGCCGCTGGCGCCGAAAGCACAGGCAGGCAAACACTTCCTGCTCCAGGAAGAAGAGCCGAAAGAGTGGCGTCAATGGGGAACGGCCCTGCCGCGTTAATGCTGAACGCTCCGGTGTCTCTTCACCGGAGCGTTTATGTTAAACTGCGCGCTCTCTGTTTACGTGTGGTACTCCCCTGTGGCTCAAAACTCTGTTTATCTTCCTGATGCATTCCTTTCACAAATGCGTGAAGCGATGCCCACCCATCTCTCCTTCGACGATTTTATTGCCGCCTGTCAGCGTCCGCTGCGCCGTAGCATCCGCGTAAATACGTTGAAAATCAGCGTGGCGGATTTTCTGGTGCTGGTTGCCCCTTATGGCTGGCAGCTCACGCCAGTGCCCTGGTGTGCGGAAGGTTTCTGGATCGAGCGGGAAGACGAAGAGTCACTGCCTTTAGGCAGTACCGCCGAACACCTGAGCGGCCTGTTTTATATTCAGGAAGCGAGTTCAATGTTGCCCGTCGCCGCACTGTTTGCAGGTGAAAAGATGCCAGAGCGGGTAATGGATGTCGCGGCGGCACCGGGTTCCAAAACGACACAAATCGCGGCAAAAATGGGTAATCAGGGCGCAATTCTCGCCAATGAATACTCCGCCAGTCGGGTTAAAGTGCTGCACGCCAATCTCAGCCGCTGTGGTATCGCTAACGTGGCGCTGACCCACTTTGATGGCCGTGTTTTTGGCGCAGCCGTGCCGGAAAGCTTCGATGCCATTCTGCTTGATGCGCCATGCTCTGGCGAAGGTGTCGTCCGTAAAGATCCTGATGCGCTGAAAAACTGGTCGCCACAAAGCAATCTGGAGATTGCCGCCACACAGCGCGAATTGATCGACAGCGCTTTCCACGCGCTGCGTCCCGGCGGCACGTTGGTCTATTCGACCTGTACACTGAATCGCGATGAAAACGAATCCGTGCTGGCCTGGCTACTGGCACAGTATCCACAGGCCGTCGAAATTGAGTCGTTATCTGCGCTCTTCCCGACAGCAGAGAAAGCGCTGACGCCGGAAGGCTATCTGCACGTCTTCCCGCAAATTTACGATTGCGAAGGATTCTTTGTCGCTCGTTTGCGTAAAACGGCTCACGTTGAGCCCCTGCCTGCGCCAGGTTATAAAGTCGGTAAATTCCCTTTTACCCCGCTGAAAACCCGTGAAGCGGCCGCTGTGGTCGATGCTGCCGGTAAAGTCGGGCTTCACTGGAATGACGCCCTCTCTCTCTGGCAACGTGATAAAGAAATTTGGCTCTTCCCGGCTGAAATTGAGCCCCTGCTCGGAAAAGTCCGTTTCTCGCGTATCGGGCTCAAGCTTGCAGAGACGCATAACAAAGGCTATCGCTGGCAGCACGAAGCCGTCATCGCACTGGCCAAAAGTGACAAAAATGGTCATGAGCTGACGCAAACGGAAGCTGAGGAGTGGTACCGCGGGCGTGATATCTACCCGGAAAATAACCCAAAATACGATGATGTGATCGTCACTTTCCAGGGGTTCCCGCTGGGGCTGGCGAAACGAATTAACGCCCGGCTGAAAAACAGTTATCCGCGAGAACTGGTGCGCGATGGCAAACTTTTTGCCGAAAAGCCCTGAGCGCCGCGCAAAAATTGCGCACTTTTTTACTGGCGATATTCTCTTCGTTGTCTACGCTAAGAAATGGGCGACCTGAACTGGTCATACCACACTAACAGCAGATCAACGGAGAGCATCATGAGTAAAACCAATGTGCGCATTGGCGCATTCGAGATAGATGATGCCGAGCTGCACGCCGGGCAGCAAGGTGAACGAACGTTAAGCATTCCCTGTAAATCCGATCCTGATTTATGCATGCAGTTAGACGCCTGGGATGCCGATACCAGCGTCCCTGCCGTACTCAACGGCGAACACTCCGTCCTCTACCGTAAACATTACGACCAGCGTTCTGATGCCTGGGTTTTGCGCTTCGCATAACTCAAAAGGAACCCGCCCACAGGCGGGTTATTTATTTGCATAACCTTTCCCGTCACCGCCCTTCATCCCCTACACTTAATACTTAACGGATCCGTTGTGTCACCATTTTTATCAGACTGAGGGCAGGATGTTCGCACTGGTTTTGTTCATCTGCTACCTTGACGGTGGCTGCGATGATATTGTCGTGGACGTATATAACTCGGAAAAGCAATGCGTTGCGGCGATGGAGGATCAACGTCTACGCCGTGGGGGGTGTTTTCCGATTGAGGATTTTGTGGACGGGTTTTGGTATCCCGCCCACGAATATAGCGACTTTTAGTCGCGGTGGTTAGTGCGGCGAAGCCGCATGATAGAGTGACGCTTCACCGCGGGGGCGAGTTTTAAAACGTCTGTGCACCCAAAGATATTGTTCCGGCGCACGTAAAATCTCTTTCTCGATGATTTTATTCATATAGCTGGCCGCATCGAACTCATCATTGACCGGATAATCAGACATCACTTCACTGATATGCAATACATAGCCTTTCTTATCCGCCTTACGCACCATCGTAATACTGAGCATTGCCGCACCGGACAGACGCGAAAGCACCCAGGTTCCGTTAGTGGTCGCGGCTTCGTTGACTGAAAAGAATGGCGCAAAGACGCTGCCTTTAGGGCCATAATCCTGATCCGGGGCGAACCATACGGCTTCACCGGCTTTCAGAGCCTGAACCAGACCACGCAGATTGCGGCGATCGATCATCGCTTTATTGGAACGCAGGCGCCCGGTAGTCTGCACCCACTCCATTAATGGATTATTGTGTCGGCGATAGGTTGCCATCATCGGGCGGCACAACCCCATCACCCTGCCCCCCAGTTCCAGAGACATAAAGTGAACGCCCACCACCATCACACCGCGCTGCTCTTTCAGCGCATTCGTCAGATGTTCATAGCCTTCAACATCAAACCATTTCTTAACCCGCGCATCGCTCCAGAACCAGGCCATGCCGGTTTCGATTAACCCCATACCCAACGACATGAAATTCTGCTGCAGCAACGCTTCACGTGACGCGGCATCCATTTGCGGGAAGCAAAGCTCAATATTACGCGCAGCGATACGTTCACGGCGTTTAAGGAAGCGACGGGACATTTTACCCACCGTAGAACCGAGGGTATGTAATAAAGGATAAGGAAGCTGGACGATAAGCCACAGCACACCCAGGCCAAACCACGTTGTCCAGTTACGCGGATGCAATAACTGGATATCAAAATCTTTAGACATCATTTTTTCCTGAAGCATGAAAAAAAGTAACGCGTAAGGAAAAAACGAATCCGTTCATCTGTCATTATGCGATACGTATAAGAGTTTGACAGAAATACGTTCGGCTAATTCCCTGTGGGGACAAGACTTTACAAAACAATCCCAAAAACAGGAAAAACTTACCGGAAGGCTGTAGCTCAACTCGCCGCCAGCATGCACTTTTTTGTACAAAAAGGATAGAGAGATTTGCGTCCACCACACGATTACATTAGAGCTATAAATCCCTCTCCCCCCGCTGAAAACCAGCATTCTGTGGTGTGCAAAGGCGAAAAACATGATTTCTCAGTCATTTCTGAAAATGGCTCCCACCCGTAACATTGCCAGGCAAACCAAAAAGGTGAACCTAATTGTTGATTAACATCCTCCACCAGATTGTTCCTGGTTTATTAAGCAAATTAAAAGCGCCTCTGCGCTAATTCCTGATTCAGTTCCATAAAATTACCAGAGCCCATAACACCCCCCAATAAATTATCGTGCTAATAATTAGATGCGGTATGTTTCTAAAACCTAAACTGGACACGACAAACTCTGGCGGCGGGTTCTGTAATTTGCTACCATGCGCAGCAAAAAAGTACGTACAAAATTTATTTAAAATCAACTTACTACACCAGCCAATGAGACTACCGTAACAAGTTAACGTTATGAAAGAAAATGTAAATCCTGTTATGACTGACACCCCTACTGTATCAATCATCATTCCGGCATATAACTCTGCTGAATTTATTCATATTCTGCTGGATTCTTTACTCAAGCAAACAATAAAAGATTTCGAGGTCATCGTTGTTGATGATGGTTCCCGTGACGCAACCAGCGCAGTTGTAAGTAAATATGGCAGTGATGACCAACTCAACCTGAAACTTATTCAGCAAGTGAATGCCGGAGTCTCGGCTGCACGTAACGCTGGTTTTGATCATGCACAAGGTGAGTTTTGTATCTTTATCGATAGCGACGATCACGTTGCGCCCGACTTTCTGGAAAACCTGCTTACTCGCCAGGCAGAAACTCAGGCTGATGTAGTTTACTGCGGCTGCCATCAGGGAGGGAAAAAAGGCGTTAATCTCAAGCCAAATAAATTCCAGGAGGGATATTTATTAGCTCAGCGAATCCAGCGGGAGATGCTTTTTCATCTGGGCGGTGTACTCATTCGCAGAACGTTCCTGATTGCGGAAAATATCAGATTCAATCCTGATCTAAAATTAGGTGAAGATCTCCTTTTCACTTATACGATTTTAGCAAAAACACATCTCTATGCCGTACAAAAATATCTTTACCATCAAACCTGGCGAGACGATTCGGTCATGAACGCCACATGGTCGAAAACTGAATATGAACATAATGCATTAGCGATGCAGGTCATTTATGACTCGATCAACCAGTGGTGCCCGGAGAGCGAAAGAGAAGCCATTGCGCCACTCCTCAGAAATGCTGCGTTCGCTGCTAAAATAAAATTCCTCTGGGCATTATTACAGTCAAGGCACTACGCTGTAGTTTTAAATTATTTAAATAATGGCTTCCTTAAACTTTCTAATGAAGAAATAAACCGCTTAGCCCGTAAAGAAGCAAAAAAATATAAAATACTACAATGTAAAAATAAATTTATATGGGCGATGTATTTCTGCCTGCGAAAGAAAAAATTTTGATATTCGGTGCGTAGTCAGTAAAATCCTATCTCCAGGCCACAGTGTTCACACTATACACAAAAAAAGATCACTGTGGCGCCACCAACCAGGCTGCGTTTGAGGATTTCATGTTAGAAAAAGAATTTTTAAAAGAATGTCTCAGAGTTGAAGTCATCGGCGGAAAGGATAAAAAATTCACATGGCCTCGCGCAATCCGGCACGCCTGGCGCCAGCCTAAGCGGAGATTTCTTTTTTGGTGGCGCATAGCCTCATATCTTCACGCAACCGGTAATAAACGCGTTAAGAAGTTTGCCGTTTATCTGAACAGGCGTTTAATCCGACACTACAATACGGAAATTGGCCTTGCAGCCAAAATTCAACCCGGCTTATTCATTGCACATTACAATGGCATCGTCGTAACCTCTTATTGCGATGTTGGCAAAAACTTTACCCTGCGTCAAAACACCACTATCGGTATAAAAACCCTTGGCAAACCCGATGACGAGTACAAAATCATCATCGGCGATAATGTCATGATTGGTGCAAACAGTTGCATCATCGCCGACGAACTCACCATTGGCAGTAATGTCCTGGTAGGGGCGATGTCTTTTATCAGCAAGGACATTCCGGATAATTGTACTTACTACACCAGAAAAGAGAGTGTCATCGACATCAGAGAAGGGTCATCCCCGGATAATTCTGCGTTGATAGACAACGTTCGCGACTAACCTTCCAGGGCGCCACATTTTTTGTAAAATAATTGTTAATGTGGCGAGAGGTGTGGTATAACCGCAAGGAATGACCCGTTAAGAAGGTTCCCCGGGTCAGGTTGTTTATCGGCGGTTCCCGCCTGATAAAAAGAGACCGAATACGATTCCTGTATTCGGTCCAGGGAAATGGCTCTTGGGAGAGAGCCGTGCGCTAAAAGTTGGCATTAATGCAGGCTAAGTCGCCTTGCTCTATAAGAATAGATGACCGTGCCAGGTTTTCCAGTCCGCGTCGAAAGCGCCCGGAAAATTCAGGCGATAAAAACGGCATACGATACAAAAAACCGCCAGACCATTTCAGAAATGGTGGCGGTTTTTTATTTGGAATCAATTAGATATTTTTGGCAATCAGCAAAGTTTTTCGGCGCGTTCAATAAATGGCGCAAGGCTCATTTTCTCGCCCGGATGCGCAGGATCATCAATTTGTATGATGCTCAGCGGTTGTGCCGTCGTTTTACCCGCTTTGACCTGCGTTTCAGCGATGTCATTGAGCGGATACTGCACCAGGGTACTCGGGTTAATCACATACAGCGCGTTACCCGGGCGACAGGTCAGCATCACCTCTTCCCGATTAAATGCCCACTTATCTTTCCCCACCTCGAAACGACTCACGGTAATGATTTGAGGGGCTGCCAGCGCTGAGCC
The DNA here is from genome assembly GCF_039889165.1 of Pseudocitrobacter cyperus. NCBI lineage: Bacteria > Pseudomonadati > Pseudomonadota > Gammaproteobacteria > Enterobacterales > Enterobacteriaceae > Pseudocitrobacter > Pseudocitrobacter cyperus. The sequence goes on along the minus strand of NZ_JAYMYY010000001.1, from coordinate 89,282 downwards.
CGCAGCGGTGAACAATAAAAAAGTAAGAACGATTTTTTTCATATCTTCGCCATTGTTTAAAAAGGTTCCCATGTAGCGAACAGACTGACAGATGCCAGTACCAGCGCCCCAAGAACAAGTTCCATCTGCGTCGCTCGCAGGAAAAAACGTTGTGTCGTCGACTGCGCCATTCGCGGCACCACAACATAGCGGTTCACCAGCGCAATGACCACCATCACCGCCACCAGCGCGCATTTTATCAGCAACATCCGGCTATAAGCGGTATCCAGCGGCCAGCCGTTCTGGATGAGCAACGCATTAATAACCCCCGTCAGCACCACGCCCGCCACAGCCACATGCCCGTAGCGCGAAAAACGCATCATGGTATAGATGGCCGCCTGCCGCCAGCGTCCCTTTGCCAGCCGCAGACAGTAAAGAAAAGGCGGCAGTCCGCCGAGCCAGCTTGCGGCGAAGAGGAGATGCAGCGCGTGGTTACTCCGCTGAATCGCCCCCATGATCCCGTCACGCATCGCCGAATGCCCGGTTCCGGCCAGTAAAATAAACTGTGCGGCGGTCAGGAGAAGCAACAACCGCATCATCTGGCGCGGTTTCACCCAGCCAACGACCAGCGCTACGCCGGCCAGCACAATCTGCCAGATCCAGACGCTGCCAAACTGCGTCGTCGCAACAGCCAGCCACACGTCCGGCTGCCAGACGTCTCCCCAGCCATCGCCCATTAATCCCCCCTGCACCATCATCATCAGCACCGCCGACACGGTACCAACCAGTAATGAGGAGTGAATCAGTTGAGAAAAACGCTGGGTAAACAGACGCCGCAGCGCCGCAGGCGCCCACCAGCCGCCATAGAGCGCACAGCCCAGCACGGAGATAAGGGCGGCGAAATGAACAAAACGTAATCCAACGTAGAACGTCGTCAGCATCTTATTTCACGCGAAACTGATAATGGCCCTGGGTTTTATGGCCATCAACCGACACCACATGCCACTTGACGGTGTAAACCCCGGCCGACAACGGCTGGTTAAACGGGATACTCAGTTCCGCTTTGTTCGTTTCACTGCGAACCACTTTGCCCGTATCAACCGTCTTCCCCTCAGGATCGGTGACGGTTATTGCACTAAAGCGCGATTCAACACCTTCTGAAAAATTGAGCGTCAGCGACTGCGGTGTCGCAGTGATTTCACTGTCCGCCGCTGGCGTTTGCTGTTGCAAATGGGCATGAGCCCAGACGCCTGGCGCAGAGAGTGAGCAGGTCAGAAAAAGCATAGCGCTGAAGGCGCGAGCAGACATGTTTCCCATATTGTTCATTCCCTTTTGTTATGGATGTAGCAGAAAGAATAACCTTGTATAATTCCCGAGTCGAGATAAGCCGCCATTAAGCTTGCCATTCTACGAGACTATAAGTAACGTTGCGCCCTGAAAAGGAGAGAATCTGATGCATACAAATCTGGCAAAACTTCCTCAGCATGAGATGGACAAAGTTAACGTTGATCTGGCCGCCGCTGGCGTTGCCTTTAAGGAGCGTTATAACATGCCGGTCATCGCAGAGGTGGTAGAGCGTGAACAACCCGAACACCTGCGCGACTGGTTTCGCGAGCGTTTAATTGCCCATCGTCTGGCTTCCGTTTCGCTGTCTCGTTTGCCTTACGAACCGAAACAAAAATAATTCTTACCCATGGTTACACTTCCTTACGGCGATCGGTGTAAACTTCTAGGGAAATTCTGAAGTAACGACCCCCTGACCTCTTGTTGAAGGAAGCAACTATGCTGGCATGGTCTATCGCTGCAGCGCAATATGCACCACGGGACGGCAGTATCGCCGAAAATATCGCCCATCATCTGCGTTTTATTGACGCTGCCGCTCACCTTGATTGCAAGGTATTAATTTTCCCTGAACTGTCACTGACGGGCCCGAATGATAAGCAGGAACTCCCCTCGCCTCTCAGTGATGCTCAGTTGCAACCGTTAACCGATGCAGCCCGGCGTCATCAGATGACGATCATCGCAGGGCTACCCGTTGAGGAAAACGGCCAGCGGCGAAAAGGTGTCGCGATATTCGCGCCCGATGCCCTGAAGCCCTACACCTGCCTGCAGGGAAACGGTACCTGTCTCACGCCTGAATCGCACTATATCAGCGTTTTTAACCTCAATAATGACGGCTGCGACCTTGCACCCCAGGCCTCGCTCTTAGCCACGCTAACCAGCACGGTGGAGTCGCAGCAGAGCCTTAACACCCAGCGTCTGCAATGGTTCGCCCGCAAGCATGCCATCGCGGTACTGAAATCAAACTACAGTTGCGACTATTTTTCCGGCGGCAGCGCGCTGTGGGATGAAACCGGGCAATTAATCGTTCGCGCAGACCAGGGCGAACTGTTAGTGACTGGCAGAAAAAGCGCCCAGGGTTGGCAAGGTGACATCATTCCATTACGCTAGGTTCTTTTGGCCGGGAGTAAGCCATGTTACGCGTGATCGATACCGAAACCTGCGACCTGCAGGGAGGCGTCGTTGAGATAGCCTCTGTGGATGTCGTTGATGGGAAAATCACCAACCCAATGAGTCACCTTGTGCGTCCTGATCGCCCCATCAGCCCGCAGGCAATGGCTATACATCGCATCACCGAAGAGATGGTTGCCGACAAACCATGGATTGAAGAAGTGCTGCCTGTTTATCAGGGCAGCCCGTGGTATGTCGCGCATAACGCCAGTTTCGATCGTCGCGTGCTGCCGGAGATGAACGGCGAGTGGATCTGCACCATGAAAATGGCGCGTCGACTGTGGCCTGGAATCAAATACAGCAATATGGCGCTCTACAAATCCCGGAAACTGAGCGTGGTCACGCCGCCGGGTCTGCATCATCACCGGGCGCTTTACGATTGTTATATTACGGCGGCCCTGCTGATTGATATTATTCAGGTTTCAGGTTGGTCGCCGGATCAAATGGCAGAGGTCACCGGGCGTCCCGCCTTACTGCGTACTTTCACCTTTGGTAAATATCGCGGTAAAGAGGTTGCTGAAATCGCGGAGAACGATCCAGGTTATTTGCGTTGGTTATTCAACAACCTGGATCGGATGAGCCCGGAATTACGCCTGACCTTAAAGCACTATCTGGGTGAGTAGTTTACCGCGCCGTTCTGCCGGGTAGCGTCCCCTGTGCCAGCGCAATCAGGAACGTAAACTCAAGCGCCACGCCTTCATAGCTTTTGAAGCGTCCCGACTTGCCGCCATGCCCGGAGTCCATATCCGTACATAGCAGTAAAAGATTGTCGTCGGTTTTCTGCTCGCGCAATTTCGCCACCCATTTTGCCGGTTCCCAGTATTGCACCTGGGAATCGTGCAGCCCGGTAGTCACCAGCATATGTGGATACGCCATCGGCTGCACGTTATCGTAAGGGCTGTACGACTTCATATAGTGATAGTAGGTTTCATCCCGCGGATCGCCCCACTCTTCAAACTCGCCCGTCGTCAGTGGAATAGACTCATCCAGCATGGTGGTGACGACATCAACAAAAGGCACCTGGGCGACGACGCCGTGGAACAGCTCAGGCCGCATATTGATTGCGGCGCCCATCAGCATTCCTCCCGCGCTGCCCCCCATCCCATAACAGAGTTTCGCATCGCCGTAACCCTGCGCCAGCAGCGCATCGGTAACATCCAGATAATCGGTAAACGTGTTTTTCTTCTTCAGGAATTTACCATCTTCATACCATTGCTGGCCAAGTTCCCCGCCTCCGCGCACGTGGGCAATTGCGTAGACAAACCCACGGTCGAGCAGGCTCAGGCGGCTACTGCTGAAATCAGCATCCATGCTGGCACCATACGACCCATAGCCGTACACCAACAGCGGATTTTTCCCTTTACGGAAATGTTCGCGATGATAAACCAGAGATACCGGCACTTCCACGCCATCACGCACGGTGATCCAGTGATGCTCACTTTGATAAAGCGCGGCATCAAAGCCCTTCACTTCCTGTTGTTTCAATACCTGCCGCTCGCCGGTATCCATATCCAGTTCAAACAACGTATCGGGCGTGGTCATCGATGAATACCCATAACGCAAGCGGGAAGTTTCCGGTTCAGGGTTATAGGCCACCCAGGTCACATACGCCGGGTCATCAAAAGCGATGCCGGTTTCTTCATGGGTATGGCGATTAATCTGCCGCAGGCTGGTCAGACCGCGCTGCCGCTCCTCCAGCACCAGCCAGTCGGTAAACAGGGTAAAACTCTCCAGCATCACATCATCGCGGGCGGGGATCAGTGTCTGCCACTGTGTTTCATCACGCACTTTACTGCGATAAAGACCAAAATTTTTCCCTTCACGGTTCGAGCGAATATAGAAGTTATGCTGGAAGTGATCGACGCTGTATTCATGATCCTTACGTCGCGGCAGGAAGATAATAGGTTCCGCATCCGGCAGTTCGGCATCAAGCAGACGCATTTCGCTGGTGGTGGCACTGGAGAGCGCGATAACTATATAGTGCTGTGAGGAGGTTTTATGCAAACTGACGTAAAAGGTATCGTCCTTCTCCTCATACACCAGCGTATCCTGCTGTGCGGGCGTACCGATAGTGTGTCGCCATACCTGCCATGGCAGAAGCGTGGTAGGGTGCTTGCGAACGTAATAGAGCGTTTGCGAATCATTAACCCACACGATGCCCGGAGAGACATTCTCCAGCACTTCGGGATACCAGTTCCCCGTCAGCAGATTACAAAAACGCAGGCCATACTGACGTCGGGAAAGATAATCCTCGGTGATTGCCAGCAGCGCATTATCTGGCGAAATGGTCATCCCGCCGAGGGTGTAAAACTCGCTGTGGGCAGCACGTTGATTAGCATCAAGCAATAACTCCCACGCTTCCCACTCCCCTTTCTGCACCGACTGGCGCTGATAAATCGCATACTCGCAGCCCGGCTCATAAATCTGGCGATAGCGATAACCATTTTTCGTATAGGGCGCAGACTCTTCGCGCTGAGGGATACGATCGATAATCTCCTTCAGCACGCGCTCCTGGAGTTCGCGCCGGGAATCCATCACCGTTTTCCCGTAATCATTTTCCTGATGCAGATAATCGAGAACCTCTGGCTGCGTGCGACTGTCGTCACGCAGCCAGAAATAGTTGTCGATACGCGTATCGCCATGTAGCGTCATGGCGTGGGGAATTTTTTTCGCTTTTGGCGGCATCTCATTATTCTTCTGTATTAGTCACACTCTATAAGGGTGGACAAATTGACAGACGATGCAAGCGAAACCTGTGACAAGATATTCAAAGTTGCTGTTTTTGCTGCTGCAAATCCTGCTCAATACCTTCGCGCACCTCAACTGGCAGCTTAAGCGCATCCCCCAACGCATTGAGATAACTGCGCTCCATAAAGTGGTCGATATCAATGGCTGCGCAGCTAACGAAGTAGAGTTCCAGCGCCTCTTCCTCATTATGCACATCGCGCGCCAGGCGCTCCGGGTCGAGCGGCTGTGCTATCGCCTGTGCGATAAGCGCACGCCCCTGCTCTTCCACACCAGCTTCACGCAGTTGTTGTTCAATCGCCGCCTGCTCTTTGGCGTCAATATGCCCATCGCTCTTCGCCGCAAACACCAGCGCCAGAATCAGACGCTCTGTGCGCACATCCAGCGGAGCCGCCGGTTCACCGTACTTCGTCTCTGCTTGCGGGTCGCCACGTAATTTATCTTTGTATTTATTCCACAAAACGCTGCCAGCCACCGCCCCGCCGCCCACTAACAGCGCGCCGGTGCCATACTTCGCCAGCATTTTACGCGACGACTTACTGGCAACCAGTAACCCAGCCAGTCCGCCCAATGCGCCCGGCACCAACATTTGGCTGAGATCCTTTTTCCCCTCACCCGATTTTTGCCCAAGAAGCGATTGCAATTGATTAAGCCAGCCAGACATATGACCTCCCGTAGAATGGTAGTAGCAATCCAGCCTAAGCGAGTCGTTGTCAGGATATGTCTGCGCTGCATAAAGATCCGCAAATTAACGCGGATAACGTGCGCCTCACGCCGATGACAAGACAGACGCAAACGTTTTCGTTTATAATGCGCGAAATGTTGACAGATGATGGAAAATGCAATGACTTTATTAGGCACAGCCCTGCGTCCGGCGGCGACGCGCGTAATGCTTTTAGGTTCTGGCGAACTCGGTAAGGAGGTCGCCATCGAATGCCAGCGACTGGGGATCGAAGTGATTGCTGTCGATCGCTACGCCGATGCGCCAGCGATGCATGTCGCGCATCGTTCACATGTGATCAATATGCTTGATGGTCAGGCACTCAAGGCGCTGGTCGAGCTGGAAAAGCCGCATTATATCGTGCCAGAAATTGAAGCTATCGCCACGGATATGCTGGTTGAACTGGAGCTCTCGGGGCAAAAAGTTGTGCCGTGTGCCCGTGCGACAAAGCTCACCATGAACCGGGAAGGCATCCGTCGCCTGGCGGCGGAAGAGCTTAAACTTCCGACATCCGCCTACCGTTTTGCCGACAGCGAAGCGGCGTTCCGTGCAGCGGTTACAGAGATTGGCCTGCCTTGCATCATCAAACCGGTGATGAGTTCTTCCGGCAAAGGCCAGAGCTTTATTCGCACTGAAGCGCAGCTTGCCGACGCCTGGCAATACGCCCAGCAAGGCGGGCGCGCCGGCGCAGGCCGTGTCATTGTTGAAGGTGTGGTGAATTTTGATTTTGAGATAACCCTGCTGACGGTCAGCGCCGTCGATGGCGTACACTTCTGCGCCCCGGTAGGTCACCGTCAGGAAGATGGTGATTACCGTGAATCCTGGCAGCCTCAGCAAATGAGCAAGCTGGCGCTGGAGCGTGCGCAGTCAATTGCCCGCGAAGTGGTACTGGCCCTCGGCGGACACGGCTTATTTGGCGTCGAACTGTTTGTTTGCGGCGATGAGGTGATCTTCAGTGAAGTCTCTCCGCGTCCGCACGACACCGGAATGGTGACGCTGATTTCGCAGGATCTCTCCGAATTTGCCCTGCACGTTCGCGCATTCCTTGGCTTACCGGTAGGTGCCGTTCGCCAGTACGGGCCATCGGCCTCGGCGGTGATCCTGCCCCGTTTGCAGAGCCAGAATGTGACGTTTGATAACGTTAACCTGGCCGTTGGCGCTGGCGTGCAGGTGCGTCTGTTTGGCAAACCGGACATTGACGGCACACGTCGCATGGGCGTGGCGCTGGCAACCGCAGAAACAGTAGATGGCGCAATTGAACAGGCAAAAGCGGCTGCCGCAGCGGTGCTTGTTAAAGGATAAAAAAAGCGGGCCGATGGCCCGCTTCTCACTCGCTTTGTCGGTAACGCTTACAGCGTTGCAGTTTCTACCGCTTCACGAGCCAGTTTAGTAATGCGATCGTAGTCGCCCGCTTCCAGCGCATCTGCCGGAACCAGCCAGGAACCACCCACGCACAGTACGCTTTTCAGCGCCAGATAGTCACGGCAGTTTTTCAGGGAGATACCGCCAGTCGGGCAGAAACGAACCTGAGAGAACGGGCCTGCAATCGCCTGCAGCGCTTTCACGCCGCCGTTGGCTTCCGCCGGGAAGAATTTGAACTCTTTCAGGCCGTGATCCATACCCAGCATCAGTTCAGAAACAGAACTAATACCTGGGATCAGCGGGATAGTACCTTCAGTTGCCGCTTTCAGCAGGGAGTCAGTCAGGCCCGGGCTGATAGCGAACTGCGCGCCAGCTTCGGTAACTTCTTTCAATTGCTGTGGGTTGGTTACGGTACCCGCGCCCACGATAGCATCCGGCACTTCTTTAGCGATCGCACGGATAGCGTCCATTGCGCACGCAGTACGCAGAGTCACTTCCAGAACGCGTACACCGCCTGCAACCAGCGCTTTCGCCATTGGTACAGCATGTTCCAGCTTGTTCACTACGATAACCGGTACAACAGGGCCAGTGGTCAGGATTGCTTCTGCAGTGGTTTTCCAGTTTTTCATCAGATTATTCTCTCGCCAGATCTAAAAACGTATCATCTTAAAATGTAATGCAGGTCGCGCCCTGCTCTGCGCCGGAAAGGTTCTCACGCAGCGCACTGAACATTTCGCGGCCAGTACCTATACGGGAGGCGCTCAGGTCAGGAATGTGCGGTTGACGAGCGGCCAGCTCGGCTTCATCAACCAGCAGCGCCAGCTCACCGGTCTGCCCGTTAACGCGGATCATGTCGCCGTCACGAACTTTCGCCAGCAAACCACCGTCATAGGCTTCCGGGGTAACATGGATTGCTGACGGCACTTTACCTGAAGCACCGGAGAGTCGTCCATCAGTTACTAACGCAATTTTGAAACAACGGTCCAATAATACACCAAGTGGCGGCATGAGTTTATGTAATTCTGGCATTCCGTTCGCTTTTGGCCCCTGATGACGAACCACAACGACACAATCTTTATCGAGCAGACCCGCTTCGAACGCTGGCAGAACGTCATGCTGACTCTCAAAAACCACCGCCGGCGCTTCGATAACCTGGTTTTCAACCGGCACCGCAGACGTTTTCATCACTGCGCGACCAAGGTTGCCGCTCAGCACTTTGGTACCGCCGTGTTTGGAGAACGGCTTGTCGAAGGTGGCGATAACGTTTTCATCCAGGGATGCCTTAGCGCCTTCACGCCAGTCCAGTTTGCCATTGTTCAGCCATGGCTCCATGGTGTAGTGAGACAGACCAAAGCCCGCGACGGTATTAACGTCTTCATGCAGCAAGCCGCCTTTCAGCAGTTCACGCACCAGCACTGGTACACCGCCCGCAGCCTGGAAGTGGTTGATATCAGCCGGGCCGTTCGGGTAGAGACGCGCCATCAGCGGAACCACGTCAGAGATCTCGGAGAAATCATCCCAGTTGATAATAATGCCCGCCGCGCGCGCCATGGCCACCAGGTGCATAGTGTGGTTGGTGGAGCCACCGGTTGCCAGCAGCGCAACAATACCGTTGACCACGACTTTTTCGTCGATCATCTGGCCAAGCGGCATCCACTCGTTGCCATTCCCGGTCATGCGAGTGACCTGGCGTGCCGCTGCAGCGGTCAGTTCTTCGCGCAGTGGCGCATCCGGATGGACGAAAGAGGAACCCGGCAATTGCATACCCATGAACTCAATAACCATCTGGTTGGTGTTCGCCGTGCCGTAGAAAGTACAGGTTCCTGGCGCATGATAAGAGGCCGCTTCTGAATCGAGCAGCGCATTGCGGTCAACTTTACCTTCAGCATAAAGCTGGCGAATACGCACTTTTTCTTTGTTTGGCAGACCGCTCGCCATCGGGCCTGATGGAATAAATACGGAAGGCAGGTGGCCAAAAGAGAGTGCCGCCATCGCAAGGCCCGGGACAATCTTGTCACAGACGCCGAGGTACAGCGCGCCATCAAACATGTTATGAGACAGGCCGACTGCCGCAGACATGGCAATCACTTCACGGCTCAGCAGAGAGAGTTCCATCCCATCCTGGCCCTGAGTCACCCCATCGCACATTGCCGGAACGCCGCCCGCAACCTGCCCCACTGCGCTAACGCTGTGCAGTGCTTTACGAATAACGTCCGGGTAGTGTTCATACGGCTGATGCGCGGAGAGCATGTCGTTGTAGGAGGTAATGATCGCGATATTGTTACGCAACATGCTTTTCAGCGAGGCTTTATCTTCCGCCCCACAAGCCGCAAAACCGTGCGCCAGGTTACCGCAGGCCAGTTGGGAGCGGTGAACGGTTTCTGTCTTCGCGCGCTTAATGCGTTCAAGGTAGGCAGAACGGGTATCGCGCGAGCGGTCAATAATGCGATTTGTTACGCGTAACAACACAGGATTCATAAAAGCTCCTCAAAATTTTTCTGTCCAGGCTTCAGCGACATAAGGTTTCGATTAGCATTTTCTGCCACAAAACCCCCGTATTCTGTAGCTTAGGGGCAAACATCTGCGGATAGTGTAATAAAAAAAGCCCCGGGGGTGAATCCACCCGGGGCTTAAATGCGTAAAAATAGCACTACATGCTGTGTTAGATCATGTTACCGGTAAAATACCCCAATGGGATTACCGGCTGACCTCACTCGAACTCGTTCCAGGAGCGGCCATCACGGGTGATCATCGCAACGGACGCCACTGGCCCCCATGTCCCTGCCTGATAGGGTTTCGGCGGATCCTGATCGGCAGCCCACGCTTCGGTGATGGAGTCCACCCACTTCCACGCTTCTTCCACTTCATCACGGCGTACAAACAGCGCCTGAATCCCACGCATGGTTTCCAGCAACAGACGCTCGTAGGCATCGGCCAGGTGCGTTTGGTTGAAGGTTTCAGAGTAGCTCAGATCCAGTTTGGTGATCTGCAGGTTGTGCTTATGGTCAAGACCCGGCACTTTGTTCAGTACCTGGATATCCACACCTTCATCTGGCTGCAGACGAATAGTCAGTTTATTCTGCGGCAGCTCCTGCCAGGACTCTTTGAACAGGTTGAGTTCCGGATTTTTGAAATAGACCACCACTTCAGAGCATTTGGTCGGCAAACGCTTACCGGTGCGCAGGTAGAACGGAACACCTGCCCAACGCCAGTTATCGATATCGACGCGAATCGCCACAAACGTTTCCGTATTGCTCTGTTTGTTCGCCCCCTCTTCTTCCAGATATCCCGGTACTTTCTTGCCCTGAGCAAATCCCGAAGTGTACTGTCCGCGCACGGTTTTCTCGCGCACATTGGAACGGTCAATACGACGCAGGGATTTCAGCACTTTCACTTTCGCATCGCGAATGCTGTCGGCGGTCAGGTCAGACGGCGGCGACATAGCAATCATGCACAGAATTTGCAGCAGATGGTTCTGGATCATATCGCGCATCTGGCCTGCCTGGTCGAAGTAGCCCCAACGGCCTTCGATCCCGACTTCTTCCGCCACGGTGATTTCGACATGATCAATGGTGCGGTTATCCCAGTTGTTCACAAACAGGGAGTTGGCAAAACGCAGCGCCAGCAGATTCAGCACCGTCTCTTTGCCCAGATAGTGGTCGATACGGTAAACCTGGCACTCTTCGAAATATTCGCCAACCTGATCGTTGATTTCGCGCGAGGTCGCCAGAGAAGTACCCAGCGGTTTTTCCATCACTACGCGCGCCGGTTTAGCATTCAGCTTTGCTTCGCCCAACCCTTTGCAGATTGCGCCAAAGGTTCCAGGCGGCATCGCAAAGTAGTTAATCGTAACGCGGTTGTCCTGATCCAGCATTTCGCCCAGGCGGGTAAACGCACTGGTATCGTTAACATCCAGATTGCAGAAATCCAGGCGGCCACTCAGGGTTTCCCATAAACCTTCATCAATTTTTTCCTTCATGAAGGTTTCCAGCGCCTCGCGCACCACTTTGGTGTACGCCTCTTTGTCCCAGTCAGCGCGACCTACGCCGATGATCCGGGTATCAGGATTGATCTGACCGGCTTTCTCAAGCTGATACAGGGAAGGCAACAATTTACGACGCGCCAGGTCACCTTTCGCGCCGAAAATGACCAGATCGCATGCCTGGGCCGTTTGCGTTACCGCCATGTCATTCTCCTCAGTTGTATTTCCTGGTTCTTATGCCAGGCTACAGTTGTAATTTTATTACACCGCACTGTACTGTGTTTACTAACTTACCGAAACCTTTTACCGCTTTTCACCGCACAAATGGAAATGTCTGCGCGGTTATACCTGGACAACGCCCTAATATTGTTCGTTCTTTCGCCCTGGACGGGGATGCAAAAATACGACGTTGATCATGTAATGAAAAAAAACAACATTTTTTGCTGCTGTTTGTCCCCTTTCAGCGACCCACAGGGGTATATTCTTGCTAAAACGCCTGCAGATTTCACCCATTAATGGAATCGTTTCAATCAATGAGCGCCCCATCACGATGAACATGCTGGAAAAAATTCAGTCGCAACTGGAAAACCTTAGCAAATCCGAACGCAAAGTGGCGGAGGTTATCCTCGCCGCGCCGGAGCAGGCTATCCATTCAAGTATCGCGGCACTGGCACTGGAAGCTGCTGTCAGCGAACCCACGGTAAACCGTTTTTGTCGCAGCATGGAAAGCCGCGGCTTTCCTGATTTTAAACTGCATCTTGCCCAAAGTCTGGCTAACGGTACACCGTATGTTAATCGTAATGTCGATGAAGATGACAGCGTAGAGGCCTATACGGGAAAAATATTCGAGTCCGCAATGGCAAGCCTTGCGCATGTGCGCCAGTCCCTGGACATGGCAACGGTTAACCGGGCGGTCGATCTCCTGACCCAGGCCAAGCGCATCGCATTTTTCGGACTGGGTTCTTCTGCCGCCGTTGCGCACGATGCCATGAACAAATTCTTTCGCTTCAATGTGCCGGTGGTCTATTCCGATGATATCGTCCTGCAACGAATGAGTTGCATGAACTGTAGCGAAGATGATGTCGTTGTGCTTATTTCTCACACGGGCAGAACCAAAAGCCTCGTTGAACTGGCGCAACTGGCGCGGGAAAACGATGCTATGGTGATAGCCCTGACCTCCGCTCATACCCCGCTCGCGCGCGAAGCCACGCTCGCCATTACACTTGAGGTGCCGGAAGACACTGACGTATACATGCCGATGGTTTCCAGGCTGGCGCAGCTTACGGTCATTGATGTGCTGGCAACGGGCTTTACGCTGCGCCGGGGGGCAAAATTCAGGGATAACTTGAAGCGAGTCAAAGAAGCATTGAAGGAATCGCGGTTTGATAAAGAAGGTATGACACACAGCGATAACCAATAAAAGTCGTTAATAAGATGTATTTTGATTAGACATTCGGCAAAAAGCGCCGAATCCATGTTCACGCAACACCTGGTTGTTTAAGTTAACGGAGTATTACATGTCCAGAAGGCTTCGCAGAACCAAAATCGTTACCACGTTAGGCCCGGCAACAGATCGCGATAATAACCTTGAAAAAGTTATCGCCGCAGGTGCCAACGTAGTACGAATGAACTTCTCCCACGGTACGCCGGAAGATCATAAACTTCGCGCTGATAAAGTCCGTGAAATCGCGGCAAAACTGGGTCGTCACGTAGCTATTTTAGGCGATCTCCAGGGCCCTAAAATCCGTGTTTCGACCTTCAAAGAAGGTAAAGTTTTCCTTAACATCGGCGATAAATTCCTGCTTGACGCCAACCTGGGTAAAGGTGAAGGCGACAAAGAAAAAGTTGGTATCGACTATAAGGGACTGCCTGCGGATGTTGTTCCGGGCGATATCCTGCTGCTGGATGATGGCCGTGTGCAGTTGAAAGTGTTGGAAGTTCAGGGCATGAAAGTGTTCACCGAAGTGACCGTAGGTGGCCCGCTCTCCAACAACAAAGGCATCAACAAGCTCGGCGGAGGTCTCTCGGCTGAAGCCCTGACTGACAAAGACAAGGCCGATATCGCGACGGCCGCTGCGATTGCGGTCGATTACCTGGCGGTCTCCTTCCCGCGCTGCGGCGAAGACCTGAACTATGCCCGCCGTTTGGCGCGTGAAGCGGGCTGCGATGCAAAAATTGTTGCCAAAGTTGAACGTGCGGAAGCCGTATGCAGCCAGGATGCAATGGATGACATCATTCTGGCCTCCGATGTCGTCATGGTTGCCCGCGGCGACCTGGGCGTTGAAATTGGCGATCCGGAGCTGGTTGGCATTCAGAAAGCGTTGATTCGTCGCGCGCGTCAGCTTAATCGTGCGGTCATCACCGCGACCCAGATGATGGAGTCGATGATAACCAACCCAATGCCGACCCGTGCCGAAGTGATGGACGTGGCAAACGCCGTGCTGGATGGTACCGATGCGGTGATGCTGTCTGCGGAAACCGCTGCGGGTCAGTATCCTTCTGAAACCGTCGCGGCGATGGCGCGCGTCTGTCTGGGTGCGGAAAAAATCCCAAGCATCAACGTCTCTAAACACCGTCTGGACGTTCAGTTCGACAACGTGGAAGAAGCGATTGCGATGTCTGCCATGTATGCGGCCAACCATCTGAAAGGCGTCACCGCCATCATCACCATGACCGAATCTGGCCGTACCGCGCTGATGACTTCTCGTATCACCTCCGGTCTGCCGATTTTCGCCATGTCTCGTCATGAGCGCACGCTGAATCTGACCGCGCTCTACCGCGGCGTAACGCCGGTACATTTCGATAGCGAAAGCGACGGCGTTGCGGCGGCGCACGAAGCCGTTAATCTGCTGCGCGACAAAGGCTATCTGGTCGCCGGAGACCTCGTCATCGTTACGCAGGGCGATGTAATGGATACGGTGGGCTCAACCAATACCACACGTATTTTGACCGTCGATTGATATTCGGCTCAACAGAAGTTGCCCGGGGGCTTCGCTTCCGGGTATTTAACGAACTAAAGCCTCTTCAATACACTGAAGAGGCTTTTTTTATCGGGCGGCACTGAATGCGTTACGGATAGGTCTCGCTCGGCTTATAGGGCTTCACATCCCCCGGACGGCGCGTTTTCAGCAGCTTCAGGATCCAGGTGTACTGTTCCGGATGCGGGCCAACAAAAATCTCCACCTCTTCGTTCATCCGGCGCGCGATGGTGTGGTCATCCGCCTCCAGCAGGTCATCCATCGGTGGGCGTACCAGAATCGTTAAGCGATGCGTTTTACCATCATAAACCGGGAACAGCGGCACGACGCGCGCGCGGCACACCTTCATCAAACGGCCAATCGCCGGCAGGGTCGCTTTATAGGTTGCGAAGAAATCGACAAATTCACTATGCTCCGGGCCATGATCCTGATCCGGTAGATAGTAGCCCCAATATCCCTGGCGCACCGATTGAATAAACGGTTTGATGCCGTCATTGCGCGCATGCAGACGCCCGCCAAAGCGACGACGCACGGTATTCCATACGTAATCGAACACCTTGTTGCCCTGATTGTGGAACATGGCGGCCATTTTCTGCCCCTGCGACGCCATCAGCATCGCCGGAATATCAACGCCCCAGCCGTGTGGCACGAGGAAAATGACGTTCTCACCCTTCTCGTGCATTTCGTCGATAATTTCTTTTCCCTGCCAGTCCACACGCGGCAAAATCTTCTTTGGCCCGCGAATAGCCAGTTCCGCCATCATCGCCATCGCCTGTGGGGCAGTGGTATACATACCATCAATGATTGACTCCACTTCCGCATCGCTCTTTTCCGGGAAGCAGTAGCGCAGATTGATTTGCGCCCGACGACGCGCACTTTTACCCAGACGCCCGGCCAGCCGACCCAATGAGCCCAGAAGCGGGTCGCGAACACGCGGCGGCAGACAAGCTACGCCAGCAAATGCCGCCACGCCGAGCCAGGCCCCCCAGTATTGCGGGTGGCGAAAAGACTTTTCAAATTCGGGGATAAATTCGTTACTCTTTTTGGTTGTTTCCATGCTTATTCCAGGATCGGGCGCTTCTGGTGCGAAACGCTTATCAATAGTTTAGCGAGGCGCACTGCTTCGTACAAAAGAAAAAGCCGGTGACATTCAGTACACCGGCTTTAAATGCGCAGTAATTAAGCGTAATTAATCAAAACGCAACTGCGGAAGTACCTGCTTAACCTGTGCCAGGTAATCGGTACGATCGGAACCGGTCAGCCCTTCGGTACGCGGCAGTTTTGCCGTCAACGGGTTAACGGCCTGCTGGTTAATCCATACTTCATAGTGCAGATGCGGCCCGGTCGAACGCCCGGTATTACCGGAAAGCGCAATACGGTCGCCACGTTTAACTTTCTGCCCTGGCTTAACGAGAATTTTACGCAGGTGCATATAACGGGTGGTGTAAGTCCGGCCGTGACGAATCGCCACATAGTAACCCGCCGCACCGCTGCGTTTAGCCATCACTACTTCACCATCGCCTACCGCCAGCACTGGCGTCCCCTGCGGCATCGCAAAATCGACGCCACGATGCGGCGCAACGCGGCCCGTTACCGGGTTCAGACGACGCGGGTTAAAGTTTGAAGAGACGCGGAACTGACGCGCGGTTGGAAAACGCAAGAACCCTTTAGCAAGACCGGTACCGTTGCGGTCATAGAACTTACCGTCCTCGGCGCGAATCGCGTAGTAATCTTTACCTTCGGTGCGGATACGAACGCCCACCAGTTGGCTCTGCTCGCGTTTGCCGTCCAGCATTTCGCGGGACATCAATACGGCAAATTCATCATCTTTTTTCAGCTTACGGAAGTCCATCTGCCACTGCATCGCTTTGATAACCGCACTGACTTCAGTACTGGTGAGGCCAGCATTACGCGCGCTGGTGACAAAGCTTCCGCCCACGGTGCCTTTCAGCAGACTGTTAACCCATTCACCTTGTTGCGTTTCGCTGCTCATTTTAAAGCCGTTGGCAACGCGGTCGTAAGTACGGGTTTCGCGGCGGGACATCTCCCAGGTAAGCTGCTGCAGATCGCCATCCGCCGTCAGCGACCAGGAAAGCTGCTGACCGATTTTCATGTTACGCAGGTCTTTATCCGCCGCCGCAAGGCGACTGATATCACCCATATCAATACCATACTGATTGAGGATGCTGCTGAGGGTATCGCCCGTTGAAACGACATACTCATGAGGGGTGTCGGTTTTTTCGTCCAGTTCATCCTGCGGAATAGCTTCATCTTCCTGCGCCGCCTGATCGATAGGCTCGCTGGCTTCCGGTAACAGGGAACGGATTTCGTTCTGCTCCAGCTCAATGGTGCGGACAATCGGGCTGGATGTTGGGTGATAAACGTATGGTCGCCATACGGCGACCGCCAAAGTCAGGACTGTCAACGACCCCAGCATAACGCGGTGGGGTCGCGGCAAATTGTTAAACGCCAGGGCGACAGAGCGGGCTATCTGTTGCACGTATCCACTTCCTCATTAATCTCCTTTCAGGCAGCTTGAGTATTGGTTCGCGAGTTGACGAAGGAACGTCGCGTAACTCTCTTTGCTCAATTGAATGTTCGTTCCCAGCGGATCTAACGTGCCCATACGCACAGAAGTTCCCCGGGCGACCGCTTCAACGACCGCTGGCCTGAACTGTGGCTCAGCAAAAACGCAGGTTGCTTTTTGCTCAACCAACTGTGTTCTAATCTGATGTAAACGCTGCGCACCGGGTTGGATTTCAGGGTTTACGGTAAAATGGCCGAGTGGCGTTAAACCGTACTGTTTTTCGTAATAGCCATAGGCGTCATGAAAAACGAAATACCCCTTCCCCTTCAGCGGTGCGAGCTCGTGACCAACCTGTTTATCGGCAGCGGCTAATTGTGCCTCAAAATCCTTCAGGTTGGCGTCGAGTTTGGCTCGACTCTGCGGCATAAGTTCCACTAATTTGTCATGGATTGCAACCGCTGACAGCCGCGCTATCTCTGGCGAAAGCCACAGATGCATGTTGTAGTCGCCGTGATGGTGATGTACGTCACCTTTTTCACTCTCATGGCCTGCATGAGCGTGGCCCTCATCATCGTCATGGTCGTCATCATCGCCCCCTTTCATGAGCAACGGTTTTACGCCTTCAAGCTGTGCAATAGTGACTTTATTTTTTTCAGAAATACTTTGTGTTGACTTATTCATAAACGCTTCCATCTCCGGGCCAACCCAGACAACTAAGTCCGCGTTTTGTAAGCGTTTTACATCGGATGGACGCAGTGAATAGTCATGCTCAGACGCACCGTCCGGCAGCAAAACCTGCGTTTCTGTGACGCCATCAGCGATAGCTGAAACGATAAATCCAATCGGTTTTAGAGAGGCGACAACAGCCGCGTCCGCGCGCTGAACGGCAGCACTGCTGAGCGCCAGCGATAATGCAGCGAAAAGAAGCGTATTTTTCTGTAACATAATGCGTCTGATAATCGTAATGAATGAAAGAGTTGTGATATTATAACATTCTCTTCCTTGTGCAACCCCTAATTGCTATGACGAATCTTGTAACTCTGGAAAATGTTTCGGTCTCATTCGGCCAACGCCGCGTGTTGTCTGACATATCACTGGCTCTGAAGCCGGGTCGCATTCTCACCCTCCTCGGCCCTAACGGTGCCGGGAAATCGACGCTGGTTCGCGTGGTGTTAGGCCTGATAGCACCCAATGAAGGCGTGATCAAGCGTGAGGGTAAATTGCGCATCGGTTATGTACCGCAGAAATTACACCTTGATGCAACGCTACCGCTGACCGTCGGGCGTTTTTTGCGCCTGCATCCGGCGACGCACAAAGCGGATATCCTCCCGGCGCTGAAACGCGTACAGGCCGGCCATCTGCTGAATGCGCCGATGCAAAAGCTTTCCGGCGGCGAAACTCAACGCGTTCTGCTGGCCCGCGCCCTGCTCAATAGCCCACAGTTGCTGGTGCTCGATGAACCAACCCAGGGCGTGGATGTGAATGGTCAGGTTGCGCTTTATGACCTTATCAATCAGTTGCGCCAGGAACTTGACTGCGCTGTGCTGATGGTTTCTCACGACCTGCATCTGGTGATGGCGAAGACCGATGAAGTGCTGTGCCTGAATCACCATATATGCTGTTCCGGCACGCCGGACGTTGTCTCCATGCACCCTGAATTTATCTCTATGTTCGGCCCACGCGGCGCAGAACAGCTCGGTATCTACCGCCATCAGCATAACCACCGCCACGATCTCCAGGGTCGTATTGTTTTGCGTCGGGGAAATGGTCACTCATGATTGAATTGTTATTGCCCGGCTGGCTTGCCGGGATGATGTTAGCTTGCGCCGCGGGCCCGTTAGGTTCGTTCGTTGTCTGGCGTCGGATGTCCTATTTTGGCGATACCCTGGCGCATGCGTCACTGCTCGGCGTCGCCTTTGGCCTGCTGCTGGATGTAAACCCTTTTTATGCGGTGATTGCGGTGACGCTGCTGTTAGCCGGCGGTCTGGTATGGCTGGAAAAACGCCCTCACCTGGCGGTGGATACGCTGCTGGGGATTATGGCGCATAGCGCGCTGTCGCTGGGTCTGGTCGTGGTCAGCCTGATGTCGAACATTCGCGTTGATCTGATGGCGTATTTGTTTGGTGACTTGCTGGCGGTGACGCCGGAAGATCTGGTTTCCATCGCCATTGGCGTGGTTATCGTGCTGGCGATCCTCTTCTGGCAGTGGCGTAACCTGCTGTCGATGACTATCAGCCCGGATCTGGCCTTTGTCGATGGCGTGAAGCTACAGCGCGTGAAACTGCTGTTGATGCTGGTGACAGCATTAACCATCGGCGTAGCAATGAA
The DNA here is from genome assembly GCF_039889165.1 of Pseudocitrobacter cyperus. Lineage (NCBI taxonomy): Bacteria > Pseudomonadati > Pseudomonadota > Gammaproteobacteria > Enterobacterales > Enterobacteriaceae > Pseudocitrobacter > Pseudocitrobacter cyperus. Next base: position 70,149 of record NZ_JAYMYY010000001.1, on the reverse strand, counting down.
GTTTGTCGGTGCATTGATAATCACCTCATTGCTGATTATTCCCGCAGCAACGGCGCGCCGCTTTGCCCGCACACCTGAGCAGATGGCGGGAATTGCCGTGGCCGTTGGGATGATTGCCGTTACGGGTGGGCTGACCTTCTCAGCGTTTTACGACACGCCTGCGGGCCCGTCCGTCGTGTTATGCGCGGCAGCCTTGTTTATTTTCAGCATGATGAAGAAGCAGTCTCAGTGAAATGCCGGATGGCGCTGCGCTTCTCCGGCCTGCAGGAACGTGCGATTCCCCGGGTCGGATGTGCTTAGGGCATTTCCGGCGGCGTAATGCCGAAGTGATTCCACGCGCGAACCGTCGCCATACGCCCTCGCGGTGTACGCTGCAAAAAGCCCTGCTGAATCAGGTAGGGCTCAAGCACGTCTTCAATCGTTTCCCGCTCTTCACCAATCGCCGCCGCCAGGTTATCCAGGCCAACCGGGCCGCCGAAGAACTTGTCAATTACCGCCAGCAGCAGTTTGCGGTCCATATAGTCGAACCCTTCTGCATCTACGTTCAGCATATCCAGCGCCTGCGCGGCGATGTCTGCCGAAATGCTACCATCGTGTTTCACTTCCGCAAAATCACGGACGCGTCGCAACAGACGGTTTGCGATACGCGGCGTGCCCCGCGCCCGGCGCGCGACTTCCAGCGCACCTTCTTCGCTCATCTCCAGCCCCATATAGCGGGCACTGCGTCCCACAATGTGCTGTAAATCGGGAACCTGATAAAACTCCAGACGCTGCACAATACCGAAACGGTCGCGCAGCGGCGAGGTTAACGACCCCGCGCGGGTGGTCGCGCCAATCAGAGTAAACGGCGGCAGATCGATTTTGATTGAACGTGCCGCCGGGCCTTCGCCAATCATGATATCAAGCTGATAATCCTCCATCGCCGGATAGAGCACCTCTTCCACAACTGGCGAAAGACGGTGGATTTCATCGATAAACAGCACATCATGCGGTTCGAGGTTGGTCAGCATCGCTGCCAGATCGCCTGCCTTTTCCAGCACCGGGCCAGAAGTGGTACGCAGATTAACGCCCATCTCATTGGCGACAATGTTGGCAAGCGTCGTCTTACCGAGCCCTGGCGGGCCGAATATCAGCAGATGGTCGAGCGCATCTCCGCGCAGTTTCGCGGCCTGGATGAAAATCTCCATCTGCGATCGCACTTGCGGCTGGCCAATATACTCTTCCAGCAATTTGGGCCTGATGGCACGGTCGACGATGTCTTCCGGCAAGGTGCTTTCTGCACTAATCAGGCGGTCTGCTTCAATCATCCTCTACCTCACAGCGCAGCGCGTAACGCTTCGCGGATCAATGTTTCGCTATTGGCATCCGGACGCGCGATTTTGCTAATCATCCGGCTGGCTTCCTGAGGTTTATAGCCCAGCGCCACCAGAGCGGCAACCGCTTCCTGTTCGGCATCGTCCGTCGCCGGGCTTGCCGGAGAGGTAAGCACCAGATCGGCGGCTGGCGTAAACAGGTCGCCGTGCAGCCCCTTGAAGCGGTCTTTCATTTCGACAATCAGACGCTCGGCGGTTTTTTTACCGATACCCGGCAGTTTCACCAGCGCGGCAGGCTCTTCACGCTCAACGGCATTGACAAACTGCTGCGCCGACATGCCGGAGAGGATCGCGAGCGCCAGTTTGGGGCCTACCCCGTTGGTTTTAATCAGTTCTTTAAACAGGGTGCGTTCCTGTTTGTTGTTAAAGCCGTACAGCAACTGTGCATCTTCGCGCACCACAAAGTGGGTGAAGATGATGGCTTCCTGCCCCGCTTCCGGCAGCTCATAGAAGCAGGTCATCGGCATATGGACTTCATAGCCGACGCCGCCCGTCTCCAGCAGTACTAACGGGGGTTGTTTTTCGAGAATAATGCCTCTGAGTCTGCCTATCACATGACGCTCCTGCGTTAATGGCTCTGATACGAAGGTGTATCATAAAAAAACGCTGGATAGATATCCAGCGGAGGATGAAATTAAAATGCTTCGCCCGGCACGGGGGGCTAAAGGAAACGGCCGGCTTGCCCCTCCCCGGCGCGCTTTCAACCTGTGCAGAAGCAGGGAGAGAAGAGCAGATACGCAATATCAGTAATACCAGACCGCTTTAAGATAGTGATAATCGTCCCGCTTATAAATCGCGGTAAGTCGGCTACAGGAGTCACTTCTTTGGCAGGCAATCGTCCCCTGCTCGTTGATTTTCTTTGTGTCCAGTGAAACAAATTCCCCTTTTTGTGGGCCAGGTAATAATTTTATATGCTGGCTCTTTGAGCCTGAGTGAAAATAATAATAAACACCTGTCAAGGAGTAGCGATAGCGAGCAAATGAAACAAACATTTCCATATCAGGAATATACATTTTGCTATAAGGCAAGAACACTTCATTTGATTTGAACGGCAAAGGGCGCCGAAGTTTTCTTTCATCACTGAGTAAAAATAAATGCGAAGTCCAGTCGCGGTCGCCATCACAGATGTCATCATCAGTGATGGTGGTACATTCCAGCACCAGCGAAGGCGTCACCGGAAAACTACTCTGCACATAAGCAAAGACCCGCTGCAAATATTCGTCTTTGTCCTTATCAAAACTGTCGCAACTGCTTGCGTATTCATCATAATAATAATTTATATACCTGTTCAGGCGCATTAATTTTTGCTCATCACTGCCGCTCCCCTGCTTCACCCATCGTGCATATTGTTCATACTGTCGGCAGCTATCATCATTCGGTTCAATGGGATCAGCCATCGCGATCCGACTCACCAGCAGGAGCATCAGCGTAATAAAAAATGTTTCACTGTTATTTTTCACTGCACATCACCTGTGACTATCAATTGTTGGGGGAAAGGGCATATTTTTATCATCTGCTGGCGCCAACCCGTTATAATCAACGCATTAACCAGGTCGGATAGATCACCGGAAGGGTCATGATGAATTGCAAAAAACAGCCTGATTGTTCTGCGTTACGCTAATTTCAGCACTCACTGCGCTCTGGGTCGTTGCGGCTAATACATTCACAGCATAACTAAATAAAAGCCCAGGGATAACTTTAAAGAATTTATGTATAAAACAGTCCTTGTCATTATTCCGGTGCAATGCTAATTCTTTCTCATCAGGAAAGAAACAACCTCATTTATAGATGAATAATGGATTGAAATTATGGACATCAATTATCCTGTTAAATATGAAACCGGTGATATCGTATTTACCGCTATCGGTGCTCGCCTGTTTGGGCAAATCTCCACCGCCTCTCGGTGCTGGAGCAACCACGTAGGGATTATCATCGGGCACAATAGTGAAGATTATCTGGTGGCGGAAAGCCGCGTACCACTCTCAACGATCACCACGCTGTCGCGTTTTATTCAACGCTCCACCGGGCAGCGCTACGCCGTCCGCCGCCTGGCCGGAGGGTTAACGGCTGAACAGAAACTCGCCCTGGTTGAAAGGGTTCCTGGCCGCCTGCACAAACTCTATCACACCGGTTTTAAATATGACTCTGCGCGCCAGTTCTGCTCGAAGTTTGTCTTTGATATCTATAAAGAGGCGTTATGTATTCCGGTCGGGGAAATTGAAACGTTTGGTAATCTGCTGCACAGCAATCCTGGCGCAAAACTCACCTTCTGGAAGTTCTGGTTTTTGGGTTCAATTCCGTGGGAGCGTAAAACCGTCACGCCTGCCAGCCTGTGGCACCATCCGAATTTAGTGCTGATTGATGCAAAAGGGATAGAAACGCCTCAGCCAGAAATGGCTGAGGCGATATAACTAACGCAGTCGCCCTCTCGCCAGATTCAGCCGCGATTCACTCATTTGCATCGCATTCTGGCTGACATGGCAGTGGGTGATGGCAATCGCCAGCGCATCGGCGGCATCGGCCTGCGGGTTGGCGGGGAGTTTCAGCAAGGTGCGCACCATGTGCTGCACCTGGCTTTTTTCCGCGCTACCAATGCCGACGACAGTCTGCTTGACCTGACGGGCGGCATATTCGAACACCGGGAGATCCTGATTCACCGCCGCGACAATCGCCACGCCGCGCGCCTGCCCCAGCTTTAACGCGGAGTCGGCGTTCTTGGCCATAAAGACCTGCTCAATGGCAAAAAAATCAGGCTGAAACTGAGTGATGATTTCGCTAACGCCAGCGTAGATAAGCTTCAGACGGGACGGCAGGTCATCCACTTTGGTTCGAATGCAGCCGCTACCGAGATAGGTAAGCTGCCTGCCGACCTGGCGGATGACGCCGTAACCGGTGATGCGTGAGCCGGGGTCAATCCCGAGAATAATCGACAACACGCACCTCCGGCTGTTGAGTGAACGGCGCCATTACAGCGTCGCTGCTACCTCATCAGAGATCTCACCGTTATGGTAGACTTCCTGCACATCATCGCAGTCTTCCAGCATATCGATCAGACGCAGCAGTTTCGGCGCAGTTTCTGCATCCATGTCCGCTTTGGTCGACGGGATCATGGAAACTTCCGCTTCGTCGGCTTTCAGGCCGGCAGCTTCCAGCGCATCGCGTACTGCGCCCATCTCTTCCCATGCGGTATACACGTCGATCGCGCCATCGTCGTAGGTCACCACATCTTCAGCACCCGCTTCCAGCGCCGCTTCCATGATGGCGTCTTCGTCGCCTTTCTCGAAGGAGATCACGCCTTTTTTGCTGAACAGGTAAGCAACAGAACCGTCAGTACCCAGGTTACCACCGGTTTTAGTGAAGGCATGACGCACTTCAGCGACGGTACGGTTACGGTTGTCAGACAGACATTCCACCATCACCGCAGTACCGCCAGGGCCGTAACCTTCATAAATGATGGTTTCCATGTTTGCATCTTCGTCACCGCCGACGCCGCGCGCGATAGCACGGTTCAGAGTGTCACGCGTCATGTTGTTTGACAGCGCTTTATCAATCGCCGCACGAAGACGCGGGTTTGAGCCAGCGTCGCCGCCGCCCAGACGCGCAGCCGTTACCAGCTCGCGAATGATTTTGGTGAAGATTTTACCGCGCTTGGCATCCTGTGCCGCTTTGCGGTGTTTGGTGTTGGCCCATTTACTATGACCTGCCATAAATATTTCCTCGAAAAGCGCGCCTTCTCAGGCGGCGTTAATTACAAACTCTTCAATCGCCTGCCGGTTGCTCCACGACTTGGTTAATGCTGCGGCGTCCACAGCATCAACCCAGCGGTAGGTCAGATGTTCAGTGAACACGACCTCCCGTTCGTGAGGGAGCGCGAGGCAAAACCAGGACTCGGTATTGCGCATGACGCCCGGCGCATAGCGATGACGTAAATGACTAAAAATTTCAAACTCCACCGTGCGCTGACAATCCATAAGATTCAGACGCTCTGCGAACACATCAACAGAGACCTCTTCCTTTACTTCACGCGCGGCGGCCTGCGACGCGGTTTCCCCCTCTTCTACGCTGCCGGTTACCGACTGCCAGAAATCAGGATCGTCGCGCCGCTGTAGCATCAGCACCCGCTTCGTGTCCTCGGCGTAAATCACCACCAGAATCGAAACAGGGCGCTTGAATGGCATATTACTTGTTCTCCGCAGACTCTTTCGCTTCCTTCGCTACCACCTGAATGCTCAGTTCAGACAGCGCTGTCGGATTGGCGAAGCTTGGCGCTTCGGTCATCAGGCAGGCAGCCGCGGTGGTTTTCGGGAAGGCAATAACGTCACGGATGTTATCGGTGCCGGTCAGCAGCATGGTCAGACGGTCAAGGCCGAATGCCAGACCCGCATGCGGCGGCGTACCATATTTCAGGGCGTCGAGCAGGAAGCCGAATTTCTCGCGCTGTTCCTGTTCATTAATGCCCAGAATGCCAAACACGGTCTGCTGCATTTCGCCACGGTGGATACGCACGGAACCGCCGCCCACTTCATAGCCGTTGATGACCATATCGTAAGCATTGGCGACCGCGTCTTCCGGCGCCGCTTTCAGCTCGTCTGCAGTCATATCTTTCGGTGAAGTGAACGGATGGTGCATCGCGGTCAGGCCGCCTTCGCCGTCGTCTTCAAACATCGGGAAGTCGATAACCCACAGCGGCGCCCACATGGACTCATCGGTCAGATTCAGGTCTTTACCCAGTTTCAGACGCAGCGCGCCCAGCGCATCGGCAACCACTTTTTTGTTGTCCGCGCCGAAGAAGATCATATCGCCATCTTGCGCGCCGGTGCGCTCAAGAATCGCTTCGACGATGTCCGCATTCAGGAATTTCGCCACCGGGCTGTTGATGCCTTCAAGACCTTTCGCACGTTCGTTGACTTTAATATAGGCCAGACCTTTCGCGCCGTAGATCTTGACGAAGTTACCGTACTCGTCGATGAGCTTACGGGTGAGCGCCGCACCGCCAGGTACACGCAGCGCCGCCACGCGGCCTTTCGGATCGTTTGCCGGGCCGGCGAAGACCGCGAACTCAACGTCTTTCAGCAGGTCAGCAACGTCCACCAGCTCCATCGGGTTACGCAGATCCGGTTTATCGGAACCGTAACGGCGTTCAGCTTCGGCGAAGGTCATGACAGGGAAATCACCCAAATCGACGCCTTTAATTTCCAGCCACAACTGGCGGATCAGCGCTTCCATTATTTCACGCACCTGCGGCGCGGTCAGGAAGGACGTTTCCACATCGATCTGGGTAAATTCCGGCTGACGATCGGCACGCAGGTCTTCGTCACGGAAGCATTTCACTATCTGGTAATAGCGGTCAAAGCCGGACATCATCAGCAACTGTTTGAAAAGCTGCGGAGACTGCGGCAGCGCGTAGAATTTGCCTTTGTGTACACGAGACGGAACCAGATAGTCGCGCGCCCCTTCCGGCGTGGCTTTGGTCAGCATCGGGGTTTCGATATCGAGGAAACCGTGATCGTCCATAAAGCGACGCACGAAGCTGGTGATTTTGGCACGCGTTTTCAGGCGTTGCGCCATTTCCGGGCGACGCAGGTCAAGGTAGCGGTACTTCAGACGCGCTTCTTCGGTGTTAACGTGGTTTGAATCCAGCGGCAGCGATTCTGAACGGTTGATGATGGTCAGATCAGACGCAAGCACTTCGATTTCGCCGGTCGCCATGTCGGCGTTGACGTTTTTCCCGTCGCGCGCACGCACGGTGCCGGTAACCTGAATGCAGAACTCATTACGCAGTTCGGAGGCCAGCTTTAACGCATCCGCGCGATCCGGATCGAAAAACACCTGTACGATGCCTTCGCGGTCACGCATATCTATGAAGATAAGGCTACCGAGATCACGACGACGGTTGACCCAACCACACAGGGTCACTTGCTGCCCTACGTGGGACAGTCGTAGCTGTCCGCAATATTCTGTACGCATGAGATATCCCTTAACTTAGCCGCAGGCACAACTGTCGCAGCTTTTGCTGAATGTCACTACTGGATGAAAAAAGGGGGTTATTATACTGGAAATTCTCGCTGGCGATAAGCCCGCTGGGGTTTATCCGCGCGTTTGCTGAACGCTTATTGCGCAGACTCACAAAAATTAACAAAATATATCCCTGTTATAACCTGTCAGACGTCGTAAGGTATTGCTCTGTTTGCCTGTTCAGATGAGAAACGTGATGTTGAATTTAGATGCGCAAAAGACCGCACTGGTGATTATTGACCTCCAGGAGGGCATTCTGCCTTTCGCAGGTGGGCCGCATACGGCGAGCGATGTTGTCGCCCGCGCCGCCCATCTGGCGGAAAAGTGCCGTGCTGCGGGCTCTCCGGTGGTGATGGTGCGCGTCGGCTGGTCTGCTGATTTCGCCGAAGCGCTGAAACAACCCGTAGATACACAAGCAGGTGCGCATGCGCTGCCGGAAAACTGGTGGACGTATCCGCAGGCTCTGGGGAAAAAAGAGAGCGATATTGAAGTGATCAAGCGCCAGTGGGGCGCATTCTACGGCACCGATCTCGAATTACAGCTTCGCCGTCGCGGTATCGACACCATTATATTATGCGGGATCTCCACCAACATCGGTGTTGAATCTACCGCCCGTAACGCCTGGGAACTCGGCTTCAACCTGGTGATTGCCGAAGATGCGTGCAGCGCCGCCAGCACGGAGCAGCACCAGGGCAGCATGACGCATATTTTCCCGCGTATCGCCCGTATACGCAGCAGCGAAGAGATTGCACAAGCCCTATGATTTACGTTGGTCTGCCACAGTGGTCACATCCGAAATGGGGACGCCAGGGGATTAGCGGGCTGGAGGATTACGCCCGTTACTTCAACTGTGTCGAGGGCAATACCACCCTGTATGCCCTGCCAAAAGCTGAGATCGTGACGCGCTGGCGGGAGCAGACCCACGATAACTTTCGCTTCTGCTTTAAATTTCCCGCCACCATTTCGCACGAGGCTAAACTGCGCCACTGTGACGACCTGACGCACGAATTTTTCCAGCGAATGTCGCCGCTGGAAGATCGCATCGGGCAATACTGGTTGCAGTTGCCCGCGACGTTTAGTCCTCAGGATCTCCCCGGTCTGTGGGCCTTTCTCGACGGCCTGCCGAAAAACTTCACCTATGGCGTTGAAGTGCGTCACCCACAGTTTTTCGACAAGGGCGAGTATGAGCAGCAGTTAAATCGCGGGTTAATGGCACGCGGCGTCAATCGCACCATTCTCGATAGCCGCCCGGTACATGCTGCCGTGCCGCACAGTGAAGCGATAGTCGACGCGCAGCGGAAAAAACCAAAGGTGCCGGTACACGCCATCGTCACGGCCAAAAACCCGATGGTGCGTTTTATCGGTAGCGATAATATGCTGCAGAATCAGGAGCTTTTCGCCCCCTGGCTAAATAAACTGCCCGTCTGGACTGAGACAACAACGCCCTACCTGTTCCTGCATACGCCTGATATAGCGCAAGCGCTGGAACTGGTTAACGCCCTCTGGCAAACGTTGCAAACCGCCCTGCCGGAAGTGGGTTCTGCGCCCGCGCTTCCACAACAATCTTCTCTTTTTTGATAATCCTACCTATCATAGTGGATGCCATCTACCAGCCTAAAAGGGAGTTTGTATGGTAAGTGCGCTTTATGCCGTACTGGCCGCACTCTTGTTGATCAAGTTTTCCTTCGACGTTGTCCGTCTGCGTATGCAATACCGCGTAGCTTACGGCGACGGCGGTTTTAGCGAGCTGCAGAGTGCCATCCGCATCCATGGTAATGCAGTAGAGTACATCCCTATCGGTGTAATTTTATTGCTGTTTATGGAAATGAACGGTGCGGAAACCTGGATGGTTCATCTGTGCGGCATTCTGCTGTTGGCGGGTCGTCTGATGCACTATTACGGTTTTCATCATCGCCTCTTCCGCTGGCGCCGCTCTGGTATGAGCGCTACCTATATTTCGCTGTTGCTGATGGTGCTGGCTAATCTCTGGTATATGCCGTGGGAGTTGGTTTTCTCACTCCGTTAGCGCACAATACGCCGTTTTCGTTTTTTCGGATTTTACGTTATGTCTCACCGCGACACGCTTTTTTCTGCGCCAATTGCCCGTCTCGGCGACTGGACCTTTGATGAACGGGTAGCCGAAGTCTTCCCGGATATGATCCAACGTTCCGTCCCAGGCTACTCCAATATCATCTCGATGATCGGTATGCTGGCGGAACGTTTTGTGCAGCCTGCCACGCAGGTCTACGATCTCGGCTGTTCGCTGGGTGCGGCAACGCTCTCCATTCGCCGTAATATTGCCCATGAGAGCAGTAAAATTATCGCCGTGGATAACTCGCCGGCGATGGTCGAACGTTGCCGCCGCCACATTGATGCGTATAAAGCGCCGACGCCGGTTGAGGTATTAGAAGGGGATATTCGCGATATTGAAATTGAGAATGCCTCAATGGTGGTGCTCAATTTTACGCTGCAATTCCTCGAGCCAGCGGAACGCCAGGCGCTGCTTAACAAAATCTATAAAGGCCTGAACCCCGGCGGCGCACTGGTGCTGTCGGAAAAATTCAGCTTTGAAGATGCCACCGTTGGCGAACTGTTGTTCAACATGCATCACGACTTTAAACGCGCTAACGGTTACAGCGAACTGGAAATCAGCCAGAAGCGCAGCATGCTGGAAAACGTCATGCTGACCGACTCCGTCGAAACCCATAAAGCACGTCTGAGCCAGGCTGGTTTTGAGCACAGTGAACTGTGGTTCCAGTGTTTCAACTTCGGCTCTCTGGTGGCACTAAAAGCGGGAGCGGCAGCATGATTGAGTTCGGCAACTTCTATCAGCTTATTGCCAAAAATCACCTCGCCCACTGGCTGGAAACCCTGCCTGCGCAGATTGCCGCCTGGCAGCGCGATCAGCATGGTCTGTTTAAGCAGTGGTCAAACGCCGTCGAGTTTCTGCCGGAAATCACCCCGTGGAAACTCGACCTGCTGCACAGCGTAACCGCCGAGAGTGAAACGCCGCTCAGCGACGGGCAACGCAAACGCATTGACACGTTAATGCGTAACCTGATGCCGTGGCGCAAAGGCCCATACTCTCTGTATGACGTGAACATTGACACGGAGTGGCGTTCTGACTGGAAATGGGAGCGCGTACTGCCGCATCTTTCCGACCTGACCGGGCGCACGATCCTCGACGTGGGCTGCGGCAGCGGCTACCACATGTGGCGAATGATTGGCGCGGGCGCGCATCTGGCTGTTGGTATCGACCCGACGCAGTTGTTCCTGTGTCAGTTCGAAGCGGTACGCAAACTGCTGGGTAATGACCAGCGCGCGCATCTGCTGCCGCTCGGCATTGAGCAACTTCCGGCTCTGAAAGCTTTTGATACGGTGTTCTCAATGGGGGTGCTGTACCATCGTCGCTCGCCGCTTGAACATCTCTGGCAGTTGAAAGATCAACTGGTGAACGAAGGGGAACTGGTGCTGGAAACGCTGGTTATTGAAGGCGACGAAAATAGCGTGCTGGTGCCCGGCGATCGCTATGCGCAAATGCGTAACGTCTATTTTATTCCCTCCGCGCCGGCGTTAAAAAACTGGCTGGAAAAGTGTGGTTTTGTCGATGTGCGTATCGTTGATATGTCCGTCACCTCTACTGAAGAGCAGCGACGTACCGAATGGATGGTTACGGAATCGCTGGCTGACTTCCTCGACCCGAATGACCCGAGCAAAACCGTAGAAGGTTATCCTGCCCCGCTGCGCGCGGTGTTGATTGCCAAAAAGCCTTAATTCCGCCGCAACGTATAATGGCGCTTCGCATCCCAGGCGTTGCGCCGTTACTCTCCATACAACCTGATGCTGAGAATGTTGGAAACAGACCTGCCGTTCCAGTGATATTCCAGGTGCTCCGTCTGAAGGATCTTCGTCACCAGGCAAGGGCGATACAAGACATAACAGCTATGTCCGGCATGGCGAACCGAGCAATAGTGGATCCCGTCCACTTTTTGCGCCTTCTGCTGCTGCGCGAAAACCTTCGACTGGCTGTAGTCAGTGGCATGGTAAATCGAAGAAGAGAGAAAAGGCTCCTGCGTAATATCAGCTAACGTGGCATCAAACTCAGTATAAAGCACCCGCATCTGTACTTTTTGCGCAGGTTCGTTGGTATAGCCAAAAATGCGTTCCTGGTGGTATACCGTCTCTTTCACCGCCGTATCAAGCTGCGGCGCGCAGTAATAGCCGCCAAAATCCCCCGTCGTAAAGCGTGCCCCTTCCGGATTCACATGCGTAAAGGCTGCCATCACATAACTGCAACCAGGCAGCCCGACGAGCCAGTCTTCTTTCGGCACCCGCGACAGGCTCCCCACCTGCTCCTGTAACCGTTCATTGGTGATGGCTTCAACAGCCCACACGGCTTCTAATTCATCGCTGCTCGCGACATCTTCAAACAAATCAATGGTGGGATAACGGCTGGGGATAATGCGATAAGCCGATGCCCCCTTAAAGGCCTTCAGAACCGGAGCGTCATTATTCAAGCCATTCCCCCTCTCCAGGCCTGCAGACGCGTGGCGACCTCGTAGAGATCCGCCACGCGGCCGCCGTTCATCACCTCCATTGCCGATCGCCCGGCAAAGAAGGGATGATTATTCGGTTTGCGCACCCAGCCATAAATGCTGTCATCTGCGGTGAACAATACGCGCAGGCACTTATGGATGTTAAGGATATAACTCATCCGCTCGAGCGTATCCGCACTCAAACGAATACCGCCACTCACTTCTTTATATTTGTTCAATGTTGAACGTGAACTAATACCAAGCAGTCTTAATTGTTCATCTGTGCTGCATTGCCATTTATCCAGAATACGGAAGACAACGGGCAGCGCTTTACTGGTATCAACCGCATTATTTTCCTGATTCTTGTGCACGGTTGCCATATCTCCCCCTCAGCAAGTTAGTTTTAATGAATGCTTATATACAGACAATAATAATCCATACGTACATTTATGTACATTGTCGAATCTTACTGCATCACGCATAAAAAAAGGCCCCTGTTGAATTGGCAGGGGCCTGGTACAAGCAAACATCATATTGGGCGACATGATGCGCGGTAAAAATCAGTTATTCGGCGCGGCGCGCGATAATCGCCTTCATTTGCGCAACGGCGGCGGCATCGACGGCATAGCGCGAGTATTCATCCGCGTCCGGGTCAGTTGACATGGAGAGACCCGGGTTACGGTAACGCATTGCCGACGGGATCCACTTCCCGGCAGAGCTGTGAACTTCCTTCACACCTGCCTCAAGAAACAGTTCAAGGTTGCTGGCCCTGACTCCTGCCCCCGCCATAATGATTGGAGCACCAGCATGAGCAATAAGTTCCCGAATTAATGAAAGACCTTTTTCGGCCGACGCTTTTTGCCCGGACGTCAATACTCTGGCAACGCCCAATTCCGCTAATGTTTCAAAAGCTTCCAGTGGATTCGCACACATATCAAACGCGCGGTGAAAAGTGACGGCCAGCGGGCCGGCTGCCGTCATAATTTGCTGCATCCGTGTTTTATCCACGTTGCCGTCGGCATCCAGTACGCCGATCACAAGGCCGGGATAACCCAGTTCGCGAACCGTGCGCACGTCGTCCAGCATTGCCAGAAACTCCCCCTCGGTGTAACAAAAATCACCGCCACGCGGGCGAATGATAGGATGCACCGGTATCGACACCCGCTCGCGCGTCGATTTCAACACTCCGTATGAGGGCGTAAGCCCGCCTTCCAGCGGGGCGGCGCAAAGCTCGATGCGATCGGCTCCGCTGCGTTCTGCGCTTTCCGCGCACTCCATGCTGTAACAGCAAATCTCCAGCACTGTCATTCGATTCTCCAAAACACGAAACTGGGCGGATCATGCCACGGTTAGCCTGTGCAGACCCCGCGCCACTTCACATTGTTACACAGCCTGTTCGCTGGCAACGATCGCTTCTATTGTCCACGGATGAAATTTGATGGTCACGTTACCATCCGTCACGGCAAGCGTCGGGTTCGGCAGGCGCTCTTTCTCCCCTTTCGGCGAGCTGGTTTTGACGAAAATCCCCGGCTGGCTTAGCCCCTCGTCGCTCAGCAACGCCAGCGCTCGCGCATTAAGGGTTTCAGGAGAGCCCGGCAGCACAATTTCGATATGCTCCCATCCTTCGTGCGGATAGCGTTTTTCCCCCGGCCATGGCAGTTCGACCACGCTAAATTGCCAGTGCGCCACACAGACCGGCTCGCGTAGCCTGAAAAGACAAATGGGTCGCCCGTTAATAATATTCTCAGAAAGCAGCTCGCCACACTGCTCCAGCCCGCGTCGCCAGCGTTCAGCAGTGGCATTCTGATGGCAACGCAGCGAAATATGATCGGCGTCGAGCGGGGCAATATCTAACCCCAGGCGAGTGGAAAGCTCGGTTAATGCCTGAACGAAACGCGGGAGATCCGCAGAAATATCACTCAATGCCTCAATTGACTGCCAGTTTGCCATTTTCCACTCCTGTTTTTCATGAAGGCGCTAATCTACCCTGTTGTCTGCGCTGAACCAATACTGACTATGTTATGAATGGTCATTCATTAATCGGGCGGGTAGTTCGGGTGGTCGTAACGCGTCCCTGATGCTGACGCCATCAGGCAAATGAAGTATACTCCCGCTTTAATTTATCCACACCCGACGCGGGCCACCACGGGTTTGCGCGTCTTTCAATGTAAGGTATTTCGGTGAATATTCAGGCTCTTCTCTCAGACAAGGTTAGCCAGGCCCTGATTGCGGCAGGCGCGCCTGCCGATTGCGAACCCCAGGTTCGTCAGTCAGCAAAAGTTCAGTTCGGCGACTATCAGGCTAATGGCGTGATGGCGGTTGCAAAAAAACTGGGCATGGCGCCGCGACAACTGGCAGAGCAGGTTTTGTCTCACCTTGACCTTACCGGTGTCGCCTGCAAAGTTGAAATTGCCGGCCCGGGTTTTATCAACATCTTCCTTGACCCGGCGTTTCTGGCTGAGCACGTTAATTCCGCGCTGGCCGATCCACGCCTCGGCATTACGCAGCCTGTTCCGCAGACTGTCGTTGTCGACTACTCTGCGCCGAACGTTGCCAAAGAGATGCACGTCGGCCACCTGCGCTCAACCATTATTGGCGACGCCTCTGTACGCACCCTGGAGCTGCTGGGTCACAAAGTAATTCGCGCCAACCACGTCGGCGACTGGGGTACCCAGTTCGGGATGCTGATTGCATGGCTGGAAAAACAGCAGCAGGAAAATGCGGGTGAAATGGAACTGGCTGACCTCGAAGGTTTCTATCGTGATGCGAAAAAACATTACGATGAAGATGAAGCCTTTGCCGAACGCGCACGTAGCTACGTCGTCAAACTGCAGGGTGGCGATGAATACTTCCGCGAGATGTGGCGCAAGCTGGTCGATATCACCATGACCCAAAACCAGATCACCTACAACCGTCTGAACGTCACCCTGACCCGCGACGATGTCATGGGTGAAAGCCTGTACAACCCGATGTTGCCAGGCGTTGTGGCTGACCTGAAAGCCAAAGGTATGGCCGTAGAGAGCGAAGGCGCAACCGTCGTGTTCCTTGACGAATACAAGAACAAAGAAGGCGAGCCTATGGGCGTCATCATCCAGAAAAAGGATGGCGGCTACCTCTACACCACCACCGATATCGCCTGTGCGAAGTACCGTTATGAAACCCTGCATGCCGACCGCGTACTCTACTACATCGATTCCCGTCAGCATCAGCACCTGATGCAGGCGTGGACTATCGTGCGTAAAGCGGGCTACGTGCCGGAGTCTGTGCCGCTGGAACACCACATGTTCGGCATGATGCTGGGTAAAGACGGGAAGCCGTTTAAAACTCGTGCGGGCGGTACGGTGAAACTGGCGGATCTGCTGGACGAAGCGCTGGAACGCGCCCGTCGCCTGGTTGCCGAGAAGAACCCGGATATGCCAGCCGATGAACTGGAAAAACTGGCCAATGTCGTCGGTATCGGCGCGGTGAAATACGCCGATCTTTCCAAAAACCGTACCACCGACTACATCTTCGACTGGGACAACATGCTGGCGTTTGAGGGCAACACCGCGCCATACATGCAATATGCCTATACCCGCGTCCTCTCTGTATTCCGTAAAGCCGGTATTGAAGAGAGCAAACTGCTGAACGCCACGGTTGAGATCAAAGAAGATCGTGAAGCCCAACTGGCCGCACGCCTGTTGCAGTTCGAAGAGACCCTGAACGTGGTCGCCCGTGAAGGCACACCGCACGTTATGTGCGCGTATCTGTACGATCTGGCTGGGCTGTTCTCTGGTTTCTACGAACACTGCCCGATCCTCAGCGCAGAGAGCGAAGCGGTACGTAACAGCCGCCTGAAACTGGCGCTGCTGACGGCAAAAACCCTGAAAACAGGTTTGGATACGTTGGGTATCGAGACGGTTGAACGGATGTAAAAAAGAAACCCGGTGAAAGCCGGGTTTCTTTTTTGGTGAGGCGCTACGCTTGCCCGCCGAACGGTGCTAATCCGCACGCCATCAGAAATATTTCCGCAAATACTCCGTCAGACACAGAATTGCCATCGCCTGGCCGTATGGCATAGAGGTCAGCGGGATCTCGCGATAGAAATCAAGATTTGACCCCATCCCGGTGCCGAACGAGGTTTGCAGCAGTTCACCTTCCGGCGAGATATGCTTCACAATCCCTTGAATGGCTTTCTCGGCCACTTCTGCATACTCCGGCCCGACGTAGCGCTTACGTACCGCTTTCAGGATCCCGTAGGCAAACCCTGCCGTCGCAGAGGCTTCGAGGTATGAATTGGGATCGTCGAGCAACGTATGCCACAAACCGCTTTCATCCTGGCATTTTGCCAGCGCGTCTATCTGTGCGTTCAACACCTGAACCAGATAGCGGCGCACGGCGTTGTTTTCAGGAAGATCCACCAGCTCCAGGAAGTCCGGGATCACAATGGTCAGCCAGCTATTGCCGCGCGCCCAGCGGGCGTTGGCGAAGTTATGCTGACCTTCATAAGTCCAGCCGTGGAACCAGAGCCCGGTTTCCCGATCCATCAGGTTCTGCACATGCAGCAGGAACTGGTACACCGCTTCTTCAACATATTCCGGACGGTTAAGCAGTTTGCCGATTTTCGCCAGCGGCAGAACGGTCATCATCAATGTGTCATCCCACATCTGCTGATGATTCTCTTCGGCGAGAGTAATATGCTGCATGCCGCCATGACGGGTGCGCGGCATTTCGTTCATCGCCCACTCAGCCCAGCTATCCAGCCACGGCAGATACTCTGCATTGCCGGTCTCTTCATAACGGTACGCCAGGGTCAGGAACGGCGCCATGGTATTGACGTTTTTGGTGGTGGCGCCTTCGGCAAAGCGGTCAGCAAACCAGTTATCGATGATATCCCGCATGGCAGTATCGCCGGTCTGCTGGAAATACTGGTGAATGCCATAGAGCCCGACGCCGTGCGTCCACTCCCATCCGGCCCAGCCTTTAGTGTCGATTACACGGCCATCGTCGAGACGCAGCAGAAACTGACCAGTTTCATCCTTGATATTGACCAGATTGTGAGTAACCGTCTGGATCAAGCCTTTTAGTTCTTCCCTTGAGATAAAGCGCTCCGGTTGACGTAATAATGCGCTGTGTTTAACGGGCCAGACTTTCATATCCATTAACCTCTGTTATAAGTCGAGTTCAGTGTGACGTCCTGCTTAAGCGATGGCGCAGCAGGTTTGTTACGATTCAGATAACCAATATTGTTGTTGCCCCACAGGGATTCATAAGGCATCCCCGCCAGCATCTCGACCGTCGCACGGGCGGAAGGCGTAATGCTTTCCGGCATCGCGCGGCCAGATGCGCGCATCTTCGCGGTCTCTTCACGCAGTACGCTGTGCGTTTTCAGGTTCAGTTTGAAACGCAGTGAGACCAGGAAGCCGCAGGCCAGCACCAGAATAGTGCCGAAGCTTAAAATCATCAGGATGGTGTGGCTCACCTCAGGCGGCTGTACTTTCTGCCCGGACACAAAGCCCGACATCTGCATAATGATGCCGACCATCATTACCGCGCCCGCCTGAGAGGCTTTACGCGTCAGGGTCATAATGCCTGCGAAGATCCCTTCACGACGCTGGCCGGTGATCACCTCATCCACATCGGAGATATAGGTGTAGGTGTTCCACGGTACATAGTTGATACCGCCGCGACCCAGACCGGCAATGGCAGAAATCAGCAGCAGCAGTGAATAGACATCGCTCATGCCCGCATAGTAGAGCGCGGCGTAAGAGAGTGAACCCAGACCAAACAGCACCACCACCATGCGATAGGATGGTGCAGGCCCGAAGCGGATACACAGTGGGATCATGGCGATAACCGCGATGAACTGGAAGATAGCCATGGTACCCAGCAGGTTAGAGGCCATAGAGGCTTCCTGCATCAGCACGAAGACCACATAGTAGGTAAAGACGGCATTAAACACGTCCTGCGCGATATAACCACCCAAATACATGCCCAGATGCTGGCGGAAAATCTTGATGCGCAGCGTGGAAGTCAGTTCGGTGATAAGACGACTCATGCTTTGTGCAAAAGTGAGATGTTTTTTCTCTTCTTCGGCGCGCAGTGCCGCTTCCGTCCACTCTTCACGCGGGCGCTCCCAGGTGAAGAACCACACGAAGGTCAGCATCGTGGCACACAATACCGAGAAGACCAGGCTTGCGTAGAAGAAGGAGATGGCGTTGTCTTTACCGAAGGTGGTCAACAGAATACCAGGCAGGAAAGAGGCCAGAATCGCCGACATCTGCGCCATAGAAATACGCGCGCCGGAGAACTTAGTTTTCTGTTTGAAATCATCGGTCATTTCCGGCACCAGCGTTTCATACGGCACCAGAATCATGGTGTAGACGATATCGAAGATCAGATACGTCAGCAGGTAGTACCAGAAGCCCATGTCTCCGACCCACATAAAGGAGTAGCTGAAGACGCAGGGAATACCGAGCAGAATAAAGAACTTACGCCGACCAAAGCGCTTACCAAGCCAGGTCGAGCCAAAGTTATCGGTTAAGAAGCCCATCAGCGGGCTGACAACGGCATCAAGCACGCGCGCCGTCGCGAAAATGAACGTGGCTTCAATCGGCGTTAAGCCGCAGAAGGTAGTGTAGAAGTAGAGCAGCCAGGCTGCCGTTAACGCAGTGGTGCCTGCGCCGAGAAAATCCCCTGACCCGTAAGCAAGGTAATTAGCCAAACCTATTTTTCGTGTTTTCATCGCCGTGGATCCTGTGTTTTTTAAGCCCCTCTCAGAAGACAAGAGAGGACTGACACGGCTACAGTAAAATCATGCAAAGCTTTATACCTTTCCATTACTGCCAGGAGAATCCATTCACTGGCAAAAATGCAAAGAGTGGTGGCACGTGCTTCACCGATTTATAAAACAACGTTTCTTTTCAATCAAAAGCAGGGGCCAAAAATGCGAGGCCTACTACAGATTAGTGCTGTTTATGGCTAAGAAAAAAACAATTAGCGGTAGTTAACAATCACCGCAATACGGCGCACTTGCAACGCCGGGATCAACCGACCACCGCCCGGGACTTCCCAGATAAAGCGCAGTGATTCTGCGGCGGAAACATGAGCGAATGCATGCGTAGTGCCGCTTTGACTATCAATCTCCACACAGCGGCTGGAAGAACACAGACGTGTTCTCAACCCGGCAGGAATCGGGCCGTTAAGCTCATAGCGCCATGCGACCAGCGTCATCGCGCCCGTCACAGGCCCGGTTGCGCGAAGCGGCGCGGAGGAGACAGACTCGCCACGATGATTCAGCGTTAGCCCCGCACGGCTGGCCTGCCAGGCCCCCTCTCCCGCCGCATGAACGGTAAAGGACAAACAGAATAACAGCAGATACTTGATCATTATTTCCCGCCAATCGTCGCGGTCATACGGATGTTACGGTTATCCGACAGCTCCAGACTCGAGAGCACAACCAGTTGCGGCAGGCTGCGGCGTAAGAAGCGCGACAACAGCGGACGCAGCGCATGGTTCACCAGCAGAACAGGCGGCGCGCCAAGCATCTCCTGACGAGAGAGCGCCTCCTGGGTTTGCGCCAACAAGCGGTCTGCCAACCCCGGCTCCAGCCCGCCGCCGCTTTGCAGAGCCTGCAATAACAAACGCTCCAGCGGCGCGTCGAGGCCAATCACCTGCACCTCGTCACTGCCCGGGAACCAGCGCTGGGTGATAGCCCGTCCCAGCGCCACACGGACGACAGCGGTCAATTCATTCGGGTCGACCTGCACCGGCGCGTGTTCCGCCAGGGTCTCCAGAATGGTACGCATATCGCGGATCGGGACTTTTTCATCCAGCAGGTTTTGCAGCACCTTATGCAGCGTGGTCAGCGTCACCACCCCGGGCACCAGATCTTCCGTCAGCTTCGGCATCTCCTGGGTTACACGATCCAGCAGTTGCTGCGCCTCCTGGCGGCCAAACAGCTCCGATGAATGCTGGCTAATCAAGTGGTTAAGATGCGTTGCCACCACGGTGCTCGCCTCTACCACCGTAAAGCCCTGGATTTGCGCCTGCTCTTTCAGCGCATTTTCAATCCAGATAGCCGCCAGGCCAAATGCCGGGTCGACCGTGACTTCACCGGGCAGCGTCCCCGCCGCCGTCCCCGGGTTAATCGCCAGCCAGCGCCCCGGATAGGCCTCACCGCTGCCAATTTCGACGCCTTTAAGCAAAATACGGTAGCGCGCGGGAGGTAAATCCATATTGTCGCGAATATGCACCACAGGCGGCAGGAAGCCCGTCTCCTGGGCGAACTTTTTACGGATACTGCGGATGCGACCCAGTAGTTCGCCATCCTGCTGAAAATCCACCATCGGGATCAGGCGGTAGCCCACCTCCATGCCCAACGTATCTTCCAGTTGCACATCATTCCAGGTGGCCTCGACAGCCTGGGTATTTTCCACGGTTTTGGTCGGCTGCGGCGGTTCCGGCGTATTCAACGCGCGGCCACGTTGCCACCAGGCGAGCCCCAGCAGCGCTGCGGTAAATAACAGAAACACAAAGTTCGGCATTCCGGGCACCAGGCCCAGCAACCCGAGAACGGCGGCACTGAGCAGCATCACGCGCGGGTTGCTGAACAACTGGCTAACCATCTGCTCACCGACATCCTGTTCAGTACTGACGCGGGTGACAATCACCCCCGCCGCCGTAGAGATAACCAGCGCCGGGATCTGCGCCACCAGGCCATCACCAATGGTCAACAGGGTGTAGGATTCCGCGGCTTTACCCAACGGCAGCCCGTGCTGCAAAACGCCAACCAGCAGGCCGCCAATGATGTTGATCACCATAATCAGGATCCCGGCGATGGCATCGCCGCGCACAAACTTGCTCGCGCCGTCCATCGAACCGTAGAAATCGGCCTCCTGGGTCACTTCGCTGCGGCGTTTTTTCGCCTCCTCCTCGCCGATAATTCCGGCGTTGAGATCGGCATCGATAGCCATCTGTTTACCCGGCATGCCATCCAGCACGAAACGCGCGCCCACTTCAGCAATACGCCCGGCACCTTTGGTGATAACCATAAAGTTGATGATCACAAGGATAATGAAGACCACGATACCGATAGCAAAGTTGCCCCCCACCAGGAAGTGGCCGAAGGCTTCAACCACCTTTCCCGCCGCCGCGCCGCCGGTATGCCCATCCATCAGGATAATACGCGTTGAGGCAACGTTCAGGGCCAGACGGAGTAATGTCGTGAAGAGCAGAATGGTTGGAAACGCGGCAAACTCCAGCGTGCGCTGGGTAAACATCGCCACCAGCAGCACCATAATGGACAGCGCGATATTAAAGGTAAACAGCAGGTCGAGAACGAATGCCGGCAGCGGCAACACCATCATCGACAAAATCAGCAGGATCAGCACCGGCCCGGCGAGAACCTGCCATTGGGTAGATTTAAACGTGTCGGGCAGACGCAGCATTGCAGCCAGATTAGCCATCGGAGTCCTTCTCATTCAAAAAATCCAGCGCCTCAGGCACCGGCAGGTTATCAGGTTTTTTCGGCGGCGTTCCGCCCGCCAGTCGCCAGCGTTTAAGCTGCCAGACCCAGGCAAGCACTTCCGCCACGGCAGCATAAAGCTGCCCGGGAATTTGCTGCCCTACTTCGGCATGACGATAGAGCGCACGCGCCAGCGGTGGCGCTTCCAGCATCGGCACGCGATTTTCCTCGCCCAGTTCACGAATACGCAGGGCAACCAGCCCGGCACCTTTCGCCACCACCCGTGGGGCGCTCATTTTGTTTTCGTCGTACTGTAAAGCCACCGAGTAGTGTGTCGGGTTGTTGACTATCACGTCCGCCTTCGGCACGTCCGCCATCATTCGTCGTCGGGCCGCCGCTCGCTGCATCTGACGAATGCGCCCTTTCACATGCGGGTCGCCTTCGCTCTGTTTAAATTCATCACGAATATCCTGCCGGGACATGCGCAGTTTTTTAAGATGGCTGTAGATTTGCCAGAAGACGTCAAATCCCACCATCGGGATGATGGCCAGTACCACCAGCAGCGCACAAAAACCCACCATATTGAGGGCATTCCCCATCGCGACCAGGGGAGACTCGCTGATAAGCCGCATCATCTCCGGCCAGTGAAGCCACAAAAAGAGCCCGGCCATGCTGCCCATCAGCAGCGATTTCATCACCGCCTTCATCAGTTCCGCCGCCGTTTGCGCCGAGAACATGCGCTTAATGCCCGGCAGCGGGTTGAGCTTATCAAGCTTAAAAGCCAGCGATTTGCCGCTAAATACCAGCCCGCCGAGCATCACAGGCGCTATCAGCGCCACGACCACCACGCCGACAATCAGCGGCATCAGCGCCAGCATCGCCTCTTTCAGCAACAGGATTATCTGCCCGAGAATAAGATTCGGGTCGTTGATAATTGAGTGATCAAAGCGCAGCCCGGAGGAGAGCAAGCTGGCTAAACGGCGGGCAAGCGACTCCCCACCCAGCCAGATGACGCAAACCCCCACCAGCAGGATCAGCAGCGAGGTTAACTCTCGCGATCGCGGAATTTGCCCCTCTTCGCGCGCTTTTTCCAGCCGTTGGGGTGTGGGGTCTTCTGTTTTATCGTCGTTTTCTTCTGACACGCCGTGGCTCTCGCAGACTCATCCACGGTCATTATTGCGCGAGGGGAAAAGAACAATCGGAGGAAAAGGCGCGTAAAACAGGGGAAACTCCCCCGTTTACGCCAGGCACGGGTGCAATGTGTACAAAAAAATCAGAAACCTAAACTATCGAGCAGATCGTCGACCTGATCCTGGCTGGCAACCACGCCGGCTTTCGACGTGTCCATCTGCGGGCCGTTGAGCAGGCTTTCGTTTTCACGTTTCGTCCGCGTTGACGGCTCAGGCATATTCTCCAGCAGCACCATTAATAGCTGGCGCTCAATCTCCTGAATCACATCCATCATCCGTTTAATCACCTGCCCGGTGAGATCCTGGAAGTCCTGCGCCATCATAATTTCCAGCAACTGGGCATTGGTGGAGCGGGTATGCTCCGGAACATCGCGCAGATACTGGCGCGTATCGCTCACCAGTTCACGCGCATCCGCCAGTTCGATCGGGTTCTCAAACCATTCATCCCAGCGCGTGCTCAACGCGTTGGCGTTTTTCTCCAGCGCGTCCTGATGCGGTTGCGACGCTTCAACGCTGTTCAGCGCGCGTTCGGCCGCCTGAGCGGTCATCTGGACAACATAGTCCAGACGATCCCGCGCATCAGGAATGGCTTCCGCCGCCTCGGCGATAGCCTGATCGAGCCCCAGCTCCCGCAGGCTGTCGCGCAGCATGCGGGTCAGGCTGCCGATACGCGCAATAATATCGGCTGCGGAGTGTTCATCATCGGGCTTAATGGGGGGGTGTATCATCGTCATCTCCTCACATGCCCAGCTTCTCGAAAATCTTATTCAGCTTCTCTTCCAGCGTCGCGGCGGTAAATGGCTTCACCACATAGCCACTGGCTCCGGCCTGCGCGGCGGCGATGATGTTCTCTTTCTTCGCTTCCGCCGTCACCATCAGAACCGGTAATGCCGCCATGGCGCCATCACCACGGATCGTTTTTAGCAGATCCAGCCCGTCCATATTCGGCATGTTCCAGTCAGAAATCACAAAGCCAAAACCGCCAGCCTGTAATTTATTCAGCGCATCGACACCGTCTTCCGCCTCTTCGACATTATTAAAACCCAGTTCTTTTAGCAGGTTACGCACAATGCGGCGCATGGTGGAAAAGTCATCCACGACCAAAAACTTAAGCTCTTTATCCGCCATTCCCATCTCTCCTGTTATATTCGTATTGCCTGTCCGGCACTGATTTTCGCCAGCATCTGCTGGCTTATCTGACTAAGATCGACCACTTCGCTGACGCCACCCATATTGATGGCTTCACGCGGCATGCCGAACACCACACAACTGGCTTCATTCTGGGCAATCGTCCAGGCGCCCGCCTGGTGCATCGCCCGTAATCCCGCCGCGCCGTCGTTGCCCATTCCGGTGAGGATCGCCCCAACGGCATTACGCCCCGCATAGCGGGCCACGGAATGAAATAACACGTCCACCGACGGGCGATGCCGGTTGACCGCGGGCCCGTCGTGGATTTTGATTTGATAATTCGCCCCGCTACGCGCCAGTTCCATATGCCGATCGCCCGGCGCAATGTAGGCATGTCCTGGCAAAACGCGCTCGCCATCTTCGGCTTCCTTCACGCCTATCTGGCATAGCTTATTGAGCCGATCGGCAAAAGATCGGGTGAATCCCGGCGGCATATGCTGGGTGATCAGCAGCGCGGGGCTGGTTAGCGGCAGCGGCTGCAACACATGACGGATTGCCTCCGTGCCGCCAGTGGACGCGCCAATGGCAATCAGCTTTTCAGAACTCAATAGCGGCCCGGTTTTTAAAGCCGCCGGGGCGGGCAGCGTTTTGTGCGCGGCAATCTGCGCCCGCGCCGCCGCACGTATTTTTTCCGCAATCATTTCGCTGTAGGCCAGCATGCCTTCGCGGATCCCCAACTGCGGTTTGGTGACAAAATCCACCGCGCCCAGTTCCAGCGCGCGTAGAGTGACCTCCGACCCTTTCCCGGTTAGCGAAGAGACCATGACCACCGGCATCGGACGCAGGCGCATCAGTTTTTCAAGGAAATCGAGTCCATCCATACGCGGCATTTCGACATCCAGCGTCAGAACATCAGGATTAAATTTTTTGATTAAATCCCTGGCGACCAACGGATCTGGCGCGGTGGCGACGATTTCCATGTCGCTGTGACTGTTAATTATTTCGGTCATGATTTGCCGCATCAGCGCCGAATCATCAACCGAAAGCACCCTGATTTTACTCATGCGTTTTCCTTACTCAGCGCGTAAACCGTTTGCCCCCGCAGACTAAATTCATGCACGAGGTGGCTAAAGTTCTCCGAGTGCCCGGCAAACAGTAATCCTCCCGGCTTTAGCAGTGGGATAAAACGGCGGAGAATGGCCTGCTGCGTCGCTTTATCAAAGTAGATCATTACGTTACGACAGAATATTGCATCAAATGGCCCCGGAACGTTGTAGTGACGTTCAAGCAGATTAACGCTGGAGAAATCAACAAAATTCGCCAGTTCAGCGCGAACCTTAACCAGCCCGGCATGCGGGCCGGTACCACGCATAAACCAGCGCTGAAGCTGCTGCTGGGTTAGCGTCTTCAGTTCTTCCTGGCGATAAATGCCGTTCTGCGCTTTTTTCAGCACTTCAGTGTCGATATCACTGGCGTGTATTTTCCAGCTCCCCGGCGTACTCCCCAACGTTTGCGCAAGCGTCATGGCGATGGAATAGGGTTCCTCTCCCGTCGACGCCGCCGCACTCCAGACCCGGTATTCCCCCCGCCGCTTTGCCGCATGCTCAGCCAGCGTCGGGAAATGGTGCGCTTCGCGAAAAAATGCCGTTAGGTTGGTGGTTAATGAGTTAATAAACGCCTGCCATTCTGTGCTTTCTGTGTCACTCTCAAGCAACGATAAATAGTGGCCAAAATCGTCCAGCTCCAGCGTGCGCAAACGGCGTACAAGCCGGTTGTAGACCATATCGCGCTTGTGATCCGCCAGCACAATGCCTGCCCGCTGGTGGATCAGTTGGCTTATCCGACGAAACTGAGTGTCAGACAGCTCAAGGCGCTGCGTCATCGGTGTGGTGAACGACGAGGGTATGGATGTCATAGCGCCTTCTTCTATAGCCTTCAGGAAATGGCGGGCAGTGCGTTCGGTACCACGCGCTCCCCGGAGTGAGTATTCAGTTCATCAATTTTAAAAACCGAGACCAGGGTTATCAGAACGTCCGCCTGGCCCGTCAACTGTTCGGTGGCCGCCGCCCCCTCTTCCACCAGCGCGGCGTTCTGCTGTGTAACCTGATCCATCTGGCTGACCGCAAGCGCTACCTGCTCAATGCCGCGGCGCTGCTCATCCGACGCAGAAGCAATCTCGCCCATGATGTCGTTGACCTGAGTGACAGAGTGAACAATTTCCCCCATCGTTTTTGCCGCCGTGTCCACCAGCGCAGAGCCTTCCCGCACCCGCGAGACAGACTCTTCAATCAGCACTTTGATCTCTTTCGCTGCCTGTGCGCTACGGCTCGCCAGATTGCGCACTTCACCGGCCACGACGGCGAATCCACGCCCCTGCTCACCCGCGCGAGCCGCCTCGACCGCCGCATTCAGCGCCAGGATATTGGTCTGGAAGGCGATGCCGTCAATCACGCTGATGATGTCGCCGATTTTCTGCGAACTGGTGGCGATGCTTTGCATGGTCTCGGCGACGTTAGAGGCCTGATCACCGCCAAGACGCGCCGTCTGCGCCGCACTGCTGGCGAGGTCTGAGGCCTGACGCGCGTTATCGGCGTTTTGCCCAACCGTCGCGGTCAACTGCTCCATACTGGCTGCCGTTTCTGCCAGCGATGCCGCCTGTTGTTCCGTTCGCGCCGAGAGGTCATTGTTGCCCGCTGCGATTTCCGAAATCCCCGTATGCATCGCATAGCTGCCCTGACGAACCTGGCTTACGGTGTTGCGCAACGCATCCTGCATCGCTTTCAACCCGGCAAATATGGCGCTGATTTCGTTTTTGCCGACGACGGCGACTGGACGCGCCAGGTCGCCTTTGGCAATCCCCTCGAAGTGGTCACTGACCCGCTTCAGGGGTGACACAATCATCCGACGCGACCACAGCAAGGAGCCGGCCGTGATGAACACCGCCAGCACCACCATGGTGATAAACATCACCAGTGAACGTTGGTAGTCGTGCTGACTCTCCTCGCGGGCAGCATCGATATAACCATCGATATGGCGCTGCCACCCCTGGTAATCAGCATCAAATTTGGCCTGTATTTTTTGTACCGGCGAACCGAGGAAGTCGGCGAGTTGATTGGTTTCCAGCCAGGTTGCCTGATGTTCCAGCCCGTTACGCCAGGCGGTAAAGCTGGCATCCGTGCGTTCGCCCAACTGGCGGGACGCCGCCGAGCGCAGCTCAATGGTTTTGAAGGCGGCAAATTCGCTATCCGCCTGTTTGAGCGCCTGACGCGCTTCCACCATCCCCGCTTTGATTTCGTCAATCGGGTAGCCCAGCGCGGTCAGCGTACCGGTACGGTTCAGCACCTGGCTGGTCTGTAACAGCGCCGCGCGCGCCGCCATCAGCGAACTAAGCTGCTGCCCGCTATGTTCAATTTGCTCCAGGTTTTTCTGGCCGTCGCGAAACGCCCAGAACGACAGGCCATTGCTGCCAATCTGTAACAGGCCGCAGATAATCAAAATCAAAAACAACGTGGTCGAAATGCGAATACGATTAAACATGCAACACCTTCCCGATGACGTGATATCGCTGTTATCGGCACCAGGAAGTGAAACTTTATGCAGAGGGTGGGAAATGTGCAGGCGAAAAAGGTGCGCACAAATGCGCAAAAACGCAACAACAGCAATAAACCTTAAAAAATAGTTGTAAATCTGTGCGCTTTAATTCAATTTATATGATGAATGAATAAGTGAAATTAAATAATAAAAAATCATTATTCATCATGTTGATAAATTGTAATACGACGGGGAAACATTAAGTGGCAAACGCAAATAAGCTCACGGTTTTTATCGTGATTTTCATGCTGGCGGGGATTCTCACCGGCGCAATGATCCATTCCTACGCATCAGCAGACACCATCACCGCATGGTCAGACAACATCACCCTCCTCACCGATATCTTCCTTCGCCTGATCA
Organism: Pseudocitrobacter cyperus; assembly: GCF_039889165.1. NCBI lineage: Bacteria > Pseudomonadati > Pseudomonadota > Gammaproteobacteria > Enterobacterales > Enterobacteriaceae > Pseudocitrobacter > Pseudocitrobacter cyperus. The sequence goes on along the minus strand of NZ_JAYMYY010000001.1, from coordinate 42,512 downwards.
AAATGGTTATCGCCCCTCTGGTGTTCAGTACGCTGACCGTGGGGATTATGCGCCTGGGTGAAACTTCCACTATCGGGCGCGTCGGCGGTAAGGCGATGGTATGGTTTATCAGCTCTTCCGTTCTTTCGATTCTGGTGGGTCTGTTCATCGTAACGCTGGAGCAACCCGGCAGCGGGATGAACCTGGCCATTCCAGCCAGTACGGTGGAAACCGGGCTGGCAACCAGCGGAATGTCGCTGAAAGCGTTCCTCGCCCACACTATTCCAACCAGTATTGCAGGGGCGATGGCCGATAACGAGATCCTGCAAATTGTGGTCTTCTCAATGTTCTTCGGCATTGGTGGCGCGTCGCTGGGGCAGAAATTTAACGCCCCGCTGGTGGCTGCGCTGGATGTGGTATCGCACATCATGCTGAAAGTGACGGGTTATGTGATGTATGTTGCACCGCTGGCCATTTTTGCTGCTATCTCCTCCGTTATTGCCAAAGAGGGCCTCGGCATTCTGCTCAACTACGCCTCGTTCATCGGCGGTTACTATGTTGCGATTATGCTGACGTGTCTGGTGCTGGTGGGCGTGGGATATATGGTGCTGAAAAAAGAGATTTTCCGCCTGGTTAATATGCTCAAAGATCCGGTGCTGGTCGCGTTCACCACCAGCAGCTCTGAAGCGGCTTATCCGAAAACCCTCGAACAACTGGCGAAATTTGGCTGCTCGCCGAATATCGTCTCTTTCGTTCTGCCGATTGGCTACTCCTTTAACCTTGTTGGGTCGATGGTGTACTGCTCGTTTGCGTCGATGTTTATCGCCCAGGCCTACAATATTCAGTTGAGCTTCTCTGAAATTACCGTATTAATGCTGACGTTGATGCTGGCCTCAAAAGGTATCGCCGGGGTTCCGCGCTCTGCGCTGGTGGTGCTGGCGGCCACGATCCCAAGCTTTAATATTCCGGTTGCAGGCATTTTGCTGCTAATGGGAATTGACCATTTCCTCGATATGGGGCGTTCTGCGATTAATGTTCTGGGTAACGGCGTGGCGGCGGCGATGCTTTCGCAGAATGAAGGAATGCTGAGCGCAGGCGAAGCCGACGAAGTGGAACAGCAGGAGGTTCAGGCTTAAGCGCGGCGCCTGTCAGGCCTACGTTTATTCTCACGTAGGCCTGATAAAAGCATTTATGCTGCCTGCGTCGCCGTACTATCCAGCAACGCCATTTCGTCGCTACTCAGCAATTTCTCGATATTGACCAGAATCAGCATCCGATCATCCAGCGCACCCAGCCCGGTCAGGTACTCCGTTGACAGCGTCACGGCAAACTCCGGCGCAGGACGGATTTGATCCGCCGCAAGCGACAACACATCAGAGACGCCATCCACCACAATTCCCACCACGCGCTGCCCCAGATTCAGCACAATCACCACCGTATTGTCGTTGTACTCCACATCTTGCTGGCTGAATTTCACGCGCAGATCAACGATTGGCACAATCACACCGCGCAGATTGGTTACGCCTTTAATAAAGGCCGGGGTATTGGCGATGCGCGTCACCTGGTCATAACCGCGGATCTCCTGCACCTTCAGAATATCAATGCCGTACTCCTCATCCCCAAGGGTGAAGACCAGAAATTCCTGGCCCGATGGCTCGCCCGCCATTTTTGCTACGCTGTTCATACCGGTCATGCTTTTTCCTTCTCTGTTTTCAGGCGGCGATGTACGCCAGACATTTTTCACGATTGAGGCTTTGCAGGGCTGCGACATCCACAATCAGCGCCACACTACCGTCCCCCAGGATAGTCGCAGCCGAAATCCCCGGCACCTTGCGATAGTTGCTCTCCAGATTTTTCACCACCACCTGGTGCTGGCCGATAAGCTGATCGACCAGCAGCGCATAGCGACGCCCCGCGCTTTGCAGGATCACCACAATACCCTGAGTGGCTTCGGTTTTTGCGCCCAATACATCAAAGACTTTCCACAACTCCACCAGAGGCAGGTATTCACCGCGCACCTCGAGTACGCGCTCACCGCCCGCCAGCGGGTGTAAATCTTCTTCACGCGGCTGGAGGGATTCCATCACCGCATTGAGCGGCAGGATAAACACTTCGTCATTCACTTTGACCGACATGCCATCGAGGATCGCAAGCGTCAGCGGCAGCAGAATGCGAATTGTCGTTCCCACGCCTTGCTTAGACTTAATCTCAACGTGTCCCCCCATCTCCTGGATATTCCGCTTTACCACATCCATGCCGACACCGCGCCCTGAGACGTCCGTCACCTGCTCCGCCGTTGAAAAGCCTGGCGCGAAAATCAGCATCCCGACCTCGTCATCGCTCATGTTGTCGTGCACTGCCAGCCCCTGCGACAGCGCTTTTGCCAAAATACGCTCCCGATTCAGCCCGGCACCATCGTCAGTGACTTCGATGCAAATGTTGCCGCCCTGGTGCTCCGCAGACAAAATCAAATTACCGACGTCCGATTTCCCTGCGGCAATACGCCGTTCCGGCAGTTCAATACCGTGATCGAGGCTGTTGCGCACCAGATGCGTTAACGGGTCGATGATGCGTTCAATCAGGCTCTTATCCAGTTCCGTCGAACTGCCCTGAAGGGTAAGTTCAACCTGTTTGCCCAGTTTGCTGGCCAGATCGCGTACCAGACGCGGGAAGCGGCTGAACACATACTCCATCGGCATCATACGAATCGACATCACCGATTCCTGCAAATCCCGCGCGTTGCGCTGAAGCTGGCCCATGCTGGTGATGAGATCGCCATGTTGTACCGGGTCAAGTGCCGTGGATCGCTGCGCCAGCATCGATTGGGTTATCACCAGTTCGCCCACCAGGTTGATAAGCTGATCGACTTTCTCCACCGCGACACGAATACTGCTCGATTCGCTGGTACGCGCCGGTTTCTCGCGCTCCACGCGCGCGGGCGCAACGGGCACCAGCGTCGGCGCGGCAATTGGTTTAACACTCACCGCCTGCACAGCGTCGAAAGCAATCTGATCGGCTTCAATGACAAAGCAGAGCACCGCGACGATATCATCCTGATTAACATCGCCCTCAAGTGTCGCGGTCAGGCTATCGGCGGTTTTACAGATTTCACTCAGGGTCGCCAGGTTGCTGAGTTCTTCCTGTAACATCTCCGGTTCACCGGGTTTCAGGCGAGAAAGCGTAATACGCGTGCTCCCTTCCGCGGAATCAGCGTTTTCCACCACCGTCAGCCGGGTGTTGACGGGCGCGGCGGGAACGCTCTCGCCTTTGGCTTCCAGCGCTAACTGGCGCAGCGCCTGGCAGATGTATTCAAAGCTTACGGCATCCGGCTCCTGTGAGCTTTTATAGGCATCAAGCTGTTCCTGCATAATATCTTTGGTTTCCAAAAACAGGTTTATAATGTCGGTATTGAGCGGCATCTCGCCGCGACGCGCGTCGTCGAGCAGGTTTTCCATTAAATGCGTCGTTTCCTGCAAGACAGAAAACCCGAAGGTACCCGCCCCGCCTTTGATCGAGTGCGCCGCCCGGAAGATGGCATTCATCTGTTCGGTGTCGGGGTCGGACGGAACCAGATCCAGCAGGTGCTGCTCCATATCCGCCAACAATTCGTCGGCTTCATCAAAAAAAGTCTGATAAAAATCGCTGATATCCATGCTCACGCAATCACCTCTGCTCGGGTTGGCTACGGGCCGCCGATGGCGGCGGTAAGACACTTAATGGTTCATTCTGGCTCTGCGCATTTTCATGCAGGATCGCCTGCTCAGCCTGATTATTAAGCACCAGCAGGCTAATACGGCGGTTGATGGCATCAACGCCTGCGTGAGTGGCGAGACGCATCGAGTTAGCCATTCCCACCACGCGCAGCACCTTGCCTTCGCTGAGTCCGCCAATCACCAGTTCGCGGCGTGATGCGTTGGCGCGATCCGCTGATAGCTCCCAGTTGCTATATCCACGCTCGCCTCCCGCATAGGGATAATCATCCGTATGGCCAGAGAGACTGATTTTATTTGGTATTTCGTTCAGAACCGGCGCAATGCCGCGCAGGATATCGCGCATGTAGGGCTCCACTTCGGCGCTGCCGGTTTTAAACATCGGCCGGTTCTGGCTGTCGATAATCTGAATGCGCAGCCCCTCCTGAACCAGGTCAATTTTCAGATGCGGGCGCAGCGCTTTCAGTTTGGGATCGGCTTCAATGAGCTGATCCAGCTCGCCGCGAATGCGTTTCAGGCGGTTGGTTTCCATCCGCTTTTTCAGTTCATCCATATTGGGTTGTTTATTCACTTCCCCCTGTTGCGCGGTGAAATCATCACCGCCGCCGGGGATCGGGCTATCGCTGTTTGAAACGCGCGGGCCGCCGGCCACGGCCGTCGCCAGCGGTGTGCGGAAATACTCGGCAATCTGAATCAACTCTTTTGGGCTGGAGATGGAGATAAGCCACATCACCAGAAAGAAGGCCATCATCGCCGTCATAAAATCGGCATAGGCAATCTTCCACGAACCGTGGCCACCTCCCCCGTGGGCTTTCGCTTTGCGTCGCTTAACCACGACGATAGGATGCGACTGATTTTTCATACGTCCTCGGTCGTGGTTTGCTGTGCCGCAGGATTGCGCACCGCGCGCACGTGCTCTTCCAGCTCAACAAAAGAGGGGCGCTCGCTGGTATAGAGCGTTTTACGACCAAATTCGACAGCGATTGGCGGTGCATAGCCGTTGAGGTTGGAGAGCAGTGTAATTTTGACGCACTGCATCATCTTGGTGGTTTCCGCGCTCTTTTGGCGCAGCACGCTTGCCAGCGGCGAAACAAAACCGTAGGCCAGCAAAATCCCGAGGAAGGTTCCGACCATCGCGTGGGCTATCAATGCGCCCAGTTCTGCCGCCGGGCGATCCGCTGACCCCAGCGCATGTACCACGCCCATCACCGCCGCGACAATACCAAACGCAGGCAGGGAATCGCCCACCAGCGCCAGACTGTTAGCCGGAACTTCACTTTCACTCTCGAAGGTTTCAATCTCCTCGTCCATCAGCGCTTCAATTTCAAAGGTATTCATATTGCCGCTGATGATGAGGCGCAGATAGTCGACGATAAAATCGAGCATCACGCTATCGGCCAGAATACGTGGGTAGCTGGCGAAAATTTCACTCTCATGTGGATTTTCAATATCACGCTCCAGCGAGAACATTCCCTGCTGGCGTGACTTCGCCATCAGGCGATAGAGTAGCGCCAGCAGATCCATATACAGAGTTTTGGTGTATTTCGAGCGACGAAAAAGCAGCGGCAGCGCCTTCATCGTACCTTTGATAGCCTTTCCGTTATTGCCGACGATAAACGCGCCGATGCCCGCTCCACCGATGATGATCAGCTCAGCCGGTTGATACAGTGCCCCAAGGTGCCCGCCGGTCATGGCATAACCGCCGAAAACTGTTCCGATGACGACCAGATAGCCGATTAAGATAAGCACGTTTCATCCTTCCACTGTTGACCAGGCTGAAGGACAGGTAAAGCGTCGCCAAACGACAGGCAAAAAAAAGCAGCGGTCACGGGCCCCGCTGCTGGAGTGTTTGCCACACCGTTCCGGCTAAACAGCTTGCTCTATCTGTCCATCCAGCAGTTGTGGATTACTATCGGCAGCATTGTCGGAAAGTTTACGTCTTTTTACGGCGCGTGACGGCGGCTGGCACAGACTGCATACGAAGCTGCCCACCGGTTGATGTGCGTGAGTGATGAAATTACCGCCGCAGCAGTTACAGTGCGACAACTCCAGCATCCCGCTTTCGACGAAGCGCACCAGCGTCCAGGCGCGCGTCAGCGCCAGTAGCGGAGCATCGTCTTGTGCAGGACACTGCTCAAGATAAAGGCGGTAAGCTTTGATAACCGCATCCACGCCTGAGCACAAACCCGTCTTCAGAAGAAATTGCCAGGCATTACAGAACATGGATGAGTGAATGTTCTGCTCCCAGGTCATAAACCAGTCGGTAGAAAACGGCAGCATACCTTTAGGCGGCGGGCTCCCGCGTAACTCTTTGTAAAGCTTAATCAGGCGCCCACGGCTAAGCTGTGTTTCACTTTCCAGCATCTGCAAACGTGCGCCCAGGGTAATAAGCTCCATTGCGAGCTGTATATCCCGGGCTTCCTGAACAATGCTTTTTTCGCTCATGCTCAGGCCCTTTTCTTACGGACGGAGTCACGCTGCTGGCTGGCGTCGTTCAGTAAACGAGTGGAAAGAAGAATACCGGTGTGAATTTGTTGCAGGTCATCTACTCGCGAATCCTGCGTAAGCTGAGTGATGGTCTGGTGACTGTCGAAGCGAAACTGGCAAATCAGTTGATTGGTTTCCGCCAGTTTTACCATTTGCGGAAGCGTCAACTCACCTAACGTCGTGGCCATCTCTTCATTGATGCCAAGGCGAAACATGGCGGATGCTTGATCCTGACCGATTAGACGTTGCGCAAGGAGTAGATAGGACAAATTGATGTCATAAATATGTTTTAGCAACTCGGATGTCTGCATTTTCCCCATCCCGAATAACCAACTATTGTTTTAATGCGGCCATGCCGCACACCCCGTGATGTCGTCGGGAAATCCCGATAAAAAAGAAAAGCTGAAATGCATCGCCGCTACGCGTAAATGCAGAGCGTAACCGGCGAAAGTGCTTCGCCTTGAGAAGCAACAATTTTAAACATTTCTTACAAATGACTAAGAATTTTCCTAAATCCACGCAACTTTACCCGCCAGCTATGACACATACAATCTGACCTTAGGGTAAATTTAGGAATTATGTGATTTATGTCACACAATTTACCTGAATGTTAATTAGCGATCCATCAGATATCATTGTTAATTGGTTATTTATTAATCCAAATCGCCATTTTTCTATTCTGAGGGCGAGAATATCGACTCAAAAGAGGGAAAATTTTCACGCCGGGGAGGAAATCATAGGCAGGAAAGGATTGACAAGTTGCCCATTAAAACACCATGAGCGGTAAAATATCAATTTCCACATTAAATTCATGCAATTAAATAAAATTCAAATTCATATAATAAACATTATTAACCATTCAATATCAGTTAATCACACGTCTTTATAAGTTAATTGATTATTAAAACTTACGAGAGGTGATTACATTTACAGCATATTTTGTAACGAGCCTACTTTTTATCCGATTCCTGACATAAGAATAACTAATGCATGCCCGGAAGCTGCTCATCGAGGTATTTGCAGACAACCTTGCAGTTGGTCAACAAAAAGAGTATGAGCTTAAATATGGTTAGTGAAGTGTCCTGCAAGGAGGTCTGATGCCTTACTCTCACCTGTTAGTGGCTGTCGCACCGGGCCCGGAAAGCCACGCCCTTTTAAAGAAAGCCGTTTCGATTGCTCGCCCGGTTAATGCCCGCGTCAGTCTTATCACCTTATCTACCGACCCGGAAATGTATAACCAACTGGCGGCGCCGATGATGGAAAATCTGCGTGAGCTGATGCAGGAGGAAACCCGGCAGTTTCTGGAGACACTGGTAGCGCATGCCGATTACCCCATCTGGAAAACGCAAATTGCCAGCGGTGAATTGTGTGAAAGTATTAAATCCTGGTGTCAGCATTATCAGGTGGATCTGGTCATATGCGGCAACCATAATCAGAGCTTTTTCTCGCGCGCGACCTGCTCCGCGAAGAACATCGTCGGCAACACCTGTGCCGACGTGCTGTTAGTGACGTTGTAACTTATTCTCGTTTGACGCCGGTTCTCTCTTCTCCGGCGTCATTTTCTTCCTATGCCAGCTTTGGGAATGCCGCCACTTTACGCTCCAGTTGACTCTCATCGCTGCGCGGCATGATAGCCTTCAGGTCATCCATAAAGCGCTTCTGCCAGTGGTGAATGTCGTTACTTTTTATGGTCGCCATCATCTCAGCATGACGTGAGATACGTTCGGCAAGCGGCATACAAAGAGCCCTGTCGAGCGCAGCCGCGACTTCATCGCGATCGTAGGGATTAACAATCAGCGCGGAGGTCAGTTCATTAGCCGCCCCGGCAAACTGCGACAGCACCAGCACACCAGGGTTCGCCGGATCCTGTGCCGCAACAAACTCTTTCGCAACCAGGTTCATCCCATCACGTAGCGGCGTGACCAGCCCAACATCCGAATAGCGGAATACTTTCATCAGCAGTTTGCGGTCAAAGTGCTGATTCAAATAATAGAGGGGCGTCCAGCCAAGCTGACCATACTGGCCGTTGATCCGCCCGGCGGCGGTTTCCAGTTGATGACGAATATCCTGATATGCCTGGACGTCTCCGCGCGAAGTGGGCGCAATCTGGGTGTAACGGATTTTCCCGTGATGGTGGGGAAACTTCTCCAGCAGCGCCTCATAGGCCTGGAAACGTTCCGGTAAGCCTTTGGAGTAATCCAGACGCTCAACCGAAAAGATATTTTTAACGTTTTTCAGCTCTGCCTTCAGTTGCGCAAGCTTAGGCGGCAAAGGCCCCTGGGCCTGGCGGGCGATCTCGTCCGGTTCAATACCAATCGGATACACTTCGGTGCGGAACGTTTTCCCCCACGCGGTATGAGTTTTCCCGCCGCGTGTGCTGAGCCGCGTCTGACCACTGACGCAATCGAGAAAAGCCAGACGATCGTTTTCGGTCTGGAAACCCAGCAAATCGTACTCACACAACTGCTCCAGCAGTTCTGCGTATGGCGGTAGCGCGTTAAAAATTTCCGGCGTCGGGAATGGAATGTGCAGGAAAAAACCGGTGCGGTTATGAACGCCGCGTTTGCGAAGTTCGCTGGCAAAGGGGATCAGATGATAATCGTGTACCCAGATATCATCGTCCGGTTTCAGCAAAGGCAACAACTTATCTGCCAGCTTGCCATTCACCCGCATATAACCTTCCCAGGCTTCGCGCTGGAAGGTGACCAAATCGAGGCGATAGTGGAACGCTGGCCACAGCACCGCATTCGAGAACTGATTGTAATAGTGCTCGTGATCCTGTTCGTTAAGCGTAAAGGAGGCCCAGTGAATGTTCCCTCGAGTCACCTTCTCCAGCGGCGCATTTTCATCGCCGATTTCGCCATTCCAGCCAAACCACAGCCCCCCTTTCGTTTTCAGCGCCCCCATGATGCCAACCGCAAGCCCGCCTGCGCTGGCCTTCTTATCATCGGGTACTGCGATACGGTTAGATACTACGACTAAGCGACTCATAGCCATCTCTCCTGTCAGTTTGCGCGTTTTGTTCTTGATTATCAGCCGCGTTTTGCAACCACTGGTGCACGGCCGCCACATCAGGTAAACGTGATTTCGCCTGTGTGTCGCCCGCGCCCACTTTTATTGATATCCCACCCAGTTTATTCACGGCGGCAAATCCCGCCTCATCCGTTAAATCATCGCCGATAAAGAACGGTCGTTTGCCAAGAAAAGGGGCTTCCTGCATAAAAGCGGTAATCGCTGCGCCTTTATCAATCCCCTTCGGTTTGATCTCCACCACGCACTTTCCCGGCTGGAGCGCCAGTTCCGGGAAATGCGAGACTATCTCTTGCGCCAGCGCAACGATAGCCGATTCATACTGCGGAGCCTGACGATAATGCAGGGCGAAAGCCATCCCTTTGGTTTCCAGTTCGCATCCTGGCAGCGTCTCAAGCGCCATGCTCAACTGCTGGCCCACACGCAGCGCCGTTTCCTGCGCCAGCGAGACAATATGCGTTTTCCCGTTGATATCACGGCGCTCCGCCCCGTGTACGCCCGCCAGTGGAAAGCGATACGGACTGGCCAGCCGGTCAAGCTCAGCCATTGAGCGCCCTGAAATCAACGCTACTGCGCCAGCATGTCTTTGCGACAGACGAAACAGGGCATCACGAACAGGCTCAGGAATAGCAACATGATCGGGATGCGGTTTAATCCCGGCGAGTGTGCCATCTAAATCAAAGAAAAAGGCGACATTTTCGGTTGGTGCAGGGGGTACAGATAACAGGTCAGCCACCCTGGGTTCCTCCTTATAAAAGTGAAGTTCAGTCATGTGTTAACAAAAAGTTAGCAATTAAAGTATAGACAGTGTGATACAGCTCGCCATTTTCAAATGAAAACGCCGGTGGGATTAGCCACCGGCGTTGCCAGTACATACACTTAAAAGTTGTATCCAGTCTTTTAGGCCGTGCGCTTCGCCTTCTGTTTGTAGCGGTCGAAAATCACCGCCGCCAGCAGAATCAAACCGCGTACCACATACTGCGAGAATGGCGAGATATTCAGCAGATTCATGGCGTTCTCCACAGTCCCCAGAATCAGGATCCCGGCAACCACATAAGAGATTTTACCAATCCCCCCTTTCAGCGACACGCCGCCCAGCACGCAGGCTGAGATAACAATGAGCTCGTAACCGATAGAGGTCATTGGCTGGCCGCTGGTCATACGCGAGGCAAGGATAATCCCCGCGGCGGCAGAGACCAGACCGGAGAGAATAAAGATGATGATTTTGGTGCGGACAACCGGAACGCCAGCCAGACGCGCCGCTTCTTCATTACCACCGATCGCCAGCGTATTACGACCGAAAGTCGTCTTATTAAGTAATAATCCGAAAATGATCAGACAGGCGACAGTAAGCCAGATTGGCGCGGGTAAACCGAGCCAGTTGGCATAGCCAAGCTCAAAGAAGCGCTCATCTTCGATCCCTACCGCTTTCCCGTCAGAGATGATATACGCAAGACCGCGGACAATCTGCATGGTGGCAAGGGTGGTGATCAGGGCGTTGATTTTCAGCTTCGCAATCACAAACCCGTTAACCAGGCCGCTGAGCACTCCCAGCATCAGCCCGGCAAATATGCCGATCCACAGGCTTTCCGTCAGGTTAATCACCACTGCCGTGGTAACACCGGCGCAGGCAATGACCGAGGCGACGGAGAGGTCGAAATCACCGGAAGCCAGGCAAAACAGCATCCCACAAGCCACCATACCGGACATGGAGATAGCCAGACCCAGCCCCTTCATATTGACGAAGGAGGCAAAGTTCGGCACAAAAATCGCGCAGCCGATAAACAATACCGCGAATACCACCAGCATGCCGTACTGATCCCAGATACGTCCAAAGCTGAGTGATGGCCGGCGTGTGCCGGAAGTCGTAACAGATGACATCATTAACTCCTTTCTCAGGCGACGGCCTGACTCACTTTAGGCATAGCGAGGCTTAGCGCCTGCTGTTCATTCGCGCTGCCATGCAGCAGTTCACCGGCAATTTCGCCCTCGCGCATCACCACGATTCGGTCGGCAACACCGAGCACTTCCGGCAGGTCGCTTGATGCAAAGAGTACCGCCACGCCGGATGCGGCCAGCGCGTAGATGACGTTGTAGATTTCATGCTTCGCGCCAACATCGATGCCACGCGTAGGTTCATCAAGCAGAATGACTTTCATCTCTTCGGAGAGCCAGCGCCCCAGAATAGCCTTCTGTTGATTACCACCGGAGAGATTCATGATCAGTTGGTCTGCTCCGGGCGTTTTGATGTTGAGCGACTGGATATGGTGGTCAGCATTGCGCGCCTCCCAGCCATTGTTGATGAGGCACCCGGCGTGGATGTTATTACGCCGTGCGCTGATATTAATGTTATCGCGCACCGAGTGTACGGGAATGATCCCTTCGGCTTTGCGGTCTTCCGGACAGAGCATCATCCCGGCGCGAATGGCATGCGCGGGTTTATCAATGGTCACTGCAACACCATCAATCCACACCTGGCCGCCAGTAATTTTGCTGCCGCCAAACAGCCCTTTCATCAGTTCGCTCCGCCCGGCGCCCACCAGGCCAAACAGACCGACTATCTCACCGCTGTGGACGGTGAGTGAAATGGGTGTCCGCACCCCCGGCGCTTTCACCTGATCCAGCCGCAAACGTTCCGCGCCCTGTTCGCGCGGCTGCCAGCCGTAAATATCACCGATGTCACGCCCCACCATCGCCTGAACCAGACTGTCATGGTTCACTTTTTCCATATCGCTGAAGGTGCAAACATAGCGCCCGTCTTTAAAAACGGTTATCGCATCGCTGAGAGCAAAAATCTCCTCCATGCGGTGAGAGACATAGATGATCACCCGTCCCTCTTTGCGTAGTTCACGGATGACGCGAAACAGGTTTTCGATTTCGCGCGCCGAAAGCGAACTGGTCGGTTCATCAAAGGCGATAACTTTAGCGTTACGCGCCAGCGCCTTAGCTATTTCCACCATCTGCCACTGGCCAATGGAGAGATATTTCAGCGGCGTATTTGGGTCAATATCGAGCCCCAGGTGCTGCAATTGCAGCCCGGCTTCATAATTAAGCAGCGAACGGTTGACGATCCCACCCTTGTTGGGCAGTTGTCCGAGATAGATATTTTCCGCGACGGTCATCTCCGGCACCAGATGCAGTTCCTGGTAGATAATCGCGACTCCGGCATCGAGAGCCGCAGTGGTATTCGCAAAAGTCACGTCCTGCCCGCGCAGCGCCAGCGTTCCGGCTGTCGGCGCGTAGTTGCCGCTGAGAATTTTTAACAGCGTGGATTTCCCGGCGCCGTTCTCACCCATCAGCGCGTGTACCTGCCCGGGATAGCAATCAAAGCTGATATCGGACAACGCTTTCACCCCGGGGAAGGTTTTGGAAATACCGCGAAAAGAGAGATAAGGGGTAGATTGTTGCATAACCACTCCTGAATGACAGGGTCACTTATCCTTCCGACGCCCGCGCCGGAAGGATAGACATCACGACTTACAGACCTTTTTTAGCCAACTCTTCTTTGAAGTTTTCACGGGTGATCAACACCACGTCGGTAACGGCGGTAAATTTCGCCGGCTCTACCCCTTTCTCAACCCAGTTATAGAGCATTTCACTGGTTTTATAACCGTGGATATCCGGGCTTGGCAGCAGCGAACCATAGAACCCCGTCGCCTGAGCTTTAGAGAGCTCGTTCACCGCGTCCACGCCGTTAATGCCGATGCCAATGACATCTGTGGCTTTGAAGCCCTGGCCTTCCGTTGCGCGCACACCACCCAGCACGGTGCTATCGTTCATACCCACCACCAGCCAGTGCTTGACGCCCGGATGCTGAACTAACATAGAGTTACCGGCATCAAAGGCGCCGGGGATATCATTCGATTTGGTCGGAACCTGGTAGATCTGTTTTTCCGGGAATCCGGCCGCTTTCAGGGCATCGATGGAGCCCGTGGTACGACGGCGCGCGGTGTCCAGTTCATTCGCGGTGATCGCCATCACTGCCGTATCTTTGACGTCCCAGCCGCGTTTTTGCATCTCTTTATAGAGTTCCTGCCCCTGACGTGCGCCAATTTCGCTGGCGGCCATCATCACCAGTGGCACGGTATCCATCGGTTTACCCTTAGCGTTGACGAACTGGTCATCGACGGTGATCACTTTCATATCGTAACTACGCGCTTTCGCCATAATGGCAGACCCCAGTTTCGGATCCGGCGTACAGATGACGAAGCCTTTCGCGCCGTTGGCCGCCAGGCTATCAATAGCGTTCAGCGTTTTTTCACCATCGGGCACGGCAATTTTAATGACATCAAAGCCCAGATCTTTGCCCGCTTTATCGGCAAATTTCCACTCGGTCTGGAACCAGGGCTCTTCCGGCTGCTTAACCAGAAAACCCAGCTTTAAATTTTCAGCCATAGCTGATTGTGACATAACCGCTGCCAGGCCAATCGCTGCCAGCGCTTTAGTGAATTTGTGCATGGTATACTCCAGCCTCAATGCTCTTATATGTAGGGAAATAATCGGGTTTAATATTTAAATAAGACATAAAACAACGTATTAGCCGTTTCGTTAATTGCTATACGGTTGTTAGCACATTAATAGCGGGAAAAAAATTATCCATAAGAGAGCCACATCACACCGCAGAATTACAGTAGTTGCATACATGGATTTAGCAGGAAATGACATACAGAAAGGGCGAATTGTCCGACAATTCGCCCTGTGTATAGCAATATGCTCTATATCATTAACGCGCTAGCCCTTGTAATCAGGCACTACCAGCGATAATAGATGTGATCGGCATGGTCGCGCACTGGCGCGTCATCCCCTAATAAGCGTGCTGCAACGGTAAAAGCAAAATCGAAAACATGACCAAAGCCCTTACCGCTAATCAAATTGCCATCTTCCACAACCGGGGCATCAATATAGTCGCCATCTTTAATATCCTGCCACAGGTCGCCGGAACAGACATAACGACGTCCCTTTAACAGACCGTTTCCGGCCAGTACGCGCGCAGCAGCGGAACAAATCGGACAGATATATTTCCCGGCGTTATCGTGCATGGCGATAAACCTGACTACATCCCTGTTCCCGGCAAGATTAACACTACCCTGCGGCCCACCCGGCAGCACCACGGCGTCGTACATTTTATCCATTCGCTCAGCGAGCGTCGCATCCGCCACCATCGGGATATCGTGATAGCTGACCACCGCGCGTGATTCAGCGCAGGAGACCAGCTCAACGTCCAGGTGTAAACGGCGCAGAATATCAATGGTGACAATCGCTTCGCCTTCTTCGAACCCCGGTGCCAACAGCACTGCAACCTTTTTCATCTTAACTCCTGTTTTTTGTAATCGGGTGTTGGCCGAATAAATAATAAAGAATCCATTTGCAGCATTTATGGCAAAAATGATCTAAAACAATCTATGGCTTTTTTACCATCCTGTGCAGTGCCACAAAATAAAAACAATGGAAAATAAACCACTGTTTCATTTTATTGTATAAATACTACGAAATTCCCCCGCCGGGGAGAAGCGTGTTTTAGCGCTCGCCGATAAAAAATGATAGATAGATCACAAATAAAGATGAGATTTAATATATTTGCCAAATAAATCAGCGCACTACATAAATTCATTATAACGACATTCGTAGAGGCAATCCGTTTCTGTTGTATTGTTGTAACGAAACGTAAATCTGGAGACTTAAGAGTTTTCTTAGATTGCTATGGGGAGTATTATTTTTTAACCGATACAGGAATTGTACATCGGTCACATTCAGAGTTTGCTGAATATTACATTCTGTATCTGTTCTCTGACGCGTGAATAGCGCATGTTGTCCCTTCCAGGAAATAAGGATATTGGTATGGCAGTCCCAGGAATGGTTCAAAAACTTAACACTCAAATGAACCTTGAGTTTTATGCATCTAACCTCTACCTCCGCCTGAGCGAATGGTGTTCCGAGCAGCGCCTCAATGGAACAGCAACGTTTCTGCGCGCACAGGCACAAACCAGCGTCACCCAGATGATGCGTATGTTCGATTATATGAAGAAATCGGGTGGATATCCGGTGGTGAAGGCTATCGAGCCCAATGAAGATCAATGCACGTCTCTTGAAGAACTCTTCCTGAAAACCATTGAAGAGTATGAACAGCGCAGCCATACGCTCTCAGAGCTGACCGAACAGGCAAAAGTGTTGCGCGACGACACCACGCTGAACTTCCTGACGAACATTGAGGAAGAACAGCAGCAGGATGGCGTATTACTGCAGGCAATCCTCGAAGAAGTACGCAACGCCAAAAAAGCGGGCCTGTGTATGCAGCAAACCGATCAGCATCTACTGAATGTGGTTAATCACCAGCTTCACTAATCTCGCTTCGATAACCGGCAGTGCTATCTGCCGGTTGCCTCAAACGCTTTCCGGTTACACGTTTTAGTGCGCTTCGTTCTGCGGCGTGAACTTTAGCTCAATCAGGGCAATCGCTTTTTGAATCGCGCGCAGCGTCACCGGGTCGGCGGACGGATTTGCGGAAAAATCTATCGATTTCAGTTGAGTGGACATCTTCTCACGAACTTCAACGGGGGCGATGACATCAATGACATCAAGAATTTGCTTAATCACCAACTGGCAGGCCACAACGTCGGATACCAGCTCTTCATCAGCGGTCAGTTTCTGGGACATATACGCTCCTTAACATTTAGGGGGGCTATGGTACCCGAAAGGGCAGGAGCGCGCCCGCGACAGATATAAAAAAACCTGCCGGAGCAGGTTTTTTTATCAGAACATCCCGCCTGGCGGTACGTCTTTGAAAGTTTTACAATAATTCTCGAACATGCTTTTGAAGATTTTGCGCATGCGTTGTTTCATTGTGATGCTCCTTTTTGTTACGCAGGTGTTATTGTCTTTTCGCCCATAATATGACATTCGTCACATAAATCAACAAAAACAAGACATACGTCACATTTTATTTCTCAGCAATCGACCATAAAAATTCTATTACTTGCAACAAATCTGTTAACTTCCCGCTGATTTTCATCGAGACTTTGCAAACTGTTTTGATAGGGTGAAAACGAAATGAGTGAGCCTCTCCAGGCACAGAAGTCACACGGCCTCTCCCCCGCAGCGTTGTTGGTTGCCGGCGCGTTTTTTATGGAGTTTCTTGATGGCACGGTGATCGCCACCGCCCTGCCCGATATGGCGAAAAGTTTTGCCGTTGACGCCGTCGATCTCAATATCGGGATCAGCGCCTACCTGATTACCCTGGCGGTGCTCATACCTGCCAGCGGATGGATAGCTGACCGCTTCGGCGCGCGGAAAATTTTC
Organism: Pseudocitrobacter cyperus; assembly: GCF_039889165.1. Taxonomy (NCBI): domain Bacteria; kingdom Pseudomonadati; phylum Pseudomonadota; class Gammaproteobacteria; order Enterobacterales; family Enterobacteriaceae; genus Pseudocitrobacter; species Pseudocitrobacter cyperus. The sequence goes on along the minus strand of NZ_JAYMYY010000001.1, from coordinate 26,010 downwards.
ACCCTTGCGCTGGCTATTTTTACGCTTTCCTCCGTGTTTTGTGGGCTGGCTACCAGCGTCGAAAGCTTTATCGCTATGCGCATTTTGCAAGGGATGGGCGGCGCATTAATGGTTCCCATAGGAAGACTCGCCGTTTTACGCACTACCCCCAAACATCAGCTTATCACCGCCATTGCCACCCTCACCTGGCCTGCCCTCATCGCGCCGATCATCGGCCCACCGCTGGGCGGATTTATCACCAGCGTCGCCAACTGGCGGTGGATCTTCTTTATTAATATTCCGCTGGGTCTTATCGCGATCCTGTTGTCGCTGCGCATTATTCCGGATATCCGCGATGAGCAGCGACGTCCGTTCGATGTGCCCGGTTTTCTCGCCGTATCGGTGGCGATGGTCAGCCTTGTCTGCGCGATGGAAGCCCTGGGTAGCGAGATGCTACAAAGCGGGCTGGTTATCACGCTGTTTCTGATTGGCGGGCTGGCTTTCTGTTTCTCGCTGTACCATTTCCGGCGCGCTCAATGGCCGATGATCCGCCTGGATGCGCTGAATATCCCGACTTTTCGGGTAACGCTGTACGGCGGGTCTCTGTTTCGCGCCTCAATCAGCGCGGTGCCTTTTCTGCTGCCGCTGCTGTTCCAGATCGGTTTCGGTATGGATCCATTCCATTCTGGCCTTCTGGTACTGGCGGTGTTTGTCGGCAACCTGACTATCAAACCCGCGACCACGCCTTTAATCCGCTGGCTTGGTTTTCGCCGCTTGCTGCTTATAAATGGCGCACTGAACGTGCTGGCGCTCACCGCCTGCGCTTTTCTGACGCCGCAAACGCCTGTCTGGGTAATTTTATTGGTGCTCTATCTGGGTGGGGTGTTCCGCTCTATCCAGTTCACCGGTGTCAGCACGCTGGCCTTTGCTGATGTGCCAACGCCACAAATGAGCCATGCCAACACGTTATTCAGCACCGCCAGTCAGCTTGCCATTGGTTTGGGGATAACGCTTGGCGCCATTGGGATTAGGCTCGGGGAGAAAATAGGTGAAGTGCTCGCACTGAGCGCTCTGCCAGGCATTAGTTTCCGGCTGGCGTTTGTGTTTATTGCGCTGATCTGTCTGGTTGGTATGGTAGACACCCTGCGCCTGAGCAGAGATGCCGGCATCGCCGTATCACAAAAAGCGAAGGCCTAAAAACGACCATCCCCACGGAGGGTGGGGATGGTTAAAGGAAAGAGAAGATTAGCCGATGATCTGGCGCACGAATGCTTCAATCTCTTTATTCTGGCAGTTTTCAAAGAAGCACTGCTGGAAACGCTGACCGGAAACTGCCGTTTTTACCAGTTCCGGATCAATCGCACGCAGCGTATCGAGATAGTTCTCTTTCACGACAGCGGCTTTTACCTGGTTCAGAATGCCCGCGTTGCGAACCTGCGGCTCTTTACGCTCCGGCGGATAGCCTTCGCCATTGCGGCCGGTGAATGCTTTTTCAAAGATAAAGCGGACGTTCAGCTCAGCGCCCCAGCCGAAACCTTTAGCAAACGGCAAAGACAGCGCGTTGCCGTTGTTGATCTGGGCGAACAGGAAAGCGTCCGCCGGGTCGATGCAGTAGCCACACACCACGCCCGGATGGATGTTAAGAGACATCAGCGCGCCCTGACCGGTGCCGCAGCCCGTCACGACGAAATCGACGGCTTTGGAATTTAACAGGATGCTGGCCATAATGCCCAGGTGAATGTAGGTCAGATGATGGTCATTCTCATCGCTCATACCGACGTTAAACACCGGGAAGCCTTTTTCATCAGCAACGGCTTTTAACTCATTGTGAATGATGGCGTTTTTGCTGGCCTGGCTGTTTTCCATCATCAGTGCAATTTTCATTCTTTCCTCTCCTGAATGCTGCGCGGGCGTCTCCCGCAAGGTTCGATAGCAATGTATCAACCTTACAACCTCTCAAACATACTTTCAAATTTTATGAAAAATGGTTTTAAAATTCACAGCAAAGCTCACATTTTTACTTTTTCTTCGTCGGGAGAGTTGTCTTCCTGATAAGAGAGTGCGCTTTGCGCGGCTATTCGGCGGATTGTTCAGACCGGCAGCCAGGTAGGATAAAGGGATGAAAGATTGCCCGGAGTACTCTCATGAAACCACTCTTGCTGATTAGCGCTATTACCCTGATGTTGACCGGCTGTAACGTCACCCGTCAGGCGAGCGTCAGCGAAATGGACGCCACCAGCGGGATCGTGCGCCTGACTTATGGTCAGGCTATGCTGCAAAACGCCAGAACGGATGACTATGTCGTAAACGGCACTGCCACCAAAGCCTGCCAGCAGATGGGCTATGCGACAGCATTCGCCTTCGGACAGCCCATCACCACCTGCACCACCAGCAGTGGCCCTCTGTGTATCAATGAAAGTGTCACTCTCCAGTTTCAGTGTCGGGGTATTGCCGTCACATCGCCCACCGCCGCCCTCAATTAATATATCGCCGGAATAAAACCGGCGATATTATTATGCCAATGCGTGTTATTCCCATTCGCATTATTAAATAAATATTTTTATTTTTACCTTTTGCAAATAATTTAATAACAATTTATAGTTCCCCCATAATTAACATCTTTATGGAGCCTGACAATGCTAAAAGCAGAAATGATCGAGAAATTAAACGAACAAATGAATCTCGAACTCTATTCCTCCCTGCTTTACCAACAAATGAGCGCCTGGTGTAGTTTCAATAGTTTTGAGGGCGCAGCCGCCTTCTTGCGCCGCCACGCACAGGAAGAGATGCAGCATATGCAGCGTCTGTTTGATTACCTGACTGATACCGGCAGCCTGCCATGCATTAATAGCGTCGCCTCGCCGGTTGCGGAATATGGTTCGCTTGATGACCTGTTCCGCGCCACCTATGAACATGAACAGTTGATTACGGCGAAGATCAATGAGCTGGCTCATGCCGCAATGACCAACCAGGATTACCCAACCTTTAATTTCCTGCAATGGTATGTTGCTGAGCAGCACGAAGAAGAGAAGCTGTTTAAATCAGTGATTGATAAACTGACCCTCGCGGGTAAAAGCGGTGAAGGGCTTTACTTTATCGATAAAGAGCTTGCTACGCTCGATACCCAGAATTAATTTAATGATAGCGGCGTTAATTCGCCGCTCTTTTTTAATGCCGACAGATTTTACTTTCCGCCGTCGTAAAGCCGGCATCCAGCGGAATAAATTTCCCTTTCTGCGCAAAAAAAGCCACCAGCTCGGCCGCGCTCATATTTTCTGCTGAACAGGTATGAAAACGAGCCTCTGCGCCAAAACGCGCCTCAATAGCCGTCACCAGACTTTCTGTAGAATATTGCCCACCTGCTGCGATCATCATATTCAACACTTCATGACCGTGAATTGAATCCATATTGCCTCCTGTAAAACCCGCACCTTAACCTGCATTTCACTTACCTGTTTTGCGCTAGCGCAGATTTTTGTTAACGCCTGATATCGTAAACAAATAATTACACAGCCTGTAATCGGGATTTGACGAATAGGCTGGATTCACATACCCTGCGCGACATAATTGTATCGTTATGACGTGTTGTTGCAGAGGAAAGCGTGAAGAACCGTACCCTGGGGAGTATTTTAATCGTAGCGGGCACCACCATTGGCGCAGGAATGTTGGCCATGCCGCTGGCGTCGGCTGGTGTTGGGTTTGGCGTTACGCTGCTGTTGTTAATTGGGTTATGGGCACTGATGTGTTACACCGCCCTGCTGCTGCTGGAAGTCTATCAACACGTTCCTGCGGATACCGGGCTTGGGTCGCTGGCGCAACGTTACCTTGGCCGCTACGGCCAGTGGCTAACCGGCTTCAGCATGTTATTTTTAATGTACGCGCTGACGGCGGCCTACATTAGCGGTGCGGGGGAGTTACTCGCTTCCAGCCTGAGCCAATGGCTCTCGGTCGAGATGCCGCCTGCTACCGGAGTGCTGCTGTTCACAGCAATTGGCGGCACGGTAATTTGTATCGGCACCTCGCTGGTTGATCTCTTCAACCGTTTCCTGTTCAGCGCAAAAATCATCTTTCTGGTGGTCATGCTGGCACTGCTGCTACCGCATATCCACAAAATCAATCTACTGACGCTACCGCTAAAACAAGGGCTGGCGCTCTCTGCCATCCCGGTAATTTTTACCTCATTTGGTTTCCACGGTAGTGTGCCCAGTATTGTCAGCTATATGAATGGCGACATTCGTAAACTGCGCCGTGTATTTATGATCGGTAGCTTTATTCCTCTGGTCGCTTATCTCTTCTGGCAACTGGCAACGCTTGGCAGTATTGAATCAGGCGTATTTGCGGCATTGATGGCACAGCATACTGGCCTGAATGGGCTGCTGGAAGCGATTCGCGCCGTGGTGGCCTCTGCACACGTTGAACTGGCGGTGCACCTCTTTGCCGATCTGGCGCTGGCAACCTCTTTCCTGGGCGTGGCGCTGGGGCTGTTTGATTACCTGGCTGACCTCTTCCAGCGTAAAAACAGCGTCAGAGGACGCCTGCAAACCGGCGGTATCACCTTCCTGCCGCCGCTGGCGTTCGCCCTCTTCTACCCGCGTGGATTTGTCATGGCACTCGGATACGCGGGTGTCGCGCTGGCCGTTCTGGCGCTGATTATCCCCGCGCTGTTAACGATGCAAAGCCGTAAGCATCATCCACAGAGCGGCTACCGCGTTGCGGGGGGGAGCCCGGCGTTGTGGTTTGTATTTGCCTGTGGGATTGCGGTGATAGCGATTCAGGTGGCCATTGCCGCCAATTTGTTACCCGCTGTGGGCTAAAAAAATGCCGGGTTTATTACCCGGCATTGTTATTATTTCCCTGCGCAGCACTGCTTATATTTCTTGCCACTGCCGCACGGACAGGGGTCATTGCGCCCCACCTTAGCTTCATTTCTGACGGGCTGCTGAACGGGCGCAACTTTTGGGTGCGCCATCCAGTAGGCATGCAGCATCAACGCCGCCGGGCGGATTTTGTCGATACTTTCAAGGTACTGATCCGCCGTAAAGGTATCCAGCGCCACCGTTTTCTCTTCGTCACCGTGCAGAGCGATAGCATCCAGCTCAGTCTGCAGCGCCTGCGGCAGACCAGACCAGTCGCTTAACGCCACACCGCGCATGTAACCGTAGCACCACTCCTCAACGATAGTCAGCTCCTGCCCCTCTTCTTCGCGGGTACCAAACAGCGGTTCAAACTGATCGGGATAATCATTCAGGCGCTCGGCAATATCGCCCATATGCTGCAGGGTAAGGTTGATAAAGTGGTCGCGTTCGCGCTCCGTTGCCCAGCGCGGTACGCTATCGGCCCCGCCCCATACGGCCAGTAACCAGTCTGCGGGCTCGATCTCCTGCGGTGAGGAGAGGATCGCCGTCAGCATACCGTCCAGTTCGGAAACATCGATGATAGATTTATCCGTGGCATACTTCGTGATTACCTCATCCAGCCATTCCAGTTCGCTTTCGGTTAACGGTCCTGTTTTCATACAATTCTCATGTCAGTGGGATTATGGGGCAGTTCGCCATGGCTGAATATTACCACGCCAACCCCATTGGGATCTGCCCTCCTGAAATCACAGCGCCCTTTTCACTCTTCCTTTTTATTCGTACCCGGTTTCTGCCCTGTCGAACGGATCGGCATATGATTAAAGGGTGATTTTTTCCTCTATAGATCATCAATTACGACTACTTCGTCCCCCTTTTCCCTACCTCTATATTTGGATCGGTAAGCGCGTGATAGCCATCATCATCCGTTCCGGAGGTTCCAGTGAGCATCAATAGACACTTTTTCTTCGACCATATCAGGGCGGCCTTATTCCAGGGTTCAATCCGTCAGAGCCAGCTTGAAGGTATTGAAGCGATCCTTGATAAGTGGGAGAAGGAGTCTCCTCATGCGGATGACAGATGGCTGGCCTATATGCTCGGCACCGTGCACCATGAAACGGGTCACGCTATGCAGCCTGTGCGGGAAACCTTCGCTGCGACAGACGAAGATGCGATCAAGCGGTTAGATAAAGCCTGGCATGCGGGAAAACTGACATGGGTAACTAAACCCTATTGGCGCCCCGATGCCGATGGCAAGTCATGGTATGGTCGGGGTTTTGTCCAGTTAACGCATAAAACCAACTACGAAAAACTGGGCAAAGCAATTCACAGTAATCTCACCAGCGAACCGGATAAGGTCATGGTTCTTGATACCGCTCTGGAAATTATGTTCGTCGGAATGCAAAACGGGCTTTTCACTTCACATCGACTTGCAGACTTTTTTAACGACACGAGTGAAAGCTGGGTACGGGCGCGAAAAATAATCAACGGTCTGGAGAGCGCTGACCGTGTAGCAGGTTATGCGAAAACTTATTATGCCGCCATCAGCTATACGGTTGGCTGAGGCGACTCACAGCGATGAAAAATATGCGCGGCGCAAAGAGTTGCCTGCTGAGATGATGATTATGTCTGTTGCTGGCGGCCGGTCGTTATGAAGACTTGTTATAAAAGGGAGGATTACAGGCAATAAAAAACCACCCGAAGGTGGCTTATACGACACTGCTTATCATTGATTTTATTCTACTTTTCCCATGGTACCCGGAGTGGGACTTGAACCCACACAGCGCGAACGCCGAGGGATTTTAAATCCCTTGTGTCTACCGATTCCACCATCCGGGCTCGGGAAGAAAGTGGAGGCGCGTTCCGGAGTCGAACCGGACTAGACGGATTTGCAATCCGCTACATAACCGCTTTGCTAACGCGCCTTTAAAACTTAACACCCGCATTTGCCGATGTTTTAATCTGGAGCGGGAAACGAGACTCGAACTCGCGACCCCGACCTTGGCAAGGTCGTGCTCTACCAACTGAGCTATTCCCGCGTTATCAAGATGATTTGCTAATCACTTGATTTTGCTATCGTCTGGCAATCAGTGCCGCCGTTCGATGCGTTGCATTCTACTTACCTGACGCACTGAGTCAACGATATTTTTGCATCCCTGAATCGTTTGCTGAAATTTACGCCGAAACGATCACTGTTCAAGCAAATCTGCGCGCGCAGCGTTTAAATATTGCAGCATTGACCACAGTGTCAGTACCGCAGCGAACAGGAACAACACAATACCTGCCCACTCAACCCACTCATTAGGACGCCACAGCAGCCACGCCAGCGCTGCCATTTGCGCAGTGGTTTTCACTTTGCCGATCCACGAAACGGCCACGCTGCTGCGTTTACCCAGCTCCGCCATCCACTCACGCAGCGCAGAGATGATAATTTCACGGCCAATCATAATGGCAGCAGGCAGCGTTACCCACCAGGTGTGATAGTGCTCGACCACCAGCACCATGGCGATAGCCACCATCACTTTATCAGCAACCGGATCGAGGAAGGCGCCAAACCGCGTGCTTTGATTCCAGCGACGCGCCAGGTAGCCATCAAACCAGTCAGTCACGGCGGCAATACAGAAGATGAGCGCGCAGGCAAACGGCGCCCAGACAAACGGAAGATAAAACGCCAACACAAAGAACGGAATGAGGATGACGCGGAACAGGGTAAGCAACGTAGGAATATTATATTGCATGCAAGGTAACTATCTGTTGTTAGTAAATATTAGCCCTATGTTGCTACAGAGCCCCTAATGTTTCAACGAGTAGAAGATCTTTTCTGCAAGCCCGTGTGAAATGCCCGGAACTTTCGCAATCTCTTCCACGCTGGCGTTCTGCAGCCCCTGCAGGCCGCCCATATATTTGAGCAGCATCTGGCGCCGCTTAGGCCCCACACCTTCTATCGTTTCCAGCGTACTGGTGTTCTTCACTTTAGCGCGTTTTTTACGGTGCCCGGAAATCGCATGATCGTGTGATTCGTCGCGAATATGCTGGATAACATGCAGCGCCGGAGAATCGGGTGGCAGACTGAAGCCCTCGCCTTCCGGTTCGAAGAAGAGCGTTTCAAGGCCCGCTTTACGATCGCTGCCCTTCGCCACGCCAAGCAGCAATGGATGGCTTTTATCCCACGGCACATCCAGTTCGGCAAATACCGCTTTTGCCTGCCCCAGTTGCCCTTTCCCACCGTCGATCAAAATAACGTCCGGGATCTTACTCTCTTCTATCGCTTTACCATAGCGACGACGCAGTACCTGATTCATCGCCGCATAATCATCACCAGGCGTAATACCGGTGATGTTATAGCGCCGATACTCCGCTCGCAGCGGCCCGTTGGCATCAAACACCACGCAAGAGGCTACGGTTTGTTCGCCCATGGTATGGCTGATATCAAAACACTCCATACGCTTAATTTCGGGCAGTTCCAACTGCGCGGCCAGCGCTTTCAGACGCTGATGCACCGTCGATTGCTGCGACAGTTTTGTTGTTAACGCCGTGGCCGCATTGGTGCGAGCCAGTTTCAGATAACGTGCGCGATCGCCACGGGGTTTCGTTTCTACGTGAATACGTCGTCCTGCCAGCTCCGACAGCGAATCGGCCAGCAGGGTTTTATCACTGAGGGCAAAGTCGAGCAGGATCTCTCCGGGCAGAGTACGCATCTGGCTGCCCTGGAAGTAGAACTGGCCAACAAAGGTTTCCACCACTTCGTCAAGCTCCGTGCCACCGGGTACTTTCGGGAAATAACTGCGACTTCCCAAAACCTTGCCCTGTCGGATGAAAAGCACGTAAACACAGGCCATTCCCGCTTCAAACGACACGCCAATCACATCAAGGTCGTCGCCATTATTGGAGACGAACTGTTTTTCGGTGACGCGGCGGACAGCCTGAATCTGATCGCGAATGCGCGCGGCTTCTTCAAACTCCAGCGCCTGGCTGGCTTTTTCCATACGCGCGATAAGCTGGGTTAGCACCTGGTCATCTTTTCCGGCCAGGAACAACCGCACATAGTCGACCTGCTGCGCATACTCTTCTTCGCTCACCAACCCGGCCACGCACGGCCCGAGGCAACGGCCAATCTGATATTGCAGACAGGGGCGCGAACGGTTGCGATACACGCTGTTCTCGCACTGGCGGATTGGGAAGATTTTTTGCAGCAGCGCCAGCGTTTCCCGCACGGCATAACCGTTGGGGAATGGGCCAAAATACTCACCTTTCGCATGCTTCGCCCCGCGATGCATCGCCAGGCGCGGATGGGTATCGCCGCTCAGGAAAATGAAGGGATACGATTTATCATCACGCAACAGCACGTTGTAACGCGGCTGATAAAGTTTGATGTAGTTGTGCTCCAGCAGCAGCGCTTCGGTTTCCGTATGGGTTACGGTCACGTCAATCTGCGCGATTTGCGCCACCAGCGCTTCCGTTTTACGGGAAGAGACCTGGCGACGAAAATAGCTGGAGAGGCGTTTTTTAAGATCTTTGGCTTTACCGACATAAATAACGGTACCGCCGACATCATACATACGATAGACGCCGGGCTGGCTGGTTACCGTTTTCAGGAAGGCTTTCGAATCAAAAACTTCACTCACTGACTTGCTAACGACTCCGCATTACATAGACCATGGCGAATTGCCAGGTGAGTCAGTTCGACATCGCCGTGGATGTTCAGCTTGCTGAACATCCGGTAGCGATAACTGTTCACCGTCTTCGGACTCAGATTCAACTGCTCTGAGATCTCGTTGACTTTTTGGCCTTTAGTGATCATCAGCATAATCTGCAATTCGCGTTCAGACAAACTGGCGAATGGCGATTCTGTTTTTTCCGGCTCAATCTGGCTCAGGGCCATTTGTTGCGCAATATCGGATGCAATATAGCGCTGACCGGAGAATACAGAACGAATGGCATTCACCACCTCTTGCGGTGCTGCCCCTTTGGTTAAATAGCCTGCCGCACCTGCCTGCATAACCCTGGCGGGAAGCGGGTTTTCGGTATGAACCGTCAGCATGATCACTTTCGTATCAACAGCGGAGCGGGCAATTTTACGCGTAGCCTCAAGCCCGCCGATACCCGGCATGTTCATATCCATCAGTACAACATCGACGGGATTAGCGCGACACCACTTCACGGCATCTTCACCACAGTTAACTTCGCCGGTGACTCTAATACCCTTAATATCTTCGAGAATGCGTCGTATCCCTGCGCGCACCAGTTCGTGGTCATCAACAAGAAGGACGTTGATCAAAGGAATAATCTCCAGAATAGGGATAACGCTACTGCCTCTTAATTCCCCCCATACTACCGGGTTTTATAACAATTTTAAAAGTCTAAAAGTGCCTGGGCGTCGATTTTGATCCCGTTTTTGGAAATCAGAATGTACATAAGCTGGAAAGGTCTTAAAAACAGTGAGATGCAGTGCGCCTTTCTGGCTACTTTTCCAGACTCCGTCCGTAAATGGACAATTTGTCGCAGATGATAAATACGAAATATAATATGTAACAATAATTAACGAGGGGTGAACCAGATTTAAACATTTGGGGGGCAAATCACCTGCCCGGCCGATTAAATATATCGACACAAGTTTGTTAGGCGAGTAAAAAACAAGCACTCCATATTTTCTGTCGGCTTGTGGTATACTTCGCGCCCTTCACTATATCAGTATCGCGCATGCGCGCAGAAATCATACGAGGCAATAAATGAGCACACCTGATTTTTCCACCGCGGAGAATAATCAACACCTGGCCCAGGAGGTATCCTGTCTGAAAGCCATGCTGACCCTGATGCTGCAGGCTATGGGTCAGGCTGATGCTGGTCGCGTGATTCTAAAAATGGAAAAGCAAATTGCAAACCTGGAAGATGAAGCCCAGTCTGCTGTATTTTCCAGCACCGTTAAGCAAATTAAACAAGCTTATCGCCAGTAATAAAAAAACCGACTGTAGGCGTTGCTTACGGTCGGTTTGCTGTCTGTCACGCAGAACATTCGGAAGAGTCAGATAAGACCAATCGCCACCGCATAGCAGGCAATCTGCGTTTTATTGGGCGCATCAAACTTCTTCTGCATATTCTTTTGATGAAAATTCACCGTATTCTCGGAAATTGAAAGAATCATCGATATCTCTGCCGAAGTCTTTCCCTCCGCCGTCCATTGTAGTATTTCCAGTTCACGTTTGCTGAACTTCATCGCCTTTGGCATAACCATTTCATCTTCCACACGTAATAGCGCCAACGAACTCATTTCCAGCAACATTTGCAGACGCAGTTCAATTTCATCGCTATAGGGTGAGGAGTGGTTCTCATGTGTTCGGGAGATTGAGAAGAAACTATAAGCATGATTAGGAAGCATCAGACATTGCGTGGCACCGGTACGGATACCATGGTCGCGAGCGGCATCCCACAACACCTGAACGTCACTAAATAAACGATCATCCCAGCGCAGATGTCCAAGACGAAAATTCTCCGTTTTCAGCACCGGATCTACTGCCACGTAATTTGCCGCTTTATAGTGTGACATCCAGTCATCGGGGTAAGTGGTATAAAGCGAAACTTTTGGACGCGTAAACGGCACGGGATGACGCACACACAGCGAGAAAAAATCATATTCAAGACATTCGGTTTGCTGCTGCAAAAGCGTATAGATTTGGTCACTGGTCGATGCGGATTGAAAGCGATGCAGCATTTCCCGCCGCCAGTTGAAAAAGTCACTGTCCCTCATAACGAACGAGAAAGCCTCTTATTGAGAATAATTATTTTCAACACAGAAAACTAACACATAAACATCGCTTATATGTATAAAATATTACATTACCGCAAAATAATCTTAATTATCCACTAGCTGGCCTCTGGTTTTCAGGCTAGTGTGCGGGAAAGAGCGTTGGTACAGAGAAATGGCAGTGAGAAAAACCGCCCTTGCGATAAGGGCGGTAAATGAATGAATCGGACGTTATTGCAGCAGAAATTTTTCGAGGAATTGACGGGTGCGAGCCTGCTGCGGGTTAGCAAACAGCGCTTTCGCTTCGCCCTGCTCCACAATACGCCCCTGATCCATAAAGATGGCCCTGTCCGCTACGTCGCGGGCAAAACTCATCTCATGCGTCACAATCACCATGGTGCGCTTCTCCTGCGCCAGTTGACGAATGGTATTCAGCACCTCACCCACCAGCTCAGGGTCAAGCGCCGACGTCGGTTCATCAAACAGGATCACATCCGGGCGCATTGCCAGCGCACGGGCGATAGCCACGCGCTGCTGCTGACCGCCGGATAAACGACGCGGATAGCTGTTCTCTTTTCCCGTTAATCCCACCTTCGCCAGCAACTCACGCGCACGCGCGCTCGCTTCAGCCCTGTTTTCACCTTTGACGATCACCGGGCCTTCAATGATATTTTCCAGCACCGTGCGGTGTGGAAACAGATTAAAGCTCTGGAAAACAAAACCGACATGCTGACGCAGGCGACGGATCAAGCCTTTTTGCTGGTTAATCGATTTCCCGGTATCAATGGTGATATCACCGACCCGAATGGTGCCGCCTTCCGGATGCTCCAGCAGGTTAATGCTGCGCAGAAGCGTGGTTTTACCCGAGCCGCTCGGCCCGATAATCGCCACCACTTCCCCTTCATTCACCTGCAAATCAATGCCGTGCAGCACCGTTTGACCATGAAACTTCTTCACCAGGTTTTTTACATCGATGGCACTCATTTGGGATCACGCTCCTGGCGGTTTAGCTGATTTTCAAAGTAGTTTTGCAGCGAGGAAAGCACCGTCGCCATCACCCAGTAGATCAACGAGGCCGCGAGGTACATGGTAAAGACTTCCAGCGTGCGAGACGTAATAAGCTGCGCCTGACGGAACAGCTCTGGCACCTGAATGGTGGCCGCAAGCGAAGTATCTTTCACCAGGCTGATAAAGCTGTTGGAGAGCGGCGGTAACGCCACTCGCGCCGCCTGCGGCAGAATAGCCCGACGCAGCGTCTGCCACGGCGTCATGCCGATACTGGCAGCCGCTTCCCACTGCCCCTTATCAATAGAAGATATCGCCGCGCGCAGCGTTTCAGAAGTATACGCCGCCGTGTTGAGCGACAGGCCAATCATCGCCGATGGAATCGGGTCTAACTCAATTCCGAACTGCGGCAGACCGTAGTAAATCATAAAGAGCTGCGCGATAAGCGGCGTACCACGGAATATGGAAATATAAAAACGCGCCAACCAGCGGACAGGCCAAATTTGTGACATGCGCATCAGCGCCAGCAGAAACCCCAGAACCAGGCCAAAAAACATGCCGCCAATACTCAGTTGCAGCGTGAAAACTGCGCCCTTCAGCAGATACGGCAGCGAATCAACGACCAGTTGTATACTCTCTTGCATAAGTGTTGTTCTTTTTTAGATATGCGGATGATAGGCGAACAGCGCAGGCGCGCCACCCGTATGAACGAACAGAACAGGCCCTTCATCCTTAAAGCGCTTCTGCGTAATCCCGTCGATAAGCCCGGCCATTGCTTTACCGGTATACACCGGATCCAGCAGAATACCTTCCAGCCGTGAGAGGAGTTTTACTGCCTCCATGCCAGCCTCATTCGGCATGCCATAGGCAGGTGCAAAATAGTCATCCCATAACTGGATATCGGCATTGGCGCTCACCTCAAGGCTTTCGGCTACTGCCTGTTGCAGGGTAACGACTTTCGGTTTTTGATCGGCGACGCTACGGGAAACGGTCACGCCAATCAGCTCTGCGCCCGGCATAACGTGTTCCAGCCCCACCGCCAGCCCGGCGTGCGTTCCGGCGCTACCGGAAGCGACCACAACGGAAGAGATCTCCACCGCACCTTCACACTGCTGGGCAATTTCCAGCGCGCTTTCAACGTACCCCAGCGCCCCCAGCGCATTAGAGCCGCCAACAGGGATCACATACGGACGAAAACCCTGTGCTTCAATACGCGTCGCCAGTTCAGCCAGTTGCGCATTGGGGTCGGTCAGCGCATCACACATTTCAACCTGAGTATTAAACAGATCCAGCAGCAGGCGGTTGCCGTTGCTGAGATAGTTTTCAGAGGTGGTGCCTATTGGGTTTTCCAGCAGCGCCACGCAGTGCAGGCCGAGCTTTGCCGCCACAGCAGCCGTCTGGCGCACATGGTTGGACTGGATCGCGCCTGCGGTAATCAGCGTATCCGCGCCTTCACGCAATGCATCGGCAGCGAGGAACTCCAGTTTGCGTAATTTATTGCCGCCCATTGCCAGCGGCGTGACGTCATCACGTTTGATAAAGATTTCACGCCCGAGGTAATCCGAGAAGCGCGGTAGATATTCCAGCGGCGTAGGCGCGCCGATAAATTCGAGGCGCGGGAAGCGCGTTAAGTTTTGCAGAGACATGGAACCTCCTGACTAAATTCTTTTGATTATGCACCCAGTTGACGCCGAAATAAAAAAAGGCGCTCTGTTAGCGCCTTTTTTAAGCAATTTAACTTACTTCGTTACGTCAGCCCCGAACCATTTTTCAGACAGCGCTTTCATTGTGCCGTCTTTCTGCATGGCTTCGATAGCGCCATCAATCGCTTTCAGCAGGTCTTCATTGCCTTTACGCAGCGCAACGCCTGACTCCTGATGAGAGAAAGCTTCGCCAGTTACAGCAAGCGTATCGTTAGTTTTCTTCACCATATCCAGCGCCGCCAGACGGTCAACCAGAATGGCGTCGACACGGCCTACGCGCAGATCCTGGAATTTAGTCGGGTCATCATCATAGGTACGAACGTCAACGCCCTGTACATTCTGGCGCAACCACTCTTCGTAGTTGGTGCCCAGACCCACGCCCACTTTTTTACCTTTCAGATCAGCCGGGGTTTTAATGGAACCTTCATTGCCTTTTTTCACCAGCGCCTGAATACCGGAGATGGTATACGGGGTGGAGAAGTCATATTTTTTCTGCCGTTCAGGCGAGATAGTGACCTGGTTAATCGCGACATCGATACGTTTAGAATCCAGCGACGCCAGCATGCCATCCCATTTAGTCGGTTTTAAATCCGCTTTCACACCGAGGTGTTTTGCCAGATCGTTAGCAAAATCAACTTCAAAACCGGTCAATTTGCCATCATCGCCCTGGAAGCTAAACGGTGGATAGGTGCCTTCCAGACCCACACGCAGCGTACCGCGCTCTTTAATTTGGTTGAGCAGGTTTTCCGCTGCGAACGTTTTGGCGCTTACGCCCGCCATCAGTGCTACCGCCATCACGCCCATCAAAGCCTGACGACCGAAAAGTGCTAATTTCATTATGCCCCCGAAAAGATTGCTTTTTTTGTAGTGTAGGACGTTTGTCTGAACAGACAAACATCCGTCAGTTATAAGCTATTCCGTTTTAATATATATCAGAGGTTTCGGGATAAGCGAGGTTCTGACCCGGCATCATGCCCGCGCGCTTAACAAATTGCGTATATTTTCGTAGCGCAATACGGTAGTTGTTGGTGCTGGTCACTGGCAGCCACGGAATTAAGATTTCATCCGGCGCGCCATTTTGCAGCAGGTTTCGGGAGATGTTGTTTTTTACCAGATGTTCGCCCAAACGCCGCAGACGCACGACATACTCGCGCACGGTTCCGGGGCTCATCTCGGTCTGTTCAAACAGGAACTGTTTAAATCCAATAATATCAAAAAAGTCGCTCTGCGCTTTGCAATGCAGATCGCCGCAGAAACGGCAAAGTGCCGCCCAATCACCACGCTGCTGCAACCACATCTCTTCATCCACCAGCATATCCAGGCGAGCAATGGCGAGTTTATTGACGATTTCACCCTGACGCACCAGGGTGACACGATCGAGCTGTTTATGGCAATGCGTACACTGTGTTTGGCTGTGTTTAAAGTCTTTAAGGTAGCGGCTTAATGGCCGTCTTTTTAACTGCTGCATGGTTATTAAACTCCACGTTGTCATTTCTTATGCGACATTTACGTGGCGAATCGCCAACTACACCTTACCCAGCTTCGTGCGCAGACGTTTGATTGCCTGGCTATGCAACTGACTGACTCGTGACTCCCCGACTTCCAGTACCGCGCCAATCTCTTTGAGATTCAGCTCTTCCTGGTAGTAGAGCGTCAGCACCAATTGTTCCCGTTCCGGAAGAGCTTCAATGGCCTCCATCACGCGCTGGCGAAGATTGCCCTCCAGCAATTGGTGTAGCGGATTCTCCTGTTGATTCACATCCGTCACCAGCTCAATACCATCGCCATGCTCTTCTCGCCATTCATCCCACGAGAATATCTGGCTGTTATTGGTATCGAGCAGCATCTGACGGTACTCCTCGACGGGTATCCCCAACCGATGCGCAACTTCTGTTTCGGTCGCGTTACGGCCCAGTTCCTGTTCCAGTTGCCCCATCGCCTGCGCAACTTCACGCGCGTTACGCCGAACGCTACGCGGTGCCCAGTCACGGCTGCGTAGTTCGTCCAGCATCGCCCCACGAATGCGTTGCACTGCGTAAGTGGTAAATGCCGTGCCCTGCAGAGCATCATAGCGTTCGACAGCATTCAACAGCCCTATGCCGCCCGCCTGGAGCAAATCGTCAAGTTCCACACTCGCCGGCAATCGCACCTGAAGGCGCAGTGCCTCATGGCGCACCAGAGGTACGTAACGTTGCCATAACGAGTGTTTATCCATTACACCATCAGCGGTATAGAGTGAATCCACGATAAACAGCCCTGCATTAATTAAGTTATCGGCATAATTATCCGTTTCTGCATTATTTTTAATTGAGGGAATAGTGGGTGAAATGTGGGGCTATTTGCGCTGTCGGAGAGCGTTAAACGTGAAAAACCCCGCCGGAGCGGGGTTGTAAGGGTTCAGGCGATTAGCCCTGCAGCAGAGAGAGTACCTGCTGCGGAACCTGGTTGGCTTTCGCCAGCACGGAGTTACCAGCCTGCTGGATGATCTGTGCTTTCGACATGTTGGACACTTCGGTCGCATAGTCGGCGTCCTGAATACGGGACTGCGCTTCAGACAGGTTAGTCGTGGTGTTGTTCAGGTTAGTGACCGCGGAATCCAGACGGTTTTGTACCGCACCCAGAGAAGAACGGAATTTATCAACCTGCGCAATGGCCGCATCCAGCGCTTTCAGCGGATCAGCGGTCGTGCCCGTTGCGGTCTCTTTCAGCTCAGCGCCTGAACTGGTCTTGCCCGTTTTCAGGTCTGCGCCATTGAGGTCAGCACTGGCGTAAGTTTTCGCGTCAGCGCCAGTACCGATGGTCACAACTTCAGATTTACCATCAGCGCCGCCCAGGGTAACAGCCGCATTCGCTGCAGTACCAGCAGCCGACGTGTAGCTTACGGTTTTTGCCGTGAAGGTTGCGGCGTTGGTGCCATCGTAATCGGTCGCATAGATTTTGCCATCCGCCGCTTTCAGGCCGTAACCCGCATCGGTGGCATTACCCGCGGAATCCGTTGAGGTCAGTTTAACCAGCGATACGTTGGTTTTGTCCGCGCCCGTCACACCCGCAGCAGCCAGTGCCGCAGCGGCAGTCGTGGTATCAATGGCGGAAGTATCTTCCTGAACTTCGGTTACAGCAGCGGTTGCCGTTGCCGGGATAGTGACTTTACCACCCGCGATAGAGGCCGTACCATCCGTGTTAACGGTGATTTCATAATCGCCGTCGTTAGCCGTGTTAGTAGAGGCGGATACGGTACCGTAGTATTTATTGGTGGTCGCATCGAATTTGATGGTGCTGAGGTCAACGGTAGAGGTGGCATCCGCCGCCGCGCCGTCCAGCAGAGAAGAGACATCAACAGCCTGGATAGCGGTGCCGGAATCCGCGTAAGTCGGGGTGCCGCTTGTAACAGCCGTGGTGGTAATGGTCGGCGTCTTGGTTACATTAAAACCGGACAAGCCCAGAGTATCGGAGTCAATTTTCTTCAGGTCGATAGTGATAGTCTGGCCATCGTTCGCGCCAACCTGAATTTTCATTGAGCCATCTTTCGCCAGCACGTTCACGCCGTTGAACTGGGTCTGGCCGGAGACGCGGTCAATCTCATCCAGACGAGATTTAATTTCATCCTGAATAGAAGACAGGTCAGAATCGGAGTTGGTGCCGGTAGAGGCTTGAACGGTCAGCTCACGAATACGCTGTAAGTTGTTGTTGATTTCAGACAGTGCGCCTTCCGTGGTCTGAGCAACAGAAATACCGTCGTTAGCATTACGCGCCGCCTGGGTCAGGCCTTTAATATTAGAGGTGAAGCGGTTAGCGATCGCCTGACCCGCTGCATCGTCTTTCGCGCTGTTGATACGCAGGCCAGATGACAGACGCTCAATAGAGCTGGAGAGCGCGGACTGGTTTTTATTGATATTGTTCTGAGTGATCAGCGAGAGGCTGTTGGTATTAATGACTTGTGCCATGATATCGGTTCCTGTTTTCAAGTCTACGGTTTAGGTATTGGGCTTCCACCCTTCGGCTTCGTCGCCGTCAAACCTGTTATCGTCTGGTCACTCACAACCTTTAGACTTTTTTTCTAGTCGCTGAAATACTCTCCTCACACCGCCCTATTCTGGCCATTAACCCGGCAAAATTAATCGTAAACTTTGTGCCATTCCCGCCGATAACCCCGGTATTCGTTCTACGTGTCACACGATTAAGGAATCCATAATGGCAAGTATTTCAACGCTGGGCGTCGGGTCGGGTTTAGATCTGAGCGGCATACTGGATAGTCTTGAAGCCGCGCAAAAATCCACGCTAACGCCTATTTCAAGTCAACAGAGTTCGTATACCGCAAAGCTGAGCGCCTACGGCACCCTGAAAAGCGCGCTGGAAACCTTTCAGACCGCCAACACCGCGCTGAATAAAGCTGACCTGTTCACCGCCACGTCGACTACCAGCAGCTCCACCGCCTTTAGCGCCACCACCACCGGTAGCGCGATTGCCGGGAAATACACCATAAGCATTACCCAACTGGCGCAAGCGCAGACGTTAACGACGAAAAGTAGCCAAAGCGACACTAAAGCGGCTATCGCCACCAGCGACAGCGTGTTGACTATTCAGCAGGGCGGCGGAAAAGACCCGGTCACTATTGATATCAGCGCCGCAAATTCATCCCTGACCGACATTCGCGATGCGATCAACAACGCAAAGGCTGGCGTTAGCGCCAGTATTATTAACGTCGGCAACGGCCAGTATCGCCTGTCAATTACCTCGAATGATACCGGCAGCGACAACGCAATGACCCTGAGTATCAGCGGCGACAGCGCCCTGCAAAGTTTCATGGGTTACGATGGCACTGACGGCAGCAACGGCATGGAGGAGAGCGTCACCGCACAGAATGCGAAGCTAACGGTGAACAACGTGGCAATTGAGAACAGCAGCAATACCATCAGCGATGCGCTGGAGGATATTACGCTCAACCTCAATGACGTCACCACCGGCAACCAGACGCTGACCATCACTAAAGATACGTCTAAAGCGGAAAGCGCGATTAAAGCCTGGGTCGATGCCTATAACGCGCTACAGGATACGTTCAGCAGCTTAACGAAATACACCTCTGTCGATGCGGGTGCTGACAGCCAGGATTCAAGCAATGGCGCGCTGCTCGGCGACTCAACGCTGCGTACTATTCAAACTCAGTTGAAAACCCTGCTCGGCAATACTCACAGCAGTTCTACTTATAAAACGCTCTCGCAAATAGGTATCACCACGGACGCCAGCACCGGCAAACTGGAACTCTCCAGCGAAAAACTGCAGGCGGCGCTGAAAAAAGATGCCTCCGGCGTCGGCGAGATGTTCATCGGCGACGGTAAAAATACCGGGGTAACGACCACCATCAGCAATAACCTGACCAGTTGGCTCTCTACTACCGGGATTATCCAGGCCGCAAAAGATGGCGTGAGCAAAACGCTAAATAACCTGACAGAACAGTACAATGCCGCCAGCGATCGCATCGATACGATGATGGCGCGCTACAAAGCCCAGTTCACGCAACTGGACGTACTGATGAACTCCCTGAACTCGACCAGCAGCTATCTGACGCAGCAGTTCGATACATCCAGCAGCAACTCTAAATAATTAGCCAGGAGATGACATGTACGGCGCAAAAGGCACTCAGGCCTACGCACAAATCGGAGTGGAGAGCGCGGTAATGAGCGCCAGCCAGTCGCAACTGGTCACTATGCTGTTTGACGGCGCGCTAAGCGCGCTGGTTCGCGCCCGCCTGTTTATGCAGGACAATCAGCAGGAAGGGAAAGGCCTCTCACTCTCAAAGGCCATCAATATCATCGAAAACGGTCTGAAGGTTGGGCTCGATGAGACTAGCCGCGACGAGCTCACGCAAAATCTCGTTGCGCTGTATAGCTATATGGTGCGACGCCTGTTGCAGGCTAATCTGCATAATGATGTCGCCGCCGTTGAGGAAGTGGAAGGTCTGCTGCGGAATATTGCCGAGGCCTGGAAGGAGTCTTTACTTACGCCTAACTTGATTCAGGACGCCGTCTAATGAACCACGCACCGCACTTGTATATTGCCTGGCAGCAGTTGGTTGAAAAAAGCAAAACGATGCGACAACTTGCGACAGAAGGATTGTGGGAGGAGCTGATCGCCAGTGAGATGGAGTATGTGCGTGCGGTGCATCAGGTCGCGGAGCTCACTCAGCAGAATCCGCCCGCCAGCGCTATTCAGGATCAGCTCAAACCCCTGCTGCGCGCCGTACTGGATAACGAAGCCGAAGTGAAGCGGCGACTGCAGTTGCGGATGGATGAACTGGCCAGGCTGGTCGGCCAATCTTCCGTACAAAAATCGGTACTGACCGTATACGGCAAGCAGGGGGGACACGTTCTGGCCCCGCAGAGCAGTAACGACAGCAACCATTAATCCCGGCGGCGCGAGTGATTGAATCTCGCGCCGCGCGCATTTCCCACTTATAGTGCTTGTATCGCCTTTCACGGAGAACAGGTATGCGCAATCCCACCCTCTTGCAATGCTTTCACTGGTATTACCCCACTGGCGGCGAGTTATGGCCGGAAGTCGAAGCGCTCGCGCCAAATCTGAATGAAATTGGCATCAATATGATCTGGCTGCCGCCCGCCAGTAAAGGGGCTTCCGGCGGCTATTCTGTCGGTTATGACAGTTATGATCTGTTTGATTTAGGCGAATTTGATCAAAAAGGCACCGTCGCCACCAAATATGGCGATAAAGCCCAGTTGCTGGCCGCAATTGACGCCCTGAAACAGCACGATATCGCCGTCCTGCTGGATGTGGTGGTCAACCATAAGATGGGCGCGGATGAAAAAGAGCGCATCCGCGTACAAAGGGTGAATGAAGATGATCGCACGCAAATTGATGAGACGATCATCGAGTGCGAAGCGTGGACGCGCTATACCTTCCCCGCCCGTGCAGGGAAATATTCACAATTTATCTGGGATTACAAATGCTTCAGCGGCATCGACCATATTGAAGATCCCACTGAGGACGGTATTTTTAAAATCGTCAACGACTATACCGGCGAAGGCTGGAACGATCAGGTCGATGACGAGATGGGCAACTTCGACTATCTGATGGGCGAAAATATCGACTTTCGCAACCATGCGGTCACCGAAGAGATCAAATACTGGGCGCGCTGGGTGATGGAGCAAACCCACTGCGACGGTTTTCGTCTTGATGCAGTCAAACATATTCCCGCCTGGTTCTATAAAGAGTGGATCGAGCACGTCCAGGAAGTCGCGCCAAAACCGCTGTTTATTGTTGCCGAATACTGGTCTCACGAAGTGGACAAGCTGCAACAGTACATCGACCAGGTTGATGGCCAGACGATGTTGTTCGATGCGCCGCTGCAAATGCATTTCCACGAGGCCTCCCGTATGGGCGCCGACTACGACATGAGCCAAATTTTCACCGGCACGCTGGTTGAAGCCGACCCCTTTCACGCCGTGACGCTGGTTGCCAACCACGATACTCAGCCGCTTCAGGCACTGGAAGCGCCGGTGGAAGCCTGGTTTAAACCGCTGGCGTATGCGCTGATCCTGCTCCGGGAAAACGGCGTACCATCGGTCTTCTATCCCGACCTTTTCGGCGCGCACTATGAAGATACGGGCGGCGATGGCGAAAACTACACCATCGACATGCCGGTCATTGAACAGTTGCATGAGTTGATCGACGCCCGCCAGCGCTTCGCCCACGGTGTGCAAACCCTGTGGTTTGATCACCCTAACTGCATCGCTTTCAGTCGCAGCGGCACCGATGATGCGCCTGGCTGCGTGGTTGTGCTGTCAAACGGCGACGACGGTGAAAAAACGATCACGCTGGGAGAAAACTACGGCAACAAACGCTGGAAAGATTTTCTTAATAATCGCGAAGAGTGTGTCGAAACGGACGACGAAGGGTGCGCCGTTTTCACCTGTAACGGTGGCAGCGTTAGCGTCTGGGTTATGGAGGATGTACTGTAAAAGGCAACCCGGCGGGATAACCGCCGGGAATGTACTCAGGGGACGGGAACGATATCCGCCGGGACGCTGCTGGTTTTCGCTTCCGGCTGCGTCGGCGTCAGCTCGGTCGGCAGTGCCGTTGCTAACGGTTTCTTCTCCAGCACAGCGATACACTCGACCGTTGGGCTATCGACGCGCTGTAAAGTCATCCCGTCATACTCCAGCGTGCTGCGGCTATCACTGTCAATGGCATACACATCGAGTTTCTCAGTAACGTTATAAAGAGAATCCCCACGCAGCATCAGTTTGCCCGGCACAGCCAGAGTACGCTGCCACTGACGGCAATCAAGGGTATCGCCCTCTTTCGTCACAATCAGGCTGGCGATAGCTTCCGGGCTGACCAGAGAACGCTGCGGCCCTTTGCTCTGCCAGTAGCCGACCAGGCCTTCCGGCGCAGGCGCTTTCACCACTTCACTATATTTATCCACCTGCACACAGCCTGCCAGCGTCAACAGTGCGGCTACCATTGCTAATTTCTTCATTATTCATCCTGCACACGGAGAAAAAAATATTGTGACATTATAGCCTTAAGCCCGCCACCCTTTCACGCCCCATCTCTGAAATTGATCTGAACTAGGTTTTACGCAAAAAGCATTCGCCATATGAATGTTGCAGCGTAGAATCTCCGCTCTTTCGATCCTTCTGAGTTCAGAGGCTAGCACCATGACCTGGCAACACTTCAAACAGGCGTACCTGATTAAATTCTGGGCCCCTGCCCCGGCCGTTATCGCAGCCGGTATTCTCTCCACCTACTATTTCGGCATTACTGGCACCTTCTGGGCTGTAACCGGGGAATTTACCCGCTGGGGCGGGCAACTGTTACAACTGGCCGGCGTTCATAGCGAAGAGTGGGGATATTACAAACTCATCCACCTTGAAGGAACCCCGCTGACCCGTATCGACGGCATGATGATCATCGGCATGTTTGGCGGCTGCTTTGCGGCGGCACTATGGGCTAACAACGTCAAACTACGGATGCCCCGCAGCCGTGTGCGCATTCTGCAGGCGATTATCGGCGGTGCGATTGCCGGTTTCGGCGCGCGTCTGGCGATGGGCTGTAATCTGGCAGCATTCTTTACCGGGATCCCACAGTTCTCCCTGCACGCATGGTTCTTTGCCGTCGCAACCGCAATCGGCTCCTGGTTTGGCGCGCGCTTTACCTTGCTGCCGTTGTTCCGCATTCCGGTAAAAATGCAGAAAGTCTCGACCGCCTCACCTCTGACGCAAAAACCCGATCAGGCGCGTCGCCGCTTCCGCCTGGGCGTGTTAGTGTTTGTCGGCATTGTCGGCTGGGCGCTGTTTACCGCCATTGACAAGCCAAAGCTGGGCCTGGCGATGCTGTTCGGCGTCGGCTTTGGCCTGTTGATTGAACGTGCGCAAATCTGCTTTACCTCGGCATTCCGCGACATGTGGATCACAGGGCGCACCCATATGGCGAAAGCGATCATCTTCGGAATGGCAGCGAGCGCCATCGGTATTTTCGGCTACGTTCAGTTAGGGGCGGAAGCAAAAATCATGTGGGCTGGCCCAAATGCCGTCATTGGCGGGCTGTTATTTGGCTTTGGCATCGTGCTGGCGGGCGGCTGTGAAACTGGCTGGATGTACCGTGCCGTCGAAGGCCAGGTACACTTCTGGTGGGTAGGGATCGGTAACGTCATTGGCTCAACGATTCTGGCCTACTACTGGGATGACCTCTCCCCGGCGCTGGCAACAAGCTGGGACAAAGTGAATCTGCTCAATACCTTCGGCCCCACCGGCGGGTTGCTAATGACCTATATTCTGCTGTTCGCCGCGCTGATGCTGGTCATCGGCTGGGAAAAACACTTCTTTAAACGCAAAAATCAGCAGGCCGCAGTCACAGCGAAGGAGACAGCATGAAAGAGATAGTACCTGATTATCGTCTGGACATGGTTGGCGAACCCTGCCCTTATCCCGCCGTAGCAACGCTTGAGGCAATGCCGCAACTAAAGAAAGGGGAAATTCTTGAAGTGGTCAGCGACTGTCCGCAGTCAATTAACAATATTCCGCTGGATGCCCGCAACTACGGCTATACCGTGCTGGATATCCAGCAGGATGGGCCAACGATTCGCTATTTGATTCAGAAGTAGCGTCGTTTTGTCCCCTCACCCATCAATTACACCTGCATGCTCATCACATGAGCATGTATTTTTAATAAACGACAAAGATCGTCCAAGAGCGCATTACATAACAGTTGGTTGGCGTCGTTAAAAACACTCCACTCCCAAGTTCCCCCAAGAATCACCCTCCATTTTTGCCCCATCCATGCCCCATTCTCTTTCAGCACTCATCCTCTTCTATACTTTCAGTTCGACTACTGGAGGTATCCATGTGCGGACGTTTCTCTCAGTCAATGACCCGTGAAGATTACCAGGCGTTAATCGCCGAAGAAGCCGAGCGCGACATCCCGTTCGACCCGGAACCCATTGGCCGGTTCTTCGCTGATGGCTGGTTCGAATGGAAGAGAGAAGCCGACAAGAACCAGCCGTACTTCATCCACAGGACGGTAAGCCGATATTCATGGCGGCGATAGGCAGCACTCCCTTCGAA
Organism: Pseudocitrobacter cyperus; assembly: GCF_039889165.1. Classification (NCBI taxonomy): domain Bacteria; kingdom Pseudomonadati; phylum Pseudomonadota; class Gammaproteobacteria; order Enterobacterales; family Enterobacteriaceae; genus Pseudocitrobacter; species Pseudocitrobacter cyperus. The sequence goes on along the minus strand of NZ_JAYMYY010000001.1, from coordinate 1,148 downwards.
CGTGGAGATGAAGCGGAAGGCTTTCTGATAGTCACGGCGGCTGCCGATAAAGGACTGGTCGATATTCACGACCGCAGGCCACTGGTCCTGTCACCGGAGGCAGCACGCGAATGGATGCGGCAGGATGTAGGCGGGAAAGAAGCAGAGGAGATTGTTTTCGACGGTTCGGTGCCAGCAGATGCATTTATCTGGCACGCAGTGTCGCGCGCCGTTGGAAATGTGAAGAATCAGGGCCCGGAGTTAATCGAGCCCGTCTGATTAAATTACCGGGTTGTCGTCGAATTCTCCGGTTCGCGCATCGTTAATGATGTATGTCACCACGCCGAAAACATCAACCGCACTTCCGTCATCGAGCCCGCGCGCCCTCTCTTTCCGGCCTGTCTCCACATTCTCCAAATGCAAGTCTGGTAACACGCGGTAATATCTCAAGACAAACTGCCCATCGATAGAACAGAGAACGAGCGAACCATCACAGGGGTTTACTGCGGAGTCCACGACAAGCAGCGCGCCTTGCTTAATGCCAGCCCGTAAAATAGCTATGTCAGACCTGGCATAGTAAGTTGCCGATGGGTGGCTGATCAGCTCAGCATCTAATGAGATGCCGCGCTCTACATAGTCCTTGGCTGGGGATGCAATGCCATATCAAAGTTCTCCGTTCGGGTTGTACATGAACCATGTCTTGTTCTATCCATGATCGGGAGCGATGTCTTTGAAGCAGGTTGTGTATCTGGCTATAAATTGATTCGCCTCTTCCAGGGTAAAGTCCCAATTGACCTTTATAGTTCCTGAACAAAATCATCAGTTTTCACAATCCTGAGGCCTGACCTTTCATGCACAATAGAGGCCCTAAAAGCGATTTCGTAATCTGAACGACGCGGCATGCAATCACCTAAAAATAAACACTGTATACACATACAGCATATCTTATTCTGATAGTCGATCAAGTTGTCTGTTGGTGCTAAACTTCTGCCTTCTCAGAATTGACTGATTTTTCTAATGTTAAAACTTTTTGCTAAGTACACATCGATTGGCGTTTTAAACACGCTCATTCACTGGGTTGTGTTTGGTGTTTGCGTGTATGGGCTATCCACAAACCAGGCATTAGCGAACTTTGCCGGATTCGTGGTAGCCGTCAGCTTCAGTTTCTA